>NZ_CP063169.1:2965796-4448695 GCF_014960965.1 Ruania alkalisoli | reverse complement strand
GTTTGACCGCCATGTCAAGGCTCGCGTACCGTAGTGCGGTCGAGTGGATCGAGGTAGGTCCTGGGGGTGCCCGGGTCTTGCCGGGTCACGGGAAGAGGATTCCCGGCTCGCGGTTCACCAGCGTCTTGCGCCACTGCGGTGGTTGCACACTTCCCGACATCTTTGGAGTCTTCCCGTGAGCAAGCGGACTTTCCAGCCGAACAACCGGCGCCGAGCCAAGGTGCACGGCTTCCGACTGCGTATGCGCACCCGTGCCGGGCGTGCGATCGTGGCGGCACGCCGTCGCAAGGGCCGCTCCGAACTGACTGCCTGAGACGGGCTGCCGTGCTTCCGGCGCGGCACCGGATGCGTGCGGCCAGCGAGTTTGGCGCGACTATCCGCGCCGGGTCACGCAGCAGTTCCCGCCGGGTGGTCGTGCACTACACCTCAGGATCCACCCGAGCCGATGCGGCTCGGGTGGGTTTTGTCGTGTCCAAAGCCGTTGGCGGAGCCGTGGAGCGCAACTACGTCAAGCGCCGGTTGCGTGCGGCGATGAGCGAGATGGTGCGGGAGCTGCCCGACGGCAGTTGTGTCGTGGTACGTGCGCTTCCAGCGGCCCAGGGTGCTGCATTCGTTAGTCTGCGGGATGACCTGTCCGATGCCTTGGCACGAGCGAAGCGTCGCGAGGCAGGGCGATGACAGCGTTATCGCGCCTCGGCCGTCCGCTCACCACGGTGTTGGTCGGTGCGGTGCGGGGCTATCAGCTCATCGTCTCGCCGTGGTTCGCCCCGACGTGCCGCTACTACCCGAGCTGCTCGGCGTACGCCATCGGGGCGTTACGTCGGCATGGTCCGGTGAAGGGTGTGCTGCTGAGCGCGTGGCGCCTGGTGCGGTGCAACCCGTGGAGTCACGGTGGTGTGGATCCGGTACCGGAGCACGGGCGGTGGCGCGCCCTCACGCCCGAGCAGGCGGAGGTTCGTGCCGAGAGCGCCAAGGCCGTACCCTCGACTTCAGACGTTCCCATCCAGCACCCGCATCTGCGGATCTGACCAGGAGAGACCCCGGAGTTCATGGACTTCTTCGACACTGTGCTGTGGCCACTCATGGTCGCAGTGGCCTGGATCATGGTGCGTGCGCACGATGTGCTCACCTTCATCGGCATGGACCCGGCCGGAGGCTGGACCTGGCTGCTCTCGATCGTGGCGCTCGTGATCGTGATCCGGATCCTGCTGATTCCGTTGTTCGTGCGCCAGATCAAGGCTTCGCGCGGTATGCAGCTTGTGCAGCCAGAGATCCAGAAACTGCAGAAGAAGTACAAGGGGAAGACGGATCCGGCATCACGTCAGGCCATGCAGCAGGAGATGATGGCCATCTACCGGGAGGCGGGGACGTCGCCGTTTGCCTCCTGCCTGCCGATCCTGGCGCAGATGCCGATCTTCTTCTCGCTCTACCGCGTGCTGATTTCACTGTCGACCCTCGCCACGGGCAACTACGAGCGTGCTGACAGCATCGGGCCGTTGACTCAGGCGCTTGCACAACAGGCGGAAGGGTCGGAGATTTTCGGGGCGTCTCTGTCCTCGACTTTCATGGACGACGGAGCTACGTGGTCGGTGCGACTGGTGACCGCCGTCCTCATCCTGTTGATGAGTGCGACGACGTTGTTCACTCAGCGTCAGCTGACGATGAAGAACATGCCCGCCTCGGCGCTGGATAATCCGATGGCACGCCAGCAGCGGATGTTGATGTACATCTTCCCGCTGATCTTCATTTTCGTCGGCGTGAACTTCCCGATCGGTGTGCTGATCTATTGGTCCACCTCGAACCTGTGGACGATGGGGCAGCAGTTCTTCGTGATCCGGAACTCTCCGGCGCCGGGATCTGAAGCCGAGAAGAAGTACCTGGAACGCAAGGCGAAGCGTGCGAAGCGACGCGGCCGTTCGCTCGAGGACTCTGATCATGAGGTGCCGGAGGTCGAGAGCTCGGAGGGGGAGCAGGCCGGGGGCCAGCGCCATCAGCCGAAGCGGAATACGCCGCGGTCCAAGAGGAAACCTGGTAGCAGCGACGGGACAACGTCGCCGGAGCCCAACGAGAACTGAGCGGTGAGCCGACGTGTTGCGGCTCTGGGAGAGAGGCTGAAGTGATGAACGAGACGTCGGTGACAACGGATGGTCGGTCTGTCCTCGAAGAGGAGGGCGAGATTGCTGCCGACTATCTGGAAGAGCTTCTCGATATCGCTGATCTGGACGGAGACATCGACATCGACGTCGATCACGATCGGCCGGCGCTGGCGATCGTGGCCGAGGAAGACTCGGACGGCCTTCGGCCTCTTGTGGGAAAGAAGGGTGAGGTGCTGGAAGCGTTGCAGGAGCTCACTCGTCTCGCTGTACAGACCAAGACCGGCAACCGCAGCCGGCTCATGCTCGATGTGGCCGGGTACCGTCAGGAGCGAAAGGCGGTCCTGACCTCCCTGGCGGAGGAAGCCATCGCGAAGGCCGAGGCTGATGGCCAGGATGTGGCTCTTGCTGCGATGAACCCGTTCGAACGCAAGATCGTTCACGACGTCGTGGCAGGTGCGGGCTTGGTGAGCGATTCGGAAGGCGTGGAGCCGAACCGGCACGTTGTGGTCCGCGCCGGTTCGTGAGGCGCAGGTGACGCAGGAGCAGGGGCCGGTTGCCGTTGACGATGCGCGCAGCAGGGAGGTTCTGGGCCTGGCGTGGGGTGCGGTAGCGCATTTCGCGGAGATGCTCGCGGACCAGGGTGAGCTGCGAGGGCTGATTGGTCCGCGCGAGTTGCCACGGCTGTGGACTCGTCACGTCTTGAACTCGGCCGTCGTGGCACGCTTCCTCCCGGAGGAGGGATCGCTAGCAGACGTCGGAAGCGGGGCGGGTCTGCCGGGAGTGGTTCTGGCTGCGATGCGTCCCGAGCTCGAAGTGCACCTCATTGAACCGATGGAGCGTCGGGTCAGTTGGTTGCTGGAGGTGCGGGAAGAGCTCGATCTCGACAATGTGGAGATTCACCACTGCCGTGCTGAGGAGCTCCACGGCAAGCTCAGGGTCTCGGCAGTGACGGCCCGTGCGGTTGCGGCGCTAGACAAGCTGGCCCGCATGACGATGCCATTGGTCGAGCCCGGAGGAGTGCTACTAGCGCAGAAGGGTCGGCGTGCAGAGGATGAAGTCGCTCAGGCTGAGCGGGTGCTGGCACGCCTCGGCGGCGATCAGGTGACAGTCCATCAGATCGATCTGTTGGGTGATGGTGAGGTCACGAGGGTCGTGAAGGTTCATCGCGCCTAGAACGGACGTTCTAAGTACCTTGACGCTGATTCCAGCGTGGCGGTGGGTGCGCTGTTGAGAAGGCGAGTTCTAGATCTTGGCGAATCTGACGGCGCTCGTCGTCGAAACTGCGGCAAGCTCGGAGCGGGGCGTGTACAGTGCCGGGCGCGTATGGAGCACTCGCCCGCGGTGGCGCGAGGACGATTGTCGCTGGACCACTAGGTTGCCCAGATCGTGATGTTTCACGTGGAACTGCTCGGGCGGTCGGGTCGCTGACCTCGGTGGCTCAGTTCGGCCAGATCCGGTCCCGGCTCAGAACGGGGTCCGGCGTGTCCGCGTGTTCGCTGCAGGATCGCCAGATGTCTGTGTCCGTGGGCGCGGCGGCTGAAAGATCGGTGTTGATGGTGACGCTGTCGTGGAGTAGGTGCGGCACCGTGCAGTTGTAGTCGGTAAGGCGACCGATGCGATCAGGCGTAGGTATGCCGCCACGCGTGGACAATGGGGTGGCCTCGGCGTGTACAGGGTTGCGGCGTATCGCGACTGTGCCGGGTTCACGCGGCACCGCCGCTCGGATGGTAGGGATCCGGAACGCAGAACGATAGCGTCCTAGGCGACCTCGGTTCGAGTGCTGCCGAGTGTCATGTTGCTATCCATGGGGAACTGATGGGAAGCGATAGTTGATGTACGGGCTGAAGTAGATCGACGTCACCGAGAGGAGGGGTGGAAGTAGAGCCCGTGGCCGTGTTCGGAAGGGGTCGTGTGTGTGAACCGGCGCCGTGACGAGCTGGGTGGACATGGCCGCGCCGGTGAAGATCTGGTGACTGGTGAGTGCAGCTCGCGGTCTCCCCCGGTGGTCACTAGACGGTATGTATCGCGGAGGCTGTTTCGGAGCGTGGCGTATGCGCCGGGCTGCGGGTGGTAGGCGGCACCTCGGTGCCGACGACTTCTTGGGTGTCTCCGTGGGAGGACACCTCACGCGGTGATGTTTCACGTGGAGCATGAGGGAAGGTTGTCATTGGTCTCCGCCGCGTCTCTGGCGCGCGGTCGATGATGTATGCCGGTCCCGTGTTGCCAGTTCCATGGCAGCCGCACCTACATCGACCTGAGCCATGGCTCCCGGACTGTGTCTTGCGGTTCGATCTCTGTGGGACTCCTGCGTGCGAGACCGTGACTAGCGGAATTGCGATTGCTGGGTGGTGCTCGGCGCTGGCTTCGCTCGCGTCGTCCCGCTACGGGCGCAGCTCCACGTTGGCGCTACGGTCATGCGGGGTCAATGCGCTCTGATGCGGTGCACACACTGGTGAGCCTAACGCTGCGCGAGACGGAGGGAAGTGCTGGGTGCGCTGCCCCTACGGTCGGGTCGTGGGTCGGAGGCGCCGTGGAGCGTGGACGGTTCTAGCACCAGGCATTGTTGGCGGGCGACATCACCTGTGGTGTTTCACGTGGAACGACGTCGCCTCAGCGCCGGGGCTGAAGCGATGGGGAGGAACTGATCACGAAGCATCCGCGACATCGTGGACTAGGGCGGGAGCGGGACCCTGTTCCGTGCTCACCAGCGAGAGAGCTTGTCGGTACGGTGTTGAGCCCGAATGACTCGCGACCTCGAGACAACGCGCGGCAGACATCGACACCAGAGGCGAATGGCGTCTTGGGATGGGCGGGTGCGACTGACGTGGCGTGGGAGAGCCTGGACGCGGGGTGTTTCACGTGGAACATCAGCGTGGATCGACACCATGTCGAGCCACTGGGCGGTTGCGGACCAGCTGGAATCGCCTGGGCCGGTGATAGTAGCCGTCTGCGTGTATGGATGGAATGCGTGGAACACATTGTCGCCTACCACCTGGCTGAAGGCGCTCTCGCCACGAGGGCGGTAGAGGCTTCACGTGGAACAGGGGGCCGGCGTGGGTATCTGCCGGATTGATGTGAGAGGACATGGTGGCGACATTCCGTCCCTGCGTGGCGCGGTTCGTTCGGGATGCTCACTGGCGCGGATTGTGCGCGGCCAGCTCCCGCCAACGATGAGGCCGCCGCGCGGTGTCTCGTGCCATGACCAGCCCATCGGTGGACGTGGCTATTGCTGTACCTCGAGCGGCGCGTGATGCACTGTCCAATTGATCTGCTCGCCCTCGGCCCGCGGACAGTCCGCGCCGAACGAGACATGTGGCGGAGTCGCTGTGCGTCGAACTGCTCGAGCGCATGTCGCTGCCATTCGCGGTTGCTTGGTGGTCCATGGGTGGGGACATGCCGAGGCACCTACGTGTTTCACGTGGAACGTCCCGTGGAGGAGCCTGAACGCTCTGGGGTCCGGCGCCGCGGCTCAGTGCCCGGGGCGGATGATAGAGAATGACGCGGCATGGACATCCGTGACCCGTGGTCTGTGCGCGCTGCTGCGAGTCATGTACTGATGCCCCACCGCGAACCTCCTCGGTCCACCATGCGGAGTCTCGGGTGTAACCCGCGCTTGCTGGCCGACGGTCTAGGAAGGACCGACACGGGGTGTGTTTCACGTGGAACATGGACATGAGGCGTATCCGCAGCACACACGGGGGTGGCGTGTGTCCGCCGTGGTGGCCGGGGTCTTCACATGAAGCGATGGCTGCTACCGCTGAGGCATACATGGTGCCCACGCGACATGTCGCGCTTCCAGGCACCGTTCCGCTGCGTGGAGGACGTACTCGGCTAGTCACGCGGCGAAGTCGTGGCGGTACGGGGATCGCTGTCTGAGAATGCACCGTGCGGACCTCCCTTGTCCATCAGGAGGACGAGTCGAGACTGTGTCCGGAGCAGGTAGCGGTCGCACGTGGAGTCGTCTCGTTCCCTGACGGTGTTTCACGTGGAACAAGACTGGGCACGACCGGTTCTAGGTGTCGGATGCCTCTCCGCCGGTCGGTTCCACGTGAAACACACCGCAGCGCGATCCGGACTCCGCTGTGGATGAAGCACCTGACCGACAGGCGCGTGCGTGGCTCATCCACGCCATGCATGACGCACGGGACGAAGCTATCCACGGATCACGTCCAAGTCGTGTGGATAACTCAGCGAGGCGTTCAACGCTACGAACTAGTGCAATTCCACCGGTTCTGCGGGCGGAGGCGGCGATTGACGTCCACACGAGGCTGCACCTCTGAAGTTATCCACAGGTTCATCCATGCCATGCACAGTGCACGGTGTCGGTCCACACCCAACCGCTCAGCGTCCACAGCGCACCTGTGGATATCTCCTCGCAGACTGATGAGTTGTGGACATGACGCCCATGCCGTCCGCCGGGAGCCGGTGGGACGTCTACTCTTGGAGAGCACCCATCATCGGAGGAACACGAACGTGGATCAGGACGACGTTGCCGCTGGATCGCGGCCCTTCGCCGATGTGACGAAGCCGCTCTCACCAGATGAAGAGCATCGCCTCGCCCTCATCGACGCGATCCCGGTCATGGACGACACGACACCCCTCGCTGCGCAGCTCGCGGAGGACGCACGACGTCGAATCGAACTCACCGGCCAGAAGTTCCCACCGCCGCTACAGACGCGCGTCTTCACGGTCGCCAACCAGAAGGGCGGCGTAGGGAAGACGACTACCTCGGTCAATCTGGCCGCTGCGCTCGCCCAGTCAGGCCTGCGGGTCTTGGTCATCGACAATGACCCGCAGGGAAACGCCTCCACGGCGCTCGGTATCGAACACCATGCCGGCGTCCCCTCCACCTATGACGTGCTGATCAACGACATGCCGTTGGAGGAGGTGATTCAGGAGTCTGACGCCATCCCCGGGCTCTACTGCGCACCCGCGACGATCGATCTGTCCGGCGCCGAGATCGAGCTCGTCTCCCTGGTCGCTCGCGAGAACCGCCTTCGCAACGCGCTCGCTGCGTACCTCAAAGGCAGGTCCCGGCGCGGCGAGCCGCGGATCGACTACGTCTTCGTCGACTGCCCACCCAGCCTCGGCCTGCTCACCGTCAACGCCTTCGTCACGGCACGCGAGGTCATCATCCCCATCCAGTGTGAGTACTACGCGCTGGAGGGCCTGAGCCAGCTGCTCAATAACATCAATCTGATCCGCTCCCACCTGAATCCGGCACTGCACGTTTCCACCATCCTGCTCACCATGTACGACGCCAGGACAAATCTCGCTCAGCAGGTTGCCGAAGAGGTCCGCGAACACTTCCCAGACCAGACGCTACGCACCGCAATCCCGCGATCGGTACGGATCTCCGAAGCTCCCTCGTATGGTCAGACGGTTCTGACCTACGATGGCGGTTCCACGGGCGCTCTTGCCTATCTTGAAGCTGCACGCGAGATCGCCCAGCGAGGGCTACAGCCGCTCGAGGACTACGCCTACGCCGGCTCACACCACAGCGCCGGGGTTACGACTGAAGGAGACCAAGGATGACGGAGCGACGCCGCGGACTGGGGCGCGGACTGGGTGCCCTCATCCCCACCGGGACCCCCGGTGGCGGGCAGCGTCCCGTTGACGTCTTCTTCCCCGAGCAGGAGAAGGGTACGACCGACGGAGCCAAGGCCACCGATACGGCATCGTCAGCCGAGAAGGCCGTACCCAACGATGCGCCGTTGAGCACGAGCGAGCGCCTCCTTGCCGAACTGGAGGAGCAGGCGACCGCCCCAGCCCCTGCGACGAGCGCCACCGGCACGAACTCGTCGCCGAGCGGCACGGCAGCTGCTCTGGCGGGCACCGAAGCTGCGCCGGACGCACCGACGCAGCCGGACGCGAATGGACTCACGGGGGCGGGATCGACTCCCCGCCCGACTGATCCTGTGCTCGACTCCGGAGCAGTATCCCCCGATGGGGAAGCGGCGGACCCCGACGGACTCGTTGCCGTCCCGGGTGCCCGATTCGCTGAGGTTCCGATCGAGGCAATCGCCCCGAATGCTCTTCAGCCGCGGCAAGTATTCGACGACGATGAGTTGAACGAGCTGGCGAGCTCGATCCGCGAGGTCGGCGTCCTGCAGCCGGTGGTCGTCCGTCCGTCCGGCGCTGACGCTGACGGGTTCGCCACCTATGAACTCATCATGGGTGAGCGGCGCTGGCGTGCCTCACGCATCGCCGGCCAGACCACGGTGCCGGCGATCATCCGGGACACAGCGCAGGACGACATGCTCCGGGACGCGCTCCTGGAGAACCTCCACCGCGTCCAGCTCAACCCGCTCGAGGAAGCAGCCGCCTATCAGCAGCTCCTCGACGACTTCGACTGCACACACGACGAGCTCGCCACTCGCATTGCGCGGTCACGACCGCAGATCAGCAACACACTCCGTCTACTCAAGCTGCCAGCCCTCGTTCAACGACGGGTGGCCGCGGGCGTTCTCAGCGCTGGGCATGCTCGTGCACTGCTCGGACTCCCTGACGGCGCTGCGATGGAACGACTTGCTCAGCGGATTGTCGCCGAGGGCCTGAGCGTGAGGGCTACCGAGGAGATCGTCACCCTGGGTGAGGATCCGCTGCAGCCCGAGTTGCGTCGTCGACCCCGCGCAGGGGCGCACTCGGCGGCTCTGGGTGAGCTGGCCTCCCGCCTCTCGGACCGCCTTGACACCAAGGTCAAAGTCAATCTCGGGCAAAGGAAGGGTCACGTCAGCATCGAGTTCGCGAGCGTGCAGGATCTCAACCGCATCCTCGGTGTACTCGACCCGAACGACCCGGGCGTGCTCCGCGAAGACGGGTCAGTGGCCGAGGCTGAGTGACGGAACGAGCCGGCTCTACCCCGCAACGGTCGCGCTCGTCAGCGCCGAGCGCCCGCCAGGGCGAGATCGTGGTAGAGCGCGTCCATGGAGAGGTTGGCAGCCTGGACCGCCTGGGGAAACAGGCTCGTCTCCGTCATCCCCGGTGCCACGTTCGACTCCAGATACCAGGCAGTGCCGTCGGCATCGACAATCAGGTCGGTCCGGGACAGCTGCGCCAGCCCTAACTGCTCGTGCGCGAGCACCGCGATTCGGTGGGCGGCATCGAGCTGCGCGGGTGCCAATCGTGCCGGTGCGAAGTACTCAGTGCGACCGGCGTTGTAGCGGGCGTCGTAGTCATAGGGACCGTCAGTGACGATCTCGACCGCCGGAAGCGCCCGGGGGCCGTCGCCGGTGTCGACCACCGAGACTGCCACCTCTGTTCCGTGCACGGCACGCTCAATCAGAGCGGTCTCGCCGTAGGAGAAGCAGTGCACCATCGCCTGCGGAAGCAGGGCGGGATCTGTCACGACCGTGACGCCCAGTGCGGAGCCCCCGGAAGCCGGCTTGACCACGAGCGGAAGAGGCAGGCGGTCCAGGACGCGCTCGAGTACCGCCGTCGCCCCAACCTGGCGAAACAAGCTCTGGGGCAGCGTGACCGAGGCCGGTGTGCGGGCGCCGGCCCGTTCCATCAAAGACTTCGCGACGGGCTTGAACCACGTGCTCCGCGCGCCGGCGGAATCGGAACCGACGAACGCGACATCCGCCAATGAGAGGAGGTCGCGGACGGAACCATCCTCACCAGTGCTGCCGTGCAGCAGCGGCCAGACGACGTCAGGTCGGGCACTGTCCAGATAGTCGAGCAGTCCGGCGTCCAGGTCCCGGAGCGTCGCCGCCGCCCCAGCCGCGCGCAAGGACTCGGCCACTCGACGCCCGGAACGGATCGAGACCTCACGTTCGTGGGAGAGCCCGCCGGCAAGCACGAGAACCTCGAGCGGCTGGCTGGTGTGGTCAGTCACGGCAGATCTCCTCAGTTCTGGTCAGGAGCGGGAGCATGGACGCCACGACCCCCGGTCGTGCCGGATGTCCCGAACATCTGCACCAGCTCCAGCTCGCTGGTGACCACTCCTGCAAGGCGACGCACACCCTCCCGGATACGCTCCGCCGTCGGATAGCAGTACGACAGGCGCATGAACTGCTTGCCCTGATCGTCAGCGTAGAAGGCGGTGCCCGGAACGTAGGCGACGAGTTCGGTGACGGCGCGGGGCAGCATGTCCTGGGCGTCGAGGCCCTCGGGCAGGCGGACCCATGTGTAAAACCCACCAGCCGGGTTCGTCCAGCTGGCCATCGGGAGGTACTCGGCCAGGGCACTCACCATGGCGTCGCGACGCTCGCGATAGACCTCACGGAACTCCTTGACCTGTCCGCGCCAGTCGCAGGTGGCCAAATAGGTCGAGATCGACATCTGGCTCATCATCGATGGGCACAGAATGGCCGACTCCGCAGCCAGGACGAGCCGCTCGCGAACTGCGTGCGGTGCCACTGCCCAACCCACCCGGTAGCCGGGAGCGAACGTCTTGGAGAAGGAGCCCAGGTAGATGACGCCGTCGGGATCGTAGGTGTGCAGGGCAGGAAGCGGATCGGAGTCGAAGCCGAGCAGCCCGTACGGGTTGTCCTCCAGGATCAGCACTCCGTAACGCTGCGCGATCTCCACGATCTGTGGCCGTCGTTCAGCGCTGAGCGTGACGCCGCCGGGGTTGTGGAAGTTCGGCACCGTGTAGAGCAGCTTGACGGTCCGGCCCTCGGCGGCGAGCTCACTGAGGGTGTGCTCCAGTGCCTCCGGCACCAGGCCGTTGGCGTCCATCGGCACGTGGACCACGTCGGCCTGATACGAGCGGAACACCCCGAGTGCACCCACATAGCTCGGCGCCTCAGCGACGACCACATCGCCCGGATCGACGAAGATGCGCGTGACCAGATCCAGCGCCTGCTGTGAGCCGGTCGTGACGATGACGTCATCGGCGTGGGCGCGGATGTGCTCCTCACGCATGACTTCCAGGATCTGTTCCCGGAAGGACTCCTCGCCCTGGCCGGAGCCATACTGCAACGCGACGGCGCCCCGTTCGGAAAGCAGCTTCGCGGTTACCTCGCTGATGGTCTCCAGCGGCAGGCCCGCCAGGAAAGGCATGCCACCGGCGAGCGAGACCACTTCAGGACGGTTCGCGACGGCGAAGAGTGCCCTGATCTCGGAGGCCTTCATCCCGTAGGTGCGTTCGGCGTAGTGACTCAACCAGGGGTCCAGGCGCGTACCCGGGGCGGACGCGGGGATGTCTGCAGCGGCGGCGGGCTCGGGGGAATGCTGGGGCGAGACGTTCATCGGACCTCCATTCCTCGGGTACCCGCCGCTCGGGCACATCTGATGAGTCTCCCACGATCTCCGGGCCCGACGAGGGTGACGCGCGTCGCAGCAGGGGCTGTACGACCGTTCAAACGGGCATGGGCTGCAGCGCTACCGTCGGTGTCGAAGGTCAAGAAATGTCGGTCGCAGGAGACGACTGTGCCCGGTGTCCCATGAATCGGGGCACCGGGCACAGTCACCTGTGACGCCTGACTCACCTCACCTGAGGTAGTCCTCGATCTCGGCTAGGAATGCCTTCTTCGGACGGGAGCCCACGATGGACTTCACCAGCTCCCCGCCGGAGTAGACGTTGATCGTCGGGATGGACACGACGTTGTACGCGGCGGTCGTCTGCGGGTTGGTGTCCACGTCGAGCTTGTACACCGAGATCTTCCCGGCGTTCTCCGTCGCGATCTCTTCCAGGATCGGTGCGAACTGCCGGCACGGACCGCACCAGTCCGCCCAGAAGTCCACGAGGACCGGCTTGTCGGAGCCGAGTACATCGGTGCTGAAGGCGGCATCGGTGGTGGTCTGGATAGCTGCCATGGTCTCTCCTTGGATCTAGGGCAGGTCAGGTCAGCAACGTGGCGGCCGCATCGGCGGCCTCTGGGGCCGCAGGGGCCGCGTCGAGGGCGGCCAGGTAGCGCTCGGCGTCCAGAGCCGCCGCACACCCGGTTCCGGCGGCGGTGATCGCCTGCCGGTAGTGGTGGTCCACGACGTCACCGGCCGCGAAGACCCCCGGCAGATTCGTCCGGGTGCTCGGGTGCTCGACGTCGATGTACCCCTCCTCGTTGAGCCTGACCTGGCCGGCGACGAGTTCGGTGCGAGGGAGGTGGCCGATCGCCACGAACACCGCCGAGGCACCCACCTCACGCGTCTCACCCGTCACCGTGTCGCGCAGCGTCACACCAGTGACCTTCTGGTCGCCGTGAATCGCGGCGACCTCGCTGTTCCACGCGAACGTGATCTTCTCATCGGCCAGGGCCCGGTCGGCCATGATCTTCGAGGCGCGCAGCTCGTCCCGGCGGTGAACCACCGTCACGGTCCGCCCGAACCGGGTGAGGAAGAGCGCCTCCTCCATCGCGGAGTCGCCACCACCGACCACGATGATGTCCTGGTCACGGAAGAAGAAGCCATCACATGTGGCGCACCAGCTCACGCCCCTGCCCGAGAACTGCTTCTCCTCGGGGATCCCCAGTTCCTTGTAGGCCGATCCTGTCGCGAGGATGACGGTGCGAGCCTGCAAGACGTCGTCATCGTCGGTGACGATCGTCTTGACCGCACCCTCGAGCTGGACGGAGGCGACGTCCTCGTAACGGATGTCAGCACCGAACCGTTCCGCCTGCTCACGCATCTTCTCCATGAGGTCCGGGCCCATCACCGCGTCCGGGAAACCGGGGAAGTTCTCGACCTCAGTGGTGTTCATCAGTGCGCCGCCGGCAGTGATCGCACCGGCGAAGACGATCGGAGTGAGGCCTGCGCGTGCTGCGTAGACGGCTGCGGTGTAGCCGGAGGGGCCGGAGCCGATGATGATGACGTCGTGGACGTCGCTGCGGTTCTCGTCGCTCATGAAGTTCCTTCTGGTGGGGGCACTGCCTGACACAACCATGCCTGATCGGCGGATGTTCCCGCCTCTGCCAGGCGGTCCGTCCCACCCGGATGACTCAACGATTCACCCGGTGTTCGGTGTCAGTTCACCGTGATCTCGGCCAGCTCAATCCGGTTGCGCCCATCCGACTCGGCCACCGGCAGCTCCGGGAACCACAGCACCACCGCGTCCAGGTCGGTCGGTTCGGAGAGCGTGTAGGTCATCTCGGGCCCCATCTCACCCTCGGCGAGCACCTCGCCACCGCCGGGATCGTCCGGCGAGGTGTTGCGGATCTGCAGCACACCACCGGCGCCCTGGACGTCCACGGTCACCGATGTCACCGTCGACGTGGCCTCGAGCACGACGGCGAAGCCCAGGCCTTCCTTGATCCCGTAGCTGGGGTTGTCGTAGCGCAGCGACTGCCATGAGCTCTCGGGGTCCCCGTCGACGGCGTAGCGCGCCAGGTCCTCGTTGTCGCCCACGCCTGTGGACGGGTCGAGCGAGCGCACGTCGGCGATCTCGATCGGTGCGGCCGACGCTGAAGGGGTCGGTTCCGGGCTCGGTTCCTCACTGGGTTCTCCCGTGGGCTCCTCCGACGGCGCAGCGGTGGTGGGTGTGATCGGCTCGCGCGTGTGGTCGTCAGGGTTGAAAGACGTCGACGCCTCGCGCAGCGACCCGATGGCGAGGATCGTGGCGACCACGACCACGGTGACCATCACGAAGATGACGATCGGGGTGGGGTTGAACCGCTCGCGGACACCGTCCTCGTCTTCCGTCTCGCGCATGAACCGCCCTCGCACGGCACTCCCCGCGGCGCGCAACCACCCTCCCAGGACACTCTGGACCGTCGGGGTCGTCACGGTCGGGTGAGTTGGCGCGGCCTGCTGTCCGGGGGTGTCCCAACCGAGCACAGGAGGCACTGGACGGCGTAGCTCATGTCCAGATTCACCGGCACCAGCCGTGGTCGTGGGCCGGGACGGAGGTTCATCACCGCCGACCTGAGCCGGCGACGACGTTCCATCCGAGAGCGCGGACCCAGCCGAGGCCGCCGGCGCCTGAACGGGCGAATGTGGGGCTGGTGCCCGTGTCACCCGGGGCTGTCCCGGCACGACGTCACCGGCATGCCGGGCGTGGTAGCCGGGCGGAACCTCGGGAGCTGCGCCGTCGAGAACCTCGGAGAAGGCGACCGGCTGTGGATCGTCCGGAAGCGGGTGAGGTGCCCACGTGCTCGGATCCCGGTGCGTCCGGGCGGTGTGCTCAGTGCTTCCTGTGCTCTCCGTGCTCTCCGTGCCCTCGGTGCCAGCGGTGCCCTCAGGACCCGCGGCGTCGTCCACCGGCCCGGAGCCGTCTGCACTGCGTGCCAGGGAATCAGGAGGCGCCGTCACGGTCGCTGAGGCGACGGTGGCGGAATCGGTCGCACCGACTGCCCGGGGGGCTTCGCCGCGGTCGGTGATCGCGGTGACGGCCCCGGGTGCATCCCAAGGTTCCAGTTCGCGCACGAGCTCACCTGCTGTGTACGGACCATCCTCGTGGGGGCCGAATGTCACCGCACACAGGGTGTCGAGATCGTGCGGAACCCCATCCGCCAGCTCGCCTGGGGGAACAGGGGCCCCATCGATGCGCGGAGCCGTGGGCAGGCCCCCGGAACGCTCCGGGGCACCCGGCCAATGACCGGTCAGGGCCGTGTACAGCAACGCCACAAGGTCCACCGCATCGGTGCGTGCCGATCGTTGTGGATCCACCGGGGTCATGCCTGCCTGAGCCGCATCGACGGCGAGTCCGCCCAGCTGCACCGAACCGTCTGCAGCCACCTCCAGCGCTGAAGGGCGCAGGTAGAGGTGGTGGACGCCGCGCTTACGGGAGAGTTCGATCGCCGTCGCTGCCTCGCCCACCAGGGTGCGGGCCTGTGCCGCCGGAAGCCGACCACCCGAGACGAGGCCGGCCAGTGACGTTCCCGCGGGCGGTTCCGAGACCACGAACGCGACGTCGTCGTGGGTACCGACGCGGACAATCCGGCGCAGACGGGGGTCGGAGATCAGGGCCGCCCGTCGTGCGGCGTCCAGCGCCTCGTCCCGGTGCTGCCCCTGCAGCGTGGTGACCTGCACTGGGCGTTGCAGGATCTCGTCCTGGCCGGACCACGCGGAAGCGCCGGGAAGGTCCGTGGCGGAGGCGGCCTCGAGCACATACCGGTCCGCAAGGGTGATCCCCGGCTCGAGGGACGTGGTCGTGCCCTGGGCCACTGGCGTCCCTCCCATCCCCGTGTTCTCACCAACGATCGTGAACCATATGGTACGCAACGGACCTGGCACCGTGAGCCTCGATGTCAACGGCTCCAGCCGGCGGGTCAACGGCGCTAGCATGGCCGCTATCCGGGCGGTCAACTGATCCAGCTCGTCCACCCGGAACCGCTTGAGCAGAACCAGGTACAGCAGGCCCATTCCTCCGCCGAGGACGAGGACCCGCAGGACCGCTCCGACGAAGGACGTCTGCACTCCCCACAGGTGCAGCACGCCCCACCCGAGTAGCGCCGTCGGGACTGCAGCCAGCACCACCCGCACGTGCGTACGCAGCACCCGTGCGCCGTCAAGGTTGGGCAGTTTGCGGCGCAATGCCAGGTAGGCCACGAGCGCACCGAACATGTTCGACAGTGCCGTGGCCGCACCAGCGCCCACGACCCACCACTGCACATCCAGCAGCAGGAAGCTCACCACGCTGCCCACGATCTGCAGTCCCGCCATCGGGACCTGGATCACGAACAGTGACTTCGCGTCCTCGTAAGCGAAGTACACGCGCTGGGCCATCGTCCAGATCGCGATGGCCGGAAGCCCGATGAGCATCGCGACCAGCACGTGCCCGACGGCACGGTAGGAGGCGAAGGTGGCCTGGTCGAAGGTGACCACCTGCGTCAGCGGGATCGCCAGCACCATGAACGCTGCCGCCGCGAAGATCGTGAACACGGCAAGTGTGCGAAGCCCGCGGGAGAGGTCGTCACGAACCCGGAAAGCACGGCCCGCGGCGGCGTGCTCGCTCAGGCGCGTGAACATCGCCGTCACCAGCGAAACGGTGATCAGCGACTGCGGCAGCATGAAGATCAGGAACGCATTGTCATAGGCGGCGTTCCCGGCCACGCTTGCCGGGTCCGGCAACAACTCCCCCCGGGTCCCGGCCGCGGCGGCGAGATTGGAGATCGCCAGGTATCCGACCTGTCCGACGGCGAGAGCGGCGAATGCCCACAGCGCCACGCGGCCGGCCGAACGGAGCCCGGTGTTGCGCAGCCCCCAGCGCGGCCGGTAGCGGAACCCGCTGCGATACAAGGGGACGATCAGCACCAGCGCCTGCGCGGCAACGCCGATCGTCCACGGGCCTGCCAGGAGCAGGATGCGCTGGGCGTCCCACGCCGTCGCACTCGGGGGATCGCTGAGGTACGTGCCGTAGACCACGAGGTACGCGACCAGGCCGGCGATCGAGATGAGGTTGTTGAGTACCGGCGCCCACATGTAGGGCCCGAAGTTGCTGCGCGCGTTCAGCAGCTGCCCTAGCAGTGTGTACAGCCCGTAGAAGAACAGCTGCGGGATGCACCACATGGCGAACGCGACCGCGAGCGGCATCCAGGGCGAGTCGCGTAGATCCGCGGCGTAGAGCGTCACCAGGGCGCCCGCGGCGGCGGTCAGCACCAGGGTGATCAGCCCCATCACGGTGGCGGCCAGCGTGAGCAGCCGGTTCACGTACTCGGTGCCGCCATCGGCGTTGCGCATCGCACGCACGATCTGAGGCACCAGCACCGCGTTGAGGATCCCGCCCGCGAGCAGCATGAAGATGATGTTCGGCAGCTTGTTCGCCACCGAGAACGCGTTCGCTGCGCCGCTACCTGTCACTCCGATTGCGGCCACCATGAGTGCATTGCGCAGGACGCCGAGGATCCGGGAGACCAACGTCCCGGAGAACATGACGGCGGCAGAGCCTGCCAGACCCGAGTTTCCCGCCATCAGCCGTCCTCCCCCGAGGGGCGCGGATCCGTGTCGTCCGCACGCTTCGCCTCCGGCCTGGCCGTGCTGGTTGAGGTTGCGGCCGTCCCGTCGTCACGATCGCCGGGAACAGCGGCGCCCGACTCCATCGGCGTCCCGCGCCCCCGTGGCGCGGGCTCGAACCGACGCTGCCCCTTGCGGATCGTGCGGACGATGCCGAACGCCAGGGCGAGGGCGAGGACCACGGCGATGATCGCCGTCCCGGTGTTCTCCCAGTCCGCTCGGACCCGCACCCGGAACGGGTCGGCCTCGGTGAGCACCTCTCCATCGATACCGGAGAGGATCACGACCGAGACGTTCACATTCCCGTTCGCGACGGCGGTCACGGGCAGTCGTGCGGTGGTGGCCCCGCCCGGAGGGATGTGAGCCAAGACGGTCTCCTCGGCACGCAGGCGCGGATCCTCGGGAACCAACCGCACCGCGACCGTGGCCGCCACGGCCAGGTCGCTCTCGATGGTGATCGGGAGCTCACCCGAGGCGGCGATGAGCAGCACTTCGCTGCCCGGCCCGACCCGGATCTGCGCGCTGAGCGCGGCCGCCCCCTCGAGGGCCGTGGAAACCACCGTGCTTCGGGTGGACGGATCGCGGGTGAACGCGGCAGACAGGCCCGTCAGAATTTGCGGGGCGAGGTCATCGCGGAAGGCCGCGGGCTCCTCGGTCACCTGGGAGAAGGCAGTGACTTGGGACCAGGCCGAATTCAGGTCGGCGACGGTGTCGGTGCGCAGGTGGGAGCCTCCTGCCGGGCGCTCGGGCAGCGGTTCGCGCGCCTCACCGGTATCGGTGCGTCCGAGCAGGCTGCGAAGGTTCGCCGATTCGACCCACGGGGCCTGGTCGAATGCCTCGAGTGTCGCGGTCAGGGCATCCAGCTGGGCGGCCTCGCTGCCAAGATCCCGCTCCAGCGCGACGAGCAGACCGCGGGCGTCGGCGGGCCGTTCCCGTGCGATCACCGCCGACTGCGCCAGCATCACCTGCCGGATCTGCAGGGAGCTCGCCTGCGCGCTCAGCACCGCCGAGAGGCCCTCGTCCCACAGCAGACCCTCGACAGAACCGGCCGTCGTCTCGATCCGAGTACGACCGGAGGGGGTGTAACCGATGGTCTCGCTGGTGGGCACAGCTGCAGCGGGCAGCACCGCCGCGCGGGTGTCGACTGCGGCCAGAGCCGCGAGCGAGGACTGGTCTGCGCTCGCCGGCCAGGTCACGTCATCCAACGCGATCACACCGTGCTCGGCGAACAGGGACTGCGCACGGTCGTCGCCTGCGCGCAGCAGATCGAGCCCGTCCGAGGTGTCGAGCACCGACTGATCGGCATCCGCATAGCCCAGCGCGATCACGTCCCGCTCCGCCGCTCCGCTCACCAGCTGGTCGAGCACCGTTGCAGGATCGGAGTCGCCGAGCGAGGCTGCGTCCCCTGTGCCGGCGCCTGTGCCTGTGCCTGTGCTGTTTGTGCTGTCCGTGCTACCGGGAGTGGTGCCAGCATCTGTCGCGCCGTCAGTGTTCGGGTCATCGTCGGTGCCGGCCGGGCTCTGTGTGCCGCCTGCGTCATCGGCGGATCCCGTCTGCGGATCCTCGCCTGGCGGATCAGCCGACTCAGCTGCGTCGGACGGGTCTGCGGTCCCGGTGCTCGTTCCCTCCTCCGGGGCAGTCGCATCCTCGCCCGCATCCGTGACCGGGAGGTCGGAGGGCACCGACTCCAGCAGGGCGGAATCCAGAGCCCAGGCGACGTCGTCGGGCATCTGCGACAGCACCGAAGCCAGGCGTGGAGCGGACTCCTCGAGCACCGGTACACCCGCTTCCACGGCTGCACGCCACTCCTGCGTCGTCGGTGTCAGCGGTGCGATCACCGAGATCTCGGTTGGTGCACCGACCTGTGGTTCGTCCGGGTACCACAGCAGCGCCGAGCGCTCACCGGCCACGACCTGCCCGGCGGAGACGGCACGCACCTCGATCCCACGCGGCCCCCAGGTTGACCCCGAGCCGAACGGGCTGTGGTCGGCGGGTATCTCGATGCGGAAGGGCACGCTCGCACCGGAAGGGACGTCGTCGGGGAGGTACTCGACGGCGAAGACCTCGGCGTTGAACGAGCTCGCGCTGGTCAGCCACGAGTCGAGGGCCGACCGGGTGGCGGGCACGTGCAGCTGGAGCACGAGCTGGATGCGTGGAGCGGTGAGGGCCTCGTCGGTGCCGTTGCTGAGAGTGCCGGTGATCGCGATGTCATCGCCGGGGCGTGTCACGGCTGGAGAGATATCGGTCAGCTCGAGGGTGACCTCCCCGGGAACCGGCTCGGCTGCTGCGGGCGTGGGTGGGAACAGCAGGCCCGATCCGGCAACAGTCAGCAGCAACGCCAGCGTGCACACACGCACGAGAGTGCTGACGCGCATCCTGCCCATGCGCCCGTTGCACTCGTTCATCGGCCTCTCGGTACCGGCCCCGGTCACCGGCGGCCCGTCACGCGCGACCCTCGAGGATGGCGCGTGCCGTGGCGACCACGCGCCGCTCGTTCGGGTACGCCAGCCGGGAGGCGACCTCGGCCAGACCCACCCACGCGACGTCCTCGGCCTCGTGATCCGGGTCGTTCTCGATGGTCAGCTCGCCCCCCAGAGCCTCCAGGAGATAGTGATGGACCACCTTGTGCACCCGGCGGTCGTTCCCGGCGAACCAGTAATCGATCGTGGCAAGGTGACGCAGTACCTGCCCTTCGATCCCGGTCTCTTCCGCGATCTCCCGGACGGCGGCCTCCTCCGCGGTCTCCCGGCCTTCAAGATGTCCCTTCGGCAGGCACCACTCGAGCCGGCCCGCACGGTTGCGGCGGGCAATGATGGCCGTGTACGCCCGTCCGCCTTGCACTGACACCACCAGACCGCCGGCCGACGTCTCGTCGACGATGGGCAGCCCGGAGGCGTGCGGGCGCCGCCAGCGCACCGGCTGCGGGGGCCTGGGCACCCGCGGCCCTGGGGTCGGGATCGCGGCGGACATAACAACACTGTAATCAAGCCCACGCGTGCACGCGTCATGCCAGGCCGTGCTGACCGGTCTTGCACACCGTCTCTGACGCGCACGGAATCCACCGGATTCGGTAGGCGTGGCGCGCAAGCTCGGTGCACGTGGAGGCGAGGTTCGGTGGCGACAAGGGGATTCGAAGGAGACTGACAGTAGGAAACATGGCAGGCTGGACGGCTGTGCCGACCACTGACCGTCCAGTCGAACCCGTTGAGCTGCTGCGCACCGCGCTGAGTGTGATCGCCGAGTACGCACCGCAGGCGATCGAACTCGGTCGCGTCTTCGCCGATGCCGGGCATGAGCTTGCGCTCGTGGGTGGCCCCGTCCGTGACGCCTTCCTCGGCAAGGCGAGCGTCGATCTGGACTTCGCCACCAGCGCCCACCCGGACGAGACCGAGCGGATTCTGGCCCGGTGGGGCGATGCGCACTGGGACATGGGCAAGGAGTTCGGGACGATCGGCGCCAGGCGAGGCGACGTCGTCGTGGAGGTGACGACGTACCGCACCGAGGCCTACGACTCCACCTCCCGCAAGCCGGAAGTCGTCTACGGCGACACCCTGGACGGCGACCTCTCGCGCCGTGACTTCACCGTGAACGCGATGGCGCTGCGCCTGCCGGACCTGGTGTTCGTGGACCCGTTCGGCGGATTGTCGGACCTGGCCGACCGGATCCTGCGCACTCCCGCCGCGCCGGAGCAGTCCTTTGACGACGACCCCCTGCGGATGATGCGCGCAGTGCGCTTCGCCGCCCAGCTGGGTGTGGACGTCCACCCCGGCGTGCTGGCAGCGATGACGGCGATGGCGGCCCGTCTCGAGATCGTCTCGGCCGAACGGGTGCAGGCCGAACTCGTCAAGCTGCTCCTCGCCCCGGCCCCGAGGCGCGGCCTGGAACTGATGGTCTACACCGGATTGGCCGACCATGTGCTCCCCGAGTTACCTGCCCTGCAGCTGACCATCGATGAGCACCACCGGCACAAGGACGTCTACGAGCACACGCTGACCGTGCTGGACCAGGCGATAGACCTCGAGACAGGGCCCGAGGGCCCGGTCCCGGGCCCGGATCTGGTGTTGAGGCTGGCGGCGATCATGCACGACGTCGGCAAGCCCGCGACCCGCCGCCTGGAACCTCGTGGAGGCGTGAGCTTCCATCACCACGAGATCGTCGGCGCCAAGATGACGACCAAGCGGATGAAGGCGTTGCGCTTCGACAAGGCCACGACTCAGGCCGTCTCGAAGCTGGTGGCGTTGCATCTGCGATTCCATGG
The DNA here is from genome assembly GCF_014960965.1 of Ruania alkalisoli. Lineage (NCBI taxonomy): Bacteria > Bacillati > Actinomycetota > Actinomycetes > Micrococcales > Ruaniaceae > Ruania > Ruania alkalisoli. Next base: position 4,427,509 of record NZ_CP063169.1, on the reverse strand, counting down.
CTACGGAGACGCCGCCTGGACTGACTCCGCGGTGCGGCGCTATGTCACCGATGCCGGCGACCAGCTGGAGCGGCTGCACCGGCTCACCCGGGCGGACTGCACCACCCGGAACAAGCGCAAGGCGGCGCGGCTCTCGCACGCCTACGACGATCTGGAGAACCGGATCGCTGAACTTGCCGAGGAGGAGGAGCTTCAGAGCATCCGGCCGGATCTGGACGGGAACGCGATCATGGGGATTCTCGGCATCGGTCCCGGGCGCGAGGTGGGTGCTGCGTATCAGCACCTGCTGGCGCTGCGGATGGAGCGCGGGCCGCTCGGCGAGGACGAGGCGCGGGCGGAGCTGCTCGCGTGGTGGGAGAGCCGGCAGCCCTGACGCCATCGCGTCACCGCCCGCCTTCACCCACGGTCGCTCACCCCACTCGGCGTACGTGGCGTCTCGCCCAGTGAGACGTTCGTGCTGAGTGAGGGTAGCCTTGGTTAGGTAAGTGGAACCTTACTTCCATGGAGAGCCCGATGAGCGCGAGTGCGAACCCTTGGCTGCGTGCCGAGCAGGTGTCGATCACCTACGGTGCCGGCGACGTCGTCAGCGACGCACAGCTCACGCTCACCTCCGGTCAGGTCACCGCCCTGGTCGGCCCCAACGGGTCCGGGAAGTCAACCTTCCTGCGCGGCATCGCTCGCCTGCAGCACATGCGCACCGGGGCGGTGACGCTGCGCGACGGTCGTGACGCGCGCGCCCTCTCCGCCCGGGAGTTCGCGCGGGAGATCGCGATGCTCGCCCAGAGCCGGCCCACCCCCGTGGGAATCACCGTGCGCGACGCCGTCGAGTTCGGGCGTCACCCGCACCGATCGCGGTGGCGCGGCAGCGATCCGGACGGCGGCGCCCGGATCGAGCACGCCCTCGAGCTCACCCGCCTGACCGACCGGTCGAACGACATGATCGACGAACTCTCCGGCGGTCAGCTGCAGCGCGTGTGGATCGCCAGCGCCCTCGCCCAGCACACCGACGTCCTGTTGCTCGACGAACCCACCAATCACCTCGACCTGCGCTACCAGGTGGAGGTGCTCGAACTCATCCGCGAGCTCGCCGACGACCACGGCATCGCCGTCGGGGCGGTGCTCCACGACCTCAATCAGGCCGCCGCACTTGCCGACCGGGTCGTGGTTCTCAGCCAGGGCAGCGTCGTGGCGGACGGGCCGCCCACTGAAGCACTCGACGGCGGCCTCCTCACCGAGGTCTTCGAGATCGACATCGTGGTCGAGCGCGCCACCTCCGGCGTGCCCCACGTGGACGTGCCGCGGCAGCTGCTGCGGCGCCCGGCCGGGTCGGCCGGGGCAGTACGCCCCGCCTGACCCGCGACCCTCCACCCGAGGAAGGACCCATGAGACGAACCCCTGCCCTGATCGCGACCGCCCTCCTGGCCGCGACTGCCCTCGCCGCGTGCGGCACCACCGACCCGGCGGCAGACGCCGACGAGACCGCCGGCGGCGAGACTGACGCCGCGGCCGACCCCGCTGCCGGTCCCATCACCGTCACCGACGCCAATGGTGAGGAGGTCACCCTCGAGGCGCCCGCCGAGGATGTGGTGGCGCTCGAGTGGAACCAGGCGGAGATGGTCACGACGCTGGGGGTCGACCTCGTCGGCCTGTCCGATGTCGAGGGCTACACGAGCTGGGTCGGCAACGCCGAGCCACTGCGCACCGAACCCCGCGACGTCGGCACCCGGCGTGAGCCGAGCATCGAGGCGATCGCCGAGCTCGAACCGGACCTGATCATCGGCAGTCCCACCTCGATCCCAGAAGACGCGATGGAGCAGATCAGCCGCATCGCACCCGTCGTGCTGCTGCAGAGCGCCGACGGCGCCGACCCACTCGGCACGATGCGGTCCTCGTTGGAGACAGTCGCCTCCCTGCTGGGCAAGGACGCCGAGGCCGAGCAGGCGCTCGCCGACTTCGACGCCACCATCGCTGAGAACACCGCCGCGATCGAGGCGGCGGGCCTGGCCGGCACCCCAGTCGTGCTCACATCCCCCTACGCCGAGGGTTCCACCCTGAGCATCCGCATGCACGGTCCCCGCTCGAGCGTGCAGGCAGTCGCCCTCGAGATGGGCCTGGCCAGCGCCTGGGAGGACCCGGGCGACGACGGCTACGGCCTGTCCTATCTCGACCTCGAGGGCTTGACCCAGCTCCCCGATGACACCCAGTTCCTGTACTGGGGCAACGACGGCGAGGACGACCCGGTCGAGACCTCGATGGCCGGTAACCCCTTGTGGGAGAACCTGCCGTTCGTGCAGTCAGGGCAGGTGCACGAGGCCGCGGTCGGCATCTGGGCCTATGGCGGCCCGTCCTCGATGGCGGCCTGGTCGGACGATCTCGTCCGGGTGCTCGGAGCCTGACATGAACGACGGCGTCACCCAGCAGCTCGTGCGGCCACCGGTATCAGGGCAGGTCGCAGCACAGGCTGCCAAGCCGATCACGCCCGATGCGCCCGGATCCGCCGCGAGCTCGCCCACCACGGCGCGCTCGCGGTGGGCGGTGACCATGACAGTGCTGGTCATGCTGGTAGTGCTCTTCTGGCTGGCTGGCGCCGTCGTTCTCCATCTCACCCAAGGAACCGCCGACCTCGACCTCGCCGGCCTCTGGCAGGTCCTCACCGGTCAGGCTGCCGGTACCGACGGGGCGGTCCTCGCGCAGTCGCGCCTGCCGCGTCTGCTCGCCGCCCTCATGGTCGGGTCGGCGCTCGGTGCCGCCGGAGCCGCGATGCAAGGGGTTGCCCGAAACCCGCTCGCCTCCCCGGACACCACTGCCGTCAACGCCGGTGCCTACCTCGCCCTGACCATCCTGGCGGTCACCGGCATCCCGCTCGGCCTGTTCGGGAACGTCACCGTCGCCTTCCTGGGAGGACTCGGGGCTGCGGCCGTGGTCATCGCGGTCTCGGCAGGGGCGCAGATCTCGGCAATCCGGCTGGTGCTGGCGGGATCCGCCCTCACGTTCGGGCTATCCGCGATCACTTCCGTGCTGCTGGTGCTCTTCCCGTGGCAGACCCAGGGACTGTTCGCCTGGGGGGCGGGCACGCTGGCGCAGAACGGCGCCGGTGCGGTCACCGCCCTGGCCCCGGTGGTCGTCGTCGGGATTCTTGCGCTCATGGTGCTGGGGCGCCGCCTCGATCTGCTCCAGCTCGGCGACGACGCCGCGCGCTCTCTCGGGGTGGCCGTGGGCCGCACCCGCATCACACTGGTCGCCTTCGCGGTCCTCCTGGCCACGACGGCGGTCACGGTGGCTGGTCCGATCGGTTTCGTCGGTCTGTGCGCGCCCGCGATGATGCGCATGCTCGCCCGCGCCGTACCGCCGCTGCGCATGCACCGCGTCCTCATTCCCGTCAGTGCCGTGGCCGGCATCGCGCTCGTCCTGACGGCGGACGTTGCCGTGCGTGCGGCGTTCGGCGCCGTCTCCGGGGTCACCTTGCCCACCGGGGTGGTCACCACGATGCTCGGTGCCGCGTTCATGGTGGTGCTGGCCCAGCGGATGCGCACCGGCCTGGCTGGTGAGGCGCTGGCCACGCTACGCAGTGGCACGGCGCTCGGCCGGCGCGCACCACACCTGATGATCCTGGCGGCGTTCGGACTGGTGGTGGCGGCCGTGATCGCCGGCGTCCTGCTGGGAGATTCCACCGTGCTCCTCGGTGACGTGGCGAACTGGCTGCGGGGCGTGGCTTCGGTGCGGATCGAGGTGATCCTGGAGACCCGCATCCCCCGCGTGCTCGCGGCGCTCGCGGCCGGAGCCGCGCTCGCTCTTGCCGGGGCGCTGGTGCAGGCGATCACCCGCAACCCCCTCGCGGATCCAGGCATCCTTGGCATTTCCGCCTCCGCCGGGCTTGGAGCTGTGATCACCATCGTGGTCGGCTCCACGGTGAGCTTCGCCTCCACCCTGGGCGGCGCGCTCGTCGGGGCGCTGATCGCCACGGTGGCGCTGTTCGTGCTCGGTGCGCGCGGTGGTGCTGATCAGGGGCGCCTGGTGCTGGTCGGTGTCGGGATCGGGGCTGCGGCGAGCGCGATGACGACGCTGCTGTTGGTGCGCACCGACCCGTGGAACCAGAACGCGGCGATCACCTGGCTCGGCGGTTCCACCTATGGGGCGAACTTCTCCTCCCTGGTGCCGTTGCTGGTGGTGTTGGGGGTGTGCGTGGTCGCGCTCGTCGGTTGGCACCGCGATCTGGACCTGGTGCAGTTGGACGAGACCACGCCCCGCTCGCTCGGGGTGCAGGTGCCGCAGCTGCGCCGGGGGGTGCTCGTGCTCGCCGTCCTGCTCACGGCCGCAGCGACGGCAAGTGTTGGAGTGATCTCCTTCGTCGGGCTCGTGGCGCCGCACGCGGCCCGGATGCTGATCGGGAAGCGGCATGCGCTGCTGCTGCCGCTGGCGGTGCTTCTCGGCGGCCTGCTCGTGACTGTCGCTGACATCGTCGGTCGCGTGGTCCTCGCACCGGACCAGTTGCCCGCCGGGCTCGTCACAGCGACGATCGGCACTCCGTACTTCGTGTGGCTGCTGTGGAAGATGCGTGCGCGTCGTTGAGTGCGCGCTATCCGGTCAGTGTGCCGGCGCTGGGGGCTCGGGCGGAGAAGCGACTGCGATAGAGCCCAGGTGAAATCCCGACCTCCCGGGTGAAGGCCGCGCGGAACGTCACCGGCGATCCGAAGCCGACGTCGAAGGAGATGTGGTCGACGGTCAGGTCGGTCGTCTCGAGCAGCTCTTTCGCTACGGCAATCCGTTCCGCAGTCACCCACCGCATGGGCGTAGTGCCGACGTCCCGCTGGAATCGCCGGGCAAGGGTGCGGGCGGAGAGGTTCGCGGCCTGTCCCAGCTCGGTCAGGGTCACGGGGCGGACGAGGTTCGTGCGGAGCCAGTCCCGGAGGTGATCCAGCCAGGCGGCCCGGTCCTCCAGCGGCTCGGCCGTGACGTACTGGGCCTGATCCCCGTCGCGGTGGGATGCGATCACCAGATTGCGCGCGATGGTGTTCGCTGCACGCTCCCCGTGGTCGCGCCGGATCAGGTGCAGGCACAGATCGAGGCCGGCGGCCGAGCCGGCACTGGTGAAGATGCCGTCGTCCTCCACGTAGAGCGCGCGCGCGTCGACCTCGATCTGGGGGTACAGCCGTTGCAGGAGCGGTGCGTGCCGCCAGTGGGTGGTGGCGCGGCGGCCATCGAGCAGGCCGGCTGCGGCGAGTGTGAACGTGCCGGTGCACAGAGCCACGATCCGGGTGCCCTGCTCAGCCGCTCGCCGGAGCTCGTGGACCAGCTGCTGGTCGATGGGCCGACTGGGCCTTCCCCCTGGCACCACGACCATGTCGCCGTCGGACAATGCGCTCAGCGGACGCGCGGGGCTGAGCCGGGCTCCCGTGTGGGTGGGCACGCCCTCCAGGTCGCCGCAGAGAGTCACGTCATACAGCGGCCCGCGCTCGGGGTCCCAGTCGTATCCCAGCGCTTCCAGCGGCATGCCGATCTCGAACAACGTCAATCCTTCGGTGAGCGGCACCGTGACAGAGGGGCGCGACATGATGGCAGGATACTATCGGTTCCTGTCGATCCTGCCACTGTCGGGTGAATGCTCGGCCCGCGAGTCTGGAGTCATGCATTCCGACGACTTCCTTGCACAGCAGGTGATGAAGGCCAACAACGCCAACGACCTGACACCAGTCCGTCGTGACGACCGCCCGGCTGTCCTGATGATGGCCGCGGCGCTGTGGCGTGGTGTCCGGCACCTGGCCTCGGGCATCGACGCGTTCTCCAGCGTCTGGCACGGGATCGAGGTGCCGGCCGATCACGAGTCCCGCGACCGCCGGGAACCCCGGCGCGCTCCACGTGGCGCTGATGACGGCGGGACGCCCGCAGCGCACAGGCCGGCTCCTGTGAACATGCGCTGCGGCCGCGGCGTGAACTGACCGATGTCATGCGTCGCCTGCGGGCTAGTGTCGGTTCCCATGGATCGAGTGGTGCACGCCTACGGTGCGCGCGCAGCCGAGTATGCGGCGAAGGTGGGCACCATCGAGGCGGCACATCCGGAGGATGTCGACCAGGTGCTGATGTGGGCGCGTGGTCTGGACGGTCCGGTGCTCGATGTCGGCTGCGGGCCGGGTCAGTGGACGGACCTGCTGCATCGCTCGGGGTCCAGGTCGAGGGAGTCGATCCCACTCCGGAGTTCCTGGCCAGTGCGGTGGAGCGCTATCCGGGCCCGGTGTTCCGGCTGGGCCGGGCGGAGGACCTCGGAGTTCCGGGAGGCTCGCTTGCGGGAGTACTTGCGTGGTACAGCATCATTCACACCGAGCCTGTCCGGATCGGGCCGGTGTTCACTTCCCTGGCTCGGACGCTTCGCCCCGGCGGCGAACTGCTCCTGGGCTTCTTCGCCGCTGAGGAGGGCGAGATCGGTCCGGTGCCCTTCGACCACAAGGTCGTGCGCGCCTACCGCTGGCCGGTGCAGGTGATGACTGACAGGCTCGTTGTCGCCGGGCTCGGGATCCGCAGTACCCACACTCGTGCTGAGCCGGGCGTGCGTCCTCATGCCGCGATCCGCGCCCAGCGGCCCGGCTGACATTCGCCGAGCACAGTTTCGAACCTCCACCATCCCACTGCGCCGAGCGGTGCGATTCGCGAAATCGGGCGATCAGATGCCGCAGAATCCTGCGCTCGGGGCTCAGTGCGGTGGCGCCAGTGGCACTGGTCGGGGCCGGTCGTGCAGGACGGTGGTCATTCTGCGGTAGGCGATGCCGAGCACCACGTAGAGCACCGCAAGTGCGAGGAACACCACCCGGGACCAGCCGGTGTCCGGCAGTACCGCGGCTGCCACCGCCGCGGCCCCAGCGAATGCCCCGTTGTACAGCGTGTCGTACAACGAGAATGCGCGCCCGCGATAGGTATCGGCGGTATCGCGCTGCACGATCGTGTCGACGGCGATCTTCGCTCCCTGCACCGCCAGTCCCATCAGCACCGCGGCCGCTGCGATCACCACGAAGGTCGGCGCCGCCGCCATCAGCACCTGGCTGAGGGCGCCAAGGCCGAGACAGACCACCACCCACGTGGACGGCGCCATCCGTTCATGGGCGATCGGGGTGAGGACGATCGCCAGGCCGTTGCCCGCGAAAGAGATCCCGGAGAGGAGACCGAACATGGCCAGTCCCGCACTGGCATCGGAAGGATCGGTGAGCAGGTTCCGGGAGATAAGGATGAGCGCGATGAAGTTCACCCCGTACAGGAAGCGGTGGATCGCCATCACGCCGAGCGCTGCTCCCGGGGTCCGGCGCGCGACGAGGTAGCGAGCGCCGGCCACGAGATCCGTCGCCGTGGCGCGTACGTCCTTCCATGCCTGGGCGAGGCTGCGCACCCCGGGAACCAGGTCTGGTCCGAGCTGATCCTTGCCCAGTCGGAGCGCCAGCAGGGAGGCGAGGCCGAAGATGACGGCCGCGATGGTGAGCACGAGGCCGTTCTTCCCCGGCCCGGCCGGCACCAGCAGTCCGATCAGGAATCCGAGCGCCGCTCCGATCACAGCGGCCACGGCGCCGAGTGTGGGGCTGATCGTGTTCGCGATCAGCAGCTGCTCGCGCGGCACCACCCGTGGCAGGGCGGCGGAGAGCGCCGCCAGCAGGAACCGGTTGACACCCAAGGTCACCAGGGCGATCACGTACACCGCTACCGAGACGCCGTCTGTAGCCATCAGTAGTGCCAGGACGGCGGTGAGCACCACACGCACAGCGTTGCCTACGAACAGCACTTGCCGCCGTCGCCACCGGTCCAGCAGCGGGCCCGCGAACGGGCCCACGATCGTGAACGGCAGGAGCAGCACAGCAAACGCGGCGGCGACCGCACCGGCGGTGGCGAGGTTCTCCGGGGAGAAGAAGAACAGGGTCGCCAGACCGGCCTGGAACATCCCGTCGCCCGACTGGGACACCAGGCGTACAGCGAACAGACGGCGGAACCCGCGGTGGACGGCGACGGTGCGCAGGTCGGCGAGGATGCTCACTCCGTGCAGGCTATCGCGCATGAGGCCGAGTCCGGCGTGCTGGGGTGGGTTCACGCCGCGCCTCGCCAGTTATTACGAGTGTGTCGTAATAAGGTAGCCTGAGCATATGCACACGAAGCCGATGACCAGCGAGACCTGGGCTACGGCCCTGCGGTCGCTGGGTCGGCGAGTCACGCGGCAACGCCTCGCTGTGCTCGACGCTGCGCATCGTCACCCCCACGCCACGGCTGAGGTCATCCTCGAGACCGCCCGGACCGAGCTGCCCGCCCTGACCGCCGCGTCCGTGTACCAGGTGCTGGGCGACCTCAGCGAGTGGGGTCTACTCCGCAAGCTCGAGACACCGGACTCGCCGGCTCGCTATGAGACCCGCATCGGCGACAACCACCACCACGTGATGTGCGTGCGGTGCGGTGCGGTCGAAGACGTGAGCTGCGTCGTCGGACATGCCCCCTGCCTGACCCCCGCCGAGACGGCGGGGATGCGCATCGTGACCGCGGATGTGCTCTTCCAGGGCATCTGTTCCAGCTGCGATGCCGCCGAGCCCGACCAGCATGCCGCCTCGCCGTCCCGCTGAGTTCCGCGCCCCGAAGACCGGCAGCGCCGCTCCGGCGCGCACCCCATCGAGTTCCCGACCCAAGGAGATCATCGCCATGACCGACGTGACCACGACCAACTCCGGTGCCCCGGTAGCCAGCGACCAGCACTCGCTCACCGTCAGCAACACCGGACCGATCGCCCTGCATGACCACTACGTGGTGGAGAAGCTCGCCCAGTTCAACCGCGAGCGCGTTCCCGAGCGCGTGGTGCACGCCAAGGGTGGCGGCGCTTTCGGCACCTTCGTCACCACCGGTGACGTCTCGAAGTACACCCGCGCGGCACTGTTCCAGCCGGGCACCGAGACCGACATGCTGATCCGGTTCTCCACCGTGGCGGGTGAGCAGGGCAGCCCCGACACCTGGCGCGACCCCCGCGGGTTCGCGGTGAAGTTCTACACCACCGAGGGCAACTACGACCTGGTGGGCAACAACACGCCGGTCTTCTTCATCCGCGACGGCATCAAGTTCCCCGACTTCATCCGCTCCCAGAAGCGCCTGCCGGGCTCGGGCCTGCGCGACAACGACATGCAGTGGGACTTCTGGAGCCTGCAACCCGAGAGCGCCCACCAGGTGACCTGGCTGATGGGGGACCGCGGCATCCCCGCCACCTGGCGGCACATGGACGGCTTCGGTTCGCACACCTACCAGTGGATCAACGCAGACGGCGAACGGTTCTGGGTGAAGTACCACTTCGAGACGAACCAGGGCAACGAGTTCCTCACCGGTGCCGAGGCCGACGAGCTCGCCGGTCAGGACGCCGATCACCACCGGCGCGACCTGTACAACGCCATCGAGTCCGGCGACTTCCCCTCCTGGACCCTCAAGGTGCAGGTGATGCCGTACGAGGACGCCAAGACCTACCGGTTCAACCCGTTCGACCTCACCAAGGTGTGGCCCAAGGGCGACTACCCGCTGATCGAGGTGGGCACGATGACGCTGAACAAGAACCCGGAGAACTTCCACGCGCAGATCGAGCAGGCCGCGTTCGCGCCCTCAAACTTTGTGCCCGGGATCGCCGCCAGCCCGGACAAGATGCTGCTCGCCCGGATCTTCTCCTACGCCGACGCGCACCGGTACCGGGTGGGCACCAACCATGCCGAGCTGCCGGTGAACGCGCCGAAGTCCCCGGTGCACTCCTACTCCAAGGACGGCGCCATGCGGCACCACTACCGCCCGGCCGATGCTCCGGTCTACGCGCCGAACAGCGTCGGTGGCCCTGCGGGCGACCCGGCGGCTGCCGGCGAGGGCAACTGGGAGTCCGACGGCGAGATGCAGCGGGCCGCACAGTCCCTACACGCCGAGGACGACGATTTCGGCCAGGCGGGCACCCTCGTGCGTGAGGTGCTCGACGACGCCGCCCGGGAACGTCTGGTGGGCAACATCGCCGGGCACGTGGCCCAGGTGCGATCGGAGGATATCCGCGAGCGGGCTTTCGCCTACTGGGACCAGGTGGACGCCACGCTCGGTACTCGCGTACGTGAGGCGGTGCAGGTCCTGCGTGCCACCCCGGTGCGCTGAACCGCCAGGCCTGAGCGCCCCAGAACCCTCTGGCTCCCATTCACGACGGCGCCCGTCCCTTCCGCAGGGGCGGGCGCCGTCGTGCGTGCACGCCCCTGCCCTACCCGGAGCCCTTGATCATCCGTTCAATGCCGCCTAAGGTCGTCCTTGACGGGGTACGTCCGGGCACAAGGCGCGGGTCGACGCCGCAAGGCCACACAAGGGGAAGTCCGCCATGACCGAGGTTCACGCACGCTCACTTCGCAGCCGCAAGATCCGCGCCGTGCTCGCCGGGGGAGTCGTCCTCGGCGTGGGCGCTGCCGTCACACTCGCGGCCTGGAACGACAGCGAGTTCACCACCGGCTTGTTCGGTGCGGGCTCCTTCGACTTGCAGGGGTCGGCCACCGGAGACGACCTGGACTACACCGACCATGCCTCCGCAGGTGGTGCCGCCGAGCTCACCTTCTCCGCACCCTTCGACAACCTTGCGCCTGACGACGTCGTCTACGCCCCGTACTGGGTTCGCCTGGCCGCTGGTACCACCAGCCCGGCCTCGCTCGACCTCGTCGCTCTGGACTCGACCGACACCACCGGGACCAACTCAGCCAACCTCAGCTATGAGGTCTACGCGATCGGCGAGGCCGCTGCCTGCGACGAGACGGCGACGGCGGGCACACTCCTGGGTTCGGGCACGCTCGTTGACGAGCCGGCGGTCGCCGGTGGGACGGCGAGCCTGCCGGTTGGCGCCACCACTGCTGATCCGGGCGACGCCACCCAGTTGTGCACGATCGTGACCGCCGGACCGGACCTCGAGCAGGGTGGCGAGACGACCGCCGTCTGGCAGTTCACCGCGACCTCTGAGTGACCGGGGACCGGGAGCGCTGCTCGACCGGGCCGGGTGTGTGCAGGTGAGGCGCATCTCGACGCTCGCCGTGCTGCCGGCCATGCTCGCCGTGCTGGTCGGCAGCGCGGCCAGCGCGGTGGCATCCCCGGCCGAGACCCGGGAGGTGATCTCCGGGGAGGTGCTCCGGTTGGTCTCGGTACAGGACCGGCCGGCGATGAGCACCATGGCACCGGGTGAACCGGTGGCCTGGGACGTGCAGGTGAGTGCGAACCGGCCCGACGGCGAGATCGCGCTTTCTCTCACTGCGACCGGAGCGGAGGGCGCCTTCGAGGTGCAGGTGGCTGAGTGCGGTGCAGAGGGAACGGCCTGCACCGAGCAGTTGATCGGTCCGACGACGGTCGGGGCGACGCCGGTGGAGCTGGGTACCCAGCCCGCCGCGGAGCAGGTCTGGTACCGGATCACCACCGAGCTGATCACACCCGAGCACGGGGCCGAGCACGGGGCCGAGTTGGCACTGCGGTTCGTGGCCGCCGGCTCAGGTGAGGAGGTCTCGGCCGGGGGTGGAGGTGACCTGCCGGCGACCGGAGGCCCTCACCGCGGTCTGGTGCTGGCCGCCCTCATTGCTGTCGCGTGTGGTGTGCTGCTGCGTTTCGGTGGCGCCCTTGTCGCTTCGTCCCGGGTTCACGTGGCGGGATCTGAGGGTGGTCCCCGATTGCCTGGGGAGCGCCGGTGGTGAGACAGGTGCGTGCGCGATTGGCCGCTGCAGCAGCAGGGGTCATGCTCGTGTCCGGTGCGGTGGCGATCGGGCAGGTCGAGCCGACCGCGGCGGCCTGGGCGGATAGTGAGTACGTGCGGGCCACGGTGACAGCGGGTGTGATTCAGCCACCTCAGGCCAACGGATGCTCGATCGGCCTGCTCAGCACGAGCGCGACCCTGCACTGGCTGGAGCCGGAGGATCCGCCGAGCGACTACAGCTATGCGTGGGAGCTGGTCCGCCCCAGCACCGGAGCACTGGTCGGCTCCGGCAGCTACCCGAGCACCACTGGTGAGCACCAGGTCGACGCCTCGGGACTGGTCACGGTGGCGGCCACCTACTCATTCCGGATCCGCGCAGTCTCCGGCGACTGGGAGAGTGCCGAACAGACGGCCACAATCACCACCCTCCTCGGCGCCCTGGGCGTCGTCTTGCTCGGATCATGCTCGTGGGACTGACGAGCGGTACCCTGCGCCCGCCTCCGGAGCGCCGCGTGCTCTCCCGCATCGGCGACGTCCTGTTGACGGCGTTGGCGGTGGCCGGAGGGCTCTGCATCCTGCTGGTCATCCTCGCCGTCACGCTGAACATCACCCTGATCATGTTCTCCACCGGCTCCATGGCCCCGACGATCCCAGCCGGATCTGTCGCCGTGGTCCGGGAGATGCCGGCCTCACAGATCGAGGTGGGGGACGTCGTCACGGTGGACCGCGCGGGGGCACTCCCGGTGACGCACCGCGTGACCGATGTGCTCACCAGGGACGGCGACCGCGCCACGTTCACGATGCAGGGTGACGCCAACGACGACCCCGATCCTGCCCCCTACACCGCCGAAACGGTGCGGGTGGTGCTCACCTCGGTGCCCCACCTCGCGTCGGTGATCGTGTGGTCCGGTCATCCGGTGGTGCTCGGCTGCCTGACCGTCACGGCGACGGCGTTGGTCACCTGGGCCTTCTGGCCGCGCCGCACGCGGGGCTCACCTGAGAGTGCTGCCGACCCCGATCTGCCTCAGGTCTGAGGCTCGAGCAGCACCTTCAGCGCCTCACCGGACGTGGCCAACTCGAACGCGTGGTCCGCCTCTCGCAACGGCACACGATGGGTGATGAGCGCAGCGAACGCCTCCGGTGCGCGGGCCACGATCTCCATGGCCTCGGCGCAGTCGGCCGCAGTGTTGGCCGTCGATCCGGTGACCAGGAGCTCGCGGTAGTGGATGAGGTTGGCATCCACGGTGACCTCTCCCTTGCCCGAGGGAAGTCCGGCGAAGAAGTTCACCCTGCCCCCCTTGGCTGCAGCGCGGACGGCGTCGGTGAACACCTGATGCACGGGGGTGGCGGCGATCACCACCTCGGCGCCGATGCCGCCGGTCAGCTCGAAGACCCTCTCCACCAGATCCTCGGCCCGCGGGTCGATCGTCTCGTCCGCCCCGTACTGGCGTGCCAGCTCGCGGCGCGCGGCGGAGGTCTGGCTGACGATGATCTTGCGTACACCTGCCTGCTTGGCCAGGACCACCGCCGTCAGGCCGATCGGACCGGCGCCGCACACGAGCACCGTGTCGGTGGGCGTCAGGCGCAGGGGCCGCAGTCCGCGTACCACCGCCGCGACCGGTTCGATCATCGCCGCGGTCACGAGGTCCAGGCCTGGTGGGAGCGGGAGCACGTTCCCCCCGGCCACCCCGCGCGCGGTGACGCGCACGACCTCGGCGAATCCGCCGTCGAAGGTCAGGCCCACGGAGGTGTAGTCCTCGCACAGCGGGCCCAGGTCCTTGCGGCAGGGCGGGCACTGCCCGCAGGCGATGTTCGGGGCGATCGCCACCGGCGTGCCCGGTTCCAGGTCGGCCCGGCCGGAGCGGTTCTCCCGGATCCGGCCGACCGATTCGTGGCCGGGCACACGCACCGTGCCCGGCGGGAACAGCCGGTGCTCGCCGCGGGCGATCTTCAGGTCGGTCCCGCAGATACCGGCGGCGACCACGTCGACGGTCACCTCGCCCTCGGCCGCGCGCGGGAGGTCCTTCTCGCGCAACGCCATCCGACCGTCACTGCCATACTCGTAGGCCAGCACCCATGCTCCCTTTCGTCGCTGACACCACCGTAGGACAGCGGCGACGTCGGTTGCCGCGCTGCCCTCATCGTGGACTGCGGGGAAACAAGCTCAGTCGAAGTCGAACAGGTCCTCGAGCCAGCTGTCCTTGCGCTTGCGCCGCCGGTACCGGGGATCGCGGCCGTAGTCCTCGCGCGGGCGGGCGCCGGGGTGGCCGCCATAGCCGTAGCTCGGCGCGGGCGGTGGCGGCGGTGGCACCGGGGCGTCGTCGAAGGGGCTGCCGTAGCGCCCGTCGTCCGGAGGTGGCGGGGGCGTGGCCCGTCCGACCGGATCGGCGCCCGCCCGATCGATGATCTTGTCGAGCTCGCCACGATCCAGCCACACCCCGCGGCAGGTCGGGCAGTAGTCGATCTCGACGCCGCTGCGCTCACTCATGACGAGCGTGGCGCCGTCGGTCGGGCACTTCATCAGATCTCTCCTCGCTGTGGGCTACCCAGGAACAACGCGCCGCGCGCCGCGCAAGTTCCTCGCCCGCACGCGTGACATCCCTCGCCGGTGCGGCAGGCCCGCGTCGGCGAGGGATGTCAGCGACCGGCCGATCAGCCCTCGCCGGCGATGAACGCCTCGACCTTCGCGCGGCCGGCCTGGTCCTCGTACTGTTCCGGCGGCGACTTCATGAAGTACCCGGACGCGGCGAGCACCGGCCCGCCGAGGCCGCGGTCCTTGGCGATCTTGGCCGCACGCAGGGCGTCGATGATGATGCCGGCGGAGTTCGGGGAGTCCCACACCTCGAGCTTGTACTCGAGGTTGATGGGCGCCTCACCGAAGGCACGACCCTCCAGCCGCACGTACGCCCACTTCCGGTCGTCCAGCCACTGCACGTAGTCCGAGGGGCCGATGTGCACGTTGCGAGCCCCGAGGTCGTGGTCGACGTTGGAGGTCACCGCCCGGGTCTTGGAGATCTTCTTCGACTCCAGCCTGTCCCGCTCCAGCATGTTCTTGAAGTCCATGTTGCCGCCGACGTTGAGCTGGTAGGTGCGGTCGAGGATGACGCCACGCTCCTGGAACAGGCGCGCGAGTACCCGGTGGGTGATCGTCGCACCGACCTGCGACTTGATGTCGTCGCCCACGATCGGCACACCTGCTTCGGTGAACTTCGCCGCCCACACCGGGTCGCTGGCGATGAACACCGGGAGTGCGTTGACGAACGCGACGCCCGCATCCAGGGCGGCCTGCGCGTAGTGCTTGGCTGCTTCCTCCGAGCCGACCGGCAGGTAGCAGATCAGCACGTCGGCCTTGGCCTCACGCAGGGCTTGCGCGACGTCCACCGGTTCCGCGGCGGACTGCTCGATGGTCTCCAGGTAGTACTTGCCCAGTCCGTCCAAGGTGGGACCGCGCTGCACCGACACCCCCAGCGGCGGCACATCGGCGATCCGGATGGTGTTGTTCTCGCTGGCCCCGATGGCCTCGGACAGGTCGAACCCGACCTTCTTGGCGTCGACATCGAACGCTGTCACGAACTCGATGTCGCGGACGTGGTACGGGCCGAACTGCACGTGCATCAAGCCGGGGACGATGCCGGCCGGGTCGGCGTCGGCGTAGTAGTGCACGCCCTGGACGAGAGAGGCGGCGCAGTTGCCGACTCCCGCGATCGCTACGCGGATGCTGCTCAATGTTCTCTCCTTGTCGTGGCGGAACCCGACCGTCGGACGGGCCCAGATGACTACCGCGATGTGACAAACGTATAGATATGTCTGGTCCCTATCGTAGGGCTCCGGGCGCCATGTAGCCGAGACCCGGGAGGCCGGCGCCGGTGTGAGCGCCCTCACC
Organism: Ruania alkalisoli; assembly: GCF_014960965.1. NCBI lineage: Bacteria > Bacillati > Actinomycetota > Actinomycetes > Micrococcales > Ruaniaceae > Ruania > Ruania alkalisoli. The sequence continues at coordinate 4,411,946 of NZ_CP063169.1, read as the reverse complement.
GGTGAGGCAACGATTCTGTGTGGAGCGCGTGAAGGCCGGCCTTGCGGCCCAGGGAGGCACCGCATACTGGGGCAACAGCGGGAGAAGCCCACACCCCAGGGCACTCCTGCGGCATCGAACAGAAAGGGCTCCTGTGGCACGAGGACGCCGAACCCCCGGCAGCGGATCATCCGACACCCCGCGACGGCGCACGCCCGGATCCGGCGAGGGCACCGGCAAGCCTGGCAACACCGGCACCGGGGGAGGAAGCCCTCAGCGCCGTAGCGTGCGTGACTCGGGGCTACGAACCTCCGCACAGGAGGCCGGTCGCACCTCCCGGACCACAGCGGCCGGTGGGCGGAACGGCGCAGGCCGACCTACGCCGTCGTGGAAGAGCACGGCCTCCGCCTCCTCGGGCGCCAAACGGCGCACGCGGCGAGGCGCGATCCGCGGCAAGAAGCGGTTCTGGAACTACCCCCGGCGGGGCAAGGGGCCCGTGATGCGCTGGCTGCCCGGGTGGCGATTCCTCCTGGGTGCGGCAGGAACGGTACTCGTGATCGGGGCCGTGCTGTTCGGGATCGCCTACGCGATGGTGGAGGTACCCGAGCCCGACGACTTCGCCCTGGCCGAGGGATCGACCATCACCTACGCCGACGGCGAGTCCACGATGGGTTCGTTCGCCGAGGTCGACCGGGAGATCATCGACCCCACTGAGCTTCCAGAGTATGTGGGGGCCGCCATCGTGGCCTCGGAGGACCGGCGGTTCTACTCCAACGTCGGTGTCGATCCGGTCGCCATCCTGCGGGCGCTGTGGAGCAACCTGCGCGGCAACGACACCCAGGGCGGGTCGACGCTCACGATGCAGTACGTCGAGCGGTACTACACCGGCCAGACGTCCGGATACGTCGACAAGTTCCGCGAGGCGATCCTGGCGCTGAAGATCGACCAGCAACAGAGCAAGGACGAGATCCTCGGCGCCTACATGAACACGATCTACTTCGGTCGCGGCGCCTACGGGATCGAACGTGCCGCGCAGGAGTACTTCGGGCACCCGGCCTCGGAACTGACGGTCTCGGAGTCGGCGCTGCTGGCCGGAATCATCCCCTCCCCGGGCAATTGGGACCCGGCCGTCGCACCCGATCAGGCGCAGGCGCGCTGGGAGCGAACACTCGCGTTCATGGTTGAAAGTGGGGACATCACTCAGGCCGAGGCAGACTCCCTGGAGTTCCCCGAGGTCGCCGAGCCGGTGCGCACGGACACCTACGGCGGACCGAACGGGTACCTGCTCACGATGATCCGCGACGAGCTCATCGCTGCCGGCTTCACCGAGGACGAGATCGACGGCGGTGGCCTGACGATCACCTCGACGATCGACGCCGACCTGCAGGCCGATGCTGTGGCCGCCGCTGAGAGCCTGCCCGAGGACACCCCTGACGGCGTCCGGGTGGCGCTGACCTCCATCGACAACTCCACCGGCGGCATCCTCGCGCTCTACGGCGGGCCGGACTTCCTGGAGCGGCAGCGCAACGCCGCCACTCAGGACGTGGCGCAGGGCGGATCGACCTTCAAGGCGTTCGCCCTAATCGCCGCGCTCGAGAACGGGGCCACGCTCGAGGACAGATACACCAGCTACTCGCCGATGGACATCGACGGGCACGAGGTCAACAATTTCGACCGCATCAACCGCGGCAACATCGATCTTGCGACCGCGACGCAGCACTCGGTGAACACGTCCTATGTGCAACTCAACCGCGAGTATGGCCCGGAGAACCTGGTCGATGTGGCCCACCGCCTCGGACTGCCGGAGGACACGTCCGGGTTGGAGGGGAACCTGGTCAACGTGCTCGGCACCGCCTCCCCGCACCCGGTCGACATGGCCGAGGCCTACTCGACGATCGCCTCCGGCGGAGTGCACCACGACCGCTTCATCGTCGCCTCGGTGAGCAACCGGGATGGAGACGTCGTCTACACCGGCGGGGCCGAGGGTGAGCGGGAGTTCGATCCCCAGGTGATCGCCGACGCGACCTATGCGATGCAGCAGGTGGTCGATGGCGGGACTGGTGCGACGGCGTCGGAGATCGGCCGGCCCGCCGCGGGCAAGACCGGCAGCTCCAACGACTACCGGTCGGCGTGGTTCGTCGGGTTCGTCCCGCAGATCACCACCTCGGTGGCGATGTACCAGATCGGCGAGGACGGCGAAGAGGTCTCGATGTGGGACGGATGGGGCGGTGTCGCGCCGATCTCGGGTGGTAGCTACCCCACCGACATCTGGACGCGCTACATGAGTGCCGCCGTCGCCGATCTCCCGGTCGAAGAGTTCCCCGAACGGTCCGAGCCGGAGCGGGTGTACGTCCCCCCGGCCGAGCCGACGCAGGAGGAGACCACCGAGGAGCCGAGCGAGGAGCCCAGTGAAGAGCCCTCGGAGGAACCGACGGAGGAACCGACTGAGGAGCCGACCGACGATCCGACTGAAGAGCCCACAGGTGACCCGACGGAAACTCCGACGGATGACCCGAGCGAGGAACCCACGGAGGATCCGAGCGAGGACGCTGACGGTGGCCTCCTGGACGGGCTTCCAAACGGTACCGGTGACTCCAGCGGTGGCGGCGGCGGTGGCAACGGGGGCAGTAACGGGAGTGGCGGCCCCTGATCGGCGCCGGCCTGAGCCGCCTGGTGACGGTTGTCCACATCACGCCCGGGACTGGCGGCGGGTCCGGTAGGCTAGTCGGGTATCTCGTGCATCATCACACCGGGCACCCGTCCGGGTGAGACGCAGCGAGAGCATGCATCACCCTCCTGTCACGGAAAGACCGTGACCGCCTAGTCCGAAGGAGGTGGGTTCAAGCATGCGTCACTATGAACTGATGGTGATCCTCGACCCGTCGATCGACGAGCGCACCGTTCCCGCGTCGCTCGAGAAGTTCCTCGGCGTCATCACCAGTGGTGGTGGGACCGTCGACAACGTCGACATCTGGGGCAAGCGCCGCCTGGCGTTCGAGATCGCGAAGAACTCCGAGGGCATCTACGCCGTCGTGGACATGCACGCCACGCCGGAGCTCGCCCAGGAGCTCGACCGCCAGCTCGGCCTCAGCGAGTCCATCCTCCGCACGAAGCTCATCCGACCCGACGCGCGCTGAGCGCGTTTCTCCCGCAAAGGAGCGTCATGGCAGGCGAGACCGTCATCACCGTGATCGGCAACCTCACGGCGGACCCGGAACTCCGGTTCACCCCGTCGGGGGCGGCCGTGGCCAACTTCACGATCGCGTCCACCCCGCGCCAGTTCGACCGGCAGTCGAACGAGTGGAAGGACGGCGAGACGCTGTTCATGCGGTGCTCGATCTGGCGTGAAGCGGCCGAGAATGTCGCCGAGTCCCTCACCAAGGGCATGCGCGTGGTCGCTCAGGGCCGTCTGGTCCAGCGCTCCTTCGAAACCCGGGAGGGCGAGAAGCGCACCGTTGTCGAGATGCAGGTCGACGAGGTGGGCCCATCGCTGCGGTACGCCACGGCCAAGGTCACCCGCGCCCAGCGCGGTGGCGGCGGCGGCTTCGGCGGAGGCAATGCCGGCGGAGGCTACAGCGGAGGCAACCAGGGCGGTCAAGCCGGCTACGGCGGAGGCCAGTCCTCCGGTGGTCCGGCTGACGACCCGTGGGCCACGGGCGGCTCGAGTTTCGGCGACGAGCCTCCCTTCTAAACCATCACCACTGCGCGCTGCGTGAGCGGCGCGAGCATTCAAGGAGCAAGAACTATGGCGAAGCGTGATACCCGCAAGCCTGTGATCAAGAAGAAGGCAAACCCCCTCAAGACCACCAAGGTCGAGGGGCCGATCGACTACAAGGACACCGCACTGCTGCGGAAGTTCATCTCGGACCGCGGCAAGATCCGCGCGCGCCGCGTGACCGGTGTCTCCGTCCAGGAACAGCGCCAGATCGCCCGGGCCGTGAAGAACGCCCGTGAGATGGCCCTGCTTCCCTACTCGAGCTCTGCTCGCTGAGGCCAGGAGGAACAGCCATGGCAAAGCTCATTCTCACCCACGAGGTCACCGGCCTCGGCACCGCAGGTGACGTGGTCGACGTCAAGGACGGCTACGCCCGCAACTACCTGCTTCCGCGCAACCTGGCCACCCCGTGGACCAAGGGCGGGCAGAAGCAGATCGACCAGATCACCGCAGCTCGCCGCAAGCGCGCTATCGAGTCCATCGAAGACGCTCGCGCCGTGCGCGACTCGCTGCAGGCCAAGTCGTTCGCGGTGAAGGTCAACGCCGGTCCGAGCGGCCGTCTGTTCGGTGCCGTCACCACGACGGACATCGCCGAGGCCATCCACGCTGCCGGTGGGCAGCAGGTGGACCGCCGCAAGATCGAGATCGGCCAGCCGATCAAGAGCCTCGGTAGCTACCAGGTGCAGGTTCGCCTGCACGCCGACGTCTCGGCGACCGTGGACCTGAACGTGGTCCCAGGAGCCTGACGCGTCACCAACGTACGGCCCGGTCACCTCAGGGTGGCCGGGCCGTACGTGCGTCCGGGGGTCGTGGCAAGCGTCACATGGATAGCTCTGCCGTACCGGAACGAGTTCGCACTCTGACAGGGTGAGCGTCATGAAGATGACACGACAGATCCTGGCTATGACTGCGCTTCCCCTTGCCCTCGGGCTCGGCCTCGTGGGGTGCAGCGGGAGCACCACCGTGGATGAGTCAGAGGTGGAGTCCATGACCGCCGATCAGCTCGAGCAGATGGTGGGCACACGGCCCAACATCGATTGCCCCGGTGACCTGGAAGCCGAGGTCGGTGCGACGCTGCAGTGCGTGCTCTCCGCGGATGGCGATACGAACGAGTACGCGGTGGACCTGACGGTCACCTCAGTGGAGGACGGCGTCGCGAACTGGGACTTCCAGGTGGCCGATACGCCGATGTGATGCTCCGGACGTGAACGCAACTGACGGCCCTCAGGGTGTCTGTGCCACATATGGCACGGATGCCTCCAGGGCCGTCAGTTGCGTTCACACGCCGAGCACCATCCACCGGGAACCGCGCGATCGCAGCCAGGTGGTGAGCGCGCGTGCGCCGAGGAACCCACCGGCGAAGGCCACCCACAGCCACATCAGCCCGAGCGCACCCTCCGGCGCCCACCGTGCGACGGCGCCGAGCAGTGGAAGGTAGGAGATCAGCGCCAGGCCGCCCGCCCAGGCCAGATACACACCGTCCCCTGCCCCCATGAGGACCCCGTCGAGCACGAACGGCCAGGCGGCCACGGGCATGAGGACTCCGATGACAATCAGCCCCAGGTGGGCGGCGTGCTGCACGGCAGGGTCGGAGGTGAACAGGGGCGTGAGGAATCCGCCGAGGAGTGCGATGAGTGCCCCGACCCCGATGCCGGCGAGTGTGCCCCATTGCAGGCAGCGCCGGACGACGGCCCTCACCTCCGCAGGGCGACGCGCACCGAGCCCGTGGCCCACCAGCGCCTGGGCAGCGATCGCGAGGGCGTCCAGGACGAACGCAGCCAGCATCCAGACGGAGTTCACGATCTGGTGGGCAGCGAGCGGTACGTCGCCCAAGGAGGTGGCCGTGGCCACGGTGAGCAGGACCGCCGCCCGCAGCGTGAGCGTGCGGATCAGTAGCGGCAACCCGGCGCGGCCGTTGGCGAGGATGCCACGGGGTTCCGGGCGGAGGGAGACGCCGCGGGTGCGTGCCGCCCGGAGGACCACCCACATCAAGGTGAGCGCCATGGCGATCTGGACGGACGCGGTCGCCAGACCGGACCCGGCGATCCCCATTCCCACGCCGTGTACGAGCAGCACGGAGCCGGCCGCGTTGACGATCGCACCGGCGACGGCGACCCGTAGTGGCGTGCGGGTGTCCTGCAGCCCCCGGAGCGCCCCGGTGGCCGCGAGCACGACGAGCATTCCAGGGATGCCCGGAAGACTGGTGCGCAGGTAGGCCAGTGCGTGCGGAGCGACCTCCTCGGAAGCACCCATCGCGTGCACGACCGGGTCGGCCGCCGCGTAGCCGATGATCAGCACCAGCGCGCCCAGTCCGAGCGCGAGCCAGATGCCGTCCATCCCGACGGCGAGGGCCCCCTTCTCGTCGCCGGCGCCCAGGCGCCGGGCTACTGCGCCGGTGGTGGCGTAGGCGAGGAAGATGAACAGAGCCACCGTGGTGACCAGCAGTGTGGAGGCCAGGGTGAGGCCGGCGAGCTCGGAGGTGCCGAGCCGGCCTACTACCGCGGAGTCCACGAGGACGAAGAGTGGCTCGGCGACGAGGGCACCCAGAGCGGGGAGGGCGAGGTCGAGGATGCGGCGGTCGAGCACTCGACCGGCGGGTCGCGCCTGGGCATCCGGCGTGTCGTCCACTGATCCTCCGAGTTTCTTCTGTCCACAGGGTGTGGGTGATGAATGTGTGGGAATCACGCGGTTCTGAACGGTTGTCCACAGAGGTCTGAGTGACCTGTGCACAACGGGGGCCGCGGACGTCCACACCGCGTCCACAGCCTAGGTCGTGTTCGTCCCCAGGCCCGCCGCTGGTTGTCCCCAGGCGGCTGATGGTGCGGTTTGCGGGGAGGTGGGCAGGTGCGTAGCGTCGCCGAGGCGCGGGGACTGTCGGTGGTGCCTGGTAGATCTGGCAGGGTCGCAACGAGGGAGGAACCGGACGATGGTGAGGCAGGCGTGGGTGAGGTGCAACGGTGAGCATCTCTGAGATGACCGAGGCTCCCGAGAGCTTCGAGCGCACCCCGCCGCAGGACGTCGCGGCTGAGCAGTCGGTCATCGGCGGCATGCTGCTGTCCAAAGACGCCATCGCGGACGTCGTGGAGGTGCTGCGCGGGAGCGACTTCTATCGGCCCGCACATGAGGCGATCTACGACGCCATCCTCGACCTGTACGGCCGCGGGGAACCGGCCGACGCGGTGACGGTGTCGGCAGAGCTGACCAAGCGGGGAGAACTCAGCCGGATCGGCGGCGCCCCCTATCTGCACACGTTGCTCTCCTCGGTACCCACGGCCGCCAACGCCGGCTATTACGCGCGTATCGTGCGGGAGCAGGCGGTGCTGCGCCGACTGGTGGATGCCGGCACCCGGATCGTGCAGCTCGGCTACGCCACCGACGGCGGTGACGTGGACGATCTGGTCAACACCGCCCAGGCGGAGATCTACGCCGTCACCGAGCGGCGCACCTCTGAGGACTACGTGCCGCTCAAGGACGTCATCAACTCCACGATGGAGGAGATCGACGCTGCCTCCCACCGTGGGGAGGGCATGATCGGTGTGCCGACCGGGTTCGCGGATCTGGATGCGCTGACGAACGGTCTGCACGCCGGGCAGATGATCGTCGTGGCGGCCAGGCCGGCGATGGGGAAGGCCCTCGCGCTCGATACTCCGCTGCCCACACCGCGCGGTTGGACCACGATGGGCGACGTCGCGGTCGGAGACGATCTGATCGCAGCCGACGGCACCCCCACCCGTGTGGTGGCGGCTACCGATGTGATGATCGACCGGCCGTGTTACGAGGTCACCTTCGACGACGGGACGACGATCGTCGCCGATGCGCAGCACGAGTGGCTGACGGACACACGGGCGTCGCGAAGGTCGGCACAGGCTGCTGCTTCGGGCTACAACGGACACCGCACTCAGCGGACGTGTGCTGAGGTGCGCACCACCGAGGACATTGCAGCGACGCTGCGATGCACGACCGCCGATCGCCGGCTCAACCACAGCGTGAAGAATGCCGAATCGCTGGATCTGCCGAATGCTCAGTTGTCGCTAGACCCGTACTTGCTTGGGGTCTGGCTCGGTGACGGCCACAGCGCTGGTGCACGATACACGTCGGACGACCCCGAGATCGCGATGCGGATCGAAGCCCGTGGGTACGACGTGAACCGCGGAGCGGGACGGACGTACTCTCTGCATCTTCCGGTACCAGAGGTCGCGGCACGCGAATGCGTGGTCTGCGGAGCCTCCTTCGTTCCTGCAACCTCGCAGGTGAAGACGTGCGGGCGGTCTTGCGGAGGGCGAGCGAAGGGTATGGGCGGTGGCCTGAACATTGTGCCCACGTGTCCGGACTGTGGTGGGCAGAGTAGCGGATTGCGTCAATGCGCGCAGTGTCGCGACGATCACGGAACAGTTGTTGGTCTCTTGCGCGGACTGGATGTGCTGAACAACAAGCACATCCCGGCGGTCTACCTTCGAGCCAGCGAGTCGCAGCGACGGGACCTTCTGGCCGGACTGCTGGATACTGATGGCACGGTCTCACCCACTGGGGCGGTGCAGTTCACGGTGACGAATGAGCGGCTTGCCCTTGACGTTCGTGAGTTGGTCCACTCTCTCGGATATCGGACCGGCTTCACGCAGAGGCCGGTGTCGGGTCGGTCTGTTGCCTCAAGCACTGCATACACGTTGACCTTCACAACTGCGGACGACGTGTTTTGGCTCGAGCGAAAGCGTCTCGCACACAAGGAGCGTGCAACACGCGCCACTCCGCGACGGACGCAACGAATTATCACTGCTGTGCGCCAGGTGCAGTCCGTCCCAGTTCGATGCGTGCAGATCGACCACCCGAGCCACCTGTACCTCGCCTCTCGTTCGATGGTGCCGACCCACAACTCCACCCTGGGACTGGACATTGCCCGCGCTGCCTCGATCAAGAACGGGCTGACGTCGGTCATCTTCTCCCTGGAGATGAGCCGCAACGAGATCACCATGCGTATGCTCTCCGCCGAGTCGCAGGTGCCGCTGCAGAACATGCGCAAGGGCAATATGCGCGACGAGGACTGGACGCGGCTGGCGCGCACGATGGGCAAGGTGTCCGAAGCGCCGTTGTACATCGATGACAGCCCGAACATGTCCCTGATGGAGATCCGGGCGAAGTGCCGCCGGCTCAAGCAGCGCAACGACCTCAAGCTCGTGATCATCGACTACCTGCAGCTGATGAGCTCAGGCAAGCGAGTCGAGTCCCGCCAGCAGGAAGTCTCCGAGTTCTCGCGTGCGATCAAGCTACTCGCGAAGGAGCTTGAGGTGCCGGTGATCGCGATCTCGCAGCTCAACCGTGGCTCCGAGCAGCGCACGGACAAGAAGCCGCAGGTGAGTGACCTTCGCGAATCGGGCAGCATCGAGCAAGATGCCGACATGGTGATCCTGCTCCACCGCGACGACATGTACGAGAAGGAGTCACCGCGTGCCGGCGAGGCGGACGTGATCGTGGCCAAGCACCGTAACGGTCCCACCGACACGATCGTCGTGGCATTCCAGGGGCACTATGCGCGGTTCGTGGACATGGCCCAGTAGCTCCCCGGCGCCGCCGAACTCGACGCTCGGAGGTCGCTGCCCTGCACGCAGCACCCGTGATCGAGCACCACGTGACCATCCCCCACATCCTTCGCCGCACCTGACCGCTGCTCGGAACAGACACACATCGCCGGCCTGGAGAGAACGCTCCATCCGGCGCTCAGCCAGCCTCGATCGCCTCAACCAGCCTCGATCGCCTCGGCCAGCAATCCCGTCGCTGCGAACAACTCCCGTGAACGTTGTGCGATGTCCCGTTCACGCGCATCCAGCACGGCGGCCGCATCCGAGCGCAGCAATCGCGGCAGCAGCTCCCGCATCGCCTCGATCCGGTAGCCCGCCTGGCGCAACTGGTGCGCCAGCCTGGCGTCCCGTACGGCTGCCGGCGAATACCGGCGGTAGCCGCGCCGGTCACGATCCGGCCTCACCAGTCCCTCCGACTCCCAGTGCCTCAGGGTCGAGGGTCGGATACCCAGCGCGAGCGCCAGTTCCCCGATCGACATCGCCTCACCGCCGCTGACCGGTTCACCTCGGATCGCCACCGCCGCCTCACGCGCTAGACGCACCTCACGGCGCTCGCGATCCAGCCCGGCATGAGCGGCATCGAGCAAGGCGACCATCGCATCGACCCCATCGGCACACATCACCTCTCGTGCAGCCACGGGCCCGATCGCCAGGGCGAGAGCTTGGTAGGCACGCAGGTGGCGCAGGTGCGACTGGCCGAACACCCGGTACCCCGAACCGGTCCGAGGAACCGGCGGTAGCACCCCGGCCGCGGCGAGCACACGAACCTGCTGCACCGAGCATCCCGCCCGGCGTGCCAGCTCACCTGTGCGCACCCAACCCTCCACGAGCACTTCAATGATCGACTTGAAGCATGTCTATCACCGAAATCGCCACGTTCGTCGGGTCTCTGCCAGGAGTCCTCACCCTTCGCCCCACGCCGGGTGACGGTACCCCCGAGCTCGCCTGGGGTGACCTGTTCTTCTACTACGCCCCCGACGGCGTCCTCCCACCCGGCCAGCCCTTCGCCACCGTGATCGTCAAGGACTATCCGGACGAGCCGCCGTCGGGGTTGGGCGCCGGAGTGTTCCGTGTGAACGTGGATGCCGGACGCCGCGGGCAGGAACCGCCGGCGGATCCCAGCGTGCGGGACCAGGTCATGCCTCACCCGGCCTATGCCCGCCTCGGCTGGGTGTGCGTGGCGCAGCCCGGGCCGGCCTCCTCGGCCGAGCTGGAGGCCCTGTTGCGAGAGGCACACGCGGCGGCGCGGCGCCGGTGGGAACGCCGTCGGGAGTGAAGCAGTGTTCGCCACCTGGGCATGGCCGGCCCGTGGGTGACGCTCTCACTGCCTCAGGCGCCGCTCACCCGCACGATCACCTTCCCCGACTCCTGCGAGTCCGCGGCCATGGCGAATGCCTCGTGCACGTCGGCGAGCGGGAACTCATGCGTGATCACGGCCGCGATCTGCGGGTTCTCGGTGAGCATCGCGATGGCCTGATCGATCTCGGTGTCGTAGCGGAACACCCCGCGCAGGGCGATCTCCTTGGACACGATGGGCGCGAGATTCACAGGTCGGTCCTCGTTCGGCACGTTCCCCACCTGTACGAGCGTGCCACCGCGCCGGCATGCCAGCAGCAGTGCGTGCAGGGTCTGCGGGAGCCCAGCGCACTCCAAGACCACGTCGAAGGTGGACTCGGGCAGCGCCGTCCCGGACACATCGACCACCTCGTGGGCGCCCAGCGCGCGGGCACGCTCGAGCGGCCCCGAACGCACATCGGCGCACCACACCTCGGCGCCCTGGGCACGGGCTGCCGCCGCGGTGAGCAGCCCGATCGGCCCGGACCCTGACACCAGCACCCGGCCTCCCTCCGGCACAACCGAGAGTGCATGCAGCGCGACCGCCAGGGGCTCGACCAGCGCCGCGGTACGCAACGACAGTCCTGTGGGCAGCGGGCGCACCTGGTCCGCCGCCACGATCAACCGTTCCGCCATCGCCCCCTGCGTATGAGGGGAGGTGGAGGCGCTGCCCAGGAACGTTCCTCCCGGCCAGGTGTGCCGTGGCCCTTCCGACGGCGGCCCCCACGTGGAGGGATGGACCGTCACCGGGGTGCCGGGGTCGAGTCGCCCAGCCGGGTCGGACTCGATGGTTCCGGACATCTCGTGCCCGGGGATCAGGGGATCGACGATGCGGAAGATCCCCGCCGCGCCGTCGGAGAAGTAGTGCAGGTCGGAGCCGCAGATCCCGACGTAAGCCGGCCGGATGGCAACCTGGCCCGCACCGGGCTCGGGTGCCGCCACGTCCTCGAGCCGCATGTCCTGTGTGCCGTGGATCCGTACCGCTCGCATGAGCCGATCGTAGTGGCCGGGCCCTTCCGGACGCCGCACCACCTGGACGCTGACGACCTCCAGCTGTCACGCCAACCGCCGGGGCGGTGTCTCGTGTATGAACCCACGAGACGAAGGAGCACCTGATGACATCCACCACTCGCGTCGTCGTCCTCGGCGCCGGCTACGCCGGCGTGCACGCCGCCAACCGGCTCACCCAGCGTGAGGACGTCACCGTCACCCTGATCAACCCGTACCCGGTGTTCATCGAACGTATCCGGCTTCACCAGCTCGCCGCCGGAACCGGCGGCGCCGAGGTCACCCTCCGGGACGTCCTCGCCCCGGCCGTCCGCCTCCGCATCGACACCGCTACCACCATCAACGCACCTGATCGGACCCTCACCCTCGCCTCCGGTGAGACCATGCCGTACGACTACCTGGTCTACGCCGTCGGCAGCACCAGCGCCACACTCGACGTTCCTGGTGCCGCCGACTACGCCTACCCGATCGCCAGCCTGGACGAGGCGCAACGGCTGCGTGCCGCACTGGAGGCCACCGGGCCAACGGCACCCGTCGTCGTCGTGGGCGGCGGGCCCACCGGCATCGAGACCGCCACCGAACTCGCTGAGGCAGGCCGGGCCGTCACCCTGGTCTGCGGCCGTGAGCTCGGCCCCTCGCTGCATCGCAAGGGCCGCGCCCACGTGGCTCGTGAGCTGACACGCCTGGGCGTCACCGTGATCAGTGGCACCAGCGCCACCGTCCAGACCGCGGCGAGGGACGCCGTCGTGCTCTCCGACGGACGGAAGCTGCCCAGCGCGGTGACCATCTGGACGGCGGGATTCGCGGTACCCGGCCTCGCCCGCCGCAGCAACCTGAGCACCGACAACCTCGGCCGGTTGCTCACCGACGAGACCCTCACCAGCATCGACGACCCGCGCATCATCGCCGCCGGTGACGCTGCCGCCCCCTCCGGTGTGCCCTATCGGATGAGCTGCCAGGCCGCGGGGCCGCTCGGCGCGCACGCTGCCGACACGGTGCTGCGCCGACGCACCGGCGCCGAACCCGAGGAGTTCTCCCTGCGGTTCGTCGGCCAGTGCCTCAGTCTCGGCCGCAGCGCCGGGATCATCCAGCTCGCGCGCGCCGGAGACGAGGCCATCGCCCTGCACATCGGAGGGCGCGCCGGTGCCAGGCTCAAGGAATACGTCTGCCGGGCCACCATCGACCAGCTCCGCAAGGAAGCGACCACCCCGGGCTCGCGCCGGTGGGTGGGCGACGGGAGCCGGGCCGCCCAGCTCGCAGCCGCCTCTGGCGCACCGAGCGGCCCTCGGAGGACGATCAACCGATGAGCACCGATCTGGCCACCGCCGCGTTCGTCGCCCACCGCAACCTGTTGTTCACGGTCGCCTACGAGATGCTCGGCTCGGCCGCCGACGCCGAGGACGTGCTCCAGGAGGCATGGTTGCGATGGGCGCGGGTGGACCTGGCGCAGGTGCGGGACCAGCGCGCCTACCTGGTGCGGATCGTCACCCGCCAATCGCTGAACCGGTTGCGCACGCTGGCCCGGCGCAAGGAGTCCTACGTCGGTGCGTGGCTGCCCGAACCACTGCTCACCACCCCGGATGTCGCCGAGAACGCCGAGCTTGCGGAGAGCGTGTCGATGGCCCTGATGCTGGTGCTGGAGACCCTCTCCCCAACCGAGCGCGCCGTCTTCGTGCTCCGGGAGGTCTTCGACGTCGGATACGACGAGATCGCTGCCGCCGTCGAGAAGACACCGGCAGCCGTTCGCCAGATCGCCCACCGGGCGCGGCAGCACGTCGAAGCCCGTCGCCCGCGCGCCACGGTGTCGGCCCGCGAGGCCAGGGCGGCGCTGGAGTCCTTCCAGGCCGCGGTCATGGCGGGCGATCCGCAGCGGCTCCTCGACGTGCTCGCTCCCGACGTGGTGTACATGGCCGATGGCGGTGGCGTGAAGAGGGCCGCGCTGCGCCCGATCATCGGAGCCGAGAAGGTGGCGCGCCTGCTGATCGGAGGGATCGCCACGTCGATGGCGGGAGTCGTGGTGCGTCCTGTGATGGTCAATGGTGGCCCGGCGCTCGCGATCGACGTGGATGGCGAATTCGACGGGGTCATCGCTTTCACGGTTGAGAATGCCCGGATCGCCGGGATGTACTACGTGCGCAATCCCGCCAAACTCTCGGGCGTGGAGGCGGAGGTCGCGCTGGCCGTGCGCTGAGTGCGTGGCGAGGTGGAATGCCGTCCGGATCCCTGGCTCCATCTCCCTGCCCTTTCCAAGGTATATCCCATGGGGGGCCTTGCGGCAAGGCCCCCGTGGTGGCGCACAATCGTCGCTCGCCCCATGGCCTCCCCGCCCTATCCCGGAGCCGCACGATGCCGCAGTCATCCGCCACCGATCGCCACGCTGACACCGCCTTGACCCCGTTCGCCCTCCCCGACCACCTCGCCGCCAAGACCGACCCTGCCCTGATCAGCGAGGACGAGACCCGGCTCGCCGAGGTGGCCGACGCTGTCGAGAGCCAGATCTCCGATCTCACTGACCGGCTCGCCGCCACCAAGAAGAACCCCGGCCGATCCGGGCAGGAAGCTGTGGAGCGAGACGTCGAGATCCGCCGGCTCACCACCCGGATCCGCACGTTGCGCCGCTTCGGCCTCGACCTGGTGCTGGGCCGGATGGTGGCCGCCGACGGCGAGACCACCTACGTGGGACGGCTCGGCCTCACCGACCACACCGGCCGCCGGCTGCTGGTCGATTGGCGTTCGCCGGCCGCCGAACCATTCTTCGGGGCGACCCACGGCGACCCCATGGGCCTGACCAGCCGCCGCCGGTACCGGTGGAGCCGGGGACGCATCGTCGACTACTGGGACGAGGTGTTCGAGACCGGCGTGCAGCAGAGCGCCGCGATGGACGATCAGTCCGCCTTCATCGCCAGTCTCGGCGCCTCCCGCTCGGACCGGATGCGCGACGTGCTCGGCACCATCGCTGCCGATCAGGACGCCATCGTCCGTTCCCCGGGGGCTGGTGCGCTGATCGTCGACGGCGGACCGGGGACGGGGAAGACCGTCGTCGCCCTGCACCGGGCCGCGTATCTCACCTATTCCGACCCGCAGCTCGGCGAGGGGCGCGGTGGCGTGCTCGTCGTCGGACCGCACCGGCCCTATCTGCACTACGTCTCCGATGTGCTGCCCAGCCTGGGTGAGGACGGGGTGGCCACCTGCACCCTCGCTGACATGCAACCGGAGGGCGCTGCCGCGCTGGCTGAGGCCGATCCGGAGGTCGCCCGGCTCAAGACGTCGGCGCAGATGGTGCGCGGCATCCGCACCGGCATCCGGTTCTACGAGGAGCCACCCGCTGAGGACACATGGGTCACCCTGCCCTGGGCGAAGCTCGTGCTCACACCGGAGGACTGGGCTGAGGCCTTCCGCGCCGTCGACCCGAGCGTGCCGCACAACGAGGCGCTGACAGACATCTGGGATGCGCTCGTGGAGATCGTCGCCGACAAGCTCACCGATGACGAAGAAGCGGCCCCCGAGGTGATCCGCCGCAACCTCACCCGCAGCAGCGCCCTGACCGAGGCACTGAGCCGGGCATGGCCGACACTCGAGGCGACGGACGTCGTCGGGGATCTGTGGACGGTCCCGGCGTTCCTGAAACTGTGCGCACCCTGGCTCTCCCGCGAGGAGATCCGGTTGCTGCAGCGCAAGGATCCCCACGCCTGGACCACCGCCGACCTCCCACTGCTTGATGCCGCCCGCCGCCTGCTGGGGGACGCGGGACTGGTGCGCCGGGAGCGGGAGCGAGCAGACGCCGTCGCCAAGGAGCGTGCCGCCATTGGGGAGGTGATCGACCACCTGATGGAGCACGATGACTCCGAGCTCGGGGTGATGACGATGCTGCGGCACGAGGACCTGCAGGAGGCACTGGTGGACGACTCGGCACTGCCTCGGGAGGGCCGGGACCGGCTCGCCGGGCCGTTCGCGCACGTGGTGGTGGACGAGGCGCAGGAGCTCACCGACGCCGAGTGGCAGATGATCCTGGCCCGGTGCCCCTCGGCGAGCCTGACGATCGTCGGGGATCGGGCGCAGGCGCGGCGTGGCTTCTCCGAGTCGTGGGCGCAGCGGCTGGAGCGGGTCGGGATCACCCGCACCCGCCTGGCGAGCCTGTCGACCAACTACCGCACGCCGTCGGAGGTGATGGCCGAGGCCGAACCGGTGATCCGTGCTGCTCTCCCCGACGCGAACGTGCCCACCTCCATCCGTTCCAGCGGGGTCCCGGTGCGGCGCGGGACCGTCTCCGAGCTGGAGACGATCCTCGAGGAATGGCTGGCCGAGCACTCCGGTACCGCGTGCGTGATCGGGCACCCGGAGTTCGTCGGCACCGATCGCGTGCAGTCATTGACGCCGCAGCTGGCCAAGGGGCTCGAGTTCGACCTGGTCGTGCTGGTGCGCCCGGAGGAGTTCGGGGACGGCATCACCGGCGCGGTGGACCGGTACGTCGCGATGACCCGGTCCACCCGGGAGCTGGTGGTGCTGACCTGAGCGACGACATCGACGCACATGCTGCCAACCGGGCCCGTGAGAGCACGACGTGGCAGTATGCCGGTCACTTTCCTCCGGGAGCGTCCTCGAGCGTCAGCCGGTACATGTCCCCTCGGTACAAGGATGTCGTGTGCTCGACGATCGCGCCGTCGCTCGCACGCCCCCAGGTGCGGGTGCGCAGGCACGGGGTGGTGGTGTCGATGCCCAGATGCTGTGCGCTGCCGGGGCTCGCATGCGTCGCCGCCACCTCGAACCGGGCCCTGCTGATCACCGTGGCGTACTTCGTGCGAAGAATGGCGTACAGCGAGGCGTCGAGGTCGTGGCCGAGCAGCCCGGGAAATCGTGCGGCGGCGAGCCGCGCATGCTCCAGGCAGAGCGGGACGTCGTCGCCGTAGCGCACCCGCCGGATGCGCAGCACCGCATCACCGGGTTCCAGCCCGAGCTGCCAGCACTCCTCCTCGGTAGCGGGCTCGATCGCGGCTGAGAGCAGCCGGCTGCTCGGTACCCGGCCGGAAGCGCGCATCGTCTCGCTGAAGGACGTCGACGTCAGTGGCTTGGTCACTGCGGGCTCGCGCACGAACGTTCCGCGGCCGGGGATTCCCTCAATCCGGCCGCTCTCGATCAGGATCTGCAGGGCGCGCCGCACCGTCATCGCCGACACCCTGTACCGGGCGGCCAGCTCCTGTTCACTGGGGATGCGCTCACCGGGTTCCTTGGAGTCCACGAGGGCCGAGAGATCGCGCGCGATCGCCGCGTACTTCGTCACCATCGGCCACCGGCCGGCATGTCGTCGTCGGCCTGCCAGACCGCTCGTGCCGCGCCGAGCAGCGGTGCGGCACCCTCGAGCTCGGAGAGCCGTAGCGGGATCTCGCGCAAGGGTGCGACCAGCTCGTGGTGCACGCTCTGGCGCAGGGTGGTCAGCCAGGTCTGTGACGCCCTGGCGATGCCTCCTCCGAGGATCACGACCTCCGGATCGAGCACGGTGACGCTGCCGGCGATCGCCTCGCCGAGCGCGGTGGCGGCATCGCGCACGACGCTGACGGCGTCAGGCTCTCCGGCATCCGCTCGGGCGAGGACTACCGGTGTCTGTGCATCCCCGCCGCGGATCGCCTGGTATCGGGAGGCGATGGCCGGGCCGCTGGCGATCGCTTCCAGATGCCCGGTGCGACCGCACGGGCAGGGCATGCTTGCGGCCAGGCGCGAGGGCATGTGTCCCATCTCGCCGGCTGCATGGTGGGCACCGCCACGCGAGCGGCCCTCCAGCACGATCGCTGACCCCACACCCGTCCCTACCGCCACCATCAGCGCACACGTCGCGCCCCGCCCCGCCCCGGCCCAGGCCTCTCCCGCGCCGTGGGCGGCCACGTCGTGCTGCACCCTCACCTTGGTCTCGAAGAGGCCGCTCAGGCGCTTCCCGACGGCGGTGCCTGGCCAGCCGGGAAAGGTGCTGTTGGCGGCCACGATCGTTCCGGTGCGAGTGTCGACCATGCCCGCGGTTGCGACTCCGATGCCCAGGAGGGGCGGGACGGTGCCGTCGTCGTCGCTGGCCTGCTCGAGCACGGAGCGGATCAGGTCCGCGACGGATGCGATCACTGCTTCGGGCCCCGCCGCCGCTGGGGTGGGCACATGCTGGATCGGGCCCACCTGAGCGTCGCGCGTGACAGTGGCAGCCGCGGTCTTCGTCCCGCCGATGTCGACGGCGACGACGACTCGGGGAGTCATCGGCATCTCTCTCCTTCACGCTAGGGTGATCAGATTACCCTAGGGTGATAGTGCCGGTTCCCGACCCTTGGAGGTTCCCGATGACCACGCCTGGCTCGACCGCAGCATCCGCGGGCAGCGCGCGCCTCCTCGAGGCCTTGCGTGGGGGTCTGATCGTTTCGTGCCAGGCCTATCCCGGTGAGCCGATGCGGGACCCCCGCACGACGACGCAGGTCGCCCAGTCCGTCGTCCGCGGCGGTGCCGTAGCGGTCAGGATCGAGAGTCCCGACGACGTCCGTGCCGTGGCCGCGCAGGTCGAGGCGCCGATCGTGGGCCTGTGGAAGGTCGGCGCCGAGGGTGTGTACATCACTCCGACGCTCGAGCACGCGCTGGCGATCTTGGAGGCAGGTGCGAGCATCGTGGCGATCGATGGCACCCGGCGTGCGCGCCCCGACGGCCTGACTTTGGCGGAGACCATCACTGAACTGCACAGTCGTACAGCGGCCATGGTGATGGCCGATTGCGGTTCCCTGGCGGACGCCGAGGCCGCGGCCGAGGCGGGTGCGGACGTGGTGAGCACCACACTCTCCGGCTACACCAGTGAGCGCCAGCCCGGGCCAGGACCCGATCTCGACCTGGTGCGCGAGATGGTTGGTTCGGTTGACGTCCCGGTGGTTGCCGAGGGGCGGATCCGGACGCCGTCGGAGGCGGCTCAGGCGCGCCAGGCCGGGGCGTATGCGGTGTGCGTCGGGACGGCGATCACGCACCCGGCGTCGATCACCGGTTGGTTCCGCGAGGCGTTGTAGCCGGGGAGAACAGCGATACGGCAGCAATTCAGAGCCCACGTGAGAGCAGCCTGATCGTTACAGCGCCGTGACCCTATGGATGTGCATAGCCCCGAAGACTCATGCAATGGTGGAGTATCGCCGCGGGCCGAGAGGGTACCCGATCGTGTGCTTGCGGCACCGTCACGACGCGCATACGTCCGCGTGGTGAACGTCCATGGAATCTGACCCGGGAGCATCGTGCCGGCCATTGAGGCAACAGGTCTGACCAAGATCTTCGGCCGCCGTCCACAGCGCGGCGTGAAGATGCTGCGCGAGGGTGCGACCCGCGAGCAGCTCATGAAGGAAGGGCTGACCGCAGCCGTCATCGACGCCACGTTTGACGTGCAGCCCGGCGAGATCTTCGTCGTCATGGGACTGTCCGGTTCGGGAAAGTCCACGCTGATCCGTAACGTCAACGGGCTCCTGGAGCCCACCGCGGGCACGTTGCTCGTGGACGGCGACGACGTCACGCACCTGCCGCCGGCAGGATTGCGTGCGCTGCGCCGGAACAAGGTCAGCATGGTCTTCCAGCACTTCGCGCTGCTGCCGCACCGCACCGTGGGCGAGAACGCCGCCTATGCGCTCGAGCTCAAGGGCGTCTCCAAGGCCGACCGTGAGAAGGCAGCCGACGAGGCGCTCGGCATGGTTGGACTCGGCGGCTGGGGCGGCCATCTGCCCTCGGAGCTGTCGGGCGGGATGCGCCAGCGCGTGGGCCTGGCCCGGGCGCTCGCGGCCGGAACCGAGATCATGCTCATGGACGAGGCCTTCAGTGCACTCGACCCGCTGATCCGCAAGGAGATGCAGGACCAGCTGCTCGAGCTCCAGGCCGACCTCGGCAAGACGATCCTGTTCATCACGCACGACCTGAACGAGGCGATGCGCCTCGGCGACCGGATCGCGATGATGCGCGACGGAAAGATCGTCCAGATCGGCACCGCCGAGCAGATCCTGAACGAACCCGCCACTGACTATGTCTCCCAGTTCGTCGCCGACGTCGACCGGACGCGCGTGCTCACGGCCGGAGCGGTCATGGAACGTCCCGTGGCTGTGATCGGCAGCGAGTCCGGACCTCGCGCTGCGCGCAAGCTCATGAGTGAGCACCAGACCAGTTCACTCCTGGTGGTCGGACGTGACCGCAAGGTCGTCGGCGTGGTCTGGGAAGACGATGTGGCCGAGGCGATCCGCCAGGGAAGCGACAACCTGCCGCGTCCCTCTCGCGCCGTGGCGCAGGTGAGCCCGGAGACCCCGCTGGCAGAACTGTTCGGTGACGCGGCCGAGAACCGGAGCCCGCTCGCCGTCGTGAACGAGAAGGGCGCGCTGATCGGCGTCATCCCCAGGGTGACCCTGCTGAGTGCGCTCGCCGTGCCGAACGGTAGCGAGAACGGGACCAGCACCGATTCCGAGGCCGACGCCACAGCCGGAGGTGCCCGATGAGCTTCATCCCCCACATTCCGCTGGGTGCAGGTGCCGAAGCCGCGGTCGATTGGATCAAGCTCAACCTGCCGGTGGTCCTGGATGCCATCAGCGACTCGTTCAACTTCCTCGCTGGTGAGCTCACCGACCTGCTGATGCTGCTGCCCGCGCTCGTGCTTGCGGCGCTCTTCGCCGTGCTCGGCGCGTGGGTCCGGTCGTGGAAGTTCGCCGTCTTCGTGCTGCTGGGCATGACCCTGATCATCAGCATGGAGGTCTGGGAACCGGCGATGCAGACGTTGTCGATGGTGCTCGTGGCGACGTTGGTCGCGGTCATCATCTCCATCCCGGTGGGGATTCTGGCCGCGAAGAACGGGACCGTCAGTGCGATCGTCCGACCGGTCCTGGACTTCATGCAGACGATGCCTGCCCTGGTCTACCTGGTGCCCGTCGTCATCTTCTTCAGCATCGGCTTCGCACCCGGTGTGGTCGCGACCATCATCTTCTCGCTGCCGCCCGGCGTGCGGCTCACCGAACTCGGTATCCGCCAGGTCGACTCCGAGACGGTCGAAGCCGGTGAGGCCTTCGGCGGTACCTCGGGTCAGATCCTGCGAGGCATCCAGCTTCCCCTGGGCTTGCCGACCATCATGGCCGGCATTAACCAGGTGATCATGCTCGGCCTGTCGATGGCCGTCATGGCCGGATTTGTCGGCGCGCCCGGCCTCGGGAAGATCGTGACGGGTGCCTTGGCTACTGTCGATGTCGCGGTCGGATTCGAGGCAGGCCTCGGCATCGTGATCCTGGCCATCTTCCTCGACCGTCTTACTGGCGCCATCGGCCAGCCAACTCCCGGTTCGATCGGTGCGGCATGGCGGCGTCGCCAGTCCGCCAAGGCGGAACTCGCGGCGGCGAAGTCGCGTCGACCGGCTCCCGGTGCCGGTGTCGGGCTCTGAGCCCGCTACTACCTGCTACTACGAAACCCACAGTCGTCGATACAAGGAGAACACATGCGAATCGCACATACCCGCCGCGGCCGCGCCTCGGCCGTCGTGATGGCTGCCGCCATCGGTCTGACCCTCGCCGCTTGCGGCGACGGCTCAGGTGAGGCCGAAGAGACCACCGGTGACGACACCGCTGGAGAGGAGACAGGGGGCGACGAGGCCGGTGACATGGGCACGATCACCCTCGGCTACATCCCCTCCTGGACCGACGGTCTGAGCACCGCCTACCTGCTCGAGAACAAGCTCGAAGAGGCCGGTTACACGGTCGAGCACGAAGAGCTCACCGAGGCCGGCATCCTCTACACCGCCCTCGCCGGCGGCGATGTCGACATCTACCCCTCCGCGTGGCCCGAGGTCACGCACGCGCAGTACATGGAGGAGTACGGCGAGAGCATCGAGGACCTCGGCACCTACTACGACAACGCCAAGCTCACCTGGGCGGTGCCGGAGTACAGCGAGATCACCTCGATCGCCGAGCTGCCCGACTACGCCGACGAGCTCGGCAACCGCATCATCGGCATCGAGCCCGGTGCTGGTCTGACCGCCGCCAGCCAGGACAGTGTCATCCCCACCTACGGCCTGGACGAGGCGGGCTTCGAGCTCGCCACCTCCTCCACCACCGCGATGCTCGCCGAGCTGGAGAGCGCGATCAGTGCTGAGGAAGAAATCGTCGTGACGCTGTGGCGTCCGTTCTGGGCCAACGCCACGTACAACGTGCGTGATCTGGAGGACCCGGAGGGTGCGCTCGGTGAGTCCGAGGGCCTGCACTTCCTCGCGACTGACGGCTTCTCCGACGAGTTCCCCGAGGTTGCCGAGTTCATCGGTGGCATCTCCCTCGATGACACCCAGTACGGCGCCCTCGAGAGCTCCGTCGTCAACGACAACCCGGACGACCCGGCCGCCGGCGTGACCGCGTGGCTGGACGAGAACGCGGACGTGGTTGGCTCCGTCGGCGAGTGATCGCCTGAGCTAGTCCCCGAAGGGCCGGTCGACCGCCATGGTTGGCCGGCCCTTCGCATGTGGTGTGGTCTCGCTGACCGGAGCGACACGAATGCGTGGAGCTCGGGGCCATGGTGCCGCAGACCGACGTAGCCATGTCGTGTCGGTCAGGGAGATCGTCGGAGCGGGATTGGCTGGGGTCAGGGACTGTCGATCTGCTCCCGCGAAAAGTTCAACAATGACGAACATTGATGTTTGTTACCGTTCTGGCATGTCCGTCTCCCAGCTCTCGGCGAGCGCACAGAACTATCTGAAGGTGATCTGGGCGCTGCAGGAGTGGACCGGGGATGAGGCCACGCCGTCGCAGATCGCCCTCCGGGCAGGGGTGCGGCTGTCCACCGTCTCCGATGCCGTCCGCAAGCTCACCGATCAGGGCCTGGTGGAGCATGCGCCGTACGGCGCGATCACCCTCACCGACGCCGGCCGCACACATGCGCTGGCGATGGTGCGCCGCCACCGGCTCATCGAGTCCTTCCTGGTGCAGGTGCTCGGTTACACCTGGGACCAGGTGCACGACGAGGCAGAGACTCTGGAGCACGCCGTCTCGGACTTCATGGTCGAGCGCATCGATGACCACCTCGGGCACCCGACCCGGGATCCCCACGGTGACCCCATTCCCACGGCGGACGGGCAGATCGACGTGCCGGACGCCGTCGTACTCTCGACAGTCCAGCCCGGGAGCCGGGTACGGGTGGAACGCATCTCCGACGACGACCCGGCCCTGCTGCAGCACTTCGCTGAGCAGGGCCTCGGGGTGGGGGCAGAGCTGGAGGTCCGAGCCGGCGCGCCCTACTCGGAGGCGATCGAGGTCGTCCTTCCCGACGGCGCACCCTCCCTGTCGCTCGGACGCTCGGCCACCGACGCCGTATGGGTCACACCCGTCGACTGAACCGACCGCTCGATCACCGGGGGTGAAGTTGACGTCGATGATCGGCCCATAACCGACGTCAAGTTCACCCCCGGTGAGGGTGGGGGTCGTGAGGGTGGGGGTCGTGAAGGTGGGGATGAGGGTGGGGGTCGTGAGGGAGAGGGCGGTGGGATCGAGGACCGGCCACCGCCGGGCGTTGCCTGTGCCTGCGGCGCTCGCGGACCTTCACGATCGTCAGCGCCACGGCGAACAGCAGCCCGTAGAACACGGCCATCCCTGCGCTGGTGGCGGCATCGAGCACGTAGGCGAGCCCGAACCCGGCCGCCGCACCACCGGCGGCGATCACCACGGCGAGCACTAGGGTGGCCGGCAGCCGACGGGAGAGCAGGTGCGCCGTGGCCGCCGGCACCACCACGAGTGCCAGCACGAGGATCGCCCCGGAGGCATGGAACGCGGCCGTGACCGTGACCGACACCAGAAACATGAAGGCGGTTTGAACGGCACCGGTGCGGATGCCGATCGAGGAGGCGAACTCCGGGTCGAAGGTCGTGACGGTCAGCTGCCGGTACATGACGGCGATCAAGGCGATGTTCGCCGCCAGCACCGCGAGCATCACGTACAGATACGTCGGCCCGAGCGAGACGCCGCCGACGATCCACTGCTCGAAGGCGGCGAGGTTGAGGTCGCCGACCAGCACGGCATGGGTGTCGAGGTGGACGTTGCCGAAGTTCAGCGTCACGGCGATCACCCCGGCCGCGAACAGGGCCGGGAAGATCAACCCCTGCGGGGAGTCGCCGGTGAGCAATCCCGTCCGGCCCAGCCATTCCGCACCGAGCACCACGGCCAGCCCGGCCAGCGCCGCCCCGAGGATCAGCAGCGGGGAGCCGAGATCGCGGGTGAGGGCGTAGCCGACCACGATCCCCGGCAGCACCGCGTGCCCGATCGCATCGACCAGCATCGAGCTGCGACGCAGCACCACGAACACCCCGGGCAGCGCACATGCCACCGCCGTCACGATCGCCAGCAGCAGCACCCCGACCGCGAAACTCATGTGTGCTCACCACCCGAGCCGGCGCCCGCCCCGGACCCGTCCGAGCCGGCGCCCGCCACGGACCCACCCAAAGTCGCCTCGGTCTCGGCCAGCAGCTCCCGGCGCAGCGCGGCCCGGGCACGCGCCCGGGCCAGTCCGCGCATGATGACGCTGCGTCGCGGTGAGGCCGCGATCGAGAGGGCGAAGATGCCGAACAAGGTCAGCACGATGGCGGGCCCGGTCGGGATCTCGAGCACGATCGACAGATAGGCGCCGGCGCCACTTCCGACGGCGCCGATCGCTGCCGAGAGGGCGACCATCGATCGCAGGGTGGAGGTCCATTGTCTTGCCGCGGCTGGGGGAGTGATGACGAACGCCACCATCAGCACCAGCCCGACGGCCTTCACGCCGATCACGGTGGCGATCACGATGGTGGTGAACATCAGCGCATCGATCGCCGATGCGCGCAAACCCACCGCCGACGCATGAGCCGGGTCGAAGGTCCGCAGCGCGAACTCCTTCCAGAACACCACCATCACCAGCAGCGCCAGCCCACCCACGACGGCACTGGTGACCAGATCTGCCACCGTGATGACCGAGGCGTTGCCGAACAGGTAGTCGGCGATGCCGCCCTTGCCCGGGTAGTCGCCGTTGGAGATCACCCGCAGCAGCAGCATCCCGGCGCCGAAGAAGACCGTCAGGGAGATCGCCATCGCCGTGTCGATCCTGATCTTCGTCGCCTGCGTGAGCCCGTTGGCCGCGAGGACGGCGACCGTGCCCACGATGACGGCGCCGAGGATGAGGCCGAGCATCGAACGGCCGTCGGCACCGAGCACGACGACGGCCGTCAGGAAGGCGATCAGCGTCCCGGGGAGGGCGGCGTGGGAGATCACGTCGCTGATCAGGGACTGCTTACGCAGGTAGGCGAAGCTCCCGAGTGCACCGGCCACCAGTCCGATCACGACGGTGCCGGCGAACACGATCCGGTAGGTGTGATCGGCGAAGAACTCCAGCGGACTCATGTCAGCAGGTCCGCCAGGGCGTCGGTGTCCGTCACGTCGTAGGTGGTCCGCACGTTCTCGCGGGTGAACACCTCGTCCACCGGCCCGGAGGCGACGAGCCGCTCGTTCAGCAGGGCGACGTGATCGCAGTAGTCGGCCACCGTGGCCAGGTCATGATGCACGAGCACCACCGTGCGACCCTGGCTGCGCATCGCGTGCAGCACCGCCACGATCGCGTGCTGGCTGCGGGCGTCGACACCCTGAAACGGTTCGTCCATGAGCAGCAGGTCCGGGTCCTGTGCCAGCGCTCGCGCGAGGAACGTCCGCTGCCGTTGGCCACCGGAGAGCTCGCCGATCTGTCGCTCGGCGAGGTCCGCGATTCCCACGTGTTCGAGTGCCCTCACGGTCGCCTCGTGTTCCGTACGGCCCGGGCGTCGCAGCCAGCCGAGACGTCCGTAGGTGCCCATCCCGACGACGCCCGTCACCGTTGCCGGGAAGTCCCAGTCCACGCTGGCTGACTGGGGCATGTACGCCACCCGCTGGCGCACCTGCGCCAACGGGCGGCCGAAGAACTCGGTGGCCCCGGTGAGGGGACGGACCAGCCCGAGCATGGCCTTGAGAAGCGTGGACTTGCCGGCGCCATTGGGCCCGACGATGCCCAGCACCACACCCTCGGGTACGTCGAGGTCGACGTTCCGCAGGACGGGGGCGCTGCGATAGGCGACGCTCAGGGAACGGGTACGGGCCGCCGTCGGGGAGTTCATCGGTCTGCCTCCCTGGCCCCGAGCGCATCGGCGATCGCACGGGCGTTGTGGGTGAAGACCTCGAGGTAGGTATCGACATCCGGCTCCGCGCCGAGGGAGTCGGCATAGAGCTCCGCATCGGAGATCTGCACCTCCCAGCCGAGGGAGCGGACGGCCTCGGTGAGGCTGGTGATCGCCTGGGGGTTGGCCTGGTTGTCCTGGAAGATCACCGGCACCTCGTTCTCGGCGATCAGCCGGGCCAGTTCGCTGAGTTCGGAGGCGCTCAGCTGGGCGGTGGTGGAGATGAAGTCCGTGGCCCGTACGTCCAGGTCGTAGACGTGGCCGAAGTAGGCGAAGGCGTCGTGGCCGGTGATGACGATGCGCGGCTCGGGAACCGTGGCGAGCAGGTTGTCGACCTCATCGGCGGCGGCCTCGATCTGCTCGATGTAGGCGGCCGCGTTCTGCTCGTACTGAGCGGCGTTCGCCGGGTCGCTCTCGGCGAGCTTGTCGGCGACCTCCGCCACCACGAGAACCCAGGCATCGGGACTGTTCCAGACGTGCGGGTCGTGCAGAGGGTTGCCGTCGGCATCGGTATCGGGCCAGGAAAGGAGGAGATCCGCGGGAAGCTGGTCTCCGACGGCGAGCTGCCGGTCACCGAGGCTGCTCAACTGATCGATCATCTGCGCCTCGAGGTGGAGGCCGTTCCAGAGCACCACGTCCGCGGACTGGATCGTCTGGATGTCGCGCGTGGAGGGTTGGTAGGTGTGCGGGTCCCCTCCCGGACCCACCATCGTGGTCACCTCGGCCTCCGGGGCGATGTTCGTGACGGCGTCCGCCAGGTAGCCGGTGGTGGCATAGACGGTCAGGGCGTCCGTGTCGTTGTCGCCGGGCCCCGCGGCGCCGGACGTGCTGCCGCACCCGGCGAGCAGGAGGGCAGCCATGACCGCGGCGATCCTCGGTGCCACGCTCGTAGCGCCGCGCGCGCGCCTTCCTCCCGGGTGGACACCTGCGGTGGGCAACACGGTCTTCACCACGCTCCTCGGTACTGGGAACTCAAAAGTTCGTCGTACCGAAGTTATAACCTGGCAGCGGCTACGTGGCAAGTGGGCGGGTAGGTGGTGACCGTCGGCGCAGGACGTTCACCCGATGCGGAACTCGCCGATCTGCGTCTCGCCATCCACTTCGTACACGGGAACGAGCGCAGTCTGCCCAGCGGCGCGTTCGGTGTACTCGACCGCGTCCTCGGGCGACGTGGGCTCCGGGCCGAACGCGAGGCGAAGGTCCTCGGCGTAGACATAGCCGACCTCACCATTGGTCGCGATCGCGGCGATCAGGTCCGGCTCGCCGTAGACGTCATTCGGCGTTCCATACGTCTGCCCGTTCCCGGTCACCGCGAATGGCTCAACGACGACGTCCTGGTACCAGAGGGAGATCTGCCACGACATGTCCGCAGGCGCGTCGACGGTGAGTACGCCGTCGTCACTGATCAGCATGTCCCTCCCGCTCCACAGCGGCAGCGAGCCGGACGAGCGTTCGCCCGCCGAGCACGTCACCGCTGCGCCACCCGGAAAGTCCACCGTTCCCGGGTCCAGGCACGTCAGGTCGAACCACACCTGGTCCGTCTCCTCGGGTGCTGGTCCGAGCGCGATCTGGCCGGGACCGGTGTGCACCTCGGTGACCGGCGGCGTCACATCGATCTCGTTCACCCCCGCGCGCAACTGATGGACGGCGTAGGCGGCTGTGGGAACCCCCGCGGCCAGGGTGAGCCCGGCACCCAGGGCGAGCCACCGCCGTCGGTGAGCTGTGGTTGCCCGGCGGACCAGCTCCACCCGCAGGCCCTGCGCGAACTCGTGATCCATCGACGCGTTCATGATTCCTCCTCGATGCCCGCCCGGGTGGCGTGGGCGACGGCCCGCACTCGTGTTCGGGCGCGGTGGAGCCTGCTGCGGGCGGCCGTGTCGCTCAGGCCCAGAAGGTCAGCCGCCTCGGTGATCTGATAGCCCTCGAGCACAACAAGGCAGAGCAGATGCAGATCGGGTGCAGACAGGGATCGCAGGCCTTCCAGCAGGTCTTCGCGTATGCCCTCCTCAGGCGGCGCCACCTCGGGCGAGCGGGGTAGCCGCTCCAGCAGCGTCCGATACCGCCGGGTGGCGCGCTGCTGGTTGCGCGCCACGTTCGAGGCGGTGACGAGCAACCACGGAAGAACCGAGCCGTTCACCAGCCGCACCCGCCGGCGTAACCGCCACAGCTCGAGGAAGGCCGCAGCGGTCACGTCCTCCGCGTCCGGCTGGGTGTCGACCAGGCGCCATACGTGCCGGTACACGCGGTCGTGGTGGCGGTCGAAGACGAGGCCGAATGCCTCCCCATCGCCGCGCAGTGCACGACGCCACGCCTGCGACTCCTCCATACCCTGTAGTGTCCGGCGGCGCGCAGAACGTTGCACCGCCGGACCGGAAGGGTCAGCTGTGCTGGCGACGCGCCCTTCGCACGCACAGCCCGCCGAGGAGGAGCGCGGCCAACACCGCGACCATCGTCGCGAGGTCGGCGCCGGTGTCCGGGAGCGCGGGTGGGGCGTCGACCGGTGCGGCCTCCACGGTGATCGTCACCTCGGCCTGCGCGGCGGTGAGGTCGGCGCTACCGGCGAAGCTGGCCATCAGTGTCTGCTCGCCCGCTGTACCAGGTGTGATCTCGCACTCCGCGCGTCCGTCAGCATCGGTGACGCCGGTGCAGGTCTGGTCGCCGAGGGTGAATGCGATCTCCTGCCCGGACAGGTCCACATCGGCGGCGTCGCCGCCACCGATGATCTCCGTGGGCACCGCGAACCGGGCCCGGTCACCGGCGGGTGCGCCCTCCACGGCCGGAGCGGCGAGCAGCACGCTGACCGTGACCGGCTCGCCTTCGGTGGCCTCATCCGGTCCCAGAGCCGTGAGCGTGGTGGCGGTCTTGTCCACATTGGCCGTCGTGGCGGCCGAGGACGGCAGGTAGTCGTCGGTGCCGGAGAACTCGGCGCCGTATTCCTGCTCACCGGCGGTCAGGGGTGTGACCTCACAGGTCGCCGTCCAGCCTTCGTCGGTCTCGGTGAGCGCGACCTCGGCACACTCCGCGATCGGCTCACCACCGGCGGTGAAGGTGACCGTACCCGAGCCGTCGGTCGGGCTGACCGTGGCGGAAAGCGTCACCGGTGCCGGGAAGGCGCCCGCTGGGCTCGCGGTGAGGGTCGTCGCGGTCGCTGCGGGCAGCACCTCGACACCGGCGGAGGCGGAGGAGGACTCGTAGTCATCCGTCCCGGCGTAGGCGACCTGGACGTCACCGGACTGGGCGACGGTGACGGCGTCGAACGCGCACGTGGCCACGCCATCGGCGTCGGTGGTGGCGAGGCACTCCTCGCCGGACCAGATGAAGGTGAGCGACGCGCCTGCCAGCACGGATCCGTCGACCGCGTTGATGAGGGTGCCCGTGAGGGTCACGTGCTCACCCACGGTGACCGTCTCGGGCGCCACGAGCGCCAGGGCAGTCGGTGCGGGCGCCACCGTGACCTGCGTCGAGCCCTCGGAGGGCTCGTAGTCGGCAGTTCCGGTGTAGGACGCGGTCACCGTGCTCTCGCCGACAGGCAGTGCCGCCGTCGAGCACTCCGCCGTCCATGTGCCCTCGACGTCGGCCAGCGCGATCTCCTCACAGCCCTCGATCACATCCTCACCGGCTGTGAAGGTGACCGTGCCGGCGCCGACGGTCGGCGCGACCTGGGCGGTGAAGGTCAGCGGTTCGGTGAACTCGCCGGCGTCCGGGCCGGTGACCTCGGTCGTGGTGGGGGCGGCCGCGATGGTCACCGGCTCGGAGGTCTGCGCCGGGGTGATGTCGGTGGAACCCGCGAAGGTGACGGAGACGGGAGAGGTCTGGGCCGCCGTCGGGGTGAACGTGCACTCGGCGCTGCCGGGGAAGTCCGTCGTACCCGTGCACGTCTCCCCGTCGAAGGTGAACGTGACCTCAAATCCCTCCAGGGTGGGTGCGAGGCCACCGAATGCAGCGTCGAAGTCCGCGGAAACGATAAGCGGCTCGCCGACCACGCCGGTGACATCGCCGGTGTAGGTGAGGGTGGCGGGGGCGCGGAGCACCTCAACCGTCGCGGTGTCGGAGGAGGTGAGGTAATTCGAGGTGCCGCTGTAGGTGGCGACGATCTCGTTCTCGCCGACCGGCAGGGTGGCCGTGGTGCACTCGGCCGTCCAGGCACCCTCGACGTCGGCCAGCGTGATCTCCTCGCAGCCCTCGATGGCGTCCGCACCCGCGGTGAAGGTCACGGTGCCCGCGCCGTCGGTCGGGCTCACGGTCGCGGTGAGGCTCGCCATGCCCCCGATGACGATCTCCTCGGTACCGGTGAGGGTGGTGGTCGTGGCGGCGGCGCCGACCTGCAGCTGCTCGGTGATCGAGTTCGGCAGGTAGTAGTCGGTGCCTTCGTGGGAGATCTCGACCGATACCGCGCCGGCGGACGGCACCGTCAGTTCGCACGTGGCGCGGCCGTCGTCGCCGGTGAGGGCGGTGCAGTCCGCAGCGGAACTGCCGGCGAGGGTGAAGGAGATCTCGATCCCCTCGAGCGGATCGGCGTCGCTGGTGAGTAGTGCGTTGACCGCCAGGGGTTCACCGACGGTGCCGCTCTGCGGACCGGTGTATTCGAGGGTGGTGCTGCGGCGCAGGGCCTCGATCGCGATCGTGTCCGAGGATTCGTCGAAGGTTTCATTACCGGAGTAGGTGGCGGTGACCTCGTGCTCGCCGACGTCGAAGGCGGCGACGCAGTTGGCCACCACGCCGCCGGTGAGGTTCACCGACTCGCAGCCCGGGAGTGCGCCCTCGTCCGTGGTGAACGTCACGGTGCCGGTAGCGATGACGGACACGGTGGCGGTGAACGTGACCGTCTCGCCCCAGACGGGGGTGTCGTCGTCGACGTCGAGCGTGGTGGTGCTGGCCTGCTGGGAGACCTGAATGTCGCCGGTCTCGGTCGCAGCCTCGACGGTGGCCGACCCGTCGTAGGTGAGGGTCAGTTCGACCGGCCCGGCAGAGCTCGGCGTGACGGTGCACGAGAAGGAGCCCTCGTCATCGACCGCGCCGGAGCAGTTCTGCCCGTCGAAGGAGAGCGAGACGTTCTCGCCGCTGAGATCGAGCGTCGGGCTGGTCAGGAGCACCGCGAGCTCGAACGGCTCCCCGACCGTCACCGCGGCGGGCCCGGTGTAGGCGAGGGTGGACTGCGCCTTGTTCACGGTGACCTCAAGGCTGTCGCTCGAGGGGAGGTACAGCCAGGACCCGCTGAACTGGGCCAGATAGGAGTGGCTGCCGACCGTCGGCTGGGCGATCGTGCAGGTGGCGGCGCCGCTGCTGACGGGCTGGTCGGCGCAGACCGCCCCATCCTCGGAGAAGGCGACGGTCCCGCCGCCAGGGATGGGGGAGACGGCGGCGCTCAGCGTCAGCGACTGGCCGAAGCGCAACGACGTTGTGCCGCTCAGCGTGGTGGTGGTGGAGATCTCGTTCGGGGTGACGGTGACCGACGCAGTGACGGGCGAGGTGCCGCTGATACATCCCGCACCATCGATGCTCAGGCAGTAGGAGAAGGAGTCCGGGCCGGAGTAGCCGGAGTCGGGGGTGTAGGTGAAGGCACCGCTGTTGGTGGTGTCGAGTTCACCGTTCGCCGGCTGGGACGTCACCAGGCCGACGTAGCTGATTCCCCCGGACGGGGCGGGATAGAGCGTGCCACTGTGGGAGGAGTCCGCCGCCACCGAGAACGACTGGTTGCTCAGGGCCGGGTACACGGCGATCGAGGCCTGTGCCCCGGCACTGATGCAGAGTCCGTCGTCGGCGAGGCAGTAGTCGAAGTACGCCCGACCGGTGAATCCGGCGTTGGGCGCGAAACTGAACGACCCGTCCGGCTCCACGGTCGCGGTGCCCCCGAGTGACTGTCGAACGAGGAGCGTCTCATCGTCGATGTTGCCGGCGTCGACGAGGAGCCCCTCGGACGCGGGGACGTTCAGCGTCTGACCTTCGAGCGCCTGGTAGGCCTGCGAGTACAGGTAAGGCTGACCAACATAGAGATAGGCCGTCACCGTGTTCGAGACGCACGTTCCCCCGGAGGCGAGGCAGTAGTCGAACGAGCTCTCGCCCGCGAATCCCGGGCGGGTGGTGAAGGTGAGGGACCCACTGGGACTGACCTGGAGGGTGTTCCCGATGCCGACGCTGGTCGCCACAACCATTACCTCGTAGCCGGCCGCAGCGACGTCGTTGCTCATCACTCCCGGCGCCGGGACGTTGATCGGTGTGTCGATCGGTGAGCCATACGTGTCGCCGTACGCCACCGGAGTAGCCGCCTGCGCGGGAGCCGCAATTGCGACCACCCCCACCAGGACGAGGAACGCTACGACGGCGCTGGAGATGATGCGCGTGAACGACGCGCCGGCGCGCGCAGGCGCGGTGCTGACAGACATGAGACCCCCGGGTCACGATGTAGCCCAGTCGCCACACCCAGGCTATGTCTATCGGTTCTTGTACGCACGCACAACGATCGGATGTAACGATCAGGTCACGGTGCCCTGTTGCTCTCCGAAAGGTCTACCCGCGCGGGATGTTCCGCAGGTTCGACCGCGCCATCGAGACCGCCTCCCCAGCGCCGCCGTTCAGCACGATCTTGCTCAACGCCGTCGCGAACCCGAACACCTGGCCCTTGGTGATCTTGGGTGGGATGGACAGGGCGTTGGGGTCGGTCACCACATCCACCAGCGAGGGCCCACGGTGCGCCAGTGCGGTCTCGAACGCGCTCTCCAGCTCCACCGGGTCCTCCACCCGCTGCGTCTGCAGACCCATGGCCGCACCGATCGCCGCGTAGTCCACCTCAGGCACGTCCACCCCGAAGTCGGGCAGCTTGTCCACGAGCATCTCGAGCTTGACCATGCCCAGGGTGGAGTTGTTGAACACCACCACGGTGATCGGCAGCTCGTACATCACCGCGGTGAGCAGATCGCCGAGCAGCATCGACAGGCCGCCGTCGCCCGAGACGGCGATCACCTGCCGCTCCGGGAAGGCGAGCTGAGCGCCGAGCGCCTGGGGCATGGCGTTGGCCATCGACCCGTGCTTGAACGACCCGATGAGCCGCCGCTTCCCGTTCGGGTTCAGGTAGCGCGCGGTCCACACGTTCCCCATCCCGGTGTCGGCCGTGAATACCGCATCCTCGGCGGCGACCTGGTCCAGCACGGAGGCGGCGTACTCGGGGTGGATCGGGCGCAGGTGCTCGACGTCCTTGGTGTAGGCGCCCACGGCCTTGTTCATGAGCCGATCGTGCTTGTCGAGCATCTTGTCCAGGAACCGGCGGCTTCGCTTGGTCTTGATCGTCGGCAGCAGCGCCTCGAGCGTGGCGCCCACGTCCCCGTGCACGGGGTACTGCACCGCCGTTCGGCGGCCGATCACCGCGGCATCGGTGTCCACCTGCGCGGTGGGTACGTCGGGCAGAAACTGGTCGTACGGGAAGTCGGTGCCCAGCAGCACGATCAGATCGGCGTCCTCGAGCCCGGCGGCTGCCGCACCGTAGCCCAGCAGCCCGGTCATCCCCACGTCGTAGGGGTTGTCGTACTGGATCAGGTCCTTGCCGCGCAGCGAATGCCCCACGGGCGCCTTGATCTTCTCGGCCAGGTCGACCACCAGTTCGTGGGCGCCCATGGCCCCGTAGCCGACGAAGAGCGCGACATTCTTCGCCTTGTCGATCGCTGTGGCGAGGCTGCGCAGGGAGGCGGGGTCCGGCGTCAGGACGCCGTGACTGACTGGCGTGTAGGTGGGTGCCGGTGCCGTGGCCGCTTCATCCGCCACGTCACCCGGCAGGGTCACGACGGCGACCCCTCGCTCAGCGAGGGCGTGTGAGATGGCAGCGTGGACTACCCGGGGTGCCTGGTCGGTCGTGCTGACCAGCTCGGAGTACACCGAGCACTCGGTGAAGAGCCGGTCCGGGTGGGTCTCCTGGAAGTAGCCCTGCCCGATCTGCTCGGACGGGATGTGGCTGGCGATGGCCAGCACGGGAGCACCGGTGCGGTTCGCGTCGTAGAGACCGTTGATCAGGTGCAGGTTCCCGGGCCCGCATGACCCGGCGCACACGGCGAGCTTCCCGGTGAGCTGAGCATCGGCCGCGGCGGCGAACGCGGCGCTCTCTTCGTGCCGGACGTGGATCCAGTCGATCCCGCCCTCGGCGGACCCGCCGGTGCGGCGCACAGCATCGACGATGGGGTTGAGGCTGTCTCCGACGATGCCGTAGATGCGGCGAACGCCCACGGCCTGGAGCTGACTGACGAGCTGTTCAGCGACGTTCATGTCTCGACGCTACGCCGAGATGCGGACGAAATCGACGGTGGAGGGCGGGTCTGTGCCGTATGTGGCACGGAGTGCGCCCCAGCCGTCAGTTACGTACAGGCCCGGCCCCCACCACCGGTTCAGCCTGCCGCACCGACCGGGCCGCACCGGCCGCGAATGCCGCAGCAACGAGCAACACGACCACGATCATCATCGCCAGCCGCAACCCGACCTCTTCGCCCACGAATCCCAGCAGCGGCGGGCCGACGAGGAAGGCCAGGTAGCCGCTGGTCGCCACGGCGCTGACCCGCTCGGAGGCGCGATCCGGATCGTCACCGGCCGCCGAGATCGCCACGGGGAAACCGAGAGAGGCTCCCAGCCCCCACAGCACCACGGCCACCCCGGCCACGGCGGCATTCGGAGAGAAGACCACCACGGCGATACCGGCGATCGCGCACACCGCGCTCAGCCGCAGCACGATGGGCCGGCCGAACCGTTCGACCACGGGCCCGCCGAGGAACCGTCCGATCGTCATCGCGGCAGCGAAACCGGCGAAGACGAGCGAACCGCTCGTGGCGGAGACATCGTGACCGTCCACCATGAGCAGTGGCAGCCAATCGTTCGCCGATCCCTCGGCGAACGCCATCGCCAGCACGACCAGTCCGATGAGCACCAGTCGGCGGTCGCGCCACACGCTGGGGCGAGGCTGCGTCGTCGGGGTGCTCGACCGGGCACGGACGGAGACCTCGATCCCCGTTCCGGCCACCACGCCCGGCAGCGCCCAGACGGTCAAGCCGGTCATGAGCCCGGCGGCGAGGAGCAGATGCCAGGCGGGGGAGAAGTCGATCGCGGTCAGGCCGATGCCCGCCAGCGCACCGATCACCGTGCCCAGGCTGAAGCTGCCGTGCAGGATCGGCAGCACCGGCCGGCCGAGCAGCCGCTCCAGTTCGGCGCCGGAGATGTTCAGCCCGATCTCCCCGAGTCCGCCGCCGATCCCGAAGACCAGCAGGCCGGCGAAGACGACCGGCGCAGCCGACCAGAGGGCCCCGAGCCCCACCAGCACCGTCCCGGCGATCACGCACATGGTTCCGACAGCAATGACCGGGCGCGTTCCCCACCGGCGGACGAACCACCCCGAACTGATCACGCCTGCCATCGAGCCCACGCTGAGACCGAACAGGATCAACCCCATCTGTGCCGTGGAGGCCTCGACGGCGTCCCGGACGGCAGGCGTGCGCGTCACCCAGGAGGACAGCCCGATGCCGACGACCAGGATGAGGGCGAAGAGTGAGTAGCGACGACGTCGCAGGGAGGGCATGGAGTCGATCGTAAGAGGCCAGCTCGAAAGAGCGGCATTCGGCCGCGTGAGAGATGCGACACGGCCGTTGACGACGAGTCACGCTCAGGCGTAGGCGGGCTCGCGTCGCGTGAGTCCGGGAACCTGGTCGAAGTCGCGGTCGAGCGAGACGATCTCGGTGAACCCTGCTTCCAGGGCGGTGGCGGCGTGCACGGCGTCACGCCCTCCGATCGGTGACCGCTCCACGAGATCGACCATCTGGTCGGTCACGGCCTCGTCGAAGGCGTGCACGACGCATGCTGCCCGGACCTCACGCACCACGGCCACCGCATCAGCACGAGACCCGCGGCGCAGGCGATGGAAGAGCAGCTCCTGCAACGCCTCCGCACTGAGGTGGAGCTCCATCTCACCGTTCGCGGCACCGTCGAGGATGCGCCGGCAGGCGGCACGGTGTGGACTCTCCCCGCCGACCGCCAGCGCGAGGATCACCGTGTCCACGAAGACCTTCCTGCTCACGTTGCTCGCGGAGTCCCCCGCGCTCATTGCACGGCGCCACGGTCGAGCTGAGCCTCGAGCGCTGCCTTGGTGTCTGCCCAGTCGGGCTCGACGTCGTTCGGTTCGCTGGTGCGCTCCAGCAGCCGCCGGGCCGCCGCGGAACGGGCAGCAGCCACGTCCTCGGTGGAGAAGTGCAGGTCGATGGCCGCGCGAACGATGGAGCCCACCGAACGGCCCGATCGCGCCGACTCGGCCGCGAGTCTTTCAAACCGGTCATCGTCCAGCAGCACCTGCAGTCGCTTCTCCAGCACAGACATGCACATACCGTAGCATGTGCAGGTATGTGTAGGTTCAGAGGTCCCGGGTGCCGCCGCCCACCGGCACCTGGTGACCGTCACGGCACGTAGTCCGGCACCCCGTGCGGCCGCACCGCCTCCCGGTAGCGCTCCACCAGGTCCCGCCACCCGAAACCCTCACCGAACTCGTGCGAATACACGGCCTCGGTGAAGTGCCACAACAGGTACGGATGGGCACCCAGCGTGTACAGCGCCTCATAGTCGCGGGCAGCGAAGGCTGCATACTCGGCCTGAGTGAGCCGCCGATCGTCGGCAGGCCGATCCGTGGCCGCGTCCGCCGTCATCCACTCATCCAGGAACGCGGCCGGGTCGGCCACGTAGGCGGCCACGGCAGCATCGCTCATCTCCACCGCGCGCATGAACTTGTCGATCATGTACGTGCTCATCGTGCCCTCCACAGGAAGAACGGACTGGAGGCGAACCGGCTCGGTGTCGCCTCCGCCAGGTCTGCCCCACGGCCCTGCATCGCGGCC
Source organism: Ruania alkalisoli (assembly GCF_014960965.1). NCBI lineage: Bacteria > Bacillati > Actinomycetota > Actinomycetes > Micrococcales > Ruaniaceae > Ruania > Ruania alkalisoli. The sequence continues at coordinate 4,375,313 of NZ_CP063169.1, read as the reverse complement.
AGTGCCGCGATCACGTTCACGTACTGATACGTCACGTTCCCGGCGCCCATCAGCCGCTCGTACCGGCATCCCTCGATCGCCGCCTCCAGGTCCCCATCACGCATCCAGCCAACCGCCTCGGCATCGAACGCCGGATCCGGGGAGCCGTCGAACTGCTTCGGACCGCCGATGTCGGTGGCCATGTGCCCCGAGGTGAGGATCGCCACCCGGACGTCCCTGTCCCATCGCCCGATGGTCTCTCTCAGGTGCTCGCCCAGCACGGCGAACCGGCGCGGGCTCGGCAGCGGCGGCAAGGTGGCGTTCACGTGGATCGGCACCACCGGGATGTCCAAGTCCGGGGTCAGGTACTGCAGCGGGATCATGAACCCGTGGTCGAGGCGCCACTCGTGCGAGATGCCGAAGTCGATCGCCTCGGTGAGCACCTCCCGCCCGGTGATCTCGTCCGCCAGTTCCCGGTGGCCGATCACCTCGCCGTACTCCAGTCCGAAGGTGCGCACCTCGTTCTCATACGTGCCGTGATACCGCTCGGCCTTGCCCACGATGAACGCGGGCACGTTCTCCAGGAAGAACTGGCGGATGTGGTCGGTGCCGATCAGCACGATCACGTCCACCGCCAACTCGGCGATCGTGTTCCGGATCAGCGCGAAGTTCGCCGCGACGCCTTCGAGGTCGTCCGGGATCGGGTCGGTCATCGCCCGCCACAGCAGCGGGTTGTGCGGGGTGGCCGCCGCCATCACCAGCTGCGCCATCAGCCCTCCAGCCCGAACAGGGTGCGGGCGTTCTCCAGCAGGATCTTGCGCCGTGAGGTCTCCTTCAGACCCAGCTCGTCGAACTCCGCCATCCAGCGATCCACGGTCAGCACCGGCCAGTCCGAACCGAACAGCACCCGATCGGTGATCAGGGAATCGGCGTACCGGACCACCTCCGGCGGCAGATACTTCGGCGCCCACCCGGACAGGTCCAGGTACACGTTCGACTTGTGCCACACCATCGCCAGGTTCTCCAGGTGCCACGGCCACGCCGGATGGGCGCTGATGATCTTCAGCTCCGGGAACTCCGCCGCCACATCGTCCACGTACGGCACCGGCTTGGCCAGCTCCAGCCGGTACCCGCCTCCCCCAGGCGTGCCCGCTCCAGCCCCTGGGAACCCGGAGTGGAACATCACCACCAGGCCCAGCTCGGCGCACACCTCCCAGATCGGGAAGAAGCGCCGGTCGTTCGGAGCGAACTTCTGCCGGGACGGGTTCAGCTCACCGACCCCCTTGATCCCGTACTCGGCATGCATCCGCCGGATCTCCGCCACCGCCGCCTCACCCTTCCACGGGTCGATACCCGCGAAGGAGAGGAACACATCGGGGTGATCCTGCTGCGCCTGGCCGAGCAGATCGTTCGGGGCGCCACGGATCCCCGAGGTCGTCTCCGAGTCGGAGTTCACGATCACGGCCATCATCCGGCGCTCGCGGTACTGGTCGGCCTGCTCGGCGAAGGAGACCACCGGCCGCTCCCGCCCGAAGTGCTTCGCCATCTGCCGGTGCCGGGAACCCATCGCCGCGAGGAACTCCTCGGTCTGCGGGTGGGTGTGCACGTCGATCGCCACGATGTCACGCATGGGTGGGTGCCTCCGTCGTCAGTAGGTCGGCGTTGCCTTCACCAAGGCCAGGGGGAGGAGCCAGCCGACGGCGTCCGCTCGCCGAGAAGCCGACGCTCGGCCTGGGCATGGGCCTCGTCGAGCCATCCGGCAACGGCACGTCCTCCACGAGCTCCATCGCCGCGATCTGCGGGTCGTCGAACAGGTCCGCCACCGTGTTCAGCGGGCCGTGCGGGATGTCGTACTCGGCGAGCCGGTCCAGCCAGTGCTGCCTCGGTCTCGTGGCAGCGATCACCTTCAGCTCCGCGTCGAGATCGTCGTAGTGGCGCACGCGACCCTCCCGGCTGGCGAACCGCGGATCCTCGGCGAGCTCCGGCCGCTCGAGCACCTCCAGCAGTCCCAGCCAGAACTTCTCGGGAACGGACATGTGCACGACGAAAGCTCCGCCGTCGGAGCCCTTCAGTGCGTACGCCTGCGCGCGGCGAGGCCGGGAGTCCGGGTGCGCCACGGCGCCGGTCTCCAGGTAGGTGGAGGCGGCCTCGGTGAGGAAGTCCAGCAGCGCGCCCACCATGGAGACGCTGACGTGCTCGCCGGTGCCCCGTTCGGTGCGGGCGTGCAACGCGGCCAGGATCGACTGCGCGGCAGACATCCCGGAGAGCAGGTCCGAGAAGGCCGGGCCGAGCGGACGCAGTGTGCTCTCCGGCACCACCTGGCTGTACATGCCACCGATCGCCGAGACCACGGTGTCATAGCTGGGGCGGCCCGCGAGCGGGCCGGTGGCGCCGAAGCCGGTGATCGAGCAGGTGATCAGCGCCGGCGCGATCTCGCGGAGCCGGTCGGGTCCGAACCCGAGCCGCTCGGCCACGCCCGGACGGAAGTTCTCGATCAGCACGTCCGCCTCCCGTGCCAGGTTGAGCAGGTGGGCGAGGCCTTCGCTGGTCTTCAGGTCCAGCGTCACGGCCCGTTTGCCCCGGTTGTAGGCGGCGAACTGCGGGCTCATCTCGCCCGAGCCCTCCCAGCGTCGCATCGGGTCACCGGCCGGGGACTCCACCTTGATCACCTCGGCGCCGAGGTCGGCGAGGATCTTCGCCGCATACGGCCCGGAGATGTACTGGCCCAGCTCGACCACCCGGATTCCGGCCAGCGGTCCGTGGCCTGCGTCGTTCGTCATGTCGTGGATTCCTCTCGGTCCTCGGCACTGAGGTGGTCGGGGCGCTCGTCCAGAACGATCGCCCCCTCATGATGCAGCAGGAGGTACAGGGGCACGGCGCGAGTGACCAGAGCGGTGACCGGGCAGCGGTCGCGCGCCTCGCGGGCCAGCTCGATGGCCTGGTCCGGCGTCGCGTCACTGTGCACGTGGAGGTCGGCCACGAACCATGGGGGGTGCGCGGGCGTGTCGTCGGCGCGGTGTTCACCGCGCAGGTCCAGTGCCGTGCGCAGTTCCAGCTCGATCTCGGCCAGCGGCACGTGTGCGGCCGCCCAGGTCTTCGCCGACCAGCCCAGCAGGCACCCGGCCACGGACGTGAGCAGGTAGCGCATCGGGCTCGGCCCGCTCTCGTGCCCGCCCCGCTCGGTCGCCTCGTCCACCCGCAACCGCCAGTCGGTGCCGTACTGGCGGAACGTGGTCAGCACGGCAGTGTCGCGTTCCAGGGTGGCGCGCACCGAGGGCCTCATGACGGCGGAGGCCGGCTCCCGCAAGCTTCTCGCCGTGAGCGTCGCGAGCGAGTCGCGGAGCCGGTCGGAGTCGATGTCAGACATCGATGATCACCTTCCCGTGCCGAGGGGCAGCGAATGCCGCGTAGGCGGCATCGACGTCGGTCAGGGGGAAACGATGCGCGATCGGCACCTGTACGACTCCCTGGCGAACGAGTTCCAGCCCGCGGGTGACCTGATCGAAGGTCGCGCTGGCCACCCCGATCAGGCGGTGTCGCCGGAGATAGAAGGAGCGAGCGTCCAGGTGGAGGCCGGCGTCCACGGAAGCCGCGCAGAACACGGCGCGGCCGCACCAGTCAAGCAGTGCGACGGCCTGGGTAAGTAGCGCGGCGCTCCCGCTGGTGTCGATTACCACGTCGAAGCGGTCCGACGGTGCCACGGCCCCTGCGAGGTTCGCTTCCGCACCGGTGACGATCTCGCGGACTCCCGGGGGAAGGCCTGGGACTGGGTGGCGCGAAGCCGCGGTGACCGAGGCGCCCAGGTGGCGGCCGACGTCGAGAGCCACGCGCCCGAGGACCCCACCGGCGCCCGTGACCAGCACTCGTTCGCCCACCCGGACGTCGGCGGCGTCGAAGGCATTCAGCACGATCGGCACACTGTGAACGGCCGCCGTGGCGGTGGCGGCTGGCAGGCCGTGTCTGGGGAACACCACGCTCAGGGGAACGGCGACGGACTCGCACGCTCCGCCGTCGCGATGGACGCCGAGGACTTCCTGCGCAGGGCACTCCGACTCGCGGTGCTCGCCACACCACCGGCAGTGGCCGCACGGGATATTGGGTTTGGCCACGACCTCCGACCCGATCAGGTCGGCGTCGATACCCGGTCCGACGGCGGCGACGATGCCGGCAGGGTCGATCCCGAGGATGCGGGGCAGGCGGGCCGCTGCGCCCGGGCCGGACCCAGCGATCACGTTGAGGTCCAGCTGATTGACCCCGACGGTCTGCACGCGCAGGAGGACCTCGCCGGCCGCCGGCGTGGGTTCGGCGACGTCGCGGACGCGCACACCGTCATCGGTCATCACTGCTGCTCGCACGAATCCACCGCCTCCACTGTGAGATTGGATCCAATATCCAGAACCGTACTCGACGGCGGGTCGACGGTCCAGTCCGATCGCCTATGGACATCGGCCTGCAATTTTGGATACGGTATCCAGAAGTCGCAGGCACTGTCGCTTGGGCGGTGCCGCGTGCGAGCCATTGCACGAAGGAGCATCATGCGCAGAGTTGCCAGATCAACCGCTATTTGTGCTGCAGGGCTGGTGGCCGCAGCGGCGCTCGCCAGCTGCACCGAGCCGTCGACGTCGTCGGACCCGGTTGAGCTACCGGACGGAGAGCCCGCTGCCGCTGAGGACACCGACATCACCGTGGCGATCCCCTTCCCGGACGTGACGATGTACTCGATGTACGTCGTGGCCGCGGACCTGGGCTACTACGAGGAGGAGGGCCTCGAGGTCGAGGTCATCACCGCCGACAACGTCACCGCTGCTGTGGCGAGCGGCAGCGCCGACATCGGCGTGGAGAGCACCGGAACCGTGATCGAGGCGATCCGGGGTGGAGTCGACGTGGAGCTCGTCTCCGGCCACTACTGCCGGCAGAACTTCGACTTCGCGGTGCAGTCCGGGATCGAGTCGGCCGAGGACCTCGCCGGAACATCCGTGACACTGGCTGGATCCCCTGGGGACCCGGCCGAGTTCCAGCGGCGGCAGGTACTGGCCGAAGAAGGATGGGACCTGGAGGGCGTGGACGTCGAGGTGGTCTACCCCGGTCCTGGTTCGGAGTCGTGGACGGAGTTCTTCGTCAACGACCGGATCACCCTGCAGCCCTTCTATGCCGACGACCGTGCCGCGCTGGAGGCGCACGGAGCAGACATCATCGTCGAGGCGCTACGGAACTGGGCCAACGACGTGCAGGTGGTTGGCACCGATTGGCTGGCCGAGAACCCGAACACGATGGTGCGGTTCCTGCGCGCCACCCTTCGCGGGCTCGACTACATCGTCGCTCCGGCGCCGGGAGAGCAGCCGGAGAACGCCGACGCCGTGCTCGACATCTACGAGGCGAACGACTTCGACGTGACCGGCCTGCGGGAGTCGGACAACCTGTGGCGGTTGGACGCCCACCTCGCCTGCCCGAACCTCTACTTCGACTCCGAGGCCTGGGACGTCACCACCGAGACCCAGGACCTCGAGGCGCTGGAGTTCGACAGCAGTCAGCTGGTCTACCTGGAACGGGCCCAGGAACTGCTCGGCCTCGACAACTCTCCGCCGGAGACGCTGCCCTACCCCTGATCCGCCTGACTACCGCCACGAGGGTTGGCTGAGTGTCGCAGAACGAGCGAAACGCGACACTCAGGCAACCCTCGTCGCTCGTCGTCGAGGACATGGTGGACCAGGTGCTTTCGGTACCGCCTGAGGGCTGGGTGGAGATGGTCGGTCACTCCGCCTGACCTCAGAGGTTCCGCCAGTAGAGCGATGCCTGCTGCGCGGCACCCAGCACGTACCTCGCTGCGTTCTCGTCGGCGACGTGGCTCCGCCACGCCTTCCTCCTGCGCCTTGCGATGCACGCATCACCGCTCGTGACGGCAGCCTCCACTGGCGGAACCTCTCACTGGCCCCGCAACGACCAATGGCCCTGAACCGCGGTCTCGCCACCGCGGTTCAGGGCCATTGCCCGAGTCTGGAACCTAGGACGCCGCCGCAGTCCGCTCGTCGTGCCAGGGCGCCAGCTTGCGCTGCAGCAGCCCGATCAGGCTCAGCGTCAGGTTGGCGATGATCACCATCACCACCACCATGGCAAGCGCCTCGTCCATCTCGAACTGGTATGCCGCTTGCTCGAGCATGTGCCCGAGACCGCCGGTCCCACCGAGGAACTCACCGAGTACCTCCCCGGTGAATCCCAGCGCAGCCCCGCGCCGGATCCCCGCCAGGCTGAACGGCAGCGTCGCCGGGAAGATCACCTTCCAGCCCAGCGCCGGCCCGCGCACGCCGAACACCCGCGCCGCGCGCACCAGCGAGGGGGACACGGTCACCGCCCCCTCCATGGTGTTCAGCAGGATCGGGAACACGGCGAGCAGGAACGTCAGCGCGATCTTCGACTCGCTGCCCAGTCCGAGCGCGAGGATGATCACCGGCGCGAGCGCCACCTTCGGGGTGGAGTAGAGCAGCCACAGGAACGGCGCCACCGTGAAGCGCAGCACCGGTGACCAGCCCACGGCCAGCCCGACCACCACGCCAACGACGATCGCCAGGGCGAGCCCGATCACCACATTGCCCATGCTGAACGCGAACGCCTGCCAGAACTCGCCCTCGACGAGCAGGGCGAGGAACGCCGTCAGGACCTTCGACGGGGGCGGGAGGAAGGCCTCGGGGACCAGTCCCGCGCGCACCACGGCCTCCCACACGGCAAGGATTGCCAGTACCACGGCGATGAGCAGGAACGTCCAGCGGACCTCTCCTCGTGGTGCCGTCCCACGACGGCGGCCGGTCGCCTTGAGTGCAGGCAGTCGCGTCTGGATGCTCATGAGCGCCCCTTCCGGGTCCACGGGGCTACGAGACGTTCCACGAGCGTGATCACCTGGGTCATGCCGACGCTCCAGATGACCACGATGCCGATCGCCGCGTAGGCCTGGTCGGTCTGGTAGGTGTTCGAGGCCTTGATGATCAGCGCTCCCATGCCGGTGGCCGAGCCGGCCAGCTCCGCCACGGTCATCCCGATGGTGGCGAGCACCACGGCCTGGCGGAGCCCGGCGAACAGGAACGGTGTGGTCGAGGGCAGATAGACCGACCGGTACAGCTGGAACCGGTTCGCCCCGTAGACCCGACCGGCGCGGATGAGCGAGGCGCTGGTGGTGCGCATCCCGGCGGCCACGTTGAGCAGGATGGGGAAGACGGCGCTGATGGTGACCAGGAATACGACCGGGCCGATGCCGAAGCCGAACCACGCCTTGGCCAGGGGCTGATAGGCGATCGACGGCGTCGCGTAGATGGTCCAGGCGATCGGACTGGTGACGCGGTCGACCGGCAGGGACGTACCCATCAGGAGCCCCACCGGGATGGCGGTGACCACGGCGATGGTGAAACCGGTCAGCCACGCCTGGACCGAGATGGGGGCGTTCGCGGCGAGCGCGCCGGTGCTGATCAGCTCACCGAACCCGGTGGCGATCGCCAGCGGTGGTGGGACGAAGACGGGGTTGATCCATCCCAGCACACCCACGACGAGTTGCCACAGCGTGAGCATCACCAGCACCTCGACGGCGATGACGGCGGCCTTGCCGCGTGTGCTCAGCCCGGCGAGCCAGGCTCCGGGCCCGCGCTGCCGGAGGCCGGGGCCGCTGGCGAGCAGGGCACTCATGAGGACGACCTCGTCGCGGCGGCCGTCGCCTCACCGCGGAGCGCCTCCCACAGGTGGTCGCGCAGCTCCAGGAAGCGGGCGTCGCTCTGGATGCTGCGTTCGGACCGGGGACGCTCGATCCCGGTGGTGAGGACTTCCTTGACCGCACCTGGGTGGGACTTGAACACCACGATGCGATCACCGAGCAGGATCGCCTCCTCGATGGAGTGCGTGATGAACAGGACGGTCTTCCCAGTGGCGGTGATCAGCCGCTCGATCTCCTCCCGCATCACCTCGCGGGTGAGGGCGTCCACCGCGCCGAGCGGTTCGTCCATGAGCAGGATCCGCGGCTCGGCCACGATCGCTCGGGCCAGGCCGACCCGCTGCTGCATCCCGCCGGAGAGCTCACGCGGGTAGGACTGCTCGAAGCCGGCCAGGCCGACCGTCTCGATCGCCTCCTGCACCCGCTCTCGCCATCCGGTCCCGCGCAGGTGCGGTTGCATCTCCAAGCCGAAGCGCACGTTGTCGATCACCGTGCGCCAGGGCAGCAGCGCGTAGTCCTGGAAGACCACCGCGCGATCGGGACCAGGCCCGGTGACCGGCTTGCCGTCCACCAGCACCTGCCCGTGCGAGGGCGCAACCAGACCGGCCACCACGTTCATGAAGGTGGTCTTCCCGCAGCCCGAGGGGCCCAGCACGGTGACGAACTCGCCGTCGGTGACGTCGAGGTTGACGCCCTCGATCGCGACCAGTGATCCGCCGGTGCGCCGGTGGGAGTAGTGCACCGCGAGGTCACGCACCTGGATCAGGGGAGTGCCGACGTCGGTGTCCGCGCTGGTCATGGATCGCTCCGTTGTCTCGGGGGTGCGGATGTCAGGCAGAGCCATCGCGGAACCTCGGGAGCACCTCGGTGCCGAGAAGCTCGATCTGGTCGAAGAACCTGTCGAACTTGAACCGGAAGTCGAAGACGAGGTGCTCGACTCCGAGCGCCTCGAACTTCCGCAGCTCAGCCACCGCCTGCTCGGGATCGCCGACGATGAGCTGACCCTCCAGGTCCTCGACGGTCTCGAAGGTACCCGAGGGTGGCTTGACGGCGAACTTGGCCTTGTTCGCCCACGCGAGCAGCCCGGGAATGTTGACGTGCTTGAGCGCCTCCTCGCGGGTTTCCTCGATCGAGGTGGGCGGGATGACCCCGACAGTGGGCATCGGCCGGCCGCTCTCGGCGGTCATCTCCCGCATCACGGCGATCCGCTTCTCCATGGTTCGCAGGGAGATACGTCCCGGCATCCAGCCGTCGGCGTACTCGGCTGCCAGGCGGGCCGATTTCGGGGTGGCGCCGCAATACCAGAACGGGATCTGCCCGCCCACTGGTTTGGGCTCGACGGTGATGTCGTTGAAGGAGAAGATGCCGTCGTCGTAGTCGACGTTGTTCTCGGTGAAGACGCGCTTGAGGATCTCGGCGTTGGAGCGTACGAGCTCCACCCGGTTCAGATCGCCCCAGCCGATCGCCTCGAACTCGTGATCGAAGGTTCCGGCGCCGAACCCGAGGATCAGCCGGTCGCCGAGGAGCTGGGTCATGGTGCCGGTCATCAGCGCGGTGATCAGCGGGTGCCGGAACGGGATCAGGGACCCGGTGCCCAGCTGGAGCTTGTCGGTGACGGCGCCGATCGCCGTCAGGGTGATGAGCGCGTCGTAGAACGTGCGGTTGGGCTTCTCCATCTCCCCGTGCGGTTCGAAGACCAGGTGGTCACGCACCCACACCGAGTCGAACCCGCGCGCCTCGGCGAGCTTCGATCCCTCGAGGAGCTTCTCGCGGCTGGCCTGCTCACCGAAATGCGGCAGCAGCAGCCCGAACTTCATCGCCATCAGAGTCCCTTTCCGGCCAGAGCCGTCCTGTTGGCGCCGGCCGCGGCCAGTCGCCCTGTTCCTGGTTCGCCCACGACGTCGCCGTCGGCGTAGACCTCGGTGCCGCGCACCAGCGTGCGTTCGATGCGTGCGGAGATGGTGCGCCCGTCATACGGGGTCCAGCCGCACCGGGAGAGCACGTCGTCGTTCGTGATCGTCCACTCGTGGTCCATGTCCGCGATCACCACATCGGCATCGGCTCCGCAGACGAGCCCGCCCTTGATCCCGCCGAGACCGAAGTTGGCCGCGGGGGAGCCGGCCACCATGTCCACAGCGCGGGCCAGGCTCAGCTCGCCGCGGTTCACCGCGTCCAGCATGAGCTCGTAGTAGTACTGGATGCCGGGGGTGCCGGTGTGGGCGCTCCACATCTCGGTCCAGCCGATCTCCTTCTCCTCGCGGGTATGCGGGGCGTGGTCGGAGCTGGCGATATCGATGGTGCCGTCGCGCATGCCTTCCCACACGGCGGCCCGGTTGTCGTCGGGCACCCAGTAGGAGAGGGCGTACGGGCCGAGGGTCTGCACGTCCTCCCAGGTGGACAGGAACGGCGCCCAGTGATTGACCTCGCAGGTCACGTCGATCCCGGCGGCCTTCGCTCGCCGGACCGCGTCGATGGAGCGGCGGGTCTGCATGTGCGCGATATGGATCGGGCAGCCGGATGCCTCGGCGAGGCGGAGCACCACATCGATCGCGGTATCCCAGATGACGCCTTCCCGGGCGGCGTACGCGGAGGCGTAGCCCTCCGGGGTGTTATCGCCGCGGCCGAGCACCTCACCCTCGATGTAGTCCATCAGCGCCTGGTCGTGCGGGTGGATGATGAACCGCTTCCCGGTGGTGGCGATACGGTCCATGATCTGCAGCAGGTGACCGTGATCGTGGATGCCGGTGCCCGAGGGGTGCGGGTAGTCACGGCCGGTGTCGACCACCATGTAGATCTTGAACGCGTTGACACCCATCGCGGCCATGCCGTCGATCTCGTCGAACTTGGTGGGTGCCGGGTTGTGGTTGAAGTCCACGAGCGAGGTGCGCGCGTACCGGTCGAAGACGTCCTGCAGGGTGGCCCTGTCCACGGTGGGCGGCTTGAGGTTCGGCATCCCGAAGATCGTGGTGACACCCCCGGCAGCCGCCTGCTGGCTGGTGGTGAGGATGTCTTCCTTGTGCTCGTACCCGGGCTCGCGGGTGTGCACGTGCACGTCGACCATGCCGGGCAGCACGAGCCGTCCGGTCGCATCGATCGTGCGCGCGGTGGGGATGTCGACCTCCGGTGCGACGATGCCGGCGATCACGCCCCCCTGAATGAGCAGGTCGGCTGCGCTGGGTCCCGACGGCGTCACAACCGTTCCGCCAGCGATCCTCAGATCGATCATGGTCATGCCTCCAGGTATTCGACGCTCGCGTCGGGCGAGCTGCTGGTGTGGACGTCGACGGAACTGGGCCGCACGTGGCGGTCGAACCAGTCGACGATGCGGGGGGTGGTCTGTTCCCAGTACCGGTCGTAGGCCGCGTAGTGGGTGGTGTGGCGCTGCATCAGCAGCGCCTTCGGGCCGCGTGCGGCGGCGTACAACCGCTCAGCGTGATCGGTGGGCGTGGTGGCGTCTGCCTCGACGGCGACGATCATCAGCGGGGTGCTCAGGCGCCCGGCGGCCTCGATCGGCTGATAGGCGAGGATCTCCTCCGCGCAGGCCAGCGGCACCGAGGACGGGATGCGCCCGTCCACGTCGGACTTGACGGTGGTGGCCCGGCGTTCGGGGGTGGGCACCATGATCTCCTCGCGCGGGTGAACCATCCGCCCATGCCCGGTGAGCACGCGTTCCTTTCGGTCCACATCCAGGTCCTTGAGGAAGGTCAGCCACTCGTGCTCCTGGCGCATCCGGTGCAACCAGTCGCGTCCGTCGGCCACTGGTACCTGACTCACCGCGGCCCGGATCCGGTCGTCCGCCTCGGCGAGCAGCACGGCATTGCCGCCTCCGGTGCCTCCGGTGCCGAAGACCCCGATGGCGTCGGCGTCCACGTCCTCGCGGGTGGTCAGATAGGTGACGGCGTTGATCAGGTCGCGTAGCTGGGCGCCGGGGGAGATGATCCCGCGATCGCCGCCGGAGTCGCCGAAGCCGCGGTAGTCGAACACCAGCACACCGAACCCGGCGGCCACCAGGGCCTCGTGGTAGCGCACGTACAGGTTGGCGTCCTTGAGCCCGAGCCAGCCCGGCCCCTGCACGATTGCCCGGACGGGTGCCGTGCCGTCTGGCCGGCGCCACAGGCCGGCGATCGGCTCGCCTTCGCTGTAGAACTCCACGGCTGTGGTCTGCATACTGTCTCCTTCGACGCTTCTAGTCTGGATTCTGGATCCGATCAGTGCATCTGCTGTGCCACGGATCCGATCGATCGGTGCGCGGTGCTACGCCGCCCGGATGGTCGCGTCGAGAGCGCGCAACCGAGGTGCCAGGTCGCGCTCGAACAGCTGCAGGAACCGCCGCTGGTCGTGGCCGGGTGCGTGGAAGACCAGGTGGTTGAATCCCCAGCGCACGTACTGGCCGATCTGCTCGGCCACCGTGTCCGGGTCGGTGCCCACGATCCAGCGCTTCGCGATCTGCTCGATCGGGAGGGCATCGGCGGCGCGTTCCATCTCGAGCGGGTCGGAGATGGAGTGCTTCTGCTCCGGGGTGAGGGAGAGCGGGGACCAGAACCGGGTGTTTTCCAGGGCCGTCTGCTCACTCTCCTCGTAGGAGAGTTTGATCTCGATCATCCGGTCGATGGTCGCTGGGTCACGGTCGTTCAGGCTCGCGCCCTCGGCGAGCGCGGGCAACAGCTTCTCGGTGTAGAGCTCCTCGCCCTTGCCGGACGTGCAGATGAACCCGTCGGCCACGCGGCCCACGTACTTGGCCATCACCGGACCGCCGGCCGCGATGTAGATCGGGATCCCGCCGTCGGGGCGGTCGTAGATCGAGGCGCCGTGGGTGGAGTAGTACTCGCCCTCGAAGGACACCCGGTCGCCGGACCACAGCTCACGCATCAGGCGGACCGACTCGCGCAGCCGGGCAAAGCGCTCCTTGAACGGTGGCCAGTCCTGCTCGCCTGCGCCGCGGAAGCCGGTGGCGATCTCGTTCAACGCCTCCCCGCTGCCCACTCCCAGCATGATCCGGCCCGGGTAGAGGCAGCCGAGCGTCGCGAATGCCTGGGCGAGTACGGCGGGGTTGTACCGGAACGTCGGGGTCATCACCGAGGTGCCGATCCGGATGGTGGAGGTGCGTTCCCCGACGGCGGCCATCCAGGCCAGGGAGAACGGGGCGTGGCCGCCCTCGTGGCGCCACGGCTGGAAGTGGTCGCTCACGGCCACCGACTCCATCCCGTGCGCCTCGGCCGCCACGGCGAGCTCGACGAGCTCTCGGGGCGCGAACTGCTCGGCCGAGGCCTTGTAACCCAACGTCAGTGTCATGGTGCTCCCTCGCATCGTCAGCGGTGCAGGCTGGGGCCCATCCTGACACAGATTGGATTCTGGATCCAGAATTCAAGAGAACTTGCTGCGATGCGCTGGCCGAGTGCGCCGCCGAGCGGAGATCGGCTCGAAGATCAGTCTGTGCCGGTGGCCTCGGCCTCGAGCCAGCCCAGAACGCCCTTGAGTACCTCGGCGAGGTGCTTGCGCAACAGCGCGCTCGCCTTCGTGGCGTCACCCGAGGCGAACGCGTCCACGAGATCTTCGTGCGAGTGAGTGTGCGAACCGCCCACCACGCGCCACCCGAGTACATAGCGGCCCATCTTCAGGCGCAGCTGCTCGATCATCTCCCAGGTGATCGGGTTGTGCTCAGCGTCGTAGAGCTCGGCGTAGAACTGCGTGCGAGCCTCCACGAACTCGGGGCCCTCGTGCTGACCGTCGGCCGCCTTGGCCAGATCGCGCAGTCGCTCGACCCGCTCGGGCGAAGAGCGCTTCATCGATTGCTTCAGCGCGTCCACCTCGAGCAGTGCGCGGATGCGGTACACCTCTTTGGCCTGATCCGGCGAGATGGACCGCACGGTGGCACCGCGCCGATCATGGAACTCGACCAAGCCGTCAGACTCAAGCTGGATCAGCGCCGAACGCACGGGCAGCCGGGAGACGCCGATCTGCTCGGCAAGGGTCTCCTGCCGCAACTTCTGCCCGGGTCGGAGCGTGCCACTGAGGATCGCCTCCTGCAGCAGCCCGTAGACCATGGCACCTACCGAGCGGTAGGCCGTGTGATGGCGCTGGGCGAGCTCCTGGAGATCGGCGCCCGCCGAGCCTGCATTTGGGATCATGGATCCAGAACCTATCGGATGTGCGGCGAACGTTCAGTGCGGATGGTCTCACTTCCGTCGATCGGACGCCCAGCGTGCGGCGAGTTGGTCGTTCGCTCGCACCCACTCGGCGACCATTCCATCCCCGCCGTGCCCGTCGCCCTCGTCGATCACCAGGCGGCTGGCCGGCCACCGCCGGTGTAGCTCCCACGCCGTGTGCACCGGGCCGCTGATGTCGCGTCGCCCATGGATCAGCGCCGCCGGGATGTGCGCGATCCGGTCCATCTGCTCCAGCAGTGGCGGCACGGTGAACCCGTCGTGCGCCCAGTAGTGGCTGGTCAGCACCGTGAACGCGTGCCGGTAGTCGTCGTCTGCCCAGCGTGGATCGGGCTGGAAACCGCCCGCCCCGATGGAGACGTGTACGTCCTCCCAGCGTGCCCACGCCTGCGAGGCGTCCTCCCGGGTGGCCGGGTCGCGCAGCAGCCGCGCGTAGGCTTCCACCAGGCGCGATTCCCGACGGCGGTAGGCCGGGTCGTGCGAGGCGGCGAACGCTGCGTAGCGCTCCCATTCCTCCGGGAACACCCTGCCCACTCCTTCGGTGATCCAGTCCACCTCGGCGCGGGACGTCGTCGTGACGGCGAACAGCACGATCCCCAGCGTCCGGTCCGGGTGCGCCTGGGCGTAGGCGATCGCGAGCGTGCTGCCCCAGGAGACACCGTTGACCACCCACGCCGCGATTCCCAGGTGCGTGCGCAGCTCCTCGAGGTCAGCGATCAGGCGCGGCGTGGTGTTGGCGTCGAGGTCATGCGCCGGATCGTGGGCGAGCGGAACCGACCGCCCACAGCCGCGCTGGTCCAGCCCGATGATGCGGTACCGGTCGGGGTCGAACTTCGTGACGTACCCACCCTGACCCAGTCCACCACCTGGGCCACCGTGCAGGTATACGGCAGGGACGCCGTCTGGAGTGCCTGCCTCCTCCCAAGAGATCGACTGGCCGTCGGAGGCGGTCAGCAGTCCGTGAGTGTGCGGCGCCGTACGGGGATACATCAGGTCTTCCTCGACTGCTCGGGGCTCCCAGCGCCGCACGCCTCCATCAATGTGGCCCATCCGCTGTCGACGGCGGTGCTCACCGCCCCGCGCAGCACGGTGTCTTCGCGGAAGCTGGAGAGCCGGCAGTCGATATCGGTGGCTCCGTGTGCTGCCAGTCGGTCGTGGAATGCGGTGACGAGGGCCGGGCCGGAGCGAGCGATCCCGCCCGAGATCGCCACGGTGCGAAGGTCCAGTCCGACGCAGAGTGGAGCCACCGCGGCGGCGAGCGGGTCGATACCGCGCGCGAGAGCTCGTTGTGCCACCAGATCGCCGGTATCGGCTCGGTTGATCAGCGCTTCTGTGCTCAGGTCTGGCAGGTCGCCATGCAGGGGCAGCCGGTCGGAGCGAACGACTTCTTCGAGGACCCGAGTGGCTCCGGTGGCCGGGTCCTCCACGAGCAGTGCGCCCAGCTCGCCAGCTCCACCGCGGCGCCCTCGGAACACCTGACCGTCGAGGACCAGACCCGCGCCCAGGCGCTGCCCCCACTGCAAGCCGATGAAGTCCTCCGGCATGTCCGGCATCGTGCGCATCGCGTGTGCTGCCAGGTTGGCGTCGTTCTCGACGGTGACGCGGCCCGTCACCAGCGGTTGAAGTGCCGCGACGACGTCGGCCGCAGTCCATGCGCCGAGTCCGGTGCGTAGTTCGATCCCACCGGAGGTCTCTGCAACGATCCCTGGGCTCGCCACGGTGGCCGCCAGCACGTCCGCCTGGGACATTCCGGCCTCCGCGAGCGCTTCGCCCATCATCGAGCTCAACACTGCCAGCATGTCCTCGCCCAGCTGGATGGGGCGGCGATGCTCGCGTCTGGCTCGGCGAGCGCCGTCCAGGGTGGCGACTTCCACCACGGCGCGATGCGCACCGGCATCGGCGCCCACCGCCGCGAATCGGTCGAGGGCGACGCTGTAGCGGACAGCGGGCCGACCAGTGTTCCCGGCAGGTTCGAGCCGATGCACCCAGCCGCGATTCTCCAGAGCGGCCACGATGTGCGAGACGGTCGGTCGCGTCAGCGACGTCATCTGCGCCAGCTCGGAGATCCGCACCGGCTCCTGGGCGCGCCGCATCGCACCTAGGACATGACGGGTGTTGAGCACTCGGAGGCGGCCAGTTCCACGCGCGTGCTCGGCCATGTCGACAGTCACGCTCCCACCCTACTAAACGAAAAATCATTTACGAATGAACCTTGCGTATGTCCTGTGAGCCCTGTTACACATGATTTGTCCGCTCACATCCCCCTTGTCTCACGAGGAGACTTCCCGATGTCCCCACACGTCCCAGGACGGCACCCGAGTCCATCCCGACCACACGTCTCCCGTACGATCGCTGGCGCGCTGACTGCAGCGCTGGCCCTCGGCCTCATCGCCGCGTCCCCTGCGACGGCAGATGATGGCGACGTATTCAGTTCCACGTGGGAGCTTGAGACGGACGCGAGCGACTCCGTGGAAGATCGCGACGGTGAGGTCCTGGATGACGTGACCTTCGCCGATGGCAGTGCGCAGTTCTCAGCGTCGGATGACTCCGAGATCCGCCTTCCGTACGAGCGAAATCTCGAGCCTGGCAACGGCGAGTGGGTGCTCGAGCTCACCGACGTGGTTCCCGGAAGTCGTACCGGTTCCCACCAGGCCGTGGCGACGAGCCGCTCCAGCAACAACCAGGGCTGGGCCCTCTACATCATGCCCAATGGCGAGTTCCGCTTCTGGTCTCGTGTGGTGGGCCAGGGACAGTGGGCACAGTTCCCCACCGGTGTGATCGCTCAGCCGGGCACGAGCTATGACATCACCGTGACGTACACGCCCGGCTCGCTGACGACCGAGATCAGCGGCGGCGCCGACGTGACCGTCACCGGCGAGATCGGGATCCCGTTGATCAACAGCGGGAACAGTCCGATCCGGCTGGGCAACGGCGACGACCTCGGCGACGGGTTCTTCTATCGCGGCTCCCTCGGGAGCATCTCCCTCACCTCCTCGCCCAGGCAGGAGCCCTGGGCGGCGTGCGAGGCCGCTGCGGACACCGCCATGCCGGTGGCGACCCCGGATGCGTCAGTCCTCGACCACGCGATCCCCACCGATGAGCTCACCCAGCTGAGCCTTGAAGCCGCGCAGAACGCCAACCGCTACATCACGACCACCTTCTGGGATGAGGAGTTCGCCGCCGAGCCCGGTGAGTACATCCCGCTCTCGCGCCGGGTGGGAGCACCCGAGTACGCGCTGCGCGGTGTCTCCATGG
This sequence comes from Ruania alkalisoli, assembly GCF_014960965.1. Classification (NCBI taxonomy): domain Bacteria; kingdom Bacillati; phylum Actinomycetota; class Actinomycetes; order Micrococcales; family Ruaniaceae; genus Ruania; species Ruania alkalisoli. The sequence goes on along the minus strand of NZ_CP063169.1, from coordinate 4,358,225 downwards.
CCGCGGTCAACATGTCCATTCTGGTAGCCACCGGCGGCTACGACCCAGAGGACACCGGCGTCACCGAGGACGAGGTCCGCGAGCGCATCGTCCGGATGGTTTCCTCCGCAGCCGCCGAGCACCGATCGAACAACCCCGCAGGATGGGGACCGGAGGCGGACCGGTGGCAGGCCTCGTTGTGGGCCTACTACAACGGCTTCGCCGCCTGGCTGCTCTGGGACGACTTCAGCCCGGCTCAGCAGGCGTGCGTGACGAACATGGTCGCCATGGAGGCTGACCAGATGGTCGACCCCGAGTACTACCGCAACGCTGAGGGCACCATCGTGATCCCGGGTGACACCAAGGCTGAGGAGAACACCTGGCGCAGCTCGCTCTCGGGCCTGGCGGCCACCATGATGCCCGAGGCCGCCAACAGCGACCAGTGGCGCTCCGACGCCATCGACCTCGCCCTGGCTGGCTGGGCGACGCCGCAGGACGTCGACAGCAGCGAGGTCATCAACGGCCGGGCGCTGGATGAGATGCTGACCGGCTCGAACGTCGAGTCCGACGGCACCGTCGAGAACCACAACCTCATGCACCCCATCTACATGCTCGCCTTCGACCAGAACGTCAATTCCGCCCTCACCCAGCAGCTAGGCGGCCAGCAGCCGGCGGAAGCCTTCTTCCACAACATCGACCTGACCTACGAGGCCTTCGTCGACCTGCAGTTCGACTCCCCACCGTGGCAGGCACCGGGCGGCACCATCTACGTGCCCGGTGAGTCCTCGATCTACTACCCCGACGGCAACGACTGGGGAAGCACCTTCCCGCTCTACTTCGCCCAGGGTGACGTGATCGCTGCAACCTACGACGTCGGCGGGGACGTCAGCACCCCGCCTGCCGTCTGGGCCGAACGCCACCTACAGGATGCGATCGCGCTGCAGGACCGGTTCGAGGACGGACGTACCTACCTCGACAACTCCGAGAGCAACTACGGGCTGCGGGAGGAGCGCACGGCGCAGATCGCTGCGCACACCTTCCTGACCCGGTTCCTCAACGCCGGGCAGGTGTGCACGACCGATCGCCCGTACACCAGCGACACCGACGACGCACTCCTCGGTGAACTCGAAATTGTGCGGGAACTGATGGCAACCCCGGAGTGGGAGGAGCTGCCGGCCGACGTGCAGGACGCCGTCGCAGCGGCGCTGGCCGACCTGGAGAGTGCCCGCACGGACGGCACCGACGAGGACGTGCAGACGGCGCTACGAAGCCTGCAGCTCGAGCTCGTCGCCGGCGGAGACGCCGGGGTACTCACCGAGATCCGCACGGTGGTGGCTCAGGCGCAACAGTGCACGATCGACCTGCCGATCGCCATCACGGCGCCCGGTGAGGCCGACGCCGGGGATGAGATCAGCATCGGGCTCACCGGCGGCGAGCCGGACACCGAATACCGGCTGCTCGTTGATGGTGAGGAACTGGCGACACTGACCACCGGAGCCGACGGCGCAGGCCGGGCAATGCTCGCGCTGCCGACCGGAGCCGCGGGCACGGTCACCGTGCGGGCCGACGCCGGTGAGTCTTGGGCCGAAGCGGAGATCACCATCGACGCGGTCGATCCGACGGATCCCACCGATCCGACGGACCCTGGCACCCCCACGGATCCGACGGACCCGACGGGCGACGGCGGTCCCACCGGCGATGGTGGGGACGTGGACGGTGATGGGACTGGTCAGGACGGCGACCTGGCTGACACCGGGACGAGCCCGTTGGTGGCAGTCCTTGCTGTGCTGGCGAGCCTGGCGCTCTTCGGCGGTTCGTGCCTGCTCATCGTCCGACGTCGGCTGAACGCCGGTCGCTGACCCTGCACCGCAGTTCCCGTGGCGCGCGCGAGCGCGCCGCGGGAACTGCGCACGCACCGGGGACGGTGGCACTCCGGAAGGGAGATCGTGTGATCGGGTACGACACGCCCGTCCGCCTGCTCGTGAAACAGATCGATCCCGAGCACCCGACTGCTCCGAGCAGACGGCTCCTGGCGGTGCGCGAACCGCAGTGCCATGCACGCGAACGACTGCGTGCCTTCGCCAGGGTGCGGGGCCTCGATCGGCTCGTATCCGAGGTCGACAGTGTGCTTGACGGCGACCCACCGCCGCACGGGTACGCCAGGTTGGACAGTTCCAACGATGCGATCCGGGTCATCGTCCTGTGGCCGCATTACGACGGCTCGCTGCCATGAGCTCGCGCCGGTGAAACGCACCCCACACCGGTGGCGGTAGGTTGCTGGGGTGAGTTCATCGACGACCATCACCAAGATCGAAACGTTCCGAGTGCCTCCGCGGTGGCTGTTCCTGCGGGTGGAGACCTCCGACGGGCTCGTCGGCTGGGGCGAACCTGTGCTGGAGGGCCGTGCCGCCACAGTCGAGGCCGCCGTGCACGAGCTGGCGCCCCAGGTGATGGGCAGCGATGCGAGCCGCATCGAGGACACCTGGCAGCGCCTGACGCGCTCCGGCTTCTACCGCCACGGGCCAGTACTCAACAGTGCCATTGCCGGGTATGACCAGGCCCTGTGGGACATCGCCGGCAAGCGGCTCGGGGTGCCTGTGCACGACCTGCTCGGGGGAGCGGTGCGGGACCGGGTGCGCACCTACTCCTGGGTGGGCGGAGACGACCCCGCCGGGGTGCGCGAGCACATCCAGGCACGCCTGGACCAGGGCTTCACCGCCGTGAAGATGAACGCCTCCGGGGCGCTCCGGCACATCGACTCACCTGCCGCCATCACCGATGTGGTCGACCGCGCCCGCGCCGCCCGGGAGACGCTGGGCGACTCCGGCGACTTCGCACTGGACTTCCACGGCCGCGTCTCCCCGGCGATGGCGCACCGGCTACTTCCCCTGCTCGAGGAACTGATGCCGATGTGGGTGGAGGAGCCGGTGGTGCCCGAGCTCTCCGCCGAGCACCTGCCGCGGCTGGTGGAGCGCAGCTCGATTCCGATCGCCACCGGCGAGCGGGCCTTCTCCCGCTGGGACTTCAAACCGTTGCTCGAGGCGGGCATCGCGGTGGCCCAGCCCGACATCTCCCACGCCGGCGGTATCTCCGAGACCCGCCGGATCGCAGCGATGGCCGAGACCTACGGCGCCGGCCTGGCCCCGCACTGCCCGCTCGGCCCGATCGCACTCGCCTCCTGCCTGCAGGTGGACCTGGTCTCACCCAACACGGTGATCCAGGAGTCCAGCCTCGGCATCCACTACAACGAGGGCTGGGATCTGCTCGACTATCTGGTCGACACCAGCCCGTTCGACGTGCGCGAGGGGCACATCGACCGGCTCACCGGCCCGGGCCTGGGTGTCGAGATCGACGAGGCCGAAGTGCGCAAGGCAGCCGCTCACGGGCACGAGTGGGCCACGCCTACCTGGAACCACGCCGACGGCAGCCTCGCGGAGTGGTGAGCATTCCCGAGGATCACTCCACCGAGATCGACGTGATCAGGTACGAGACCACGATCTCGAACTGATCGCCCTGCCAGGTTCCCGAAGTAGCCGCCAGGTCCACCAATGCCTGGCGGGCGGTCAGCCACTGCTCGCCGATGCCGCGGGAGAGCAGCACGATGGGTGCACTGTGCCGCTCGAGCATCTCGACGAAGTCTTCCGGCGAGGCCACGGTCATCACGAACGACGCCTCCGCCACCTCCGCCCCGGGCCCCAGCACGTTCCGGATCCCGACGGCGTTCTCGTGCCAAGGTTCGGGCGCGTCGGGTGCGTACGGGGCGAGCGTGCGCCGCAGTCGTCCGAAGAACCCCTCCTCCGACCAGCTGGTCGTCACCACCCGACCGCCCGGTCGCACGATCCGCCGTGCCTCCCCGAACGCGCTCCCGGGCTCGGCGAACACCATCCCGAAGGTGGACACCGCCAGATCGGCCGAGTCGTCCGGTAGCGGCAACGCCGTCACATCCGCCTCCACCCAGCGGATCGGCAGGTCACCCGCCCGCCGCCGTGCCTCGACCAACAACGACGGGGTGACGTCCACCCCGGTCACCGCGCCCGCGCCGGCCCGGGCGGCCGCGATTGCGGTGACCCCGGTGCCGGTGGCCAGGTCCACGACGTCCTTCCCGGTCACGCTCAGCCGAGCGGGTAGATCCCGGCCTGGCTGACTCCACAAGTCACCGACCGTCGCATAGTCGCCTGTGGCCCAGAATTGCGCTGCCTTCATCATGTGCCCTTCCGTAGGTCGAGCTGGGGACGGACCAGGCGCCGGTAGGCGTCGCATCCGGCCAGCAGCTCCTCGTGCGTGCCGTCACCCACCAGTGATCCGCCGTCGAGAACGAGCACCCGTGGTGTGGTCACCAGCGTGCTGAGCCGGTGCGCGATGACCACGGTGGTGGTGGCGGTGCCGATGAGACTGTCCCGTAGCGCCACCTCGTTCTCGACGTCGAGCTGACTGACGGCTTCGTCCAGGATGAGCACCTCCGGCCGGCGCAGCGCAGCGCGAGCCAGCGCCAGTCGCTGCCGTTCGCCTCCGGAGAGGCTGCGCCCGCGATCGGCGAGCACCGTGTCCAGCCCGTGCGGCATCCCGCGGACCACATCAGCTGCGCGGGTGCGTTCCAGTGCCTCCCACAGGGCGTCGTCGGGAAGCTCGTGCGGTAGGGCCACGGCGAGGTTCTCCCGCACCGATTCGGCGAACAGGTACGGCTCCTGCGGCACCAGGCACACGGTGGCCACCCGTTCGGCTCGCTCCATCGCGCGCACGTCCGTGCCCCCGACGAGGATGCGCCCGACGTCCGGGTCATACCAACGGGCCAGCAGCGCCCCCAGCGTGGACTTGCCCGCCCCGCTCGCGCCAGCCAGCGCGACCGTCTCCCCGGCCCCGATCGCCACGCTGACATCTCGCACGGCTGGCCGGGGCGCACCGGGCCAGCTGTAGGTGACCGATTCCACCCGGATATGGGGTGTGCTCAGGCCGCGATCGGAGGGTTCTGCGACCGGAAGGCACTCCACCGAGGTGGTCGGGCTGGACCCTTCGGACTCCGGAATGACCGGCAGTGGATCGGGGGCGTCGAGGATCTCCTCGATGCGTCGCGCCGAAGCCGCGGTGTTGCCATAGTGCCGGGTGGTCGCAGCCCACTGGGCGATCGCCGAGGGCGTTGCGCCCGCCACTGCCGCTACCACCGGCAGCCACTCGAGGGCCAGGCGCCCGGCTGCCACCTCCCGTACGGCCACTACGGTGGCGGCCACAGCCACCAGGGAGGAGAGCACGCCCCCGACGGCGGTCTCCACCCCCGTACGGATCGTGGTCGCCCGCTGTGCGCGCCAGAGCCGGGTCTGCTGACCGGCGAGCCGACCCAACCGCTCCTCGAGCAGTCCGAACGCTGCGATCTCCCGCACGGCCCCCACGTTCTCCTGCATGTCCGCACCGATCTCGGCGGTCACTGCCCGCGCACGCCGCCCCTGCTCCCGGGCGCTGCGCCTCGCCGCGAGTGGTACCAGCACGGCCAGCGCCAGGAACGGCAGCGTCACCAGTGCCGCAGGCAGGCTGATCAGGGCCAGGCCAACCACGATCAGAGGCGTGGCCAGGAACCGGCCGATGATGTAGAGCGAGGAATGCGCGAGGAAGATCTCCAGCGCCTCGGAGTCGTTCGTGCTCAGGGTGGTCAGATCGCCCGTCCGGCGCCGCGCCACGCCTCCCGGTGCGATCCGTGCCAGCCCGGCGAACAGCCATCCGCGCACCCGCGCCAGCACCCGGAATGCGACGTCGTGGCTGGTGTAGGCCTCCTGCCACACCGCCACGCTGCGCACCAGGGTCGCGCCGAGCACCAGCACCGTCGGCAGCATCAGCTCCACCCGCGTGCTGCCGGCCACTCCGGTGACGGCGGCTGCCACCGCATAGGCTGCGGCCCCGGCAGCCACTGCCGCCGAGAGATGGACGACGGCGTTCCATGTCAGAGCGGCCACGTACCAGCCCCGCCATCCGGCCAGGACGGCGCCGAGTGCGCGCACATCGTCCAACCGCAGGCCCGGCGAAGGTGCGCCGTATGTTCCGTACGCGCCATGCGGTGGTGCGTGCCGCTGTGGCGCGACATCCGCTGACGTGCCCTGGTCGAGGTCGCTCACGAGAACACCTGCGCTCCGCCGTCGGCAATCCGTTGCGCCCGCACCATGGCCGCCCAGGGGCCGCCCTCCGCCTCCAGCTGGGCCGCAGTGCCTTCCTCCAGCACACGGCCTTCGCCCAGCACGATCACGTGGTCGGCGTGGGCCACAGTGGAGAGCCGGTGCGCGATCACCACCGTGGTGCGCGAGCCGTCGCCGGAGCGGACGGCCTCGGTGATGAGGGCCTCGTTCTCCCCATCGAGGGCGCTGGTGGCCTCGTCGAGTACCAGCAGCGGCGCCCGCTGCACGAGCGCTCGTGCCAGCGCCACCCGTTGACGCTGCCCGCCGGAGAGGCGCCGCCCGCCCTCCCCGACGTGGCTCGCGGGACCCTCGGGAAGGTCGGCGAGGAAGGGGGTCACCCGGGCGGCCGCCATGGCGTCGTCCACCTCGGTATCGCTGGCATCGGTGGGCGCTGCGAGGCGCACGTTCTCGGCCACGGTGCCGTCCATCAGCACCACGTCCTGACTCACGCGGGCGCTGATGTGGCGCACCTGACTCAGCGGGAGAGTGCGTAGGTCGTGGTGCCCGTCCGCGGTGACCAGCAGTACCGAGCCGTCATCCGGGTCGATATCCCGCAGGAGCAACGCGGTGAGCGTGGTCTTCCCCGCGCCGCTGGCTCCCACCAGAGCCGTGGTCCGGCCCGCGGGGATAGTGACGCTGATCTGGTTCAGGCTCGCTCGCTCCGCGCCCGGGTAGGTGAAACTGACGTGCTCCAGACGCAGTCCGGGAGGTCCGGCGAGCGCGATCGGCGTCGCGTCCGCGGCCGTGGTCACCTGCGGTTCGGTCGCGAGGATGCGGTTGATGGAGGCGGCGGCCGCCAGCCCGTAGAAGCCCTCGTGCCAGTAGCTCTGCAGATCCTGCAGCGGCCGGAAGCACTCGGCTGCGAGAAAGAGCACCAACAACACGTCCCCAGCAGCCAGCCGGCCCTCGGCCGCGTGCCAGGCCGCCAGTAGCGTCGCCCCCGACGTACCCAGGAGCATGGCGGCGGACGTGATCACATAGGTGGAGAGGGAGACGTTCATGTTCGCCGTCGTGGCGGCCCGCAGAGTCTCCGCGTCCCGGGCAAGCGCCGCGCCGCGCCGCTCGGCGGCACCGAAGCCGGCGAGGGTGGCGATCCCGGCGATGTTGTCGCTCACGCGGGCTGCATACCGGTCGTAGGCTCGCCAGTGCTCGGCAGCACGTGCGCCGAGGAGCCGCTTGGTGATCCGGTGGGCCAGCGGCACGCATGCCACACCGGCGACCACCACGAGCGCCACGGCCGGGTCGCGCAGGAAGAGCGCGACGGTCAGGGCCGCGGGGACGAGTATCGCGGCGAGCACCTGTGGAAGGTAGTTGCCGACGTAGCCCTTGAGGTGCTCGCAGCCGTCGACGGCTGCGAGGTGCGCGCTGGCACGCCCGCCCGGCCATCGGTGCGCGGGACCGAGTGCCACGATGTGCCGCAGCAGCTTCTCCCGGATGCTGCGGGCGACAACCGTTCCGGTGTGCAGTGCGGACTGGTCGCGGCACCACAGCAGCAGGGCACGCAACCCGAGCAGGGCCACGGCCGCCGTCAGCGGGCCGGCCGGGAGTGTGCCATCGGTGCTGAGGATGCGCGTGAAGGCTGCAGCCATGGCGAACGCTGCGCCGATGGAGGCGCCCGAGGCGAGCAGGGTGATGGCTGCTGTGCCGGCCAGCCGTGGCCACGCCTGGCGAGCGTAGGGCGCGACGTTCGCGTCAATCATCATGGGACAGCCTGTCGATTTTGGATATGAGAATCGCTCTCACTATAGTGCGATTCCGTGCCCACTTCCTCCCCCGCTATCGGCGTGCGCCCACCGGACGGCGATCGCTCCGCCACTGCACGAGCTCGCGTCGCTCGCGCCAGGCGCACCACGGTGATCTGCGGCGTCCTGACGGTGGCCGTCGGAGTGCTCGTGGTGCTCTCGGGAGCCGTGGGTTCGGTGGAGGTCAGCACTGTGCAGGCTGCCAAGATCGTGATCGGGCACCTGGCGCCGGGAATGCCATGGATGTCGGACGGATCGCTGACGGCGCTGCAGGATCAGGCTGTGTGGCAGTTCCGCCTGCCACGCGCACTGCTGGCGGGGCTCGCCGGAGCCGGCCTGTCGCTGGCCGGTGCCCTCATGCAGGTGACGGTGCGCAACCCGCTCGCCGAGCCCTACATCCTCGGCGTCTCCTCCGGCGCGAGCGTCGGCGCCGTCCTCGTGATCGTGCTCGGGTCGGCGGCACTGGGTGGGATGTCGATGAACCTCGCCGCCTTTGTCGGGGCACTCGCTGCCTGTGTGTGCGTGGCGGCGCTCGCGCGTAAGGACGGGGCGCTGTCACCGACCCGGATGATCCTCGCGGGCGTGGCGCTCGGCACCCTGTTCAGCGCGGTGACGAGCTACCTGACGATCTCCACCGACGCCCAGAACGTGGTGAGCGTGCTCTTCTTCCTCCTCGGCAGCGTGTCGGCGGCGACGATGTCGAGTTTGATCGGACCGGCGGTGGCGTTGGTGGTGGGATGTGTGGCCGCGGCACTGCTGGCGCGGTCGCTGAATGCGTTGATGACCGGGGACGAGTCCGCCGTCTCCCTCGGCGTGGACGCCGCCCGGATGCGGGCCATTCTGCTCGTGCTGGCCTCGCTGCTGACCGGCTCGGTGGTGTCGGTCGCCGGCGGTATCGGGTTCGTGGGGTTGGTCGTGCCGCACATCGCGCGGATCGCAGTCGGCGCCGATCACCGGCGCATGCTGCCGGTGGCGGTGCTCGGCGGTGCGGTGTTCCTGATGGCAGCCGATCTGCTCGCGCGGACCGTGGCTGCTCCGACCGAGATCCCGTTGGGGATCCTGACGGCGTTCGTCGGGGCACCGTTCTTCCTCTGGCTGATGCGCCGTAGCGGTGCCGACCGGGCGGGGTTCGGCCGATGAGCCTGAGGAACCCGGGTGTAGGTGGCGTGAGGGACGAGGGCCGCTGGAGCGGGGTACCGGAGGGCTCAGACCAGAGAGCACCGATGAGCCTGAGGAACCCGGGTGTAGGTGGCGTGAGGGACGAGGGCCGCTGGAGCGGGGTACCGGAGGGCTCAGACCAGAGAGCACCGATGACAGTGGAGTTCGACGCCGTCACGGTGACCCTGGGCGGGCGGGATGTGGTGCGCGAGTCCTCGCTGACAGTGGAATCGGGAACTGTGGTGGGTCTGGTCGGGCCGAACGGGAGCGGGAAGTCCTCGCTGCTGCGCACCCTGTACCGGGCCCTGAAGCCGAGGCGGGGCACCGTGCACGTCGATGGCCGGGACGTGCTGAGCCTCAGCGGGCGGCAGGCGGCGCGATCGGTGGCAGTGATGCTGCAGGATCCACCCACCGACTTCGATCTGACCGTGGCAGAGACCGTGGCCCTGGGCCGTGCACCGCATCACGCCTCGTTCGGTCGGGACACTGCCGAGGATCTGCGCATCGTGGATGAGGCGATGCTCCGGGCGGAGATCACCAATCTGGGTGATCGCATGGTCGCCACCCTCTCCGGCGGGCAGCGACAGCGGGTCATGCTGGCGCGGGCGCTCGCCCAGGAGAGCCCCATCCTCGTACTCGACGAGCCGAGCAATCACCTCGACATCGCTCATCAGCACGAATTGATGAGCACCGTCCGGGGGCTCGGCAGGACCGTGATCGCGGCCCTGCACGATCTCAACCTCGCGGCCCAGTACTGCGACCACATCGTGGTGCTCGCCGAAGGGCGCATCATCGCCTCCGGACCGCCTGTGGAGGTGCTGACGCCGGGCCTGATCCGCACCACCTTCGGCGTCGACGTCCGCGTGCTCGGCGAGCCCAGCGATCCGGTGTTCGCCTTCCGGCCGTTCGCCGCCCACTCCGCACCCGAACCGCCCGCTGAACCATCCCGCACTGACCCCTCCACAGAAGGAACCTCACGATCATGCGCGACCTCCTCATGAACGCTGCCTCCGCTGCACCCGCGCGCCTGGCGCCTGCCGCCCTTGCCGGGGTGCTGCTGCTGACCGGGTGCGGGTCCGCCGTCAGGTCCACCACGTCCGAGAGCGAGCCGGCCGAGTCGGTGACGATCGAGAATTGCGGACGGGACGTCGTCGTCGATGACGTCCCCGGGGCTGTGGTGGGAATGCACCCCGCCCAGACCGAGCTGCTGTTGCGTCTTGGCCTGGCCGACCACCTCGCCGGGCAGGCTCAGACCGGGGCTCAAGCCCTGCCTGACGACGTTGCCGGCCTGGCCGCCGATGTGCCCGTGATCGGGGATGTCATGCCGCCAAGCCGCGAGGACCTGCTGGCCGTGGAGCCGGATTTCGTCTACTCGCCGACCACGTACGAGTTCACCGCGGAGCAGGGGTTCGCGAGCATCGACCAGCTCGACCAGGCCGGTGCAGCGGTGTACGTCGCCACCGGCGGGTGCGCAGAGCGACGGATGGGCGGCGAGGTCACCGACCTGTTCACGGACCTGGAGAACATCGGGACGATCTTCGGCGTGGAGGGGGCCGCCGCAGACCTCATCGCGCAGAGCCAGGCGGACCTGGACGAGGTCGAGGCCGCGGTGGCCGCCGTCGAGCCGCTGCGGGTGGCGCAGGTCTACGTGGACGGGACCACCCTGCAGGCCATCGGTGCGGGGATCGAGTACGACATCCTCTCCCGCGCTGGTGCCGACAACGTCTACCGCCCGGACCAAGCCGCGTTCGCCGACTTCTTCGCCGCGACCGTCACGCCGGAGTCGCTGGCGGCCGAGGAACCCGATGCGCTGGTGTTCTCGGTCTACGACGAGGCGCACGAGACGGCCACCAGGGAGTACCTGGAGACGACCTTCCCCGACATGCCTGCCGTGCGTGAAGGTCGCCTGATCGCGGTCTCCAGCTCCGACGTCTTCCCCGGGACGCTGGGCAACGTCGCGATCGTCCGGCAGATCGCCGAAGGGCTCTATCCCGACGCCTTCTGAGCCTCGCAGACCGGCCCGATCGCCTCCCAGAAATCGCTCGACGCTCCTATGTTCTGTCAAGGGGTGTTTGTGGGGTTGTGGTGTTCGAGTTGTCGGTAGATGTCGCGGGCTATGTAGCGTTTGAGGCAGCGGGTGATTTCGCGGTGGGTGCGGCCTTGGGTGGTGCGGCGTTGGGCGTAGGCGCGGGTGTGTGGGTCGTGGCGTAGTCGGGTCAGGACGATGACGTGGAGTGCTCGGTTGAGTTGGCGGTCGCCGTGGCGGTTGAGGCGGTGTCGGTTGGTGGTTCTGCCGCTGGTGGCTGGGATGGGGGCGACGCCGGCGAGCATGGCGAATGCGGCTTCGGAGTGGATGCGTCCGGGGTGGGACCAGGCGCACAGGATTCGTGCGGCCACGATGGGGCCGATGCCGGGCTGATCGAGCAGGTCGGCGCGCATGCTGGTCACGATGTGGTGGATCTGTTTCTTGTACTGGGTCGCTTGTGTGGTCAGGTCTTGGGCGCGGCGGGCCAGGTCGCGCAGGATGGTGATCGTGGTGGTGGTCTCGATGTCTTGACCGGGCCGGGTGCGTAGCCGGGCGGCGGTGGTGATCATCGCGGGCAGTTTCTTGCCGGCGAACTTCGCTCGCAGGGGTTCGGGGGCGGTGATGATGAGGTGGAACACTTGCCGTGCGGCGCGGCCTGCTTCGGTCACGAGGGAGTCTCGGGTGCTCAGCAGGATCGCGAGGGCGTGCCGGTTCCCGCCTGAGCGTGGGGTGGCGAGGTGCTCGCGGGTTAACGCTTCCCGTGCGGCGCGGACTGCGTCGATCGGGTCGGACTTGGCTCCACGGCGGCGCTTGGCCCGTTGCGGGCGGTCGATCTCGATGACCAGCTCACCACGAGCCTGTAGATGTCGGGTCAGACCCGCCCCGTGGGAGCGGGTGCCCTCGATCGCCCACGCCCGTCCACCAGTGGCGGCGCACGGATCGGTCTCGATATCAGCCTCATCCTCACCGCGTAGGTGGGTATCGACGAACTCGACCAGCTCGGCATACCCCGCCGGGGTGGCCGCGACCTGTACCTGGCCGAGCACCCCACCGGTGCCAGCATCGATGATCGCCGCGGTATGGGTATCGACATGGGTGTCGACCCCGATGACAACCTCGACGAGATCACTCAGACTAGTCATGACGTTTCCTCCACTTCGGAACGGGACGGGACGTTGTTGCTTTCCGGTCCGGTAGGAGAATCGGCAGGACTGTAGATGGGACACGACGGGCGCTACTACGCCCGCCGGTCAAGCTCCTGATCAGGCCAGTCGCTCCGACCGGGCCGGAGGCGGCGACCCGGAGCGGACAAGTCGTGCGAAAGGCACACACGGCCAGTCGATTAGCGAGTCACACTCCAAGCCACCACCCACAGCCCATCACCACCAGGCTGCGAACACCACACTCACAGTCGATCTGGCGGCTGACCAGCCACCAAATCGTCGAGCAATGTCGCTATATGGCCCAACGAGCCCGGATCAGCTCGGTCAGCTGCCGGATCTGATCGCCCATCCGGACCGGTTCCTGATCCGGTGACGTCACGGTCAGCCACTGCAGTTGGATTCCGTCCGCCAGCGCCACCACCGATCGGGCCAGGTCCCGTGAGGGCGCATCCGGATGCACCGCGCCGTCGATCTTGCCGCGTTCGAACCCGGCGGTGAGGGTGTCGACAGCGCGGGTGAAGTGGTCGGTGAGCCATGTGTGGGCCGGATGCCCGGAGTGCGTGCCCTCGACGGCCATTGCCATGTACAGACCTACCATCGCTGGGTCCTCGGCGTTGCGATCCATGAGGTCGGCGAAGTTGTCGAGTTGCTGCCACACGTCGGTAGCGGAGGTCAGCGCCCCTGCGTCTCGTGTATCACGCCACTCCAGTACGGCGGAGTAGAGGGATCCCTTGGATCCGAAGTGGTGGAGCAGGCCGGCCTTCGAGATCTGTGCAGCCTGGGCCACGTCAGCCAGGGATGTGGCGGCATATCCGGAGCGTGCGAACAACGCGATCGCCTCGGTGAGGATCCGCTCGCGCTTGTCCTCGCCACCGGCCGGCGGGCGCCCCGGCCGCCGTGGTTGCTCGTGTGCCACGGAACCAGGCTAGCCAAGAATATATTGACCGGCCGGTTAATTAAGTTCTACGGTGCTCTCGGACGACGTCGTACCCCACTCCCGCAGGAGCACGCATGCACTCGACAGCCCTCACTCAGGCCGACATCCCACGCCTGCTCACCGAGCTCAGCCTGGAGGAGAAGGCCGCCCTGTGCTCCGGGCAGGACTTCTGGCACACCCAGGCGATCGAGCGCCTTGGTATCCCCGCCGTCATGGTCACCGACGGCCCGCACGGGCTGCGCAAGCAGGCCGGGGCCACCGATCACGTCGGCCTGAACGATTCAGTGCCGGCCACCTGCTTCCCCTCCGCCGCCGGACTCGGCTCCACCTGGGATCGCGACCTCCTGTACCGGGTGGGGGAGGCGCTCGGAATCGAGACCCGCGCCAACGACGTCGCCGTGCTGCTCGGACCGGGTATCAACATGAAGCGCAGCCCCCTGTGCGGGCGCAATTTCGAGTACATCGGCGAGGATCCCTTCCACGCAGGTGAGTTGGCCGCTGAGCTGGTGGCCGGCGTCCAGTCTCAGGGCGTGGGCACCTCGCTGAAGCACTTTGCCGCGAACAACCAGGAAACCGACCGGATGCGGATCTCCGCCGAGATCGACGAGCGCACCCTGCGCGAGATCTACCTGCCGGCCTTCGAGAAGGTCGTCACCCGCGCCCAGCCCTGGACCGTCATGTGCGCCTACAACAAGATCAACGGGACCTACGCCTCGCAGGACCCGTGGCTGCTCACCGAGGTGCTCCGGGGAGAGTGGGGCTTTGAGGGCCTGGTGGTCTCCGATTGGGGCGCCGTGGACGACCGCGCCGCCGGGATCGCCGCCGGCCTCGACCTGGAGATGCCCTCCTCGCACGGCCTCAACGACGCCGCGATCGTTGCCGCGGTCCGCGAGGGGCGCCTTGCCGAGGCTGACCTCGATACCGCCGTCACGCGTGTGCTCACCATGATCGCCAGGGCGCAGCTGGCCCTGGCCGAGCCGGGAACGGCCGACCCGACGGCGCACCACGCCCTGGCCCACGAGGTCGCCGTGCGAAGCGCTGTCCTGCTCAAGAACCCCGACGCCGTCCTTCCGCTAGCCATGGACACTCTGGCAGGGTCTGCGGTCCTCATCGGTGAGCTGGCCCGTACCCCCCGCTACCAGGGCGCCGGATCCTCTCAGGTGAACCCCACCCGGCTGGTGAGCATGGTCGACGCCCTCGCCGAACGAGGGATCGACGTGCCGTTCACCCCCGGCTACCGGCTCGCCGAGGCCGAGAAGCCCGGGGGCCCGGCCGAGGGTGAGACCCGAGACGACGTCACCCTGCGCGCCGAGGCTGTTGCTGCCGCCACCGGCAAGACCGCGATTGTGCTGCTCGGGCTGCCCGCCGTGGACGAGTCCGAGGGATACGACCGCGAGCATCTGGATATCCCCGCCAGCCACCGGGAACTGCTGCGGGACGTTTCTGCGGTCGCGGAGCGCACCGTGGTGCTGCTCGCCAACGGCTCCGCGGTGGCCGTCTCCGAGTGGGAGCACCACGCCGATGCGCTGCTTGAGCTCTGGCTGGGCGGCCAGGCCGGGGGCAGCGCCGCCGTCGACCTGCTGCTCGGCGATGCCGCTCCGTCTGGCCGGCTCGCCGAGTCCATCCCGGTACGCCTGGCCGATGTACCCGCGCAGCTGAACTTCCCCGGCGAGAACGGCACCGTGCGCTATGGCGAAGGGCTCTTCATCGGCTACCGCGGCCTCGACGCGACCGAGCGGGCGGTCTCCTACCCATTCGGGTACGGCCTGACCTACACCACCTTCGACTACACCGACCTGACGGTCGACGTGACCGAGGTGACGGAGCAGACCGGTGTGGGGGACGTCGTCGTGAGGGCGGGCGTGACCGTACACAACACCGGTGACCGTGCGGGTGTGGCGGTGCCTCAGCTGTACCTCAGCCGGCCCGATTCAGCCGTGGTGCGGCCGCCGCGCGAACTCAAGGGCTTCGCTCGCGTGGAGCTCGAGCCCGGCCAGGAGCAGCGGGTCGAGCTCACTGTCACCCGGCGTGAACTGAGCCACTGGGACGTGCACGCTCACGGTTGGGCCGTGGAGCCCGGACCGCTGCACGTCGCCGTCGGAGCCTCCTCGCGCGACCTGCCGCTGGAGCATGTCACCGAACTCGTGGCACCGGCGCTGCGCCGTCCGCTCAGCGAGGACGCCACCATCAGTGAATGGCTCGAGCACCCGCAGGCCGGATCGGCGCTGCTGGCCGCGATGGGTGACTTCGGCGCCCTCTTCGGCCAGGACAGTCCTGACCCGGCGATGGCCGCCTTCCTCGGGGCGATGCCGGTGAAGAAGGTGCCGGTCATGCGGATGTCGCCCGACCTCACGCAGGAGGGTCTCGCCGAGCTGGTCAGCCGACACCGGTGACTGGGTTCACCGCCACAGGCTAGGCTCCCCCCGTGGAATCTCTCGCCAGCCCTGATGTCTGGATCGCCCTCGCCACCCTGCTCGCGCTCGAGCTGGTGCTCGGCGTGGACAACGTGGTCTTCATCTCCATCCTCGCCAACCGGCTCCCCGCCGAGCAGCGCCAGAAGGCGCGCGTGCTCGGCCTCGCGCTCGCCCTGGTGATGCGGATCATCCTGTTGTTCTTCGCCTCCTGGATCGTGGGCCTGACTGATCCCTGGTTCTCGATCGGAGACGTCGAGGCGCTCGCGTTCTCCGGACGCGACCTGATCCTGATCGCCGGTGGTGCCTTCCTCATCTACAAGGCCGTCACCGAGATCCACCACAAGCTCGAGGGCGCGGACGGCGAGGAGGAGAGCAAGGCCTCCAAGGCCGCCACCACCTTCGGCCGCGTCATCCTGCAGATCGTGCTCATCGACATGGTCTTCTCACTGGACTCGGTGATCACCGCCGTCGGGATGGTCGACCAGCTCTGGGTGATGATCACCGCCGTGGTCGTCGCGATCGTGGTGATGATGTTCATGGCCAAGACCATCGGCGACTTCGTCGACCGCCACCCGACAGTCAAGATGCTCTGCCTGGCATTCCTCGTGCTCATCGGCGCCACCCTGCTGGCTGAAGGCTTCGACATGCACGTCAGCAAGGGCATGATCTACGGACCCATCGCCTTCGCCATCGGAGTCGAGGTGCTCAACCTCATCTACCGCAACCGGTCCGTGAAGAAGGCCGGCAAGGTGGTCGAGCCAGTGCACCTCAAGGCCAGGTTCCCCGAGCAGAAGGTCGGCGCCGGGTCCTGATCGGCGCCTGACGCCTCCGGCCCGGGCATATCGGTACACAACTGACGGCCCTCAGCGACACTGTGCCCTCTATGGCACGGAGCGGCTGAGGGCCGTCAGTTGTGTCGGTGACCCGACTACAGCCACCCGTTCCGGTCGGCGATCCGGGCCGCCTCCACCCGGTTGGTCGCCCCAACCTTCCCGATGGCCGAGGACACGTAGTTGCGCACGGTGCCGGGGCTCAGATGCACCCGCGCGGCGATTGTGACGATCGGCTCACCGTCGAGGCACTCGCGTAGCACCTGCCGCTCGCGCTCGCCCAGCGGGTTCGGTCCTCCGGCGAGGGACTCGGTCGCCAGCGCCGGGTCCACCACCCGGCGGCCCGCATGCACCGCCCGGATGGCATCGGCCAACTCGGTCGCCGGGGTGTCCTTGACCACGAACCCCGCGGCCCCGGCCTCCAGCGCCCGGCGCAGATACCCCGGCCGGCCGAACGTCGTCACCATCAGTGACCGAACGTGCGGGAGCTCCGCCCGGAGCTGTACCGCCACAGCGATCCCATCCATCCCGGGCATCTCGATATCGAGCAGGCACACGTGTGCTCGGTGTTCTCGGGCCGCTGCCACCACTTCGTCCCCGGCGCCCACTTCGGCCACCACGTCCAGGTCGTCCTCGAGGCGGAGCAACGCCGCCAGCGCCCCGCGCACCAGTGCCTGGTCGTCGGCCAGCAGCACTCTGATCGGACCGGTCACCAGCGCACCTCCACACGTGTTCCACCCGTCTCGCCGGGCCGCACGGTCAGCGTGCCACCGGCGGCATCGACCCGCTCCCGGGCGCCCCGGAGCCCGCCGGCCTCGGCAGCGCCACCCGGCCCCACACCGTCATCGGCCACCACCAACGACGACGACCCCAAGCTCACCTCGCAACGCCCGGCTCCGGAGTGGCGCACCACATTCGTGATCGCCTCCCGCAGCACCCACGCCACCACGATCCGGTGCCGGGGGTCCACCACAGCCGGGTCGGTGGGAACGTCGGCGTCGATCCCAGCATCGGTCAGTGCCTCCTGCGCGGCGGTCAACTCGTCGGCGAGGCGTGCCACCCGCAGCCCGGACACTGTCGCCCGCAGCTCCCCGAGCGCCTCCCGGGTGAGGGAGCGGATGGCAGCGATCTCCGCCTTCGCCGCCACGGGGTCGGCCTCGATCAACCGTTCGGCCAGCTCCGCTTTCACCGTCACCACGGTCAGGCTGTGGCCGAGCACATCGTGGACGTCCCGCGCCACGCGTTCCCGTTCGGCGGTGACGGTGAGCTGACGCTCGAGCACCTCCCGCTCCTGGTGGCGGTCATCGATCCACCGGATGAGGCCGACGAACAGCGTGGTTCCGGTGATGGTGCCTGCATAGAGGAGACGTTCTGGGGAGCCGGCCAGCAGCACTGTCGTCGCGACGATCACGACCAGCCCGCCCGCCAGGATGATCGCCCTGCGCAGTGGCTGGCTGAACACCGCATAGACGGGTGGGAAGGTGAACATCCCGAAGGCGTCCAGTCCCACGACTGCGAACACCGGCGCCGTGAGGACGAACAGGATCGCCAAGATCACGTGGTTGCGCGCAGACCCCACCGGGGTGCGCGCATTGGTGATGAAGCCGAACAGGTACGTGCCCGCAAAGGCGAGGACCGCCGTCAGGGCGAACACGCGAAGCCACCACGGAGCCGGGGCCTGCAAGATGCCGGTCACGGGGAAGACAAGGAACACCAGCCACGGCGTGGCCAGCAACCAGCTGAACTTCGCCCACGGTTCGGTCGCGGGATCAGGTGCGCTCATTGCCCGCCATTCTCGCCCGAATCCCACGCCGGGAGGTGGATGTCATTGCCGCCCACGCCCGCGCCGCACCAGCAGCACCGCCCCGACGGCGAAGATCACCGTCCATGCCACAGAGTTCACCAGGAGCATCCACAGCGGGTCGGACCCTCCGACGCCTTCGGTGGCCACCAGCGCGCCGTCGGTCAGGGGGTAGCGCGCCAGCCCGATGATCCCGTACAACGGGGTGAATTTCGCGATCGTGAGCATCACCCCGCTGAGTGGGAAGAAGATGTTGCCGAGGAACGCCAGGATCACCAGTGCGCCGCTGGCCGCCCCGACCGCGGCCTCGCTGCGGAAGAGCAGGCCCACGATGAGGCCGTACAGGGAGAACACAGCCGCCCCGAGCATCACGATCGCGGCGCTCGCGGCCCACACCCAGCCTGGTGCGCTGGCGCCGGTGAACGCGCCGATGAGGTAGACCAACCCAATCGGGATGAGCGAGATCGTGAACGCCACGGTGGTCTTCACGCGCACATAGGCGCCGTCTGACATCGGCGTCAGGCCGAGCTGGCGCCCCCAGCCCTGCATCCGCTCGACGGCGGCCATCCCGCCCACGCCCGTGGTCGCCACCACGGCACCGAATGCGGCCATCGAGATCATCGTGTGCATCGAGACGTTCCCGTTGCCGATCGGGTAGGCACCGTACTCCATCGAGGCGCCGAAGATGATGAAGAAGAACGCCGGCATCACCGCAATGAAGAACATGCTCACCAGGTCCCGGCCCACCCGGGCGAGTTCGATCCGCAGATAGGTCGTGTTCATCGGGTCGCTCCTTGAGTCAGGGTGGTGAAGGCGTCGTCGAGGGAGCCGGAGGTGACGAGCAGGTCGGTGCCGCCGAGGTCGAGCACGGCGCGGGCGACGGCGTCGGAGTCGAGGGCGCGCAGGTGCACGCGATCGCCGTCGGGGGTGATGGCGTGGACGGTGTCCAGCGCCTCCAGGCGGGAGAGTGCCTCTGCGCGGTTGCCGGGCGCGAACGTGACCGAGACGCGACGTCCGGTGGCCCGGGTGCGGATCTCCTCGGTGGCGCCGTCGGCGACAATACGGCCGCCGGCCACCATGACGATCCGCTGGGCGAACGAGTCGGCCTCCTCCAGGTAGTGGGTGGCGAAGACGATCGTCCGGCCGGAGGCGGCCTCGGCCCGCATCGTCTCCCAGAAGTCGCGCCTGGCTGTCACGTCCATCCCGGCGGTCGGTTCATCCAGGATCAGCAGGTCCGGGTCGGGCAGCAGGGCGAGGGCGAAGCGGAGGCGCTGCTGCTCACCACCGGAGCATTTCGAGACCTTCCGGCCGGCGAGCTCGGTCAGGCCCGCGCGCTCGATCACGGCCCCGATCCCGGCGTGCTCGGCGTAGGTCGAGGCGATGAGCGTGACCGTCTCGGCCACGGTGAGGTCGCGCAGCAGACCTCCGGTCTGCAGCACGGCCGAGACCCGGCCGGCGGCGACGGCGCGGCGGGGCGCCTGACCGTGCACGCTGATGGTGCCTGAGGTGGGGGTGGTCAGGCCGAGGATCATGTCGAGCGCCGTCGTCTTCCCGGCGCCGTTCGGGCCGAGGAAGGCGACGATCTCGCCGGAGCCGATGGTCAGGTCGATGCCGTCGACGGCCCGCACGGAGCCGGTGGCGGACCGGAACTCCTTCACGACCTGGTCGAGCTGGACGGCGGGCGGGCCGCCTGCGGGGGGAGGTGTTCTCATCCCTCCACACTGGCGGCGTGGCCAGGGTGCGCACGAGGGGGTGCTGTCACGAGGTGCGGATGACAGGTGTCACATCGCCGCCCACGCGGGGTACTCGCTTCGCAAGGGGTCGCCGGTTGTGTTCATCCATTCGCGGAGGAGGGTCCGTGCTTGGGTGAGTGCCTGCGCGGATTCGGGGTCGCCCGCCTGGCCCTTCGAGTCGATGAGGTTGTGCAGCGCGTTCGGGTCGGTGGTGAGCCGGTACAACTCCTCCGGGGCGCGTCGCCGGTAGAAGTCGGTGCGCTCCTTCAGGGCCGTGTCGGTCTCGGCCGCGTCCGTCATCGCCGGCCACGTCAGACCGGCCATGTTCTCCGCCCGATACGCGCTCTCCCCATCCGACCAGGCGTTCCAGATATAGCCCCACTCGCCGTCCTGCACCGACCGCATCTCATACCTGTTCCCCGCGTTCGTCTCGTGGAACACGGTGACCACATGGTCACGCCCAGGTTCCCCACGCCCTTGCAGCAGCCTGACTACGCTGCGTCCGTCGACGCCGTCGGGAATCTCGGCCCCGGCCATCTCGCAGAAGGTGGCGAACAGGTCCAGGGTGGAGACGAAGTGGTCGTTGTTCACTCCGCCCGGGGGCACCTGGCCCGGCCAGCGCACCACCAGCGGTGTGCGCGTTCCCGCCAGATAACAGTTCGCCTTCGCGAACGGGAACGCCATCCCGTTGTCGGAGAAGAACACCACCACCGTGCGCTCCGACTGCCCCGAGTCCTCCAGGGCGGCCAGGATCGCCGCGATCACATCGTCACATCGGCGCGCCGAGCTCAGATACTGGGCATACTCCTGGCGGACCTGCGGCAGATCGGGCAGGAAGCCGGGCGGATCCGCCTCCTCGGCGGTGAACACGCAGCTCGGGTCCGGGTAGGAGGCCTGCTGCTCCTCGGTGTATCCCTCCCGTTCAGCCGCACTGCCGTGGAACGGGCGATGTGGGTCGTGCGCGTTCGCCATCAGGAACCATGGCTCTCCCTCGGATGCCGCGATGAACTCCGCCGTCGCGTCGCCATACGCCTGCGGGTTTCGCCCCATGCCCAGCTCGGCCTGCTGCCGCACGAACGACCACCCGAACCGGTCCTCCGGTTGCAGGTGGTTCACCTTCCCGAGGATCCCGCTGCGATACCCGACGGTGCTGATCGCCTCGGTCAGCAACGGCACCCTCTCATCGATCGGCTCGAATCCCTCCGCACCGTTGCGGTGCGGCCACCGCCCCGTCATCAACGCCGACCGGCTCGGCTGACACACCGGCGCCGGCACATGCGCACGCCCAAAGGTCATCCCCTCAGCCGCCAACCTGTCCAACGCCGGCATCACGTCGCCCCGCCCACCGAACGAACCAGGAGTATCACCCGCCAAGTCGTCGGCGGTGATGAGAAGAATGTTGGGACGAGTCATCACTGGGCCCCCAGAACCGAGGTGTCGGCGGCGGCACCGGGGATCGGGCGGGTCAGGCTGTCGTCGCCGATCTCCGCACGGACCTCGCTCAGGGTGCGCGTGAGCTCCGCGGTGAGTTCCTCGTGGCCAGGTCGGCCGTAGAGGTTGTGTAGCTCGTGCGGATCGGCGACCAGGTCGAAGAGCTCCCACTCGGGTTCGGTGGGGGTGTCCGACGCTCGCGGGACCCCGAGCCCCCGGCCGTAGTAATGGACGAGCTTGTGGGTCCGGGTACGGATACCGCAGTGGGCGGCGACACGATGCGGGATGGAGTCGTGCTCCCAGTAGCGGTAGTACGCGGCTGCGCGCCAGTCGGCAGGCTCAGCCTGGTCGAAGATCGGGGTCAGGCTCGCGCCGTTCATCGGTTCGCTGGGTTGGATGCCGGCGAGCTCGGCGAACGTCGGCGCGAAGTCGATGTTCTGCACGAGCGCGTCGCTCGTGCTGCCCGCGGCGATACGGGCCGGATAGCGCATCAGCAGCGGGATCCGCAGCGACTCGTCGTACATGAATCGCTTGTCGTACCAGCCGTGATCGCCCAGGAAGAAGCCCTGATCGGAGGTGTAGACGACGATCGTGTCCTCAGTCAGGTCGTGGGCGTCGAGGTAGTCGAGCACCCGTCCCACGCTGTCGTCCACCGCTGCCACGCACCGCAGGTAGTCCTTGATGTACCGCTGGTAGAACCACCGACGGCGGTCCTCACCGTCGAGGTCGGCAGGTGGTTCGGCCTTCACATCCTTGACCGTCAGGTCCCGATCGATGCGCATCCGTGCCCGGCGAGCGGCGCTGGCGCGGGTGCTGTAATCGTCGTCCAGCGTCTCCGGTTCTTCTCGGTCGTCGGAGTACAGGTCCGCGTGCCGATCAGCGGGCACCCACCAGCGGTGTGGTGCCTTGTGGTGCAGGCAGAGCAGGAACGGTCGATCCTGATCTCGCTGGTCGAGCCACGCCAGGCTCAGGTCGGTGAGCAGGTCGGTGACGTAGCCGGTGTGCTGGCGTTCGGCGCCGTTCTCGATCAGTACCGGGTCGACGTAGTCCCCTTGGCCGGGGAGGATGCTCCACGTGTCGAACCCGGTCGGATCGGCGTTCCCTCCGTGCCCCAGGTGCCACTTGCCGAACAGTGCCGTCTGATAGTCGGACCCCTGCAACAGTTGCGGGAAGGTCTGACGCCGCCCGTCCAACTGGTCCCCTTGGCTTCGCACGCCGTTGACGTGGCTGTGCTGGCCGGTCAGGACGGCTGCACGGCTCGGGGTGCAGATCGAGTTCGTGCAGAACGCGGCATCGAAGCGCATCCCGTCCTGGGCGAGCCGATCCAGGTGCGGGGTCTGGTTGATGCGACTGCCGTAGGCAGAGATCGCGTGTGCCGCGTGATCGTCGCTCATGATGAACACGACATTGGGCCTGGACATCCGATCCGTCCTCTCTGATTCGATTCAACGTCGCGCCTGAGACGGTGTCCTGAGGCGCGACGTGCGCTAGGGGCGAGGGAGATCGCTCGACTCCCGCACGGCCAGTCCGGTCTGGAAGACCATCTGCTGATGCACGTGCGTGGTCGCGTTCTCGATCTCATCGAGGAGCAGCTCGGCGACTCGACGGCCGTACTCCTCTTTCGGGCGGCGGATGGAGGTCAGGCGAGGTGACAGCATGGCCGCGAACTCGAGGTCGTCGTACCCCACGACAGCAACATCCTCCGGCGACCGAATGCCTCGCTCCTGCAATCCACGAAGCACACCAAGCGCGAGCCGGTCGTTGATGCACATGACGGCCGTTGGAGGCCGACGTCCCTTCATGACCTCCCCGACCGACGCCTCCCCGGCGGCGGCGTCTGGCTCCGGCACGACCACCTCGACAACAGTCGCGTCGACCTTGAGCCCTGCTTCCTCGACAGCCTGGTGCAGTCCGCGGCGACGGTCGTGGCATTGCCGACGGTCGTGCGGCCCGTTCACCAGACCGATCCGACGGTGACCCAGCGCAAGGAGGTGCCGTCCGGCTTGCTCTGCGCCCTTGACATCATCGACTGCGACCGAGCAGTGCTCACCGTCCGGACTTGCGCGGTCCAGCAGCACGACCGGCGTTCCACGCTCACGGATCTCGTCGACGGTAGCGAGATCGTGGCTGGTGGGGCCGATCACGATTCCGCTGACGCCGTGCTCCTCGAGCTCCAACAGCTGGCGTCGTTCACGGTCAGGCTGTCCATCTGAGCTGCACAGCATGACCATGTATCCGGCCTCTGTCAGGTGCCGTTCAGCGGCACGAGCCACAGCGATGGAGTACGGGCCGGAGATGTCGTAGACGAGGAGTCCGATGGTCCGCCCCTTCCCCATCCGGAGCTCTCGAGCCGAGCGGTTTCGGACGAAGCGGAGCTCGTGCATCGCGTGCTCGACACGTTCACGGGTGCCGTCGGTCACCAGATCGGGTCTGTTCAGCACGTTCGAGACAGTGCTCACGGACACCCCGGCCAGGCGCGCGACGTCGCGGCTGGTCGGGCGGTGATTCGGCTCGGTGGGAAGGTTCACGGCTCGCGACACACCCTCTCCTCGTCCTTGCTGAACCGATCGGTTCGATTCTTACCCATTTTGGCACGATCCAGAGCTCCATCTGGTCCCCTGGTGAGGGATCAGCGAGTCGATCATGGGAGGTGAACCGCAGAATATTGACCTTCCTGCACCGGCTCCGTATCGTGTTCGTGAATCGTATCAAAGAACTTTTTCACAGCGGAGGGACAACTGTGGTCCGCCCGAACATTCTTCTCCTGCACTGCCACGATCTCGGTCGCTTCCTTGGCTGCTATGGCCACCGCACGGTGCACACTCCACACCTGGACGCCCTGGCCGCGGACGGTGTGCTCTTCGAACAGGCCTTCTGCACAGCGCCGCAGTGCAGCCCTGCGCGTGCCTCGTTGTTCACGGGGCGCTACCCGCACTCCGCCGGGGTGATGGGACTGACGCACCGGAACTTCGCATGGGACCTGTTCCCGGACGAACGCCACCTCGCTCAGCAGCTGCACGAGAACGGGTACACCACGTCACTGCTCGGGGTGCAGCATGAGTCCTTGGCGAGCCGGACACCGGAGCAGATGGCGGCGCGTCTCGGTTTTGATCGAGCAGTTCCCGTCGTCGAAGGAACGGGCGCGCCCGATCGTGCCGAGGCCGTCGCAGCGGCCGCATGCGCCGAGCTCGACCGCCTCGTCGAGGTCAACCAGCCGTTCTACCTGCAGGTCGGATTCGTGGAACCGCACCGGCTCCCGGTGAATCACCGCGACGAACCTGGGTACACCGGATTCATCGGTGACCACATCGACCCGGATGACTCCCTCGGTGTTGATGTGCCGGCCTATATCGCTGATGAGGGCGAGAGCACGCGTACTGAGCTGGCCGAGCTCCAGGGGGCCGTGCGCTATCTCGATGAGGCGGTCGGTCAGGTGCTTGCCGGACTCGCTCAGCGCAACCTGACCGAGAACACGCTCGTGATCTTCACGACCGATCACGGCCTCGCGCTTCCCCGGGCCAAGTGCACCGTGTACGACCCGGGCCTCGAGGTGGCGTGGATCATGCGCGGTCCCACGCTGGGTTGGACGGGTGGGGCGCGCCGCACCGAGCTCGTCTCCCACATCGATCTGCTCCCCACCCTGCTCGAGGTCGTCGGTGCCGAACCCAGCGCCCGGGTCCACGGACAGAGCCTGCGCCCGCTCCTCGATGAGGCCGACTCCCGCACGCCCGACCGCGACGCCGTCTACGGCGAGATGACCTACCACGACTACTACGACCCCCGCCGATGCGTGCGCACCCGGACGCACAAGCTGATCGTCAACTTCACCGCAGCACCGGGATTCATGGACTCCTCCCAGTCCTGGCGGCCCCGGACCACACCTCGTGCGCCGGTCCGCAGCTTCCATCCACCCGTCGAGCTGTACGACCTGAGGGTAGACCCTCAGGAAGAGCAGAACCTGGCCGACGATCCGGAGCACGCCCCGGTGCGTGACGTGCTGCTCGAGGAGCTGCACCAGTGGATGCGGGAGACCGCCGACCCGCTCCTGGACGGTGCTGTCACCAGCCCACTGCACCGGATGGCCGTCGGTGCCCTGATGAGCGCGGGGACGTAGTCAGGCGCGCAACGGGGACGTTCGGATCTGCTCAGCCGTGTCCCTCCGCGCGGCTCGGGCAGCGTGCAGAGGAGCCCACGGCTTCACGCCGCACCGTTCCGTCCAGGTATGCCAGGCCTCAGACATGGTGCGTACTCGATCAGGATAGTGCGCGGCCAGATCATGGACTTCTGTCCGGTCGACGTTCAGGTCATACAATTCCCAGCCCTGACCGTACTTGCGCACCAGTTTCCACCGGCCTGAGCGGACGGCACCGTTGCCTTCATGCTCGAAGAACATTGAGCGTTGGCGCATCGGCTCCGATCCGGTCCAGGAGCCGATCATCGATATCCCCTCGAGCGGAAGGATGTCCCGCCCGGAATAGCGATCCGGGTACGTCGCACCCACAACGTCAAGGACTGTGGGCAGGACGTCCGGGAGGTAGTGTGGCGTGTGGTCTATGCGCTGTCGCAGGCCGCCCGAAGGCCAGTGCGCGATGAACGGCGTCGCAATGCCTCCCTCGTGGACCCAATGCTTGTACTCCCGGAACGGAGTGTTCGAGAGATTGGCCCACGGCTTGCCATAGGAGGTGAAGGTCTCCGGGGGTCCAGGTGGGATCGACGGGTCGTTTCCGAGGCGGACACGCTCACCTGAGGATGTCCGCTCGAGAGCGGCGAGTGGTCGACGGTCCATCTCGTCCACCCAGGCTGGCTGGAACGCCTCAGCGCACCCACCGTTGTCGGAGAGGAACAGGATCAGCGTGTCATCCAGTTGCCCGGCTTCGGTGATCGCGTCGATGACGGATCCGATCGCAGCATCCATGAGCTCCACCTGGGCGGCGTACACCTGCATGCGGAGCGCCTGCCATTCGCGATGGGCAGTGTCCGCCCACGCGGTGACGTCGGCGTCGCGATCGGTGAGGGGACAGTCGCCGCTGATCAGCCCTTCGGCCACGAGGCGACGATATCGGCGCTCGCGGAGCAGATCCCATCCCTTGTCATAGAACCCCCGATAGCCATCGATCGCCTCCGGTGGTGCGTGCAATGGCCAGTGGGGTGCGGTGAATGGCAGGTAGCAGAAGAAGGGGGTGTCGGGCTGGTTGGCCGTGTGCCGGCGGACGAACGCTGCCGCCTCGTCGCCGAGCACAGACGTGAGATAGAAGCCATCCGTGGGCACAGGTTCGACCGACTCCCCTCGGGTGAGGGTGACTGGCTGGTAATAGCTTGCTGCGCCTCCCAGGGTCCCGTAGAACGTATCGAATCCACGGCGGGTGGGCCATGCGTCGTTGGGGTGCTGAACATCGCCGCTCAGATGCCACTTGCCGAACATGGCGGTGGCATAGCCGTGGTCACGCAGGATCTCCGCCATCGTGACGCATCGATGATTGAGCGTCCCGGGATAACCGAGCGGCCCATCGTCCTGGGTGAGCACCCCGATGCCCGTCTGGTGCGGATGAAGACCGGTGAGCAACGACGCGCGCGCCGGGGAGCAACGGGCGGTGTTGTAGAACTGGGACATGCGCACCCCGGCCGCAGCCAGTGCGTCCAGGCGG
This sequence comes from Ruania alkalisoli, assembly GCF_014960965.1. Lineage (NCBI taxonomy): Bacteria > Bacillati > Actinomycetota > Actinomycetes > Micrococcales > Ruaniaceae > Ruania > Ruania alkalisoli. The sequence goes on along the minus strand of NZ_CP063169.1, from coordinate 4,331,208 downwards.
GGTGTCCGGATCTCCGATCCGTAACATCCGATGTCGGAGTAGCCAAGGTCGTCAGCGAGAATCACGACGATGTTCGGTGACCGTCGTAGGGGCGGTGTAGTCACGTTCCTCCTCCGGCGCCACGAGGTGCGGGCGTGCTCGCCACCATCGACGCGGGCGACAGGCACGTAGCGGTGAATCGATGGCACCCTGGGCCCACGGTAGCCGTGGCGGTTCCGGGTAGTTCTACGACGGCGGTGGTGCCTTCGGGGATGGTGGTCTCCAGGATCAACTGGTCGCCGTCGTGGTGCCAGTGGGTGCGGATCTCGCCGTGGGGGGTGTGCAGGCTGGCTTTGGCCCAGGTGAGGCCTCCGCCGGGCCTGGGGGCGATGCGGATGCGGGAGTAGCCGGGTTCGGCGGGGGTGATGCCTGCGACGACGGTGTGCAGCCAGTGGGCGACGGCGCCGAGGGCGTAGTGGTTGAAGCTGGTCATGGTGCCGGGGTTGATGGTGCCGTCGGGGAGCATGGAGTTCCAGCGTTCCCAGATGGTGGTGGCGCCCATGGTGACGGGGTAGAGCCAGGAGGGGCACTTGCGTTCGAGCAGGAGCCGGTAGGCGGTCTCGGTGTGACCGGTGCTGCTCAGGGCGGCGGTGATGACGGGTGTGCCGGCGAATCCGGTGGAGATGCGGTACCCGGATTCGGCCACCAGTTCAGCGAGGCGTTCCCCGGCGATGTGGCGCTGCTGGTCGTCGAGGAGTCCGAACTCGATCGCCAGGGCGTAGACGGTGGTGCAGTCGCTGTGGATGCGCCCGTCGTCGGTGACGTAGTGGGTCTGGAAGCCTCGTAGCGCGCGTTCGGCGAGGACACGGAACTCGGGTTCGTCGCTGTGTCCGAGGATGGCCGCGATCTGGGCCATCAGATCGAACGTTCGGTACGCGCACGCAGTCGCCACCACGCCGACATCGGCCTTTCCGGCGCCGGGTTGGTCGGCCGGCGCATCGGGGTCGAGCCAGTCACCGAACTGGAAGCCGGTATCCCACCGCCCCGTGTCCGACAGGCAACGTGCTACCCCGCGCGTGTGCGCGGTCATGGAGTCGTACTGGGCCTTGAGGATGTCAGGGTTGCCGTAGGCCTGGTAGAGGGTCCAGGGGACCCAGACGGCGGCGTCACCCCAGATCGCCGTGACGGCCCGGTCCTTTTCGGGGTCACGGGCCGGGTCTGTGGGACCGGCGAGGAACACATCGGGCACAACCAGCGGGACGCGACCGTGCTGTGCGTGTTGTTCGGCGGCGAGGTCGGTGAGCCAGTCGGCGAGGAAGTCCTGGGTGTCGTAGAGGTAGGCGGCGGTGGGCGCGAAGACGGCGATGTCGCCGGTCCAGCCGAGTCGTTCATCGCGTTGCGGGCAGTCGGTGGGCAGGTCGAGGAAGTTGCCGCGCAGGGACCAGAGGACGTTCTCGTGGAGTTGGTTCAGGTCGGGATTGGAGCATTCGAAGTAGCCGGTGCGGTCCAGGTCGGAGCTGACGACGATGGCTTCGATCGCGCCGTTGGTGAGTTGGTGGGTGAGGTGGTCGGGCCATCCGGTGATCTCGGCGTAGCGGAAGCCGTGGAAGGTGAAGGTCGGTTCGAAGACGTCCTGAGCGCCGGAGGTGATGTAGCGGTCGGTGGCTTCGGCGGTGCGCAGTGGCCGGGTGCCGAGCTCGTCGTGTTCGAGGACTTCGGCGTGGCGGATGGTGATCTCGGTGCCGGCTGGTGCGGTGATCGTGGTCCGGGTCCAGCCGACGAGGTTCTGCCCGAAGTCCAGCAGTGTCTTGCCCGTGGGGGAGGTCCAGATCCGCACTGGGCGGATGGTCTCGTGCCGGATGACGGGTGGTCCGATGGGGGCGGTGAGGGTGGTGGGGTCGAAGGCGACCTCGTGCACGCCTGCCCAGGTGGTGTCGTCGAAGCCGGTGGTGTTCCAGCCGGGTTGGTGGCGGCGGGCGTCGATCGTCTGCCCGTCGTAGAGGTCGTTCGCGGTGGTGGCCGACGGTGCAGCTCGCCAAGTCTCGTCGGTCACGATGGTCTGGACGTGCCCGTCGGCGAAGGTGACGTCGAGGCGGGCCATGAAGGCGAGCTGATCGCCGTAGAGGGCACGGCCGCCGGTGAACCCGAGCCTGCCGCGGTGCCACCCATTACCCAGGGCTGCACCGACCACCACTGGTCCTGAGTCCGGGACCAGTTCGGTGATGTCCCAGGTACGCCAGCGCAGCCGCCATTGGTAGCTGGACCAGCCGGGGGAGAGTACGTCTGGACCCACGGGTGTGCCGTTGACGAAGGCTTCGAAGATTCCTTGCCCGGTCGCGGTCAGCGTCGCGGTGACCACGTCGCCGTGTCCGGACTCCAGGGCGTGTTCTACCCGGAGCAGGGGGGCACCGTGGAAGTCCTGATCGGGGGTGATCATGGTGGCCCCGTCCAGCGGGGTGGCGCTGGTCTGCGGTGTGAGCGAGCCGGTCTCCGGGGTGGGGCTGCTCATGCGTGTGTGTCCTGTTCGGTGGTGCCGGTCTGTGTTCTGGTGGGTGGGCCGTCTTGGTTGGGGGTGAGGGGGTAGTGGCAGGAGGTGCGATGCGCGGGTTCCAGCAGTTCCAGGGTGGGGCGTTCGTCGTCGCAGCGTTCATCGCGGCGGTGGGGGCACCTGGTGTGGAACGGGCAGCCGGCCGGTGGGTTGGTCGGGTCGGGAAGCTCGTCGTTCAACCTGATCCGGCGCTGATCACGGCGGTGCGGATCTGGCACCGGAACCGCGGAGAGGAGGGCTTCGGTGTAGGGGTGTCGGGGGGTGGTGAACAGTTCCCTGGTGGGGGCTTGTTCGACGACTTTGCCGAGGTACATGACGGCGACGCGGTCGCAGAGGTGTTCGACGACGGACAGGTCGTGGGAGATGAAGAGGTAGGTGAGGTTGTATTCCTGTTGGAGGTCGGCGAGGAGGTTGAGGATTTGGGCCCGGACTGAGACGTCGAGTGCGGAGACGGCTTCGTCGGCGACGACGAGTCGGGGGCGGGTGATCAGGGCGCGGGCGATGTTGACGCGTTGGCGTTCGCCGCCGGAGAAGGCGTGGGGGTAGCGGTGCATGTATTCGGGGCGTAGCCCCACCCGGGTGAGCATGTGACCTACCTGGTCGGCGATCGCACCGGGGGGTTGGCCATCACCGAGCCGGCGTAGGGGTTCGCCGATGATCTGGAGGAGGGTTTTGCGGGGGTTGACCGAGGTGAAGGGGTCTTGGAAGATCATCCGGATCTGGCCCCGGTAGGGGGTCAGGGCGCGGTTGTCCAGGCTGGTGAGGTCCACCTCGCTGGTGTCGCCTTGGTAGGTGATGGTTCCTGCGGTGGGGTCCAGGGCGCGGACGATGGTGCGTCCGAGGGTGGTTTTCCCGCACCCGGACTCGCCCACGAGGCCAAGGGTCTCACCGCGGTGGATGGTCAGGTCCACGCCGTCGACGGCGTGCACGTGTCCGGTGGTGCGGCCGAAGAAGCCGGACTTGATGGGGAAGTGCACCTGCAGGTCCCGGATCGACATGATCGGCTCCCCCTCATCTACAGAGGGTTGGGCCTCGTGTGGGGCGGGTGAGGCGGTCGGGGCGGGTGCGGGGCTTTCGGCGGAGTCGGGTTCGGTGACGACCTGCGGGGGGAGGTTCTCGATGTCGGGGTCGCGTAGGTGGCAGCGGACCAGTCGCCCGTCGTCGAGGGCGATCGGGTGTGGGGTGGTCTCATCGCAGAGGCCGGGCATGGCGAACTGGCAGCGGGTGTGGAAGGGGCAGCCGGTGGGGCGTTGGTTGGGGTGGGGGACGTTGCCCGGGATGGCCGGCAAGCGGCCCCCATCACCGGCTCCGTCGCTGGTCTCCTCGCTGGTCTCCTCGCTGGTGCCGTCGGTGGTGATGGTGGGGATGGATTCGAGGAGGGCTTGGGTGTAGGGGTGTTGGGGGCGGTCGAAGATGTCGGTGACCGAGCCGCGTTCGGCGACGGTGCCTAGGTACATGACGCTGACGTCGTCGGCGATTTCGGCGACGACGCCGAGGTCGTGGGTGATGAACAGCATCGACATCCCGGTCTCTTCTTGCAGGTTGGCGAGGAGGTCGAGGATGCGGGCTTGGGTGGTCACGTCCAGGGCGGTGGTGGGTTCGTCCGCGATGAGCAACGCGGGGTCGTTCGCTAAGGCGATGGCGATCATGGCGCGTTGGTTCATGCCGCCGGAGAGTTGGAAGGGGTAGGCGTCGAACCTCGTGTGTGGGCTGGGGATCCCGACTCGGGCCAGGTGCTCGATTGCCTGCTCTTTCGCCTCAGCTTTGCTGATGGGTTGGTGCAACCGGATGGCTCTCGCGAGCTGGGTGCCGATGGTGTACATCGGTGACAGGGAGGCTCCGGGTTCCTGGAACACGAACCCGATGTCGCCCCCGCGGATGCTGCGGATTTGTTCCCCGGTCGGGTCCAAGGCGGCCAGATCCACCGGGTCGGCATCAGTGTCAGGCTGGAACCAGGCGTGACCGCGCTCGATCCGGCCCGGTGGCAGCACGAGGCCGGCGATGGAGCGTGCGGTGATCGATTTGCCGCACCCGGATTCTCCGACCAGGCAGGTCGTGCGGCCTCGGGTGACGTCGAAGGTGACGCCGTCGGCGGCCTTGACCACCCCCTCATCGGTGTGGAAGTAGGTGCGTAGGTCCTCCACCCTGAGCACGGCCTCGCTGGTGACCGGGCCGGCAGGTGTGTCATTGCTGGTCTGGCTGAGGGCGTGAGAAGTCATTGCTCGTCCCGTCATGATCGGTAGGGGTCGGCGCTGTCGCGCAGGCCGTCGCCGAGGAAGTTCAGTGAGAGCACAGCTGCGACGACGGCTGCGCCGGGCAGTAGTAACCAGGGGGCGGAGGCGATCACGCGCAGGTTCTGTGCTTCTTGGAGCAGCACACCCCAGGAGACCGTCGGCGGCTGAAGTCCGAGACCGAGGAAGGACAGCGCGGTCTCGGCGAGGATCATCGCCGGGATCGACAACGTGAGGGTGGCGATCAGGTGGGAGGTGAAGGAGGGCAGCATGTGGGAGAAGATGATCGCCGGCTGTTTGGCCCCGTCGAGGCGGGCAGCGGTGACGAAGTCCTCTTCCCGCAGGGATAGGAACCGGCCGCGGACTTCTCGGGCTAGTCCGGTCCAGCCGACCAGGGAGAGCACGACGGTGATCGCGACATACCGGGTGACTGGCCCCCATTCGCCGGGGATCGCGGCGGCCAAGCCCAACCACAACGGCAGCGTGGGGATCGACATGAACAGCTCGATGATGCGTTGGATGATCGTGTCGACCTTCCCGCCGACGAACCCGGATACCCCACCGAGGGTGATGCCCAACAGGAAGGCGAGGGTGACTCCGACCAGCCCCACGGACATGGAGATGCGGGTGCCGTGGATGATCAACGACAACAAGTCGTGCCCGAGGCGGTCCGCGCCGAGGAGATACATCGGGTGCTCCGTGCCCGGGTCGGCTGGGCCGAGCAGGTGCACATTGGTGGTGAACAGCCCCCAGAACTCATACGTCGATCCTTGGGCGAAGAACTCGACCGGCACCTTCGCGGTCTCATCGACGGTGTAGGTCAGGGCCAACGTGTCCGGGTCCTGCTCCACGAAGTAGCCGTAGTAGTGCAACCCCCAGTCCCACGACCCACCACTGGTGTCGACCAGGTGCAGCGAGGTGGGTGGGGCGTAGGTGTGCTGAGCCGACAGATCGGTGGTCGTATACGGGGCGAGGAACCCCGCGAACGCGGCGATCAGGTAGAGGAACCCGGTCACCGTGAGGCCGATCATCGCCAGCTTGTGCTTGCGGAACCGCCGCCAGATCAAGCGCCACTGGGAGGCCGTGGCCTGCCCGCTGCTCTTGCCGCGCCGGGCGGTGCTCGGCTTGGTGGGCACGTCGGGCGGGTCACCGAGTGTCGTCTGTGATGGACCGCTCGACCCGGGGACCGGGAGGCTGGTCTGGTCGCTCATGCGGCACCTCCCACGGTGCGTAGCCGGACTCTCGGGTCGGCCCAGGCCAGGGCCAGATCCGACAGCAGGGTCCCGATCACCGTGAGCACCGCGGTGATCAGGATGATCGACCCGGCTAGGTACATGTCCTGGCTGCGTAGCGCCCCCAGCAGCAGCGGGCCGATGGTGTTCAGGTTCGCGACCTGGGCCACGATCACTTCACCGCCGATGATCCCGGGCAGTAACCATCCGATGGTGGAGATGAACGGGTTCAGCGCGACCCGCAGCGGGTAGCGCAGCAGCAGCGGCCCTTCGGCCATCCCCTGAGCCCGGGCGGCGACCACATACGGTTTGCGCAGCTCATCGAGCAGGTTCGCCCGCAAGATCCGGATCAACCCCGCCGTCCCGGCAGTGCCCAACACGACGATCGCGATGAGGAACGTGGGCAGGTTGTTCTTGCCCACACTCAACCCGAACGTGGAGAACGCGAACCACATCATGATCAACGCCAGCAGGAAGTTCGGAGTCGCCAACCCCAAAAACCCCAACGTCGTCACGATGTAGTCACCGGGGGAGTACTGCTTCAACGCCGAGTACACCCCGATCGGCAACGCCACCGCCCACGTGAACAACAACGTCGAGATCGACAAGATCACCGTCAGCGGCAACCGGTCGGCCAACAACCCCGATACGGGGGCGGCATAGTCGAACGAATACCCGAAGTCCCCATGCAGCAGGATCCCCGAGATCCACTTCCAGTACTGCACCCAGATCGGATCCCCCAACCCGAACCGCTCCCGCAACGCCGCCAGCTGCGCGGTGTCCACCGCCTGCCCCTCAGCCTCCAACCGGGCCACATACGACGTCGCATAATCACCCGGCGGCAACTGAATGATCACAAACGAGGCCACCGAGATCAACAACAACGTCGGCACCATATACACCAACCGACGCGCAAGGAACTTCAGCACGAGCAGTAGCCCCCCGCCCTGAGGGTGCGGCACGGAGTGGCCGGTCGCATCATCGAGATCCTTCCTTGCGTGTGTCGCCACTGACAGTTGCGCTTTGTATCGTATCAGAGTACTTTCGTGCCAACCGGTTCGGCAGTGTCACAGCCGCTAGGTCGCACGAAACCGCTAGATCACGCGGTAGAGGTCAGGCAGCGCAAGGCATTGTGGATCGGTGTCACGCAACAGAATTGCAACGTATCGAGACTGCTGGGAAGGCGTGTAGTGCCGTCTCGGCAGCCCAGGACGGCGACAGCGGCGTCCCAGTTCCGTCGACAAGCAAAGAGGCCGAGATCGATGATGCAGACCAGACCTTCCACACTTCCTCGCCGTCAGTTCCTCGCCTGGGGAGGCGGGACGATGGCCACGGCTATAGCTCTCGGCGGGTGCGACATGCTCGACGACACCGACCCGGGAACCACCGAGCCAACGGGCGCGAAAGGCCGAGAGGCCCCGGATCTCGCCGCGCAGGTCGAAGCCGGAGAGCTTCCTCCGGTCGAAGAACGCCTCCCCAGCACCCCACTCGTCGTCGAACCGAACGACGAGGTCGGGCGCTACGGTGGCGCCTGGCGAACGGCTGTCCTGAAGCAGGCGAACGCGTCGGCATGGGTCGAGGACACCATTGGCTACGAGCACCTGGTCCGATTCCTCCCCAACACCACCGACCTCACAGCGGCTGGAGTCACGGCGAACGTCGCCGAGTCGTTCGAGTACAACGACGAGGGCACGGAGTACACGTTCCGGCTCCGCAACGGGATGCGCTGGTCGGATGGCGAGCCTTTCACCGCCGACGACATCATGTTCTGGTACGAGGCTGTCTTCCTGAACGAGGACCTCACGCCGGCGAAGGCCAACTGGCTCACCTCGGCCGGTGCCCCGGTCACGGTCCAGAAGGTCGACGAGCAGACAGTCACCTTCATCTTCGACGAACCGAACGGGCTGTTCCTCGCCAAGCTAGCCCAGGAGGGGGACCTGATCACCCGAGTCCCGAAGCACTACCTGCAGCAGTTCCACCCGGACTTTGCCGAGGACATCGACTCCACGATCTCGGATGCGGGTCTGAGCACCTGGGTCGAGCTGTTCGAGGCCAAGGGGGGCACGTTCACCACCCGCTTCAACAACGCCGAGTTGCCCACCCTGTGCGGGTGGAGCCTTGACCACGGCGTGAACGAGGACGTCCAAGAGCTGGTTGCCCGCCGCAATCCGTACTACTGGAAGGTCGATCCGGACGGGAGCCAGCTGCCCTACCTCGACGAGGTGCGCTACGCGGTCGTGTCCGAGACCGAGACCCTGGTGCTCAACGCCGTCAACGGCGAGATCGACTTCCACTTTCCCAACATCGGCGATGCCGCGAACAGGCCGCTTCTCGCCGACAACCAGGAGTCCGCCGACTATCACTTCGTCACCACCGTGAAGTCGCACTCCACGGTGCCGGTGATCCATCTCAACCTCTCGCATCAGGACCCCGTCAAGCGTGAGATCTTCAACAACAAGGACTTCCGGATCGGTCTCTCACACGCGATCGACCGCCAGACGATCATCGATGCGGTCTACGCCCGCCAAGGGGAGCCCTTCCAAGCTGCTCCGCGGCCAGAGTCCGACTTCTACGACGAGGAGATGGCCACGCAGTACACCGAGTTCGACCTCGACCTGGCGAACGAGCATCTCGACCGGGCCGGGTACTCGGAGACCAACAGTGACGGAATGCGCCTCGGTCCGGACGGCAATCCGATCTCCTTCGACGTCGAGGTCGCTTCCCAGCGTGGTCCCGACGTGGACACGATGGAGCTCGTCCGGCAACAGTGGCTGGCTGTCGGGATCGAGGTGTCGGTCTCGCCCGAAGACATGTCCCTGTTCCTGGAACGCCAGGCCGGCAATCATCACGACGCGGCGGTCCATTTCGCAGTCGGTGGCCTGAACGCACTGCTGCACCCCAGCCTCTACTTTCCCTACGACACGTTCAGTCGGTACGCCGTCCCGTGGGCGCAGTGGTACGCCAGCCGTGGCGAGTCGGGGCAGGAGCCTCCCGAGGCCGTTCGGCGGCAGATGGACCTCTACGACCAGATCACGACGACGGCGTCCGCCGACGATCAGAACGCGCTGATGCAGGAGATCCTCGCCATCGCAAAGGAGGAGTTCTACACCATCGGAGTGACCTTGTGGGAGGGCGGAGTCGGAATCGTCAAGAACGACTTCCACAACGTTCCTGCCGAACTCACCACCGGCGCGTATTCGAATCCTGCCACGACCAACCCCTGTCAGTACTTCCGTAGCTGACCTCCCGGCAGGCACGATCCACGACGAGCGAGGAGTTTCCATGCCGACCCCCGACGAGCGCACCAAGCTCGCGCGGGACGCCGATCTGATCGGTGCTCACCGCATGCAGGTCAAGCCTGATCTGCTGCGTCCGGCCGACGGGCTGCTCACGCGGCCCTATCTCTCGGCCGGAGCAGGCACGACCTATCCCGATCTCACCGACTGGGATGCCGTCTGGGCTGGTGCCGCGTATCTCATCGACGGCGACCCGGAACCGTTGCGTGACAGCCTGCTCAACCTGATCGAACACATCAGCCCGGACGGAAAGGGGCAGAGACGGATCGGCCGGGACCGGTACAGCGCTCCGCCATATCAGGTACGTCCTTTTCTCGCGACTGGAGCCTTCGTGCTCTCCCGCGAGACGAACTCGATCGACTGGCTCGGATCTGACGGTTTGGAACGTATCGAGTCCTATCTCGACTACCGCCATATCCACCAGCTCGGTCGAGATGGCCTTCTCACCTGGACCCACGTCGATGAGGGATTCGCTGACAATGCGACGGCGAACTGGGCATGGGAGCCCAATGCCGTGCAGGCGGTCGACCTGAACGCCCAGATGGTCCTCGAGCACACGGCGTTCGCCTGGCTCGCCGAGCGCGCCGGAGACCACGGACGAGTTCGACGGCACCGTGCCCTCGCACAGCGCCTCACCGCGAGCATCGGCCGCGTGCTCTGGGATGGCGAGGACGACTACTACTACAGCCTCTACATACCTCCGCTACGACGAGACGAGTCACACCCCATCCGCTCAGTGCACGCGTCGAACCTGTGGCCCCTCTGGCTCGGCCTCGTCCCCGAGGATCGAGCCCAACGGGTGATCGAACGGTACGTGCTGGCACCGGAGCACCTGTGGAGCGACTACGGAATCCGCTCGCTGAGCAGGTCCGATGTGCACTACTCGAACGCCGTGAACGGGCTCGCTATGCCCATGGGGCACGGCCCATGGCAGGGACCAGCCGGTGAGACGGCGACGTGTTCCAACTGGCAGGGGCCGATCTGGGCACTGCACTCCTACTTCGCAGCGCACTATCTGTCCCGGTACGGCTACCGCGATCACGCATGGACGGTCGCGGAGCGGATCCTGGCAGTACACGCCAACGCCCTCGACGAGCATGGCGCGTTGTTCGAGAACTTCAGCGCAGAATCCGGTGAAGGTCTGGCCGCGCGCGGTATCGGGAGCTGGGGACTGATGCTGCCGCAACTGGTGACCGACCTCGAGCACGGGGCGGACTGGTGGCTGAGAGATCTCGACCTGCCGACGCCATCCGGGGATCTCCGATGAGCCGTAGCGCCGCGGGACGCACGCGTGTGGGTGCGGATGATCGCCCTCATGTGCTGCTGATCATGACGGACCAGCAGCGGTTCGACACCATCGCCTGTCGAGGAAACACCGAGATCCACACGCCCCACCTGGACCGGCTGGTACGGCGCGGGCTCACCTTCGAGCGCGGGTACTCCACCACGCCCGTATGCGTCCCGGCGCGGTATACCCTCCGGTCCGGCTGCGAACCCACCCGAACCGACATCTGGGACAACCGCCTTCCGCCAGGTCGTCATGAGCGTCTGAGGGCGGAGCAGGGCCCGTACCTGGCCGAAGCGATGAGAGAGCGCGGTTACCGAACGTTCGGGATCGGCAAGTTCCACACCAGCCCGTGGGACGCTGACGTGGGTTTCGAGGTGCACCTGCACAGTGAGGAACAGTACGAGACGCCCGATCAGCGGGCCCGGGACTCGTACGCATCGTGGATCTCGACCGAGCACGCCGAGTACGACTGGGTGGATGCCCTGATGGGTGAACGCACCGAGATGTACTACATGCCCCAGACGAGCCCGCTTCCAGCGAGCCTGACGGTCGAGGCGTGGGCCGCCGACCGGGCCGTCGAGCAGATCGAACAGCCAGATCCGCGCCCCTTCTTCGGTGCGGTCTCGTTCATCGGCCCGCACCCGCCGTTTGCCCCGCCGATGCCGTATCACCGCATGTACGACCCGGACCGCATGCCGCTACCTGTGCGTGGAGACCTCGACGTCGACCACCTCGACCAGCAGTTGCCGTGGATGAACGCGATGACGTTCGCCGAGAACGTCGACGACGACCGGGCGCGGTCCCTGAAAGCTCGCTATTACGGCGAGATCAGCTACATCGACGCCTGTATCGGCACGATCCTGGATGCGGTCGATCGTCTCCCGGATCCGGACAATGTGCTGATCTGCTTCGTCTCCGACCACGGGGACCTTCTGGGCGATCACTCTGGCTGGCAGAAAGAGAGCTTCTTCGAAGCCTCCACCAGAATCCCGTTCCTGCTGAGCTGGCCACGGATGCTCCCTGCGGATCAGGCATGTGCTGACCTGGTCTGCCTCACGGACATCTTCGGGATCTGCACAACGGCTGCTGGACGTCCGGACCTGCGTCAGGGGCACGATGTCCTGGGAACACTGCTAGGTCGAGGTGCGCCCCGCCGTCGCCTGATCGGCTATCACGGCAGGCCACGGACCCGGCGGTTCAAGGCGATGGTTGTGCAGGATCGATGGAAGCTGATCTTCCTCGCCAACGGTGGCCATCGATTGCTCTTCGACGTCGAATCCGACCCGGACGAGCTGACAGCGCTGCAGCACGAGCACCCCGGCGTGGTCGCCGAACTCACCCGTGCCTTGATCGAGGACCTGATCGCTGAGGGCTGCTCGGCAGCCTTGGTCGATGGGGCCGAAGGCACACATCTGTGGACGCAGCCGTACGAGGTGTGGGAGCGCACCCGGATCTATCAGTTCGACAAGTCGCGCGGTATCACCGGATTTCCCGAGAACCCGGCCACCGTGTGCCACGACCCCGTGCTCACCTAGCACGGGCACCTGCCTGATCAACGGAGACACAGGAGGAATCGAATGAACACGCATGCACTCAGCAGGCGGCAGGTCATTGCGACCGCGGGCGCCACGATAGGCGCGGCGGCGGTCGGTATGGCGACGGCGTCCCCGTCCGTGGCGACGTCTGCACGCGCAGCCTCGCAGACCGACAGCGTGCCGGAGTTCTGGTATCAGGACAACAACCTCGGCCAGGGCGGCGGAGTTCCGCCTGACTTCCGGGCTCGCTACGACGACCTGGCGGCCTGGGACAAGGCCCGGGATCGTATGCACACCTTCTCCATCGGCCAGAACGCCCTCATCAAGCAGGGGCTCCGTGACGATCCGACCCTCCTGGCCTCGATGGCGGCCGCACACGCAGACCAGCACTTCGCCTACAACGTGACGCAGGCGACCACGTGGTGGTGGGGGTACTACCGCCAGACGGGAGAGATTCCGCCGGGGCGCCCGAACTTCACCAGAACGATCAATGAACTGCGTGATCTGGTCTCCGCCGGGTTCAACCTGACGGACATCATGTTGCAGAGCGTGTTGAGCAAGCCGGGTCCGGGCAGGTTTCTGGGCTATTCGATGGAGCGTCGTATCCAGGATGTGGTGGAGTTCAACGATCAGGTCAGAGGTGAGTTCCCTGGTGTGCGGATCGGTTTGATCACTCCGCTCACCAATCCCGAGATTCATCCGCCGTGGCGGGAGACCTGGGCCTGGGTGCAGAGCGAGTTGCGTTCGGCGGGGCACGAGCTGGACTTCATTCACTTCGATAAGCCGTTCGAGCATCCGCGTCTGGAACTCGAGAGCCCGAGTGGGGTGATGACCTGGGAGAAGATGATCGAGGTCGAGCAGTACGCGAAGAGCCTCGGAATCACCTATGGGATCCAGTGCACTGATGGGCGTGCCGGTCGGGTGAGCAACAACGAGTTCCGGCGCCTGGTCCTGGAAGGGATCGCGACCTATGTCGATCACGGGGGTGCGGCGGATCGGTACATCCTCTGGCCGTTCCACCCCTATCCGGACCACTCCACCCCGGACGATCTCGGGCCGCTCCCGCCCGAAGGCGCCAGCCAGATGCGGGTCTTCCGCGAGATCGCGGCGGGCGCCGCCGCGCAACACGCGCCCCGAGCCAACCAGACGCAATGACAACCCACACCCAAGGAGAAGAGATGACGACGACGTCACGAGCGACATGTAACGACCGAGGACCGACCCGGCGCCAAGCTCTCGCTACGGGAGGTGTGGCGTTGGCGGGCGCCTTGGCCGCCGGATCGCTGAACGCTCCACACGCTTCCGCCGTCAACGGCGCGGCAACTGACGCGTCGGAACGACTGCCGGAGTTCTGGTATCAGGACAACAACCTCGGCCAGGGCGGTGGGGCAGCCCCACCCGACCTTGAGTCCCGGTATGACAGCCTCGACACCTGGAAGCATGCTCGCCGCGCGATGCACACCTTTGCCTTCGGCCAGCTCGGCGCCGGCGACAACTACGCGGACGAGGTGAAGTTCGAACCGGCAGTCCTCGACAAGATGGCGGCGGCCCACGCCGATATGAACTTCGCCTTCAACGTCACCCAGGCGACGACGTGGTGGTGGCACACCTACAAGGAGACCGGCGAGGTTCCGGACGGGCCGCCGGACTTCTCGGCCACGATCAGCAACCTACGCCAGATACGCGCAGCCGGGTTCAACCTGACGGACATCATGTTGCAGAGCGTGTTGAGCAAGCCGGGTCCGGGCAGGTTTCTGGGCTATTCGATGGAGCGTCGTATCCAGGATGTGGTGGAGTTCAACGATCAGGTCAGAGGTGAGTTCCCTGGTGTGCGGATCGGTTTGATCACTCCGCTCACCAATCCCGAGATTCATCCGCCGTGGCGGGAGACCTGGGCCTGGGTGCAGAGCGAGTTGCGTTCGGCGGGGCACGAGCTGGACTTCATTCACTTCGATAAGCCGTTCGAGCATCCGCGTCTGGAACTCGAGAGCCCGAGTGGGGTGATGACCTGGGAGAAGATGATCGAGGTCGAGCAGTACGCGAAGAGCCTCGGAATCACCTATGGGATCCAGTGCACTGATGGGCGTGCCGGTCGGGTGAGCAACAACGAGTTCCGGCGCCTGGTCCTGGAAGGGATCGCGACCTATGTCGATCACGGGGGTGCGGCGGATCGGTACATCCTCTGGCCGTTCCACCCCTATCCGGACCACTCCACCCCGGACGATCTCGGGCCGCTCCCGCCCGAAGGCGCCAGCCAGATGCGGGTCTTCCGCGAGTTGGCGAGGGGTGCGGCCGCCCGGCGCCGGTAGTCCCGGGGCGTGGACCCACGCGGCACCTTCTGCTGGGTCCACGCCCACCATCTCGATCACTGAAGGGCGCCGTGACCTCCCCGAACATCCTGCTCATCGTCTCTGACCAGCACCGGTGGGACTGCGCCGGGTACGCGCAACGTTGCCCGGTGCGCACTCCCACCCTCGATGCGCTCGCCCGATCCGGCACTCGATTCGACAGCGCTTTCACCCCGATCCCACTGTGCGTGCCGGCCCGACAGTCGCTCCTGACCGGCTTGCGGCCGGAGTACGTCGGCGGACTGTGGAACTACGACCTCGGCCCGAAGGGCACACAGCTCGACCCCGGGGCGATGACCTGGTCCCGACTCCTCCCATCCCGTGGCTACCGGAGTCGGTACATCGGAAAATGGCACGTCCACGCCGATGCCGATCCACGGGACTTCGGGTACGACGAGTACGTCCCGCTGGAGGCCTATGACCAGCGGCGGGCGCATCGTCACCCCGGGGCGCACGTCGACGGCGGGTGGTTCGGTGGCATCGACCCCGTGCCCACCGAGGACAGCAGGACGCACTGGTCGGCCGACCGTGCCGCGGAGTTCATCACCCGCAGTACTCGGCAGCCGTGGCACGTCCGGGTGGACTTCGTCGAGCCGCATCTGCCGTGCCAGCCGACTGCCGAGTTCGCCGATCAGTACCCGGCTCGTGAGATCCCGCCGTGGGGGAGCTTTGCGGAGTCGTTTGCCGGCAAGCCCTACATCCAGCGTCAGCAGCTCCACAGCTGGGGCGTAGAGAACTTCACCTGGGAGGACTGGGCGCCGATGGTGTCGCGGTACTACGCGAGCATCACCCAGATGGATGCCGCCATCGGCCGCATCATGACCACGATCGCCGAGACGGGCCAGCTCGAGGACACGCTCGTGATCTACACCAGTGATCACGGGGACATGTGCGGCTCCCATCGGATGATCGACAAGCACCACGTGATGTACGACGACGTCGTTCGCGTTCCACTCGTGCTCTCCTGGCCGGGCACAGTGCCCGCCGGGGAGATCAATGATGCGTTCGTGCACAACACGCTCGATCTGGCCACCCTGCTCTACCGCGTGCTCGGCGATGACGGCACGCCCACCCACGGCGCACCTCTGGTCGAACCCGACGGCGGCCGATGGCACGTCAACGAGGCTCTCTCCGCGCGAGATCACGTGGTGAGCACCTACAACGGGCAGCAGTTCGGCCTCTACGTCCAGCGGATGATCCGGGACCGACGGTGGAAGTACATCTGGAATCCGACGGACGTCGACGAGCTGTACGACCTTCACAGTGATCCCGACGAGCTCGACAACCGCATCGGTGACAGTTCCGCGAGCGCTGTGCTGGCCGGTCTGCGGCGTCAGCTGTACGACGACTTGTTGGCCGACGGTGACCGCACCGTCGACAACGACTGGGTGCGCACGCAACTGCTCGACGGACGCAAGCTCGCGGGAAGCGTGCACGACTGACAGCTCCGGCACCATGACGGCCCGCCGTCCTCCACTATCGACAGGAAGGGTCACCGATGACCAGGATCCTCACGCCGAAACCCCTCGGGGCTCTCGCAACTGCCGTCAGCCTGGCTGCCGCGGCCGCCTGTTCCTCCCATCAAAGTGAGGACGGCACCATCGAGATCACCTGGCTGACCAGCAGCGACGAGCAGACGTCGGAGCTGGCCGCCGCCCTGATCGAGGAGTTCGAGGCGACGCACTCCGGGATCGTCGTCAACCATGACACCCGGCCCAGCGGCGACGACGGGGTCAACGTCGTCAAGACCCGCCTCGCCACCGGGGAGATGGCCGAAGTGTTCACCTACAACTCAGGCTCGCTGCTGCAGGCGCTCAACCCGGACGCCACGCTGGTCGACCTGTCCGGGGAAACCTGGATCGACGATCTGACCGAGGATTTCCGATCCGTTGTCAGTACCGAGAATGGTGTCTATGGAGCCCCGTTCGGCACCTCCCTCGCCGGCGGCATCGTCTACAGCCAGCCGGTCTACGACGAGCTGGGCCTGGAGGTACCGCAGTCGTGGGACGCCTTCATGGCGAACAACGAGCAGATCGCCGCTGCTGGATATGTCCCGATCATCCAGACCTACGCCGACCCGTGGACCAGCCAGCTGTTCGTCCTCGGCGACTTCGCGAATGTCCACGCGCAGGATCCGCAGTGGGCACAGGAGTACACCGCACACTCCAGGTTCTACGCCGAAGAGCCCGCCCTCGCCGGATTCCGGCACCTCCAGGAGGCATACGAGGCCGGCTACTTCAACGTCGACTTCCCCTCGGCCACGTTCGAAGATGGCGCCATGATGGTGGCTGACGGCACCGGTGCCCACTATCCGATCCTGACCACGGTTCTGGACACCATCACGGCCAACTCGCCGGACGCCGTCGAGGACCTGCGGTTCATGGCCCTCCCGGCTGACAGCGCGCAACACACGTCGGCGACGATCTGGCAGCCTGATGCGACCTACGTGGCGGCCGCCGCGGAGGGGGAAGAGCGTACGGCTGCTCTGCAGTTGCTGACCTTCCTCAACACCTCGGACGCGTGCGACATCTTCAACGAAACCGGGGCGCCGAGCGGACCGTATGCGAACTCCTGCGAGCTGCCTGACGACGTCACCCCGTTGCTGCAGGACGTCCAGGCGTACGTCGATGAGGGCAACACGGCCCCCGCGCTGGAGTTTCTCTCCCCGATCAAGGGGCCCAACTTGGCCAACATCACGGTCGAGGTGGGTTCCGGGATTCGGAGCGCTGAGGAGGCCGCAGCCAACTATGACCGTGATGTGGAGAACCAGGCTCGCCAGCTTGACCTCGACGGCTGGTGACAGTTCCGACCCGCCGGTGCTGCCGAGATCAAACGACGATTTGGCTACCGGGACGGGCCCAACCAGAGCTCCCCACAACCAATTCGACGTGTGATTTCAGTGGAGGTGGGTGGGTTCGGGGCGTCCCGACGCGACCGACCGCTGCGCCGCCGTCACGATCGCGAGGGTACGAGCCCCGACCCCGCCGTCCGGTTGGGGTCGGGTCCCGGTGCGCACCGCGTCCAGGAACGTCGCGATCATCCGCGCATCCAGGTCAGGCCCGTACGGCTGCCACACCGCGCCCTCGGCGTCATAGCCGGCCACGTGCCCGGCGAACGGGTCGATCCGCATCGAGCCTCGTGTGCCGTGCACCTCCAGTGTGAGACCACCCCAGGTGGGTGCTGAGTCCGGTACCGACCAGGAACAGTCGATCTGCGCGATCACCCCGCTGGGGTAGGCGACCGACACCACCCCACCGGTCTCCACCCCGGTGCCCGCATGCAGAATCTGGTTTGTGACCGCGTGCACATTCTCGGCCGGTTCGCCGAGCAACTCGTCCAGCAGGTCGGCCACATGCACCACGTGATCCATCAGCGCCCCACCACCGGACCGCGCCGGGTCGGTGAACCAGGAGCGTTCGCCGGGCCGGGGCATCTTCCCGTTGTTCGTGCCCACCACCGCGAGGATCTGCCCGAGCTGCCCCGCCCGGCACCGCGCCACCAGATCGGCGAACGTCGGCGCGAACCGCACCGGGTAGGCCGTCATCAGGATCCGCCCGGCCCGTTCGGCCGCGGCCACCATCGCCGCAGCATCCTCGTCGGAGGTGGCCAGCGGCTTCTCGCACAGCACGTGCGCCCCGGCCGCCAGGGCCTGTTCGGTGAGCTCGCGATGGCGTGAGTTCTCCGAGCAGATCACGACGGCGTCCGGCGCCTCGGCCAGCAGGCTCGCCACGTCCTCGGCGTAGGTGATGCCCAGCTGCGCGGCCAGGTCCGCGCCGCGGATGGTGCCCGGGTCGGGCGTGCCGGTGTCGGTGCCGATCACCCGTACGCCCTGCCCGGCGAGGGCGGCGGCGTAGCCGTGGACGTGCGGGTGCGCGAAGGAGAGGATTCCCACGGTGAGCGTCATCGGAGTGCCTCCTGCGTCTCGATCTCGACCACGGCGCCGGTGCGGATCGACTCGTTCGCCGCCTCCGCCAACCGCACGGCATGTACCCCGTCCGCACCGGTCACCGTTGCCTCACGCCCCTCCCGAAGCGCAGCCGCGAAGTCCACGATCTCTGCCGTGTACGGACTGTCCATCACATCCACCTCCGGCAGATACCCGCCTCCCGGCGTCGGGGGCAGGTGCAGTCGCACGGCATCCTCCCGGGCCGAGTCGTGCCGCAGCAGCCCCTCACTGCCGGCGATCTCGAACGAGGAGGAGAACGGCAGGTGCGCATGCCCCCACACCCCGTGCACATGGCTGATCGCACCGGAACCATGCGTGAGGGTGACGGTCGCGCTCGCAGTCCGGACGCCGTCGTCGGTACGCGTGACCGAGCGGGCAAAGACCTGGGTGACTGTGCCGGAGAACCAGACCGCCTGATCGAGATCGTGGATCATCTGATCCATGACGATCCCTCCCGAGACGGCCTCGTCGAAGAACCACGGCGAGGCCGGGGCCGCGCTCGCGCGGCGGAACCGGCTTACCGCCACCTGTCCGATCCGCCCCGCCATCACGGACGCATGGGCGGCGGCATAGGCGGGGAAGTACCGCACCACATGTGCCGGAAACAGCCGCACACCGGCCTGATCGGCGGCATCGACGATCTGCTGCGCCAGGTCGGCGGTGCGGGCCAGCGGCTTCTCGCACACCACGTGCTTGCCTGCGGCGATCGCGGCCAGGGCGATCTCGGCGTGCGTGGCAGTGGGGGTGAGGATGCCCACCACGTCCACCTGCGCGAGCAGATCGTCGAGGGAATCGGCGGCGGTGGCGCCGTAGCGGTCTGCGAGCTCAGTCGCTCCGTGCAGGGAGTACACCACGAGGTCGGCGCCGAGGCTGCGCCATGCGGGGGCGTGCACGCCGGCGATACCTCCGGCGCCGATCAGTCCCACACGCAGCGGGTCGGGTTGGTTCACGAGGTGGCCTTTCCGTCGAAGAAGGAGGCGATGGCTGGATCCAGGGGTGGGACGTCCCGCGGGAGGGAACCCGCGCGGAGCGACTCGGTGGCGGCTACCGCGGTGGCGACGGCGTTCCGTGCGGCCACCGGCGACGTGGCAGTGGTGCCCCCGTGGGCGGCGAAGTCGAGGAACTCGGCGATCGTGCGCTGGTCGGCATCCCCGTGGCCACCCGCGTCACCGACGATCGGGTACTCGGCATCGCCCTCGGCGCGGTACCCGGAGCGCCGGTTCCAGACGCGCACGACGCCGCCGGCGGAGTCGCCGAAGTTCTCCATCCGTCCCTCGGTGCCGATCACCGTGTAGTTGCGCCAGTAATCCGGGGTGTAGTGGCACTGCTGGTAGGAGGCGAAGATCCCGCCCTCGAGCTGCATCTGCACCATGGACAGGTCCTCCACGTCGATCACCGGGTTCAGCTCGCGCTGGGCCAGCGGCGGCCAGTTGTCCTCGGAGAACCAGTCGGCCATGGTGCGGTCGGAGTTGTCCCGGCGATCGGTGACCTGGTCGTACAGGGTGAGCCCGCCCATCCCGGTCACCCGGGTGGTGTAGGCACCGGCGAGCCAGTGGATCACGTCGATGTCGTGGGCACCCTTCTGCAGCAGCAGCCCGGTGCCGCGGGCGCGCTCGGCGTGCCAGTCTTTGAAGTAGTAGTCGCCGCCGTGGCCCACGAAGTGGCGGCACCAGATGGCCTTCACCGCGCCGATCTCCCCGCGGCGGATGATGTCGCGCATCGTGGTGACCACGCTCATGTGCCGCATGTTGTGGCCCACGTACAGGGGTGTGCCGCTACGGGCGGCGGCGGCCAGCACCTGGTCCGCGTCCGCCGTCGTGATAGTGATCGGCTTCTCGCAGAAGACGGCGATGCCGGCCTCCAGGAGGGGGATCGCCACCTCGGCGTGCGTGTCGTCCGGGGTGAGCACGAGAGCGGCAGTGACGTCGGCGCCGGCCTGCAGCAGCTCACCGACGCCGGCGAACTGGGCGGGGGACTCGGCGAGTCGCGCCGCCGTGCGCTCGCGGGCGGCAGGGTTGGGGTCGACCAGAGCGGTCACGATGCCGGCACCCGTGCTGGCCACGTGCGCGGCGATACCCGCGCGTGCTCCGCAGCCGATGACGGCGACCCTCGCCTCGGGTGTTGACGGTGAGATGGTCACGGGGTGAGCCGATCACCGGTGTCGTGATGGTGTCAAGCGGCCGGTGCTGCTGTGATGTGATCCCGATGCATCGGGTGAATCGGAATCGCACCGTAGGCACCGCGGGATCAGACACCCCGCACGAATGTCTCGTACCGATAGGCGAGATGGTCGCGGTGCGGGCGGTCTCGGGGGCGGCACGGCAGGTGCAGCGTCTGGCCGTGCATCTCCTGCAGTCCATGCCGGAGCATCGGGCCGTCCTTCTCCTCCAGCAGGCGCCAGGCGATCTGCACCCGATAGTCCGGCGTGACACCGAGCATGTCCTGGTCGTAGGCGGCGTGGTGGATCTTGCACATGGCCAGGCCGTTGTCCACGGTCGGGGCGCCGTCGGGATGACCGTCGGGGAGGATGTGCGCGGCGTCCAGCAGAGAGCCGTGGTGGAGTCGGCAGACGGTGCAGCGGGTCTCGTACGCGAGCAGCACCCGGGTGCGGAATGCCGGCTGGTGCAGGCGTTGCCTGGCGAGGCGGCGGGCATACCGGCGTTTCTCTTCTGAGAGAGTGTCAAGGTCACCGAAGAAGCGGAATGATTCGTCCAGCGCGATCACGAAGGCGCGTTCGTCCGGGCGGTCGTCGACGACGAACACGGGGGCCACCGGTGTGTAGACATTCGGCACCTCTTTGCGGAACAGCAGTAGCGGCATGCCGGTCTCGTAAGCGACGCGGAGCTTTCGATTGTCCCCGGACCACGGGTCACCGGAGCGGTAGGCGTAGTGGAGAAGTCCGTCGTCGGACTCGACGTCGTCGTACGGGCCGGAGGTCGAGCTGACGATCGACAACGTGGCGGACAGCGCCTGGGGATTGCGGATACCGCGGGAGTAGTCGATCACCGGAAGCTTCTCGCCGCGATGGCGGTAGGAGAGCAACTCCTCGCGGAACACGAACCCACCGTTCGCCTCGGCCCGTTCGACCACCCAGCCGATGATGTGTTCGCGAAGTGCGCGCTCCATCGATGACTCCACGTGCTGAGCTCAGCAGAGGGTAGTCGGCAGCGCAAGTACAGGTGCGTCAGCGTCAGCCGGACGAACCGCATTCCAGGTCTGGGTGCCACCTGTCGCGGATTCGATCGGTGCCGGCAGCCAAGTCGACGTGCGATTTCGTGACTACCCTGGACGGGTGGACTCCTTCTGGCAGTTCGTCGGCGGCTACTGGTGGCTGGTCTTCCCTCTCGGCGGGGTGGTCGGTGGCTGGATCAAGGGAGCCCAGAAGTGGGACGAGCGTCGCCGCCGGGACAGGATCGAGCTGCAGAAGCTCAAGAACGCCGAGCGATTCGCCGCCGGAGAGGCCGAGGAGGCGCGCACCAGCGAGATCGAGCGGGTGATCGCCGAGCATGACGAAACCAACCGGCGTTGGCTCGACTACGAGCTCGACGTCGCCAAGCTGATCGACTTCCCTGTGATGACCGACATGCGCGAGCAGGTCACGGTCGACTTCCACCGGGCCAAGCGGGACGCCGACGGGCTGCGCCCGGACGACCCCGACGCGTTGCGCGACGCCCGGACACTCGCGCGCTACCGCGAGGCGGTCCGCGAGTTCGGTCTCACCTTCGACATCGCCGAGCGGGAGGCCAAACGCCGCCGCACCTCGGACTTCACCGAGGCCGAACGCGCCGCGCTCGCCCGCGCGAAGACCATGCTCGCGCTCGCCGACAATTCCGGTGCCACCCGCGCCGAGAGGCAGTCGGCCTACCGTCGGGCCACCAAGGAGCTGGAGGGCCTGCTGGTCCTACCCGATGCCGCCACCGACGCGATCGAGCAGCGGATCGCGGGGGCCCTGGGCAGTACACCATCCGTGCCGCCATCACCACCGCAGACCAACGCCGGAGGCCAGGCCGATGCGGAGCGCCCGACGGCGTAGCTCACCTCTGCGTTGTCCCGGTACCGCCAGGTCGTGCGACCGGGGGCGGAGTCATCGCGTTCGGCCAAGCAGCGTTCGGCCAAGCAGCGTTCGGCCCAAGCACAGGGCGGATCGCGTTCAGGAATCGATCGTGCTCATATCCCCGTACCGCGCACCTGCCACGGCATCGGCCGGCACTGCGTCGTTGAGGGCATCCAGGTGCACCCTGGTCAGTACCAGGTCGGCCGCAGCAACGTTCTCCTCCAAGTAGCGCACCCGCTTCGTGCCGGGGATCGGCACGACGTCTTCACCCTGGGCGAGCACCCAGGCCAGGGCGAGTTGACCGGGCGTGGCGTCGAGCTGGCCGGCGATCGCGCGTACCGCGTCCACCAGCGTCAGGTTCGCGTCCAGGTTCTCGCCCTGGAACCGGGGGAAGTACCCCGAGCTCCGGCTGTCGCCCGCGGGCAGGGAGTCCCGGGTGACAGCCCCGGTCAACAGCCCCCGGCCGAGCGGGGAGTAGGGCACCAGGCCGATCCCCAGTTCTCGCAGGGTCGGCAGGATCTCGGTCTCCAGGTGCCGCGTGAACAGAGAGTATTCGGTCTGAAGCGCGGTGATCGGGTGCACCGCGTGGGCACGCCGGATCGTCGTCGCCGATGCTTCCGACAGGCCGAGGAAGCGCACCTTGCCGGCGTGCGCGAGTTCAGCCATCGCGCCGACCGTCTCCTCGATGGGGACGTCCGGGTCCACGCGGTGCTGGTAGTAGAGGTCGATGTGGTCAACGCCGAGCCGCTGCAGGGAGGCGTCGCACGCCGCACGGACGTACTCCGGACGACCATTGACCCCCACGCGGGTACCGTCCGGGAGGCGCTCGTTGCCGAACTTGGTAGCCAGCTGTACCTCGTCGCGGCGCTCGCGGATGGCCTCGCCGACCAGGCGCTCGTTCGTGAACGGTCCGTACATGTCGGCGGTGTCGAGGAAGGTGACGCCGAGGTCGAGGGCGCGGTGGATGGTGGCGATGCCGTCGGCGTGTGCGGGGGTGCCGTAGAACTCCGACATGCCCATGCAGCCGAGCCCGAGGCTGGAGACGGTCAGGGGTGCGGCGGTACCGAGAGTGCGCGTGGAGATGCTCATGGAATCGAGTGAAGCCGCTGGAGCGCGCTCCAGGTCAAGTACGACGTACCGGCTCAGGCAGAGAGGCACTCCGCCCCGAGCCGATCGGTGTAGAGGTCGATCTTGTACTCGATCGCGGCCAGGTGTGTCTGTGCCTCGGCGAGCTGGGCGAGTACCGCCTCCCGGTGCCCCTGCAGCAGCTCCAGGCGTTCGCGTTCGTTCCCGCTACCTGCGCGCACCAGGTCCGCGTACCGGCGCACCTCCCGGATCGGCATCCCGGTGGCCCGCAGTCGCGTGATCAACTCGATCCAGCGCAGATCCTCTGCTTGGAAGCGGCGGTGCCCGGCACTCGAGCGCGGCACCGGCCGTAGCAGCAGGCCGTCCTTCTCGTAGTAGCGCAACGTGTCCACGGCGAGCCCGAGCCGCTGGGCAGCCTCGGCGATGGTGAGCGACATGGCCCCAGTGTCACTCCTGGAGTGCACTCCAGGGCAAGAGCCTCACGTGAGGTGGTCGAAATCCCCGCGAACCCACGCGATGTGCCGCTCGGCCGAGCGGCGCAGCACTTCTTGCCCGCCGGAGTCGATCACGTTGCCGAAGTTCCCCACGATCCGGTCGAAGGTCAGCGTCTCCAGCTGGGCGGCGATCCGCTCCACCACTGCGGCGGAGAGGGGGATCTTGTTCGGGTAGCTGCGCAGGAACCCCACCGACGCTCGGTCCGGGTTCGGGAAGATGGTGTCCCCGGTGAGTAGCAACCCCCTGCCTTCGGCCCCCTGCGTCCACAACGCCACCGCCGAGCCGGCGAAGTGCCCGCCCACCTGGTGCAACGTGAGCCCGGGCAGCACGTCGTGCGTCCCGGACCAGACCTGCACCCGCTCGTCCGTCCGGCCGAGCCACATCGCATCCGCCTCGGCCACCAGCACCTGCGCATCGAGCGCCCGCGCCCACTCCACCTGTACGCCGAACATGTGCGGGTGGCTGGCGGCCACCGCGAGAACCGGGCCCTGTGCGCGAACCCGGGCAACGCCGTCGGCGTCCAAGAAGCCGGGCGGGTCCCACAGCAGCGAACCCTGCGAGGTGCGCACCAGCTGGGCGGTCTGCCCGATCCCGACGGCGTCCCGTGTGCTGATGCAATGCACGTCCGGTTCAGTCTCGGCCCAGGTGAGCGTGGTGCCCGCCTCAGCCAGCTCGGTCAGGGTGGTCCAGCGTTGCCCACCGACGGGCAGGTACTGGCGTTCGTCTGCGCAGATGGGGCAGACCTCGGGGGCGGGTTCGTCGTATTCCACCGCGCACGTGGCACAGATCAGCATGGTCTGATCGTGGCACGAGACGATCGAGACAGTACTGATGTACGTTTCCGTGTCCCGCATCGGCCTTCTCGCTACATTGGCGCCTGGCCCACCACGCCCACGAAAGGGACCGTCGCGATGTCGCACATGCCCGCCTCCCCGCCGCGAGAGGCATCCGGCCGCCGATCTGGTAGCGCCCGGGTGGCGATCTTGCTCGGTTGTGTGGTGCTGCTGCAGTTCGGCTACCCGGTCACTACCCTCGGGCCGGGCCTGGCTGTGTTGTACATGGTGCTCTACGCCGTGATGCTCGGATTCGGCATCCTCACGGTGCGCGACGAGGGCCAGCATGTGGGCCCGATGGTGGCCGTGACCGGGATCTTCCTCGTGTGTGGCGCGTGGTTCTCGGTGAAGCAGGACAGTACGACGGCGACCGTCGCCATGCTGATCTCCGTCGCCCTCTCGATGGCTGCCCTGATCTACGGCCTGCTGCGTTTCGTGTTCCGGCGCAGGTCTGCACCAGGACTGGACCTCGTCCTGGTGGCGGTCACCGCTTATCTGGTGCTGGGCGGGTTCTTCGGTGCGAGCTTCGCGCTGCTCGAGGTCTTCGCTCCTGGCAGCTTCACCGATCCGCAGGGTGATGGCGGGCCGCTGGGTTGGCACCAGACGTTGTACTACTCCTATGTCACGCTTGCCACGCTCGGCTACGGGGATGTGCTGCCCGTATCGCCGTGGGCGAGGTCGCTGGGGTCCTTCATGGCGGTCGTCGGGACGCTGTACCTGACGGTGGTGGTGGCTCGGCTGGTAGGCATCTGGTCGGCTGCGCCGGCTGACCCCAAGCGGGACTGACGCGGGGTCGCTCGAGTGGCACTCACGAGGGCGGCATGAGTGTCGTGGGCGCCGCCCTGATTTGACACCAGGGCCACCCTCGTCAGTGCTGAAGGCTAGGCTCCCGCCATGCCTGCGCCACCGCTGCCCGAGCTCCTGCTCCCCGACGCCGCCGCCTGGCGCGAGTGGCTGATCGCCCACCACGACACCTCACCGGGAGTGTGGCTGGTGCTCGGCAAGAAGGGGGGCAACGTCACGGCCCTGACCTACGAGGGTGCCGTGCTGGAGGCCCTCTGCGTGGGCTGGATCGATGGCCAGGCGAAGTCCCGCGATGACGCCACCTCGCTGCAGCGCTACACCCCGCGCCGGCCGCGCAGCCGGTGGTCGGCCAAGAACGTCGGGCGTGTGGAGCGCCTGGAAGCCGAAGGCAAGATGCTGCCCGCAGGGCGTGCCGCCGTCGAGGAGGCGAAGGCGGACGGGCGTTGGGAGGCGGCCTACGCAGGTCCGGCGACCGCCGTCGTACCGGAGGATCTGGCCGCAGCGATCGCGGCGAACCCGGATGCCCAGGCGATGTTCGAGGTGCTCACCTCGACGAATCGGTTCGCGATGATCTACCGGGTGGAGAACGTCAAGCGGCAGCAGACCCGGGAGCGCAAGATCGCCGAACTCGTCGCCATGCTGGCCCGGCACGAGACGTTGCATCCGCAGAAGCGCATGCCGCCCGGCTGACTGGAATCACACGTCGAATAGGCGGCTGTGGCGGCGGTGCCAGCACCATTTCGACGTGCGATTCCGCTACGGAAGGAGATCGCGCGTCGCGGATCAGGCTAGCCACTCCTCGACCTCCGGGCCCGGCGCCTGCTGGAGCTCGCGTGGGCCTGAGGAGCGTGCGATTGTTCCGGAACACCGTGCTGCGCATGTCACCTCTCGTGCGCATACGGCACAAGCGTGTACTCACCCCGTCTCGTGGATCGGCCGCGGCGCCCGCAACGTATAGATCGCATACCCCACGATCACCACGAAGCATCCGGCCGGCACGATGTAGGAGAACGCGGAGCCGACGGAGTCCACCAGCTGGCCCTGGAGCAGCGGTACGGTCGCACCGCCCACGATGGCCATCACCAGGCCGGCGGCGCCGAACTTGGTGTCGTGGCCCAGGCCTTCCAGCGCGATCCCGTAGATCGTCGGGAACAGCAGCGACAGACAGGCTGAGAGCGCCACCACGGCCACCAGGCCCACCATGCCCGGCGCCGCCACGGCCACGAGACAACCCACCACGCCAAGGCAGGTCATGACGAGCATCAGCACCCGCGAATCGAACCTGCCCATCAGCGCCACCATCGCGAACCGCGCCACCAGGAACACGATCAGGCTCGCCTGCAACCACCAGTTCGCCGCCGTGGGGCTGGCGCCGATCTGGTCCCGTGCGTAGGTGATCGTGAAGGTCCAGATGCAGGTCTGCGCGGCCACGTTGAAGAACTGGGCCACCACCCCGAAGGAGTAGTGGGTGTTCGTCAGCAGTCGCTTCACCCGTGAGGAGGAACCACGGGTGTCCACCTCGTGGCTGGCCCCGACCTTCAATCCCGGCACCTTCGTGACGGCGATCCCCACCCAGATCAGCACCAGCACCACCGCCAGGCCCACGTACGGGGTCATGACGGCGTCCAGCTCGGTGGTGAGCAGCGCGTCCCGTTCGGCCGGTGGAAGCGTGTCGCGCTCGTCCTGGGTCAGAGGACTGAGGTTCGGTGCGATCAGCAGAGCCGCCAGGAGTACGCCGGTGTTGGTGCCGACCGGGTTGAAGGCCTGGGCGAAGTTCAGCCGGCGGGTCGCGTTGGACTCCGGCCCCATGCTCATCACATACGGGTTGGCCGAGGTCTCCAGGATCGACAACCCGGCGGCCAGGGCGAAGATCGCCGCCAGGAAGAAGCCGAACGTCTGCGCCTGCGCGGCGGGCAGGAACAGGAACCCGCCCGAGGCAGCCAGACCGAGCCCGAGCAGCACCCCCACCTTGTAGTTGAAGCGTTGGTTGACGAATGCTGCCGGCAGCGCGAGCAGGAAGTAGGCGCCGTAGTACGCCGACTGCACGAGCGTGGCCTGCACGGTGGACATGTCGTCGAAGACGGAGGTGAACGTCGAGACCAGGGTGTCGGTCATGTTCGCAGCCGTGCCCCAGGCAGCGAAGCACGCCACCAGCAGCACGAACGGCACCAGCATCCCCGGGTGCAGGAAGCGGTTGTGCTCGTGGTGCAGCGCCGTGTCGAAGTCATTCGGTGAACTCATGAGGCTCCCTCGCCCGAGGTCGGTGGGGGGCAGTCAACCACGCCACCGCCGACTCGGCCGTGTGAATGGCTTCCGGGCGGTAGCGAGCTCATTCCGACGGTGCCGATCACCTGCGTGGACCTGCTCTTGACACATCGAGTTACTCGAGTAGATTTGCGTGACCGACACGCCTCTGAAGGAGCTACACGCATGCCGTTCTCACTGGGAATCGTAGGCGCCGGGCAGTTCGCCGGCGGATTCGCGACTCTGTTCCACGCCCACCCCGGGGTCTCCCGCGTCACCGTGACCGACACGATCGCCGACCGTGCTACCACCCTCGCCCGCGACCTCGGCCTGGCCGGCGTGGAGCCGGACTTCGAAGCGATGCTCGCCTCCGATGTGGACGCGGTGGCCATCTTCACTCAGCGGTGGACCCACGGCCCGCTGGTGGTGCAGGCGCTGCGCGCCGGCAAGCACGTCTACTCTGCGGTGCCCATGGCGTTCACGCGTGAGGAGATCGCCGCGATCATCGACGCGGTCAAGGAGACCGGCCTCACCTACATGATGGGCGAGACCAGCCAGTACAACCCGGTCACCGTGCTCGGGCGGCAGAAGGCAGCCGACGGCGCCTTCGGTCGCGTCTTCTACGCCGAGGGCGACTATGTGCACGATATGGACCACGGCTTCTACGCCGCCTACCAGTACAGCGGCGGCGCGGACTGGAAGCGAACCGCCAGCTACCCGCCGATGAAGTACCCCACCCACGCCATCGGAGGGGTGCTCGGCGCGTGGAACACCCACGCGGTCAGCGTCAGCGCCGTCGGGGTCCCGGACCAGCGCGGCGACGGCGTCTTCGACAAAGAGGTGAGCATGTTCGACAACGACTTCTCCAACGCTTCCGCCTTGTTCGAGACCGCCGACGGCGGCAGCTTCCGCACCAACGAGTTCCGCCGCGTGGGCCTCGCCGGTGCAGTCCCTGAGTCCCGGTTCACCTTCTACGGCACCGAGGGGATCCTCGAGCAGAACTCACTGTCCACGCTCTGGCACAACCGGTCCGGCGTGCTGGAGGACCTCTCCGAGCTGGTCCGGCCCGGGGAGCCGGCACACCAGGACACCGGTGATGCGACACTGGCGAACGTGGACGAGAAGCTGCACGACTCTTTCGTCTCCGGGCATGCCCCGGTGCACGACACCTCGGCGCTGCCGGCCGAGCTCACCGGCCTGGGGAACGGTCACATGGGCAGCCATCACCTGCTTGTGCACGACTTCGTCACCGCGGTCAACACCCAGACCCTCCCCACCGTGAACGCCTGGGTGGCCGCCCGCTACACCCTGCCCGGCCTGGTGGCACACGAGTCCGCACTGCGCGGCGGTGAGCGGCTGCCGATCGACGACTTCGGCGACGCCCCGCAGTGAACCGGCGCGGCGGGTCACCCGGGCCTACCCAGCCGGCCGGTGCGGGCCGTGCCGAGGCCAACCCCGCGCGGGTGACCCGTGCGGACGTGGCCGCTCTGGCCGGGGTGAGCACCGCCGTCGTGAGTTACACCCTCAACGACGGACCGAAGAACGTGGCTCCGGCAACCCGAGCCCGGGTGCTGGAGGCCGTCCGCACGCTCGGATACCGTCCGAACGCCACCGCCCGGGCGCTGCGCCTGGGCAGCACCGGCCAGGTGGGGCTGGTGGTGGCCTCGGTGGGCAATCCGTACTTCGGTGAGCTCACCGACCAGGTGGAGCACGCCGCGGGCGCGCGGGGTCTGGCGTTGCTCGTGCGCACGGGAGGCGACGTGGCCGAGGCGATCGAGCAGCTCGCCGCGCGGCAGGTGGACGGGATGCTGGTCGCCCGGCCGATGGACGCCCGCGGTGCCGCGGCGGCGAAGGTGTCAGGTGTGCCCGTCGTGCTGATCAACGCCGCCACCGCCCCCGAGGGTGTGGCGAGCGTGGGAGTGGACCGGTACGGCGGCGCCCGCGTCGCGGTGACGCACCTGATCGAGCACGGCCACGAGCGGGTCGCCTTCATCGGTGACGCCGCGGGGAACCGGCAGCGCGGGTGGGCGGATGCTCTCGCCGAGGCCGGGCTGGCCGAGGGTCCGCTGGCGAGCCAGCCCTACTCGCGGGAGGGTGGTTACCGGGCCGGGCATCAACTGCTGACCGAGCCCGAACGCCCCACCGCCGTGTTCGTCGCCTCCGACGAGCAGGCGGTGGGGGCGCTGCTCGCCTTCCACGAGGCCGGGGTGCGGGTTCCGGAGGAGATCGCGATGGTCGCCTTCGACGGGTCGGCCGCCTCGGCCTACACCTGGCCGCCGCTGTCCGCGGTGACGCAGCCGATGGAGCAGATGGTGCAGCGGGCGCTCGACATGCTGACCGCCGCTCCGGGGCAGACCGTGCTGGTCCCCGAGCTGGTGCGCCGGCGCAGTTGCGGTTGCTGATCGGGGGCAGCTGATCAGACCAGGTGCACCAGTTCTTCGGGAACCTGCGGCCCGCAGAGTATCCCCAGACGCGTCGTCGGCCGGGTCATCGCCACGTACAAGGCGCTGGAGTTCGACGGACCGCTGCTGGTCCCGCCGGCCAGGATCGCCGCCGGATCCACCACCAGCACCCCGTCGAACTCCAGCCCCTTCGCCTGCAGCGGCGTGAGCACCACACAGCCGGAGGCACCGTCGGTGCGCGCGTCCGGCCCGAACGTGGTGCCGGGAACTGCGAGCTCGGTCGCCATGGCGTACTCCACCAGCCGCTCCGGTGGCACGATCACAGCGAACGTCCCGTCCAGCTGCGCCATCTCGTTCACGACGGCGGCCCCCACCTCGGCGGCAAGGTCACCTCTCGTGGTGCGCACCCACGGCTTCTCCCCGGTGCTGCGTGCGCAGACCGGCGCGGTGGCATCCGGATGGAGCGTGCGCAGCAGCTCGTGCGCAGCGGCCATGATCGGCTCCGGGGTGCGGTAGCTGATCGTCAGTTCCGTGTGCCGCCAGCGACGGTGCCCGAACTGATCGGCCAGCTCTGCCCACGAGGTCGTCCCGGCGACGGCCGACGCCTGGTGCACATCCCCGACCACGGTCATCGACCCGCTCGGCACCCGGCGTAGCACCATCCGCCACTGCATGTGCGTCAACTCTTGGGCCTCATCCACGATCACGTGCCCGTACGCCCAGGATCGGTCGGCCGCAGCCCGCTCGGCCAACGGGCGGGTGTCGCGTTCGGCGAACCGCCCCGCCAGCTCCTCAGCGGAGACGGCCTGTGCCATGCCACCGCCGCTGGCGGCGATCACGCGCTGCGCGTAGCGAATCCCCGCCTCGCGCTGGGCCTGGGCGTTGGCTTCCCGGACGGACTCGTCCTCACCGAGCAGTTCGGCGGCCTCGTCCAGCAAGGGCACGTCCCCGCTGGTCCACCCCGCTCCGGCGGGGCGTAGCAGCGCTTGCTGTTCGTGGGTTTCCAGCA
This sequence comes from Ruania alkalisoli, assembly GCF_014960965.1. Lineage (NCBI taxonomy): Bacteria > Bacillati > Actinomycetota > Actinomycetes > Micrococcales > Ruaniaceae > Ruania > Ruania alkalisoli. The sequence continues at coordinate 4,299,878 of NZ_CP063169.1, read as the reverse complement.
GTCCGGCTGCAGCCCTGGCGAGCCGGGAACGATCGGTCAACAGGTCTTCCAGCAATGACTCCGGGGTGAGGACGGGCCACAGGTCGTCCAGTACTCGTGCGAAGGCCGGGTCCGCGGTGAGTTCGCGGCGCAGTCTCGGTGCCTCGTGCCGTGCCGCGAGTCCGGTCACCTCGGTGCCTGCGCCCTCCACCTTCGCCGGCAGGTGGTCCTCGCCGCGCGCCAGGGCACGATCGAGCCGGCTGATCTCCTCTTCGAACCCGGAGTCGGTGGAGTCGTACAGCGCCTGCTCGCGGGCAAGCACCAGTTCGACCACGTGGTCGAGCACGGTCGTACGGAAGGTGTGCCGTGCGACGTTGTGCGGGTACCCCACGTGCCGCGCGCGTTCGACGGCGTGGTCGAGCACCGCCGTCGTGAGCCGGTAGTCGTCGCCTTGATAGGTGAAGGTGACACCTCCCTGGCTGCCCTGGCCCGCCCGGTTGCCCTGGTGACCCTGCCGGTCGCGCACCGCGGCCGCCACCAGTTGGGCCATCACCGGTCGTGCCTTCACTGTGGCCGTGGCCGGAAGCTCGGCACGGGTGGCAATGATGCCCGGCACCAGTGAGTCCACCGTGGCCAGCACCGCGTGCGTCTCACCGAGCGAGGGCAGCACGTCGTGGATGTAGTCGAGGAACGTGGGGCTCGGCCCGAGCACGAGCACTCCGCGTTCGGCGATCGTCGGGTGGGTGTAGAGCAGGTAGGCCGTGCGATGCAGTGCCACCGCGGTCTTGCCGGTGCCTGGCCCGCCCTGTACGACGAGTACCCCGTCGGGTGAGGATCGGATGATCTCGTCCTGCTCGGCCTGCAAGGTGGCCACGATCTCGTGCATACGGCCGGTTCGCTCCGCCGTCAGGGCCTCCATCAGGGCACCCTCACCGACGAAGGTCGAGTCCTGGTGGCCGTCGCCCAGGAGTTCATCGTTGAGTCCGACGACGGTGCGCCCCCGGGTGCGCAGGTGGCGGCGCCGCACGACGCCGGACCCGCTGCGCGCCGTCGCGGTATAGAAATCGGCCGCCGCCGGAGCGCGCCAGTCCACCAGCAACGGCTCCAGGTCCGCCGACCGCAGTCCCATCCGGCCGATGTACGTGGTGCTGCCGTCCTGCCGGTCCAGGCGACCGAAGCACAGGCCATGCTCGGCATGGTCGAGCGCCCTCGCCCGCTCTTGCAGGCGCGCTACCCGGGTGTCCCGGTCCAGCAGGTCAGCCGGTCCGTCGGCATCGGAGCGGCGGGTCCGGGCCAGCTGGTCGGTGACCTCGGCTCGCTGGGCCTCCACGCGCCGGTAGAGCAGATCGAGGTACTGCTGTTCGGACTCGAGCTCGTGCTTCACGGGTTCCCCTTTCGATCCGGCCAGGTGCCCAACGTCCGGACGAGACCGGTTGTTCCCGTCGTGCCTGACACCCGCGCACGCCGATCGGTAGACTGTCACGCGGTGCGCCGGGAAGTCTGGTCGGCAGAGCCGCAGCGACCCTCTGCAGCGCCCGACCCCTGTACAGGAGCCATATGCCGTCCACCAGCAATCCGTCACGTCGAGACCGCGCCCGTTCCTGGGTGACTCAGGAGACCACCGGGGGCTTCCTCCTCATCGGAGCCGCCGTACTCGCCTTGGTCTGGGCGAACTCCCCGGCCCGGGAGTCCTATTTCTCGCTCACCGAGCTCGTGGTGGGTCCGAGTGCGATCCACCTGGATCTCTCACTCGGCACCTGGGCAGCCGATGGGCTGCTGGCCATCTTCTTCTTCGTGGTGGGCGTCGAGCTCAAACATGAGTTCGTGGCAGGAAGCCTGCGTGATGTGAAGCAGGCAGGGGTGCCGATGCTTGCTGCCGTGGGTGGCATGGCCGTCCCTGCCGCCATCTACGCCGCCGTGGTGGTTCTCGCTGGTGACCCGGGCGCGCTGAGCGGCTGGGCGATCCCCGCCGCCACCGACATCGCTTTCGCGCTCGCCGTGCTGGCTGTCTTCGGCCGCGGCCTGCCCTCTGCCCTGCGAACCTTCTTGCTCACCCTCGCCGTGGTGGACGACCTGCTCGCCATCGTGGTGATCGCCGTGTTCTACACCGACGAGCTCCACCTGCAGTACCTGGCCGTGGCACTCGCCGCGGTGGCCGTCTTCGCTGTGCTGGTGCGGATGAAGGTGATGCGCTGGTACCTGCTGCTACCGCTGGCACTGGTGGCCTGGGCGTTCATGCACGAAGCGGGTATCCACGCCACGATCGCGGGCGTACTGCTGGGCCTGACAGTGCCGGCGATCATCCGGCACGGGGAAGAGCACACCCGCACGCACGAGCTCGAGCACCACATCAAGCCGATCTCCGCCGGGATCGCGCTGCCGGTCTTCGCGTTCTTCTCCGCCGGGGTCTCCGTGGTCGACGGTGGCGGCGTTGGCACCATCCTTGGCCAGCCGGTGGTACTGGCGATCGTGCTGGGCCTGGTGGTCGGGAAGGTGCTCGGTGTGCTCGGTGTGACCTGGGTGGTCACCAAGATCACGCCGCTGCGGCTTCCGGACCGGATCGGTGTGCGCGACCTGCTCCCGGTGGGTCTGCTGGCAGGGATCGGGTTCACGGTGGCGTTGCTGATCGCCGAGCTCTCCTTCACCGACTCCGAGCACACCTCCGGGGCGAAAGCAGCGATCCTCGCCGCATCGCTGGTGGCTGCCGTGTTGGCCGCGATCACGCTGCGCTGGGATGCCGGCGAGAAGCGCAGCCGGGACATGAATGAGGACGGTGTGCTCGACTCCGAGGGCACCGACATCGGTGACCCGGACGAGGAGACCGGCCTGATCGACCCCGACCCGGGTCCCATCCCGACGGAGACGCGGCGCCAGGACAGCGGGGACTGATCGGCGAGTCCGCCGTCCACACTGGTCCCGCTGTGTCAGTCGGTGCGCGGTCGGTGTGACTCCGGCCACCTCCTGCGCCCAGCGGTTGGCGCCCGCACGCAGTCAGGTCTACGTTGCCACTCGTGTCTACTGCAGGCCCGTCGCGCGCTCGCCGCGCGGTCCGGAGCGCCATACGCGCCCTCCCGGTGCCCCAGCACCCTGCCAAGGTGCTCGCGCTCGGGTTCGCGGCGGCGATCGCCATCGGTACCGGGCTCCTCATGCTTCCGGTGTCCGTGGCCGATCCCGCGGCGGGTCTGCCGACGTGGGAAGAGGCGCTGTTCACGGCGACGTCCGCCGTCTGCGTGACGGGGCTGATCGTGGTGGACACCCCGGTCTACTGGAGCGGTTTCGGGGAGGCGGTGATCGCCGTCCTGATCCAGATCGGCGGGTTGGGCATCATGACGGCGGCCTCCCTGCTGGCGATCCTGATGGCCCGCAGGCTCGGTCTGCGCAGTCGCCTCGTGGCCAGTGCGTCGGTGCGCGCCGTCGGCATCGGTGATGTGCGTAGCGTGGTGCTCGGTGTGGCCAAGATGAGCATCGCCATCGAGGGGCTGGTCGCCCTCATCCTGGTCACCCGCTTCCTGGTGACGTACGAGATGAATGGGCCGGCCGCCGTCTGGAAGGGCGTATTCACTGCCATCTCGGCGTTCAACAACGCCGGCTTCGCGCTCGACAGCGACTCGCTGATGGGCTACGCGACCGACCCCTGGGTGCTGATTCCGGTGGCCTGCGCGGTGATCATCGGCGGCCTCGGTTTCCCGGTGCTGTTCGAGTTGCGCAAGCACATCCGGGTGCCGGAACAGTGGAGCATGCACACCAAGCTGGTCATCCTTGGCAGCGTCGCGCTGCTCGTGCTCGGCACGATCACTCTGACGGCGCTGGAGTGGGACAACCCGGACACTCTCGGCGCGCACGAGGTGGGCGGCAAGCTGCTGCTCGGCTTCTTCTCCGCCGTCATGACGCGGACGGCGGGTTTCAATGCCATCGACACCGGTGCGATGAGTACGCAGGCATTGTTCACTCAGGATCTGCTGATGTTCATCGGCGGCGGCCCGGCCGGCACGGCGGGTGGTGTGAAGGTGACGACCTTCCTCGTGCTGTTCTTCATCATCGTCACCGAGCTGCGCGGGGAGACGGCGGTGAACATCTTCGGCCGCAGGCTCTCCCGTGCGGTGCACCGGGAAGCGATCACGGTGGCGCTGCTGGCGGTGGCGGTGGTGGTGCTGGGCACCTGGATCCTGCTGATCGCCACGTCGTTCAGCCTGGATCAGATCCTGTTCGAGGTGGTCTCGGCGTTCGGCACCGTGGGCCTGTCCACAGGTATTACGGCCGATCTGCCCACCGGCGCCCACCTGCTCCTGGTCGCGATCATGTTCGTGGGCCGGCTCGGGCCGATCACCATCGGTTCCGCGTTGGCTTTGCGGACCCGCAAGCTCATGTTCGAACTTCCTAAGGAAAGGCCGATCGTTGGCTGAGAACATTCGCGGGGGAGCTCCCCGCACGTCCCTGAGCCCTTCGGACTCGGTGGTGGTGGCCGGGCTCGGCCGCTTCGGCAGAGCCCTGGCGATCGAGCTCGCGCAGGCGGGCGTGGACGTGCTCGGCATCGACACCAACCCGGAGATCGTCCAGGAGCTCAGCGGGGTGCTGACGCACGTGGTGCGCGCTGACTCCACCAAGAAGGAAGTGCTCGACCAGCTCGCCGTGCCGGACTTCACGCATGCGGTCGTGGGGATCGGCAGCGACCTTGAGGCCTCCATCCTGACCGCCTCGTGGTTCGTTCGCTTCGGCATCGGCAAGGTGTGGGCGAAGGCGATCACCGACCCGCACGGTCAGATCCTTGAGCAGATCGGGGTGCACCATGTGGTCTACCCGGAGTCGGACATGGGTCGGCGGGTGGCGCACTTGCTCCGCGGGTCGATCGCCGACTACCAGGATCTCGGGGGAGGTTTCGCGATGATCACCGCCACGGTGCCGCCGTCGCTGGTGGGCTCCTCGATCGCCACGATCGGGCTGCGCTCCAAGCACAACCTGAACGTGACCGCCGTCCGCAAGCGGGACGCCGGGTGGGCGCACGCCGATGGCGACACGGTGCTGGACTGGGGCGACAAGGTGATCGTGGTGGGACCGGCGGAGAAGGCCGAGCGCTTCATCGATATGGCGTGAGGCCGAGGAGCCCCCGCGGAGGCGTGCCGACGCCAGGAGGTGCGGTGGAGCGAGGCACCGCAGGGATCGCGCGAAGAGGGCTATGGCGTGAGGCCGAGGAGCCCCCGCGGAGGCGTGCCGACGCCAGGAGGTGCGGTGGAGCGAGGCACCGCAGGGATCGCGCGAAGAAGGCTATGGCGTGAGGCCGAGGAGCCGTCGGTGCAGGTTCCGCACCTCGTCCGCGAGGTGCGGGTCGGGCCCATCCACGACGGCGCCCGGTACCACGTGCGTGATGGGTAGCGCCCGTACGGGGCCGGGCGGGATGCCCCACTCGGTGTGCCAGGCGGTCAGTTGTGCCGAGCTGCTGGCGTAGACGATCCGGCCCAGGCCGACCCATCCGTGCGCGGCCGCGCACATTGGGCAGTGCTCGCCCGAGGTGTAGACGGTGGCGCTCGCGCGGTCCGCGGAGCCAAGATTCTGGGCCGCCCACCGGGCGATGGCGAACTCGGGGTGCTGCGTATGGTCGCCACCGGCCACGTGGTTGTGGTCGGCGAACAGCTCGCGCCCGTCGGCCGCGACGAGTACGGAGCCGAACGGCTCGTCCCCGGCTTCCAGGGCGGTGCGGGCCAGGTCCACGCAGCGGCGCAGGTGGCGCCGATCCGTTGTGGTGATCATGTCCGCCATCTTCCTCCGCCGCAGCCGTCTGACTGACACACCTGCGGCAGTGTGAGGCACCGTCGGCGGGGCCGGACATGTGTCATGTCTGCCGGAGATGGTTCAGATGGAAAGCAGTGTGTGCCAGTGACCACGATGTGGACCCGGGCGGAGGCTTTGGAGCAGCCCGGAGGGCGGTGAGAAGATCGAACCAGTGCCCATCGGAGCAACCCGCCAGGAGGAACCGCTCATGCCGCTCCCGTACGACGACGCCGAGAAGTTCACCGCCTACGCCCACCCCGAGCGCCTGGTCAGCACCGACTGGCTCGCCGAGCACCTCGGTGACCCGGGCCTGGTCGTGGTCGAGTCGGATGAGGACGTGCTGCTCTACGACACCGGTCACATCCCCGGCGCAGTGAAGATCGACTGGCACACCGACCTCAATGACCCCGTCACCCGCGACTACGTCGACGGTGAGGGATTTGCCGCCCTGATGGCGGCCAAGGGGATCAGCCGCGACACCACCGTGGTGATCTACGGCGACAAGAACAACTGGTGGGCGGCCTACGCCCTGTGGGTGTTCACCCTGTTCGGGCACCCGGACGTACGCCTGCTCGACGGCGGCCGCGCCCTGTGGGTGGCCGAGGGTCGCGACTTCACCAAGGAGGTGCCGAGCCCACAGCCCACGGACTACCCCGTGGTGGAGCGCGAGGACACGGTGGTCCGTGCCTTCAAGGAGGACGTGCTCGGCTTCCTCGGCGGCCAGCTCGTCGACGTGCGCTCATTGCCGGAGTACACCGGCGAGCGCACCCACATGCCGGACTACCCCGACGAGGGCAGCCTGCGCGGCGGTCACATCCCCGGTGCGCAGTCCGTGCCGTGGGCTCGAGCGGCGAACGAGGACGGTACGTTCAAGTCCCGCACGGAGCTGGAGGAGATCTACCGGCACGAGAAGGGCCTGAGCCCGCAGGAACCGGTGATCGCGTACTGCCGGATCGGTGAGCGTTCCAGTCACACCTGGTTCGTGCTCTCCCACCTGCTCGGGTTCCCCCACGTCCGCAACTACGACGGCTCCTGGACCGAGTGGGGCAACGCGGTGCGCGTGCCGATCGTGCGTGGGGAGCAGCCTGGTGAGGTGCCCAGCGAGGTGCCTGCTCGATGAGCCAAAGCGCAGCACCCGCGCCGCTCCCGGAGGCGCTCGCGGCGATCGTTGAGGACTTCAACGCCCTCGGCGAACCGGACCGGCTGCAGCTTCTGCTGGAGTTCAGCGAGGGGCTGCCCGAACTCCCGGAGCGGTACGCCGAGCACCCGGAGCTGCTGGAGCCGGTGCCGGAGTGCCAGTCGCCGATCTTCTTGGTGACCGAGCTGGAAGGCGACGGCGGCGGGAACGGAACGGACGCCGTCGTGCGCCTGTTCTTCTCCGCTCCCGCGGAGGCCCCGACCACGCGTGGGTTCGCTGGCATCCTGCACGAGGGCCTGGACGGGCTGACCGCTGCCGAGGTGCTTGCGGTGCCCGACGACGTCTCCGACCGGCTCGGCCTGTCTCGCGCCATCACCCCGCTGCGCCTGCGCGGGATGGGCGGGATGCTGGCGCGGATCAAGCGGCAGGTGCGGGAGAAGTCCGGCGCCTGAGCGCCGTTATCCACTCGACGCGCCCTCCCCGCGGCCCGCTCCGGTGTCGCACGCTCCTTACAGTGTGCTCGTGAGCGTTCCCCCGTCAGCGCGCAGTGCGGCTCCGTTGGTGGCCGAGGAGAGGGGACTCGTGAGATAGACCGCGAGATGGGCGATCTCGGCGGGATCGAGGAAGCGCTGCACGAGCGAGGTCTGGTTGCCCGCGGCGATGGTGCGTTTGACGTCGTCGGTTGACGCGCCCTGGGCTTGGGCGATCTGCTCGACTACTCCGGCGACGCCGTCGGAGTAGGTCGGCCCGCCGAGGATGGTGTTCACCGTGACCTCGGTGCCACGGGTGAGCTTGGCCAGGCCGTTGCTCAGTGCGAGGGTCGCTGCCTTGGTGGTGCCGTAGTGGATCATCCCGGCGGGGACGTTCACACCCGATTCGCTGGCAATGAAGAGGATGCGCCCCCAGCCCCTGTCGAGCATGCCGCCCAGGGCGTGCCGGGAGAGCCGGACGCCGCTCATCACGTTGATATCGACGTAGCGTTGCCACTCCTGGTCGGAGATGTCTGCGAACTCCTTGACCTCGAACACCCCGACGTTGTTGACGAGGATGTCGATGGCGCCCAGACGGTCGAGCAATAGCCGGACCTGGTCCGGATCGCTGAAGTCTGCTGCGACGCCCGTGACGTCCGCACCAGGGAAGATGCCGCCAAGTGCGTCGACTGTCGCCCGCACGCGCTCCTCCTCGCGTCCGTTGACGATCACCGACGCCCCCTCTCGGAGCAGCGCCTCTGCGATCGCATAGCCGATCCCTTGTGTCGAGCCGCTCACGAATGCTCTCTTGCCTGCCAGTCCGAGATCCATACTGCCCGCTTCCTCACTGTCGCGATGTCCGCCACTTCACTTGCTCAGTCAAGTGAATGCTACGTCGTGCCACTTGACTGAGCAAGTCAATTCGCTCGCCTGCCAGTAGGCTTGCCGGATGACGAATCCCAGCTCACCGCCGGTGCTCACCGGTGAGGATCTCCAGACGTGGGCGGCCTTGGCGACGGTGCTGGAGTGGCTGCCCGCGGCTCTCGACGATCAGCTCCAGCGCGACTCCCAACTCACCCACTTCGAGTACGGGATCCTCTACGCCCTCGCCCACGCGCCGCAGCAGACACTGCGGATGAGCGTGCTGGCGGGATACGCGAACAGCTCGCTCTCCCGGCTCTCACGCGCGGTCGGTCGCCTCGAGTCGAAGGAGTGGGTGAACCGGAGGCCGGATCCCTCCGATGGCCGGTACACGTTGGCCACGCTCACTGACGCGGGTTCGGTGAAGGTGACCGAAGCGATGCCGGGGCACGTCCTCACGGTTCGGCGACTGGTGCTCGACCGCCTGACGAAGCCGCAACGTCGGCAGCTTCGCGAGATCTCCGAGCGCATCATGGGCGGGATCCGGAGCGAGGAGGGGTGGTCCCCGGCCTGAATCAGTGGGCCGAACGCTCAGCGGCTGGGGGCTCAGCGGGATACGTTCGGGGACTCAATGGTGCCCGTGCCCGGCGATCATCGACGGGTCCGCCGCTTCGCCCGGATTCACCACCACGAACTGCCCCATCAGGCCCTCGTCCTCATGCCGTAGCAGGTGACAGTGGTACATATACGGCCACTGCGGGTCCGCATAGTCCTCGAACCTCATGATCAGCTCCACCGCCCGCCCGGGCTCCAGGTACACCGTGTCCTTGTGGCCGCGCAGCTCCGGCGGCGGCGGTGACCCGCCCACGCTGAGCACCTCGAACTGCACGTCGTGCACGTGGAAGTTGTGCGGTGAGAGGTCGTCGTTGATCACAGTCCAGATCTCGGTGGTGCCCACCTCGACGGTCTCGTCAATGCGGGCCATGTCCATCTCTGCACCATTGATCTCCCGGTCCGAGAGCCGGAACTCCCGGCGCACCGTCGCGCTCGCGGCATCCAGCCCGAACGAGGTCAGCTCACCTGGCACGTCCTCCGACGGCGCCAGCTCACTCCCGGCCACGATCCGCAGCACGTCGAATGCGTCATTGGCCCCCACGGCGAAGGGCACGACCACGTTGCCCAGGTCCGGTTCGAAGGAGTGCAGCATCACCTCCTCACCCGGCTCCAGCTGCACCACCACCTCCGCACGCTCACCGGGTGAGAGGCGCACCTGCTCCAGCGCGACCGGCTCGCGCACCAGTCCGCCGTCGGTTGCCACCAGCGTGACCGTGCGGCCGGGAAGCCCGAGCGAGTAGGTACGGGCGGTGGAGGCGTTCAGCAGCCGTAGCCGCACCCGCTCCGTCCTCACCGGGAGCAATGGACCCACCACTCCGTTCACGGTGACGACGTCCCCCAGCAGTCCGACCTCGTTGCCACCGTCGTCGATCACCAACTCCCCGCCGTCGGAGAAGCTCTTGTCACCGATCACCACCGGGATGTCGTCCACCCCGTAGGTGTGCGGCAGTTGCTCGTGCACCGCTTCCTCCGCAGACCCGGGCGCCGGGTCCAGGTAGAACAGCCCGGTCAGCCCGCGGTACACATGCCGTTCCGTGGCCCCGTGCGGGTGCGGGTGATACCAGAGGGTGCACGGTGCCTGATCGATCAGCCACTCCGCCCGCCAGGTGTCGCCAGGCTCGATCATCTGGTGCGGGCCGCCGTCCATATCCGGCGGCAGGTGCATCCCGTGCCAGTGCGCGCTGGTCGCCTCGTCCAGATCATTCGTCACCTCGACGGCGACCCGCTCGCCCACCGCGGCCCGCACCGTGGGCCCGCCGTAGGAACCGTCGAAGCCCCATGTCGAGGTGCTCTGGCCCGGACGGAACTCATGCCTGCCCGGCTGTGCTGTGATCCAGAAGGTGCGGATACCGTCGATCATCTCCGACTCGGCCAGAGGCGGGATCGGCAGTGGTGTGTCGAACTGCTCCGGCTCACTTACCGCACTCGTGCTCGCCGAGTTGCACCCCGTGAGGCCCACCGCCGCGGCTCCAGCGCCGGCCGCCGCGAGAAATCCGCGCCGCGAGAGGCCGCTCATCGGGTACCCGCTCCCGGGCCGCGCAGCCGCTGCACCCCTGCCGCCACCAACCCCGCGAGGAACCCGAGCAGCGTCTGGCTCCCGATCATCTCCACTGCCACAAGCGGGACCGCGAACGCCGGCGTCCCACTCAGTCCCCCGCTCTCGGCGCCGAGCCCGGTCACCACCACGGACGCCACCACGGTGATCACCCCGGCCACCAGTCCGGTCAGGGTCAGGGTGGCGATCGGCCGGGCCACGTGACCCAGACCGACCACACCGATCCAGGCGCCACCGATTCCCGCGATCAGGAGCAGGGCGCGAGCCGGGTTGCCGATCGCATCGGCGAGCCCGGTCACGCTGGTCAACGGCCACAGCAACGTCAGGGCGGCGAGGCCGAACACCAGCGGCCAGGCGATCGGTGGACGGGGGCCGGACGGGCCGGACCGAGAGGGATGTGTCGAGTGATTCGTCATGACAATGACGCTAGGAATCATGCACCCTCGCCACATCCACCCCCTGTGGTCTCCTGCACTCGCCCCGTGTGGACAGGAGGTGTCGCTTGCAGGCGACACCGCACTCAGGGGACGTGCCCCCTGCGGTGGATGTGCGCCGTCGGTGGCTCTTCCTACGCTGGAGGTGTGACCGACACTCCGCACCCCTTCGGCGTGAGCCCGCGCGTGCTCGACGCGCTGCTCGGCATCGGGGTCGCCCTCGGGGTGGCCCTGGTGATCGCCGCCGAGGCCGACACCGGGTCGGGCCAGCCGCCCGCCGCCTACCTGTTCGCCGTCGCGTTCGGCGCTCTGATGGTGTGGCGGCGCCGCGCCCCCCGCCTGGTCCTCGCGCTGACGGTGCTGGGGATCTTCACCTACTACGCGCTCGGCTACCCGCCCATCGGGATCGCCTGGCCGGCCGTGGCCGCGACGTACTCGGCTGCCGAGCAGGGTCGCACCCGCACGGCGATCATTGCCGGTGCGGTGCTGGTGGCCGTGGCGGCATTCTTCCGGATCGACGAGGGCCTCCCGACGGCGTATCTCATCTCCTACGAGATGTTCACCAATGTGGCCCTGCTCGCTGCCGCCATCGCGCTGGGCGTGAGCGTGCGCACCCGCCGGCAGGCCCGCGTGCAACAGGCCCGGATCCTCGAGCTCACCACAGCCGAGCAGGAACGCCGCGCCGCTGCCCGCCTGCAGGACGAACGCGTACAGATCGCGCGCGACCTGCACGACTCCATCGGGCACAGCCTTTCCGTGGTGTCGATGAATGCCGGTGTCGCCGCCGAGGCGCTCGAGCAGGATCGCCCGACGGCGGAACGCGCCCTGGCGCAGATCCGCGAGTCCGCGGGCCAGACGTTGCGCGAACTGCGCGCCACGGTGCGGTTGCTGCGGTCTGCTCCGGATGCGCGCGAGCCGATCACCGCGCCCGGCCTCGCCAGCATCGCACCGCTCCTGGAGGCGGCCCGCGGCACCGGTCTGCAGGTGGAGGTGGACGTGCGGGTGCCGGACGGTTCCCTGTCCGGGCCGATCGATGCGGCCGCCTACCGCATCGTGCAGGAGTCCCTCACGAACGTCATCCGGCACTCCGGTGCCACCCAGGTCGCAGTCACCGCCACCCTGGTCGACGCTTGGTTGGTGCTGGAGGTCCGCGACGACGGCCGGGGCGCCACCACCGCCCAGGGCGCCCACGGCGCACTCGAGGTAGCCGACGGTGCAGACACCTCCAGAACGCACGCTCCGCCGTCGGGAATCATCGGTATGCGGGAGCGGGCCACCCTCCTGGGCGGAACTCTCACCGTGGGGAGCGCCGAGGACCGGGGTTTTGCCGTCCGGGCTGAGCTGCCTGGCAGGCTTGAACCATGATCTCGCTGGCGCTCGTGGACGACTCCGCCCTGGTGCGCGCGGGTTTGCGCACCCTCGCCACCCATGATGGTGACATCGACGTAGTGGCCGAGGCCGGTACCGGGCGCGCCGGGGTGGCCGAGGTGCGCCGCACCCGCCCGGACGTGGTGCTGATGGATCTGCGGATGCCCGAGGTGGACGGCATCGAGGCCACGCAGGCGATCTGCGCGGACCCGGAGTTGGATCAGGTGCGGGTGCTGGTGCTGACCACCTTCGACGAGGACGCTGAGATCCTCGCGGCGGTCCGGGCCGGGGCGAGCGGCTATCTGCTCAAGGACGTCGCGCCGGAGGAACTGCGCGAGGCGATCCGGACGGTGGCAGCGGGGGATCGTGCCCTGGGTGCCGCGGCGCTGCGGGCGCTCGTGCAGGCCGTCAGCGACCACCGCCCCGCCGACCCCGACGACTCAGCGCTCGCCCGGCTCGCCGATCTGACCGCCCGGGAACGGGATGTCCTCGCCTGCGTGGGGCGCGGTCAGTCGAACGACGAGATCGCCGCCACTCTCTTCCTCAGCCCGGCCACCGCGCGCACCTATGTCAGCCGCCTGCTCGCCAAGCTCGACGCGCGTGACCGGTCCCAGCTGGTGGTGCTCGCCTACGAGAGCGGGTTGGTCCGCCCTGGCTCGTAGGAGCTCACCTCTTCGTCCTGCCCAAGCCCAGGCCCACCGCGAGACCGATCGCGACCCCGATCGCGATGCCCATGGCTAGGTTGTCGATCGCCACACCGATCGCGGCACCGATCCCGGCGCCGAGGGCGAGGCCCAGGCCCAGCCACCGATTCCCGTCCCCTGACGCCCCAGGTCGCGACGGTTCCTGCTGCTTCTCGTCGGTCATGGAAGCGACGCTAGCAGCACCCTTCTCCTACGATCAGCGGATGAACCACTGGCGCTGGGCCGATCAGTTCGCTCCGACCGGCATCTACCTGAACGCGGCCTCGATGGGCCTGCCGTGCCGTGGCACCCGGGAGGCACTGGCCGCTCACGTGCAGGCGTGGACGGACGGCCGGGTGCAGCCACAGGATCTGGATGCCGTGGTCGCCCGGTGCCGAGAGCTGTATGCCGGGCTGGTGGGCCTCGACTTCCGTACCGTCGCGATCGGGAGCCAGGCGTCGGCGATGATCGCCCCGCTCGCCGCGTGGGTCCCCGACGGTGCCGAGGTGCTCGTGGCCCGCGGCGAGTTCACCTCCGTCAGCTTCCCGTTCTTCGCCCAGCAGGCGCGCGGGGTGCGGGTGCGGGAGGTGCCGCTGGCGGATCTGCCGACGGCGGTGGGCCCCCAGACCGCGCTCGTCGCCGTGGCGATGGTGCAGTCCGCCGACGGGGCGATCCTCGACCTTCCGGCGCTGCGGGATGCGTGCGCTGCTCACGGCGCCGAGATCCTGCTCGACCTCACCCAGGCCGCAGGCTGGCTCCCGATGGACCTCGACGACGTCGCGTTCACCGTGTGCGCGGGGTACAAGTGGCTGCTGGCACCGCGGGGAACCGGCTACCTGAGTGTGCGCGAGGACCTGATCGACGCCGTGGTCCCCTCGCAGGCCGGGTGGTACGCGGGCGAGGACCGGTGGTCTTCGATCTATGGCGGGCCGCTGCGGCTGGCTCAGAGCGCCCGCCGGTTCGACGTCTCACCCGCGTGGCCCGCCTGGGTGGGCGCGGAACCTGCGCTGGAGCTGTTGACCGAGATCGGGATCGCGGCGCTGCATGGACATGCCGTCGGGCTCGCGAACCAGTTCACTGCTGGGCTGGGGCTGGCGCCGACCGACTCGGCCATCGTCTCGCTCCCGGTGACCGAGAGCGGCGCAGCAGCACTTGCTGATGCCGGCATCGTCACGGCCGGGAGGGCGGGGAAGGTGCGCTTCTCCTTCCATGTGCACACGAGGGCCGACGACGTGGGGCGGGCCGTGGCGGTGCTGGCCGGCTCCGCTCCAGACGTGGGGTAGCGCGGACGTCGACAATGCCATCGTTATCGCTCGGCTCGCCGATCTGGATCCGATCCGTCAGTTTGTTGCACAGACTGCCCGCGCCCTGACCGCGGACTGACCGGCGCCCACCGCCCGGACGCTCTACCGTGTGCCCATGGGAGCCCGCACCGGTGGAGCGGCCGTGGCGGCGACCGCCGTGCTGGTGGTCGCCGACCTGGCTGGCGCCCTGGCTCGCACCGGCGTGGCAGGCCGGGCGATGCCGCTGCCGGGTTCGGCTGACGCGCGGGAGTACTTCCTCGACTCCCCGGTGGCGACCCTGGTGGCCGGTGCGATGGCGCTGGTGGCGGCGGGCGCACTCGCCGTACTCGCGACCGCCTACCGTGAGCTGACCCGCCACGCGCGGCGGGCCGGCCCGATCGTGTCAGGGGCCGTCCTCGTGCTGGGGGCCGCCGGCCTGGCGCACCTGGCACTGGGTGTGCTGGCGCCGGTCCTACCGGCGACGGCGGTACATGCCCTGCACCTGGTCGCCGCTCTGGGTGGCGGGGTCCTGCACGTGGTGACGCTCGGACTCGTGGTGACGGTGCTCGCCCGGTCCTACGGGTGGACACCCGGACTCAGGGTGACGGGTGCGATCGTGGGGTGGGCCGCCGTCGGGACCCTCCTCACGCTCGTGGCCGCGGACCTCGTTCCTTTCGCGGGTGTTGCGCTGCTGGGACTGCTGGTGTGGCTGGCGTTCGCCGCGCACCAGTGGGCGTATGCGGACCAGCGGCACTGAGGGGGCAGGTCAGCCTTCTTCGCCGATGGCCTTCGCGAAGCAGCGGGAATCGAGGTCGTCCTCGTATGGGGGGTAGTTGTCGATGATCCGGTACCCCTCCGAGGTGTACAGGCCGATCGCCTCGGGTTGCTGGATACCCGTCTCGAGCACCAGCTGGCCGAGCTGACGTTCCTTCGCCACGGCTTCGAGGGCGCGCAGGATCTCCTTGCCGATTCCCCGGCGGCGGTGGTCGGGGTGGACGTACATCCGGTTCAGCTCACCGGTGCCGGCCTCGAAGCCGGGGGCCGGGTCGCGCAGCACGCCGCAGGCGATGGCTTCCTTGGACTCGACATCGCGGGCGAGAACGGCAACGGTGACAGTCTCGGCGTCGAGGTGGCTGGCGTGCTCACTGTCGCCGTAGCGGGCGTCGATCTCCCGCTCCTGGTCGGCCACGAGCCGCTGCAGGTCAGGATCGGTCCAATCCACACGTTCCATGGCGACCATGGCACCTCCAGGAGAGTGAAGCGGGTTTTACGCTTACTTGGCGAGTTTGAGGGCTGCGCATCACACGGTAGCCCACCGTGGTGACACCAGCATCGAGGCGCCCCCGGCAGAACCAGTCTGTCATGGCTGCCCTGGGAGGCCGAGCGCCAGGTCCAGCGGCCGCCACGGAGGAATCCCGCTCCGGTGTTCGAGTCGGTGTGATGCAGGGCTCACCGCCGGGGGATCGCACCACCCGCGCTGCGCCAGTACAGTCGGAACTGTGACTTCACACTATGACGTCGTTGTTCTCGGAGCAGGCCCCGGTGGTTACATCGCCGCGATCCGCGCGGCTCAGCAGGGGCTCAATGTGGCTGTGGTGGAGCGCAAGTACTGGGGTGGGGTGTGCCTGAACGTCGGCTGCATCCCGTCCAAGGCCTTGCTGCGCAATGCCGAACTGGCGCACACGCTCAACCACGAGAAGGACAAGTACGGCATCACCGGCGACGCGTCGATGGCCTACGGTCCTACGCATGCCCGCAGCCGGAAGGTCTCCGCCGGCATCGTCAAGGGCGTGCACTTCCTGATGAAGAAGAACAAGATCACCGAGGTCGACGGGTGGGGCACGATCACCTCGAACACCTCGATGTCGGTGGCCGCCGAGGACGGCTCCACCAGCGAGCTCACCTTCGACCACCTGATCATCGCCACCGGTGCCGTCACCAAGATGCTGCCGGGCGTGCAGGTGAGCCAGAACGTCGTCACCTACGAGGAGCAGATCCTCGACGAGAACCTGCCGAACTCGATCATCATCGCCGGCTCCGGCGCCATCGGCGTGGAGTTCGCGTACGTGATGAAGAACTTCGGCGTGGACGTGACCATCGTGGAGTACCTGGACCGCATGGTGCCCACCGAGGACCCGGAGATCTCCAAGGAGCTTGCCAAGCACTACAAGAAGCTCGGTGTGAAGGTGATGACCTCCACCAAGGTCGAGGCCGTTGAGGACACCGGCTCCGGTGTGAAGGTCACCGTGAGCCCGGCCGCCGGTGGCGACCAGCAGGTGATCGAGGCTGACAAGCTGCTCTCCGCGATCGGGTTCGCCCCGCGGCTGGAGGGTTATGGCCTGGAGAACCTCGGCGTCAAGACCACCGAGCGCGGTGCCATCGAGATCGACTCCCGCGGGCGCACCAGCGTGGAGAACGTCTTCGCCATCGGCGACGTGACCGGCAAGCTCATGCTCGCGCACACCGCCGAGGCGATGGGCGTGGTGGCCGCCGAGACCATCGGAGGCGCCGAGACGCAGGAGATCGAGTTCGACTTCATCCCGCGCGCCACGTACTGCCAGCCGCAGATCGCTTCCTTCGGGTATACCGAGGAGCAGGCGAAGGAGAAGGGCTACGACGTCAAGGTCGCGAAGTTCCCGTTCTCCGCGAACGGCAAGGCCATGGGCCTGGGCGAGCCGGTCGGCTTCGTCAAGGTGGTGGCCGATGCGCAGTACAACGAGATCATCGGTGCGCACCTGATTGGCCCGGACGTCACCGAACTGCTCCCGGTGCTGACCCTCGCGCAGCGCTGGGACCTCACCGCGGACGAGGTCTCCCGGAACGTGTTCGCCCACCCGACCCTGGGCGAGTCGGTCAAGGAGGCCGTGCACGGCATCGCCGGGCACATGCTCAACCTCTGATCAGTCCGGTCAGTCGGGCGCTCACGCGCCCTCATGTCAACGCAGGCGGGCGACGGCGGAACTCACCTTCCGCCGTCGCCCGTTTCGTGTGTGCGCATCACCCTGAATGTGAGCGCGAACATCGCAATCGGGGGAATGTTGCGATTGTGCAACGGCCCTACCGTCTGCCGCATTCACCATGCCGATCGGCTGTGTCGGGGTTAGCCTGCAGCACAGGTGGGCCATGGTGGCCTACCGAATCGGACGAAGGAGTCTGCAGATGACGCAGTGCATGCGCCGGAAGGTTGCGGCGACCAGTCTCGCCGCGACGGGAGCGCTGCTGCTTGCTGGGTGCCTGCAGCAGCCCGGCAGTGGCAGTGGCAGCGGATTCGGACCGGACAATGCTGAGACGGACAGCGACGGGGTCGTGACGATCCTGGGAGCGTTCGGCGGCGCGGAGGCTGAGGCATTCAACGCCTCGCTCGAAGAGTTCGAAGAACGGACCGGTATCGACGTCGAATACACCTCGGACCAGGACTTCACGAACACCATCCGGGCTCGGACCGGCTCCGGCCAGGCGCCGGACGTCGCGATCTTCCCGCAGCCGGGTGGCCTGATGGAACAGGCTGCGGCAGACGCAGTCCAGCCGGTTGACCTCTATCTCGACATGGCCTCGCTCGAGGAGACGCTGGTCCCGGGATTCCTGGACGCAGCGACCGACGAGGACGGGCGTGTCTACGGGGCTCCGATGCGCATGGCGGTGAAGTCGCTCGTCTGGTATCCGCAGGATGCGTACGCGGCAGGCGGTTACAGCACCGAGCCGGAGACCCTGGACGACCTCGCCGATATCGCCCAGCAGATCCGCGACGACGGCGTGGCGCCGTGGTGCATGGGGTGGGAGTCGGACCAGGCCACCGGATGGGTCGGTACGGACTGGATCGAGGAGTACATGCTCCGGCTGCACGGTCCGGAGGTGTATGACCAGTGGACCTCGCACGAGATCCCGTTCAACGACCCCCGGGTGATCGAGGCCTTCGATGCCTACGGCGATCTGATCTTCGAGGACGGGAACGTGCTGGGTGGGCCGTCGAACGTGCTCGCCGTGCCGTTCAGTGAGGCGATCCTGCCCGCGTTCGAGGAGCCGGCCGAGTGCCTGATGGAGCGACAGGGCAATTTCATCACCGGCTTCATGCCCTCGGAGATTCAGGCGAACCTGGACTCCGAGGTGGGTCTGTTCGTGTTCCCGCGGTCGGCATCCGGTGACTACACCGACCAGCCGATCCTCGGTGGTGGCGACCTCGCCGCTCTGATGAACGGTGACGACCCTGACTCGATCTCCGTCATGCAGTTCCTCACGTCGGACTCGTTCGGTGGTCCGTGGGCGCAGGCCGGCGGGTGGCTCTCCCCGCACTCCACCTTCGATGCCAGCCTCTACCCGGACGAGCTCACCCGGCGAACCGCTGAGATCGTCGCTGACGCGGATGTCTTCCGCTTCGACGGATCGGACCTGATGCCGAACGCCGTCGGTGGCGGGACCTTCTGGACGGGCATGGTCGACTGGGTGAACGGTGCCTCGGCCGAGGATGTCACGACCGCGATCGAGGAGAGCTGGCCGGTAGGCGAGGGAGAGGACTCGTGACCGCCACCGTCGCGCCGGCGGAGTCGCCTCCGCGCAAGGTTGGTGGGGCCCGTCCGGCGCGAATCGTCGTAGGTGTCATCGGCGCGGTCGTCGTCGCGTGGGCCGCCGCGAACGTCTTCCTCGCGCTGGCGTACTACCCGGAGTGGTTCTTCGACAACCGGCTCCTGATGGCCGTGATCGGCATGATCGCCGGTGTCGGGGGAGCAGCACTGCTGTTCTACTTCGTGAACGTCTTCATCGAGGGGCTTCCGCAGCGCTTCTCCGAGGGTGTCATCCCCTACGTCTTCGTATTCCCCTCCTTCTTCCTGCTGGGTTTGGTGCTGGTCTACCCGACGGTGCAGACCGTCAACTACAGTTTCGCGAACAACGACAGCACCGCCTATGTCGGATTCGACAATTACGTCGCGATCTTCGGCAGCGGCGAGTTCTGGCTGTCGCTGACCAACAACGCTCTGTGGTTGATCGTCGTGCCAGCTGTCACGGTCGTTGTCGGTCTAGTCGTCGCCTTGTTCGCGGACCGGCTCTCGGCGCAGGGAGAGAAGGTTGCCAAGAGCTTCATCTTCCTGCCGATGGCTATCTCGTTCGTGGCGGCGTCGACGATCTGGGCAATCCAGATCTACAGCCCCAATCCTGACGTCGGGCTGCTGAACTCGATCGTCACAGGTCTGGGCGGGGACGCGCAGAACTGGATCCGGGTGGACACACTGCGGTTGAACTCGTTCCTGATGATGGTGATCCTCATCTGGATGCAGGCCGGATTCGCCATGATCCTGCTTTCCGGGGGGATCAAGGGCGTTCCGGAGGAGACGCTGGAAGCGGCCCGTATGGATGGTGCGAACGAGGCGCAGGTGTTCTTCCGCGTGATCGTCCCGCAGATCAAGGGCACGATGATCACCGTCTTCATCACCGTGACGATCCTGGTGCTGAAGGTCTTCGACATCATCTACGTGCTCACCAACGGTCAGGCCAGCACGAACGTGATCGCCAACCTCTTCTTCCAGGAGTTGTTCACCTTCCAGCGCGCCGGCCGGGCGTCCGCGATCGTGGTGGTGCTGCTGATCCTTGTGACGCCGATCCTGATCTATCAGGTGCGGCACTACCGGAAGGAGGCGGCGCGATGACCGCCACCGCTCAGGTCTCCAGGGCCAAGCCCAAGCGTCAGCCCTCCTACATGAAGGACGGTCGTCCCCGCAGTTGGACCTCCATCATCGTCACGGTCCTGCTGGCGATCCTCTGGTCGATCCCCACTCTCGGGCTGCTGATCAATTCGCTGCGCAGCCGGGATGACATCGTCAGCAGCGGCTGGTGGACGGTCTTCACCGACCCGTTCGGCCAGGGGTGGACCTGGGACAACTACGTCGGGGTCTTCACCGGTGCGGCAGATATGGGCGTCGGTTTCCTCAACACCGTCGTCGTGGCCGTGCCGGCGACGATCCTGCCGATCATGTTCGCTGCATTCGCCGCCTATGCGTTCACCTTCCTGGACTTCAGGTTCAAGGAGACGCTGTTCGTGATCATCGTTGGCGTGATGGTGGTGCCGATCCAGGTGGCATTCCAGCCGATGCTGAACATGCTCGGGCCGAACGGGATCGGGATCTCGGGTGAGTTCGTGGCCACGTGGCTGCTGCACACCGGGTTCGGGATGCCGCTGTGCGTGTACACCTTGCGCAACTACATGTCGACGCTGCCGTATTCGGTAGTCGAGTCGGCCAAGATCGACGGCGCCAGCCATTATCAGACCTTCTGGCTGCTGGTGGCGCCGATGGCGATGCCGGCGATCGCTGCGTTCGCGACGCTGCAGTTCCTGTGGGTGTGGAACGAC
This sequence comes from Ruania alkalisoli, assembly GCF_014960965.1. Classification (NCBI taxonomy): domain Bacteria; kingdom Bacillati; phylum Actinomycetota; class Actinomycetes; order Micrococcales; family Ruaniaceae; genus Ruania; species Ruania alkalisoli. Next base: position 4,279,386 of record NZ_CP063169.1, on the reverse strand, counting down.
CTGCTCATCGCCAAGTTGTTCCTGGCCCCCTCGAACGCCACGGTCATCGTGCAGCTACAGCAGCTGCTCGGTACCCAAGGCCAGGGCGAGGAACTCCTCTCGGCCGGCGCCTTCTTCTCGATGGCCTTGCCGATCCTGGTGTTCTTCTTCCTGCAGCGGTTCTTCGTCCGTGGCCTGACTTCGGGTTCGGTGAAGGGTTAGGCCGCAACACCCCCAGCAGCGAAATCCCTCGTCGTTCTGGTCACGGCGCAGCAACCAGAACGACGAGGGATTTCGCTGCGTCAACGCAGCAGACTGCGGAGCTGACCGGCGTCGATGGTCTCCGTCGGCGCGAACGCAGGCCCGCCGATGTAGGCCAGGAGGCTGGCCCGCAGTTGCCGGGCCGCGAGCCGGTCGGCGCCCGGATCGAGGTTGAGCGAGCTGACAACGATCCTGCCCTCGCCGAGCCGGGCCTCGACCAGGCAGCCCAGGCGGCGCGCCTCGAACCACGTGTCGATCGGCTGCACGAGCGGGCGCAGCGAGCCTGGCAAGCCGTCGAGCAGCATCGCACGAGCGCCGTGCAGCGGCTCCCACCACTGCCAGGACGTGTGGCCCTCGCTCGGGAAAGCGCCGAACACCGGGTGCGTCGGATCGTGGGTGATGCCGAGGGTGTGGGGAGCCTGCCCCTTCGTCCACGCCGTATTCCAGAACACCGGGGTGAACCCGAGCGCGATGTCGTTGCCGATGCTCTCCGGGGTGAGTTCGAGCAGCACATCCTCGCCCGCTGTAGCCCGGTCGATGGCGTGCTGCACATCGGACGTGGTCACCAGCCCGGACGGTTCGACGTCGACAGCAGGGTAGACCCACAGGTCCCAGTCGTTCTCGTGCACGGCACCGGAGGAGTCCGCGATCGTGACCACCAGCGTGACCCTGGCAGGCGCGGTCAGGCCAGTGGCCGGCGCGACCACCGGCCCCAGCCGGGTGCCGTTGCCCACAGTGATCTCCTGCTCGGCGACGACACCGTCCAGCAGGGGCGCGCCGTCGTCGGCTCGCAGGCTCCAGCGCACCTGCGCATGCAGGGGAGCGGGACCGAAGTGGGCTACCTGAACATCGAAGGTGATCTGCTCGTCGGCGGCCCAGATGCGGCGGGGAAGGCGTGCCAGCGGCACGGTCGGCCCGCAGAAGCGGGAGAACTCCTCGGCGGTGCAGTACCCCTTGGACTCCCAGAACGGGTTGAGCACCCCAACCAGCGCAGTGCCCTGGCCGGGGAAGTCGGACAGTCCGAGCAGGTGGAAGCCGCCGAAGCCCTCGGTGCGCAGCGCCGCCTCGATGTCCTCCTTGTAGCAGAGCGCCTGCAGCTTGCCGGAGGCGTGGAGGAACTCCTCCGCCTGATCGGCCATCCCCGCCTCGCGCAGGAAGTCGGCGAAGATGCCGAAGTTCCTCGGCTGCATCAGGCCCGTGTAGCGCTCGACCTCGGAGAAGTCCGGGTAGGCACACCACTGCCCGATCTCGTGACTGATCACGGGCCGATCACGCACCCATTCGGTGTAGTCGGACTCGGTCTCCGGTGGGCGGCCGTTCAGGCGCGACTGCAGCCCCTCGCCCCAGCGGTGCGCTCGGGGGTGGGGGATGTTGTCGAAGTCGTTCTCGGGAATCGCCGGCCACCCCGCGCCGGAGGTGTAGAGACGGCGCGGGTCGTGCGCGCGCCATCCGGCGACCCACGCGGCGAGGTGCTCGACGTCACGGCCGCCCGGCTCGTTGCCGTGCGCCATCATCACGAACGAGGGATGGTTGCCGTACTCGCGCAGGATCCGCCGGGTCTCCTCGGCCAGGAAGGCGTCCACGGGCCGTCCCTCACCGATGGCCGCGCCCTGGTTCGCCCAGATCGGGCCCTCGACCTGCAGGTAGAGCCCTGCCTCGTCGGCGGCGACGAAGGCAGCCTCGGGTGGGCACCAGGAGTGGAATCGCAGCAGGTTGAGCCCGTGCGCCTGCACGGTGGCGACGATCTCGCGCCACGAGTCGACGTCGGTGGGCGGGTAGCCCGTGAGCGGGAAGACGCAAGACTCGAGCGTGCCGCGGATGAAGGTCCGGCGGCCGTTGATCGTCACCTGAGTACCGTCGGTCGCCATCTCCCGCAGCCCGAAGGTGGTGCGGACCGTGTCGCGGCTTTCGGTGCCGTGGATCTCGGTGGTGAGTCGCACTGTGACCTCGTACAACGCCGGGTCGAACTCGTCCCAGGTGGCTGCGTCCTCACCGAGCGGCAGGTGGACGTCCACGTGCGCGCCGCTGGCGGTCAGACCGCGCTCGCTCAGGTCGCGGCCATATTCGGCCTCGAACTCGGCGGTGACCGGGCCGACGTCGGTGGTGCCGGTGGCGCCGGTGGCGCGGTGACAACGCGCGGTGACCTCGACGCGCCCGGTGCCAGCACTGCGGCTGCCTGCGGTGATGTCCACCTTCACCAGGGCGGAGCGAGTGGCGAGTTCGGGGAACACCCGCACCTGGCTGATCCTCGCCTCGGGCTGGGCGGTGAGGGTCAGCGCCCCGACAACGCCGTTCCAGTTGCCCTGCGTGTGATCGGAAACGCTGTGCGCGTTCGGGCCGACGTCGACCACGGCCCGGTTGTCGACGCGGATCGTGAGGCGGTGGGTGCCCGGGGAGAGCACGCCCAGGTCAAACCGGTGCGCCGTCGTCAGGCTTCGTTCGGAACCGATGCGGTCGTCGTCGACCCAGACGGTCGATTCCCAGTGCACGCGTTCCAGCGCAAGCTCGACCCGGCTGTCCTGCCAGTCCTCGGGCACGTGGATCTCACGCTGGAACCATGCTGCGCCCTGGTAGTACACCTGCGGCTGCAGCCAGAACGGCACGGCGATGTTGCCAGGCTCGCGATAGGGGGCGTAGACGTCGTCCGTGAAGTAGGAGCGGTCGACGATGCCGCCGGTCCACGGGGTGTCGACGGTGACGGGATCTCCGAGACCCTGGTGCTGGACGGATCCGGGAAGGGTGATCGTTGTGGACTCGCCGGGAAGATCGCGACGGAACCACTGCTCGAGCTCGCCGACGCCGTCGCGGTCGAGGGCGCATTCCCATCGACCGGCCAGATCGAGGATCCGATCGATGGGTTCGGTGTCGCTGGTGAGCTCGGGAGCGCGGGAGTGGTCAGGCATGGAGCACGTCCTTCAGCGGTGGAGGTCAGGGCCAGATGTAGGCGCAGCGATGACCCGTGCCGGGGCATCTCGAGGAGGCACTGTCGATGCTAGGGAGCCCCGTGGAGGTAGTGAAGGGATGATCCGGTGCTGAGGCTGGACGATTCGATGATCGGCCGGGTCGAGTCATACCCGCCGTGATATCCACGCGCGCGGCCGCGCCGCTGCCGAACGCGACGTGTGCGACGTCCTGCGCTCAGAAGATGCCGCACACGTCGGCGTTCGGCGGTGGATGGCGGGATGAGTCCGGCTACGGCGTGAACTCGGCGGTTGTGGCGTACGCACGCATCGCCTCGCGCACGTACTCCGCGCCGTCAGAGCCCCCGTAGTTCTTCCCGAACCGTGGGTCGGCGACGTACATGTCGGCCAAGCCGAGGTAATACGCCTTGCTCACTGTGCTCACTGACTGACCCAGCCACAGGTGATGACGCCGGCACAGCTCGGCGACCTCGGCCGAGTCCGGTGCAGTACCGGCCTCGTGAGCAGCGATGAAGCCGGCGGCGATCTGCTCCTGCTCGGCCTGGAACGCAGCCTTCTCCTGAGCGGAGAGCGATCGCCACCAGGTGTCGCTGGACTGCCAGGCCTCGCGCCCCCAGCGCTCGGTGACTTCGTTCTCGTACTGGGTATGGTCGAAACCGTCGAACATCTCTGATGCCATGAGATGTTCACCTCCTTCTCTCTTGGTCAACGTGGTGCGCACCGACGCGATCCGGCGTTCCAGCCGGCTGCGCTCGAGTTCGAGCAGCTCCAGATGGGTACGCAGGGCCTCGGCCTCACTCTGATCTCCCGCCAGCACCTCGGCGATGGCGGGCAGCGAGAGCCCGAGCTCGCGCAGCAGCAGAATGCGCTGCAGCCGCACGAGCGCGTCGGTGTCGTAGTACCGGTACCCGTTGGCACCGATCCGCGCCGGGGGGAGCAGGCCGATCTGGTCGTAGTGGCGCAGCGTGCGGCTCGTTGTGCCGGTGGCACGGGTGATCTCGTGCATGGACCACTCGGTCATCTCGGTCATGATGCTCCCTTCGGTTCGAACGCACATGAGTCTCGACGTTGACGTTGCGTCAAAGTCAAGTGCATCACGGATGCGGCGGCGTACGGAGGTGTGCAGGGGCGCGTCAGGATGTGCGCGGGTGTGCGGGATGTGCAGATGGCCGCCGGCGAGGGAGGCGGTCCTCTCACACCAGGCGGAACCGGCCGCCGTCCTCGACGATCTCGCGGAGCACGGCGCGCTCGTTCGGCGTGTCATTCGGCTCGTGCCAGGTGACGAGCAGGCGCCCGTCGTGGGTGCGCAGCACCATGCCGTGCCCGCCGTCGCGGTCCCACAGGGGCTCGGCGAGCTGTTCCCACGGCCCGGTCACGTGCCCACTGCTCGAACGGGCCAGTCCCATCGTGTACCCGGTCGCGCCCATCGTGGACCACAGCATCAGCAGAGTCCCATCCGGCGTGCGGTGCAGGAAAGGGCCGTCGGTGACGTAGCACGCGAACCGGTACGTGGCCGCCTTCTCCGCCGTCATGCTGGGCCGCAGGTCACGTGCCCACGGCGCCTCGGACGCGTTGAAGAGGAACTGTGGGCGGCCGGCGGCTGCACGCAGATCCGGCGTCAGGCGTACCGCGTGCATCCCCCCGTCGTGCACCTGCTGCCACTCCTGGCAGAAGACCATCCACGGGTCGCCGTCGGCATCCACAAACAGCGTGCCGTCCAGGCACTGCCATGCTGGCGGCGTCAGCGCACCGTCGCTGTGCGGCTGGAACGGGCCGGCGGGCGTATCGGCGATGAGTGCGTGCGTTCCCCGCATCACCTCCGGGCCGTTCACCGTGGCGAACATGACGTAGCGACCGCGATAGGCGTACACCTCAGGAGCCCAGAACTGGGTGGTCCCCACGAACCCGGGCGGCGGCCGGAAGGCCGGGATCGGGCCTTCCCAGTGTTCGAGGTCCGTGGAGCGATAGGTGTCGAATCCGGTGCCCGGACCGGACCAGATGTTCGCGTCGGTACTGCCGTAGAGGTAGTACTCGCCGTCAGGGGTTGGGAGCACGAAGGGGTCGCGGATCTGGATCTCGGCCAGGCGGGGCATGCGGTGCAGGATACGCGGCAGTACGGACGCGGGGGAGGTCTTGCCTCGCAAGCCGATACTTGGATGTCCGTTCTGATCGCATGGGCGTGCAACCACATGGCGGGCCGATGTCACCCTCGCTGATGTGGTTGGCAGGTGCCGCCTTTGCGGGCACCTGACGCTTGGCGTGGCCACGGCTGGACCGGACCCTATTCACCAGCTCCGTAGCCCGTGCTTTGGGCCCAGGAACGCGGGTGCCGTGTGCGACATCCGTTCGATGTCGGTGGTCGATGATCTACTTCAGATACCGCGCGAAGGGTAGCTGAGGAGGTGGTTCACGATGGCCGCAGACACATCTGGCTCCGGTGGTGCGCCCGCTGCCGCACCGGCCTTGCGTGAACGCTTCGCGGCTGCCCGGGCCGAGGATCGGTCGGCGCCGTCGTGGTCCGTTGATGCACTGTCCTCGCAGACGGCCTCCGTCGTGGCCGAGGCTGCACCTGATGCCGGGCTGCTCGGTCTCCTGGAGCAGGAGTGCGACGGCTTTTCCACGCCGGATGAGGCACTGCTCGTCGAGCTGATCGCCGCAGGCGATCGGCTCCTCAACCACGTCGCCTCGCTGCAAGGCCAGTTCGTGGTGGAACTGATGGAGCGCCGTCGAGGCTCGATTGGAACCACCCGTACGGTGGATGAGCTGGCGGCCCGCCTCGCCACCACGGGCTATGGCGCGGAGACTTTGGTGGGCCGGGCCGAGGCGTTGGTCGAAGCGCCCGATGTCCGCGATGCGCTCCATCGTGGTGTGCTCACGCCGCGCAAGGCAGAACTCATTACCGACGCCACTCGCGATCTGAAGCTCCAGCAAGCGCGAGCGATTCAGCAGCACGGGGTGGCCTTCGGTGAGCAGCACACGGCACCACAATTGCGACGCGAGCTCGATGCCGCGGTGCTCGCCGTCGACCCGGAGGGCGCCGAGCGTGCCCGTGAGAAGGCCATGAGCCGACGGCGGGTCGTGCGTGAGCCTGCACCTCACCAGATGGAGTGGTTCAGTGCCCTGGTCTCGGCCGAGGCGGCGGCCATGGCCTACACCGTGGTCGACGGGCTGGCAGCCGACTGCGCTGCCGATGACACCCGCACACTTGATCAGCGGCGTGCCGACGCTTTCGCCGATCTCTTCCGGGACGTTCTCACCTCGGGGTACACACCAGGAGGTGGGCGGATTCCGAGCAGGCACGGTCGGGCTCCAGCGATTCGCATCACCGTGACCGAGGCGGTGCTCGCGGGGGATGACGAGAGCCCTGCGGTGCTGCATGGCTACGGGCCCATCAGCGCGAAGACTGCGCGCCGCCTCGCCGTGGACGCGACCCTCGAGTGGCGGTTTGCCAGTGGACCTGCGCTGCGTGCCTCGGGTTCTCCCGGCGTGCCGAGCGCTTCTGTGCCGCGCGCTTCCGGCGCAGCGAGTGTGCCGGGTATGAGCAGAGGCGATGAGGATTCGGGTAGGTATACGCCCGATGGCCTGCTCGACTGCTGTGTGCAGCAGGGACGCGACGGTCCTGGCCCTCCAGCTGGTCCCTCTGATGACCCCTGGTGGCGGTATGACCCGATGAACAGCGTCCTTCCTCGTGGTCGTCCACCGGGCACACCTGACGGAACCGATGCCCGGCACTTGATCGGTTGGGTCCACCAGCGTGGGCGCAGTGGTCACGATCCGTGCTCGTTGCTGGCCAGCGGACTGGGCCTGCTCGCCTCCGACTCCTATCTGCCTGCGCAGTATGTGCGGGACGCGATCCTCGAGCGAGACCTGACGTGCCGCTTTCCTGGTTGCCTCGTGCCCGCATGGCGTTGCCAGATCGACCACATCGTGCCCTTCGATCCGGCTCTCGCGGCGTGGGCGCAGACGGTGGATTCCAACCTGCACGCACTCTGCCGCCGACATCACCAGGCCAAGACCGAGCGTGCCTTCGAGGTGGAGCGGGATGCCCGAACCGGGATCACGACGTGGCGTACTCGCACCGGTCACGTGTACATGCGACTTCCGGAGCACGCTGACCTGAGCGTGTTGAGTGCACAGCTGCGTGAGGACGCTGCCGCCATCTGGACGGGGGTGGAGCCTGAGGTCGAGGAGGACCGGCCGGAGCGCGGCTGGGACGAGTTTGAGGAGGACAGACCGGAGCGGTACGAGCCCGGGGAGGACGGCGTTGACCGCCAGTGGGATGGACTTGGGGTGAGAGGTGCTGACCGCGGGTGGGACGGATCTACGGGCTGCTCGGATTGGGCGCCGATGTAGGCGCGCCAGTACGGTGGCACCGTGCCAGAACTGACCGCTATCGCGTGGGTGCTGCTCGGCATCTCCGCCGTTCTGGTCGGCATCTCCAAGACGGCGCTTCCGGGCGCCAACACCATCTCGATCGCGATCTTCGCGGCGCTGCTACCGGCCCGGGAGTCCACGGGAGCGCTGCTCCTGTTGCTGATCGTCGCAGACGCGTTCGCGATCTGGACCTATCGCAAGCACGCAGACTGGGCAGTACTGCGCCGCCTGGTTCCGACGGTCCTCGCGGGCCTGGTGCTCGGGGCTGTCTTCCTTGCCCTCGCCGATGACGCTGAGGTGCGCCGTGTGATCGGTGTGATCCTGCTCCTGGTCATCGGCATCACCATCTGGCGACGACAGGCAGAACGGCGCCGGGACGTCCGAGCTGCGCGGGAGGCCGCTGCGTGGGAGGCGGCTGCGCGGGAGGAAGATGCCCATGAGGCGGCTGGGGTAGGTCAGGGGACAACCCTCGGCTCTCAGTCATCTCCGCACGCCCCGCCATCTCCACACGCCCCTGTGGCCGGACGGGCCGCCCAGCACGTCCAGGCCGGGATCTACGGCACCCTCGGTGGCTTCACCACGATGGTGGCCAATGCCGCCGGACCGGTGATGTCCATGTACTTCCTTGCCTCGAAGTTCTCCGTGAAGACCTTCCTCGGCACCGCTGCCTGGTTCTTCGCCGTTGTGAACCTGGTCAAGCTGCCCTTCTCGGTCGGGATCGGGCTCATCACCGTCCCGACGCTCCTGATGGACCTCGTGCTGGTGCCCACGGTGGTGCTGGGCGCCTTCGTCGGCCGCTGGCTCGTCGCCCGGATGAACCAGGCGCTGTTCGAGCGCCTGGTGATCGCCCTGACGATCGTCGGCGCTGGCTACCTGCTGTTCTGACCCGCTGTTCTGACCCGCCGCCCATGGGCCGAAAGTTCGGCACCTTCGCCCCTCATGGGCCGAACTTTCGACCCTTTCACCCCTCATGGGCCGAACTTTCGGCCCGTGAGCGGGCAGGTGGCGCCGTCGGAGAGGTCGGTTGGCGGTCGTCGAGGGAGCCCGACGAATCCCGATCGCTGTGCCGCGGGGCGCGGCGCGCGAGATGATGCCTGCATGGGACGCGAGGAGTCAGGGCTGCCGGAAGAGCGGCGCACGCGTCTTCGGGCTGCGATGCTCTCGACCTTCGGCGCTCTGACAGTGATCGCGGCCATCGCTGCCGTGTACGCCCTCGCCATCGGGTTCCCCGTCGTCTCCGCGACCCCGGTGGAGGCGGTCGCGATCGCGGGCGAGCGCGATCTGCTCGTGCGTTACCAGGTCGGCTCCTCGAGTTGCCACGACCCGAACGGTGTCGAGGTGCTCGAGACCGAGGAGACTGTGGAGCTGCAGGGCACCCGGGTGGATCCGACCGGAACCCGCATCATCGGCAAGGGGTGCACCGACGATCTGCTCAGCGCCGTCGAGACCGTGCGCCTGGACGACCCGCTCGGCGACCGGCGCATCGTCCGGCCCGACGGCACTGAGCTCGAACCGGTCGACCAGGCCCAGGTGCTCGGGCTCGCGGAGGACACGTGACATCGGCACCTCACATCGGACCGCCCCCGCGCGTCTACCTAGCGTGAGACCGTTCGAACAAGTCGTCGCCGAGCACGGCGCCACCGTGCTCCGGGTCTGCCGTGCCGTGGCCGGGCCTGACCATGCCGACGATGCGTGGTCCGAGACGTTCCTTGCCGCCATGCGCGCCTACCCGGACCTCCCGGCCGAGACCAACGTGCAGGCCTGGCTGGTGACCATCGCCCGGCGCAAGTCCATCGACACCCACCGCGCCCGTTCCCGGACCCACCCCACCGACCAGGTGCCCGAACGTCCGAGCACCCACGGTCAGCCCGGTGGATGGGAGCGCGACCTGTGGGAGGCGATCGGAGACCTCCCGGCCAAGCAGCAGTCCGCCGTCGTCTACCACCATGTGGCTGGTCTCCCGCACGCCGAGGTGGCAGCCCTGCTCGGTGGCACCCCGGCCGCCGCCCGCCGCGCCGCCGCCGACGGCATCGCCCGCCTGCGCCGCACCTACCTGGAAGAAGTCCGATGAGCGCATCTACCGCACCGTCTGCCCACCACGCCGCGCGTGAATTCACCCCCCTGCCTGCCCAGCATGAGCCGCGGCACCTGAGCCCCCTGACTGCCCTGCCCGCCTTGACCGCCCTGCCCACCCTGACCACTCCCGACGACGACGCTCACCTGCGCGACCTGCACACCCGTCTCGTCCGCGAGGCAGAAGAACACGGCCAGCTGGACGTGGCCTACCGGACGGTGAGCTCCGCCGTCGGGGATCTGCTGCTGGCCGCCACGCCCGCGGGCGTGGTGCGTGTGGCGTTCGCGCAGGAGGACTTCGACGTGGTCCTGACCGAGTTGGCCGCGCGCCTGAGCCCACGGGTGCTCGCCGCCCCGAGGCGCCTGGATGCTGCCGCTCGCCAGCTCGAGGAGTATTTTGCAGGCTCCCGACGGCGGTTCGACGTCCCGATCGACCTCACCCTGGCGGCCGGGTTCCGCCGCCAGGTACTGCAGACACTGCAGACACTGCCGACGATCGCCTACGGCCGCACCGCCAGCTACGCGGAAGTCGCCCGCGCGGCGGGCTCTGAGCGTGCCGTGCGGGCGGTCGGTAGTGCGTGTGCGACCAACCCGGTGCCCGTGCTGGTGCCCTGCCACCGGGTGGTGCGCAGCGACGGAACCTTCGGTGGCTACCGCGGCGGGGTGGAGGCCAAGCGGCTGCTCCTCGGACTCGAGGGCGTCACGGCGTAGCGCCCGCTGCCGGGGCCGGGCGCGCCGAACGAGCGGCTGCGATGAACCGCCGCGCCAGATCCGGATCGGTGGTGGCATAGGACCCGTCGTCCGTGCTGCCCAGCGCGAGGGCCGCGTTGGCCGGCAGCAGGCGCCGACTGGCTGAGCCGTGCACCGCGGCCACCCCGGTCTGGGCGAGTGCGGGCACCGTCTCCGGTCGCACGCCCGACCCGGCCATCACAGCGATCTCGTCGCCGCAGGCCAGCACCATCGACCGCAGCACGTCGAGCGCCTCGATGGCCGCCGGTGCGCCGCCGGAGGTGAGGATGCGGGTCACGCCGAGCCCGCGCAGCTGCCTGGCCGCGCCGGCAGGATCGGGCATCGTGTCGATCACCCGGTGCACGGTCACCTGCGCACCGCCCGCCGCGGTGATCATCGCCTCGATCGCCGGCAGGTCCAGCCTGGTCCCGTCGGCGGTGGCTGCCCCCACCACCACGCCGTCCGCACCACGCTCGACGGCGTCCCTGCAGTCGGCGAGGATGACGTCCAGTTCTGCCTGGTCATAGTGGAAGTGCCCTGCCCGCGGGCGCACGAGCACATGGACCTCGGGGCCACCGGCGGCGCGGGCAGCGACAGCGGCGTCGATCAGCGCGGCAGACGGGGTGAGACCACCCAGGTCGAGTGCGGTGCACAGCTCGATCCGGTCAGGGCGCAGCTGGGCGGCCGCAGCGACGCCTGCCGGATCCTGGACGGAGAGCTCGACCTCGAGTGCGGTCATCGTGGAGGGTCCTTTCCTGCCCGGGTGCGGGCCATGACGGGGATGCTGAGTGAATGTCGGTGCCGGGTCGTAGCCTGACACGCATGACACTCACAATGGCAATGGTGACCGTCGACAGCACCGATCCCGGCCCGCTTGCCGCCTGGTGGGCTGAGCAGCTCGGCGGCTCGATCGTCGAGGAGAACGATGGCTGGTTCTACGTGGTCGAATCACCCAAGCTCCTGATGGCGTTCCAGAAGGTCGACGACCCGACACCCGGGAAGAACCGCGTTCATCTCGATCTGCTCGCACCCGATCTGGATGCCGAGGTCGAGCGGTTGAAGAAGGCCGGTGCAGAGCCGGTCGACGAGCATGCGATGGGTGACTTCCGGTGGGTGATCCTGGCCGACCCGCAGCAGAACGTGTTCTGCGTCGCCGCAGCAGGGTCGCACTGACGGCCACGATCATCAGGAGCCCGGCCCAGTGGATCACCCCACGTGGATCACCGCACGTGTGACTCCGTCGGCGCCGATCGCCCTCAGCTCGCTCAGCCCCGCTGCCAAGCGTCGACCCGGTCCAGGATCGTGGCAGCGACTCGGCCGAACGCCTCCAGATCCGCTGCATCGACGGCGTCCACGACCAGGGCCCGCGCATGCGCCACGTGCCCGGGAGCAGCTGCCTCCACCCGCGCCAGTCCCTCGTCGGTGAGTACTGCATGCCGGGCACGACGGTCCTGCGGGCACGGCGTGCGGCGAACCAGACCCTGTCGCTCGAGCCGCTGCACCACGTGCGAGAGCCGGGAGAGTGAGCCGTTGGTGAGGATGGCCAGCTTGCTCATCTGCAGCTCGCCGCCTTCCTGCTCGGCCAGCATCCCCAGCACCATGTACTCGAAGAAACTCAGCCCGGAGTCTCGCTCCAACTGCGCGTCCAGGGTGCCCGGCAGGCGCAGCAGCAAACCCGCCAGGTCGAGCCATGCGTTGCGTTCGGCGTCGCTGAGCCATTGCGGGTCCGACGCCGTCACATCACCTTCGTCAGTGCCAGTGCCAGTGCCAGTGCCAGTGCCAGTGCCAGTGTTCGGGCTCGCGGTCTGGTCGGACATCTCAGCCCTCCTCTCGTCGGAAGAAGACCACCAGGAGCCGCAGGACCAGGATCACCGAGCCAGCGAGCAGGGCTGTGGCGATCACATGAAACAGGCCGACCTCATCGGTCACCATCGGACCGGGTGCCACCAGGTAGAGCACCGTGGCCATCAGTCCTGCGGTCGCCGCCAGGATCGTCAGCAGGGCCTGATGCCACAAGCGGGTGACGAACCGGCGGTCTTCCGGATGTGCCAGCAGCCGTGCGTTCACCTGCAGCCGGCCGTGCTCGGCAGCGTCGGCGATCCGGTCGAGCCGGCGGGGGAGACGACGCAGCACCGGTAGCGCCGTCACCAGTTCGGACTCCGCCCGGCGGCGCAACTGCGCCGGGTCCAGGTCGGCCTGGAGCCGTGCCCTGCTCGCCTCCCGTGCTCCGCCGACAAGGTCGAACCCAGGGCAGATCAGGTCGAGTGTTCCCTCCAGCGTCGCGATCGCCCGGAACGCCGCCGCCAGCTGCGGCGGGATCCCGAGCCGGTGCCGGGCCAGGAGGCGGAACAGGGCGGCCACGGCACCGGCGATGTTCGCCGGTGCCGCCGGGGTGGGGTGTGTTGCCGTGCTTGCCGTGCCAGTGGCAACGGGCGGGGCGAAGCGGAGCAGGATCTCCCCGAGTTCCTGCTCCAGCACTCGCTCATTCACCCGGTCCGGCCGCTCCACCACCTCCAGGAGCGCATCGGTCGCCGCGACGGAATCACCGGTTCCGAGCGCAGCGAGCAGGCGGGCCACACCGGAACGTGACTGAGAACCGAGGCGCCCCACCGATCCCAGATCGAGCATCCCCAGGGTGCCATCGCTGCGGACGAGCAGGTTGCCCGGGTGCAAATCGACGTGGAAGACCCCCTGCCGGGTCACCTGGTCGAGCACCACCCGCAACAACTCGCTCGCCAGGTGCTGGCGCCGCGAGGCGCCGAGGGCAGTCAGCAGCCCGCTTGCCTCACCGAGGGGGACTCCTTCCAGACGCCCCATCACCAGGAGCCGGCGGGTGCACAGGTTCTGCCACACGGTCGCGGTCACGACGTCCTCCGCTCCGGACTCGGCGAGCCCGGCTGCCACGGCCTGCAGATTGTCGCGTTCGATGCGAAAGTCCAGCTCCTCGGTGAGAGCCGTAGCGAAACCCTCCACCAGATCGGCCAGGCCGAGGTCCGCCGCCCAGGCGGCGCGGGCGGTGAGCGTCGTGGCCAGGTGCCGCAGGATCTCCACGTCCCGTGCCACCTGCTCCGCTATCCCCGGCCGCTGCACCTTGACCACGACAGCGTCGCCGTCGGGCGTGGTGGCCGCATGCACCTGTGCGATCGATGCGGCCGCCACAGGCACCGGATCCACGGAGGCGAACACCTCTCGCCACGGCTGCCCGAGCTCGCTCTCGATTGCCTGCTCGACCACGCCCCACTCCAGCTGTGCGGCATCGTCCTGCAGTCGCGCCAGTTCGGCGGTGATTTCCGGGGGGAGCAGATCGCGGCGGGTGGAGAGCTGCTGGCCGAGCTTGACGAACGTGACACCGCCGTCCTCCAGCGCGCGACGTAGCGATCGCGCCAGGGCGTGCCGCTCCTCCTGGGTACGGACTGCCCGGTGCGAGCGCCCCCGCAGGAAGCGGACCAGGCCGTGCCGCACCACGATCCGCAGCAACCGCACGTACCGGCCGCTGCGGCGCATGCGGCCCCGCAGTGATCGCGCTGCCGTCACCGGGCCGGGCAGGGACCCGTCGGGTATGAGCATCTCGATCACCGCAAGCGCGAACATGGCCACCACGAGAGCGACAGCCGCCATCAGCACGGTGTAGAGCACCAGGGTGAGCAGGTCGGCGCCCGGGGACGGCGGTGGGAGCAGCGCCCCGAGGAGAGCTGGCCCCGCGGCCCCGCCGATGAGTGCGGCGACGAACGTGCGCAGCAGGCCGAGCCGTACGCCCATCACCCGCCGGACGAACAGGCCGAACAGCAACACGGTGAGCAGGACCGACCAGAGGTACAACTGTGCCCCGAGGAAGTCCATCATGACCTCATCCTGCCCCACGCGGCTGGACCGCTACGCGGTGCGACCCGCTCAGCACACGCGCCCAGGCGCTCGCCAGCTCGGGTCCGTAGCGGTGTCCGTGGCCATATGGGAGGTCTCCGGCGCGTGGCAATGCTGCGACCACCCGCAGGTACGAGAGCACAGGTCGCCAGGGCTGCCTGTAGGGAGGAGGGGCCGGGCGACCGTCACCGGGGGCGTGGTGCCAGCGCAGCGGCCTGACCAGCAGACGCGGCGTGAACCAGACGACGGCGTCGTCGTGGTGGCGGACGACGTCGATGTGCTCAGGACCGCGCCACTCCACACTCCCCGGCGGGCTGACCAGCAGGCCACCGTCGACGAGATCAGCCAGCCTCGGCCGCTGGGCGAGCGCGGCGCGGATCCCGGCCGCGCCGAGGCTCTCCCCATGAACCCAGAGCCGGCCCTGCGCACCGTGGTGACGTACGCTACGCACTCCGTCGACTGCGGCCGAGAGGGCCGACCGAGCCACACGAGCGGGCAGGTGTGGCCGCAGGATGGCGACCGCCCAGCTCGGCAGCCGGGAGTACTGGAACGCGATGACGGTCACCGGCCCGTTCCTCGCGCGCGCTAGTCCGTGGACGGCATAGGGGTTGACCCAGCCCGAGCCGGTGGTCACCACCAGGACGACATCACCCGCCTGTGCCGCTCGCTCCACGTCACTGCGCAGGCGGTCCAGGCGCTCGCGGAACGTCCTGGCAGGTCGCAGTCCCAGGTAGATCCCGGCGACCTGGTGGGAGGAGACACTCTCGAGGAACTCCCGCTCGTGCCGACCAGCGGTCCGCGGTATACGCGGTACGCCGATCAGTGCTGCCAGCCCCCCGACCCAGAGCGCGAGCTGGGCTGGCGTCTCGTGGGGCGTGGGCCCGTAGACCTGCCGGATCGAGTTCAGCGTGACGGCGGTCCCCATGAGCGCCACCACGCCATGGCACACCGGTCGTCCCAGCGGTGCTGCCCCGCGGCACTGCCGATGCCCCCGCAGGACGAACTCGACATCGGCCACCCAGCGCGCAAGCCCGGTCGTCCAGTCACCGTGTTGACCGGATTCGCGCGCCAGTCGCAGCTCGTCGTAGGCGAGGTCATGAACCTGGCATGCGGCCCGCAACCCGAATGGGACCGGAATTGCTGCCGGCACCGAGCATTCGCCGTCCGGGCGGAACCGCTCCCGGAGTCCGTCTCGATCGCGCGTTGCGGGCTGGTAACCCAGTCGCCCGCCTTCGGCCAGCTCGTGTGCGGGCGCAGCGCCGACGGCGTCGAGTGCCAGCGTCAGCACCACGGGTGAGCTCAGCGTCAGGGAGACGGCGGCGATGACGCCGAGGAGCACGTGACGGGCGAGGCGAGCGATCCGGAAGAGCACCTGTTCGACGGTAGGCACACGACCGCCGTCGGGGATCGCCCTGACTACTGAATCACAGCCCCGACCACGGAGCCGGGCGCCACGGCGACCCATACCCCGGTAGGGGGAGCTCTCAGCCGGTAGGTGGGCGACAACGGCGCCCCCCGGTGTCTATCGTCGACGGATGGCGACCAGCGCACTGCCCGGGTGGGCCGACGTGGCCCGGCACCGGGTGATCGCTGGCGCTCGTGCCCTGGGCGCGGCAGTGACGTCCATGGCTGCGCCTTCCCCGACGCGCCGATGGTTGCAGATCCTGAGCGCCTCGATCGGCGTTCTTGTCCTGGTGTTCACCGTCGCCGGACGGCAGCCCAGCACACCCGCGTGGCCGACGTTCCTGCTCTCCCTGGCCGCCGTGAGCTGGATCCTCGCACCGTTCCTGCCATTGCTCGGCTGGCGGCTCGCTGCGGCGCTGAACCTCGCGCTTGCGGTGACCGCCTTGATCGGCCAGCCCGTGGTGGATCCCTCCACCTGGCCCAGCAGTGCGCTGGTGGTCTCCTGCCTGTGGGTGGCCTCGCGTCACGAGGCGCCCGAACGCCGGGGGGCGGCGGCGTGGTCGTTCCTCCTGATCGCGCTGGGACCGTACGGTCTCGAGCGGCCGGTGTGGCTGCTCCTCCTAGCAGCCGGAGTGCTCGTGATCGACGCTACCCGGAGTCGTCGCGCCGCCCAGCGTGCGGAGCTGCAGGCCCGCGAGGAGGCCCGGCAGGCCCAGGAGCAGGAGCGAGCCGGCGCGGAACGGGCACGGATCGCGCGGGACTTGCACGATGTCATCGCCCATCACATGTCATTGGTTGCCGTCCGCGCCGAGACGGCGCGCTACCGGCTGCCGGAGCTGCCACCCGCGGCCACCGAAGAGCTCGCCGAGATCGCCGGCCTTGCCCGTGGTGCCCTGCAGGACGTGCGTGGGGTGCTCACCGTGCTGCGTGATTCCGATGCCCCCCGGGTCCCTCAGCCGGGGGCGGACGACATCGCGGAGCTGGTGGAGGTAGCGCGTACGGCCGGGGTGACCGTATACGCCGACTGGCCCGACGTGTGGCCGGAGCTCAGTGGCGCAGCGCAGCTCGCCCTCTATCGCGGCATTCAGGAGGGACTCTCCAACGCACGTCGGCATGCCGCTGGTGCCCCGGTGCGGGTGACCGTGACGGCGCGCCCACCCGGCGACGTACCGCCGGGACGCGTCAGAGCCACTGTGGTCAGCGGCCCGCGGGCCGAGCACACGCCACCCCCGACGGCGCAGGTTCCGCCGGCAGGAGAAGCGTCCTGGCATGGGCACGGGTTGCGAGGTGTGGCCGAGCGTGTGCGTGCCGCCGGAGGAGACCTGGCGGTCGCGCCCGTCCCGGAGGGCTTCCTGCTGCAGCTCGACCTCCCGCTCGCACGCACGGTGCAGCGATGACGATCCGGGTGCTGGTGGTGGATGACCAGTCCATGGTGCGGGCGGGCTTCTCCGCGTTGCTCGACGCGCAGCCGGGTATCGAGGTGGTCGCCGATGCCAGCGATGGTGCCGCGGCTGTGGCGCTGGCGATGCAGATGCACCCGGATGTGGTGCTCATGGATGTGCGGATGCCCGGGATGGATGGGATCGCCGCCACCGAAGAGATCACCCGTGCCACGGCTGCGCACGTCCTGGTCCTCACGACCTTCGACCTCGACGAGTACGTCCTCGATGCGCTGCGTGCCGGTGCCGCGGGCTTCCTCCTCAAGGATGCAACGGCCGCCGAGCTGACCCATGGCGTGCGGACCGTCGCCGACGGGGACGCGTTGCTCGCCCCCGCCATCCTCAAGCGTCTCGTCGTTGACTTGGTGGGCCGGCCTGAGGCGCCGAGCAGGGATCTTGATGTGCTGACCCCGCGGGAACGGGACGTGCTGGTGCTGGTGGCCGCAGGGTTGTCGAACGCGGAGATCGCTGATCGGCTCTCCCTCGCCGAGCAGACCGTGAAGGGGCATGTGAGCGCGATGCTGCAGAAACTGCAGCTGCGTGATCGCGCCCAAGCGGTGGTGGTGGCCTACGAATCGGGCCTGGTCACTCCCGGTGGGGGCTCACCACGAGCGCTCAGCTGAACGTCTCGGGACCGTCTGGGCCATCCGAACCGTCCGGGCCGGCGGCGAACGCGGACGGACTCAGCGCGGCCAGTTCAAGCTCGCGGAGCAGCCGGGGTGGAGCCAGCGCGCGGTAGGACGCATCGACCAGCTCGAACACTTCCGCCCAGTCGACCTCGTTCGCGGTGGTGCCATCGTGGGCCAGGTTCCAGCCGATCCACCCGGCGGGGCCGTAGTAGGCGGGCACGAAGCTGCGAGGGTCCTGCTCCAGGGCGATGCGCTCACCCGCGTCCGGCAGCAGCAGCAGCGACTGGTCGTACCTGGTGCGCTCGCGGGCGCTGCCCTTGGTGCCGCCGCCGTACACGGTGAACACCTTCGCCGCCCGGAACGTGGGTCGGCCGTGACTCTCCTTCTCCTCGGCCTCCGGGAAGGCCAGGCATAGGTGCCGAACCCGCGCGAGGTAGGGGTCGCCGTCATCGAACATGCGTGGATGTGTCATCGTCGCCTCCCTCAGGCACTCTGCCATCCGCCGCCGACAGTGGTGCCGCGCTG
The DNA here is from genome assembly GCF_014960965.1 of Ruania alkalisoli. Classification (NCBI taxonomy): domain Bacteria; kingdom Bacillati; phylum Actinomycetota; class Actinomycetes; order Micrococcales; family Ruaniaceae; genus Ruania; species Ruania alkalisoli. Next base: position 4,261,191 of record NZ_CP063169.1, on the reverse strand, counting down.
GTCGCTGTCGATGCCGTGGTGGCACCACTTGAGGCACCGTTGCGCAGCGCCTGGGTCAGCGTGCTCACCTCCCCGCGCAGGGCGGCCAGTTCTGTTCGCAGCTGCCCGAGTTCCTCGGCGGGCACCAGCACTCCCTCCTCGAATGGGTCGTCCGGCAGGTCCTCGGCCTGCGATCCGGCCGGCGCCGATGAGCTGCCGCCAGCATCGTCCTCGGGTGGCTTGAGGTGCTGCATGGAGTCCACGATCACGGCGATGAACAGGTTCAGTACGGCGAACGCGCTGATCAGCACGAACGGCACGAAGAACGCCCATGCCCACGAGTGCTCGGCCATGATCGGCAGCACCAACGCCGACCAGCTGTCCAGCGTCATCACCTGGAACAGGCTGAACAGCGACGCCCACAACGTGCCGAACCGCTCTGGGTCCGTGCCCGCGAACAGCATCGTCGCCATCACCGCGCTCACGTAGAACAGCAGCCCCAGCAGGGCGCCGATGGAGAGCATCCCGGGTACCGCCGCCATCAACGCACCCACCACCTGCCGCAGGCGAGGCACCGCTGAGATCAGCCGCAGCACGCGCAGCACCCGCAAGGCACGCAGCACGGCGAAGGCGCCGCTGCCGGGCACCAGCGCCACCACCACGACGAGCAGATCGAAGACGTTCCAGGAACTGCGGAAGAACCGCAGGCCGTGGGCGTACAGCTTCAACGTCAGCTCGACCACGAAAACGCTCAGGCAGGCGAGATCGACGGCGTGCAGCACCTCCCGCGGCACGTTCTGGAACGTCTCCAAACCGAGCGTGATCGCGTTGACGACGATCACGGCGACCACGATCCGTTGCACCGGGCCAGACTCGATCCAGGAGGCAAGGCGGCGACGATGACCCTGAGCCGGTGGGGCCTGAGCAGACGGCTCAGACGGCTCAGGTGGTTCAGATGGCATAGACGGCTCAGTCAGTTCGGGCCGTGCGGGCCCGGTCGAAGGCTCGTTCATCGGATGGCTCCCCTCATCCCTACGTGGCGGACGCCCTATTGTCACCGATCCCGGTTACCGTTGGACTCATGGCACGTACGCTCACCGAGCGGGCGCACGCAGCCGTCGAGGTTGTCCAGGAGAACCCGATCAGGTTCGCCGATCACGTGTTCTTCGTGCTCGGTACGGTCGCCTCCGGCTGGCTGGCGTTCCTGCTCATCCATCAGCTGCTCACCGCCGGGTGGCGGCATCTGTGGGCGTTCGTGCCGTTCTGGGTGATCGTCACCTATCTGCTGCTGCCGCGTCTGCACAGGCTGCTGACCCGCGTCTATGTGCCGAACTACTTCATCGGCAGGTCCCGCACCCGTGAGGGCCTGCTGGGAGACCCGGTCAACCTCGGCTTCCGCGGCACCGAGGAGCAGATCCACACGGCGATGCTCCGCGCCGGCTGGCATCGAGCCGATGAGATCAACCTCGAGTCTTCCCGCCGGATGATCGTCTCCACGCTGCTACGCCGTAGTTACCCCGACGCCCCGGTCAGCCCGCTGTTCCTGTTCGGCCGCCGGCAGATGTTCACCTACCAGCAGGAGGTCGAGGGGAACCCGGCCAAGCGCCACCACGTCCGGTTCTGGCCTTGCCCGGCCGGGTGGCGGCTCCCGGGTGGGAAGAAGGCCGACTGGCTCGCTGCCGGGACCTACGACCGATCGGTCGGTCTGTCGCACTTCACCCTTCAGGTGACCCACCGCATCGACGCCGACATCGACGCTGAGCGTGACCACATTCTCGATACGCTCACCGAGCCCGGTACCGGCAACGACGGGATCGCCGTCAAGCATCTGCTCAACTTCTCCACCGGCTATCACCACCGCAACGGCGGTGGTGACGCGATCCGCACCGACGGGGACCTCCCGATCGTGGACCTGCGCGCCACGGCGCCACCATCGGCCCGGATCATCGAGGAGGTCGCCGCTGACGACGCCGACAGTCACCAACGCCGCGCGATCCCGCTGACCGTGGCGTTCGGGATGCTGATGATGGTTCTGCGGGTGGCGACCGGAGTGCTCGGGCTGGCGTGGCTGACCCAGCTCACCGCCTCACAGGCCGGTGATTTGCAAGTGGTGACCCCGTTGGTGGAGGTCGGTGTGCCGGTCGAGACGATCATGCTGGCGGTCCGGGTCTCACTGATGGCTTACCTGCTCGCCTACCTGGTGCTGACGGTGCTCCTGTACCGGCGGGTGAACTGGGCGCGGATGGCGACGCTCACGCTCGGTGCGGTGGGGGTGCTGACCTACGCCGTGCTGTGGATCAGCGGGGCGCCCGAGGCGGCGCTGGCCAGTCAGCTCGTGGGAACCTCCGTGGAGATCCTGGTGCTGCTGGCGCTCTCGAGCGAGACCGCACGAGTTTTCACGCACGGGCAGTCCCAAGAGGGTGCGACGGCGTAGGTGAACTGGGCGGACAGGTCCAGCCCCGTCGAGCCCAGCCCGTCGAACTCAGCCTCGACGTAGCGCGGAGCCTCAGCCCAGAATGATCCCCAGGGCGATCGCCACCGCTAGCACGGCCACGGCCGCAAGCAATGCGGGAACCCGGGACGGCGTCACACCCCCTGGTACCGGCACCTCACCTCGGCGATCCGGCTCCGTGCGGGAGCCCGAGTCGTCCTCCGGCTCCGCCGCTGGCGGGGCTGCAGGTGCCTCCTCGGCGGGGAGAGCGGGTGCGTCGTCCGCCGGGGCCGCACGTGTGTGGTCCTTGTGGTCTGTGTCGCTGCTGTCGCTTGTGTCGCCTGTGCCGGCTGTGTCGTATCTGTCCGGCGAGAGCGCCCGGGCCACCCCGGCCATCGGTGCGGTCGTGTCCAGCGGAAGGTCGGGCAGGCTGGCGCGCAGCGCCGCGGCGGCGTCCGGGGAGAGGTCGATGGGTTCGCTCGCCGCACCCACCACCACGGCGGGTTCGGGGGAGACCGAGGCTGCGCCGTCGTCGATCAGATCGGCCACGATCACGGTGACGTTGTCACGTGTGCCGACCTCGAGCGCAGCATCCATGAGGGCGTGGGCGGCCTCGGTCCGGTCCGGTCCGGCCAGCAGCGTGCCGATGTGCTCGGGGGAGAGGTAGTCCGAGAGGCCGTCGGAGCACAGCAGCAGCCGGTCACCGGGCTGAAGCTCGCATTCGATGATGTCCAGGTCGGCACCGGCCGGCTGGTCATCGAGAGACTTCAGCAGCATCGACCGATAGGGGTGGGTGCGGGCACGCTCCGGGGTGAGCTGGCCGGTGTCGACCAGCCGCTGGACGTGGGTGTGATCGGTCGTCACCTGGTACAGCGCTCCTTGGCGCAGCGCATACAGACGCGAGTCGCCGATGTGACCGACCGTGACCTGTTCACCATCACAGGCGACCGCGATGAGCGTGGTCCCCATCGATTCGAGCTTCGGGTCGGCCTCGGACATCGCGTGCAGCGCGCGCCGGGTGCGGCGACCCGCCTGCAGGATCGCGTCCGCCGATCCGGCCGGGTCCCCCGCGGAACCGCCTGGCTCGCCGACCAGCCCACCGAAGACGCGCAGCGCCACCGCGGACGCGACCTCACCGGCCGCATGGCCGCCCATCCCGTCCGCGAGGATCAGCAGTCGGCCGCTGCCGAAGGCGGAGTCCTCATTGTTCGTGCGGACGGTACCGAGGTCGGTCCCCAGGGCGTAGCGGAACCTCACCGCCATCCTTCACCGCCTTCGAGATCTGGTGCCCCAGGATACTGATCCGTTGTCACCCACCCTACCTGTCACAGCAGGTTGCGCCGTTGCATGTAGCGCAGTGCCCACCACCCGAGCGGAGCGCGGATCCAGAACGTCAGCACCCGGAACAGCACGGCGGCAGATGCAGCGGCCGCGGCGGCGATCCCGGCCGTCGTCAGGCCGGTGGAGAGGGCGAGCTCGACCGTCCCGATGCCGCCCGGCGTGGGGATGGCCGAACCGACAGCGGTGCCGGTGAGGAAGACGATCGCCAGCGAGGTCAGCGGCAAGGACTGGCCGAACGCCGCGAGCGAGGCTGCGAAGGCCGCGAGGAAGCCAAGGGTCATGATGAGGTTGCCACCGATCGCCATCAGCAGCCGGTGCGGCTGGCCGATCACCCACACCAGCCGGGGCCAGACCTGCTGCAGCGTCGGCTTCGTCTTGGCGATGACCCAGCGGCGCAGAGAGCCGATCGCGAACACGGCACCCCCGAGCACCAGCAGCACTCCCAGCACCACGAGGACGGCGCCGGAGGGAAGCTGCTGCAGGGCGCTGGAGCTGCCGGTGAGCAGGGCGATGGCGAGCAGGAGCAGCACCGTGGTGACGAACTGTGAGAGCTGGAGGAGTGCCACAGTGGCCAGCGCCATCGGGGTGGCGAGTCCGCGCCGTTGCATGAAGCGCAGGTTCAGGGCGGCCGGGCCGACGCCCGCTGGTGCCACGAGAGTGACGACTGAAGCGGCGACCTGCACCAAGATCGTGCGCCACAGGCCGAGCCGCTCCGGGGAGAGTGCCACCAGGCCCATCGCCGAGCCGAGGTAGGTCAGCAGGCCCATACCGAACGCCACCACCATCCAGGCCGGGTTCGCATCGGCCATGACGTCGGTGAGCTGCTCGAAGTTGAGGGTGGTCAGCACCACCCAGCCGGCCACGACCGCGATCGTGAGCGTGATCGCCGTCTTGGCGGTGAAGCGCGCGATCTGGATCGGCTGCACTTCTTCGGCCGTCGGGATGAACTCCACCAGGTGCGCACGCAGCTCGGCCATCTGCTCCTTCTGCCGGCGAGCTTCGGCGCGGGTCTGTGCGGGCAGGGCGATCGGCTGCAACAGCGGGGCGATCTCGGCGAGCCGGTTGATCGACAGCACCCGGGATGCGGCAGCCACCGCGCGGTGGGCACCGACGCGGAGCGCGAACAGCGTCAGCAGCTGCATGAGATCGACGCGCCGTGCCAGAGAGCCGGAGGCGATCTCGCCCTCCTCCCAGCCGTTCAACCAGACCTGGCCTGCCCGTTCACCGCTGGTGACCACGTGCACCGTGTCCGCGGAGATATTCCGGTGGGCCAGTCCCGCCTGGTGAGCCTTGGTGATCTGCTCCCACGCTGCCAACATCACGTCGTCGGTCACCACGTCGACGGCCACGTCGCTGAGCTGACGTGCACCGGGAACATGTTCACCCAGGAGGAGGACGGAGTCGCCCGCCTCGGCAATACCCTGCAGACGGGGGCAGTTCACCCCGGCGGCCGCGGCCGCGTAGTACATCAGCGAGGCGCGTTCGGCTGCCTGCCGCAGCGAGACTGTGGCCCGCCGGTCCAGGCCCCGGCGTGCCAACGTCGAGATGACGGCGTTGAGCCAGCCGATCACCTGCCTGTCGGAGTCGAGCACCACCGCATCCCAGCGCACCCCGTCAGCATCGGTGACGGCGTAGACGCGGTTGGCACCCTCGCGTTCGGTGGCGACCGTGGCCGAGTCCTGCACATGGTCGGCAGGCGGCTCGTGCTGGCCCGCGGGCCCAGCGGTGGTGGCCTCCGGGGCGCCGACGGCGAGCCCACCGCCGGCATCGTCACTGATCCCGGCCCGGTTGCCACTGCCGGTCGGGGAGGTCGTGGCACGTGCTGCGGTGCGGCCCGCGCGGCCGGGGACGTAGCCGATGGGGCCGGAGACGGCGATGGTCTCCCGTGGCATCCGGCTGACGTCCTTGGAGTCCCCGATCCGGATCACGCTGACGGCGTCCACCCCGGCCCGGCGCACACCGTCTACCAGTACCTGACCGTGGGCACGCTCCGACCGCACGCCCGAGGCGTACCGCATCCCCAGCCCGACGGCGCGCCCCATCAGTACCGAGACCAGCGCACCGACGAGCGTGGCGTCACCGGAGATCACGGAGACGACCAACACGATCCACAGCAGGTTCCACGAGATCGCCACCAGGCGCCGTCGTGAGCGGGTACCGATAGCGGTGAGGAACGCGGCCAGCCCCGCCACCATCGGTGTCACCGTCATCACCCAGCCCTCATCGGCGAGGATGCGCAACGCCCGGAGCACCTCGATCGGGGCGTAACTTTCCAGCAGCCAGGCGACCCCCGCCGTCACGAGGACGGCCGTGAACGCAGCGCCGAGGGCGTCCAGGATGTTGCGCGGCTGGCGGCGTACGAGCTGATCGACGATCACCACCACCGGCAGGATGAGGGTGAGGAAACCCTCGATCGCGTTGACCGGCACCAGCAGGATGTTGCGGATCACCTCGGAGAACACCGAACGGACATCGGCAGTGACGCCGGTGGTCGTGCGGTAGGCGTAGACCGACAGCGCGAGCACCGCGACCACCGCGGTGAGGGTCACCAGCATCAGCACCAGGTCGATCGGGCGTCGCACCCTGGCGACCGGCAGATCCACGAGAGAGACCGTCTGCACCGGACCGCGCGGCGGCTCCGGCGTCTGCGGGTTCTCGACGGCCATGCTCCCGATGGTAGGCGAGGTGCGCTCGGCAACCCTGGTCATTTCCGGGTTCGTGCAGGCCTTCGCGTGTGACGGGCCTCACCGTTCACGCTCCGGCGGCTGATACAGCATCGGCGGTGGAGAACCACCGCCGGTGGCGTGTATAGGTGGGTCAGAGGGCCGGCGACCCTCAGACGTCCACGCCAAGCGCCGCGAGCCAGGCCTCGGGCAGGTACTGGTAGCCCACGAAGGCGACCACATCGAGCACGGTGTGGGCGACCACGAGAGGCATCACCCGCCGTCGGCCGAACCGGGAGAGGTAGAACAGGGCGAAGGTGACGCCCATGATCGCGTTCGCCGCGAACGGTCCCCACCCCTGGTACAGGTGATACGCGCCGCGCAGCAGGGCCGAGGTGGCGACGATCGCCGGCAGCCCCCAGCGCTTCTCACCCAGGCGCTCGATCAGGTACCCCACGACGATCACCTCCTCCACCAGCGCGTTCTTCAGCGCCGCGAGCAGGAGCACGGGCACCGTCCACCAGTACGGGTCCAGCCCGGAAGCCTGCACCGCCACCGTGATACCAAGGGCGCGGCCGGCCAGGTAGAGCCCGAGTCCGGGGATCCCGATGAGGGCGCCGAGTGCGAGCCCCCAGCCGAGATCGCGGACCGGACGGCGCAGGTCCAGGCCGATCCGCCGGAAGGCGCTACGGCCGGATTCACTGAGCAGGTAGAGCACAAGGGCGACCGGCACGAGCGCGAAGGCCACGGAGAGCACTTGGTAGGTGAGGTCGAGGTACGGGCGCGGCGACTGAGAGGTGTTCAGTGCGGTGGTCTGCTCGCCGAGCGGCCCGCGGGTGAGGGCCGCGATGATCGCCACGATGGCGTACACGGCTGATTTGCCCAGGCTCAGGCCGAGGACGATCCAGATCTCCGCGGTCAGGCGCCGGGAGCGGGCGCGCACGGTGGGCGGTGCAGTGGCGGGGCGGTGTGAGGCGGCCCGAGCGCTGTCCATGCTCCTAGTCTCGCGTGGTCGATGGGACCGTGGTTGCTTGCGACGGCGATCCCAGGCCCGCGCTGAGCAACTCGATAATCTCATCGGTGGCCTGCTCCCAGGGTGCGCCGTCGAGCAGATCGTCGACCGCGAGCATCGCGACACCGTGGACCGCCGCGAATGTCACGCGGGCCTGTGCACGCGGATCGCCGGGCCGGACGCGGCCCTCGCCCTGTCCGCGGACGAGCAGCTCGACGACAAAGTCGTAGGCGCGCTCCCCGGCCGCAAGCAGCTCCTCACTCGGTGTCTGGGCGCGCTTCGCGGCGAAGGTGGCCGCGAGCAAGCGCGGATGGTCGACGGCGAACCGGACGTATCCGTGGGCGGCGGTGAGCAGTTCGTCGCTGCCGCCCGCCCGCATTGCTTCCAGCAACTGTCCGAAGCCCTCGACCGCGACGGCGTCCAGCAGTGCAGCCCGGTCCCGGAAGTGCCGTGCCGAAGCGCCGTGGCTGACACCTAGATCGCGTGCGAGGCCGCGCACGGAGAGTCCGTCGACGCCGCGGACCTCGATCTCCCGTACGGCGCCTTCCAGCAGCGCCTCGCGCAGACCGCCATGGTGGTACGGGCGCGCTGTCATCGCTCCATCCTAGCCCAATGTAGACATTGACAACAATGCTGTCATTGTCTACATTGCGTGCTATGACCCTCACCGATGCATCCGTCCTCATCACCGGCGCAAGCTCGGGCCTCGGCGCGGAGTTCGCCACACAGTTCGCGCGCCGTGGACATGACCTCGTGCTTGTGGCCCGCCGTGCGGAACGCCTGCAGGAGCTCTCTGATTGCCTCCGGCGTGAGTACGGCGTGTGTGCGTACCCGATCGGTGCCGACCTGGCGGTGGATGGGGCCGCCCGGGCCCTGCGCCAGCAGGTGCGGGAGCGCGAGGTACGGATCGGAGGTCTGGTCAACAATGCCGGCTTCGGACTCAAAGGGGCCTTGGTCGAGGCGGACCCCGCCCGCCTCGACGAGATGGTGCGCCTCAACGTGGGCGCCGTCGTGGCCATGACCCGGGAGTTCCTCCCCGACATCCTCGCGGCCGATGGTCTGCTGGTGAATGTGGCCAGTACCGCCGCATTCCAGCCGTGCCCGACGATGGCCGCCTATGGTGCCAGCAAGTCGTTCGTACTCAACTTCACCGAGGCCGTGGCACACGAGGTCCGAGGCACGGGTGCGCGGGTGCTCGCGATCAGCCCGGGGGCCACCCGCACCGAGTTCTTCGACGTGGTCGGCGATGCGTCCGCTGCCGTCGGGCGCTTCCAGTCCTCCGCCCAGGTCGTCTCCCGCACCTTCCGGGCCCTTGAGTCCGGTTCGCGGCCCCCGAGTGTGGTGTCCGGCTGGTCGAACGCGGCCACGGCGGCCCTGACGAGGCTCCTGCCCCGGCGCGCGCTCCTTGCTATCAGCGGCCGGGTGCTGACCTGACCCTTGCGGACCGGCCGGCGGGATGCGCATGACTGCCGACCACGGCCGGCGGGCGGTGCTTGCGCAACCAGACCTCGGTCTGGGTGACGTGGGCGGCCGCGGCCGCGGCCGCGGCCATGGGATCCCTGGTCTGCAGGGCGTGCCAGATGGCGCGATGCCCGGCGTCGGAGAGTTCCTTGACTGCGGCGCCGTCGTTGGTGCTGAACAAGTGGTAGGCGCGCGAGCGGGAACGCAGCACGGCAACCATCGCCGCGAAGGCGCTGTTGGCCCCGACTTCGACGATCCGCATGTGGAACTCATGATCGAGTCGGGACTGGTCGGTATCGTCGGTGGTCACCTCGAGCTCGGTGAGCAGGGCGTCGAGCGCCGCCAGATCGGCGTCGTCGATGCGTGCCGCGGCCAGCGATGCTGCGTGTGACTCCAGGGCGCGCCGCAACTCGGTCAGCTCCAGTAGTGAGTCCAGGGGCAGGAGTCCCACGGTGAGGGAGAGGTTCTCCAGGATCGGCGCCGCTCGCAGATCACCGACGTAGGTGCCGGAACCGTGCCGGGTATCCAGGACGCCCAGTGCCGAGAGCATGCGGATCGCTTCGCGCAACGAACCGCGCGAGACCCCGAATCGTTCGCACAGTTCCGACTCGCTCGGTAGCCGGTCCCGCGGCTGTAGATCACCTCCGGCGATCAGGGCACGCAGTCCGTCCAGTGCTGTCTCAAGTGCTCGCATCCTTGCCCCTTCGTGGTCTGGACCACGCTAGAGCGTCACGAGTTGTTCGACAAGTAGCGTGAAAGATGGTCTCATGGTGCGCCAACAGCCCGAGATGACGATAAGTCATCGAACAACATGGGTGCAGAGTGGAGAGACGTGATGCAGCAGACGGTCGGTCGGGACGCCGTGACAGGTGTGAGCCTGCGCGGATACGACCGGGCACGGGACGCCTGGCCGCTTGACCCGGATGTCGTGCACCTCAACCATGGCTCGTTCGGTGCCGTCCCCATCGAGGTGGTGCGCCACCAGGACGGGCTCCGGGCCCAGGCCGATCGCAACCCGGTCGGGTGGTTCCCGCAGGTTCCCGCACTGGTGGCCCAGGCGCGCCGGGAGATCGCACCGTTCATCGGCGCTCGCGCCGAGGACATGGTCTTCGTCCCCAATGCCTCCGCCGCCGCGACGGTGATCTACAACAGCCTGCAGCTGGCGGCCGGTGACGAGATTCTCGTAACCGACCACGGGTACGGCGCCATCACGATGGGTGCTCGCCGGCTCGCCCGGCGCTTCGGTGCTCGCGTGCGCACGGTCGCGATCCCCCTGCTCGCCAGTGATGACGAGGTGCTCACCCAGTTCGCCGCAGCCACCACCGACCGGACGCGGCTGATCGTGGTCGACCAGATCACCTCACCCACTGCCCGTCGCTTCCCGGTGGAGCAGATCACGGCGCAGGCGCGCCGCTCCGGCGTTCGTGTGCTCGTCGATGGTGCCCACGCACCCGGCCTGATCGATGCCCCGGCCCAGTGCGGCGAGCCGGACTGGTGGTTCGGCAACCTGCACAAGTGGCCGTGCGCGCCTCGAGGTGCGGCCGTGCTCGTGAGCACCGCAGCCGACCGTGACGACCTCTGGCCCCTCATCGACTCCTGGGCCGCCGAGGAGCCGTTCCCGGCACGCTTCGACACGCAGGGCACGATCGACGCCACCAGCTATCTCGCCGCACCCCACGCGATCTCCTGGATCGAGCGCGAGTACGGCTGGTCGGCGGCCCGCGAGACGATGGCCGAGCTCGTCGACCATGGCGCCGAGATCATCGGCGAGGCCATCGCGCCCTACCTCGACTCCGATCCGGTGGTCGTCAGTGCCGCGCAGGTGCCGTCGATGCGTCTGGTGCGGATACCGGACACCCTCGCCGACCGCCGCGAAGCCGCAGACCGGCTGCGTGACGTGCTGTTCCAGCGCGCCGGCGTGGAGGCCGCGTTCACCACCTTCGACTCTCGGCCCTACCTGCGCCTCTCGGCGCACTTGTACACCGAGGAGTCCGACTTCCACCAGTTCATCGAGCGGGCCATCCCGCTCGTGCTCGAAGCCAGCGGACTGGCCGCCTCGCCTGGGCGGGTCCGCTCCGCACCTCACGCACCATCTTCTCGCTACCCGTCCCCCCTCAAAGGAGAGAACACATGAGACACCTACGTTCCGCCGTCGCCGCGACGGCTGGCCTTTCGATGATCGCCCTGGCGGCGTGCTCGGGTGACTCCGGTGATGCCGGAGACTCCGAAGGCACCGTGACCCTCCAGATGGTGGAATCCCTGACCAACCCGGATCGCACCACGCTGATCCGCGGCCTGCTCGACGATTTCGAGGCGGAGAACCCCGGGGTTGAGGTCGAACTGGTCTCGCCCCCGACCGAGCAGGCGGACCAGACCATCCAGCAGATGCTGCAGTCCGGCTCCGGTGTGGACGTGCTGGAAGTCCGCGACATCACCGTCGGTCCGTTCGCCAACAACGGCTGGCTCTACGACCTCAGCGGTGACCTGGAGTCCTGGGACGGGTGGGACGCCCTCACCGACAACGCCCGCGCCGTGGCCGAGGGGGATGGCGAGAGCTACTTCCTCCCGTACGGCTTCTACGGCCTCTCCCTCTTCTACCGGACCGACCTGGTGGCCGAGGCGGGCTTCGACGGGCCGCCGTCCAGCTGGGAGGACCTGCTCGAGCAGGCGAGCGCGATCCAGGATCCCTCCAGCAACACCTATGGCTACGCCTTCCGTGGCGGGCAGAACGCGAACAGCAACGTGGTCGCCGCCATCGAGGCGTATGTGATCGACGGCCTCGACACCGAGAACGCCTTCCTGATGGAGGACGGCTCCACCATCTTCGCCGCTCCCGAGGCTCAGGATGCGCTGGAGACGTACTTCGCGCTCTTCGAGGAGGCGTCCCCGCCGTCCGCAGTCTCCTGGGGCTACCCGGAGATGGTTGAGGGCTTCAACAACGGCTCCACTGCGTTCCTGCTGCAGGACCCCGAGGTGATCGCCACCATCCAGGGATCGGACACCCTCTCCGAGGACCAGTGGGGCACCGCACCGCTGCTGGTGGGGCCCACGGGCCGTGCCGCGCAGCCGTTGGCAGTGGCCGGATGGGGCGTGACGGAGTTCAGCGAGCACCACGAGGAGGCGGTGGCGCTGGTGCAGTTCCTCGCCTCCGAAGGGCCGGGAACGGAGTTCGCCCAGGCCAACAGCCTTGTGCCGCCGATCGCCTCGGCCTCGGACGACCCGTTCTACTCCGAGGGTCCGTGGACGAGCTACGTGACCATGACCGAGAACCCGGACACCTATGTCAACGTCACCCAGCCGCGGGACGTGAGCTGGTGGACCGAGTGGATCCAGAAGTCCGACCAGGAGATCCAGAGTGTGCTCCTCGGCGAGATGACGCACGAGGAACTGCTCACCTCGTGGGATGAGTTCTGGACCGAGAAGTACGCCGCGGAGTGACTGAGGTGACCGCCACCTCCACCGAGCGCCCCGCCGCAGCCGGCGGCGGGGCGCCAGGCAACCGCCGCCGACCGGCGTTCCGGGCCCGTCACGGCCTGACGATCCTGGCCTTCCTGGCGCCGGCGATCGTGTTCGTGGGGTGGTTCACGTACTACCCGATGCTGCGCGGGGCCAATATGGCCTTCCGCGACTGGAACCTGTGGGACCTGACCTCGACACCCTTCATCGGGTTCGACAACTTCGCCACCATCCTCAGCGATCCGGTGTTCCCCACCGTCGTGCGCAACTCGGTGCTCTGGGTGGTCGGTTCGCTGGTGCCGCAGCTACTCATCGGCTTCGCCCTCGCGCTGGCCCTGCGCAAACGGTTCCGGTTTCGCGGCGTCTACCAGGCGTTGGTGTTCTTCCCCTGGGCCGTCTCCGGGTTCCTCATCGGGATGCTGTTCCGGTGGATGTTCAACGCCGAGTTCGGTGTGGTCAACGATCTGCTCGGCAAGGTCGGGATGATCGATGCGCCGATCCCGTGGCTGGCCGATCCCACCCTGGCGATGATCGCGGTGATCGTGGCGAACATCTGGTACGGGGTGACGTTCTTCGCGATCATGATCCTCGCAGCGCTGCAGTCCGTGCCCGAGGAGATGATCGAGGCGGCCAGCCTCGACGGCGCCGGGAAGGTGCGAATGCTCTTCTCGATCATCATCCCGACGATCTCGATGACCCTGCTGCTCACGGTGCTGCTGCGGATCATCTGGATCTTCAACTTCCCGGACATCATCTACGCCATGACCGGTGGCGGGCCGGCCAACCGGACACACATCGTCACCACCTGGATGATCAACTTCACCCAGCAGGGCAACTACGGCCTCGCCAGTGCCCTCGGGCTGTGCGTGGTGGGATTCCTGCTGGTCTTCTGCGCGTTCTACCTGATGGCGATCCGGAAGGCGGACCAGTCATGAGTACGACGGCGACCCTCACCTCTGCGCCGACGTCCCCCGAGCCGGTGGTCACCAGGGCAGCGCCGCGCCGGGTCACCATCGGCGGCGTGCTGCGGGTGATCGGGCTGGGTGCTTGGTTGCTGATCACCCTGTTCCCGCTGTACTGGATCGCGATCACGTCGTTGAAGGCGCCGGGCACGATCAGCCGTTTCCCGCTGGAGTACTGGCCGGGAGAGCTCTCGATCGAGAACTACCGGGGCCTGTTCGAGCAGAGCAACTTCGGGGTGTTCCTCGCGAACTCGGCGATCGTGGCCACCACGGCGGGGGCCACTGCCACGCTGATCGCGCTGCTGAGTGCCTATGTGCTGGCGCGGTTCCACTTCCGCTCTCGGGGTGCGGTGCTGGTCGCCTTCCTGCTCACGCAGATGATTCCTGCGTTCATCGCGCTCGGGCCGTTGTACTCGATGATGTCCGACCTCGGGCTGGTGGACCGCAAGTTCGGTCTGGTGCTCGTCTATGTGGCGATCAGCATCCCGTTCTCCACCATCATGCTGCGTGGGTTCTTCCAGAACGTGCCCGATGCGCTGGAGGAGGCGGCGATGATCGACGGCTGCTCCCGGCTGGGGGCGTTGTTCCGGGTGATCGTGCCGGTGATGACGCCGGGGATCATCGCGGCATTCATCTTCAACTTCGTGAACTCCTGGAACGAGCTGTTCCTCTCGGTGGTGTTGATGCACGCGGAGTCGAACCGGACGATCCCGGCCGCGCTGAACGGCTTCATCTCGACGTTCAACATCGACTGGGGGTCGATGTCAGCGGCCGCGGTGCTGACGATCCTGCCGACCATGGTGATGTTCGCGCTGGCCAGTAAGTGGATCGTGCAGGGACTGACGGCGGGGGCCGTGAAGGGCTGACCCTGACCTGACCTGACCTGACCTGACCTGCCCTGCCCTGACGCGGACGCGGACCCGGACCCGGACCCGGACGCGCCCGTACCTCTCGTCGCCCCCTGCACCGACCACAACCTCACCGGGGGTGAACCTGACGCCGGTTATCGGCACATAATCGACGTCAACTTCACCCCCGGTGAGGTTGTGGTCGGTGGTGAGGTTGTGGTCGGTGCTGAGGTTGTGTCGGTGTTGTGGGCGTTGCGGGTGTCGGCGTGAGTTACGCCGTCGGGGATCCGGACGACTCATCCCAGGTGCGCGGTGAGAGGTCCGGGCGCTGGTGCTCGTAGCCGCTGCTCATCAGCGGCGAGGAGATCATCAGATCTGCCGACGCCACGTTGCACGCCATGGGCACGTTCCACACGGCCCCGATTCGTAGCAAGGCCTTGACGTCCGGGTCGTGGGGCTGGGCCTCGAGCGGGTCCCAGAAGAAGATGAGCATCGAGATCTGACCCTCGGCGATCTTCGCGCCGATCTGCTGGTCGCCTCCGACGGGTCCGGAGAGGAATCGGTGCACCGGGAGGCCGAGCTCGTACTCGAGCATGGTGCCCGTGGTGCCGGTGGCGTAGAGGACGTGCTCGGCGAGGGTGCCGCGGTTGTACTCGGCCCAGCGCAGCAGGTCGACCTTCATGCTGTCGTGCGCGACGAGGGCGATGTGACGGGGTGCGGGTGACGTGCTCATGCGGGCCTTTCGACGAATGGCGCGGCATCGTCGCCGATGGCGGTGGCTCCATTCTCGCCCTCACAGTGCTGTGTGTCACCTCGCGTCAGTCCGGGGTTGCTCCTGTCGCGTGGCGGGGCACCGAGGCGGGATGGGCCACCGGGGAGTGCAGTGCCGCCGCCAGTGCGTCGTGCACGGCCTGCACCGCCGGCCGGGCGCGGGAGCTCGGGCGCGCGGAGGTGAACAGCTCCCGGTGGGGGGTGCCGGGCAGGTCGATCAGCGCCAGCTCGGCCGAGTAGCCGGCCCACACCAGATCGGGGAGGATACCGACGGCGTGGCCCGCGGCGATCAGCCGGATGTGCACGGTCAGGTCGGTGGCCTCGTACCGCACATCCGGCTCGATCCCGGCTGCCCGGCACTGCTGGACGCCCCAGTCGCGCACGATCGCACCCGGCGGTTCCATCACCCAGGGGTGGTCGGCCATATCCTGCAGGCAGGTCACCGTCGTGGCCGCGGCCGCGCACAGACGCACGGGGTCCTGGCCCAGGGTCATGCGGTCCAGGCCCGGCCGCAGCTGGCGGGTCGATCCGGGGTACTCCTCGGCGATCGTGAGGTCGAAATGGCGTGCCTCCAGCTCGAACAGTCCCACCTCCGGTGGCACCACGGCCACTTCCACCCGCAGTTCCGGACGGGAGATGGCCAGGGCGTCCAGTGCCCGCGGCAGCAGAGCGCGTGCTGCTGTCTCCAGGGACGCCACACGGACGGTCTCGGGCCCCGGCTCGAGTGCTTCCAGTGCGCCCCGGGTCGCCTCCTCCGCATCCATCATCCGTGCGGCGTGTTCGGCGACCACCCGGCCCTGCGCCGTCAGCCGTACCCGGCGACCATCCGGCTCCAGCAGCTTCTCGCCGACTTCACGTTCGAGCCGTGCGAGCTGGTGGGAGACCGTCGAGACGCTGAAGTTCAGCGTCTGCGCTACGGCGGTGACCGTTCCGCGCAGCTGCAGCTCACGCAGCAGCCGGAGCCGACCGGAGTCCCACATCGAGTTCCACTCCCGAATCTTCGATCCTGTCGAACGAATCTGTTCTGAAAGTATCACTTTTCATCACAGGTAGCCGGGCACCACACTGGGGCGACATCGAGGTGACCCGTGTTGCCCTGAGCTGACCAGGAAAGGCTGCCTGGGAGCACGGACAGATCGGGAGCACAACACGGGGCCAGACGGAGCGGAATAGGTCTGCAGGCGAAGGAGGGCTGGTGGGCGTGACGACGGAGCCGGCGACGGTGATCGACGAGGCACTGGCGCAGGACGCCATTGCTCAGGTGCGGCGGTGGCTCGAAGCCAGCAAGGTTCATCCGGTCGATCCGGCCGCACAGCGCCTCGCCGCCATCCTCCGCGACGAGAATGGTCTCGCCTTCACCCTCGGGTTCGTCGACAGTGTGATTCGCCCGGAAGACACCGCTGTGGCCGCCCGTGCCCTGCGCGGGCTCGTACCGCTCACCCCACGCCTGCTGCCCTGGCATCTGCGCGCGGCAATCCGGGCCGGCGGCGTCGCCAGCCGTGTGGCCCCGGGGATCGTGGTCCCGGCTGCCAGGTTCGTGCTGCGCCGCATGGTGCGGCACCTCATCGTCGATGCCACGGACCGTAAGCTCGGGCCCGCCATCGCCACACTGCGCGATGCCGACCAGGGCATCCGGCTCAACATCAACCTGCTCGGCGAGGCAATCCTCGGCAGCGACGAAGCCAGCCGCCGCGTGGCCGGCACCGCACGGCTGCTCGCCCGCGACGACGTCGACTACGTCTCCATTAAGGTCTCCTCCACCGTCGCCCCGCACAGCCCCTGGTCCTTCGACGACGCCGTCGACCACGCGGTCACCTCCCTCAGCCCCCTGTTCCGCCAGGCGAAGGAGGCGGGCGGGAAGTTCATCAACCTCGATATGGAGGAGTACAAGGATCTCGACCTCACCGAGGCCGTCTTCACCACCCTCCTCGACCGCGACGAGTTCCATGACCTCGAAGCCGGCATCGTGCTCCAGGCCTATCTGCCCGATGCTCTGAGCGTGATGATCCGGCTGCAGGAATGGGCTGCCCGACGGGTGGCCCGCGGCGGGGCGCCGATCAAGGTTCGCGTGGTCAAGGGCGCGAACCTGCCGATGGAGCGCGTGGACGCCGAGGCCCACGGTTGGCCACTGGCCACCTGGGGCAGCAAGCAGGAATCGGACTCCTCCTACAAGGCCGTCCTCGACTATGCACTGCGCCCCGAGCACATCGGCGCCGTCCGCATCGGCCTGGCGGGCCACAACCTCTTCGACATCGCCCTCGGCTGGTTGCTGGCCCAGCGCCGCGGCGTCACCGATGGTGTGGAGTTCGAGATGCTGCTCGGGATGGCCACCGCCCAGGCGGCCGCTGTGCGCGAGGACGTCGGCGCTCTGCTGCTGTACACCCCGGTGGTGCACCCGCGGGAGTTCGACGTCGCCATCGCCTACCTGGTGCGCCGACTCGAAGAGGGTGCCTCGTCGGAGAACTTCATGTCCGCCGTCTTCGATCTTGGCACCGATGCCCTGTTCGAGCGGGAGAAGCAGCGCTTCCTCGACTCCATCGCCACGATCCCCACCGAGATTCCTGAGCCGCACCGCAACCAGGACCGGAGCCAGCCGGACGCGGGCACCCGGGATAGGGACATTCCGGCACTCGGCTTCCAGAACACCCCGGACACCGATCCGGCCATCGCGGCCAACCGTGCCTGGGGCGATCGCGTCCGGGCCCAGATGCAGCGCAGCACGCTCGGTCTCGCCACGGTCGAGGCATCCGTGATCGACACCCCCGCCCAGCTGCAGGAGGTGATCGACGGCGCCGTCGCCGCCAGCGAGGCCTGGCGCGATCTCGGGGCGGACCGCCGCGCCGAGATCCTGCACCGCGCCGGCGATGTGCTCCAGGCCCGCCGCGCCGACCTGCTCGAGGTGATGGGTTCCGAGTGCGGCAAGGTCCTTGCCCAGGGTGACCCCGAGGTGAGCGAGGCCATCGACTTCGCGCATTACTACGCCGAGCGCGGCCGCGAGCTGGAGACCGTGGACGGGGCGAGCTTCAGCCCTGACCGGCTCACCGTCGTCACGCCCCCGTGGAACTTCCCCGTGGCCATTCCCGCCGGGTCCACACTTGCGGCGCTCGCGGCAGGATCTGCCGTCATCATCAAACCCGCACCGCAGGCGCGACGCTCCGGTGCCGTGATGGTCGAGGCGCTGTGGGAGGCGGGCGTCCCGCGCGAGGTGCTGCGCCACGTCCAGCTCTCCGAGGGCGAGCTCGGGTCCCAGCTGATCGGCCACGAGTCGGTCGACCGGGTCATCCTCACCGGAGGGTATGAGACCGCGGAGCGGTTCCGCGAGATCCGGCCCGACCTGCCGCTGCTGGCCGAGACGAGTGGGAAGAACGCTCTCATCGTCACCCCGAGCGCCGACTTCGACCTCGCCGCGCGCGACGTCGCCACCTCCGCGTTCGGTCACGCCGGCCAGAAATGCTCGGCCGCCTCCCTGGTCATCCTCGTGGGGTCGGCGGCCACCTCGGAGCGGTTCCGCCGTCAGCTCGTCGACGCGGTCACGTCGATGCCGGTGGGCCAGCCCTGGGACGAGCAGACGCAGATCGGCCCGATCATCGGACCGGCCGAGGGCAAGCTGCTGGGCGCGCTCACCACGCTCGAGCCGGGGCAGAGCTGGCTCGTGGAGCCGCAACAGCTCGACGAGTCGGGCACGTTGTGGCGTCCAGGCATCCGTGACGGCGTCCGGCCGGGTTCGCAGTTCCACCTCACCGAGTACTTCGGTCCGGTGCTCGGAATCATGACCGCGGACACCCTCACCGAGGCCATCGAACTGGTCAACCGCATCGAGTACGGCCTCACCAGCGGCCTGCACTCCCTCGACGAGGCGGAGATCGCGACCTGGATGGCTCGGGTCGAGGCCGGCAACCTCTACGTCAACCGCGGCATCACCGGCGCCATCGTCCAGCGCCAGCCCTTCGGCGGCTGGAAGAAGGCCTCGGTGGGTGCTGGTACGAAGGCCGGCGGACCGAACTATCTGACCGGGTTCGGCACCTGGACGGATGCGCCGGTGTCAGTCTCCGGGGCGTCTGACGCCATCAGTCGCCGGGCCCTCGATGCCGCCGCGGACCTTCCGGCCGCCGAACGTGACTGGCTGGCGGGCGCCCTCACCACCGATGAGGCAGCGTGGGCCGGTGAGTTCGGCATCGTGCGCGATGCCACCGGGCTCGCCAGTGAGCAGAATGCGTTCCGCTACCACCCGGAGCCGGCCACCGTGCGCTTCGAGAGTGAGCGCTACGCCGAGCTCCTGCGCGTGGTCGCCGCCGGGGCACGAGCCGGTGCTGCCGTCATTGTGAGCGTCGTTGCCGATCTGCCACGGCAGATCACCGACTATGTGGCAACGGTGGCCGA
The DNA here is from genome assembly GCF_014960965.1 of Ruania alkalisoli. Taxonomy (NCBI): domain Bacteria; kingdom Bacillati; phylum Actinomycetota; class Actinomycetes; order Micrococcales; family Ruaniaceae; genus Ruania; species Ruania alkalisoli. The sequence goes on along the minus strand of NZ_CP063169.1, from coordinate 4,241,887 downwards.
GCTGCATGTCGAGGACGGCGCAGCCTGGGCCACGCGGGCACGTCGCCTCGCCGAGACGGGCGGGAGGATCCGCCTGATCGGTGGGTCCGCCGCCGAACTGGCTTCCCTCACCCAGGGATCACCAGCCGTCGCGCTGTACACCCACAAGGTGGTCGCCGCGGGACGGATCGAGCTCCTGACGTTCCTGAAGGAGCAGGCGGTCTCCATCACCGCTCACCGCTTCGGCACCATCCGCCGCTACGACATTCCGGCGGTGACTGCGCGGAGCGCGTAGTCTCACAACAACCGAGAAAGGACGACGATGTCCGATCAGACGTATTTGTACATCGCACTCGCGCTCTACTTCGCAGGCATGATCGCCATCGGGGTTTTCGCGGCTCGCAACACCAAAGACCACGAGGACTACATGCTCGCAGGGCGGAACCTTCCGCCCTGGGCAGCCGCCCTCAGCGCCGGCGCCTCGGATATGTCCGGGTGGCTAGTCATGGGCTTGCCGGGCGCCATCTATGTCTCCGGCCTCATCGATGCCTGGATCGCCGTAGGCCTGACGATCGGTGCCTACCTGAACTGGCGGTTCGTGGCACCGCGACTGCGGGCCTACACCGAGGTTTCGAACAACTCGATCACGATCCCGAGCTTCCTGGAGAACCGGCTCAAGGACACGTCCCGGCTGCTGCGGATCGTCTCCAGCGTGATCATCCTCGTGTTCTTCACCCTCTACATCAACTCCGGCATGGTGGCCGGCGGGGTGTTCTTCGAGAGCTCCTTCGGATCGAACTATCACCTCGGGTTGGCACTCGTCGCAATCGTGACCTTGAGCTACACCCTCTTCGGCGGGTTCCTGGGCGCCTCGCTCACCGATGTGGCGCAGGGGCTGATGATGATGACGGCGCTGCTCGTGGTCCCTGTGCTTGCGGTGGTCAGCCTCGGCGGATTCGGTGAGATCGGCCCCGCGTTGGCAGAAGTGGGGCCGGACCACCTGAAGATCTTCGGCGGGGCGGCCGTGACCGGTGGCGTGGTGATCGGCATCATCTCCTCCCTGGCATGGGGCCTCGGATACTTCGGTCAGCCCCACATCATCGTGCGCTTCATGGCACTGCCCAGCCCGCAAGCCGCGACCTCCGCCCGACGCATCGGCATGACCTGGATGGCACTGTCGATGATCGGCGCGGTCGTCTGCGGGCTCGTGGGCCTGGCCTACTTCGAGCGGACTGGGAACAGTCTCGACAACCCCGAGACGGTCGTGCTGGTGATGGCGCAACTGCTCCTGCACCCGATCGTGGCCGGCTTCGTGCTCGCTGCGGTGCTGGCGGCCATCATGAGCACCATCTCCAGCCAGCTCGTCGTCTGCTCCTCCGCGTTGGTGGAGGACCTGTACAAGGTGATGCGCCGTGAGGCCCCCTCACCGAAGCACCTGACAGTGCTGGGGCGCTCCTGTGTGCTGCTGGTCGCGGTCGTCGCGGCGCTGATGGCGATCGTGCCCAATGACACCATCCTCGGGCTCGTCTCCTTCGCCTGGGCAGGGTTCGGTGCCTCGTTCGGGCCGATCGTGCTGCTGAGCCTGTTCTGGCGCAAGCTCACCAACTGGGGGGCGCTCTCCGCGATGATCGGCGGTGCCGTGACCGTGTTCGTGTGGAGCCGGTTCGACACCGGAATCTATGAACTACTGCCGGGATTCATCGTCGGCCTGGTGCTGGCGGTCGTCGTCAGCCGCGCCACCTACCGGCATGACGCGACGATCGAGAAGGAGTTCGACGACACCGGCGAACTGATGGCGATCAAGGTCGGGGCTGGACAAACCCCTGGACCCGACACGCGTAGTGCTGGGATGCCGTCATAGTTCCCTGAAACCACGTGACGGCGAGAGTCGAGGGGTCTCCGGGGACGGCGATCGGTCGCAGATTGTCCTCCCCGGAGTTCTCGGTGATGGGCGTCCATGCCCAGGAGGTTCCGCCGTCGGTGGTACGGCCGTGGAAGATCTCGTGGTGGGCCAGCGCTGAGCCGTCCCGCGGGTCGATCGGCGCCGAGAGGTACAGCGAGTCCAGATCGTAGGGGTCGATCGAGACCAGGCCCGTGTAGTCCTGCTCGTGCGGGAGCAGGTTCGCCCCCGCCGGGGCGAGCGGGAAGATCTGCCAGCCTGCGCCGTCGTGACGGGCATAGACGAAGCGGTGGTCGGAGTAGTTGCTGTTCTCCGGCTCATCGTGGGCACGGGCGGTGAGCACGGCGGCGAGCTGACCTGTCTGCGTGCCGCGGCCCTGCCGGATGTCGGTGGTCCAGGCGTGGGTGAGCGGGGAGTCGGTCAACGTGGTGCCCGTGGCCAGCAGCGTGGTCAGCTCCACCTGGGAGGGGGCCTCGGGGGAGAGGACCGCGGGGTCGGCGACCGTGCCATGGGAGTCGTGCAGCGCGCCGCCGGCGACGTAGCCGTGATAGATCGAGTTGTCGTAGTCGCGCGGGTGGTGGTCGGTGGTGATCAAGTCGATCCGATCGGTCCCGTTCGAGGCGTACCGGGTGTACCCGTTGACGTACCCGATCTTCGGCCGGGTGAAGAGCTTGCCGCCGTAGCGGAAGGTTTCGCCGTGATCGTCGCTGATCAGGATCGAGGGGTCGTCGTTGACCGCGCGCGCGAAGGCGTAGAGGCGGCCTTCCTCGGCGAGGTAGTGCAGGTTGGAGTAGGTGGCGCCCCGGCCCTCGGTCAGCTCGGTCCAGTCGAAGGTCTGCTCCGGGCCCCATTCGGTGGCGTCGTGGGGGCGGGTGGAGATCCGCCAGCGCTGGAAGTTGTCGCTCTTGTGCTTGGTGTACATCGCCAGGTATCGCCCGTCGGGGCGGATCCACAGGGCGGGATCGTTGTGGTCGTCGACCTCGAGGTTGGCGTGCAGCACCACGATCTGGGAGGCGCCGGAGCTCAGATCAACGACGGCGAGCTCGATGTTGCCGGAGCGGGCCTGGCCTCCCGCCCCCTCGGCCGCGGCCACGGAGCCGATCAGCATCGTGCCGGTGACCGGGTCGATGATGGCGCGCTCATCCTGGAACCAGCACCAGGCTCCGTTGTCGTTGAAGGTCTGGATCTGCACCGGGGTCTGGATCTGCTCTGAAGCCATGGAGGGAGATTCTGCCAGGTCCTCCTCGTGTTGGATAGCGTTTACCGACGTGCGGTGTGGTGCGCGCGGTGACGGGATCGACACGGCTGCGTCACCCTACGGCGTGGTGGCGCTGCGCTCTACGCATCTGTGTCGATCAGGTCGTGCGAGCATGACGCCATGCCGCCCGAACTTCCACCTGCCACCTACTCCATCGACGATGAGGATCTGCGGGACCGGCCCGATGACGTCGAGGCGGCACGGCAGCGGGTAGCGGCGCTCGCCGCACTCGGCGAGGACGCAGATGCCGAGCGCATCGGCTGGCTGCGGATGCTCAATGAGCTGGAGGAGGCTGAGCGGCTCGGGTGGGCAGCCCTGGCGCGGGCCGGCGGACCGTCCGATCCTGCGCTGCTGCGGGAGGGGGACGAACAGCCGGAGGCGATGGGGGTGCGCGAAGGGAGCGGGCCGCCGGAACGGTCCTGCGTGCTGCCGGTGGCTGCGATCGGGCCCGCCCTCCGGCTGGCTCACGTGCTGCAGTGGCAGCGGCGATTCGCGCTGGCCGACCTGCTGTTCCGTCGCGCGCAGCACTCGGCAGAGTCTGCGTGCGGGACGGCGGAGCCCGGCTCCCGACAGGAGCGCGTCACCATCGCGATGAGGTACTTCGCGTGGCAGCACGGGGGCAAGAGCCTGTTCGACCAAGGTCGCTACGACGAGGCGTTGGAGTGGTTCCTCACGGCCTTGCGACTGCGTCAGGAGGTGGGGGCGCCCGACGATCAGCTCGCGTCCACGCGTCAGGCGATCGCTGCGACCCGCCGTCGTCTGACGGAGCGGCGCTCGGGGCGCTGAGGTACGGAGGAACCGCGGTATGGTGCGGATAGATGTTCGCCTTGAGCGAAGGGGACTCAACTTTGGAACACAGGGGCCGCCGTCGCCGTTGGACAGGGTGTACGGCGGGTGAGGTGCCCGCCGAGTGCCCTTGGCCCCACGGGGCCACCGACCACAGGAGGTCTGCGATGAACCTGATGTTCGACCCGTTCCGTGACTTCGACCGCCTCGCCGGCCGCGGCCCGCGCTGGATGCCGATGGATCTGTACCGCGTCGGTGACGACTTCGTCGTTGACATCGACCTGCCAGGGGTTGCGCCCGACTCGATCGATCTCGACGTCGACGGCAACATGCTGACCGTGCAGGCAGAGCGAACTGTCGCCCAGCCCGACGGCGGCAAGTGGCTGGCCCAGGAGCGCCCGTCCGGTTCCTACCGGCGTCAGCTCACCCTCGGTGACGGCCTGGACGTCGAGGCGATCGCCGCCAACTACGCCCACGGCGTGCTCACCCTGCGGATTCCCGTGGCCGAGCGTGCCAAGCCGCGCAAGATCGAGGTGCAGACCAGCGATGCCACCACGGAGGCGCCGCAGGTCGAGGCAGGGCAGGGCGCCTGATCGCTCCCTCAGCGACGAAACGCCGCGTCCGGTGCATGGTGATCGCACCGGACGCGGCGTTTCGTCTGCCGCTCGTCAGTAGGGTCAGCGGATCGCAGTGACCTGGTAGCCGGCCTCGTCCACAGCCGCGCGAATGGCTGCCTCCTCCACCGGCGAGGTCGAGGTGATGGTCACGGGCGAGGCCTCGCCCTGGTGCAGGTCGACGGAGACGTCAGAGACGCCGTCGATCTCCTTGAGTTCTGCCGTCACGTGGGCAACGCAGTTGCCGCAGGTCATGCCGGTGACGTCGATCGTGGTGGTGGTCATGGTGGGTCCTTTCGGTGTCAGGAACGGACGAGGCGTGCGATGGCGGCGCTGGCTTCCTCCACCTTCGCGGCCCCCTCCTCCGGGGAGCGGCGTGCCGCATCGACGACGCAATGGCCGAGGTGGTCCTCGAGAAGTCCCAGGCCGACGGCCTGCAGCGCCTTCGTCACGGCAGAGATCTGCGTGAGGACGTCGATGCAGTAGGTGTCGTTCTCGACCATTCGCGCGATCCCGCGCACCTGGCCCTCGACCCGTCGCAGCCGCTTGAGATAGGCCTCCTTCTCCGGGGTGTAGCCGTGGGCGGAGGTGTCGGGCTCCACCGTCTGCTCGGTCATCGCATGCTCCCTGCATCGTCCTCGTCTCGTCCGCCCATGGTACCCCCCGAGGGTATGTCGACGCTACCCTCGTCGGCGCTGTGCAGGTCTTGTGCAGGTCGCACAACGGAATGGTCACGATCGCTTCGAGCTTGGTATCGATCCGGCATCGGGCCCGGGTTCGCGCCGATCGCTGCCCTACCGTGAATCGCATGACGACGACCCGAGGTCTCCCTGCGCACGGAACCTCCCGCACCCACCGGGCCGTTGCCACCACACTCGCCGCGGGTGCACTGGCAGCCGGGCTGGTGCTGATCCCCGAGCCGGCCGCGGCGTGCGGATGCGGTGCTGCCGTGGCGCACGAGGGTTACGACATCGCCGTGGACCGGGAGGAGGCGCTCGTCGCCTGGGACGGAGAGACCGAGGATGTCATCCTGCAGCTGGACATGCTCTCCGAGGCCGATGAGGCAGCGTTGGTCATTCCCACGCCCGCTCCCGCCGATGTGGGACTGGTCGACCCGGCCGTCTTCGACGCCCTCGAGGAGCTGATCGCACCGAGTGTCGAGGTGGACTACCGGTGGTGGCCGCAGGGAGGTGGCGGCGCTGGCGGGTCCGACGGCGCGGCGCCTTCTGGCTCCTCAGTGGACGTCATGAGCACGGTCACGCTCGGGCCACTCGAGGTCAGTGTGCTCTCGGCCAGTGATGCCGACGGCCTTGCTGACTGGCTCGACGCCCACGACTACGTGATGAACGATGCCGTGGCCGAGGCGTTGCTGCCTTACGTCTCCGAGGGCTGGTACTACGTCGCGGTGCGGATCGCCCCCGAGTCCGAGGTGCTGGCAGGCGAGATTCAGCCGCTCCGGCTGACATTCGACTCCTCGGCGCTCCTCTACCCGATGCGGATCTCCGCGGCCGCCACGCGCGAACAGTACGTGCGCACCTATGTGGTCACCGACCAGCAGGTACAACGCACCGATCCGACCTGGGACAGGGAGACCGGTGAGCGACGGTTCGCAGGCCCGCTCGAACCAGGGCAAACCGCTGATGAGACGCTCGCAGGACTGGTGGGCGACGGCGCCTATCTGACCGTCTTCGACCAGCGCTTCGACGATCCCAGCGAGCAGATCGTCTCCGACTTCACCTTCGCCCCCGCTCCGGAAGCCGGCGACCACCGCGAGGTCACGCACGTCACCCGGATGCGGGAGATTCTCGGACTTCCCGCCGGTCCGGTGCTGGTCGGGCTCGGCGGGTTCGCGCTCTTCGCCGGGCTGGTGGCGGCCGCTGTGATCCGCGGGCGGCGTTCGAGCTCCTGACCGTGCAGAACTGACGGCTCCTGGCGACGCTGTGCCAGATGAGGCACGGATGGGCTGAGCGCCGTCAGTTCTGTACCGGCGACATCGAACGCGAACCGCCGACCGGTCACCTCGGTGACGTCGATCCCGACACCGGGCGGGTGAACCCTGCCGTCGCACAACGGATCCGCGCCGTGGCGGCCGAGCTCGGCTATCTGCCCAACATGCACGCCCACGGTCTGCGCACGAAGCAGATCAGCACCTTCTCGGCGCCTATCACGGGTACCCCCAGCATGCGCACTGAGTGACTTTCACAGACCGCAGACTCCTCCACCGAGGCACCGCCGATGCATGGGTTGTACCGGTGGCATCTGCCGGACCTGATCTACTTCCGCGAGGACATCCGGGTGGCCGTGCACCAGATGGCTGAGGTGGGACGGTCACAACGGACGGCTCCCAGCAACTCATTGCCAGTCGGAGATAGGTGGGGCTGCTCTCGCGCCGACGGTCGACAACTGGTGAGGAGATCAGGGCCTGGCTAGATGGGGAATCGCGTCGGTGACTCCCTGTGCGACCAGCTTCTTCACGGTCCTACCCGAGAAATGGGATCGTGGGTAGGACCGTGAAGAAGGAACGGGCATCCCAGGCTCTGGCGCATGATCAGGCGAGTGGATGCCGCGAGCTCGATCTCAGACGTCAGCGGTGAACAGGATCCGCTGGGAGCGACCGTAGGTCTCCGCGGTGCGAACTGTCAGATGTGCTACTCCATTGCTGATCGAGAGGTCGATGGTGTCGTCAGCGCGGGTGACCCGCAAGGGCAGGCCCGGCGGAAGCGAGACCTGAACCTCGACCACGTCGGCGTCACGAGCGGGATCGGCGACAGAGATCTCGAATGATCCGCCTGCACCGGGCTCGCCCAAGGTCGCTACGGTGCACGGCGCCTCGGCTCGGATCGACTGTCGTCCATGGCGGACTTCGCCGGCTGCGTGGAAGGCGGCCGCAAAGTAACCCTGGCCCGGTGCCGCCACCGCCTGACGATCAGCTTCGTTCGCCACGACCACCGCACTCGGGGACTCCGCCAGATCTGCGAGATCCTGGGCACTGATCCTCGGCAATAGGTGATAGGCGAATGATGCATCCGTTGGCATCCGTCCGTGATCCAGCCACGCGGTCTGGTACGTCCGGATGATAGGAGTGTCGTCCTCGCGTTCCCTGATGCGATGCCAGTCCCCGGTCCGCTCGTCACACGTCAGATCGAAGGTGCGTTCGCCGTCGAGCATCAGATAGCCCGCTGTGCCGGGTAGATGTGCTGTGGTGCCCACGATCGCATCCCGCCATCCCGGAACATCGGAGCCGGATACCGGCACGCCATCCACCGACCACGCCGGGACATCGTCCCCGGGCACCTTGCGGTTCTCGAGGATCGTCTCGATCGGGTAGGTGTCAGGGGTGGGTTCGTCGAGCTCTATCTCCAGGTAGGGAGCGGTGGATGTGCTGCTGGTGCGGCCGCGAACCTTGACGTTCAGTCCGGTGCCGTCCGGCGGGTCCTCCAGCAGGACGACGCTGAGTGTGTCTCCTGCGGCAAGTAGCTCCCGGACGTGTTCGGTCATCTCAACCGCGTGCCAGCGGGGCTCCTCGACCACGTGCACCGTCGCCAACCGTTCGCCGGTGGGTGGGCGGTTGTTCCAGGTGATGGTGTTCTCGACCCATTCCCCATCGACCGCGTGAACCTCGACATCCATCTCCGTGCCGCCGCTGTCATCTACGTCAGCATTGAAATACAGCGTCGCCGACCTGATCCTTGCGGGGAGGTCGGCCAGGGAGAATTGGAAGTAGGTCTCGCGGGTGTAGGAGGCACTGCTCGATTTCCGCACTGGAAGGTAGCCTGCCGTGCTGTAGTTGTTGTCTGCGTAGGTGCCGCCTCGAACATAGGCGTCTCCGAACGCCGAGACGCGCTCCACGATCGGTGCGTTGATCCCACTGCCGAGAGCGACGATGCCATCGTCGAGGAAGAACCACGACAGGGTGGCTTCCATCGATGATCTCCAGTTGCGCTCGCGCGCCGTCCAGATCGCATGGGTTCCGCGCTGAGCCGGTGGGTTCGGTTCACCACCAACCACGCAGCCGCCGACCATCGGAGAGAAACCGAGCATCGAGTCCAGGCCACCACCGTTGAGGATGGGTCGGGGTTGGCTGTCGACTGTTGTTCCTGGAATTCGGTAGGGATCGACAGTGGGCCAGAAGTTGTCGTCGAACTGCGCGACTTCCTCGTTCTCCAGGTAGAGGCCGAGGAACCCGTCCCCATGATGCCAAGCGGTGCGGTTCTCTCGGTTCATCACCTCGAACTTGTTGATCCGCGTGCTCCCGATGGCCACGTTGGCCGACCACCCCGGCCGTTGGTGAACCACCCGGTCCATGCCCGGGAAGGTACGGGATTCGATCGGTTGTGGCTGAATCGGTGGCGCCAGCGCCTCCGCCTCCTCGATCAGCGCCAGCAGCGGCAGCGCGGCACTGGCCCTGATGTCGTAGTGCCGGGATCGCTCGATCCAGCCGAGGCAGAGTCCGCGCCACCGGGCGGCCGTCTCTGGGTCAGCCTGGCGCGCCAGCCTCAGCGCGCTCGAGAGAATGACCTGACCGTCACCGGAATCAGAGGACGAGGGATAGGACACGGCCCGGCCGCGGAGCGAGGCAGCCAGCTGCCCGTTGAACACCAAGGGCGTGTAGGCGTCGTCGATCGACCGCAGAAGAGCGGCGACCTGCGAATCGGCCATCTCCCATGGGGTCTGGGGCATCAGCGACACCAAGCTGGAAGCCCCGTTCAGGTAGGAGCATCCGTACGCACCGGTGTAGGCCACCTGGTTGTGCTGGACGAACGACCCGTCGGAAAGCAGACCGTTTCCGGTGTCGCTGACCTCCAATGCCGGGAGGAATGTCTCGATGCCCAGCTCGATCCGATCCGGGCGCCGCATCAGGATGCCCTCCAGGATCACGGCCCGGCACAGGTTGATCCGGTTGGCGCCGCTGCTCACAACTCGGCGTGGGCTATCGGGTGGGTAGTTGAACCCCGGATCGGGGACGAAGTGAGCCATGGCGTCGCACAGGGCCGCTCGTAGATCCGCGGGCACGACCTCGTGACACATCGTGAGGATCTCGATGATCCTGCCGGTCGAGCCGATTTCCCAGGTCCACCAGTTGTCATACTCGGGCTGGTCGACGTTGTACACGAGATCGTTCATGGTCTGCAGACCGGTCACAATCTGGTCAGCCAGCTCGGACGACCCGGTGTACCGGCCGCCGGGCACGGCGAAGGCGTAGGCCATGGACCGCAGCCCGGTGAACGATGCACTCACCGGTGCTGAACTGGATGTGCCGGTGATGTTCAGGTCGGCGAACACCCCCTGGGAACTGGGAGAGAACTGGTCGAGCCGCTCGTCGCAGGCGTCGTCGTACCCGGCGACGATGGCCGCCACGGCCGGATCGTCGGGATCGACCGTACGACTGCCCACCAGGTCTGCGCGGAAGCGTTCCCGGACGTACTCGTAGTCGTCAGTCGCCCAGGCCGGTCTGGCACCGAGATGCCCCAACGCAGCGGTGGCACCGAGTGCGGCACCGACACCGAGGAGGGTGCGTCGGGAAAAGGCTACTTCGTTGTACACCATGGGATATCACTCTCCGTTGTTGTTCATTCCTTCGAGGTACTCGCCGCAGATCTGGGCCACAGCGGAATTGCGATGGTCGGGGCGACGTTCTGGCCGCCATCGACTGGCTTGATCGCGTTCGAGGGCAGGTCGCCGAAAGATGTCAGCCGAAAGTCACTTGATGCCGACGTTCGCGAAGCCCTGAACGAAGTACTTTTGTGCGAATAGAAAGATCACGACCATGGGGAGCGTTGCCATGGCGGTTCCCGCCATCATGAGATTCCATTCGGCGGTGGTCTCCTGGCGGAATCCCGCAAGACCCACTTGAACCACACGAAGTTCCTCGCTGTAGGTAACGAGCAGTGGCCACAGGAAGTTGTTCCACGAGCTCTCGAAGCTCAGTAGTCCGGCGGTCAGGAATGCTGGGACGACCTGAGGTGCGGAGATCCTGGCGAAGATTCCAACCTCGCTGAGTCCATCCAGCCTGGCGGCTTCGATCAGCTCCGTCGGTACGGAAGTGAAGAACTGCCGGAACAGGAAGACCGAGAAGGCGGAGACCCCACCGGGAATAATGAGAGCCCACCACGTATCGATCCAACCGCTACCACCTTGGCCGAAAATGTCATTACCCCCGAACAGCGGCATGAATCGAACCATGAGGAACTGAGGGACGATCGTTGCGTAGCTGGGGATCATCATCGCCGCAAGAAACCCGCCGAACAGCCACTTGGCCCCCGAGAATCGAAGCTTGGCGAGTGCGTAGCCAGCTGCTGACGCGTACGTCAGCGTCATCACGGTGTGACCGACGGCGATGAGCAGGCTGTTCCGTGCGTAGATGTGAAATGGTGCGGCTTCGAGTGCGCTGGCGAAGTTGCTCCATTGCCATTCCTGCGGCAGCAGGCTGCCGCCACGTGCGATCTCACCGTCAGTCTTCAAAGCCGTGAGCAGCATCCACAGGAATGGAACCAGCATCAGCAACGAGACGACGAGTAGGATCGTCCAGGCAACTGAGCGGGCCACAGTGGCTCGCCGTCGTGCGAGCAACGACTCCCGGTTGTCTCGATCCATGCTCACGGTGGCGAACTCAGTGGGCATCGGTGCCTCCAACAACTCGCCGCGAAAAGATGGCCAGGAAGATGAGGAACGTGAACAGGACTATCGACTGAGCTGAGGCATAGCCCATTCTGGATGCCTCGAACGCCGATAGGTATATTTGATAGGTGATCACCGTGGTCGCGTTCGCCGGACCGCCGCTGGTCAGGATGAAGATCTGATCGAAAACCTGGAACGACTGGATGATCGAGGTGACGAGCACAAAGAAGGTGGCGGGGCGGAGCAGGGGAACCTTGATGTGCAAGAAGCGCTGCACCACATTCGCTCCGTCGATCCTTGCGGCCTCGTCCAGATCAAGAGGTAGGCCCTGAAGGGCGGCCAGATAGATCAGCATCTTGATGCCGATCCCTTGCCAGATCAACATCACGATCACTGATCCCAAGGCTAGGTCGGGATATCCCAGCCAGGACACCGGGCCGATACCGAAAATCTCGATCGCCTTGTTCAGCAAACCCGTGCTATCTGGGTTGTATATCCATAGCCATACCACCGCGACCGCGACGGTTGCCGTGATGTGCGGCATGAATACGGCGGTACGGAAGAATCCTTGTCCCTTGAGTCCCTGATTCAGTAGCAGGGCTATGCACAGGGCGATCGTCATGCTGACCGGAACGGCAACTCCAGTCATGATGAAGGTGTTGAGGACGGCCGTTCGGAAGGATTCTTTTCCGAAAGCTTCGACGAAGTTCTCGAAGCCGATGAATCGCGGCTTCGCGGGTAGTTCATAGCGAGTGAAGCTCAGGATCAAGGCGACGATCAGTGGCAGGCCGACCCAGATGAAGACGTGCAGGCCGGCTGGCGCGACGAGCAGCCAGCCGGCCTGGCGTTCTTTGCGGTGCAACCGACCACGCGTGAGTTTCGCAGCCGGTGTACCAGAACGGGTACGAGTTGGCTGTGGATGGGTAACGGTGTTCGTCATGCCGAGCGGTCAATCGCTTCCTGGGCCATCGCGTTGGCCTTCTCCATCACGACCGGAACCTCGGTCTGTCCCACCAGTGCCTCCTCAAGGATGGGGTTGAGTTGTCCACGGATCTCCATCCAGGCCTCGCTGCCTCCTTCGTAGGAAGCGAACTCCAGAGACTCGACCCCATACTCGATGAAGCGGTTCTCTTGGAGAGATGCGCTCTGCTCAAGCACTTCGTCCGTGGCCGGCACGGCACCTCTGATCTCACAGATCTGCTGCATCGACGAGACTCCAGAGAGGTGCTTGACGAAGGCATCGGCGGCTTCGGCGTTGCGTGACTGAGCACTCCTGGACATGAGCGTGCCGCCGAGGAAGATTGATTCCCGGACGTTCTGCATCCGGAACAGGATGCTGCTTTCCTCGCTCACGAGCTCCGGGGCGCCCTCGCTCCAGTCCGACCAAAAGGTCGTGGGGCACACGCTCATGCCGATATTGCCACCGAGGAACGGGTGGGGACTTCCCTCAGCGGGCTTCAGGTCCCACGACGTCGAGCCGTCCTCGATCAGGTCGACCAGGAACTGCATGGCTTCGACACACTCCGGTGAGGTAAAGAGTGCCGTCGTGCCGTCGGCGTCGAACATCGACCCGCCGTTTGCGCCGATCGCCATCGCGAGGAGCTGCCGTGCGGCCCCGGCACCGTTGATGATGATGCCCCACTGCTTGTTGCTGCCCGATCCGCCGGTCATCTCCTTCGCGGCTTCGCGGAACTCGGCGAAGGAGGTGGGCGCCTCAGAGATCCCGGCACGATCCCACAATTCGCGGTTGCCGACGAAGCACCGGGTGTCAAGGAACGATGGGACCGCGTACAGACTGCCCTGATACTGGCAAGGTCCAAGGACCGCCTCGGGGTAGTCGCGCCCCTCCATGACGGAGGCGTCCAGCTCGGCGTAGATTCCCTTGGCAGCGAAGGGCTCGACCCACCCCATGCCTGACATGATGACGTCTGGAATCACGCCACTGGCAACGGCCACAGTCAACTTCTCGTTGAGCTTTCCATAGTCGGTGTGGTCAGTGGTGACCGTGACATCTGGATAGATCTCGTTGTACTCGGCGACGATGGCGTCGTAGACGGCCTTGTGGTCGCCGCTGGAAAAGGCGGGCGTCAAGACGGTGATCTCACCACCGAGGCCCCCTGCTGAGCCTGAGCCCGATGGCGAACCAGACTCACTGGCACTACAGGAGCTCAGCAACGTTCCCGCACTCAGGGCGCTCGCCCCGACGATCAGCGAGCGGCGTGAAATATCCATGATTCTCCTTCGAATGGCGATGGACAGCGCTTGCCCAGCGAGCACAACCAGCAACTGCAAGCGGTTGCACTCGGCGAGCATAGCCACGCCTCGGTCAGTTATGCAACCGATTGAAGTGAATCTCTTCGACAGGCGATGCCCGTCCCGGCGTCAGGGTGGCGGGCTGACCGACCTGCAACTGCAAGCGGTTGCAGGTCCGCCGTGTTTGCCTTTAGGCTGCGCTGAGTCCACGGCATACGTGGCAGCTACAGCGCCGACGCGTGGTTGCGTGCAGGTCGGCACTCTCGCTGATGCCAGCGCCGTGTGGGGTGACCAACGCGATCACGTCTGATCGCTTGGTGTAACTGATTGAATCGAAAGGAACACGATGCTGCCGACCGATGTACCGGACCAAGATTGCCGCGTCACCGTGGGTGCGGGGGTGCAGGAGGCCGCAGGCGCAGCCGCACGCACCGTTGCCGATGCGATCGTCGACGCGGTCCGACGGCGCGGAGTGGCGCGGGTCATCTTTGCGAGCGCTCCGTCGCAAGAGGCGATGCTTGCCGTTCTGGCTCGGGACGAACGCATCGATTGGTCGAAGGTCCGCTCGTTCCATATGGATGAGTACCTCGACCTGGCGATGGACAGGCCGCAGGCCTTCGGTCAGTGGCTGGCCGATCGTCTCCCACTCGCGGCTCTCCCTGGATTCGAGCGCATCCGCGCGGACACTGAGGACGGCGCCGACGAGATTGCCCGCTACGGCGCGCTGATCACCGCGGCGCCGGTTGACGTGACGTGCCTCGGTGTCGGCGTCAACGGCCATATCGCCTTCAACGAGCCGGGTATCACCGACTTCGCCGACAGCGCCTGGGTACGCGAGGTGACGTTGGACCTGGTATCCCGCCAGCAGCAGGTCGACGACGGACTGTTCGCCGACGTCTCGGACGTCCCTGCTCGCGCCCTCACGCTGACGGTGCCTGCCTTGGCCTCGGCCTCGCTGATGGTGTGCACCGTGCTCGGTGCTCAGAAGGCACCTGCTGTGGCGCGGGCACTGACGGGCCCGGTGGAGAGCGCGTGCCCCGCCAGTCGATTGCAGGATCATCCGCGTGCGCTCTGGTTCCTTGATCCCGACGCCGCGCGGGAACTCAGCACGACTCCAGGACCAGGCGGACTGACTGCTTCGTCGTCGATGGCATGACTACCCGGCGGCCCGTGCCAAGATCAGGCTCCGCTACCGAGGCAAGGAGTGGGATGTCGAACAAGCCGGAGCGCTCGCTCGGCGACTATCAGCTCCCGAGGCTGTGGGGACCGGTCAGCGACCGCTCCCCAGAGGCCTGGCGTACGCAGCGGGCACCACAGATCGTCGAGGCGTTTGCTGCGAATGTCTACGGCCGTACGCCCAGTGGGGGCGGCGTAGAGGCAATTGTCGAGAAGTCTCGTGTCGATGACGCCCTTGATGCGACGGCGGTCCGCCGTGAGCTGACCATCACGGTCAGCGGCCCGCGCGGCAGTCGAGACATCTCCATGCTGCTCTTCCACCCGAGCAACATCTCCGCTCCGGCGCCGGTGCTGCTCGGTCTGAACTTCCAGGGAAATCATTCCACTACCTCCGACGAGGGTGTGGCGCTCAGCCGAGCGTGGGTCAAGGCGCCTGCTCCCCGAGGCAACCAGGCGCGCAGGTGGCCCTACGATCAGGCGATCGCCCGCGGCTACGCGGTGGCCACCATCCACCACGCCAGCCTCGAGGAGGATCGTCCCGGAGCGGCGGCAACGGGCGTCAGGGGTCTGTTTCACACCGCCGCGCAGATGGAACGTGACCGTCAGCCAGATCACTGGGGCGCGATAGGCGCCTGGGCGTGGGGCCTCGCGCGTGCGCTCGACGCCATCGGCAGCCTGCCAGAACTGGATGCGCGCAGAGTCATCGTTCATGGCCACTCGCGGCTAGGCAAGACCGCACTGTGGGCAGCCGCCCAAGATCAACGGTTCGCCGCGGCCATCAGCAACGACTCGGGGTGCGCAGGGGCGTCGCTGTTCCGGCACCAGGCCGGGGAGAACATTGACATGATCACGCAGAACTTCCCGCACTGGTTCTGTGAAGCGTTCAACCGGTTCCAGCACGCCGAGGCGTCACTGCCCATCGATCAGCACCAGCTCCTCGCTGCTATCGCGCCACGACCGGTCCATATTGCGAGTGCTGACCTCGATGCCCACGCCGATCCTCGTGGGGAGTTCCTCAGCACTGTGCACGCTTCGCCAGTGGTCGAACTGTTCGGGGGGCGCGGCACTGTGGCCACGGAGGGTGCCATCGACGTGCCGGCAGCGGAGGCAACAGCCGTCGAGATGCCTCCGATCGGTGTGCGAGCAGGGCACCAACTCTCTTACCATATCCGCGCCGGTGGTCACGATGTCCTCGCTGAGGATTGGAAGCACTTCATGGACTTCGCCGATCAGAACCTTCCCGACGTCTCCTAGCCTCTCCGGGGTGGCCGACGACTGTGCTCAGAGCAACTCGTCCGGTAGTGCCCAGTGCTTGCATTTCGGGCGTGGCTCCCGTCGTTAGCGAGGCTGACTGATGTCACATGGGCGTGTGACGTCGCGCGGCAGCGGCGCGCTTCCTTCCGTATAAGTAAATACTTATGGAGAAGGATCTAAGTCATATTGGACGCTTCGCTCCGTTGCCGCGCAGAATCGAGCCATCCCAGGTTCGGTACCAAGGAAGGCACCATGGCTTTGCGCGTAGGAGTCGACACCGGCGGCACGTTCACAGACGTGTGCCTGTACGACGACGAGACTCACGAGATGACGGTCGTGAAGGTGTCTAGCACGCCAGCCGATCCCGGGACGGCCGTCGTGGCTGGTGTCCAGGAGGCGCTGCACGGGGGATCATCTGGCAACGGTGCCGATCTCGCCAGCATCGGTCAGTTTGCTCACGGCACCACGGTCGCCACCAACGCGTTGCTCGAAGGACGGGGTGCACGAACGGGGCTGATCACGACTGCCGGGTTCCGGGACCTGCTCGAGCTTGGCCGGCAGCGCCGCCCGATGTTGTACGACCTGACCGCGCGCAAGCCCACGCCGCTCGCCGCACGCGATCTCCGCCTGGAGGTGTCCGAACGGGTCCGTCACGACGGGAGCGTCGAGGATGCCCTGGACGACGAGGAGGTGCGTCAACGTGCCCGGGAGCTGCGGCTGGCCGGTGTCGAGGCGGTCTCCGTCTGCTTCCTGTACAGCTACCTGCATCCCCAGCACGAGCAGCGGGTCAAAGCGATCCTCGCCGAGGAGCTCCCCGGCGTTTTCGTCTCCACCTCGCACGAGGTGCTTCCCGAGTTCCGTGAGTACGAGCGGCTCTCCACCGTGGTGATCAACTCCTTCATCGGTCCGGTGATGTCCGGCTATCTCGGCCGGCTGCGCATGTCGCTGTCCGACCACGGTCTCGACGCCATGCCGCAGGTCACGCAGAGCAACGGCGGGATGATGTCATTCCCGACGGCGGAGGCACTGCCCGTCCGGACCGTTCTGTCTGGTCCGAGCACCGGTGTGGTGGGGGCGGCCCGGATCGCTGCCACATCCGGATGCCCCGACATCATCACCTTCGACATGGGCGGCACGTCCTCCGACGTCTCACTCG
Source organism: Ruania alkalisoli (assembly GCF_014960965.1). Taxonomy (NCBI): domain Bacteria; kingdom Bacillati; phylum Actinomycetota; class Actinomycetes; order Micrococcales; family Ruaniaceae; genus Ruania; species Ruania alkalisoli. The sequence goes on along the minus strand of NZ_CP063169.1, from coordinate 4,224,893 downwards.
TGCGGGAGGGCCGCCCGACATCCTCTACCGGAATGACGTTGGACGGGCGACCGGTGCGGGCACCGATGCTCGACATCAACACCGTCGGCGCCGGCGGCGGGTCCATCGCCTGGATCGACGAGGGAGGGCACCTCAAGGTGGGCCCTCGCAGCGCTGGCGCCGATCCTGGCCCGGCCTGCTATGGCCGGGGCAACGACGAACCCACGGTCACCGACGCGAACGTGGTGCTCGGCATCCTCAACCAGGAAACGCTGCTGGGTGGCGCGATGCCGATCGACGCGTCGCGGTCCTTCAGCGCGGTCGAACGGCTCGGGAGCCAGCTCGGTCTGTCCGCCGTGGAGACCGCTCAGGGAATCATCAGCGTGGTCACCGCCAATATGGTCCGCGCGATCCGGGTCATCTCTGTCCAGCGCGGGTACGACCCTGCTGACTACGCCCTGGTCGCCTTCGGCGGTGCGGGCCCCTTGCACTCGGGTCGCCTTGCCGCAGAGCTGGGTGTGCGGCGGACGCTGATCCCGCAGCGTCCCGGCGCGCTCTCCGCGCTCGGCATGCTGATGACCGAGCTCCGCGCGGATTTCTCCCGCACCCACATCGCCGTGCTGGATCACCGGAATGTCACCTGGATCTCCGAGGCCTTCCGGTCCCTGGATCAGGACGCACGCGACTGGTTCGACCGCGAGCGGGTCCCTGCCCCAGCGCAGAACACCCGATGGGTAGCGGACCTGCGGTACGTCGGGCAGAACTACGAGCTCACCGTCCCAGTGCCGGCCACCGACGCGGATGACGCCTGGCGCCGCACGGTGGCTGCCTCCTTCCACGACGCCCACCACACCCGCTATGGCTACGCCTCCCCCGATCAGCCGGTGGAGATCGTGACGGTCCGGATCGAGGCGACCGGTGATGTGCCACGGGCGCAGTTCCCCTGTCAGGAACGAACGGACGTGCCCATCTGTGCGGCACAGGCGGGAACCCGGGAGGTGTTCCTCCCCGAATATGACGAGCGGCGCCCGGTCCCGCTGTACGACCGGCGGTTGCTGCAGCACGGTCACGTGGTGCATGGGCCGGCAGTGATCGAGCAGTACGACACCACGTTCCTGGTCCTGCCCGGGCAGGACGTGCACGTGGACCCATGGCTGGTACTCGTCGCCGAACCGGGCGCGGATCATGAGGAGGCAGACCAATGACGCAGACCATCACACCCACGACCGACGAGATCGGCTCCATCCAGGTCGAGGTGATCGGGTCGGCGCTCGAGTCACTCTGCGACGAGATGGGGGAAACGCTCGTGCGGACGTCCTACTCACCGAACATCAAAGAGCGCCGGGACTGCACCACAGCCCTCTTCGACGCCCACGGCAACACGCTCGCCCAGGCCGAGCACATCCCGATCCACCTGGGTTCCCTGGTCGGCATCGTGCACGGCGTCATGGCGCAGTACCCCCTGGAGGAGATCCGCGACGGCGATGCCTTCCTCGGGAACGACCCGTACGAGGGTGGGGGTACCCACCTGCACGACATCGTCCTGGTCACCCCGATCTTCGTCGACGGACAGCTCCGGACGTGGGCCACCAATCTCGCCCACCACTCCGACTTCGCCGATCGTCGCCACCACCACATCTTCGAAGAAGGCCTACGGATCCCGCCGATCCGGTTCGTCTGGGAAGGTGAATACGAACCCGACGTGCTGCGGTTCATCCTGACGAACATGCAGGTCCCGGCGGAGCGGATCGCGGACTTCAACGCACAGGTGGCCTCGAACCGCCTCGCCGTGGAACGGTACCGGGAGATCTGCGGGAAGTACGGAGCGGAGACGGTCGCCGCAGCCGGGACCAAGCTCCTGGACTATACCGAGCGCAAGATCAGGGCCGGGATCCGTAGCATCCCCGACGGCACCTACCGGTTCGCGGACACCTTCGACTACACCGGTCTGCCGGAGACCCACCAGATGAGCGTGGAGATCGCCGTCACCGACGACGAGATCCGGCTGGACTTCGATGCGCCCGCGCAGGTGCGAGCCGGCTTCAACGTGGTCAAGACCGCACTCGAGGCATCCGTGTACTACGCGATCAAGACGCTCGTCGGGCCGGACATCCCGTCCAACTCCGGCCTGTACCGGCCCATCACGGTCGACGCGCCACGCGGTTCTATCCTCAACTGCGTGTCACCGGCCGCCGTCAACGTCCGGACGATGACCTGCCAGCGGGTCGTCGACCTGGTGCACGGAGCGCTCGCGAACGTGTTGCCTGATCGGGTCATCGCCGCCTGCAACGGTGCCGTGGCCAGCATGGTGTTCTCCGGAGTGGACCCCCGCACCGGGACGTTCTACGTCTATGGCGAGAGCATCGGCGGCGGCCTGGGTGCCGGCTGCGGCGGTGACGGGCTTGACGGGGTCCAGGCGCATATCACCAACACCTCGAACCTGCCGGTGGAGAGCCTGGAAGCGGAGTACCCCCTCACGGTCACCCGGTACGAGCTCGTCGAGGACTCGGGTGGAGTGGGCCAGCATCGTGGTGGACAGGGCATCCACCGGCAGATTCGGGCAGATCACGACGACTGCCGCAGCGAGCTGGAGACCAGCCGTATTCGGTCCGCACCATGGGGTCTGTTCGGAGGCGGCGCCGGAGCTCCGTCGCGGATCGAGATCAACGGCCACGCCGTCGACACCGTCGGGACCGTCCTCGCCCGCGGCGACGCAGCCAGCATGTTCACGGCTGGCGGGGGAGGATATGGCGAGCCTGGTGCCCGCTCCGCCGACGATGTGGCCACCGATATCCGCGAGCAGCGGCTCTCCATCGAGAGAGCGCGGGCAGCATACGGCCCGGCTGCCGATCCAGACCCAGCCGGGCCCGGGGAGGCTCCGCCTTCTCACCACGCCTGCACATGACCACCACTGGGGGAGACCCCACCTGGGACCGTCGACGAGGAAGGACCAGAGAAATGATCAGTACCGTATCGAACCAGTCACGCCGGAGGCGCGCGCTGCGAACTGCGCTAGCGACCGCAGCCGCCGCGTGCCTCACCCTCACCGCCTGCGGGACAGACACCGCAGACGACGGCGGCACCTCCCCGGTCGCCGCCGAGCAGAGCATCCGGTTCGGCTTCTCCTCCGAACCGCCGCCGATGAGCACCACCGGGGGCACCGCCAGCACCGTGTCCTACCAGCTGTACGGGCTCGTGCACCGCGGCGTGATGATGTACGGGCCCGACGGCGACGTCATCCCCGCCCTCGCCGAGTCCGTGCAGGAAGTCGACCCGGTCACCTATGAGATCGCCCTCCGCCCGGACCTCACGTTCCAGGACGGCACACCGATCACCGCGGACAACGTCCAGACGGCCCTGCTGCACTACGCCGACCCGGCGAACTCCGCCCGCAGTTATGCCGGTATGCAGTACGTCGAGTCCGTCGATTCCGACGGCGACCGGCTGGCAACCGTCCACCTCTCCTCCCCGAACTCCTCGTTCCTTGAATACCTCGCCGACCCGAGCGCATTCATCGCCCCCGCCGAGGCGTACCAGGCGGACGCCGAGGCCACCATCGGCGCCGGACCGTTCCAGCTCGAGAGCTGGGACGAGGGCGTCGGCCTGACCCTGACGAAGTACGACGGCTACGACGACGCTGCAGCCGTCGACCTGGATCAGGTGGACGTCACCTTCTACCCCGACGCGACGGCGCGGGTGAACGCTCTGCTCAGCGGCGATCTCGACTTCATCGACTACGTGCCGTGGGAGAGCTACGAGCAGATCAGCTCCACAGAGGGTTATCAGCTGGACGGCGCCGTCGGGGTGTTCCAGTCGGTGCTGTTCAACGTGCAGGACGGTCCGTTCAGCGACCCGTTGCTGCGGCAGGCGGTTGCCTACGCCGTCAACCGTGACAACTCCGTGGAGGCGGGCTTTTTCGGACATGGTGAGCCGCTCTACGGTGTTCCAGGCACTGGCAGGGCCGGCGAGAACCTCTGGTCCGATGACCCTGACCGTGCACGCGAACTCCTCGCTGAGGCCGGGTACGACGAGGGCGAACTGACGGTGCACCTGTTGTCGAACTCCACCTACGTGTTCCTGCAGGACCTCGGGCTGTCCGTACAGTCCGACCTCGAGGCAGTCGGCTTCAATGTGGAGTTCACCAGCCCCGACTGGGCGACGTTCACCGAAGAAGCGGTGGCAGGCAACTACGACCTGATCGTGCAAGGCAACATCGGCAATGTGCAGGATCCGGCCGCATGGCTGCCCGTCCTGGTGCAGCCGCCGCCCGCCGCGAACACGTCGTTCGGATATCAGAACGATGAGCTCGACCAGGCACTCGCGGACGCGCTGGCAGCCACCAGTGCGGAGGAGAAGGACGACGCGCTCGCCCGGGCGTACGCCATCATTGCCGACGACGTCCCGTTCGCCTCGCTGAACCAGCGCATGCAGTCGTACGCACTCAGTGAGAACGTCCAGGGCTTCACCGTGATGCCGGGATTCGCCCAGCCGTACTCGGTGAACAACTTCGTCGACGTGACCATGGCGACCGAGTAGGGAGGAGCAGTCCCTGTGCTCTCGTTCGTCCTTCGCCGCCTCGGCACCGGTATCGCCCTGGTCTTCGTGGTGCTCACGGTCATCTTCCTCGCCATCCATGCGGTGCCAGGTGACCCTGCCTACCAGCTGGCCGGGGGCGATACCGGGACCACCACTGAAGGCATCGAGCGAATCCGGAGGGAGCTCGGCCTGGACCGTCCCTTGCACGTGCAGTACGGCGACTACCTCGCAGGGTTCCTCCAGGGAGACCTGGGTACGTCCTTCGTCAACGGTCAGCCTGTGCTCGGCTCGATCCTGCAGCGCCTTCCGGCGACCTTGGAGCTCATCGGCTGGGGTGGCCTGCTGTCGGTAGGAATCGGTCTTCCCCTGGGTGCCCTCGCAGCCCGCCGCCGTGGAGTCGATGTACTGATGTCGCTGGGAACGAGCCTGGCGCTCGCCGTACCGGTCTACGTGCTGGGTGCACTGCTCGTGCTGGTGTTCGCCGTCACGCTGCGGGTGCTGCCCGCCGGCGGGTTCGCCGAGTGGTCGCAGCCGGCCCGGCACCTGCAGAGCCTCCTCCTCCCGGTCCTGACGCTCTCGGCCGCCTTCGGTGCCATCGTGGCGCGGATGACTCGGGCGTCCGTCGCCGAGACGCTCGACCGGGACTGGGTCCGCACGGCGGTGGCGCTGGGAGTGGCTCCGCGGACTGTGTTCCGGCGCCACGTGCTGCGCAACTCGCTGATGCCGGTGATCACGGTGGTAGGGCTCGAGGTAGGAACCTTCCTCGGCTCGTCCGTGATCATTGAGCGAGTATTCAACTACCCAGGCTTGAGTTCGTTACTGGTGGACGGCGTGACCAGCCGCGATTATCCGGTCGTGCAAGGGGTCGTCATCGTGGTGTCGGTGCTCTTCGTCCTGATCAACATGCTGGTCGAGATCTGCTACGGGCTGCTCGACCCGAGAGTGCGGCTGTCATGACGACCACGACCCAGCGCAAAGCAGCACGGATCGATCCGCTCGGCCTTGCCGCGACGGTGGTCGTCCTCCTGCTCGTGATCGCCGCCGTGCTCGCCCCGTGGATCGCCCCGTACGACCCGCTCAGCCAGGACATCCCCAACCGGCTGCAGCCGCTGGGTGCGGACGGACATTTGCTCGGCACGGACGAGTTCGGCCGGGACACCCTTTCCAGGATCCTGCACGGAGCCCGCGCCGAGCTGCTCGTCGCCGTAGGAGCCACCGCGATCGCGATGACGGGAGGTGTGCTGGTCGGCTTGTGCGGCGGATACCTCGGCAGATGGGCAGAAGCACTCACGATGCGCGGCACCGAGGTGGTGCTGGCCTTCCCGCCGGTAGTGCTCGCCCTGCTGTTCGTGACCATCCACGGGGCCAGCTCATGGACACTCGTGGTGATCATGGGCATCCTGTTCGCGCCCGCGTTCGCGCGGCTCAGCTACGGGCAGACGCTCAGCGTCAGATCCGCCGAGTACGTGGAGGCGGCGCGCACGTTCTGCGCCCCTACGCCCGTCATCCTGCTTCGGGTGATTCTTCCCAACATCAGCGGGCCGATCCTCGCCCAGTTCCCGGTGACGCTGGCCAACGCCATCCTGCTGGAGTCCGGACTGAGCTACCTCGGTCTTGGCATTCCCGCGCCTCAGCCCTCCTGGGGTTCGATGGTCGCGGCCGGACAACGATTCATGCAGTCCGATCCGTGGCTGCTCATCGTCTCGAGCGCGGCCGTGGTGGTCACCGTCCTGTGCTTCGGACTGATGGGCGCCGCACTCCGGGACCTGCTCGACCCCAGGCGGAGGCATCGATGAGGAGCGAACCATTGCTACGGATCGACGGCCTCAGCGTCGACTTCGACGGACCCCCCGGACGGGTCCAGGTGACCCACGATGTCGATCTCCACGTCGGTGAGGCTGAGGTGGTGGCGGTCGTCGGCGAGTCCGGGTCGGGCAAATCCGTCACGGCGATGTCCGTGCTCGACCTGCTCCCGGGCAACGCTCGGCGCACTGGGTCGATCGTCTTCGACGGGGAGGACCTGCTAGCGGCGCCGCCCGGACGGCTGCGTGCGATCCGTGGCGGTTCCATCGGGATGATCTTCCAGGAGCCGATGACGGCCCTCAACCCGGTCCATTCTGTCGGCGCCGCGCTCACCGAGGCGATCCTGGCGCACAGCACGCTCACGCGCACCGAGGTTGACGCGCGGGCCGTCGAACTCCTGGGGCTGGTGCACCTGCCGGACCCGGAGCGGATGCTGGCCCGCTATCCGCACCAGCTCTCCGGTGGGCAGCGACAGCGGGTGATGATCGCGATGGCGATCGCTGCCGAGCCGAGGCTGCTCATCGCCGACGAACCGACCACCGCCCTCGACGTCACTGTGCAAGCGGGGATCCTGGACCTGCTCCTGGAGCTGCGTGACCGGCTCGGGATGGCGGTCGTGCTCATCACGCACGACATGGGCGTGGTGGCAGATGTCGCCGACCAGGTGGTCGTGATGCAGCACGGCCGTGTGGTGGAGTCGCAGCCGGTGCACCGGCTGTTCGAGTCACCGGGGCAGGAGTACACCCGCGAGCTGCTTGCCGCCGTCCCCGGGCGTACCGATCACGATGGCGTCCCGTCACCGGACGAGGAGACCGAGCTGGAGCCGGAGGCCGTAGGCGCCCAGGGCGCCCCCCATGGGCCCGTGCTTGCCCTGTCCGGTGCGCGGGTCGAGTTCCGTCAGGGGTGGCGCCGTCCACCGGTGGTCGCAGTTGGCGATGTCGACCTGCGCGTCGAGCACGGGGAGATCGTCGGGCTCGTCGGGGAGTCCGGCTCCGGCAAGTCAACCCTCGGCCGAGTCGCGCTCGGCCTGCAGCGGGTCCGATCTGGCACCGTCGACGTGATGGGTACGGACCTTGCCACAGCGTCGCGGGCAGAGCTACGCGAAGTCCGGCGCACCACATCCATGGTCTTCCAGGACCCAGGCTCCTCGCTCAACCCCCGGATCCCGATCGGCTGGAGCGTCACCGACCCGTTGCGCTGGAGCGGGATCGAACGCCGCCGCTCCGTGCTGCGCGAGCGTGCCGCCGAGTTGCTCGAACGCGTCCGGCTGCCCGGTTCCTGGACCGACCGGTATCCGCATCAGCTCTCCGGTGGGCAGCGTCAGCGGGTCGGTATCGCACGCGCGATCGCTACCAGTCCCCGGTTCATGGTGGCCGACGAGCCGACGTCGGCGCTCGACGTCTCGGTGCAGGCCTCCGTGCTGGAGCTGTTGCTGGAGATCCAGGCGTCGATGGGCTTCTCGTGCCTGTTCATCAGCCATGATCTAGCGGTCGTCGAGCAGATCGCCGATCGAGTGGTGGTGCTGCACCAGGGCCAGATCGTCGAGCAGGGGGCGACGAACGAGGTGCTGCGCGCTCCGTCTGCTGCGTACACCCGCCGGCTTGTCGATGCGGTGCCGGTGCCGGACCCGCAGCGTCAGCGTGCGCGGCGCGCTGAGCGCTTGTTGCTTGCTCGCGGCTAGACTGCTCACCCCATGGAGACGCGCCGGCTCGAGTACTTCGTGGTGCTGGCGAGGGAACGGAGCTTCCGCCGCGCTGCCGAGGTGCTGTTCATCTCGCAGCCGGCGCTGAGCCAGCAGATCCGGCGGCTCGAGCAGGACGTCGGCACCGTGCTCATCGATCGAAGCATGCATCCGATCGAGGTGACGCCCGCCGGAGAACGGCTGCTTGTGCGGAGCCGACGGGTTCTAGAGGAGCTCAGCGAGATCGAGGGTGTGGCCGAGCAGGCCCGCAGTGGTCACGTCGGTCAGGTGAAGGTGGGAATTGCGCCGTCACTGATGTTCAGTGCGGTACCGGACGTGGTCGGGAAATTCCGATCGGCTCATCCGAATGTCGACGTCACCCTGCACCGCGAGATCACCCCGGCGATCCTCGACCAGGTGGCCGAGCAACGTCTGGATGTGGGCGTGACTTTCTCGCAGTTCTCGCCGCACACATTGCGGTGGACGAAACTGTACGACGACAGGTTCGTGGTGGTCGTGGCCGAGCGGCACCGGCTTGCACAGTTGCCAGCGCTCCGAATGTCCGACCTGCGGGAGGAAACGTTCCTCATGCTGGTCCGGCGCAGTGCTCCGGATCTGCACGACGCGACGATCGCTGCCTGTGCTGCGGTGGGCTTCACCCCGCACGCTCAGGACGCGGGGTTCCAGGTTGAGGGGGCCGGCTATGTTGACCAGATCGGCCTGGTGGGCGCCGGGTACGGGGTGGCGGTGATTCCTGCCGCCGTGGCGACCCTGACGATCCCTGGGGTCGTATATCGCCCACTAGTGGAACCGGAACTCACGCTGCCTACCTCGATGTGCCGCAGCCCACACCTGAGGAACGCTTCGGCGGACCTGTTCGTGAGCTATGCGGCCGAGCAACTTTGCGGCGGCCGATCGTCAGTGTCGCCTTCCGACTGATCGGTCGCAGCGAGTCCGGCCCGGCACGCCAGGGAGTCCCAGAGCCAGCAGCTGAGGGCTGAACCGACGTGCTATCGGCGCCGAAGTTGAAACCGCCGACCGGTCACCTCAGCGACCTCGATCCCCACGACCGTGCCCTTCCACCCTTCGGTCCAGGGTGAGGGGAGTACTGTCTCGGCACGCGCCTCATCGTCGCCGCTCAGCACCCGCGTCGTCCCGCGTGCCACGACGCTCGTGGCCGTCTCGATGCCGACATCGTCGATCTCGAAAGCGACCTTCTCGCTCATGTGAATGCCCAGCAGTTTGCTGCCCTCGGCCGTGCGGAACACCAGGCGATGCCCGTCCACGCCGATGTTGATCGGCACGATATTCACTTCATCGGCGAGGCGATACGCCAGTCGTCCGAACCGGGCGTCGGCGAGGAGGTGCCAACACTCCTCCGCAGTCAGCTCGCTGATGCGGCTGGGATCGGGGTCGATATCCCAGATGGTCGTCATCGTCACTCACCTCCGTGAGCTCATCTCCGAGCGTGTCTGACCACGATACGCCGTGCGGTTCGTTCGCGCCGGGACGTTTGTCCTTGAGGGGACCGGTGAGACCAGCACAGGGGTTGACGGTGTGTGCCGCTGGTAGGGCTGGCGAACCGTGCCAAGGGTCGTTCAGTCCAATTCCCACACCTGTGCGGCCAAGGCGCCCGTCACCTCAACGGTCACGTGCTCAGCCGGAACGGGCAGCGGCACGGCGAGCGTCCCGTGCGGACCGAACACTTCGAGCACCGGACCGTCGAGGACGAGTCGAAGCTCCGTTCCGCCGGCGGGCATGGACCAGCTGCCGGCACCGGTGGTGACCTCCACCTGCCCGGCGGCAACCAGTATCTGGGCGCGACCGCCGTCGACGATCACGGTGCCCCGAGCACTCGGGCTCGCCGTGGTGAGCAGCACGTCGCAGGTCGGGGTGGTGGTGACCGTCGATTCCATCGCTTGTTGGGCGGAGCTGACCCGGGCCTGTTCGACGGCGGCGTGCGGTGCGGCGATCAGCCGGTCACCCTCGAGGTGCAGGGTGTGTGGCAGTGAGTGTGCGCTCGCCCAGGCACCACCCGGGTCGTCGACCCCACGCAGCCAGTAGATGAGACCGGAGTCCCCGGCTGCGTCGGCGTAAGCGGACCCGGCGTAGTAGGACGGGCCGTAGCTGAGCCGCCCGACATGCGAGGTTACGAAGTGGCCGTCGTCCAGGTCCCCGATCAGGTAGGCCTCGTAGTACGGGACCTCGGGCTCCCACACCGACATGGTGAGTACCCAGCGTCCGTCCACTCGCAGCAGCTGCGGGCATTCCCACACCGCGCCGAGCCATACCGGCTCCATCACGTCCCGGTGCCGGCTCGCGATCGGTTCTGCCGGACCCCAGGTGCGTAGATCGTCCGAGCGGTGCGCGAGTGCGACCGCCGTCCCGTCCCGGAGTCCGGCACCCATCAGCATCACCCACGTGTCGCCGTCGTGGAACACCTGCGGGTCCCGATAGGCGATCGCATCGACATTCTCCGGTAGACGGGCGACCTCCGGACCCTTCGCCCAGGTGCGCCACTGCGGGTCGGCCGGGTGCGCCGTGCGCACTGTCCCGATCTGCACGTCGGCGACATGCACGCTCGTGTAGAAGATGGTCGGCTCGCCCTCGGGCGGGACCACCAACGACCCCGACCAGACCCCGTCGTCGCCGTCCCCGGGGCTGAGGATCACCGGCTGCTCGGTCCAGTGCAGCAGGTCGGTGGAGGTCGCGTGCCCCCAGGACTGGTGCGGGCCCCACTCGGCCTGCCCGGGCACGTGCTGGAAGAAGAGGTGATAGACGCCGTTGTGGAACGTCAAGCCGAGTGGGTCGTTGATCCACCCTTCCCGCGCAGTGAAATGGATCTTTGGGCGGGCCGCCGTGGCGTTCGTTGTCATGTCCGTCATCGTTGTCCCTCCAGCCACCGACGGCGGAGCTCAGCCGCGTTCTCGGTGTTGCCTCGTTCGGCGGCATCGATCTCCGGCACGCGGGCTGCCCGGACGCGATCGCGTTCCGCCTCGTAGGTCCGCATCCGCTCCGCGGCGGCGTCCCGGGCGCGCTGCTGCTCTGCGGTGAGTTCGGGAAGGCTCGCGTGCACCTTCGACTCCTGCGGTCGCAGTGGCAACCGGTCCTCGACGGCGGGAATGGACAGCCCGGGCGCGATCGTGTCCTGGTACCAGTACGCCACCGATGACCAGTCGTCGGCGAGATGGTTGGCGTGCCCGTGTTCGAAGGTCACCGCGATGCGACGGGAGAACCGCACCGGGTCCACGAGATGGAATCGGTAGCTGTGCTGGAACCCCGGAGCGTCCGCCTCGTGCACGATGGTCCCGTTCATCAGGTACCCGTTGCGCTGCATGCCCCAGGCGTGCCCGAGGTAATCCTCCATGCCAGTGCCGTGCAGGCTCGGGGGCCAGGTGTCGTCGTCGATGAAGATCATGTCGTCGCCCTCACCCCACCAGGTGTCCTGGAAGTGCCGGACGGCGAGCGTGCAGCCGACGTAGTGGCCGGCGCCCTCGGTCTCCAGTGCCACATAGTTCCCCTCGGCGGACAGGTGCGGGACCGTGGCCACTTCGGCGCTGTTGGTCTGCAGGCCCGGACCCCAGCCCGCGCACGGTCGCTGCTGCCGGTAGTGCGCGTGGAAGTAGGCGACGTCCTCGGCGAGCGGCTCGGCGTAGAGCTCGTAGTCGATGTAGAAGTACTGCAGGTACGGCACCTCGTTCTGGTTCTCCACGGTGATCCGCGCCCTGGAGCCGAACGGCATCTGGAACCACGAGTTGAACGCCGCGGAGCCGCCGAAGCTGTACTCCTCTGGCTCCTTCGCCGAGACCGAGAGCGGCAGAGACTCGTACGAGCCGGAGAGGGAGTTGAGCAGCCCGAAGAAGTCGCCGAGGGGTGCGATCACGCTGGGTGTGGTGGCATCGTCCCAGTACATCCGCAGCACGATCTTGCGGTAGTAGTCCGGGTCGTGCACCTCCCAGCTCACCCCGAGGGCGTTGTGGATCTCCAGCATCGGCACTCCGACCACCTCGGGGGCGATCTGGCCGGGTCCGGGCTGGCGCCGGCACGACTGGGTCATCCAGATATGCGTGATGCAGCCTGGTCCTTGAAGATCGGCGAGTACGCGTTCTTCGCCGGGCATCACGATCCAGTTGTCCCGGTTGCGGCCGGTCTGGTCCCAGCTCGAAACGCGACCGGTGCGCGCCTGCCGTACGTGGGTGATGTCTGCGAGGAGTCCGTCGCGGGGTCCTGCTGCCATGGTGATCCCTTCCTCCGGGTCGAGCGATGTGATCGCGCGTCGAAACGTTTGCCTTCAATGGAGCGAGAATGGACTGGCTTCGTGATGTCTGTCAACCGATCGCCGTGCACAGACGTCGTCGCGAGGGGAGCGATTAGAAGGAAAATCGGGGGTTGACGTACCGCTCGGGTCGTCCTACCGTTCTGACAAACGTTTCGCAACGGTTCGCCGTCTCTCGCCGTCCGACGATGGTCTAGGCAACGGTGAGCACCCTGACCCGGCTCCCACCTCCGCCGTGGGAGCCCTGAGGAATGGAGACCTCCATGACCACACACCCACTGCGTCCTGCGATGAAGCGGCGCACCCTCATCGGCTCAGCCGCCACTGGAGCCGCCCTCGCGCTCGGACTCGCCGCCTGCGGCGGCTCCGTCCCCGGCGAGGACCCGACCTCTGCCGGCGGTGGTGAGCCTGCCGATGAAGGCGCCGTCGAGATCACCCTCTCGATGCAGAACCCCAACGTCGAGGCGCAGGATCCGGCCACCTACGAGATCGTGCAGGCTTTCATGGCGGAGAACCCGGACGTGGTGATCCACGTCGAGGGACAGACCGTGGACGAGCACAACCAGGCGATGCAGATCGCCGCGCAGTCCGGGACGCTTCCCGAGATCTTCTGGGTCTATAACTCCCTCGCCACGCAGATGGCCGATGAGGGATACCTGGCTGACCTGGGCCCACTGCTGGACTCCGGCGACCTGCGCGCATCGTTCCCGGATTCCATGCTCAGCGGCTACGTCAGTGACTCCTCGAGTGACCCAGTGCAGTACGGCGTTCCCTATCAAGGCCTGGTCACCGGCTTCTTCGTGAACACCGACATCCTGGCCGAGTACGGGCTCGAGCAGCCGGAGACCTTCGAGGACCTGCTCGTCGTGGCCGAGACCCTCTCCGCCGAGGGCATCACCACGATCGCGAAGGGTGCGAACGGCACCTCCTTCAGCGTCTGGGCATTCCTGACGATGCTGAACCGGTACGGCTACGAGGAGCGGATCGATGCCATCCTCGCCGGCGAGGATTCGTACGTGAATGAGGACTTCCTCCGGCTCTACGAGCACATCGGCGAGCTCGCCGAGGCGGGCGCGTTCTCCCCGAACGTCTCTACCCAGGACTACGTGCAGGCCGTCGAGGAGTACACCAGCGGTAACGCCGCGATGCTGGACGCCGGTGTGTGGGCAGCCGGCCAGATCCAGGAGAGCTCGGTCGGCGCGGCCACCACTTTCTGGGCCGGACCCACATTCGCCGATGGGGTCGGGGACCAGCAGCTCTACATGAATGCGCCCTCGGCGCCGCTGGTGGTCAGCGCAGCGGCCATGGAGGACGAGGAGGTGGCAGCCGCCGTGGAACGCTTCCTGGCCTTCTACTACAGCGACGCGGGCCAGCAGATCCTCGTGGACAACGACCAGACCCCGGTGACCACCTACGAGCCGCAGGTCGACGAGTCCCAGACCGTGTTCTCCTCGGTACTCGAGGTGATCAATGCCGACGGGTGGTCCAGCCCCGAGGCGCAGCCCGACCTGGTCATCTCGGCCGAGCAGTCCAGCGCCATGTACGACTCCATCTACGGCGTGATCCAGGGTGTCTTCACCCCGGAAGAGGCGCTGCAGGTCGTGCAGGACACCTTCGAGTGATCGCCCGACGACGTCCCTCAGGTCGAAGAGGAGGTGGCCGCCCGTGCGGTGGTTGAGCAGGCCGTGGCAGCTGGCCGGGATGGTGCTGCCGGCATTGATCATCTACAGCCTGTACTTCACCTATCCGGTGGTGTACTCGGTGCTGCAGAGCTTCACCGACGCGAAGGCCTTCGGGTCCTCGACGCTCGTCGGGGCCGAGAACTACGTCTCGATGATCGATGACCCGCTGTTCTGGAGCTCGCTGCGGAACACGGCGATCATCCTCGTCATCTCCCTGTGCCTGCTGCTACCGGGCGCCTTCGGTCTCGCGCTCCTGCTCGGCCGGCGGATCCGAGGGGCCGGGGTGCTGCGCGCCATGGTGTTTGCCCCGAACGTGGTGGCGCCAATCCTGATCGGGCTGATCTGGGTATTCATCCTGGACCCGCACCTCGGGTTGCTCAACGAGCTGCTGCGCCTGGTCGGCGTGGCCGAGCCGCCGGAGTGGATCGGTGGAACCACGCTGAGTCCGTACTCGATCGGCTCGGTGTACGTGTGGCAGACCGTCGGCTTCATCATGACGATCTTCTACGCCGGGCTGAAGATGCTCCCCGGTGACGTCATGGAAGCCGCCGAGCTGGACGGGGCGGCCGGCCTGAAGCGCCTGCGATACGTCACCGTCCCGATGTTGCGCGAGACCATCGGGATCACGACGGTGCTGGTGATCACCGGCTCCTTCAAGATCTTCGAGCTGGTCGTGCAGCTCACCGGCGGCGGACCGGTGCACCTGTCCGAGACCCTCGTCAGCTACACCTACCACGTCACCTTCGGGCTGCAGAACTACGGCTACGGGATGGCCCTGGCCGTGATCACCAGCGTCCTGGGTGTATCTGTCGCGCTCGGATACCTGGCGTTCCTGCGACGGAAGGCGACAGCAGCATGAGTACCTCGACCCGAACTCAGGTGCGCTCCCCACAAGGTGACGTGCCTCGCCGGCGCACGGGACGCCGTCGGGGGTGGGCGGCGGTCGTGGCGTATGTGGTGACGGCGCTGCTCATCCTGCCGATGCTGTGGGTGGTGGTGCTCTCGTTCCAGACGAACGAGAACATCCTGCGCGACCCGCTCAACCTCACCGAGCTGAACCTGGCGAACTACCAGGTGGCGACGCAGACGCTGAACCTCATGCTGATGTACAAGAACACCTTCATCCTCGCCAGCGTGTCCGTGGTGGTGGGTGTGGTGTTCGCCTACATGGCCGCCTATGCGCTGACCCGGATGGAGTGGACACGGGTATGGCTGCGCAACGGTCTACGGTTCTACCTGCTCGCCGGTCTGGCCATCCCGGTCTACATCCTGCTGTTCCCCGTGTACCGGCTGAATATCGAGCTCGGCCTGTTCGGCACCTACTGGGCCCTGATCCTGCCCTATATCGCTGCACAGCTGCCGTTCAACGTGCTGTTGTTCACCGGATTCTTGGCAGACTTCCCGGTGGAGGTCGAAGAGGCCGCAGTGATCGACGGCGCACGGTTGCGGACGCTGGCCTGGCGGATCGTATTCCCGCTGATGCGGCCCGTGGTGGCCACGCTGTTGATCTTCAACATCATCTACGTGTGGAACGAGTATCCGTTCGCGGTGACGTTGATCAACGACCCAACGATGACCACGATCTCCCTCGGGGTGGCGCAGTTCCAAGGGTTCTGGTCGGTGGACTACGGGGCCATGATGGCCTCGGCCACCCTGGTCCTGCTGCCCCAGCTGCTCCTCTACGCTGTCTTTCAGCGCCACGTCGTCGCAGGGATGACGTTCGGTGCGGTCAAGGGCTGAGTGATGGTGGACGCAGGAGAGACTCCGGTCGTGACCCGTCCGCCGGACGGGGGTCGCGCGACGATCGTCGACGTCGCGCGCGCTGCTGGTGTCTCGACCTCCACGGTCTCGCACGTGGTGAACGGGACACGTCGCGTCACCGAGGCCACCCGACGGAAAGTGCAGAAGGCGCTCGACGCCACGGGGTACACCCAGGATGCCTCGGCGCGGGCGATGCGGCGCTCGCGGACCGACTCGATCGGTCTGGTGGTCTCCGACAGCGGTGAACCGGCCTTCCGTGACATGGTCACCGGCATCGAGGCAGTGGCGAGCGAGGAGGGCTTCGTGCTGCTGCTCGCCGACTCAGGGGAGGATCCGCAGGCCGAGCTCCGTGCGGTCCAGGTGCTGCAGTCCCGCCGGGTGGATGCGTTGATCCTCGCGCGGGCGAGTGGCAGTGTTCCTGCGGCGGTGGAACGGCCGCGCGAGTCGGGTACGCCGGTCGTGCTGATCGACCGGTTGGATCACGCCGCGGTGGACCAGGTGGGGGTGGAGAATGCCTCGGCCACCCGCACCCTCGTCAAGCACCTGGTCGACCAGGGCCATCGACGCATCGGGATCGTCGCCGGCGACCTGGCCGTGGCGACGCTGCGGGAGCGGCTCGAAGGGTACCGGTCGGCGCTTGCTGCTGCCGGGATCGAGGTGGACCCAGAGCTCGTGTGGGAAGGCGACGGGAGCTCGGCTGATGCCCGGCGGCTGGTTGCGGACCGGATGGTGCGTGCGGACCGGCCCACCGCCCTGCTCACCGCGAGTTCACCGATGACTGTGGGGGCCTTGCGGGCGCTGGACGACGTGGGGCTATCGGTGCCCGGGGACATCGCGGTCGTCGCCTTCGATACCTTGCCGAACGCCGACCTGATGCGCACGTCGGTGACGGCGGCCGGCCAGCCCGCTGTTTCCGTGGGACGGGAAGCCATGGGAATGGTGCTGCGCCGGCTGCGACAGCCCGACGCACCACCGCTCACGGTGCGCCTGAACGCCCAGATCGAGCATGGTGTCTCGTGTGGGTGCGGGCATCCGGGGGAGCTGTTGGGCGGCTGAGGTCGCCGGTCGGCCCCTCAGCTCAGATCGAGATCGAACAGGTCGATCGCGTTGGCGGACATCACCAGGCGTTCCTCCTCGGCGCTCAGGTGCGCCGCCCGGATCGCGCCGAAGGCGAGAGCTGGGTCTATCAGGGTGGAGTCGGTGCCGAACAGCATCCGCTGCGGATCGATCCGGTCGAGTACCCACCGCACGCGCCCAGCGTCGGGCCGCGAATAGCAGGGTTCGAGCCAGAGCCGGTCTGTACGGGTCAGTGCTTCGGGGGCCAGGCGCCAGGCCGGGCCGCCCATGTGACCGGCGATCGCCCGTGCTCCCGGGACGGAGGCCACGGTGTCGGCAAGGTCGAGGATCTCAGTCCCCCACGTGTGCACCAGGGCAGGGAGATCGGCGTCCGCACACAGGCGCAGCGCGTCGGCCATCGCCGGCGAACCGGCTGGAGTGGCCGAGTAGTGGGTGTGAATCTTCACGCCGACGAACAATCCACGCAGCTCATCGAGCTGCTGCTCGGCGGCGGCAAGGTCGCGCGGATCGATGACGAACAGCCCGCGTAGCCGCGGTTCGTCACCGATGGCCTCGGCCAGGGCCGCGTTTCCCGCCACCGGATCGTAGGTGACCGCCTCGACCGAGGAGACCAGCTGGATGTCGATCCCGTAGGCGTCCATCACCCGCAGGTTCTCCGCCGCGGTGCCCTCGGACGGGAAGAAGAACCACGGGCCCAGATGGCCGTGCACGTCCACGATCATGAGGATCCACCTGCCAGCCGACGCAGGTTCCCGCCCGCGATGAGCTCACGCTCCTCGGGTGCGAGCGGACTGCCCTTGAGCTGGTCCAGGACCGCGTGCTCCTCGAACCAACCGGCGCGGGTTCCCAACAGCAACCGCTCCGGCCCGGCGTGCTCGAGGAGGAGCTCCCAGGCCCCGGGGCTGCCGAGTAGCCGGGTGCTGACGTGGAAGCCCGGTTCGTCCCGTGCCAGCAGGATGAACTCGCCAAGGTCGTAGAAGTGCTGGTCCAGGAACACCACCGAGGCGCCGAGGCCCAGCATGCCCGTGCCCACATCGACGGTCGAGCCCTCCACCAGCAGCGTCATCCCCAGTTCCGTGGCACGTCGCACGAGAATCCGCAGCCGGGGCGCCGTTCCAGCGATCTCTTGCCTGCCCGGGGCCAGTCGCAGGAGCCGCACTCCATGGTCGGCCGCGCGGTCCATCTCCTGCTCGGCGCCCAGCGGGTCACGCAGATCGATCCCGTACACCGGCCACCAGCCGTACCGCAGGGCGGCGCCCGCCGCCTCATCGTTACCGGTCTGCACGTCGAACTGCAACGCACGCAGCGAGGCGAGCGCTCCGCCGTCGATGGCTGCCTGGGCGAGCTGGCCGGCGAGCTGCTCCGGTGTCTGCCGCAGACCCGAGGTGATCTCTCGCCCGATCAGCAGATCGCAATCGGCGATCACGGCGCCACCTCCTGGTGCACGCGGCCGATCGCGGTGGCAATGTCGTCGACGTCGGCATCCGAGAAGTTCTCGTTCCAAGGGATGACCACCAGGCGGCGCTCGATGAGGGCCTCGGCTACCGGGCAGAGCCCGTCGGAGTAGTCGCCGACCCCGCGGGTGGGGAAGCCGGTGCCGCCGTAGGCGGCCGAGTCGCGCACCGCCGGCTCGGCATACAGCGGGCGGGCGAGGTAGCCGGCTTGGCTGGGCACGCCCTCGGCGGTCAGGGCCGAGGCATATCGCCGCAGGCCCGCGGCGTCGAGGCCCTCCAGCAGCAACGGGAGGTACCAGTAGACGTGATCGCCGGTATCAGTGGGCAAGGCAGGGCCGGGGGAGTCAGTGAGCAGGTCCGCCAGGCGCCTCGCGCCTTCCCGACGGCGGTGCACCACTTCCGGCAGCTTGCGCAGCTGGGCGCGGGCTACTGCAGCCACCAGCTCGGTCATCCGGTAGTTGAGCGCGAAGGAGAGGTAGGTGCGTTCGCCGGTGTCGCGAGGCCAGCCCTTGTCGGCGAACAGACGCATCGACCTGGCCAGCGCAGGATCGTCGGTGGTGACCAGACCGCCGTCACCGGCGGTGATGTGTTTGTACTGCTGCAGGCTGAAGCAGCCGATATGACCAACACTGCCCACGAGCCGGTCGCCTACCGGTGCCAGGTATGCCTGGGCGCAGTCCTCGATCAGCAGCACCCCGGCGCCGTCGGCAATGCGGCGAAGCTCGTGCACGGGTGCGGGCTTGCCGAACAGGTGCACCGCGATGATCGCCCGGGTGCGTGGCGTGATCGCACGTTGTACGGCCGCTGGGTCCAGGCAGCCGGTGGCCGGGTCCACATCCGCGAATACCGGCACGGCGTTCTGGGCGATCACCGGGAAGACGGTGCCCATGTCCGAGATCGGGGGCACGATGATCTCCTCGCCGGGGGCGGGATCCACTGCTGCGACGGCCAGGTGCAGGGCCGCCGTGCCGCTGCTGCACGCGACGGCGTGCGCGGTGCCGATCAGCTCGGCGAACTCACGAGTGAGCGCGGCCACCTCGGTGCCCCAGACGCCGGAGAGCATGCCGCTGCGCAGCACCCGCAGCACCGCCTGCTCCTCCTCCACCCCGATGGTTCGCCCGGCAGCCGTCAAGGGTGACGGAAGAGGCTCCGCACGCACCGGAGTGCCGCCGTCCATCGCAAGCATCGTGACCCTTCTGTTCCGTCCGTGTTCTCAGGATAATACGGCCCGGACCGAAATTGTCTCATGTGTGGTCGTTTCCACCGGACGAGCGCGGACCGCTCCAGTGCGGGAGCCCCGTCATCGCACCGGCGTCAGCACCGCGACCTCCGTGGGCGTGCTGCGGCGCGCGGCGAGTTCCACGATCGCCGGCTCGAGTGCCACCCACGCACCCCAGAGGCGCCGGTGCTCGTCGCCCTCGGCGCGGTGGGTGAGCACGGCGTGCGTCGATCCGTCGGACAGGGTGATCGTGGCTTCCGGCCGGGCGCGCACGTTCAACCACCAGTCCGGGTGACCCTCGCCCCAGCCGTTCATCGCCAGCGTGTGCCAGCGGACGCCGTCGGGCAGGTAGCCGAGGATCACGGTGCGCTCCCGACCGGACCGGCGCCCGAGCGTGGTGAGCGAAAGGGCGCCCCAGGCGTTGCGCTGCCCCGGTTCCCACAGGCCGCGGCCGGGCCCGCGGCGGGCGATCGCGCGGTGCACCTTCCAGGCGGCGGTGACGATCGGGCGTGGTGGGACGAACGGTGTCCTGGGCATCGAGCCTGCTCCTTGGTTGGGCGGTACCTCGAGCATGCCCGCGACGGCGGCTCGTGCGTATCGGCCGAAAGGCTGGCTTTGGTTGTGGATCTCTAGGCGAACCGGGGTCACTCGCCCAGCAGTGTGAGTGGAACGACGGCGATGCCATCGCGGCGGCGGTAGGCCTCCGTGCCGGAGTAGAGCACGACGAGATCCACCACGCGGTCGCCCAGCTGATCCCGGAGCCAGGTCAGGTGACGCACCTGCCTGTCATCGATTGCGCTGCGAGCTTGACCTCGCCAATGACCAGCGCGCCGGCACTGGCATCCGTACGATGTGCGAATGCGACTAGGCGTCCTCGACATCGGCTCGAACACCATCCACCTGCTCGTCTTTGACGTCGTCCGCGGCGCCCGGCCGATCCCGGAGGCGGACGAGCGGGTCTCGATGCGGCTGATGCGCTACCTCTCTGACGATGGTGAGATCGTGGCTGAGGGCAGGGCAGCACTACTGGAGGCCGTGGACGGGCTGATCGATGTCACCCGCACTCATGCGGTGGATGAGACGTTGGTGATCGTCACCTCCGCCATCCGGGAAGCGTCCAATGGCGAGGAGATCCTCAGTGAGATCCGCTCCCGGCTGGACGGCGATCTCCAGGTGCTCTCCGGAGCCGAGGAAGCCGAGTTGACGTTCCTCGCCGCCCGCCGCTGGTACGGCTGGGGCGCCGGCCAGCTTCTCGTGCTCGACATCGGTGGCGGCTCACTGGAGGTGGCGGCCGGGATCGACGAGATCCCCGACGTCGCCGAGTCGGTCCCCCTCGGGGCCGGCCGCCTCACCCGGGCCTACCTGCAGAGCGACCCTCCCAAGAAGAAGGAACTGAAGGCGCTCCGATCGGCCGTGCGTAGTCAGCTCAAACCGCTGGTTGCTCGCGTGACAGCGCGCTCTGCCCCCGATCACGTGGTGGCCACGTCGAAGACCTTCCGGTCCTTGGCTCGCCTGGCCGGCATGTCGGTCAACGGGTACGGGCAGGATCAGCGCTGGCAGATGAGCACCAGCCTCCTCGAGGACTGGGTGCCGCGGCTGGCGAAGATCCCGGCCGAGCAGCGCATGGAACTCCCGGGCGTCACGCCCGAGCGGACGTATCAGATCGTCGCCGGGGCGGTCGTGGCGGCCGAGACGCTGCGCGCACTCGACGTGGAACGCGTCGAGATCTGCCCGTGGGCACTGCGGGAGGGCGCGCTGCTGCGTCGGCTCGATCATCTCTGAGGTCAGCCTCGGTCCCTGCCGGACGAGGATGACGGGGAATACTGCCGACCAGTGGTCTGTACGAACTGGTTGGCAGTATTCCCCTCGATTTCGTCTGGCAATCGCTGGGTCAGACCCAGTCCGGGCGTCCGCCGCCGGCTGTCGCCATGAAGATCCGGAAGCTGTCCTGAGCGGACCCGGCGGCCGATTCGTAGCGCACGGTCACCGTCTGCGGTCCTGGCCGGGTCACGGATGTATAGCCCGATACCTGCACGTGCCCAGGTCCGATCATCTCGCTCGACCCATCGGCATGGTCCACCCGCACCTCCAATCCGGTCAGGTCGAGTTCGTCCCCGGTCCGGTAGTGGGTATCCGTCGGCGGCGACGTGATCTCAATCCCGGTGACGGCGGCCAGCACCTCGACGGTGAACGTCGCCGTGGTCTCGATCTCGCCGTCGGTGTAGGTGAGTTGGACTGTCTGCGCGCCGAGGGTGTTCGAGTCGTAGCCGGTCACGCTCAGGTGAGTGTGGTCGACCGCGACCTGCGAACCGTCGGAGTAGTCAGCGTTCACCTCCAGCCCCGTCAGATCGAGTTCCTCGCCCTGGAGGTACATTGACCGACTGGGCGGGCTGACCACCTGGAGAGTGAGAACCTCGCGCGTCAGGAGGGCTATCTCGCTCACTGCGACCGATCCCACGTCGACGTTCTCGACAATATCGAGACGCAGCCGTTCCACCACGCCGCTCCACTTCGGATGCGCGCTCAGATCGATCAGGTACTCCGTGAAGTCACTCTGCGGTTGCAGCGAGAACGGGACCGCCTTGTCACCCGAGTAGGTTGGTTCATCGACCGTGCCGAATAGGACGCGTGCCTCCGTGTCATCTGTGGCGTTCGCTGCCACGATCCGTAGGGTCACGTGGGTCTGGCCGAAGACTCCTTGAGGGATGAGATTCTCGTGGACGATCTGGGGGTCACGACCGTTGACCTCGAGATGCCAGGCGCCGTCCCTGAGCTCGCCGGTGAGACCGTTCTTTGTTCTCCACCCACCGGTAGGCGTCCAGCCGCTGCTCACTTCTTCATCCGAGAAACTCCAGCTTACGGCTGCGCGACCGTGAACTGGCGCTGGGGCGAGGTCGACATCGTCGCGGCCGTGCGTCAAGAGCGCCGTCCAGCCGAAACCTCGTGCGTCGAACGCCACCCGGTTTCGCGACTCGAGGACGGCGCGAATCTGCTCGCTGTGGGGATACCGGCTGCTGGCGAACTCGTACTGAGTGACGGCGAAGTCTCCAGGCACTCGATCGTCAATGTAGTAGCCCCCACCAACAGCGGTGTCTTGCTGAACGATGAAGTCTGCGTAGTATTCGAAAGGAAGGTCGATGCCTTCGCCCTCGTCGCCACGGTAGTCCCAGTAGCCTGGGCTGCTGTGGTGGTAGTGCAATGCTGCCTCGCTTGCCCATGTAAAGAAGCGCATGCTCAGGAAGGTGTGGCTGAGCTTACCTCCTGAGCCGAAGTAGCGATCGTATATCTCACCCACCCGCACGTCGGGTGCGCCCGTGGTCAAGGTTGGATCCTTGTACCAGACGTCGTCGTTCGAGAGGAGGATCGAATTCTCGATGAGGACTTCTAGATTGCGAGGATTGCTGGGTGATCGAAGGGCGAACTCGACCAACTCGGGATCATCCAGCGTCACCCCCATGATCGTGAGTCCAGCGATCTGGCAGACGACCTGGTTCTGATAGAGCTGTTGGTCGAAGTAGTCGTTGTCGTGCCAGCGTTCCAAACAGGTTCGGATCTTGGAAGACCAACTCCTCAACCACGTGTCGATGGCTGACCGCTCGTCGTGGCCGAGTTCTTCGTCGATCAGGCGGTAGGCGTAGCAGAAGATGTGTGCCGCGAATGTGAGATCCAGGCCTCTAGTGTTGGGGTTCTCCGATCCGGGATCGGCGCCGACGGATTCGGTTGCCCACAGCATGAGGATATCGCGAGCAGCGTGGGCAAACGCAACGTTCCCGGTGATCTGGTAGGAAAAAGCCAAATCGCGCGCGTAACCTTTCGCTATGTCAGCAGCGTGATTGAAGGGTTTCCTCTCGGGACCGAGATAGAGGGGAACGGGGGCTGTCAAAGCGAAGCAAGCGCGATCGTGAGTCATTCTCCAGGCCGTTCGCCACGGCTCTTCATTCTGTGCGATCTTCGCGCGAGCGTCTGCGAACATCTGAGGCGTGGCGAAGAGATAATGGGAGCGGCCGCTCGGGTTCGACGTCGTCGGAAATGGCGAGGGGATTGCTTGCGTAGCGAGTGTGGAAGCAGCCCCGGCGCCCATGGCGAGCAGCTGTCGACGTGAGAGTGGCAGTTTGAATCGAATGGAGCGAGATTGACGCATAATTCTCCCTCATGGATGGCTTGATGAAGGACGGGTGGGACTCTAGCCACAGTTTCATGACTAGGCGTCGATTCGACTTCCGCACGAAGAAGGCTGTCGACCGACCAGGTGAGGAGGCGAGACCGGTGGGACGTCGTCGACATTGCACGATGCGTCCGCATCGAAAGTGAGGCTCAGTCCGAAGCTATTCTCCGGTGCTGAACTGTCGACGGACGCTAGTTCGGACGGTCGCCGGTTGTCAAGGATTGATTCGAAGTTCTTGTCGTCGTCGATCCCTTGCCGAGTGCCGAAATCCTCTCCCTTGGGGAGGAACCTTGGCGCCGCAGTCCGATCGCGCTCGACTTGGATCTGTCTTCCGGATGGAAATCATGCGAACTGCGTCTTGGACAGATCGATACGGGAATTCTAGGCTCACCATCGAGCGGCCGATCCGCATGCACGACGACAGTTTCGAACCACGACGGAGTGACCATGAGCCCGAACATTTCCCGACGGACCGCCCTCCTGGCGGGAGCGTCGATGATGACCGCAGGGGCGCTGGCGGGGTGTGAGCGCCCGGGCGGAACCCCCACAGACACCGGCGCTGGCGCCGAGGCGTTTCCTACGACAGGGGCGGATGTCCCGTCGGAATCAGCAACGGTGCAGTGGGTGGACACCGGTGCGATCAGCGAGGCCTTCGTCCCGAGCGTGACGGACCGGTTCACGCAGACGTTCCCCAACGTCGCGTTCAACTACCAGAGCCTCGGCGGCGACGACATGGCGCAGGTGCTCCAGCTGGCGTTCCAGAACGACGACGTTCCGGACATCTTCCGGTTGCTGCCGAACGTCGTTGCACCCTCCGAGGCTGTCTCGGCCGGACTCGTGCAGCCGCTCGACGACATCGTGCCAGATTTCGAGACATGGCGGTCCGCGTTCCCCGACGGAGTGTTCACCGAGGGCAACAACGTCTTCAACGGAAAGACGTACTCATTCCCCGTCCTCGGCAACTACACCCTGGGCCTGCTGCTGAACCGCGGCATCGTGCAGGAAGCGGGCTACGACTTCGAGGAGACGCCACCCACGTTCGAGACCTTTCGTCAGGCGGCGCGAGAGATCACGCAGCAGGGAGACGGGCGCTACTGGGCCCTCACTCACGGAGGAGCTTCGGCATCCCGTTGGCGCGTTCTGGTCCAGTTGCTCGGTCAACTCGCAGGTGCACCTGGAGGCGACTTCGACTACCGGACCGGTACGTACAACTACAACTCAGACGCGTATCTAGAGGCCGTCGAACTGCTGCTAGCGCTGCGTGAGGACGGCAGCTTCGACCCAGGGGTGGCGTCAACACCTCCCGCACAGGCAGTGGAGCGGGTCCCGACCGGGCAGGCGGCGATGATCATCAACGAGACCGGCGTGCTACCGAAGTGGTTCGACACCTTCCCCGACTTCGACTTCGGAGTCGCGAACCTGCCGGCGCCCGCGGATCACGGCTACGTCGCCGCGCCGAGCGAGCGGTACTACTGGTGGGCGTCGGCGTCGTCCCAGAACCCCGAGGTGATCGGCGAGCTCTTCTCCTACCTTGGAAGCGTAGAAGGACAGTCGGACTGGCAGCGTGTGGGTGGCGGGGCTCTTCCACTGGCCTTTCCCGAGGTGAACCAGGTCGAGGGCCTCGATCCACGCGTTCGCGCCGCCTACGACTACTTTGACGAGGTCGTTCGCCGACTGCCCGAACCGCCGGCGCGCAATCCCGAGACCGCTCAGGTCCTGGCCGGTCTGCGCCCGCTGAGCCCGGACTTCGGCACGACAATCCAGGGCATCTACACCGGCCAGCTGGAAGACCCGGCAGCAGCGATGCGGAACCTGCAGGACCGGGCCGAGGCCGAGCTGGATCGTGCCGTCGATGCCGCAGTCGCAGAGGGCGCGAACGTCTCGAGAGATGACTGGGTCTTCGCCGATTGGGACCCCTCCGTGAACTACGTGTATGAGGACGGCGAGTGACGCTGTTGGCTAACCCCGGCACGGCCTCGCGAGCCAGAGGCGAAGGTGCGGGGTCGAAGCGGCGCGACGCGGCCGCGAGGAAGCGCAGGCGCACGTGGCTCGCGTGCTACGCGTTCGTGGCACCGTCCTTGCTTCTCGGCGCGCTCTTCACCTTCTGGCCGATGGTCGCCTCGTGGTACTACTCGTTGCTCGACTGGACCGGTTTCGTGGGAACACAGTCGTTCGTGGGCCTCGACAACTACCAGGAGATCGTACGAGACCAGTACTTTTGGAACGCACTCAAGAACTCGTTCTTGCTGACGGTCGTCGTCGTACCTGTGCGGATGCTGCTCTCATTGATCGTGGCAATCGTCCTCAACGGGAAGCTGCCATTCTCGAACGCGTTTCGCACCGGATTCTTCATACCGGCGATCACAACCACCGCTATTGTTGGACTGGTGATGACGCTTATCCTGGACCCCGGTCTCGGACCGGTGAACGAATGGATGAGGCAACTCGGCATCACGGACGCCGCGGTGAGTTTTCTTGGGAACCCTTCGCTGGCATTGCCTACTCTGATGGTGATCCTCATCTGGAAACCCTTCGGAATCACCATGGTCTACTGGCTCGCTGCGCTCCAGACAATACCCAGGGACGTCTACGAAGCGGCAAAGATCGACGGCGCCTCTTGGTTCCAGACTCATACTCGGATATCTGCCCCATTGCTCATCCCGTTTGCGTTGGTCATCCTGGTGCTATCGGCTGCGTCAACGCTGCGAGTCTTCGATCTCGTCCACACGATGACCGGAGGTGGCCCCTTCTTTGCAACCGAGACGGTCGAGGTTTTCATCTACCGGAATGCCTTCGCAGTGGCCGGTGGCGGATCGCCGCGTATCGGGTTTGCCTCAGCCGCAGGTGTTGTCTTCGGTGCGGTTGTGCTTGCGCTCGCCATCCTGCAGTGGTGGGCGTCGCAGACTAGAAGCAAATCGAGGAGGAACGTATGAGCGCGACTGCGGCGCTGAAGGCGAGCGGACTGCGCGGACAAGGTATCGCGCGCTGGGCTGGTGTGGCATTCCTCGCCGCGATACTGGCGGTGTGGGTGTACCCATTCCTCTGGATGATCGCGACGGCCTTCAAGCCGAACAGCGAGGTATTCGCGAGATCTGGGCTGATGCCACGGCAGTTCACGCTGGAGAACTTTGCGCGCGCATGGTGGGACGCGAACATCGCGAACAGCTTCATGAACTCGGTCATTGTTGCAGTCGGGACAGTGACGATCGTGTTGGTGACAACAGCAATGATCGGATATTCTCTCGGTCGCTTTGCCTTCCCGGGGCGGAAGATGATATTTGCGCTGCTCGTAGCGAGCGCCTTCGTGCCCGAGGGTTATACGATCATTCCGATCTATAAGCTCCTGGACGCCTTGGCTCTTAACGAGTCTCTGTGGGGAATCATCCTGGCGGAGGCTGGAGGCGGTCACGTCCTGTTCATCCTGCTCTTCGCTGGATACTTTAGCCAAGTTCCTAGGGAGCTCGCAGATGCGGCTGCGATCGACGGTGCAGGATTCTCTCGCACGTTTGTGTCCGTCATGTTGCCACTTGCGCGACCGGTGGTGGCAACGACCGTCGTTCTGCAGTTCATGAATAGTTGGAACAGCTACTTTCTGCCCCTTGTTCTGACGCTCACCAGGCCAGAGCTGCAGACGCTGGGCGTTGCAATGAAAGTTTTCCAGGGTGAGTTCTTCTCCGACTGGGCGGGCCTTGCTGCCGCAGCCACCATTAGTCAGCTGCCGATCATCGTGATATTCCTGTGTGTGCAGAGATTCTTCATCGACGGAATCTCTGGGGCCGTGAAGGGGTAGTTATTCCATTGCAAGTCGCCGGATCGGAGTAGAGTTGTCCAGCTTCAAGAATCTTCTTTTCGTATTTGCGGATCAGATGCGCGCTTTCGATATGGGGTGTGCCGGAAACTCGGAGATCCGCACTCCCAACTTCGATCGGCTCGCAGGAGCGGGAGTGAACTTCACCCATGCCTTGGTGAACTCGCCAGTCTGCACGCCGAGCCGAGGGACGATCTTGACGGGGCGCTATCCCATCCGTCATGGCGCGGTAGCAAACGACCTCCCTTTGGGTGACTGCCGGACGGTTGCCGATGTTCTCAAGGAGCAAGGCTACTCGACCGGCTATATCGGAAAGTGGCATCTCGATGGAATTCCCCGAGACAAGTTCACGCCGCCCGGTGCTCGGCGTCGGGGCTTCGACTATTGGGCGGCCTACAACTGTTCGCACGAGTATTTTCGCGAGGACAAGTACTACCTCGACAGTCCGGTCCCCGAACAGGTGAGCGGCTACGAGCCCGAAGTGCAGACAGACCTGGCGCGTGAGTTTCTCCGTGAGAATCGCGACGGCCCGTTCGCGCTATACCTCTCATGGGGTCCGCCGCACGACCCGTACCCGGATGTCCCCGAGCGCTACCGGGAGCTGTATCGCGAGAGCGGGATCACTGCCCGACCGAACGTCGAGGTCCCGGGACGAACCGCCATGGCTCGTCGACTGGACTACGACCGGAGCATCGCGGACTACTACGCAGCAATCTCTGCGTTGGATACGGAGATGGGCCGTCTCCTTGATTGCCTGGAGGATCTCGGCCTCGCTGAGTCCACGCTGGTCGTCTTCACCTCTGACCACGGTGACATGCTCTGGTCCCATGGAATGCTGAAGAAGCAGGTGCCGTGGGACGAGGCGGTCAGGGTGCCGTTGCTGATGCGCCTGCCCGGAGTCATTGCCCCAGGTTCGCAGTCGGCTGCTCTCGCGAGTGCTGTTGACCTGGTGCCTACCGTTCTCGAGTTCCTCGGGGTAGAACACGACGGCCAAGACATGGACGGTTCCAGCCTGACGCCGTGCCTGGCAGGCGATGGTGGGCCGGAGAGCGTCCTCCTCATGGACCTGATGAAGGCGGACGAATCAGCGGACCAGGACATCCCCGAGTGGCGAGCCATCCGTACCCGGGACTACCTGTACGCCGAGACGGTGGGCAGGGCTCCCTGGATGCTCTTCGACCTGGACCAGGATCCTTTCCAGATGCGCAATGTCGTCGACATGCCCGGCTACGCGGAGATACAGGCAGATCTTGTCCGCATTCTTGGGTCAAAGCTGAAGGATGCGCGCGACCCGTTCGTCCCAGGCGTGCAATTGGTGGAACGGATGGGACTTGGCCCGTTGTGGAGAGAGCGGGAGCGGGTCCAGAGCGGTGCCGTTGCCACGGGCGGAGGCAGTGGTGCTTCGGATGCGCGTATCGCCTTCGCGGCCAGCGATGGTTGAGGGACGGTGCCGATGGAGCGCGGTGCTGGCGCACAGGTCCCGGTGAACCCCACCGGAACAGGAGTCGGTTCCGCGAGTCCTGCCCACGGACTACGGGCGGAGTACTCGACAGGCGGTGTGATCGAGGCTACCCAGCCCCGGTTCTCGTGGCTTCTTCCTCGAGGTGGTGGTACTCAGCGCGAGTACAGGATCCAGGTCGAAACCATCGCTGGGCCGCGTGTCACCTGGGACTCGGGCTGGGTCCGGTCCGCTGCGCTAACGCAACACCGCTACGAAGGGCAGGAACTCCACGCGTTTGGTGCGTACGCGTGGCGTGTGGCGTGGCGCGGACGCACGAGCGAGTCGCGCTGGTCTTCCTGGGCGACCTGGGAGTACGGGCCCCGATCCGTGCCGGACTGGAGTGCTGCACAGTGGATCGGCGGGAGCCATGCGGGTGCGCGTGCGGCACCGCCGCCGGACGAGCGCGCGGTGGCTTCGCCGTTGCTCCGGCGCCGATTCGTGATTGGTGAGCGGGTCGTACGTGCGCGCCTGTACTGGTCTGGACTCGGTGCCGCCAACGCGTACGTGAATGGAGTCCGGGTCGGCTCCAGCGTGCTTGACCCCGGTCCGTCGCGCTACGACAAGACGGCCTACTTCGTCAGCCACGATGTCACCGCGATGCTCTCAGCTGACGTGAACGTGCTCGGGTTCGAGCTTGGTCGCGGGAAGTTCGCCGAGCCTCGCGTCAGTGTATGGCGCTGGCACCTCGCGCCCTGGTGGGACCATCCGAAACTGATCTGCTTGCTGAGGATCGAGTATGCCGACGACGTCGCGTCCGTCGTCTCCGATCGGGAGTGGGAGTGGACGCCAGGGCCGGTGACCGCGGACTCGCTCCTCGCTGGCGAGCGGTTCGACCAACGGGCGGAGGTGCCTGACTGGTGCCTCCCGCACTCTCGCTCGGGCGCCTGGCATCCCGTGCGCATCGCATCGGCTCCGGGCGGCGCCCTTCGTCCCCGTACCGCCGAGCCTGTCGAGGTGACCGACGTTCTTGCCCCCGTCGCGCACACTGACCTCAGGTCCGGCGCACGCGTCTACGACTTCGGTCGCCAACTCGCAGGGTGGGCCCGCGTGCAGGCGAGGCTGCCGAACGGGAACCAGCTGACCGTCTCTTACGGCGAGCGAGTAGATCGCGCCGGGCAGGTCGAGTGCCATCAGGATCACGTGGTGCCACCGATCCAGCGCGACGTGATCGTTGCGGGCGACACTCCCCTCGATCACGAGCCTCGATTCGGATATCGCGGCTTCCGCTACGTGGAGATCGAGGGAGCACAGTTCGACATCGGCTCTGGGCCAGCCGTCGAGGCGCAAATTGTGCACACCAACGTTGAGTCAAGGGCGAGGTTTGAGTGCAGCGATCCCGCCCTCAATGGCATCCATCGCGCGTCGCGACGATCAATTCTCGACAATCTTCACGGAGTCTTCACGGATACGCCAACATTCGAGAAAAATGGATGGACGGGCGATGCGCATCTTTCCCTGGAGACGTCGATCCTCAATTTTGATATGGCGAAGTTCTACTCGCAGTGGCTGCGTTCCTTCGCCGACTGTCAGCGCGACGATGGTGAGATTCCCCCCATCATCCCGGCCGGAGATTGGGGGTACTCAGATAGCGTGAGTGATGTCCGCGGACCAGTGCCAGCCTGGGATGTTGCGTACGCGGAGATTTGTTGGGCGATGTACGTCTACTATGCCGATCGACGGGTTCTGACCGAGCACTACCCACGGCTTCGTCGCTATCTGCAGATGCTGGTCGCCCGATGGCCCGATCTCATTGTGCGCGGAGGTCTGGGCGACTGGATGGCCCCCGATACCACCAGTGAGATGTGCCCCGAAGGCGCGTCGGTCTACAGCACCCTCTACCTCTTTCGTTGGGCCCGCCTCCTGTCATCGATCGCTCGCGCGATCGGAGAGCGGAAGGACGCACTCCACTTCGCGCGACTCTCGCACCGGATCAGGATGGCCTTCACGGGGCAGTTCGTTCCCGAACGCCCAGGTGGCGACGGCGATCGGGCGGGTGGATACCGCCAGTCAGTGGACGTGCTGGGCATCGCCCTCGGACTTGTGCCGGTCTCTGAGCGAGCTCGAGCAGCCTCGCGGGTCATCCACGATGTTGAGCTCAGGGGTGGACGTCTCAACACTGGTGTGCTCGGCACCAAGCATCTCCCGGCTGTGCTTGCCACGATGGGCCGTCCCGACCTGGCTTTCTCGGTGCTCACCTCGCGTGAGTACCCTTCGTACCGCTATTGGTTCGACCACGGTGAGACGAACCTTCCGGAGAGCTGGCGTCCGGACTACCGATCGCGGAACCACCATTATTTCTCCTCGGTCGACCGATGGTTCTTCGAGGGAGTCCTCGGCATCAAACCCGCGTCGCCTGGCTACCGCGAGATCCTCCTCCAGCCATGGGCTGGGGTGCAGTTGGAATGGGCGCACGGGCACCTGGACACCATCGTGGGACCTATCAGCGTGGAGATGCGTCGTGACGGTGCTGTCAGAATCTTCGATGTCACGATTCCTGACGGTGCGTCAGCTCGCTTCCTACACCCATGCCGGGCCGAGGGCTCGACCACGGCTGCTCTGGGTCCCGGAACGCACCAGCTGGTGGTCCCGGACGTCCTGGCGGTTCCGGGCGCTGAAAGCCTCGGTGCGGACGAGGTGACCCATGATTGATGACCAGTACAGTGCAGGGATGCCAGACGACGAAGTGCACGGCGTGCTCGATCTGGTCCAGCGAGACATCGAGCTCTCCTGGTTGCGGGCCTTCATGGCCGTGCACGAATCGGGTTCCTTCACGGCTGCTGCCGACCGGATCCACCGGGCGCAGTCTCGGGTGAGCGCACAGGTGGCTCATCTCGAACGGGCACTGGGCGTCCAGCTCTTTGTCCGGAGCCGACGTGCCACGAGCCTCACGGAAGCAGGTGAGGAACTGCTTCCCTACGTTCGAACGGTTCTGCAACAACTGACTGAAGGCGTCAGTGCTGCGACGTCTCAGGACGGTCACGTGCGAGGACGGGTGACTGTGAGCGCCTTCCCTGGGGCTGCCGCCTTTGTGGTTGCCCCGACCATACGGCGATTCTGTGACACCTATCCGCAGGCCCGAGTCGTGGTGAAGGAGGACCTCCCGAACCCAGCGACGGCGGTCGCGAGGGGGGATACCGATCTCGCTGTGTTCTACGACGGTGAGATCGAGCTTCCCCGCTCCGTGCGTGCTGACTTCCTCCTTCGCGAGCGGGTTGTCTGCGTCATGCCCTCAGATCACCCGGCAGTTGGGATGTCAGCGGTCCCGGCATCGATCTTTGAGACCGATGCTGTGATCCTGACGAGTATCGCGAATGGCTACAGCGACTCTCGAGTGATCCTGCAGCAGGCCGGCGTCCGGCCGCTGGGCGAGTACTCGGTTGGACAACCCACAACGGCGAAGGCCCTGGTAGCGGTGGGTGTTGGCCTGGGTCTCCTTCCCGAGCTTGCAGCGGCCATGCTAGACACTGGAGACCAGGTCACCATGGTCCCGGTGGACCATCCTGCGTTCGAACGAGATGTCCATACGCTCGTCAACAAGGAGCGCCTCTATCCGCCGGTGATCAAGGAGTTCATCAAGACGCTTCATGCGCAGGCCAGGGAGATGGACGTGGCATCGCCAGGACTCGCGCTCGATCAGGAGCGCGGTTGACGTGTTCACCCTGGATGTGGCTGCTCGAACGCCGCAGCGAGGTCCGAGCGCGCGGGTGCGGACTTCGCTGCACTTTCCGGACCTCGGTGATGCGCAGCGGGACTCGTTGACATTGGTGACCAGCACATCCAACTCATGGGTACCTCCTCGGTCAGGGCGACGTGGGGTCGTGAGCTGGATGGTTCAAGGCAGGCAGTAGGCAGGCCGTCCTCGGCCCGAGTGCGGTGGCCCGGGCCGAGGACGGCCTGAGATATCAGCTGATCCTGCGGTGACGTCGCATGAACAGCAGCGCGCCCGCGACCAGCAGGGCCAAGGCCAGGGTGACGATCGCGCCGACGGTCGCACCGGTGCTGGGCAGCTGGTCCTCGCCGGGCGGATCGCTGGCCTGGTCGCCGTCGGAGGAAGCGTCGGGCCCGTCCGAAGCGCCGGCGCCATCGGCTCCGGCATCAGAACCGTCGGAGCCGTCAGCACCGCTATCACTGCCGGCATCAGAACCGTCAGCCCCGCTGTCCGAACCATCCGACCCATCAGAGGCCTCGAGCACTGTCACCTCGAACGATGTCGACGCAACGTCCCCGACCGCCCGCGTGTGCAGCGGCGGTGCTGTCTCGGTGTAGAGCACCCCGAGGGTCTGCACCCCGAGAGTGTCCGGGTCGTACCCGGTCACGGCCAGCGCGTCGTTGTCCAACACCGTCTGCACGCCGTCGGAGTAGGACGCGGTCACCTCCAGCCCCGTCAGATCCAGTTCCTCGCCCTGGATGTACTCCACGCGGTCGGGGAGTGAGGTGACCTCGATCCCCGTGAGCGTCGGCTCGGCCCGAGCCACGCCCACCCAGCTCAGCATCGGCGATTGGCTGCTGGTATTGCGCAACGTCAGCGTCACCGGACCGTCTGCCTCGAGTTCGACGGCGTAGGTCAGCAGGGCACTGGGCGACCCCTGGTCCAGGGTCACCGAGTCGACCACGTGGTCCTCGCCGTCGTAGCTGAGTACCACATCGGAGGTACGGGCCCAATCTGGCCACCACGAGTGGCTCCCAGCCGCCACCTCATACTCTCCGGCAGGCAGGGTGAACGTGTAGGACAGTTGCGAGCCCTCAGCGTTCGAGGTGTACATCCCGGTGGTGGTCAGCTTGCTGTACTCGCCGGGCACGATGCCCTTGAAGTTCACCTCCGAGGCGCCGCCCGCGTTCTGCCCGGCGTGGCCCCAGGTGCCGTCGAACGGCTGGTCCGGGGTCTCGTTGACCAGGGTGGCCGAGTCCGAGATGACCTCGTAGGACGGCGAGGCGTAGCCGAGCGACCCGCCTTCGGTGCCGTTGATGTCGGCGAACGCCACCACACCGGAGGGGATTACCTCCACGAATGCGGGGATGGTCGCACCCCCGTACTGCCCGGCCACCGTGACGCTCGCCCACGCCTCACTGACGACCACGTCGGCGGGCCACTCGACCGCGATCTCCCGCGTGCTCTCGTCGTCCAGGGTCACCGCCACCGTCTCCGGCAGCTCCGGCTGGACCCCCACCAGGGTGGCCACCCGGACGTCCTCCACGGAGACGATCTGATCCCATAACGGGGCCGAGCCCGCGCGCAACCGGTCCGCGAGCTGGGCGGCGCCCTCGGCGTCCAGACCGTACCCGGCCGGGTCCGTGACCGCCTGCTGGGCGGAGGCGATGGCGTTCTGCAGTGCCTCCCAGCCGGCGTCGGTGAAGTCGTCCGTCCGTTCGATCTGCTCGGCGGCCTCCAGCACCTCGGCCAGCTGGGTGACGTCCGCGGGAACGGAAGGGACGCCGTCGTGAATCGCCACGGCATCGACGGTGAGGGAACCGGAGAGGACCTCCAGGCTCACGGTGTGCTCGCCGTGGGCGAGCCCGCGCAGCACGTACGTCTGCTCGAACTGACCGCTGGCCTGCGTGCGGGCTGCGGGCTCGACGAGCTCACCGTCCACGCGCACCTCCAGGCGGGCGGAGCCGTCGTTCGAGCCGAGCACGTCCAGTCCGGACCCCGTGAAGGTGTACGCCACGCTCGCGCCCGCCTCGGACGTGCGTGAGGTGGAGCGCTGGTACTCGTACATGCTGCCGCTGACGGCGTGGTTCCAGCTGCCGGAGTAGGCCAGCTGGGTGGCCGGCGGGTCGCTCAGATCGGTCATCTCGAGGTTGTCCAGGTACTCCCCGTAGTAGGGCAGGTAGGACTCGGCCTGCTCGATCGAGAGGTTGTCGAACTGGGTGTGGTGGAAGCCGCTGGCCAGGTCAACCCACCCGGACCCGATGGGCGCCGGGTCGGTCCAGTCGACCACCTGCTCACCGTCGATCCAGCCGGTGATCTGGTCACCGGCCACCTGCAGGGAGAGTTCGTGCCACTCGGTCCCGATGTCGCCGATCGAACCGGAGGCGGTCACCGAGCCCATCCGCACCAGCTGCCAGTCGCCGTCGCGGTCGAGCCGCAGCACGTATGGGGTGGTGTTCAGGCTCTGGGAGTTGTCGCCACCGCTGGAGCGCGCACCGATGGCGGCGTAGTTGCCGTCGGTCGTCTCCCGCTCGAAGCGCACATCCACCGTGGCGCGGTAGTTCGTCCACCGGCGGTCACCGATCGCGGTGATCGGATCGCCGCCGTTCCAGGCGCCGCCCACACCGGTCTCCTCGGTGTCGAGCTGCTGGCGCAGCACCCACTCCTCACCGTCGAGGTAGGCCTCGAAGGCGCCGTTGCGATCCCAGGTGAACAGCGGGATCGCTCCGGTTTCGCCTCCGCGAGCCTCGACGAACGGGTCGGTCTGCGTGCTCACCTGGCCCTCGGCGGTCAGCTGCGGGATGGTGCGCTCGGTGTAGTCGAAGTCATCCGACCACAGCACGCCCTCACCGGAGTCCAGCCCCGCGTCCAGGACGGTGCGCTCGCCCTCCACCGGCAGCGGGGTGGTCCACCCCTCGTCTCCGGTCACGTCGAGGGAGGTGACGGTGGTCATCGAGAACGGCGCGACCTCGACGACGTACGCTCCGCCGTCAGGGGTGACGTCGCCAACGTGCTGCTTGTAGTGGGCGTTGAACGCCTCGCCGTCCTCGGCCGCGCGGGTCTCCCACACGGCCAGCGGGGCGCCGTCCAGTCCGAAGCCCTCGGGGTTCAGGCGATAGGTGAGGGTCTTCTCGGAGTCGTTGACGATCACGGTGGAGAAGTCCGAGCTGTCCGGGGCGGCGAGAGTGAGGTAGTTCGGCTCACCGTTGCGACCGACCACCGGGTTGGTGCCGGTGGCTCCCGAGCTGCTGGCCTCTGGCACGGCCCGCCAGATCCCAGCGGTGTTGTCCTCGTTCTCCCAACCGGTCACGGCGAAACTGGAGAAGTGCTGCAAAACGGCCAGGCCGCCGTCGTAGTGCATCCATCCTGACCACGGGTCGCGGGCACTGACCAGTTCCTTGAACGAGTACTGACCACCCTCGTAGAAGGATCCGATGGCGGGCTGGTAGATGAAGTGGCTCCGGCGCGAGTTCACGAAGCCCTTGACGATGGTGTTCGCCATCTCCAGGGAGCTGATGTGCCCGCCGATCCCGGTCCCCGCCACGGTCGGGTCGGCGGTGTTGTTGTTCGGCCGGAACGCGGTGTTGGAGAAGGTCGCCTGCGCCTCGCTGTTCCACACCTGCATGTCGAACTCGTCCGCGAGCCGGGTGAAGTTGCCGTTGGAGTCATCGTTGGGGCTGTAGTGGTAAGCCGCGACATCCACTGCCTCGCGCAGGTCGGCGTCAGCCATGATCTCGTCGCCGAAGGTGCCCACGCCGACCTCGTCGGAGATCACGGTCTGGATCTGAGCGAACAACTCGGCCTCACCGTCGCGGAACCCCGCCAGGGCCGGGTCATCGCTGATGTAGCCGGTGGTGTCGGTGCTCACCCGATCGGCGAACTCCTCGGTCCAGCTCAGGTCCGCACTGTGCTCGTTCACGCCCGGGTTGACGTAGTCGACCATGTAGCCGTACTCACGGTAGGCCGCCAGGATCGTGTTCTTGTACCAGGTGTAGATGTCGTCGTTGTTCTCCACCCAGGCGGGGGCGTTCCACCGCAGGATGGAGACCTGCAGGTCGGGGTTGACCGCGAGGGCATCGGCCGCGAGCTGGAAGCCCGGGTGGCGGGTGACGTTGGCCGGCTCGTCCTCGGTGCGCATCGTGGCCACGTCGGGGCCGGTGGAGTTGTTCCGGTCGTTGCCCATCTCGATCTTGACGTGGTTCATGATCGGGTTCTCACCGCCGAAGAGGATCCGGATGAGCTCGGCGTAGGCCTCGGGGTGCTCGGCCTTGTAGTCCAGCAGGACGGCGCTGGTGCTGTTCGCGCTGAGCGTTCCGAAGCCCTTGAAGGTCAGTCCGTTGACGTTGTCGGCGGCGATGTCAGCCGCGTCGATCGTGACGTCCACGTAGTCCGGTGCGCTGTCGAGCGCGCTCTCGAGGATCTCCTCGGCATCGCCTTCGGCGATCGCGAACCAGCTGAGCACCGGTGCCTCGCCACCGGACTGCTGGTAGGTCAGGGAGGTCTCGCTGGCTCCCTCGGGGATCGTGAAGGCGCTGGTGTCCTGGATCGGTTCGGCAGCACCCGCGGAGGTGCTCATCGCCACCCGGTCCAGCGTCTGGGAGGCGGTCTCACCATCCAGCTGGTACGTCAGCGTCGGGTCCATCTGCCGGTAGCGGTCCTGGCCCGCGTAGAACTCGTAGAAGCCGCTGGTCAGGGTGTAGGTGCCCGGGGTGAGGTCGAGCCGGTAGGTGAGGTGGTCGCTGTTGGTGCGCGCCCCGAGCTCGAACTTGTCGAAGGAGGACAGGTCGGTCCCGGAAGCAGGGTCGCCACCGGGGACGGAGAGCTTGTAGTCGGTCGGCACCTCGTAGGTGTAGCCCCAGGTGGTGCCATCCGCGAAACGCTGATCCGGTGTCTCGTTCTGGAGCGGGGTGAGGGTCTCGATCGCCGTGTAGGCGCGCGAGTCCACGCTCCCGGCGGAGTACCACCGGTCCTGCGCGTCCCCGGCATGGCCAGCGTCGACGAAGTACGCGAGCGGGTGCTCAGCTGGGGGGATGACCTCCACGACGGCGGTCACGGCCTCGCCGTTGGCTGTTCCGCTCACCTCGACGGTGCTGTACGGCAGCGCGAACGTGTCCGCGTCGATGTCCCAGGTGACATCGTGGTCGGTGGTGCCGTCCGAGACCGACTCCGGCA
Organism: Ruania alkalisoli; assembly: GCF_014960965.1. Taxonomy (NCBI): domain Bacteria; kingdom Bacillati; phylum Actinomycetota; class Actinomycetes; order Micrococcales; family Ruaniaceae; genus Ruania; species Ruania alkalisoli. The sequence goes on along the minus strand of NZ_CP063169.1, from coordinate 4,187,130 downwards.
GGGACGTACCGGCGCTGGTCGCGGCGCCGAGGTGCGCGGCCGCCGAGACCGGGTCGAACGGTTCGGCGGCGGCAGGCGCGGCCACCAGTGCCGAACCTGTGACGAGTGCTCCGGCCAGGAGACCGGCGGCGCCGGTGGCTCTGCGGCGCCGTGTCCGTGACGTCTGGCCTGACCTGGCGGGCGCGGCGCCCGGGATGGGCGTTCCTGCGCTCGACATCGAGTGCATGAGGCTCCTTTGCTCTGCCGTGACTGTGGCGTTCCCCCAGGGGAACCTGGGGCACGCCGTACGACGATGAATGCAATCACGTCATATCGATCAAAACAAGCAAAAGGGCCGATTCGATCAGGAATCGATCAGTGCATGGGTGAGCGATGAGCGCACGTGGTGGGATCGGCGCCCCAGCTGGGATGAAGACGACGGGAATACTGCCAACCAGTGCGTCTATGGGGCCTCGTTTGGCAGCATTCCCGTCGATTGCCTCCGGGTGTGGTCGGGTACTGGGCTCGTCAGGACGTCCAGGCTCGCCACAGCGCTGCGTAGGCGCCGTTGGCGGCCATCAGGTCATCGTGACTACCGAGCTCGGCGATCTGGCCGTCGATCACCACGGCGATCCGGTCCGCATCGTGCGCGGTGTGCAGGCGGTGTGCGATCGCCACGACGGCTCGCCCCTCCATCAGCGAGGACATCGACCCCTCGAGAGTGCGGGCCGTGCGCGGATCGATCAGGCTGGTCGCCTCGTCGAGCACCAACGTGTGTGGATCGGCCACCACCAGCCGGGCCAGGGCGATCTGCTGCGCCTGGGCCGGCGTCAGGCGGACCTTGCCCGAGCCGACGACGGTGCCCAGCCCCTCCGGCAGGCGTTCCACCCACTCCCACGCACCGGTGGCCCGGAGCGCCTCGATCACGGTCGCATCGTCGGAGTCCTCCCGAGCGAGGACCACGTTGTCGCGGACCGTGCCGACGAAGACGTGGTGCTCCTGAGTCACCAGGGCCACCTCGGTACGGAGCAGATCCAAGCGCAGGTCCAGCAGTTCCACCCCGCCCACGGTGACCGATCCCGTCCGGGGTCCGTTGATCCCGGCGAGCAGGCGCCCCAGGGTCGACTTGCCTGATCCACTGGGTCCCACGATCGCCAGCCGCTCCCCGGGCTGGAGGTCCACGTCCACTCCGTGCAGCACGTCGTGACCTTCGCGGTAGGCGAAGCGCAGGTCCTCACCCGTCAGCTTCACTCCGTCCGGCTGCCGATCGGTGGGCTCCCGGTCGGCCGGCACTTCCGCGATCCCCAGAAGCCGGGTGGTGGAGGCCACGCCCACCTGCAGCCGGTCCACGTTCGCGATCAACCGGTCCAGTGGCTCGACTACCGCCTGGATGTACAGGATCGCCGCGGTCAGCTGGCCGAGTGACACCCAGCCGTTCGCGTATCCCACGCCTCCCAGCAGCAGCGTCCACACTAACGGTGAGCTGTAGGCGAAGTCGATCACGATGAACAGCAGGTTCCGCAGGCTCATCGTGTACCGCTCCGCCTGGGCCGACACCTCGATGTCGTCGTCTCCGAGATCGCGGCGCTTCTCGCCGAGCCCGAACGCCTCCACCGTGCGGGCTCCCTCCACCGTTTCGGTGAGCGTGGAGTTGATGTCGGAGTAGGTCTTGCCCTCGGTGATGTAGCCGGCGGGCGCGCGCTTGAGGTACCGGGTGACGGCGAATGCCAGCGCCGGTACCGACAGCAGCAGCGGCAGGGAGAGTAGTGGCGAGTTGTAGATCATCGCGCCCAGCGTCAGCAGCACCGTCACCAGTGCCACCACTGCCTGGGGGAGCCCCCAGCGCACGCTCTCGCTCATCGTGCCCACGTCGCGCGTCACGCGCGTGACCAGGTCCCCGGTGCTGGCCCCTTCCACCCTGCTCAGGGGCAGCCGCAGCACCGTGTGCACCACGTACTCCCGCGCCGCGGCCAGCAGGTCCTGACCGAAGACGGCGGAGATCGCCCGGGCGGCGAACGTCAGCAGCGCCTGCGCCACCACGACTCCGGCGACGGCCAGCGCAAGGGAGTTCAGCGTGGCCGCGGCGGTGTCAGCAGCAGCGGCGTTATCGACCAGGCGGCGCAGGATCTGCGGCACCACGAGCCCGGCCACCGCGGCCAGGGCGTGCAGCACCAGCAGCCCGATGAGGATCCGGCGACGCCCAGCCAAGAGGGATCGCAGGAACGTCCACACCGCCGGGCCGGAGGCAACCGGAAGCCCGCGCTCGGGATGCCGGGAACGTTCGAAGGTGTCCTTCGCCCGTTGCTCACGCAGCAGGTGACGACGGCGCCAGGCCCCGAGCCGTTCCCGTATCGGCCCCGTCCGGGCAGGGCGCAGCTCATCCGGGATCACCGGTTCCGATATGGCCGGGCGCCAGGTCTGCGCGGAGCCAGGCAGCTTTTCGGCCGCTCCGGCCGTCTCTGGCCTCGGCTCAGGGCCCGCCGTCCCCTCAGTCATCTGTGACCTCCTGCGTCCCCTCACGGATGATGGTCTGGGTGTCCGGGTGCCCCGGACTGCCCAGGTGCAGCGGCCCCGTCCCGTGGGCCACCTCCGAGGGTGCCTCGGATGCCGCGTGCCCGGCTGCCTCGCCCGTCTCGTCTTCCATACCGCGCACCACCACGCGCCGGTAGGCGGAGCTGGTGGCCAGCAGGCCGGCGTGCGTCCCCTCGGCAGCCACGTGGGCGTCGCTCAGCAGCACCACGCGGTCGGCGTGGTGCAGGAGCAGCGGCGAGACCGAGGTGATCACGGTGGTCCGCCCCTGCCGGTGAGCCGCCAAGCGCTCGGCGATCCTCGCCTCGGTGTGCGCATCGACGGCGGAGGTCGGCTCCACCAGCACCAGCACGTCCGGGTCGGCGGCCACCGCGCGCGCGAGCACCAGCCGCTGCCGTTGCCCACCGGAGAGCCCTCGCCCTCGTTCGTCCAGGTGCCCCTGCCAGCCACCCGGCAAGGAGTCGAAGACGTCCTCGGCCGAGGCGACCACCAGAGCCTGCTCGGCCTCTGCGCGGCTGAGCCGGCCGTGCGGATCCACCGCCTGCTGCAGTGTGCCGCCGAAGACCATGCTGGCCGTGTCCGAGACCAGGATGCGCTCGCGGACCTCACTCAGGCGAGCCTGGGAGAGGTCCACACCGCCGACCGTGACGCCCCACCGCCGTCGGGCTCGCTGGCGATCCTTCTCCGCCTGTGCACGGCGTGCGGCGAGGCGCTCGGCGCGTGTCTGCTTGGCACGCCTGCCCTTCACGCCGTCCTCGAGCTCGGCGGGTACGGGTTCGGCCTCGCTGGGCAGGTACCGCCCGAGCCGGTCTGCCAGTGCGGCGCTGTCATCCGGGACGGCTGAGACCACCACGGTCAGCTCGCCGGGATGCGCCGTGAAGCCGGTGGCCTCATCGTGAATGGTGGCACCGGCCGGGAGCCGCTGGGTGGTGTGTGGCTCCTCCCAGGGTGGCTCCTGCTCCAGCAGCGCCACGGTCTTGCGGGCCGAGACCAGCGACTGGACCCACTTCTGCACCAGTTCGAAGAAGGTGTAGATCGGGACCACCATGAACACGGCGTAGCCGAAGAAGCTGATCAGCTCGCCTACGCTGAGCTCCCCGCGGGCGACGAGCCGGGTGCCGAACCAGGTCAGCGTCACCAGGAACAGCCCGGAGAACAGCGTTCCCACTGCCTCGACAGCTCCCTGCCAGATCCCGGCTGCCACACCTGCCTGCCGCACCAGCTGGGACTGGCGGGCGTAATTGCGCCCGAAGGTGCCCTCGCCGCCGATGCCACGCAGGATCCGCAGCCCGGCCACGATGTCCGTGGCCAGTGAGGTCAGCTCCGAGGAGCGACTGCGCTCGGTGGCCTGCCGCCGGTGCAGCGGCCGCAGCAGCGGGGTGGCTATGAACACCAGCACCGGACCTGCTGCCAGCGTGAGCAGGCCGAGCGGGACGGAGGTGCTGAGCACCAGGCCGACGACCACGAAGTAGGCGAACAGGGCCGCTGCGGCGCGGCCGACGACCTCGCTGAGCGCGCCGTACTTATCCGCGTCGGAGGAGGAGACCGAGAGGATCTCCCCGGTGGGCATCCGCTGCGGCAGCACGTGCCCCATCTGGGTGGTCTTGCGCGTGACCAGTTTCGTGGTCCGGTACAACGCGTGCAGCCAGCCATGAACGGCGTAGGTGTGCATCAGTACCCCGACCGAAGCTGCGGCCGCGATGATTCCGAGCAGGATCAGGGACCAGGTGAGCAGTCCGCTCCCCGAGCCCGCGACGATGCCCTCATCGACAGCGCGACCGACGAAGTAGGGCCCCGCGGCGCCCGGCAGGAACACCAGCATGCCGGTGACGAACATGCCCACCATCGCGTAGGCCTGCTTGCCCAGCAGCCAGATCAGGAAACGGGACGGGCTCCGGGTGTCGGGGTGATCCCCACGGGCCGAGGGTGTGGCCTCGGTTCGGGTCGGGTAGGGCGCCACATCGGGCGGGAAGTCGTGCACGAGACAGCAGCCTAGGTGTTGTGGCTCATGAGGTTGGTGACACCGGGGTGTGAGGGAGGCGTGGGCCTCTGGTGGCCGGATGGAAGTACCACTACGATCGTTCTGCGCGAAGCGAGAGACCTACCCCTCATGAGCCACGCTAACGCTCCGTTGACTCCTGCTGGCAGGTTGCGCCTGATCCAGCGCTGCCAGGACCGCCCGATCGCGCACTGGCCGCCGAGGCCGGGATCTCCCGGGTGTGCTTGTCAAGTGGAAGGCCCGCTACGAGGCCGACGGCGATGACGGGCTCGTGGACTGCACCAGCGCCCCGCATGCGCGCCCGACCCAGCTGGATGCGCACGTGGTGGATCTGATCGAGACCTGGCGTCGGGAGAGGAAGTGGACCGCCCGCCAGATCGGCCGGGAGCTGGGTGTGCGAAGGCACCGGGCCTTGGTAGCCACTGTCGGGCGCTGGTTGGTGCGATTGGGCATCAACCGCCGCCGCGACCTTGACCCCAACGGCTCGGCGAACCGGGTCGTGGGCACGATGGCCGCCCGCTTCGCCGCCCCACATGGTCCGCCTGGATGTGAAGAAGGTCGGGCATATCCCCGACGAGGGTGGCAGGCGCGCCCACGGGCGCGGCTCGGCTCAGGACACGCAGGCTCAGCGTGCCAAGACCGGCGGCGCCCGGGCCGGGTATCTCTACCTGCACTCGATCATTGATGGTTACTCCCGCCTGGCCTACACCGAAGCCCTCCAGGACGAGAAAGCAGCCACCACGATCGGCTCCTTCCATCGTGCCCGGGCCTTCTTCGCCGCCCATGCCATCACCGCACCGTCCTGACCTGCGCTTCACGCCACCAGCGCACCCGCCCCAATGCACCCCGCCACAACGGCAAGATCGAGCGCGACAACCGGATCCTGGCCGAAGAGCTGCTCTACTCGCGCAGCTGGACCAGCGAGGACGAACGCGCCCACGCGATCACCGTGTGGACCATCCACTACAACTACCATCGAGCCCACACCGCCGTCGGAGACCAACCCCCAGCCACACGCCTACACACACGCGTCACCAATCTCATGGGCCAGAACGCCTAGATCTCGCGCGGGCCCGCTCGTCGGAGGCGGCTGATTCAGGGCAGGGCGGGCGGGCGCCGAGCGTCGGCACTTCGTCAAGAGCCCCTCGCGCGCCGATAGCTTGGCATTCTGCCCCCCTATACCTCCAGGGCGTGGATGCGCTCGCGGATCTCCGTGAAATGGTCGCGCATGGCGACAACTGCGTCGGCCTCATTCCCGGACTCGACCGCATCGAGGATCGCTTGGTGCTTCGCCACCGTCTCGAGGCGATCGACGGTAGTTTCTTGGACGAGGTCCGCGATGTCGTTGTATGCCACCCAGAACGCCCGCAGGACCTGGCTGAGCAGGTCGTTGCGAAGGGGTGCGAACAGTGACTCGTGGAAAGCCATGTCGGCGGCGCGCAGCTGGTCACCCAACGGTGCCGCCTCCATGTGTGACAACGCGCTCCGCACGGCAGCGAGATCGGCCTCGCCTGAAGCGTGCATCGCGTGCGGCAGCAGGCCGATCTCCAGCGCTTCTCGGACCTCCACGAGTTGCTGCGCCTCGCGTCCCGAGGTCCGCATCGAGTGTCTCGCCCGGAAGCTCAGCAGCAACGTCAGTGCCGACAGGTTCGGCTCCGCCACGAACGTCCCGGAGCCGTGGCGGATCGTCAGGACGCCCAACGCCTGCAGCGCCTTGACCGCCTCACGAAGCGAGTTGCGGCCAACGCCGAGGGCCTCCGAGAGCTCGGCCTCCGGCGGCAGCGCGGTTCCCTCCCCGAGCCCGTCGCGGATGATGAGCTCGATGAGTGCGTTCTGTATGTCTTGAACCCGTGCCCTTGGCCATTCCAGCTGAGGCGGGTTACTGTTCTGAGACATGGGACGTCCTAGCAGTGGAGCGACAATGGATCGCATGATACTCGAATCTTCGGCGAGAGAAGCCGCGACGACGGCTCGACCGGGACCGGGTGACGAGGGCTGGCTCCGTGGCATCGTCCCACCAGTCCTCACGCCATTTACATCAGAACTTCGCGTGGACGAGGCCGGGTTGCAGCGGCAGATACAGCGCATGCTGGACGCGGGTGTGCACGGGGTCTTCCTGCTGGGCACCTCCGGCGAAGGTGCGTATGTCACCGACGACGATCGTCGTCGCGTCATCGCCACTGCCGTTGAGGTGGTGTCGGGACGGGTGCCTCTCCTCGTCGGTGCGATGGCACCGTCGGCACGGCAGGTCGCGGCTATGGCTGCCACGTCCGCAGGTCGCGGAGTGGACGCGCTGGTGTGCACGACACCCTTCTATGGTGCCTCGCATCAGGGCGAGGTAAGGGAACACTTCCGGGCCATCGCAACCTCGGTCGACTTGCCTGTCGTCGCCTACAACATCCCGGGAGCAGCTGGCGTCCGGATGTCGCCGGAGCTCGTCGCCGAGCTCGCGGATGCTCGCATCATCACTGGCTACAAGGACTCCGGCGGCGACGAGTATGCCTTGCGCCGAACCGTTGCGGCGTGTGCACCGCTCGAACACTTTCCGGTGCTCAGTGGTTCCGAAGTCATGGTGGACAGTGCGCTCCGACTGGGTGCGGTCGGTGGGGTGCCAGGGCTAGCCAACGTCAGCCCCCGACCGTACGTTGAGCTGTACGACGCGGCATCCGTCGGGGATCTTGATCGTGCTCAGTCGATTCAGGATCGCCTGATCGAGCTCTTCGGGATCGCTCGTGTGGCGGACTCATCCCGGATGGGCAATTTCTCGGCGGGCATCGGCTCCTTCAAAGCCGCCCTGGTGGCGCTGGGGGTCATCGAGAGTCGGGCGCTGCTCGCGCCACTCGTCACACTGAACGACCATGAGGCTGAGGCTGTAGCTGCCCACCTCGCGCACTTCGATCTCGAAGACATCGCCTCTTGACGAGAGTAACCGTCGCATCTATGGTCTGAGACATAGGACGTCCCACCCCAGGTTCTCTCGCCTGGCTGCCAAGGAAGGCAACGACGTGAACAGTGACTCATCGCATATGGCTGGCATCCTCTCGAGGCGCTCCGTCCTCGGACTCGGTTTAACCGCGACCGGTGTCGCGGTGGCCGGTTGCTCGCAAGGCTCCGGCGGCGGCACCTCGACCGACAGCATTTCCGGCGACGTAGTGTTCTGGCACCCGTACGGCCAGGAGTCGCGGCAGGTGCAACTGCAGGAGGCCTTCGCCGTCTTCGAAGAAGAGAATCCGGGTGCGAACGTCCAGGCCGAACACGTGCCGTTTGGTGACTTCCCCACGCGGTGGCCGTCCGCGCAGCAGGGCGGGACGTTGCCCGACTTGCTGATCAACATCCCCGAGAACATCCTTCCGATGCACATGGCGGGGCTCGTGGACACGGACGCGATGGGGAGCCTGGTCGAAGACCTCGGTGGCGACGACTTCTTCGTCCCCGGATTCCTGGACAAGAACGGTCGTTACGAGGGTGCAGCGTTCGCGCTGCCGCACTACGCCCACAACCGGTTGATGCTGTACCGCCGTGACCGGCTCGAGGCGGCCGGTCTCGATGTCCCGGTCACTCTCGAGGACGTCGAGGCATGCGCTGAGGCAATGAACAGCGACCCGGAGTATTTCGGGTGGACGATGCCGTTGTCTCAGAGCGACATCGGTGCTGGATACCTGCTCTGGCAGGTGGTGCGTGCGAATGGCGGCGGCCTGGTCACCGCGGACGGTGAGCAGCTCTGGGTCAGCGAGCAGGTCCAGGAGGCGACTGACTATCTCGCTGGCGTCGCGCGCAGGTTCGGCCCGGAAGCGGCGACGACCACGACGATCGGCGACATGTTCAACCGCTTTCATGACGGCAGCTCTTCGATGGTCGTCGACACAGCGGCCAACATCGCGGTCGCCAACAGCACCGAAGGGCTCGACCCGGACCTGGTGGCCGCCCTGGACGGGACACACATGCCCAGCGGGAGCAGCGGACCCGGTCACCAGGTCGGAGCCGTTTCGATGACGATCCCCGCCGGTGCCAACATCGCCGCCGCCAACGCGCTCGCGAAGGTGCTCTACCGGCCGGAGATCCACCTTGACTTCCTGCTCTCGATCCCGATGTTCCACTTCCCCGCGACCACGAACATCGACACTGATGCCTTCTACGCCGATCCTCTTGTGACCCGGTACAAGGACACCGTGGTCGCCCAGACACTGGCCGGCATCGAGGAGGGCTCCGTCGCGGGTTTCGAAGACGGTCCGAACCCCTACATCGGGGCGATCCTGGACGCGAAGATCTCCGAGATCCTCGTACAGGACGTCGCCTTCGGCGGCATGGCGGTGGATGCGGCGATCGAGAAGGCCGCGGCCGCTTCGGACGAGATTGTCACCCGCATCAGTTCCCAGATCGGGTGAGGGGGCGTGACGACGACAATGCGCAGCCTCGCGCCCGACCGCGCAGGCGGTCGGCAGCCGGCGCGGGGAGGCCGCGTACCCGTGCCACCGCGAGGGTCGGCATCATTGCGCCGGATCCGGAGCTTCGTGGATCGGCACTTCGCTGTGCTTCTCGTCGCGCCGGGCATGTTGTGGATGCTGGCACTGCTTTTGTACCCGGTGCTGCTCAACTTCTACTACAGCTTCACGAACAAGAGCTTTCAGTACCCGAACACGTCATTCGTCGGGCTCGACAACTACTCTGCCTTCCTGTCCGACCCTGCATTCTGGTCTTCGCTCGGGAACTCGGCGATCTGGACTGTCACCTCGGTGATTGGACAACTGGTCATCGGCTTCGTCGCGGCGTTGACGGTCGAGGCGATCGCACGCGGTCGGGCGCTGGTCAGGCTACTGCTCATCGTGCCGTGGATGTTCTCCTCGATCGTGCTTGCCTCCACGTGGCGGTTGATGTTGGACGGTCTGACTGGCGTGGCGAACGCCGTGATCATCGGTGTCGGGGTGCTCGAGGAGCCTGTGGCGTTCTTCGGCGACGGGGGCACGGCGCTGGCATCGGTGATCGTGATGAATGTCTGGTTTGGGGCACCGTTTATGTTCCTCGCGTTTCTCGCCGGCATGCAGACGGTCCCGCAAGACCTGTATGAGGCCGCCGTGACCGACGGCGCCGGCTACTGGCGTCAGGTCTGGCATGTCACGCTCCCGGCGCTTCGGCCGATCGTCGGGACCCTGGTGATCCTGCGCACGATCTGGGTGCTGAACAACTTCGACTTCATCTACCTCACGACCGGGGGAGGCCCGCGCGACACCACGATGACCCTGCCGTTGTATGCCTTCCGCGCTGGATGGGCCCAGTTCGAGGTCGGCCGGATGGCCGCGATCAGCGTCGGCATGATGCTCGCCTTGCTCGCGCTGGTGATCGTGCTGTTCCGCCTGATGCCGATCGACAGTGACGAGGACGGGAGCTGACGTGCCCGCGATCCCACAGAGTCGTCGTGCCTCCAAGGTCAGCAGTGGCGTACTCACAGTGGTGTTGTGCTGCCTCTCGACCTTTCCGTTGCTGTGGATGGTGTCCACGGCGTTCAAGCCCTTCGACGAGATCTACCAGTTCCCTCCTTCGTTGCTCCCCCACGCACCGACGCTCGGGCAGTTCGAGAAGCTCCTCGGCGTGAGTGCCGACTTCGGGCGCATGGTGGTCAACAGCACCATCGTCTCGGTCGCCACCACTGTCATCACGATGGTGCTGGCAGCCATGGCCGGCTACGGGCTCGCGAAGGGGAGGTTCGGGGGGCGCCGCCTCCTGCTCAAAAGCACGCTACTCGCGTACGTGTTTCCACCGATCATGCTGGTGGTGCCGCTGTTCGGGGTGCTGGCGGATCTGGGTTATGCGAACACGCGCAGCGGGTTGGTTGTGGCCTACATGATCATCACGTTTCCCTTCGCGCTCTGGCTCCTGACGAGCTACTTCGCCACGCTCCCGAACGAGCTCATCGAAGCCGCGCGCATCGATGGTGCCAGCAACCTCCGGGTTTTCTGGTCGATTGCGATGCCGCTCACTCGGCCCGGCCTGGCGGCCGTGGCGATCTTCACTTTCATCAACACGTGGAACGAATTCCTGTTCGCCTTCGTCATCGCAGGTGGCGGTGAGAACCGCACTGTCTCCGTGGGGTTGTCCACGATCCTCCGCGGTGCCGAGGGCGCGGAGTACGGCGTCTTGATGGCCGGCTCCACGCTCGCCATGATCCCGATCATCGTGCTGTTCGTGTTTGCGCAGAAGCACATCGTCGCCGGGCTCACAGGCGGTGCCGTCAAGGGTTGACGGCACATCTGGTGACGACTGTCCAACCTGAGTCAGGAGACCGACATGATTCGTGCCGCCGGCCACACGATGGCCACGCCGGACGCCACGCTCGAGGAAGCGCTCGTGCTGCTCGCGGAGATCGGGTTCGAGGGTGTCGAGATCATCTGCGCAGATGACTACCCGTGCGGCCTCCCCACCAGACCGACGACGGCGCAGCTCACCTCCGTACGCTCGGCGGCTGAGCAGCTGGGGCTGGCCGTGGCGAACGTCGTGCCATACGTGCGGCCGATCAACGCGCGCGACGAGCGGACACGGCTGGGCCACGTGGACGAGATGCGCCGCTGCCTCGACATCGCCGCCGCGATCGGCTCGCTGTCAGTGCGCGTGTGGGCCGGCGTGGACCCTGAGCCTGGCCACGAGACCGAGCAGCAGGAACTGCTCGTCGACAGTCTTCGGCGGCTCGCCGGGCATGCTGCGGACCTCGACGTGCGGCTCAATGTCGAGAACCACATGGGCTCCCACGCGATCAGCGGTGCGATCACGACCGAGATCGTCCAGGAGGTCGGATCGCCGTACGTCGGCATCCTCTACGACCCGGCGAACCTGCTGGTGCTCGGTGACGCCGACTACCAGGAGGCGTTCACGTTGCAGGCGCCGTACATCGGCCACGTGCACTTCAAGGACGTCGACGTGCTGGGCGGCGGGAAACACATGCCTCGCTTGGTCGGCGAGGGCGAGGTCCCGTGGGCTTGGATCCTGCCGGCGCTGGCGGCCTCCGGGTACAGCGGGTTCGTATCGACCGAGTTCGAGAAGCGGTGGCACCCGCAAGAACTGCCGCCGTCGCGAGAGGGCCTTCAGCACGAACTGGCACAGCTACGCTGGATGCTGTCGGCCCCGGACGACCGGGTAGGTGCGTGAAGTGAGGGCGGCCGTCGTCGGTTGCGGGCTCATCGGTGGCATCTACATCGACGTGCTGCGACGTGCCGGGCACGCCGTCGTCGCCGTGGTCGACATTGACCATGACCGAGCTGCTGCCGTCGCCGGAGCATCGCCGATCTACGCGGACGTCGAAGAGATGCTGTCGCGCGAGGTCGTCGATGCAGTGGGCATCAGTACCCCACCAGAGTCTCACGAGCGGATCGTCGACCGTTGCGTGCAGCGCGGGATCCCGATGCTGTGCGAGAAGCCGCTCGCGCTCACGCTGCCGGTAGCCGAGTCGATGGTCGCACGCTGTCGCCAAGGCGGTGTCCCGCTAGCGATCGGCTTCAAGATGCGATTCGAAGCACTGTTCCGGCGCGTGCGCGACGTCATCGAGAGCGGCGAAATCGGAGCGCTGCGCTACCTGCACGTCGCGCACTACCAGCAGCCCCGCCCGGAGGTGTGGGCCGGTAGGGTCGGCGTGACGAGCGAGACGCTCTGCCACGCCATCGACCTAAGCCGCTGGCTCATGCGAGCGGAGCCGATCGCTGTCGAGGGCGTGCTGACGCAGGACCGAACGACTGGAACCGACGAGGTCGGCCGGATCCGGCTGACGTTCGATGACTCCCATGACGCGCTGATCGCCGGCGGATGGATGCCGGACTTCCCCGACGTCGGCGGCACGCGCGACAACGTCCTGCTGGCGGTGGGCGAACGTGGATATGCGCTCGCAACGCGGCCAGGCACGCTGGTGATCGAGAGCGCCTCACGCCGCGTCGAGGATCTCACGACTGATTATCGGCAGCCGTTCGCGGACCAGTGGCGCGCCTTCTGGGCCGTGCTCGAGGGCAGCGCCTCCCCCGACCTGGCGCGTGAAGCTGACGCACTCGCCGTCCAGGCGATCATCGACGACCTCAAGGCGACACCCAACTCGCACTGACGAAGGAGTACTACCAATGCCAGCACCCGTTCGTTTCGGGATCACCGGATGCGGCTATATCGGCGCCGAGCAGGCGCGGATCATCCACTCGCTCCCCGGAGCCGAGCTGATTGCCGTCCACAGCGCCTCAGGCACCGGCGCCAGAAGGGTCGCCGATGAACTGCCGTGCGATGTCGAGAACTCGCTCGAGTCACTGGTGGCGAGGGACGACGTCGATGCACTGATCGTCGCCACCCCGAACCATCTGCACCGGGAGCCGGTGACGGTTGCCGCAGCACACGGCAAGCACGTCTTCTGTGAGAAGCCGTTCGCGCTGTCCGTCGAGGACTGCGACGCGATGGTCGCGGCGTGCACCCGTGCCGGCGTGACGCTGATGCTCGGTCACATGATGCACTTCTACCCTGGCATGCGGCGAGTCCGGGAGTGGATCGAGTCGGGGACGATAGGGCGCGTCCTGGTTGCGCACGCCGAGAGGACGGGGTGGGAAGAACCACGCCCCGACGTCTCGTGGAAGAAGGTGCAGGACACCTCCGGCGGCCACCTGTTCCATCACATCCACGAGATCGACCTGTTGCTCTGGTTCGCCGGTGCGGTCGCCAGCGTCCGGGCTGTGGGCGGCAACCTCGCGCATCAGGGCGAGGGTTTCGGGGACGAGGACGACGTGGTGCTGCTCACGCTGACGTTCGCCGACGGCGGCTTCGGCTCGATGCAGTACGGCTCGGGATTCCGCTGGGGCGAGCACCTCGTCAAGATCAACGGCACCGAGGGTGCGGTGCTCATCGACAACAAGGCCGCGAGCGTTTTCCTGAAGGTCGGTGACGCGGCGCCGCAACAGTTCGGGCTCTTCGACGACGCCGACAGCGAGGAGTCGATGCAGGCGTTGTTCAAGGATGTCGACGGCGGCAGCACGTACGGGAGTCCTACCGACCGGCCGCCGCTCTATCTGAGGCGCGCCGTGCGTGACGAGCTTGCCTGCTTCATCGACGTCGTGACGGGCTTTCCGATCGACGACGACAAGAAGATGCTCTTCGATGGGTCGGCTGCACGTGCCTCGGTACAGGTGGCGCAGGCGGCGCTGCAGTCATTGCGCGACGGCGCACCAGCGCCGGTAGCCCCGTGACACCTGCGGCAGTCGAGCGGGGTGAGCGAGTCGCCGTCCTCATGTCGACGGGACTGATCGAGCGCATCTTCTCCGCTCGCGATCGCTCGAGGCTGCGCGCCGCGGGCGCTGTCCGGCTGCCCGCTGTCGATGCGATCGGCCTGCCCGATCTGACGGCGATCGGTCCAGAGACCGAGGTCGTCGTCACCGGATGGGACAGCCCTGCCCTCGCCGTCGAGATTCTGGACCACGCGCCGAAGCTGCGGCTCATCGCTCACACGGGCGGCTCGATCCGCGCGATCGTCCCTGCCGAGGTCTATGACAGGGGCGTCGCCGTGACCACGGTCTCCGCGGTACTGGCCGACGCGGTGGCGGAGTTCACTGCGATGGCCATGATCGCCGGGCTACGGAGGGCGACTCTCTTACATGAGCGGATGCGGCGTGGCGACGACTGGGAGTCGTTGGCGGCCGAGGCTCCCGGCAGGCTGCTTCGTGCGCAGACGGTGGGCCTGGTCGGCGCGAGCCGTGTCGGTAGAGCCGTGATCGGGCTGCTGGCAGGGTTCGGCTGTCGTGTCCTCGTCAGCGATCCGTTCCTGACGCCCGACGACGCTAGCCAACTGGGCGTCGAGCTCGTGACCTTTCACAACTTGCTGACCTTGAGCGACGTCGTCTCGCTCCACGCACCCGTGCTGCCGGAGACGCGCAGGATGATCGGAGCCGCGGAACTAGCGCGCATGCGTGACGGTGCACTGCTGATCAACACCGCAAGGGCCGCGTTGCTCGATGCGAGTGCCGTGCTGAACGCAGTGAGGTCTGGCCGGTTGTCCGCCGTGCTCGATGTCTTCGATCAGGAACCGTTGCCACCTGACAGCCCCTGGCGCCACCTCGAGAACGCCATGGTCACCCCTCACATCGCCGCACTCACCGTTGAGACGCTCCGCGCGCAGGGCGAAGCGGTCGTCGATGAGATCGAGCGTTTTCGTGCGGGCGAATCGCTCGTCGGCGAGATCAGTCGCGAGATGTACGACCGCATCGCCTAGCGCTGATGGCAGGTCGATGGACTCCCCGCAAGTTCCGGCCCGGTGCTTGCAGCCATGATGATCAAGGAGAAACGAGAATGGCAGACATCGCTCGATCGAGACGGTGGCTTGTGCTACTTGCACAGGCGATCGCCCTCTTGCTGGTGGCAGCGGTGGTGGCACAGCCGGCGGCAGCAGAGGAGCTCACAGATCAGGTCACCGTCTACTCGGACACAAGCTTCGGAGACGGTGATGGCATCCGAACTCCCGATGTGATCACCACGAGTCCGAACAATGTCGTCGTGGCCTGGCGTGAGGGCAACACCGATGGTCAGTTCGACAACGGTGAGGTTCGGTACTCACGCAGCACGGATGGCGGGGCGACCTGGACCTCGCCCGCCGTCCTGGCCCCCAAAGACTCAACCTACGGCTGGCACTACGTCATCCTCTACCGGGTCGGGTCCGACCTCTACGCGTTCCTCGGCCGCACACCCGCGAGCTCGTACAACGGGATGCCGGTGACGAGTTTCATGAAGCGAAGCACCGACGGCGGCGCGACTTGGTCGAACTGGAACGCCGACTTCTCGGGGGTTCCTTCCGGATTTGTCATCGCGGGGCGGCCGATGTACCAGGATGGCTACCACATCGCGCCGTTCTGGAATGATGGACGAGTAGCTGTGATGCGGTCGACCGACTTGGTGACGTGGACCGCTGGCGCCTACGCCCCTGACCCGTTGAACACCAAGTCGGGCGAGAACCAGCTGGTCGTGGATCAGGACGACCCCGACAAGCTCATCATGTTCAGCCGTGTGGCAGCGCCCGCTGAGGACTATGTGACTGGTCCGGTCTACATGTCTCGCACCGAGAGCACTAACGGCGGTCTCACGTGGAGCAGCCTTGTCTACGACAGCAGCATCCCCAACATGGGGACCAAGGGATACGTCACGCAGGACTCCACCGGTCGCTACGTGGCCGTGTACAACACCATGGGTGGCATCTTCCCGAGCCCGCTAGAGACACGGCCCGCGCACTGGCGTTCGATACTCAACTACAAGGTGAAGGAGCCGGACCAGCCGTGGGGTCCGGGTCGATTCCTTGCCGACGAGCCGCCCGTCGTGGATCGCCCGCACAGCGCCGGCTGGGACACGTACGCCATGGGTGACGAGTATGCGCCCGGCAAGTACTACATCGTCTGGGAGAGCGACACGGCTGGTGTCGAGCTGATCAAGCTGGATCTCGACCAGTCGTTTACAGGCGCGAACGAGAACTGGGACACGATCGGGAACTGGAGCGTGACGCCGGCGGGCGGCTCGGCAACGGTGTCGTCCGGACGATTGAATCTCGCGAACAACGATTCCACCTGGACGACCGTCGGCCGCGAGCAGGCTCCGCTGCACGGTTTTGTGGGTGCTTTCCGCGGGCGGATCGCGACGGGTGGTCCTCTGAATACCAGCAGCGGCATCGGAGCCAACCTCGGCATGGAGGTCGTCGGTGGTGATTGGACCCTTGCCCTGTCTGCGCAGTCCGACGGTGTCTACGCCCGAGTTGCGGGTGGCTCGGCTTGGGTCCGAGTCCTGGCGGCATCCATCGGTACCGGTGATCATCAGTACCGTGTCACCGTCGACGAAGCCGGCACCGCGCGGCTCTACCTCGACTCTGTTGACACTGGTGTTGAGTGGTCCACTCCTGCATCAACGACCAGTCTCGGCATTCAGCTCTTCGCATCCGGGACCTCGACGGAGCCCGCCTCTGCAAGCGTCGACTGGTTCAGTGTCGAGGACAACATCGTCTCCACGACCTGGGACGATCTGTCGGGCTGGGTGCCGTTCGGCGCGGGAGGGACTGTCTCACAGGGCGAGCTCATCGTCTCGAGTCCAACCTCCGGCCAGAACGCGGTCACCGCTTTCGTCAACACCAGATGTGACTTCAGTGTGGACTTCCGGGCGGAGGTCACCGACTACAGCACGCTGGATCCGTCGAATGGACGGGGTGCGAGCCTGGCTCTGATGGTCGCGAATGACAGTCGTCGGTTGATGCTCTCGATTCAGCACGACGGCGTCTACGCCATACCCAAGGGCGAGACGCACTGGACGCGGATCTACGCTCTGTCCAATGCCGGCTCGCTCGCATCCTGGCGGGTTGACACCTCCAGCGGTGGCGAGGCGCGGCTCTATCGGAACGGCGTCGACACCGGTGCGCACTGGACGATCCAGGACTCAGACATCGACCCTCAGGTGAGGCTCTGGTCGTCAACGAATAGCGCAGACACCTCGGCGTTCGCCATGGACTGGATTAGAACGACCTGCGAAATCCGATGATGGCACGTTGATCGCGCGCGCCGGGTGGCAGAAACGACGTCACCCGGCACGCGTCGTTCGGCGAACGTCTCCACCCGGAGGGGTGCCGCTCCCTGTGGGCGTCAAGTGCGGGTCCGTTCGGCTTCGAGACGGCGGTATAGATCGCGGGCGATGTAACGCTCGAGGCATCGTCTGATCTCGCGGATGGCGGATACGGGCTGGGATGTGGCGCACCGACGCTACTGGTGTCGGGAGCTTCTGGGTATATGCAACAGGTCTGGCCTATGGGCAGCACCACCGACATTCACCCAGTGCTCTACCGGTGATCACTGTGCCATGGTGAAACGGCGGTGAATCGTTTGTGCGACCGAAGGTGTGCACCGCTACGATCGCGAGGATGGTGACGTTACGGGATGTGGCCTCACACGCAGGCGTGTCTGTCTCGGTGGTTTCCCGGGTGCTCAACTCCGACCCCACCATCCGGATCCGCCCCGAGACGCGTGAGCGGGTCGTGGAGTCGGCGCGGCTGCTGCGCTACGCGCCCAACTCGGCCGGACGGTCCCTGCGGCGAGCCCGGACCCACCTGCTTGCCCTCGTGGTCCCCGACGTCACCAACGCCACCTTCACCGACCTGGTCAACGGGGTTGAGGCGCGCGCCCTGGACCACTCCTACTCGGTGCTGCTGGCCTCCAGTCCGCGGATGCAGCCGGGCAGTGAAGGGTTCAACCGGCTGCTCAACGAACGGCTCGTCGACGGCGTCCTGCTGCAGAAGGACGACAGCGCCCCCACCGATCTGGTCGCCCGGGCATTGACCCACCCCGAGCACACCGTGATGATCAACTCCGGTCCGGTCGATGGGGTGCGCACCATCGGCCTCGACGACGTCGCCGCCGGTGCGCTCGCGACCCGCCACCTGCTCGAACTGGGGCACCGGAGCATCGGGTACGTCGGCGGCGTCCCGGCCTCCGACACCAGTAGCCGCCGTCAACAGGGAGTCGAGCGCGAACTCGGCGAGGCGGGGCTCACCCTGCCCCGGGAACACGTGACCACGTTGGGGTACACCTACCGCTCAGCGCGGGACGCCGTCCGGCTGCTGCTCGGGCGTGAGCCCCGGCCGACCGCTTTGGTGGTCGGGAACGTCAACGCCGGGATCGGTGCGCTCACCGAGGCGGCGCAGATGGGTATCAGCGTGCCCGAGGAGCTCTCGGTGGTGGCGATCCATGACATCTGGCCGGCCATCACCTGCGCCCCGGCGCTGACGACGATCCGGCTGCCGATGGGCGCACTGGGCTCGACCGCCGTGGACATGCTGCTCGACGGCGCCGGCGCGGACCGGGTGGACCCCATCAGCCGGGTGGTCGAGGACCCGGCGCCCGAACTGGTGCTGCGTGCCTCCACGGCGGCCGTCGGCACGTGATCGGCCTCCCGGCCCGAGCGCACCCGTGCAGGGGCCCGAAATTCAGGGTCGAGCCCGAGTAGGGGTCAATTATTCGGCCCTTGGAGGGCCGAGCGGCGGGTCGAGCGGCGGGCAGAGCGGCGGGCCGGGCAGCGGGTGCCCGCCGGCCAGGGTGGCCTCGTGCGCGGCCTCGAGCACGGCCATGGTCCTCAGCACGTCGCGCACCGACGTCGGCATCGTCTCCGATTCACCCGTCGCGTAGCGCTGCAGCGCCCCCATCGAGCCGATGAAGGCATCCGGGAACCACGACCCCTCCACCTCGATCTCGCGCCAGCCCTCGCCGTCGGTGATCTCCAGCAGGTCCGGCCCGCCTCGCGGGTAGTCCAGCAGCAGCCCGAGCTCGGTGCGGATGGCGCCCTCGGTGCCGTGCCACAGCACCGCCGCCTCCTGATGCGCGGGACCGAAGGCATGGTCGTGGTTGGTGCTGATGGTCACCCGCAGCGGCCGCTCGGCATAGTGCAGCAGATAGCCCGTGCGGGTACTGGCCAACTCCTTGTGCGGATGCGCCACGGTCACCGCGCTCACTCCGCTGGGGTCGCCGACGAACGAGCGCACCAGGTCCACATAGTGCACCGAGTGCATCGGCATCTCCATGCGCTCCAGCGCGAATACGCTCGGGAACAGCTCCCACGGCGTCTCCACCCGCACGAGCACCTCGAGGTCGATCAGCTCCCCGATCGCGCCGTCGGCGATCAGCCGGCGAGCCGCCGCCACGTGCGGGGCGAACCGCAGTTGGGTATTGACGGCGGCGCGTAGTCGCTTGCGGTCGCAGATCTCGACCAGCGCCGTCGCCTCGGCGTAGGTGTAGCCGAGCGGCTTCTGCAGTTGCACCGCTGCGCCGTCGGGCAGCGAATCGAGGATGGCCCCGAACGCGTTCGGCATCACGGCCACGTCGTAGACGACGTCGGTGCCGTGTGCAGCGACGGCGTCCTCCAGGCGCTCGTAGGTGGCGGGGATATCGAAGTCGGTCGCCAGGCTTGCGGCACGGCCCGCGTCAAGATCCACGACGGCGGCCACCGGCATCCGTGCCTTGCGGTAGGCGGGCAGGTGGGCGTCCCGGGCGATCCCACCCGCGCCGACGAGGACGATCGGCAGCGTCCGGGCCGGGGGCCGGGCCAGGTAGGCCGGATCCGGAGCGTGCTCCGGCAGTCCGGCCTGCTCCGTGGCCTGCTCCGAAGCCGGCTCTGTAGCCGGTTCGGCGGCCGGCGACGTCACGCGTCGAGCCCGTAGACGCGCGCTGCCGTTCCTTCGCGCAGCGCATACCGCTGATCCCCGGGCAGCCGGTCGACCTCGGCGAGCAGCACCCGCATGGTGGCCTCGGCCCCGCCGAAGGCCGTGCACACCGGCCAGTCGCTGCCCACAAGCAGCCGGTCGGCCCCGAAGGCGTCCAGCGCGGCGGCCAGTACGGTGCGCATGTGCTCCGGCGTGACGGGCCCACCGGCGTCGTAGATCCCTGACACCTTTGCTACGACGTTGGGCAGCGCGGCCAGCGCCGCGATCTGCTCCTGCCACTGCTGCCAGGCGCCATCGCGCTGGTCCGGTTGAGCCGGCGGGGTGCCGAGATGGTCCAGCACGAACGTCAGTCCGGGCTGCTCCTGGGCCAGGGTGAGGAGGTTCTCACGGTGGCGCGGGAGCGTCGCCACATAGTCGAGAGGGAGTCCGGCTGCCTCGATCAGTTCCAGACTGCGCCGCTGGTCCGCGCCGAGGATCCAGTCCGGGTCCGGCCGGTCGTGTGTGAGGTTGCGGACCCCGACGACACCTGGACGGGAAGCAGCCATCTGCTCTGCGACCGTGGCCGGATCCTCCAGGGGGAGATAGACGACGGCGCCCACGACCAGCGGGTCGGCGGCGACGAGGTCCAGCAGGTAGTCCGTCTCGGCCATCGTCTCGTCGGCCTGCACCAGGACGGCACGGTCGACACCCCACGGCATCAGCGCCCCGCGGGCCTCCTCGATCAGGTGATCGCGGCGCAGGATCTCCGGCGCGCCGGTGAGCCAGCCGTAGGAGGACCGGGCGTGGTCCCAGACATGCAGATGGGCGTCGAACACTACTCAGACCCTCGCTTCGTCACGACGTACAGGTGCACCAACGACAGCACCGTATCGCCCCGCTGGTTGGTCACCGTCACCAGTTCGTCCACCCGGCCCAGCTCCGGGCGTCGCGGATGATCGGTGACCTCAGTGATCTGTGCGGTGACGGTGATGGTGTCCCCGATCAGCACCGGCTTGATGAACCGAATCCGGTCGTAGCCGTAGCTCATCGCCTGCGGGTTCACGTCCCCGGCGGTCATCCCGACGGCGATCGCGATGATCAGCGTGCCGTGCGCGATACGGCCGCCCAGGCCCGCTTCCTCCACGCACCAGCGCTCATCCATGTGGTGCGGGAAGAAGTCGCCGGATTGACCGGCGTGCAGGACCACGTCCGCCTCGGTGACCGTGCGTCCGAGCGTGCGGCGGATCTCACCGACGGCGAAGTCCTCGAAGTACCTGTCAATCACCTGCATGCTGGTCTCCCAACGTTGCGAACATCTCGTCCAGATCCGCCAGCAGGACGGCGGCCCCCTCGCGCTGCACCAGCGCCCGGTGCACCCGGGCGCACGCCGCGTTCTGCACGTCCATGTACCGGGGATGCTGTGGGCGCAGGCTGGCCAGCTCCAGCGTGCGGCGGGTGCCGGTGAAGAACCCGGCAGTGAGTTCGTCCAGCTGCCGGTCCTCCCAGGCGGCCACGTGCCCGGGCTGGCCGCCGGCGTGGGCGTACACACCACGCTGAACGTCCCCGGTACCGGCCCAGGTGGCGAAGGTCACCGCCTCGGCCCGATGTTCGCTGCGCGCCGAGACCGACAACCCGGCACCACCGAGCATCGAACCGCGGGGCTCGCCGCCGGACTGCGGAATGTCGGTCCAGGCCAGCCGGCGGTCGCGGAAGCCCGGCCGGGCGTAGTTGCTGTAGCCGTACAGCAGCGGGACATAGCACCACCGGTCACTGCCCGCGAGTCGCTCGGCGACCTCGATCGGATTCTCGGCCAAGCACTCCTCGGGCACGAGGTCGCGCAAACGCCCCAACGTCTCCCACGCCTCGGCGAAGGCATCCGGATCACCGAAGCGGCCGCGTTGCCCGGCGTCCTCACCCTGCACGGCGGACGTCAGCGTGAAGGTCGAGGCGAACGCATCGATGGGTTTGCACGGCCACAGCACGACGGCGTCCCTCGCCAGTTCCAGCACGTCCGGCCAGGTGCGTGGTGGCTCGGGCAACAGGTCCGGCCGGTAGGCCGCCACCTGCGCCGCGGCGTCGATGGCCATCCCGTACTGGGCGCCCTGCCAACGGTAGGTCTCGTAGCTGCGGCCGACGAAGGCGGCCGGCCCCTCGCCGTCGGGAAGCGGGGCGAGCAGCCCGGCATGGGCAGCGTGCGGGATGTGCGGGTGGTCGATGACGAGCAGGTCGAACTCCGCCGCCATGGACTCCAAGCCCTGGTCGGCGAACGCCTGCAGTGAGCGGCGCTCCCAGATGATCTCCACATCAGCCCCGGTCTCGGCGTAGGCCCGGGAACGATACGCCGACGATGCCGCCACGATGCTGTCGAACCCGCGCTCATGGTCCCAGGTCATCCCGCGCAGCGTGAGTGTCATGACGCCTGCTCCGCGATCCGCTCGGTGACACAGGGGTTGAGCTCAGCCCGCAGGCGCTCGCTGTCGGCGCCGAGGGAGGGTGCGGCGGCCGCCGAGCGGGGGCGGACGCCATCGAACCGAAGCGGCATCCGGGTGGTGGTGACCTCGGTGCGGGAGCCGTCCGCCTCGGCGCGGTCGAGGGTCTGCACCATGTCGATCTGCCGGAAGCCCTCGTGTTCGACCAGTTCGTCCACGGTATGCAGCGGTGCACACCAGATGTCGGCCTGATCCAGGATCATCAGCCACGCCTCGGTGGTGCCGGTGCGCAGCCGGTCCGCGATCAGCGTCTCGATGTGGGAGCGCTGCTCCCACCAGGTCTGCGGGTCGGTCATCTCCACCAGCTCGGCGATGCCGAGCAGCTCACCGATGCGAGGCACCGGGTTCATCGCGATGGAGAGGTAACCGTCCGCCGTCGGGTAGACCCCGTACGGGGCGGGCAGGTAACTATGTGCGCTGTGGGGGCCACGGACGGGCTGGCTCAGCGCCGCCGGTTCGGTCAGGCGCACCGAGAGCATCTCGAACTGCAGGTCGACCATCGCCTCCAGCAGCGATGTGCGCACATGGCCGCCGACTCCGGTACGGGTGCGCCGCAGCAGCAGGGCCGTGATCCCGTGCGCCAGGTGGCAGGAGGCGAGGTGATCCGCAATGGCGATCCCCATTGGGCTCGGCTCGGGATCGGCTTGCAGCCAGGGCACGCCGGCGATCGACTGCGCGAGCAGGTCCTGACCAGGGCGGTCCCGCCAGGGCCCCTCCTCGCCGTAGCCGGTGATCGAGCCGTAGACGACGCCGGGGTTGGTCGCGCGAACGGTCTCGTAGTCCAGGCCCAACCGCTCCATGACCCCGGGGCGGAAGTTCTCCACGACGACGTCTGCTTGCTCCACGAGGCGGCGGACGATCGCCAGGTCGTCGGGGTTCTTCAAGTCGGCAGCGAGGCTCTCCTTGCCGCGGTTCATCGCGTGGAAGGAGACCGTGTCGCTGCCGGCGCGCGCTCCCGCGAAGGCGAGGCCACGGCCGATGTCCCCGGTGCCGGGTCGCTCGATCTTGATCACCCGTGCGCCGAGGTCGGCGAGCCGCAGCGCGGCCACAGGCCCCGCCAGGAACTGGCTGAAGTCGAGCACGAGGAAGCCCTCGAGCGGGTCGATGGAGGTGGATGCGGTCATGAGCGGGTCTCCTCGGCGGTCAGGTGCACCGGCTGGCCCGGATGAAGCTCGATCTCCTGGGAGATCGACCGGTATCGGACGATCACCTTCTGCGCGGTGTGATGGTCGGAACGAAGCTCCTGGACTGCCCCGCCGAACACCATCGCGCCCAGCCTGCCGCTACCGAGGGGCAGCGCTTCGACCCACTCGGACGCGGCGCTGGTGAACGAGAGCTGGTGAACGCGGGGATCCGTCACCGTCTCTGCGGGCGGCTGCGCGAACGTGAACCTGGACGACACTGTCACCTCGGAGAATCGATTTAATGCACGTGGAGACACCATAGCCGGTTCAGGTGGGGACGTGGCAAGCGCTGTATCGACTGAATATTCGCGCCATGCGGAGTGGGAGTCGACCGTGGGTTGCGCATGAGTGGGAACCCTGGCTAGCATCAGAGAAACGATTCACCGGACGACGAGGTCATGGTCACAGACTCCGCCCCTGAGCGGCAGGCGCCACGTCCTCGGTTCACAGCGAGAGGAGTCCCCAGTGGTGCACACCGGTCTGGGTACAGCCAGCGCGTCGCCACCCCAGGTCGCGACGCGGGGGCTGGGCGCATCGCCCTCGCCGCGCCGTCACTCTGGTGGTCGCCGTGGGCGGCTGCGCCGGTCCGTCCGGCGCCACTGGCAGCTCTATCTGCTCGTCATCCCCCCGCTGCTGTACTTCCTGATCTTCCAGTACGTGCCGATGGCGAACGCGATCATCGCGTTCAAGGACTTCAACGTCGTCGAGGGCATCTGGGGATCGCCGTGGGCGGGACTGGAGTACTTCGAGCGGTTCTTCTCCAACCCCATGTTCACCACCGTGGTGAGCAACACCTTCCTGCTGAGCCTGTACGCGTTGATCGCGAGCTTCCCGATCCCGATCATCCTGGCCCTCGCTCTGAACGAGATCCGGGCGCGGTTCTTCAAGCGCACCGTGCAGATGGTCACCTACGCGCCCTACTTCATCTCGACGGTGGTCGTGGTCTCGATGGCGATCCTGATCCTCTCGCCGCGGATCGGCCTGGCCAGCGACCTGACCGGCTTCTTCGGTCTGCCGGCCACCGACTACCTTGCCCAGCCGGACTTCTTCCGGCACGTCTATGTCTGGTCCGAGGTGTGGCAGACGGCCGGGTACTCCGCCGTCATCTATCTCGCCGCCCTCGCCGGGGTCGATCCGGGGCTCTACGAGGCGGCGAAAGTCGACGGAGCGAACCGGCTCCAGAAGATCTGGCACGTCGACCTGCCGAGCATCACCCCGACCATCGTCGTGGTGCTGATCCTCTCGGTCGGCTCCATCATGGCGGTCGGCTTCGAGAAGGCGTTCCTGCTGCAGAACCCGCTGAACCTCTCGCAGTCGGAGATCATCGCCACCTACACCTACAAGATCGGCATCCAGAACGCCGACTTCAGCCTGGCCACCGCGATCGGGTTGTTCAACTCCGTCATCAACCTCGTTCTGCTGGTCGCGGTCAACATCGTCGCCAAGCGCGTGACAGGAAAGGGGCTGTGGTGAACGCCGTCCTGACCAAGCCGAACCGCACGGCTTCCCGGCGCCCTCGGCGGGTGCGGGAGACGCCGGTCGACCGTATCTTCCTCGTCGGTGTCTACATCCTGCTGACGACGTTCCTGATCGTGGTGCTGCTGCCGTTGTGGTACATCCTGGTCAGCTCCTTCTCCAGCCCGGCGGCAGTCTCGGCCGGTGAGGTGTTCCTCTGGCCGGTCGACTTCACGCTGCGCGGGTACGAGGTGGTCTTCACCAACTCGACGATCCTGACCGGCTTCGCGAACTCGGCGTTCTATACGGTCGCCGGTACGGCGATCAGCGTGACGTTGACGGTCATGCTCGCCTACCCCCTCTCCAGGGCCGACTTCGTGGGGCGCAAATTTCTCACCGGCGCAGTCGTCTTCACGATGCTGTTCGCAGGTGGGCTCATCCCGACCTACCTAGTGGTGCAGAGCATGGGCATGCTGGACACTCGCTGGGCCCTGCTCATCCCGAAGGCGGTGGCGGTGTGGCCGGCGATCCTGGCCATCACCTATTTCCGTACCGCGATCCCGGACGAGCTGCGTGAGGCAGGTGAGATCGACGGGGCCAGCGACCTGCGCATCCTGTGGAAGGTGGTGCTGCCGCTCTCGGCGCCGATGCTCGCCGTGATCGCTCTGATGTACGCGATCGTGCAGTGGAACTCCTACTTCGACGCTCTCATCTACCTGCGCGACGACAGTCTCTACCCACTTCAGCTGGTGCTGCGCAACATCCTCATCCTCAACACCGACGCGGGCGCGGACGTCACCGCAGCGATCGAGCGACAACAACTCGCAAGCCTGCTGAAGTACTCGCTCATCGTGGTCTCCACCGTCCCGATGATGCTCATCTATCCGTTCGTCGCCCGCTATTTCACCCGGGGCCTGCTCCTGGGTGCCGTCAAGGGCTGACCTGACCCTCCCGACCTCGTTCAACCCTCCGGCCATCGACGACGGTGGCACTCCCTCACGACGAAGAGAGGCACGACATGACACGCACGCACCGCAGAACCGCGGCTGTTCTGGCCGCCGGTGGCCTGGCGCTGGGAATCAGCGCCTGCGCCCCCGGTGGCGAGGAGGAACCCACCGATGACGGCGTCATCACCATCTACAGCCAGCAGGGCCCTGACCGTGACCTCAACACGAGCTCGTTCACGCTGCTGATCGAGGAAGAGTTCGGCGTCGATCTGCAGTTCGAGACCACGACCTGGGACGCGGCTGCGGCCTCTGAGTCTCGGCAGATCACACTGGCCAGCGGTGACTACCCGGATGCCTTCCTGCTGATTCCGTGGGTGGATCAGTTCACCCAGGCCGAGCTCATCAAGTTCGGTGATCAGGGCCTGATCCGGCCGCTGAACGACCTGCTCGAGGAGAACGCGCCGAACCTGCAAGCCGCATGGGCCGACACCCCCGAGTGGGAGGCACTGTCCACCGCGCCCGACGGCAACGTCTGGGGTCTTCCCCAGTGGAACGACTGCTTCCACTGCACCTATCCCTCCAAGCTCTGGCTGAACACTGCTTGGCTGGAGAGCGTCGGCATGGAGCAGCCGACCACGCCCGAGGAGCTGAGGGAGGTGCTGGCCGCGTTCAAGGAGCAGGACCCGAACGGCAACGGTGAGGCCGACGAGGTGCCGCTGTCCGGTTCACCCGGTGCGAACTCGGTGCTGCCGTTCCTGATGAACCCGTTCGTGTACATGGCCACCTCCAGCACGAGCGGGTCCGCACCAGGATCGCTGGCGCTGCAGGGGGACGACGTGACGCTGCAGCCCACGCTCGACGGGTGGCGCGAGGGACTGACCTACGTGAACTCGCTGTTCGAGGACGGCCTGATCGATGAGGCCGCCTTCACGCAGAACCAGGATGCGCTGCTCGCCCTCGGTGACGTCGCCGGCGACCCGATCCTCGGTGCTGCCACGGTCGGTCACCCGGGCGTCTTCGTCACCATCGGTCAGGAGGACGGCCGTGACGCCAACTATGACGCGCTGCCCCCGCTGACCGGGCCGAACGGTTCGCCGGCGTCGGAGATCAGTTCGTCCTCGGCTGGCGCCACCTTCGTGATCACGAACAACGCCACCGACGAGGAAGCGGCCACGCTCGTGGAGATCGTGGACTGGATGATCGACTACGACAACCACCTGCGTGCCGAGTGGGGCGAGGAGGGTGTCGCCTGGGACTACGCCCAGGACGGTGACGTGGCCCTGAACGAGGAGCTCGAGCCGCTGTACGTGCGCCATCGCCTCAGTGGCGCGGAGGCCAGTGAGAACACCAACGCCGCCTGGGGCCCGCTGGCCCAGTACTACGGCAGCCAGGAGTTCCGTCAGTCGCAGGTTGTCCCCGAGGACGTCTACGACCTCTCCGGCTATGAGCGCCGTCTGTTCGAGGCCACGCAGCCCTACGCGGAGAACAGCCCGGCGGAGGCCTTCCCGTACTGGAACCTGTGGATCCCCGAGGACCACGCGAGCGAGCTCTCCACCGTGCAGACCAATGTCGAGTCCCTGGTGCTGCAGGCGAGCGCCGAGTTCGTCACCGGTGTGCGTGACATCGACTCCGACGATGACTGGCAGGCGTTCCAGGACGCCCTCGTCGCCAACGGGAGCGATCGCTACGTCGAGATCTACCAGGAAGCATGGGACGCGACGCAGTGACCAGTCGCTGACGCCCAGCACCGCCAGACGAGCGGGTGCGCCGGTTCCTCCTGCCGGCGCACCCGCTCGTCGTCGTCCTCAGCGACGCGCGCCGGGCCGACTTAGAATCGCTCGTCGATCTGGCTCCCACCCAGGAATCCGACGTCGATATGGCTTCCGCTCACGGAAATCGCTCGTCGATCTGGCGGTCTCCGACCGCCCGGCGGTAGCCAGATCGACGAGCGATTTCCGGGTGGGTGGGCGCCCCGTCAGTCCAGGTGGGCGACGAGCTGGGGTGCCAGTCCCACGTAGTCGGCCGGGCCCAGTGCCAGCAGCCGATCTTCGACCTCGGTCGGTAGGCCCAGACCGGAGATGAACTCCCGCATGGCGGGTCCGTCCACGCGGCGACCACGTGTGAGCTCCTTGAGGCGCTCGTAGGGGTCGGCCATCCCGTCGGCACCGGCGATCCCCGCCGCACGCATCGCCGACTGCACGGCCTCCCCGAGCACCTCCCAGTTGGCGTCCAGGTCCGCAGCCATCGTGGCGGCGTCCACATCCAGGCCGGCCAGGCCGCGGCGTACGTTGTCGAGGGCGAGCAGGGAGTGCCCAAACGCGACGCCGATGTTGCGCTGCGTGGTGGAGTCGGTGAGGTCGCGCTGCAACCGGGAGGTCACCAGCGTGGCCGAGAGCGTGTCCAGCAGTGAGCAGGAGATCTCCAGGTTCGCCTCGGCGTTCTCGAACCGGATCGGGTTCACCTTGTGCGGCATGGTCGAGGAGCCTGTGGATCCCTGCGCGGAGAGCCGCTGGCGGAAGTACCCCAGGGAGATGTAGGTCCACACATCGGTGGCGAGGTTGTGCAGGATGCGGTTGAAGCGCGCCACATCGGCGTAGATCTCCGCCTGCCAGTCGTGGCTCTCGATCTGGGTGGTGAGCGGATTCCAACTGAGCCGCAGACCTTCGACAAACGTGCGGGAGACCTCTTGCCAGTCCGCGCCCGGGACCGAGACCGAGTGCGCACCGTAGGTGCCGGTGGCGCCGTTGATCTTGCCGAGGTACTCACCTGCTTCGATCCGCCTGATCTGCCGGCGCAGGCGGTGCGCGAGTACCGCCAGCTCCTTGCCGAGGGTCACGGGGGTGGCGGATTGCCCGTGCGTGCGGGCCAGCATCGGGACCCCGGCGTGTTCGCGTGCCAGATCCGCCACGGCGTCGGCCACGGTGCGGGCGGCAGGCAGCCACACCTGCTGGACGGCGTCGCGCACGGTGAGCGCGTAGGACAGGTTGTTGATGTCCTCGCTGGTGCAGAAGATGTGCACGATCTCGCTGACGCGGGGCAGCACCGTGTCCTCGCCGAGCGTCTGCGGGGCGGCGGCGAGCCGGCGCTTGAGGAAGTACTCGATCGCCTTCACATCGTGCAGGGTCTCGGCCTCGATCTCGGCCAGCTCGGCGATCTCCTCGGCGCCGAAGGTGGCGACGACGTCACGCAGGTAGGCGATCTCGGCCTCGCTCAGGTCCGGGGCTCCCGGGAGGACTCGGTGGGTGGTCAGGTGGATGAGCCACTCCACCTCCACCTGCAGCCGGGCCCGGTTGAGAGCCGCCTCGGACAGGTGGTCCGCCAGCGGGGCCACCACCCGTCGGTAGCGGCCGTCCAACGGGCCGAGGGCGATATCGGGCAGCTCGGCGAACAGAACGCGCTCCATGCCGCCATCATCCCAGAACTCGTGCGGCGGGCGAACCCGTGCCCACCCGAAATCGCTCGTCGATCTGGCGGCCAGATCGACGAGCGATTCCGGGGTGTCGACCCGGTCAGCGCACGGTGAAGCTCACCGGCGGGGCGAGGGCGTCAGAGGCAGATCCGACGTGCACGCCGAACTCGCCCGCAGGGGTGACCCAGGCTCCGCCGTCGAAATACTGCAGCAGGTGCCGGGACTCGAGGTCATCCCGGGTGAGCTCGATGACCACGTTCTCGTGCTCACCGGGTTCGAGGTGCACCCGCTCGAAGGCGACCAGGCGCTGGAATGGCTCACCGGCCTCGTCCGGCAGCGTCAGGTAGACCTGGGCGACCTCCTCGCCCGCGACATCACCGGTGTTGGTGAGGCGGAAGTGCACGCGCACCTCGTGCCCGGACTGCACCTGCCGGGGCGTGACCCGGATGTGGGAGTAGTCGAAGGTCGTGTAGGAGAGCCCGTGCCCGAAGGCGAACAGGGGGTCGATGCCCTGCGCCTGGTACCAGCGGTAACCGACCTGCAGGCCCTCGGAGTACTCCACCTGCCGGATGCCATCGGTGTCCACCACGCCGGGGTACTGCTCCGGGGCGCTGGTCGGGACGTCGTCGAGAGAGACCGGGAAGGTCATCGGGAGGTTGCCGGATGGGTTGACGTCACCCCAGAGCAGGTGAGTGATCGCATTGCCCATCTCCAGCCCGGCGTACCAGACGTGGAGCACGGCGTCGACATCGTCGACCCATGGCATCTCGACTGCACTACCGGTCTGGGTCACCACGACGGTGCTCGCCGCCGCGTCTGCGACCGCCTCGATCAGGGCGTCTCCGTCGTTGTCGAGGCGCAGATCGGTCAGGTCGCTGAACTCTCCCATCTGGTAGTACCCGAACACGATCGCCACATCCGCGGCGGCCGCGACCTGAGCTGCCTGCTCATGGTCGGTGCCGGCGTCGAAGGTCACCGTGCCGCCGGCGGCCTGGACACGCTCGGTGATGGCGTCCAGGGGTGCGACCGGCTCGTCACAGGGGACCGACGGGCGGCCGCCGCCGAAGGGCATCCAGGACGAGCAGACCGACCGGGCGCTGACGCCGTCCGTGGGGGTGTTCGAGGCGGTCGGGCCGATCACCGCGACGTCGAGCGCGGTGTCCGCGAGGGGGAGCGTGCCGTCGTTGGTCAGCAGCACCGACCCCTGTTCGGCCATCTCGCGGGCGAGTGCGCGGCTGTCCTCGGTGACCAGATCGGTCGAGGGGTTCTCCGGGAGTGGGTGGTCGAACAGGCCGGCCTCGATGAAGACCGTCACCACGCGGAATGCGGCGGCTTCGATCTGATCCTCGGTGATCTCACCGGCGTCGAGTGCGGCGTGCAGGCGATCGGGGGTGAACCAGATCGGGCGATTGAGCTCCATATCGAGGCCAGCGTTCAGGGACGGTGCCGTGGAGTGCACCGAACCGAAGTCGGACATGATGAAGCCCTCGTAGTCCCAGGCCTCCTTGACGATGTCGGTCAGGATGTCGTTCTCGCACGCGTAGACGCCGTTGATCTGGTTGTAGGAGCACATGATCGAGCCGGGGTCGCCCTCGCGCGTGGCGATCTCGAACCCGAGCCCGTAGATCTGCTGCATCGTGCGCTCGTCCATGTTGCTCGAGCTGGACTCGCGGTCGAGCTCCTGTTCGTTGGCGACGTAGTGCTTGAGATTGGCGACCACCGGACGCTCGGGGTTACTGTCCTCCAGTCCGTGGATGTTCGCCGCTGCGAGCACGCCGGAGAGGACAGGATCCTCGCCGTAGTACTCCGATGTGCGTCCGGACAGGGGTGTGCGCCCGCCCGCGACGCCGGGGCCGAGGAGGACGTTGCGACCGGAGCGGAACGTCTCGTCGGCGACGAGGGCACCCTTGGCCTGGCTCAGCGCGGGGGAGAACGCCGCCGCCTCGGCGATCGCGACGGGTAGGGCGGTGGCACCGGGTGCGTCGAGTCCCTGGGCGCCGTTGGCGAACATGATGTCCGGCGTGCACGGCAGCTGCTCGGGATAGACCACATCACCGGGCCAGGTGGTCCGGTCAGGAGCGGCGGCGGGCTGCTCGACGATCCAGCGCATCGTCTGCTCGAGGCTGGAGTGGTCGAGCAGGACCTGCGCGCGTTCCTCCGCAGAAAGAGTGGTGTCCATCCAGGGGCACTCGGCTGGGAATGACGCGTCTGCGGCGGGTGTGGCGGCCGGGGGCTGCGCCTGTGCGGCCAGCGGGGTGAGGGCGAGTGCCGCGGCCATCGTGAGCGGGACGAGAGCGCGGCGTCGTCGCCGTCGCGGTTCGGACCTCTGGTCGAGGTGCCGGTGAGGGGCGTCGGTGAGCATATGTCCTCCTTGACACTGATCAACAGGGAATGAAGCGATTCAATCTCATAATGAAGCGCTTCAAAGAGAAGCGTGGCATGCCCGAGCGTCGTCTGCAAGCCGCCCGCTGTCGAACTGTCGAGACGCTTGATGCCGGACTGCCACGCCCGTCGGTATCGACGAGCCGTGGCACCTAGCGGTACCGCGAGGCCGCAGCCACCGCCGCCTGGGCGTATCCGCCCCCGAACAGCACGGTATGCACCAGCAGCGGGTTGAGCTGGTGCAGCGCCACCCGGTCCTGCCACCCGTCGGCGAGCGGGGAAACCTCCTGGTAGCCGGCGAGGATCTCCGCCAGATGCGGCGCTCCGAACAGGTCGAGCATGGCCAGGTCGGTCTCGGCGTGCCCGCCGTGCGCCGTGGCGTCGATGAGCACCACCCCGGTGGGTGACCACAGCACGTTCCCGCTCCACAGGTCGCCGTGCAACCGCGCTACCTCACCCACGAGTGCCGGCTGCGGATGGTCCAGCTCCCCGGCCGCCAACCGCTCCACGACGGCGCAGATCACCTCCACATCCCGCGCCCCGAACGCTCCGCTCGCCTCGGCCCGCCGCAGGAACGGCATCACCCGTGCGCTGGCGTAGAACTCGCCCCACGTCGCAGCGTCGCTGCCGGGCATGGGCGCACCCGCCATGAATCCCGTGGCCTGGCCGGGGACGAACCCGAATGACGGGGCGCCCGCGGCATGCGTGCGGGCGAGTGCCGCTCCGAACGTACGGGCGTGCTCGGCCGACCGGCTGCCGTCGCGTACCCGCTCCAGCTCCAGTACCCCGGGCCCGGCGTGACGCACCTGCGCAACCCGGGCTCCGCCGTCGGCGGCTGCGAGCCAGCGCAACCCCTCGGCCTCGGCGAGGGCGGCATCCGGGTGCGGGAAGTCGGTCTTGGTCCAGCTCTCCATCAGACCGGTGCCTCGAGCGCGTCCCGCACGTGCGCCACGAGCCCGTCGACGGCGGAGCTCACCTGCGTATAGACGGTCTCGAAGTCCTCTGGGTCGCCGTAGTAGGGGTCGGCGACCTCGGCACCGGGTGGGGCGCTGGAGTCGAAGCTGCGCAGCAGGCGGATCTTCGCGGCGGCGCCGGCATCGGGGGCGAGCCGGCGCAGGGCCCGTTCGTGGCCGCGGTCGAGGGCGAGTACGAGGTCCAGCTCAGCAAAGTCGGAGGCGGAGAACTGGGTGGCCGTGTGCCCGCTGAGGGTGTGGCCATGGCGGGTGAGGACGGCGTGCGTGCGGTGGTCGGCGTCGTTGCCCAGGTGCCAGGCGCCCGTCCCGGCTGAGACCACGTCGACCTGGTCGCCGAGGCCCATCTCCTCGAATGCTGATCGCAGGATTGCTTCGCCCATCGGGGAGCGGCAGATGTTGCCGGTGCACACCACGCTGATCCGATATCCCATGCCGACCATTATCGGGTGCGTCGCTCTGGCCACCATCCCGCTCGCCGGGCGGGCTCAACGCCAACTCGAGGCGCGCTGCGGTCCCCGGTCGATGCCCATGTGCGGTGCCGATGTGCGGTGCCGATGTGCGGTGCCGACGTGCGGTGCCGATGGTCAGGGTGGCGACCCTGAGGAAGGCCAGGGTCTCGGTGCCGCTAACCCGGGTTGTCCCCGATGGTCCCGGACATCACCGGCCTCCTAGCGTCGTAGGCGTGGCGAGCGCGACGGGCTCTCGCCTCAGGACGAGGAACGGAAAATGCTGCCGTGAACATCCGATCGTCGGTCTACCTGCGGTACGTCGCCAACGACCTGCGCGCGAACAAGACTGTCACCACCGCACTGCTGCTGGTGGTGACCCTCAGTGCATTCCTGATGGGCACCGGCGCGCTGGTGATGGAGCGGACTCTCGGGTCGGTGGATCAGCTGTTCGACGAGGCAAAGCCCCCACATTTCCTGCAGATGCACTCGGGGCAATACGACCTGACGGCGCTCGAGGAGTTCGCCGCCGGGCAACCCGGCATCGAGAGCTGGTTCATCGAGGACATGCTCGGCTTCGACGGCGCCGCGATCGGCTGGGAACGACCGTCCACCGGGGAGTCAGGAGACTTCGCGGACAGCCTGATCGACAACCTCTTCGTCACCCAGAACACCGAGTTCGACCACCTCGTGGAGGAGTCCGGTGCGATCCCGCGGCCGGCGCCCGGGGAGATCTATGTTCCGGTCGGGTACCAGCAGCGGTATGAGCTGCGGGTGGGGGACGAGCTCGTCGTCGGCACCGACGCGGGGACGGAACACTACGTGGTTCAGGGCTTCGTCCGCGACGGACAGATGGCCTCCTCGTTGTCCCCGGCGATCCGGTTCCTGATCTCGGAGCCCGACTTCGCGGCGCTGCGGCAGGCCGGAGGGGGTGCGTCGGAGATCATCGTGGAGTACCGGATGACCGACCTCGCGCTGGTCGGCGAGCTGCAACGCGCCTATGACGCGGACGCGGCAGTGCCGAAGAACGGGCCGACCGTCACCTACGCGCTGGCCCGGGTGTTCAACGCCTTCAGCGATGGCCTCGCGGCGATGGCGTTGATGCTGGTCAGCCTGCTCCTGATCGCGATCGCGCTGCTGAGCGTGCGGTTCGTGATCCGCGGCACCCTGGAGGACGAGGTCCGCGAGATCGGGACGATGAAGGCGATCGGCCTTCCATCCCACGAGATCTCTCGGCTCTACCTGCTGCGATACGGCGCGATGACGGTGATCGGGTGCCTGATCGGTGCAGGCGCAGCCATCGCTGCTGCTCACCTGCTCACCCGCAGTGTCCAGGTGAACTTCGCACCCGCCGGATTCGGAGCGCTGTCCGCTCCCGTGCTGCTCGCGGCCGTGGGGCTCGTCGCCGGGATCGTGCTGCTCACCTGCTGGAGGGTGCTGCGGTCGGTGAAGAAGGTGGAGGTGGTCAACGCCCTGGTGCACGGCAGCCTCCTCGGTGAGCGCCAGTCCGCCAGGCGGGCCAAGCGACAAGCTCGGCGGCTGCATCGCACCAGCGTTGCCGGGCGTTTCGGCACCCTCAACAGCCGGCTCGCGGTGGCTGACCTGCGCGCCGAGAGCCGGCAGTGGCTGCTGATCCCCGTGGTGTACTTCCTGGCGACCGTGCTGATCACGTTACCGATGAGCCTGCTGAACACATTCCAGGATCCTGGCTTCGTCACCCATATGGGATCGCCGGAGGCCGACGTGCGGGCAGACGTGCAGTTCGCCGACGACGTCGACGCCGCGGGCGCCGAAATTCTGGCGGCCATGACGGAGGACCACCGGCTCACCGACGTGCAGGCCCATGCCAACGTGCTGTACGAGACGACGGGCGTGGACGGTCCCGAGACCCTGCGGATCGCGGTGGGGGACCACAGCGCCGGCAGCGCGGAGTTCCTCGACGGCCGCTCCCCAGGAGAGCAGGAGATCGCGTTGTCGGCGCTGAATGCGGACAAGCTCGGTGTAGCGACGGGCGACGAGCTCACAGTGCGCAACCAGGACGACGAGCTGACCCTGACCGTGAGCGGGATCTACCAGGACATCACCAGCGGCGGGTACACCGCCAAGATGCCAGGGCGGGTGACCGCCGGCGCTGCCAGCTACGTGATCTTCGCCAACACCACAGACGAGACGGACCCGGAGGCCGTCGCATCGGAGTACAACGCGACGTTCCCCGACGCCACGATGTGGCCGATGCAGGAGTACCTCGACCAGCTGCTGTCCTCCCTGACCGACGCATTCCGCAGCGCGGCCGTGCTGTCGTTGATCTTCGGGGTGGCGGTGGCACTGCTGATCACCTGCCTCTTCCTGCGATGGCGGCTGAGCCGGGATCGGCCGGTGATGGGAGCACTCTCCGCGATCGGGTTCTCGCTACGGGAGCTCGCAGGCCAGGTGCAGGGCAAGACCGTGGTGACGGCCTCGGCCGGGATCGGCCTGGGCGCGGTGTTCGCGGCCACGGCCGGAGAGTGGTTCGTCGGGTCGTTGATCGCCACACTGCCGTTCGGGCTGGTCAGCCTGACGCTCCTGCCCAACCCGTGGATCGCCTACCTCGCCTATCCGCTGCTGCTGCTCGCAACCGCCTACGTCGGTGCCGTCCTGCTCAGCCACTCGCTGCGCCGGGCCAACACCAGCGACTGGCTCCGCGGCTGACCTTCCCGACCAATGACAGGAGCTGTGATGACCGATCGCCAGACGACACTGGAATGTCGCGCCGTGACCAAGACCTACGTCTCCACCGACCCGCCGGCTGAGGTGCTGCGCGGCATCGACCTGACGGTCCGCGAGGGGGAGTTCATCGCAGTGATGGGCGCTTCCGGATCCGGGAAGTCCACCCTGCTCTACAGCATCAGTGGGATGGACCGGCCCAGCGGCGGCCAGGTGCTGCTGGAAGGCAGCGAGCTGACCGGACTCTCCGACGGCGAGATGAGTAGGTTACGTCTGACCCGGATGGGATTCGTCTTCCAACAGGCGCACTTCCTCGGGAACCTCACACTGCGTGACAACGTGCTGCTGCCGGCGTTGAAGGCCGCACCGAGGGACAAACCGGGCGCGATCGCACGAGTGGAAGCGTTGCTGGAGCGGTTCGGGATCGCGCATGTCGCCGGCCACGGCATCACCCAGGTATCGGGTGGCCAGCTGCAACGGGCATCCCTGTGCCGGGCGCTGGCCAGTGAACCCGCGATCGTGTTCGCCGATGAGCCCACAGGTGCACTCAACAGCAGGATGTCGGCCGAGGTCATGGACGCCCTCACGCAGGTGCATCGGGATGGGTCGACATTGGTGATGGTCACTCACGATCCGTCCTGCGCGGCTCGAGCCGACCGGGTGGTCTACCTGCGGGACGGTCTGCTGGTCGACTCCGCGGAGCTGGGGACCTGGACGGCGGACGCGGCGGGTGAGCGGGAGGACCGGTTGATCGGGTGGTTGCGCCAGCAGGGCTTCTGAGCCGTTGCCGGTGCCGGTGAGCCGGTGTGCGATGCCGGCTGGGCGATGTCGGTTCGTCCACAACCCTCCGGGGGCTCTCGCATCGGTCGCAGGGATTCTCCCTAACGTCGCTGGCGAGACGAGGAGGAACCCGTGAACCCACCACGATCACCGCTGACCCTGCCCATCGCCCCGGCGAGCCTGACCCCGTCGGTCGCGCTCGCGGCAGCGGCGGCTGAGACCCGCCGCATCTCCACGAGCGCCGCGGCCCTGGAGCCTTCCCACTGGGTCTCGCCGGCCGCGCGTGCCTACTGCGATCGGGTCCACGATCTGGTGCGAGCCGTCGAGGCGGCGGCGGAAGGGATCGATGCAGCAGCCGCGGCCGCCCGTGTGCACGAGTCCGAGCTCGACCACGTGCGGCAGGCGCTGCTCACGGGCGCCCCGATCCCGGTATGAGCGGCATCTCGCAGGTTCCGGACGGGAACCGGGACGGGTTCTGGCGGCAGGTGGCGGCCGATCAGCTGATCGTCTCCGGCGCGGCGCTCGATACCGACACAGCCGAACTGGTGTTGTTGGCGATCGAGGCGGACGCGATCGCGGAGCAACTGCACGCCGTCTACGGACAGGTCCGCAGCGGGCAGGATGCGGTGCGCACCACCACGGCGCTGGCGTGGGGGAGCGGGATGCAGGGGCAGACCCAGTGCGGGTTCGCGAAGGGCAGTCTGCTCGTGGCAGCACGCGAGGCGGAGGAGTTGGCGGTTGCATTGCGTGCAGCGCGTGAGGAGTACGAGCGCGCGGAGGAGTCGGCGCGAGATGCGACGGTGTTCGAGCTGCCGCGGTCGTTGACCGGGTCGGGCGAGCCCGTGCCGTGGCTGTTCGGACTCGACTACGTGCCCTGGGCGGTGACGCGACTGGTGGCGATCACCGTCGGGAATATGCAGGTGGCCGCCGATCGCGGGCAACTGACGCCGACCGGGGCCGGACTCGGATACATCCTGGAGGAGCTGAGCTGGACCGCGACCGGTGGGCCGGTGCTGGACTGGCTCGGGCAGGATGACATCAATCGCAGTGTGCTCCTCGCCTCGATGGTGAGCTGGACGTCCGGTCTGGTGCTCGGCGCAGGGACGGATGTCAGCGTGCAGCGGGTCTACCCCACGCCGCAGGTGGTGAACGGGCGCTTCCAGGTGCCTCACACGGAGGCCGCGCGCGGGATCGAGGATCTGGCGGGGGTGCAGAACGGGTTCCGCCACCGCGAGGATCTGCCCGAGGGCACGGTCCGGATCGACCGGGTGAGCGATGCCGAGGGGAACATCTCATGGCAGGTGCACGTGCCGGGGACCCAATCATCCTGGGACGATCCGCGGCCCGTGACGAACCCGTTCTTTGGTCCGGCGCTGGGTCTGGCTGCTACGGCTACACCTCTGGCTGGCCTGGCGCCCACGCTGCGGCAGGCCCCTGCACCGTCGCTGGTCCCGGTCGTGCCAGGGGCGCCGGCAGTGACACAGCCGCTGCTGCAGGGTGCCGCGGAGCGGGTGGCGGGCGGCATCCGCAACCCCAACCCGCTGGACTGGCAGTCCAACCTTCATCTCTTCACCGGTCAGGAGGCCGCCTCGCAGAACGGTGTGGTCGAGGCGATGCGTGCCGCGGGTGTCGCACCGGATGAACCGGTGCTGCTCTCGGGTCACTCCCAGGCCGGGATGATCGTCATGAACATGGCGAACGACCCGGTGCTCAGCACCGAGTTCTCGTTCGAGTCGGTGGTCACCTTCGGCGGTCCGACCGGGCACCTGCCCACCCCGGAGGGGGCTGCTGTGATGCACGTGGAACATCCGGAGGATGTGGTGTGGAACCTCGCCAACCAGCCGAACCCGGTGGCTGGGAACCGGGTGACGGTGGCGAACCCTCTCTCGGACTCCCAGCTGGCCACCGATGCCGAGGTCAACCACCTCGGCGAGTCCCACGATCTGCCCGCCTACCAGCGCACCGGCACGCTCATCGACGCGAGCACTGATCCGGCGATCGAGAGCTGGCGTGAGCAGTCGGCCGGCGTGCTGCCCTCCGGGGAGGTCACCACCGAGACCATGTACTTCCAGATGCGGCGGGAGGAGTGAACCGGGTCAGCGGCGGTCGCGATCCTTCTTCTTCCCGTCCGGCAAGATCACGGTCAGGATCACCGAGATGACGGTGATGATGAGGCCGGCGAGCACCGCGGTCCAGAAGCCGTCCACTTCGAGGCCGTAGTCGGTGAAGCCGGTGATCCAGCTGGTCAGCAGCAGCATCAACGCGTTCACCACGAGGAAGAACAGGCCGAGGGTGAGGATGTAGAACAGGATTGAGACCAGCTGCACGAGCGGCTTCACGATCGCGTTGACGAGCGTGAAGAGCAGTGAGACGACGGCGACCACGATCACCGTGTTCAGTGCGGTGCCGTCGGTGCGGAAGTCGACGCCCGAGATCCACAGGGCGGTGAGCCAGAGCGCGACGCCGTTGATGAGGACCTTGATGAGGAAGCTCATACGGACATTGTCGCACCCGCGGCCGTCGGCCCCAAGGGGCCGAATATTCGGCCCTTTCTCAGGGCTGACCCCGAGTTTCAGGCCCGTTGGCGATGTGCCCGTTCCCGAGGGGGCCGAACATTCGGCCCCCTTGCTGGGTTGATCCTTGATTTCGGCTCCCTCGAGGAGTCGTGGAGCGCTCACTCACGCGTCGGAGGACTCACCCAACCGGCGATTCGCCGTTGCCATGTGTGCCGCCATCGCCGCAGCCGCAGCGCCGCCGTCCTGTGCCGTGATCGCCTCCAGGACCGCGCGATGCTCGTCGAGTGCCTGGAGTGCTGACGCCTCGTCGTGCACGGCGCGATCGGCATAGACCTGCAGCAGCGATCGCACCACGTGCAGCAGATCGACGATGGTCTCGTTCTTCGAGGCGGTCGCGAGGCTGTCGTGGAAGTCGTGGTCGGCGCGCGCGAAGACCGCCAGATCCCCGGTGCTCTCACGCATGTGATCGAGTGCGGCTCGTAGTTCCTTCAGATCGTCCTCGCTCGCGCGAATGGCGGCCAGCTGAGCCACCTGCGTCTCCAGCCCGGAGCGCAGCTCCAGCAACTCCGCGGTGCTTCGCGAACCGATCAGCAAGCCCCACCGCAACGTCCGGGGCAGGAGCGTGCTGGCGGTCCCGCGCAGGTAGGTGCCCGAGCCGGGCCGGACCTGCACGATGCCGAGGATCTCCAGGGCCGCGAGGGCTTCCCGCACCGCAGACCGCCCCACCCCCAGGGTCGCGGCGAGCTGGCGTTCGGCGGGCAGGCGGGTGCCGGGCTCGAACGAGCCGCCGGTGAAGAGGTCCAGCAACCGGCGCGCCACCTCCGAGACCGGTGTAGTGCCCGGCAGCGAGCCCAGGGACGCCGTGATCTCGGCGGAACGGTCGCTGGCTGGCATGGCACGAGAGTACCGGCACAAGCCCCGGCGCTCTTGCAATTGGTCAACCGGTTCGCCAAAATGGCCTCATGTTCGGACTCGGCACTTACGCCTTCTTCTGGCAGCTCTCCGACCGCAACCCGCGGCCGATGACGCTGCCGGAGGCCTTCCAGGCCACCCGCGACCTCGGCATCGGCCTGCACCAGATCTGCGACTACGCGCCGCTGGAGCAGATGGATGACGCCGAACTCGCCGATGCCGCCGCCGCAGCACAAGACCTGGACCTGGTGATCGAGCTCGGCACCAAGGGCATCGACCCCGGCCACCTGGCCCGCTTCCTGGAGATTGCCGCCGTCTTCGACAGCACGCTGATCCGGAGCATGATCTACGGACCGGACTCCCGCCCCACCCTTGAGCAAGCCCTCCAGTGGCTGACCGAGACGATGCCCGCCTTCGAGGCAGCCGGCGTCACCCTCGCCCTGGAAACCTACGAGCAGCTGCCCACCACCGACCTCATCTCCCTGGTCGAGCAGGTCGGCAGCGAGAACCTCGGCATCTGCCTCGACCCGGGCAACGTCGTCGCCCGGTTGGAGAACCCGCAAACCTGCGTGGAGCAGGTCGCCGATCTCACCCGTGCCGTGCACGTGAAGGACTACGCCTTCGCGCGCCAGCCCGGCTGGGTCGGCTTCACCTACAGCGGCGCCCCGATGGGCGAGGGCCTGCACGACTACCCGCACCTACTGCGCACCGTCCGCCCGCGCGAACGCGGGATCAACGAAGTCGTCGAGCACTGGCTGCCCTGGCAGGGCGACCCCGAGACCACCCTCCGCACGGAACGGGAATGGACCCGTACCGCCGTCGACTATCTGAGGAGCACCACATGAGTGAGAACACGTACACGATCGCCGTCATCGGCGCCGGCGGGAAGATGGGGATGCGCGTCTCCAACAATTTGGTCCACACGGATCATGCTGTGAAGTACGTCGAGAACTCTGAAGCCGGCCGCCAGCGCACGATCGACGCCGGCCGCGAGCTGACCGACGCCGCCACCGCCGTAGCCGACGCCGACATCGTCGTCCTGGCGGTGCCGGACCTCGCGCTCGCCTCGGTCACCGCCGAGCTGGTGCCGCAGATGCGCGCCGGCGCCGTGGTGCTCACCCTCGACCCGGCCGCCGCCTACGCCGGATTGCTCGCCACCCGCGAGGATGTCATCCAGGCGGTCGCCCACCCGTGCCACCCGTCGGTCTTCCTGCAGCGCAAGACCCCCGAGGAGTGGGCCGACACCTTCGGCGGCATCGCCGCCCCGCAGGATGCCATTGCCGCCGTCGAGTCCGACGACGACGCCGTCAAGGCGCTCGTGGAGACCACGGTCCGCGCCATCTACGCCCCCGTGATCGACGTGCACTGGGTGAGCGTCAAGCAGCTTGCCCAGCTCGAGCCGACCCTGGTGGAGACCGTGGCCTGCATGATTGGTGAGCTGCTGAACGAGGCACTGCAGGAGGCGGTGAACACCATGGGCGTGCCCGAGGCCGCCGCGCGCAGCATCCTCTACGGCCACACCCAGGTGGCGCTCGCGAACGGTCTGCGCGGGGACA
Source organism: Ruania alkalisoli (assembly GCF_014960965.1). Lineage (NCBI taxonomy): Bacteria > Bacillati > Actinomycetota > Actinomycetes > Micrococcales > Ruaniaceae > Ruania > Ruania alkalisoli. The sequence goes on along the minus strand of NZ_CP063169.1, from coordinate 4,145,710 downwards.
ACCCGTTCAGTGACGCGTGCCTGATCGCCATGGACTACGGGCGCGAGTCGATCATCAAGGAGGACTGGAAGAAGATCTTCCGCGACGACGAACTCGACAAGAACCTCGCCCGCATGCTGCACCTCGACGCCATCGAGCGCTGATGACCCAGGGGCCCGCCACCCCATCGCAGTGGTTCCCACCGACCCGCTCCTTCACGAGCGGGCGGTGGTCCCTGCTTGTCCGCGACGGTGAGCTCGCCGAGATCGCCGTGGACGGGCAGGTGCTGCTACGCGGGGTGCGCGCGATCGTGCGGGTGGCCGACTGGGTGACCGTGCCGTGGTCGGTGACCTCCGTGGACATGACCGACGCCTCGGTCACGGTCCGCCTCGAGGCCACCGAGCCGCAGATCACCGGCACCCTGCGCGCCGAGATCGACGGCGACCGGCTCACCGCCACTGTCGAGCTGGAGCCCGCCGAGGAGCTGTGGACCAACCGCGCCGGGCTGGTCGTGCTCCATCCCCCGGTGCTGGCCGGAACGCCGCTGGTCGTACGCCACCCCGACGGCGGCCGCTCGCCCGCCGAGTTCCCCGAGGCTCCCGCTCCGCATCAGCCGGCACGCGACATCGCCGGGCTCACCTGGGATCAGGGCGGCCTCCGGGTGGAGCTGGGCCTGGAGGGCGACGTGTTCGAGATGGAGGACCAGCGCAACTGGACCGACGCCTCCTTCAAGACCTACAACCGCCCCCTCTCCCTGCCGTTCCCGTATCGGATCGGGGCGTGTGAGCGCATCCGTCATGGCCTCGTCGTCAGCGCATCAGGCGCGACGGCGCAGCTCCCCTCTGGTGCTGCCGTGGCACCCGGGCGGGGCGTGAGTTCGCAGGGGACTGGTGGGCATGGGCCGCACGTCATCGACCTCGTTGCCGCCGACCCGCTCCCGCAGATCGGTCTGGGAGCGGCCACCGCACCCGACCCGGCGCCTGAGATCGGCATGGATAGGGGCGTGCCGCTGCTCGTCGAACTTGACCTACGGACGGCGACCTGGCAGGCCGCGCTGGAGCGCGCCGTCGCCAGCGGCCACCCGCTCGACGTGCGCCTGGTGCTGGAACCTGCCGACCCTGCCGACTCGGCCGACCCTGCCAACCGCGAGAAGGTGCGTTCCGCCGTCGCCGGCCTGGTCGGTCAGCGCGTGCTGCGGGTGGGTGCCTATGCCGGCGGGTCCCCGCGACACGTCTCCGACGCGGCGACGATCGCCGTGCTCCGGGAGGCGCTCGACGCCGCCGGCCTGGACCTGCCGGTGGTCGGTGGCGCCCGATCCCACTTCACTGAGCTGAACCGCGGGCAGCACCTTCTCCCGGCCGACCTGGACGGGTTGGCGGTGGCGATGTCGCCGCTCTTCCACGACCTCGGAACCCCGCAGCTGGTGGAGTCGGTGGCGATGCAGCGCATTCTTGCCCGCCGCATGGTGGCGCTGGCGGAGGAGAAGGCCCGCGGGGCGGGAGTGCACATCGGACCCGTCACCCTGCGGCCGCCCTTCAACGCTGTCGCCGAGCGTGACTATGCCTCGCCCACGCGCCCCGACCTGGCCGAGGGCTACGGCCCAGCGCTCGCCGACGCCACCGATCCGCGCCAGCAGGCACCTGAGCTGGCCGCCTGGACCATTGCCAGCGCAGCGGCGCTCGCGGTTCCCGGGGTGACCTCGATCAGCTACTTCGAGCAGTGGGGCCCGCGTGGCGTGGTCGATAGTGACGGCGCGCCGTACCCGGTGGCCGGGGCGCTCGAGGCGCTGCGTGGCTTGGTGGCCCCGGGTGACCCTGCGGTCACGCACGGGAACAGATCAGCGGACGCTGCGCCGTCGGGGGCTGTGCAATTGCTCAGTGGCGACAGCCCGGACGGGCTGCTTTGGGCTGTGGGAAGCGCGGATGGTCCCCAGACCACGCTGCTGCTGGCGAACCTGCACCCGGTCTCGCGGGAGGTGCGCGTGAACACACCCGCCGGGACGGTCACCGAGTGCGTCGAGGCGGCGTCCTGGGTGAGCCGGACGATGGTTTGAGTCGTCGAAGGCACATCGTCGCCAACGTCTGATGCACCGCCGACCTGATCCCATTGACAGAATAGGTCGCTCAAGCGACCATTAGTGTCATGGAACTGACGTTGAAGGAGGCTGCCGCTCGGCTCGGGGTGACGCCGCGGCAGGCGCAGCGTCTGGCACGATCCGGTCGGTTGCAGATCGTGGGGCACCGGGGTCCAGTAGCGCTGGTGGACGATACAGGGCTGGCGCGAGCCGCTTCGGCGCGTGCGGGGCGGCTCTGGTCGCCGGTCACTGCGTGGGCCGCGATCGACTCACTCCAGTCCGGTCATACGGGCCGACTGGCAGGCTCGGCCCTGTCACGTCTGCGGCACCGGTTGCGGGCGATCAGCGCTGAAGAGCTGGTGCGGTTGTGCGCGGGACGGGCATCGTTGTGGCGGGGAAACCTGACTCGTCGCTCCTCCGACCAGCTTCGTGCCGAGATCTACCCATCGGGCCAATCGCTGCTGGCTGATCCGCAGGTGGCTGCGCTGCTTGGCCTGAGCGGTGGGCCAGCTGGACGTACCGAGGGCTACGTGAACGCAGGGGAGTGGAAACGCACGCAGGCGAGGTTCGGCCTGGAGGCCGACGCCGAAGGAGTTGTGTTGCTACGAATCAGCACTGAGTCACCCGCTGCCGGGTTGGTGAGTACAGCCGTTGACCTGGTCGAGACCGGCACCGTACGTGAACGCAGCGCGGCCCTGGCTCTGCTGGAGGGTCGGTTGTCACAGTGACCCGCTCGCTTGTCGTGCTGCCGATCTCGCCGAGCGAGCTGGGTGCGCCGTGGCCGCGTCTGTTCGAGCTGGCGAACGAGACCTCCGCGGGCTCGTGGACGCTGATCGGAGGGCTCATGGTTCAGGCGCACGTGCTGCTTGCCGAAATGCCGGTCAACACGCCCGACCGAGGATATCGACCTCATCATCCACATCGAGACCGGCGCGACGACGTACGCCTCGACGGCCCGGCGGGCGAAATGTGTACGGCTTGCCACGGGTGATGATCCTGCGGACGGCGTCGAGGCGCTGTGACGTGGGGCCGGCGTCGGTGTGCTTTGCGAGTCCCATCTCCCGAGCGATGCACGTGAGCGTACGCTCCGGTTTGGGTAAGGCGGCCATGGCTCCGACGAACGCACGCTCGCGGGCGGGGAGCCTTTCGAGGATCCGCTCGACGTGAGCGACCGCCTCTGGAACGGCCGCTTCCCAGCCGGTGAGTACTTGATCTTCAGTGATCGTGTTGACCGCGCTGGCGTACCAGTTGGCTGCGGTGCGCACGTTGATAACATTCTCAGCGATGGTTCGGCGTTGATAATGTTATCAGCGCTGGGCTCCACTTCCCTCGAGGGCCCTCAGGAGCGTCAGCCTCCACTCGTGCTCGCCCGCACCACCAGCGCCGGCTCGAACGTGCGGTGCACCTGCCCGGAGAACTCCCCAGCGATTGCCTCGAACAGCAGGTCGATCATGGTCGGCCCGAACTCCTCGTGCCGGCTGCGCACGCTGGTGAGCGGGATGAGGGAGGCCTCGGCGAACTCGTTGTCGTCGTAGCCGACGATCGCGACGTCCTCGGGCACCCGCACGCCGCCGTGCACCAGCGCCTGCATCAGACCCAGTGCGACGAGGTCGTTCACGGCCAGGACGGCGTCCGGTCGCCGCTCGGGGGTGCGTTCCAGGAGCGCACGGCCCACCTCCTGCCCGCTGTGGACGGTGCGGTCGGCGGTGTCGATGATTTCCAGGCCGGCTCCGCTCCCGTTGACGGCGGCGCTCGCCCCGGTGAGGCGGGCGGCGACCTGGGCGATGGTCAGGGGGCCACCGACGAAGGCGAGGCTCCGCCGTCCGATATCGATCAGGTGGGCGGCCGCCTGCCGGCCGCCGGAAACGTCGTCCACGGAAATCGAGGGCTGCTCCGGGTGGTGGGCCTGCTGGCCCACGAGAACCGACGGCGTCCCTCGCCTGCGCACCTGTGCCAACCGGTCTTCGATCGGCTCGTGTGAGGACACGAGCAGGCCGAGCACGCGGTGCTCTTCGAAGACGGAGAGGTAGGCGTCCTCCCGGGAGCGGCTGCGGTGGGAGTCGGCGAAGAACACGGAGATGTTGCGCGTGGAGGCGCCCTGTTCGACGCTCTCGGCGATCTCGGTGAAGTACGGGTTGGAGATGTCGGGGGCGAGGTAGCCGATCACGCGGCTGGTGCCCGAACGCAGTTGCCGGCCGGCCTGGCTGGGCACGAAACCGAGGGTGTCGATGGCGGCGGCGATGCGGCCCGCGGTCTCGGGGGAGACGCGTTCGGGGTGGTTGAGGTAGTTCGAGACTGTCCCGATCCCGACACCGGCGTGGGCGGCGACATCGCGGATGCCGACCCTGCTCACGCCCTGTTCTCCATCCGCCCGAGCGTACTCAGCGCCAGTTGTGCTGGGCGGCGAAGCCGAGCTCGCGCTGGATCTTGCGGGTGGACATCAAGGACTCGTGCTCGCCGAGGTCGCCGGCCACGGGGGTGCCGGGGAACCAGCGCTCGGCCACCTCGGCCGAGGGGCTGCTGTTGCCGGATTCAGGGTGGGCGACGTTGTAGACGCGGAAGCCCGGGGCGGGCGCTTCGAGGGCGAGGCGGACGGCGAGGGCGCCGTCGCGGGAGTCGATCCAGGAGCCGAGCAGGTCGCGCCGGTAGGCGGGGTCGCCGGCGCGTTCGAAGGTGGCGTACTCATCGGGTGCGACCACGTTGGTGAAGCGCAGGGCGGTGAGTGAGGCGCCGTCGGTCCAGCCGGTGAGCTGGGCGGCGATCGCTTCTTCGGCCACCTTGCCGAGCCCGTAGGTGTTGTGCGCGCGGGTGAAGGTCTCGTCCACTGGGAGGGACGGTGGGGCCTGCTCGAAGGGGAATCCCATGGCGGTGATGCTGGAGGCGAAGACGACGTTGCGGATGCCGGCGCGGTGCGCGGCGAAGAGGGTGTGGAAGGTGGCGCTGACGTTGGCGTCGAAGGTGGCGGCGTCGGGCACGATGCCGTTGACCGGGATGGCGGCGAGGTGGACGAGTGCGTCGAGCCCGCCGTGGCGTGCGGTGACGCCGAGCAGGGCGTCGAGGATCTGGCCGTAATCGCCGAGGTCGACCTGGGTGAAGTCGAAGCCGACAGAGCCGTGCCGGTCGAAGCCGATGACGTGGTGTCCGTGCTCGCGCAGGTGGGTCATGGTGGCGCTGCCGAGCTTGCCCGAGCTGCCGGTGACTCCGACGATCATCGTCGACACTCCTTCGTGGTGAGATAGCGGGTTCGAGCCTAGCCGCGCGGCACCCACTGGCGCAATTCATTCATCTGTGAATATGCTTGCACTTCTTGGGGAAGGAGCAGTGATGCCCTCACGATACGGTCCGCCGATCGACGTGCAGCTACGGCAGCTGACGAAGGTGGCGGTGATGTACCACGAGCAAGGGGTGCGGCAGGCGCAGATCGCCGACGCCCTCGGGCTCTCGCAGGCGAAGGTCTCACGGCTGCTCAAGCGCGCCGCACAGCTCGGGGTGGTGCGCACGACGGTCAGTATCGCGCCGGGGCTGCACACCGAGCTCGAGGGCGAGCTGGAGCGCGCGTTCGGCTTGGCGGAGGCGGTGATCGTGGATGTCGAGGACGACGCCGACGAGGCCGAGCAGATCGCGGCCATCGGGGGAGCGGGGGCCGCGTACCTGGAGACGGCGTTCACCGGGGCCGATCGCGTGGGCATCGCCTCGTGGAGCCAGACGCTGCTGGCGACCGTGGATCGGATGCGCCCGGCCGTGAACCCGACCGTGAGCGAAGTGGTGCAGCTGCTGGGCGGAATCGGGGTGCCGGAGGTGCAGACGCAGGCGCAGCGGCTCGCGAGCGAGCTGGCGCGGATGCTCGGCGGTCAGGCGTACTACGTGCAGGCGCCGGGGGTGGTGGCCGATCGGGGTACCCGTGACAGTCTGCTGCGCGAGCCCGGTCTGCAGGCGGTGATGGAACGCTGGCGCGAGCTGACGGCTGCGGTGGTGGGGATCGGCAGCATCGACCCGAGCGACCTGCTGGCCGAGAGCGGGAATGCCTTCGATGCCTCGGATCGGGAGACGCTGCTCGCCGACGGGGCAGTGGGCGACATCTGCCACCGGGTGTTCCGCCTGGACGGGTCGGCGATCGAGGGGGATGTGGACGCGCGCACCATCTCGATACCGATCGATGATTTCCGACGGATCCCGCGCAGGATCGGCATTGCTGGTGGTGAACGGAAGATCGGCCCCGTGCGGGGGGCGCTCGCGGGGGGATGGGTGACGACGTTGATCACCGATGCGAGGACGGCAGAACAGTTGATCGCCTAGCGCAGAGCAAAACTCACTGCTCTTCGATAGGGGGAGCTACCAGGACACTTCTGTATCAAACGTGCATCAAACGCACAACGCCCGGACATTCGGCCGTGCGGGGGGTGGGGGCTGGCAAGCGCGCAATCGTAGGAGTGTGGAACGGCGAGACCCTGCGGTCAGCGGGAATGCGAAAGTCATACGCTGACTAGGCGCAGCCTCCTCGCCCTGGGGCCTTTCGCGGTCTCAGTCGGCTCGAATACGCATTCAGCCCCTTCAGTCAAGGATTCCCAGTCAGAACGATCATGCAGATCGGATATATGGAAGAAGTACTTCGTCTTCGTAGAGGTTACGAATCCAAAACCCTTGTCAGGCACCAAGGCGTGAACTGAGCCGGATCTCCGGACACTGTTAGTCAAGTTGAAGGCAAGGATATCGCTAATTCTCGTAGTGAACTGTGCAGCTTGGCGAGCAGCGTAGTCGATGCTCTGGTGTGCAAGAGAATTCGAGACGTCCCGCAACGCAATCAAGCGGTCAGAAGCGACGCCCTCGATTAATCTTGGGTCTACCGCCTCAGCGAGCTCGACGCCCAGCTCAACATGTTCGACGGCATCGTCGAACTGCTCATTGCTGCGAAAGTGTCCAACCGCTGACTGGATTGCGTGTAGAGCGAGATCAAACGCCACTCTTCGGTGCGAACTACTCGCTGCCTGCTTTGTAGCGATTTGAGTACAGACGTCAACAGTCGAGGACATGTCGCCTAGGCAAAAGTGAGCCCAGGCGACTTGGCCCGCTACCTCCGAACTCTCAGGATCGTTACGCGCCGCCCGTTGGAGAAGGGTGAGGGCTGCGCCCGCATCGCCGACCTTGTCGAGCAAGAATGTGCCAGCATGAAACAGGGCTGCGGGCGATTCGGGGGCAAGCTCCAGTGCTCGGTCAAAGGCAGCCTGCGCTCCACTTTGGTCGCGATCGATCGACCGTACAAATCCTTCGACACGCCACGCCTCATAGTAACCGGGCGCCAATAGTTGCGCTTCAACGCAGTGTTCCAAAGCGCCACCGACGTCGGTAAGTGCTACCGCTATGGCGGTGCGGAGAATTCCCGCCGCATGGAAGTCGCCGGGCCCCCGCACATGCACGCTCGATGCTGAATACGGAGACGCGGTATTCGCGGCCGCCATCTCCATTCCGAGATCACGCAGTTCCTCAGCTCGCTGCAGAAGCCACGAACGTTCCTCCGATTCCACAGGATGGTGTTTATCCAAGTATTGTCTCGAGAACTCCGAGAGTTCATAAGCGGTGTCTAGCGAGTAGCCCGATCCCTGGCTGGACATTGCCGTGAAGTTGGTCGTGAGTAACTCTAATAGTACAGCCTGTGTTTTCGAAGCGGTGTAGTCGTTCAAGAATGCTAGTTCCGCTTGATTTTTCGCGCCTGCTAAGACCTGCATCGAACGCAACGCCGCCTGCGCGTCCACGCTCAAGTAGTCGTAAACGTTGGACATACAGAAGTCGAGGAGCAGTTCATTGTTGCCCAGAAGGTCTTCGGGGCGACGACCAGCCTGCACGCCGGCGACAAACCATCGGATAAACGCCGGATGTCCCGCCATCTGCCGAGCCAGAGTGTCCACGGTCTCTTGGGTCAGACTGGTGAGATGTTGAACGTTTCGAACACGGGCAAGCGCTCTAAGTAGGCGCGCAGATTCATCATCGGGTAGAGGGCCTAGTTGTACAGGGTTCTCGATGCCTAGACCGATGCGACTAGTTACGATAACTTTGCTTCCCACCGGCAACTCAAGAAGAAAATCGCGGAGACGCTTATCTAGGACAGTCTCTAGGTTGTCTAGTAGAAGGAGAATCCGGAAGTTCTCCATGTAGGTCAACACTTCATCGACGGGGTCAGATGGTGCGTCGATTCCAGAGAGTTCAGATGCGGCCGAGCTAATCAACCCGAGCGAGGTTTCGATCGCTCCATTTATCCTGCGAATTTCATTCGGTGTGAGGATTGTTGCTTTTGCTGTTACCCAAACTATAGCGTCGAAGGGGCGCTTCGGGTCTTCTAGTAATTCGTACGCTGCTTTCAATGCAATCGATGTCTTCCCGATTCCACCGTCGCCGAGTATGGATACTACCGGATATGCGCCGCGAATTGCCTTGGTTATTCGACGAAGTTCGGCCTGGCGACCGAAGAAGCCTGTCTCGTCAAAGTCTGGAACTGGCAGGTTGTGCTGCGGAACTCTGTCAGGGTCGGAGGGAAGGCTAACGGTTAGTCCGAGCACGAAAGAGGGGTCGGAGCGGAGGCGGGATAGTATTGAGTCCAACTCATCCCAGTGCTTGCCACCTGCAATCGAGATTGAATTTGCTAAGTCTATGAGGAAGGACGAATCGTCTATTTCCATAGGTCGGGTGTGGGCGACCCTATTTCGTATCGCGACAGTCCTCGAGAGTGAAGGCTTGATGACCTCCAGGCTCGAACGGAGGTTCTCTGCAAGGTCTGTGCGGTTGGCAATCAGAATTTCGTAGCTCTGCGCGAAGTCCAAATATGCGAGGATTCCGGGTAGTTCGATTGTCGGACCCAGACCGTCACGTGCCCTACGGTCGTTTGCTGTGTCGAGTCGATCCGATGGAATGAGGTCCCCGGTATCATTGTGTCCGAGCGCCTCCTGAATATTCATACGCATGTCTTGCTCCATCGCGGCGAGCAGGGCAAAGCACGTTAATCTGGTGGCGCTGAAACTCATTCGAGGTCCTATCGCTTGTTGCGGGATCCTTGCTAGTACGGTCGATGCGAGTGGTGCCGTATCACGGCTCGAGTTGAGGACAGCGTAGCGGCGTGCGGGCGCCATCTTCTCTGGACTCGCACTATGCGGCGCGGTGCACGCGCAGGGTTACGAGTCCTCTCGGTTGACGCCGTGGGCGCACGCGCACCGCATGCATTGGATCGGCGTCGTTAGGCTCGTCGGCTTGGTTCGCATTCGATGTCGAGTGTGGTTGCGTGGCGAAAGAGGTCTTCGCCGCGGAGGTCACGGCCGAGGCGGGAAACCCTCGGCAACCACGGACCACCCTTCCGGCAGCTCCACCCGGCGATGAACGCCGTCGGAGTCCACCCACCCCCCGAACAGGAGGGCCGTGGCCATCAGTAGCCCCCCGTTTCCCGGCAGGTACAGCGGCATCCGGTGCGGAACCTGCCGGTTGTGTCCGTTCGGCAGATGCGTGTTCTTGTCCTCGGTGCGCAGCAAGGCCGACAGCGCAACGTCTGCCCGCCCGAGCCGGGTGGCGCACATCGCGATCATCGGGAAGTCCCAGCCCCAGGCGCTGCGCCAGTTCCACTGCGCGCACGCCCGCTCCAGGGTGCGCAGCATCGCCTCGTGGTCGATCGCCCCGGTGTCGGGAACCACGCCGAGGGCGCCGAGCATCGCCGGGTGGTCGGTGTAGACGGTGCGGGGCGGGCGCTGCACGGCGTCGTAGTGACCGTCCTCGCTGACCACCGGCCGCAGCCCATCAGCGACCCGCGCCCACAGCGCAGGCTCCGCCCGGCCGTCCGCCCGGCGCCAGGCCAGCGCAGTCAGTAGCGCCCAGCGCACGTACGCCACCTCGAACAGCGGGTCCCACGTCTGCGCAGCGCCATACACCTCCTGCGCCGGCATGAGCGGCGGTGGCAGGTGGTAGGCATCCCCATCGAGCAACGCGAATGACGCCAGGAACTCCGCCGTCTCGTCCACCAGCACCCGGTACCGCTGCCGCACCGCCGCCTCGTCCTCGGCGCCGGTACGCAGCAGCTCCGCGTAGCTGATCACATGCGGCTGCTGCCACACCAGTAACGGCCCGATGTCGTTCGGGCTCTCGATGCCCTCCGGCCCCACATGCTTGGGCCAGCGCGCACCCCTGAAACCCTGCGCGACTGCCCCCGCCCGCGCCACCGGCAAGATGGACTTATACCAAGCCAGGCTCCGCTCGAGCAGCCCCGGGCGCCCCCACGCCGGGAAGTGCGCCGCATGCCACCAGTGCATCTCCAGGTGGAACGTGCCGCCCCAGCTGTTGCACACCAGACCTGTCTCCTGTGGCGGGGTCGACCCCGAACAGTGCACCCGCGTCTGGTATTGCGAGAGCACGATCCGGCGCTCCAGCTCATGCGCCCCATCGGCCGTGCTGGCGCCCAGGTCCACGGCCGCGCCGCGGCGCCAGAAGTCCTCCCAGCCGCGCGCCGAACGCACCAGAACCTCGCCCGGGGCGGAGATCGGGTCGGCGGGCAGCTCCGGGGCGAACTCCACTGCACAGCGCAGCACCGACTCAGTCGCCCGCAGCACCCACTCGTGCCCACTCCCGTTCACCGAGAACGTGCCCATCGCCCGCACCTGATAGCGCGCCTCGTCCACGGTGCGCTCCCACACGTGCGCTCCGCCGTCGGCCCGATAGTCGGTCCTGTGCGCCTCCGGCTGGTCCCACACCGGCGGCGCCTCGAAGCTCTCCTCCACGTAGGGGAAGGCGACCCGTACCGCGAGACGCTCCGCCACCTCCACAGCCGACTCCATCTCGAAGGCGAGGCAGTCCCGCTCCGGATCGACCGCCGTCCGGACCTGCACCGCGTGCTCCTCGATCAGGAACCGGCTGGTGACCACCCCGGTCCACAGGTCGAGCTCCTGGCCGGCCTCCTGGATCTCCTCCCATTCGGGGACTCGCCCGTCCAGCAGCAGCCCCACCTGCGCCAGATGCAGCCGCTGCGGGTTCGTCCAGTAGTAGTACCCCGCCCCACGCCCGGCGGCCTCGGACTCCTCCCGCGACTCCCGGAAGTCGTACGCACTCGGGTACTTCACGGGGCCGCGCGGACTCGGATGCGCCTCCATTGTGTCCTCGAGCCGGTAGCCGTGCGGATTGGGGAACCAGTGGAATCCCCACTGCGCCTGCATCCCCAGCGGCGTCGCGGCCTCCCCGCGGGAACGGGCGGCATTGCGCTCGTACCGGTCGGCGAAGCTCTGCAAGCCCGTGTGATCCACAGTCACGGCGAACTCCCCATTGCCCACCGAGACCGGGGATTCTGGGCACGGGCCGGCGTAGCGCACGTTGTGCCGGCGCACCACGGCTTCGCGGTCGATGGTTCCCGACGGCGTAGGTCGCGTCTGCGCGGAAGGCACCCCGGTCATCGGGTCACCTCCGACCAGGCCAGGCCGATTCCTCGGTGTTCAGACACGGTCCGCTCACCGACCGTGACCGGCTCGGCCAACCGGCGCACGGCGCAGTAGACGTGCAGCAACCGGTCGCCGTCGCGGATCACCGACGGCTTGTGCGCGTGCCAGTCGTCCACGGAGCCGGCTGGCCCCGGTGCCAGCAACGGCTCGGGATCACGCGTCCACGTCAGCAGGTCGGGGGAGGTGGCTACGAGATCGACGGCACCGCGGCCCGGCGCGAGTCCGAAGTAGAACATCACCCAGGTGCCGTCCGGCGCCCGCAGCACGCACGGGTCGGAGGCGAAGCGTTCGTCGTAGGACCCGGGTGGCCCCACCGGGAGGAGCGGCTTGTCGCTGACCCGCTCCCAGGTGAGCAGATCATCGGAGACAGCCGCACCGGTCTGTTCGATCCACGACCCCTCGGCCTTGTCCTTGGCGTTGTAGAACAGCCACCAGCGGTCCTCGTGGCGCATCAGCCAGGACTTGTACAGCCCGCCGCGTTCCCACGTGCCGCCCTCCTCGGGGCGCAGGAACCCCCCGGTCTCCTCCCAGGCCAGCAGGTCGCGGGAACGGACGAAGCCGATCAGCGCCGAGCCGGCCTCGTAGCCGGCGTCCGGGTAGGCGTGGTAGGTGCCGTAGTACCAGCCGTCGATCTGCACCAGCTCCCCTTGCCCCAGCAGCTCGGTGTCGCGGGCGAGGGAGGTCAGTGCCGTGTTGTGGCGGCGATGGGCCGAGGCCGGATCGCGGCGCAGGATCACCTCCGGCTCCGACCAGCGCGCGCCGTCGAACCAAGCGAGGCCGGACTGATAGCCCTCCCCGTCCCAGCCGACCATGGTCATTCCGAGCCGGCCGCCCGAGCGGAAGACGAAGGGGCAGTCGAGGCCCAGGCTCCGCCAGTCACCGGCCTGGAACGTAGGTGCCAACAGCAGCTCCGGGCTGCGGTGGCTGGGGGAGAGGGGAGGGACGCCGTCGAGAGTCAGTGACATGGAGCGGAGGTTCCTTCGTCGATACAGGGTGCGCGTGCGTGCGGATCGATGGCGCAGACGACAGCGGCGCCCGACCGAGCCCAGACCTCGATCGGGCGCCGCCGCCCGGACGCCGCGTCGGGCGTCAGCCCTTCACCGAACCGGCCGCGAGGCCTGCCATGATCTTCTTGTTCAGGAACACGAACACGATCAGCAGCACGATGATGTTGATACTGATGGCCGCGAACAACGCACCGTACTGAGTCGACCCGTACTGGTCGGACAGGCTGAGCAGCCCCACCTGGATGGTGGCCAGTTCGGGGCGCGTGGTGAACGTCAGCGCGATGAGCAGATCGTTGAACACGCTGAAGAACTGGATCAGCCCGATCGTCAGCATCGAGTTCTTCATCAGCGGTGCCGCGATCACGAAGAACGACCGCAGCGGCCCGCAGCCGTCCACCGTCGCCGCTTCGAAGATCTCCCGGGGGATGGCCCGGAAGTAGGCCGCCATCAGGAACGTCGTCAGCGGGATGCCCATCGCCGTATAGGTGAGGATCATCGGCAGCAGGCTGTCGGTGATGCCGATCTTGAAGTACACGGTGAACAGCGGCACCAGGATCATCTGCCCGGGCACCATGATCCCGCCCATCACGAAGAGCAGGACCTGCCGGCGGCCCTTCCAGATCATGATCTCCAGCGCGTAGCCGGCCGCGAGACCGGCGAGCACGATCAGGGCGACCGAGGGCAAGGTCACCAGGATGCTGTTGCGGTAGTTCACGCCGACGTTGCCGCGCGTGAACGCGTCGATGTAGTTGTCGAGGTTGAACTGCTCCGGCAGCGCCCAGGTGGGGTTCGCGAAGAACTCCGTCTGGGTCTTGAACGATCCCATGATCATCCAGAACTGCGGGTAGAGCATCACCACCAGCAGCACGGCGACCAGCAGCCAGACGGGCAGGCGGCGCACGATACGGCGTGCCGCACGCCGAGCCGGCCGGGCTTGCGGGCGCGGAGTGGGGAGCTGAACGGGCGCAGTGCTCGGTGCGGTGGTCATGTCAGTCCTCCACGCGCTTGCTCGAGGGCCGGAAGACCACCAGTGTGAACACCAGGCACAGCAGCGTCAGTGCGAGGGCGATCGTGCTGCCGTAGCCGTACTCGGCGTACTCGAAGGCGGTCCGGTACATGTACAGGGTGAGAGGTGCGGTGGTGGTGCCCGGCCCGCCGTTGTTCAGGGCGAGGAGGCTGTCGAACACCTTGAGCGTGGCATTCAGGCTGAAGATGATCGACGAGAGCAGGATCGGCAGCGAGAGCGGGATGATGATGTACCCCACGAGGCGAGGACCGGTGGCGCCGTCCATCCGTGCCGATTCCACCACTTCCTCGGGGATGTCCAGCAGGCCCGTGTAGAGCAGCACCGCGTAGAAGCCCATCGAGCTCCACAGGGTCATGATCACCGCGATGGTCATCGTGCCGGCGGTGGAGGCGAGGAACTCGATGCTCTCGCCGCCGAAGGCATTGATGGCATCGTTGACCGGGCCCTGGTTCTCCCCGACGGCGATCAGGCTCTTGAACAGCAGCGCCACCGCCACGGTGGGCAGCACCATCGGGAAGAAGACGGCGGTGCGCACGAACGCCGATCCCCTGCGCAGCACGAAGACGTACAGCAAAGCGAGCAGATAGCCGAAGGTCACCTGCGCGACGGTCACGATGACGGCGAAGCTGACGCTCACCCACACCGAGTTCAGGGCCGCGGAGTCGCCGGCGAACTCCCGGAAGTTGTCCAGCCCGACGAACTCGAACCCGCGCAGGGTGTTGCCCTGGAAGAAGGACAGTCCGAGCGACCAGGCGACCGGGATGACCTTCAGCAGGACGTAGATCGAGAGAGTGGGGAGCAGAAGGATGAGGATGGTCTTCTTGTCCCCGAAGACGCGCGACATCGCGTGATCCTTTCGTGCAGACGTCGCCGGCCCCACCCGGGGGTAGGGCCGGCGAGCTCGCGTCAGCGGTTGGAGTCGATGCTGTCCTGCAGCTGCGTCATGTACTCCTCGGCGCTCATGTCGCCGTTGACCAGCAGCGACACGTTCGTCGATGCGAGGGAGTTGCTCTCGGAGTCGAGCAGCGCCTCGAACCACAGCACGGTCTCGTCGATGGAGGACATCCGCTCCTGGATGTCGGCGGTGGCGGCCGGGATGTCCCCGACGTCACCGTTCACGGCGAAGCCCGAGAGCACACCGGCGTCGCTGAGGGCCTGCTGGCCGTAGTTCTCAGCGATGCAGGCGAACCAGTCGGCCGTCAGCGGGCCGTACGTCTCGGGGTTGATCGCCATCGCAGCACCGGCGTTCGCGGGGTACTGGTCGGCGCTGCCGGCGCCACCGGAGACGGCAGGGAAGGGCATGAAGCCGATGTTCTCTTCGCCGACCTCGTTGCGCTCGGGGTCATTGACGGCGCTCAGCAGCCAGGTGCCGTCGTACTTCATCAGCGCCTGCCCGCTCAGCAGGGCGGCCGTGGCCTGATCGCCGGTGCGGGAGATGTAGCCCTCACCGAGTGCGCCGCCCAGCGCGAGATCCTGCAGCGCCTGGGCGCCGGCCACGTACTCCGGATCGGTCAGGCTCGCCTCACCGTCGCGCACGGCAGCCATGGCGTCCGGGCCGGCGTTACGGAAGATGTACAGACCCATCAGCCGGGTCAGCGGCCAGCCGTCAGCACCGGCCTGGGCGATCGGGATATAGCCGGCCTCAGCAGCGGCCTCGGCAGCCGAGACGAGCTCGTCGTAGCTCTGCGGCTCCTCGAGGCCGAGCTCGGCGAGGATCTCCTTGTTGTACCAGAAGCCTTCGAGGTTGTACTGGTACGGCATCGAGACCATCTGGCCGTAGACCGACTCGATCGTCGAGGCGGCCGCGGGCAGCACGTTCTCCCAGGCGCCGGATTCGGTGAAGGCCTCCTGGTAGTCGAGCACCAGCTCGCTACCGCCGAGGTCACCCGTGGGCCGGACCTGATCGGTGCCGGCGATGAAGTGCGAGGGCAGCGCGCCCTGGCTGGCGAGCAGCGTGATCTGCTGCACGGTGTCGCCCTGGGCGATGGTGCGGTGCTCCAGCGGCAGCGCGTCATTCTCGGCCGAACACTGGTTCGCAGCGAGGGCGTCGAGCTGGTCGCGCAGGGTGGGGTTCTCGTTCGCGGTGAGCACCTCGAAGGTGTCTGGGTCGGTGCCGATGCTCGACCCTGCGTCGGAGTCCGAGCCGGTGTCCGAACCGGAACCGGAATCGGTGTCCTCCCCGCCAGAACAAGCGGCGAGGGTGAGTGATGTGGCGAGCAGTGCGCTCGCAGTGACGACGGTGCGCCGCCGGTGACGAATGTTCATGACGTCCTCCTTGACGAGGGTCGCGCACCGAGGCGCGGCCCGCTGTGTGACTCGCCCCGAGCGTAACCCGATGTAACTACAGAATCAACTGTGCATTATTATTCATCATGAAGGGCGTGCCGACAGTCCGATCCGCCACGACGTCTGGCTCCGGGAAAGGCGGTACTCCTCGGGAAGTGCCGGCCCCACCGAGGCCGACCCCAGGCCCAGCTGGCCATGGTCCAGGTTCAGCCAGACGTGCCCGGAATCGCGCAGCTCGTGCGGGAATCGCGCCTGCTGCAGATCCGTCGACGTCCAACGCCGAGCGGTGAAGTCGAACAGCGGATCGCCCACCGCGCGCAGGTCTGGCACCCCGGGCCCCGAGATCGTCACTTCCCGCGTATGAACGTGGTTGCCGTTCTCCTGCGGCACCGGATAGTGGACCTGCAGATCGTCGATCGTCGCCTGCCACCGGCCCACCCGGGTTCCCGCGAAGGAGTCCGCATAACTGTCACCCGGACCGCGCCCGAACCACGCGGCACTCGTGTAGCCACCCGGCAGCCTGAACAACAACCCCAACCGGGGCAGCACGATCTCCAGCCCCTTGAGGGGTGTCGAGTCCCATGGCCCGGTGAAGTCGACCTGCACGTCCAGCCACAGCAGCCCGGCGTCCAGCGTCCAGTCGAGCTGGTACTCCAGGGCGTGCGGATGCGTGGCGGCGGCCACCCGGCCGGTCACGTTCACACCCTCCGGGCGTACCTGCACGTCCAGCGTGCGGTGCAGCATCCGGTCCATCCCGACGGCGGCCCACGCCCCCGCGAGATCGTTGCGGCCTCCCTGACCCCGGTCGTTCTCGGTGGGGGCGCGGTGCACATCCAGCCACGGACCCTCCAGCTCGAGGTCTCCCAGGCGCACCAGGCGCCCGGTCTCACCATCGAAGGTGGCCGGCCCGAGCACGATTGCCGACGGCGTCCCGTGCGCCCGGATGTCTCCCTCGCCGCGGGCGCCGCTCGTCCGGGCTGCCGCAGGCGCCACCGTGTTTCCAGCGCCTGAGCCTGTGCCCGTGGGCGCTCCCTGAACGCGCGATCCACCGGAGCGCAGCTGGTGCTGGCCCCATGAGACCACGTGGCCCGCCAGAGCCCAGGCGGTGTCGTGCGCGAGGCGGGCCTCGGCGCTCAGGTGAGCTTCGCCGTCGCCGGGCAGTTCTGGCATGGCCTCAGGAAGGCCCACCTCACCGGTGCCCCCGGCGGGGACCACGGGAACCTCAAGCTCGCCCTCGGCGATCGGGTGGCCGTCCACGAGTGCTTCCCAGCGCCACTGCAGGTCCGCGGTGTCGGCGGCATGGCGCAGGTTGGTGACCGTGATCGCATCCCCGATCGTGATCCGCACCGGCTCGTACGCCTTCGCCAGCTGCGTCAGGCCCGGGGTGGGGGTGCGGTCGGCGAGTACCAGCCCGTCCAGGCAGTAGCGCCCGCCGCTGGGCCGGTAGTCGACGGCTCCGCCGTGCAGCGTGAAAGGCGTGCCATCGGCGGTGAGCGCATCGAAACCGTGGTCGATCCACTCCCAGACGAACCCGCCGCAGAAGCGGTCCGAACTCTCCAGGATCTGCTGGTAGTCCTGCAGCGAACCGGGCCCGTTGCCCATCGCGTGGGCGTACTCCACCAGCAGGAACGGCAGGGTGCGCCGCCGCTCATCCTCGGCGTCGGTGACGTGCTCCGGACGCGCTTCCTCGCGCCTCCCGATCGCCTCCAGGTCCTCCAGCGAGGGGTACATGCAGGAGTAGAAGTCGGAGTTGCGGTAGGAGGGGTCGCGTTCGTAGAGCACCGGGCGCGAGGGGTCGCGCTCGCGGATCCACCGTTCCAGCACGTCGAACCCGGCGCCGGTCCAGCTCTCGTTCGCCATGGACCAGATCACCACGCTCGGGTGGTTCTTGTCCGGCTCCACCATCCGCTCGATCCGGTCCTGCAGCGCTGGGAACCAGGCGGGATCGTCAACCGGGTTGCCCTCCCAGCCGGCGTAGATGAACCCGTGGGTCTCCAGGTCGCACTCCTCGACCACCCACAGCCCGTACTCGTCACACAGGCTCAGGAAGTCCGGGTGTGGCGGGTAGTGGCTGGTGCGGACGGCATCGATGTTGGCCTGCTTCATCATCTCGATGTCGCGGATCATCGTGGCGCGGTCCTGGGTGCGGCCGGTCGCCGGGTCGTGCTCGTGCCGGTTCACCCCGCGAAACCGCAACGGGGCGCCGTTGGCGAGCAGGACGCCGTCGGTGATCTCGACCCGGCGGAAACCGATCGCCAGCTCGATCGTCTCTTCCGCCGTCGAGAGGGTGCCGCGGTACAGGCGCGGGCTGTCCGCGCTCCATGGCGCGACCGTGGCAGTGACCTGCTCCCCGGCGCCGATGTCGATCCCGAGTTCGGGTACCCGCACCCGGGCCGGAGAACCGTCGGTGACCTCGGCGTCCACCCGCAGCGTGCCCAGACCAGTGCTGTGGTCGTAGTCGGCGTGGACGTGGTGGTCCTCGATCGCGGCGGTGGGGCGCTCGATCACGTCGACGTCCCGGAAGATCCCGGGCAGCCACCACATGTCCTGGTCCTCCAGGTAGGTGCCCGCCGACCAGCGGTGCACCCGCACGCACAGCACATTGCGGCCCGGGCGCACCGGGGCGTCGTACTCCACCGGCAGCCGGCTGCCGGTGGACCAGCCCAACTCGACGCCGTTCAGCCACACCTTCGCGCACGAGTCCACCCCGCGCAGCCGCAGGATCGAGGTGCCCCAGTCGGCCGGGGCGTCGAAGACCAGCCGGTAGTCGCCGGTCGGGTTCTCGGTGGGCACCCGGGGCGGGTCGATCGGGATCGGGAACGCGGTGTTCGTATACAGCGGGCCCTCGGCGCTGCCGCGCAGCGAGCGCTGCTCACCGCCGGCCAGGGGGGTGACGCTCTCCAGTACCCAGTGCGAGGGCACGCGGATCTCGTCCCACGCGCTGTCGTCGAAGTCCTCGGCGAGGAACTCTGCCCCGGTGCCCTCCGCCGTCGGGCACAGCCGGAACCGCCAGGTGCCGTTCAAGGAGAGGGTGCGGGCATCCGTGCGTGCCTCGGCACGAGGCCGACGGCGACCCTCACCCGGGGTGTGGGACTCCCAGTAGCGGGCGGTACTCATGCTGTTCTCTCCTCGTGGCCCTCGGGCGCGTGCAGGTGGGTGGTCGTTCAGGCGGCGCTGGGGACGCGGGTGATCAGCAGGGCGATCGCCTCCCCCTCGGGCAGGCTGAGCGGGGCGTTGCCGGTGGCGTAGGCATCGTTGCGCTGTACGTCTGTCAGCGCGAACGACTCCGGTGCCGGGGTGCGCGTCATATTCCAGGTGTCGATGATCTCGACCGCGAAGGCGTCTCCCACCTCGAGTCGGTCGCCGCCGTGGCCCTGCGGCAGCCGGAACGTCCACTCGGCAGGGGCTTCGCGGCCGAGGTAGACGAGGTACTGCTCGCGGGGCGTGCCGACGACGCAGGCCGGGTCGTCCCACTTGTCGATCGGGTCCAGGCCGGGGACGTTCAGTCCCTCCAGCACCTCGCGCAGGAAGCCCAGGCGCACGGGGCTCTCACCGCGCAGCCGGCCACCCTCGACGATGTGCAGGCTGCCCGACTCGGTGACGAAACTCTCCCCGTGCGAGGCGTAGCAACCCGAGCTGGTGGTGATCCAGAACCGGTCCACCAGCTCCTGCCCGCTGAGCTGGCCCCAGCGTTCGGGGCAGTCGCCCTCGTACTTGATCTCATCCAGCACGACCGGCTTGCCATAGACGTCGCGGTACAGGCTCGCGCGACCGAGTGCCTCGGTGGCGAAGCCGTTCTGGATCGAGGCGTGCGTGACCCACGGCTGGTTGTAGTCGTAGAGCTCGATCCAGTTGTGGATCGAACGCAGGTGGTCGTGTGCGTCGATCTCGGCGAGCAGCTCACCGGCGCGCGTCCAACGCTCGGTGGGCCGGTCGGTCATCTGGTCGAACTCGTTGCACAGCGACCACCACACGTTCGGATAGGCGCCGAGGCGGGCCACCAGGTAGCGCAGGTAGGCGGCGTCCTGTTCCTCGGTGAGCTCGTTCAGGCCGAAGGCGCCGCGATCGTAGGCGTCGAAGATGAGCACATCGGCCTCGATGCCGCGGTTGCCCAGGTCCGCGACAAGGGAGTCCAGACGGCGGAAGAACTCGATGTTCGGGCGGCCCACGTCCCAGCCGTTCGCCGTCTTCTCGAACGGCATCAGCTCGGGGACGTGTTCGACGTACCCGCCGGCCTGCGGGAAGACCATGAAGCGGAGCTTGTTCAGGCCGGCAGCACTGAGCGATTCGACCGTCTCGGTGCGCAGCGCCTCGTCCTGATGGATCCAGTTGTAGACGGTGGCCCCCACCGGGCGGAACGGCGTGCCGTCCTCATGCGCGAAGTGGAAGCGGGCGTTGACGCGGACGACTCCGTGTCCGGGGGAGCGGTCGGATTCGGCCGACCCAGCGGGCTCAGCCGGCTCAGCGGTGAACTCGCCAGATCGGCCATCCAGTTCGGCAGCGTCACTGGTGGTGCGCCAGGTCCACCTTCCGGCGAGCGGGGGAGCGATGCGAGCGAGGTAGCGGCGCTCGCCGTCCCAGAAGCCCAAGACGGTCATGGACCGGCCGCTCTCGTGGGTGAACGTGGCCTGGAACGGCACGCGATCGGCGCGGATCGGCTGCTCCGGTCCGGTGAACTCGATCTCGTGCGGCTGGTTCACGTGCGCTATCTGCTGCGGCATACCCGACCTCCTCGTCGTCCCGCACATCGACGGGCTCTCGCTCGCCCCAGGCGCTGCGTGCCAGGGCGGTTGAAACGTGCTCAGTTGCGTCAGGAGACTAATCTAGCGTCTACTACGATGAGAGTGAAACGTTTCGAAGCGAAGGTGGTTCCCATGAGCGTCATTGTCGACGCCCCCACGATCGAACATCACCGCGAGCCGCTGGGCATCGGCGAGGCGAGCCCGAGGATCTCCTGGCGGGTCCGCTCCGCACCGCCTGGGTGGCAACAGGTCGGTTACCGGCTGCTCATGGCCCGCGGTGGCGACGAGCACGCCGTGGAGGTCGATTCGGCCGAACAGATCCTCGTTCCGTGGCCGCTGGAACCGCTGTCGTCCCGGGAGGTCGCGACAGTCCGCGTGCAGGTCCGGGGCGAGGACGGGCGCTGGTCAGATCGGTCCGAGCCAACCGTCGTGGAGACCGGACTGCTCCGCCCCGAAGACTGGCAGGCTCGGCCCGTCGGCGCCCGGTGGCTGGAACCGCGCGATTCCGACACCCGCCGGCCCTCCCTGGTGCGCCGGGAGTTCTCTCTCGACGGCGACATCGCTTGCGCCCGCCTGTACGCCAGCGCCCACGGGCTCTACGAGGCCGAGCTCAACGGCGCCCGGGTCGGTACCGATACGCTCTCGCCGGGCTGGACCTCCTACAACACGCGGCTTCGCTACTACACCTACGACGTCACCGAGCTGGTGCACCCGGGGCAGAACGCCGTCGGGGCCTGGCTAGCGGATGGCTGGTATCGCGGCCGAATCGGCTGGTACGAGGGGTTCCGCAATGTCTTCGGGGAGGACCTGTCCTTCATCGGCCAGCTCGAGGTGACCTACACCGACGGGCGCGTGGACACCATCGCCACCGATGGCAGCTGGCGGACGGCGCCAAGTCCGATCCTGCGGTCGGGCATCTACGACGGCGAGGATCACGACGCCCGGCTGGAGCAACTCGGCTGGTCCGCTCCCGGTTTCGACGACGGCACGTGGGAGCAGGTGGCGGTGCGTTACCGCGACCCCGCCACGCTGGTCGCCCCGACGGCCCCCCCGGTGCGCTGCACCGAAGAGATCAGGCCCGTTGCGGTGCTCACCTCGCCCGCTGGCAACCGGATCCTCGACTTCGGGCAGAACCTCGCGGGCCGGGTGCGGATCCGGGTGAGTGGCCCGGAGGGGACCACGGTGCGGCTGCGTACCGCCGAGGTGCTGCAGGAGGGGGAGCTGTACACGCGACCCTTGCGATCGGCACGGTCCACCGACCACTACACCCTCGCCGGGCGCGAGACAGAGCAGTGGGAGCCGCGGTTCACCTTCCACGGGTTCCGCTACGTCGAGGTGGAGGGCTGGCCGGGTGATCTCGATGCCGATGTGGCCGACGGTGCCCTGGTGGCGCGGGTGCTGCACACCGACGCCGAGCGCACCGGCTGGTTCGAGTGCTCCGATGAGCTCGTGAGCCAGCTGCACGAGAACATCGTCTGGGGGATGCGCTCCAATTTCGTGGACGTGCCCACCGACTGCCCGCAGCGCGACGAACGCGCCGGGTGGACCGGGGACATCCAGGTGTTCGGCCCCACGGCCTCCTATCTGTACGACGTTTCCGGCATGCTCGCCGGCTGGTTGCGTGACGTCGAGGCTGATCAGCTCCCTGACGGCACCGTGCCCTGGTATGTGCCCGTGATCCCGGCGCACCGGATGTGGACCCCGATCCGCCCCGGCGCCGCCTGGGGTGATGTGGCCACCATGTTGCCGTGGACCTTGTACCAGCGCTTCGGCGATGCCGGGGTGCTCGAGACCCAGTACGGCAGCGCCAGCCGGTGGGTGGACCTGGTGGACCGGCTCGCCGGCGACGATCACCTGTGGGACGAGGGCTTCCAACTCGGGGACTGGCTCGACCCGGCCGCCCCGCCGGACGACCCGGCCGACGCTCGCACCGATCGGTACCTGGTGGCCACTGCGTACTTCGCGCGGTCCTCCCGGCTGATGGCCCAGATGGCAGATCGGCTAGGTGCTACGGAGGATGCGGCGCGCTATGGGAGGCTCGCGGACGCCGTCGCCGAGGCATTCCAGGCCACGTACGTACTGCCGGACGGGCGGATGACCAGTGACGCCGTCACCGCCTATGCCTTGGGGTTGGAGTTCGACCTGCTCACTCCCGGGCAGCGGGAGGTGGCCGGACGGCGGCTGGCCGAGCTGGTCCGTGAGGCCGGGCACCGGATTGCGACTGGTTTTGTGGGCACGCCGCTGGTGACCGACGCGCTGACCTCGGCCGGTGAGTTGGAGACCGCGTACGGGCTGCTGCAGGAGCGCGAGTGCCCCAGCTGGCTGTATCAGGTGGAGCAGGGCGCGACCACGGTGTGGGAGCGCTGGGACTCGATGCTCCCCGACGGCACGGTGAACCCGGGGAAGATGACTTCGTTCAACCACTACGCCCTCGGCGCCGTGGCGGACTGGCTGCACCGGGTGGTGGCCGGGCTCGCTCCGGCTGAGCCTGGGTATCGCCGGATCCGGTTCGCCCCGCGGCCCGGCGGCGGGCTCACCCACGCCTCGGCGCGGCACCTCACCCCCTACGGCGAGGCTGCGATCTCGTGGCGGATCGCCCGGGGTGAACTCGTGGTCGATGTGACGGTACCCGTGGGTGCCGAGGCGATCCTGGAGCTGCCGGACTCGGAGCCCGAGATACTCGGGCACGGGCGGCATCGCCGGATGCGGACCTGAGCTAGGCGCGACCCGCCCGGCGAATCCGCACCATGCTGCGTTGCGTCGTCGCTTCTGGTGTGATTCCGATGCACTTGGTGCACCGGAATCACACCACAGTCACCAGATCCTGGCCGAGATGGATCTGCTCGCCCGCGGCCAGAGCGAGCTCGCACGTGCGCTCCCCGTAGCGCACCCGGGTGGTCGTGCCCGTGACCGACCGGACCGTCGCTGACTCGAGCGCCCCGCCGCGCCAGCGCAGGTCCACCTCGAACCCGCCGCGCCCGCGCAGGCCGCGGACCTCGCCGTCGGCCCACTGGCCCGGCAACGCAGGCAGCAGATCGAGCTCGTACACGCCGCCCTCCTGCACGTGGCTCTGCAGCAGCATCTCGTTCACGGCAGCGGTCTGGCCGAGGTTGCCGTCGATCTGGAACATCGGGTTCGTCGGGGAGTGCCCGATGAACTTCGATCCGAGGTTGGGCTGCACCGCCTTCTGCAGGTGGAGGTCGAACACTCGTAGTGCCGCATCCCCGTCTCCGAGCCGGGCGTAGGCCATCGACTGGAAGCCGCCCTCCCAGCTGCCCAGGCACGAGCCCTTGAGCGGATCCTCCTTCTCCTCCCACCAGCGCTCGGTGTCGAAGATCCGCCGCAACGCTGCCGCCAGCTCGGGCGTGCGGCGCGGGTGGATCTGCGCACTGCACACCGCGCCCCAGCTGGAGAGCACCTCCGCCTTCATCGTGCGCCCCCAGTCCTGCAGGTACTCCTGCAGCTGCCCGGTGGTCGGGCTGATCTGCATCGGAGCCAGCCGCGGCAGGGCGGCTTCGATCTCCTCGGCCAGCTCTGGCGACTCTCCGAGCGCGTCGGCGGCAGTGAGGACGTTCGTGAACAACTCGCGGACCATCTGGGTGGTTGGCGTGGTGCCCATCGCCAGCGACCCGGTGGTGCCATCCGGCGCCACCCAGATGTTCTCGAAGTTGATGTCCGGTGCCGTCACCAGCCAGCCGTGTTCCGGTTCCTCGACGAGCATGTCGAGGTGGAACGCGGCGGCGTCACGCAGGATCGGCCACGCACGCCGAAGCTCCTCGAGATCGCCCGAGAAGGCGTAGTGCTCCCACAGGTGCTGGCACAGCCACGCGTTGCTGGCGACGAAGTTCGACCATTGTGGAGTGCTGCCCACCGGCTGGGCGTAGCGCCAGATGTCGGTGCCCTGGTGTGAGACCCAGCCGCGCGCGCCGTAGTGCTCGCGCGCCACCCGCGCCCCGTTCTCGCTCAACTCCCGCGTCAGCTCCAGCAGCGGCTCGTGGCACTCGGCCAGGTTCGCCGCCTCCACCGGCCAGTAGTTCATCTGCGCGTTGCAGTTGATCGTCCAGTTCGAGCCCCAAGCCGGGTTGATCGAGGGGTTCCAGATGCCTTGCAGGTTCGCCGGCTGGCTGCCCTGCCGGGAGGTGGCGATGAGGATGTAGCGGCCGAACTGGTAGTACAGCGCGGCCAGCCCCGGATCTTCACCGCTGCCCGCTACAAACGTCGCCACCCGCTCGTCGGTCGGTAGCATGTCCGCGCCCGAGCGTCCCAGGTCCAGCCGGACCCGGCCGAACAGGCTGGCATGATCGCTCACGTGCTCGCCGTGCAGGGCTTCGTAGTCCCTCCCGACGGCGTCCCTCACGTCCGCCTCGACCAGCGCCTTCTCGTCCTGGCCGGCCTGGCTCGGGCTGGCGTGCGGGCCAGCGTAGCTGGTGCGCGCGGCCACGATGAGTGTCACGGCGTCACACCCGTCGGCGATCACGACGTCAGCGTCCTCGCTGATCGCCACCGTGCCGCCCTCGGCGATGGCTGCGAGTCGCGCTTCCCATCGCATTCCCCGTTGTTCGGGGCCGTCGTCATACTCCGGCTCGCGGGTCTGCCCCGAGTAGTCGAACGCACGCATCGGGGCACGGCCGGACATCCGCAGCACCGGGCCATCGCTGCCAGCCACTGTACCGGTCTCGTGCCGCAGCTGGCTGGTCAGTGAGGCCCGGAACGAAACCATCCCCGGGCGATCAGCACTCAGCCGCACAACCAGCGCACCGGCCGGGTGGGACGCGAAGACCTCCCGACGGTAGGTGACGCCGTCGTGGGTGAAGGTGACCTGCGCCGTCGCCGCAGAAAGATCGAGCTGGCGGCGATAGCCGCTCACCTCACCGAAGGGAAGGTCGAGCGTGAGCCGGCCCAGCGGCATGTACAGCCCCGTGCCGCCGATCCCGCCGAGGGCGTCAGCGGCGAGCTCCTGTGCGCGGGCATACTCGCCGGCAAGCAGCAGCCGGCGCACCTCGGGTAGGGCGCCCGGTGCCTTCGGGTTGGGCTCGTACCTGGGCTCGCCGGTCCAGAGGGTGTCCTCGTTGAGGTCGATCACCTCGTGTTCCACGCCGCCCCACACGCTGGCGCCGAGGCGTCCGTTGCCCAGCAGCAACGTCTCCTGCCAGATCTGGGCGGGGCGGGTGTACCAGAGGGTGTGGTCGTCGTCCGGGGTGGTCACGATGTGCTCCGCTTTCTCACGGGATAGGAAGAGGTTCTCGCCAGGGTTGTCCTGGTGGGGATGGGAGTCGAGGGCCGGTCAGCCGAAGAACTCCCACTGCTGCCCGCCTTGAGCGAGGCGCTGGGCCTGCTCGGCCGAGCGCACCGGGTGCAGCAGGTACTGGGTGGTGGCGGGGTCGCCGAGTGGGATCTCCCATCCGATCTCGAGCCGGCGGGCGTGCAGCGGCTCGCCGATCGGCCGGTCCGAGCCGTCGAGCGGTGTGACCTGGATGTCGATCGGACCCTGCAGGTCGGTCAGCACCAGCCAGCCCGTCACGGGTTCGATCAGCGTCGGGCTCTCGCCCCAGGTCTCCCAGAGTGTGCGGCGGGCGTTCCACCGGGTGCCGGTGTTCTCGATCCGTGCGCACGCGGTCAGCAGCAACCTCTCGCTGCGAGCGATCGGCCGATCATCCAGCGCGCTGAGGGTGAGTGCACAGAACTCGTTCGCCACCTCGGCTGCGAGGTGGCGGGTGGTGCGGGCGTGGGCAGTGACGAATCCGACGAGGGCCTGGGTGCGGTCGGTGTCGATCGTCACCAGGCCGCCGCGCTCGTCCTCGACGAACCAGCCGAGCTCGCCGGTGTCGGCGAGGTAGGGACCGGGTGCCTCCGGTCCGTGGTCGGCGGTGGGCTCGCCGTCGAGGGAGGAGATTCTCAGTCCGTGCCGCAACGCCGTCGAGACTGGGAACCCTGGCGTGAAGTAGGGGCGGGCCGATTCCGGCAGCCGCATGCTCTCCAGTACCTGCGCGGCGGAGTAGGACCGGGTCACGATCTCGTGGGCGGGCTGCACGTCGGCGCGGGAGAAGATCAGCGCCCCGGCTGCCATCTGGATCATCTTCACCGGATCGAGGGTGATGTCGAAGTTGTCGGCTACCTGGTGTTGGTACTGTCCCTGCAGCTTCGGTTCGAAGGTGTAGAAGAAGATGCCGTCCCAGTCCTGGAAGGCGGCGTAGGCGGCGAGGATCGGGATCATCTCGGCCGCGTACTCGTTCGGATTCGGGTGATTCACCTCGCTCACAGTGAAGGGCTTGCCCTCGACCGGGGACCTGCTGAGCTTGACGATGGTGGAACTGAGCGGGTCATTGACCATCGGGGTGTTGCGGGCGCCCCAGATCGCTGGGTGCTGCCAGTAGACATGCCCGTCGACGATGTCGAGCTGGGAGGTGCCGGCGATGATCGGCTGGTTCGGGATCCAGTACGTATGGTCGGCACAGCCGACGATCAGCGACTCGACGCCGAGCTCGGTGGTGAGGTAGCGCTTCATGTCGAGGAAGAAGGTGCGTTCGACGGCGCCGTAGAACTCTCCCTCGGCGTGGAACAGTGGCGCGGGCGCCTCGGCGAACTGCTCCGCGCGCAGCCGCGGGACCGCCTCGCCCGCCTCGACCCCGGCCAAGTCTCGCAGCTCGGCCAGCTGTGCTTCGGTGCGGTTCTCGGCCAGCCATCCTTGATACATCGCATCGAGTTGCCGGGCGTAGAACGGCGGGAAGTCGAGCTGGATGTCCGGGCTGTCGGTCCTCCGTTCGCCCCGGAGCCAGTTGCGCATCCAGAACTCGTAGAGGGAGTTCTCGTTGACGATCTCCACGATGGCGACTGCCGGTTCGCAGGCGTACTCGTTGCCGGTGTAGGGGTTGCGATGGGTGAGCAGGTCGCGCGCGTAGGACTTCTGGAGCTCGATGAGGCGCTCGCCGATGAAGGTCATGCCCTTCCAGATCCGCACCGCCTCGCCGTCGGGGACCTCGTCGCCCGGCTTGTAGGTGCGCCCGACATTGAGGTTGAGGTTGGTGTAGATCCCGCGCTGCTTGAGTTCGGAGACGAAGAAGTCGAGCCGGTCCAGCTGCTCAGCGTCGAAGGACTGGGTGTGGTCGGGCTCGGGGTCGATCAGCCCGCTCGGGCGCGCCTCGGCTTCGTCCCTCCTGGGCAGATCCAGGAAGTGGAAACGCACGCAGTTGATGCCGAACCGGGCCAGGGTGTCAGCCCAGACGGGCACTTCGTCCTTGGGTGGCAGCAGCGCGGAACCGCTGGTCCACCCGGTGAGGTTCACACCCCAGATGCGCAGGCGCTCGCCGTCGGGGGTGACCAGATGCCCGTCGTGGATGCGGATGAAACCGTCCCGCCCCGCCGGTGCATCGAGCAGGAACGACAGGTCGGCGGCGGAGCGCTCGCGCTGGTGGTGGTCGATGACGTAGGGGACGAGAGGGATGTCGCTCATGCTCAACTCCGAGGCGTGAGAGGGAGGGCAGCGGCGCTTGTGGTGTGATTCCGATGCACCTCATGCGCCGGAATAACACCACAAGCGGTCGGTCGAAGGCGCGCCCTCGTTCAGCCGACCTGCAGTCGTTCGGCGAGCCGCGAGATCCCCGGCCGCAGGCTCGTCAGCACCGGCACCGTGACCTGTGCGGCCTCGGCTGCCGAGGCCATCGAGGCCTGGGCGAGCACCACCACGTCACTCTCCGGCGCGTGACGCTCGATGGCTTCCGCCACCAGCTGGTCGTGGGTGGCGCGATCCCCGCCCGCGACGGCCTCGAACGCCCCCGGGATGACCTCGCTGGTCAGTTCCGGTGCGGTACCGGCGATCCCGGCACGCTCGCGCAGCAGCGCGAGGGTCGGGTTGAGCGTCGTCGGGAGGGTCGCGAGCACGCTCACGCGGCCGCCACCAGCCACGGCCTCGTCCGCCATCGCCTCATCGATGCGCAACACCGGGATCCCCGCCTGCTCCGCTGTCGAGGCCGCCAGGTGCGAGATCGAGGAGCACGTGAACATCAGCACGTCCGCCCCGGCAGACTTGGCGGCGGCGGCGAGGTCGGCGAGGCGTTCGGGCACGGAGTCCTGGCGGGCCGGGTCGGCGAGGTCGGCGACGATCCGGTCGTCGAGGTAGTTGACTGTGCTCAGGCCGGGCAGCCGCTCGCCGACCAGTTCCATGACGGGCGGGATGACGACGGCGCCGGTGTGCAGGAAGGCGACCCGGGTTGCGGGCGCGGACGTCGTCGCGGCGGCCGGTGTATGCGGAGTGGAGGTCATGGTCCGATCTTCTCCTTTGAGTCGGTGAGAAAGCCAGAGCAACCGTTTTACCATGCATAATCATTCACGATTGCGAGAAGTTGCACCCTCAGGTTAGCCTGTCGGCAGAGTCGCAATCCAGTGATGACGCGAAAGGACAGCCAATGACGGCCACATCCCCCACCCGTGCGCATGCGCCCTGGACTCCCCTGGGGGCAGCCGGTGCGCGCTGGCGACGTGGATTCTGGTCCGGTGTCGCGCGTCGGACCCGAGAGGTCACGGTTCCCAGCATGGAGGCCATGCTGCGCGATCCCGCCGTGAGCCCCGGCGTGCGGAACTTCCAGATCGCTGCGGGGCTGGAGGAGGGGGAGCACCAGGGCCCGCCGTTCATGGACGGTGACACCTACAAGTGGCTCGAGTCCGCCGTCGTGCAACTCGAACTCCAGTGGGACGACGAACTCGCCACTCGGATCGAAGACCTGGGCCGACTCATTGCCTCGGTGCAGCGCGAAGACGGGTACCTGCACACCCCCACCGCCATCGCCGAGCGCCAGCAGGAGCAGGTTCAGGCGCTCGCGGACCGCTTCAACTTCGAGACCTACAACCTCGGCCACCTCATCACCGTGGCCGTCCGCCACCACGCCGTCACCGGCTCGACCACCCTCCTGGACGTCGCCGAGAAGGCCGCCGGCTTCCTGGAGATGCTGGCCACCGACAAGCCCACCGAGCTGGCAAAGTCGGCGATCTGCCCGTCGCACTACATGGCGGTCATCGACCTGTACCGGGCCACCGCGAACCCCCGCTACCTGCGCCTCGCCGAGGCGTTCCTTCGGGTGCGCGACGAGTTCGACGAAGGCGGCGACGACAACCAGGACCGCATCCCCGTGCGGGAGCAGACAGTCGTCACCGGACATGCGGTCCGGGCGAACTACCTCTACGCGGGCCTGAGCGACCTCGTCGCCGAGACCGGGGACGGCGAACTGCAGACGGTGCTGGAACGGCTGTGGAACGACGTGGTCGACACCAAGCTCTACCTCACCGGCGGCTGCGGCGCCCTCTACGACGGCGCCTCCCCGGACGGCTACCCCTGGCAGAAGGAGATCAGCCGGGTCCACCAGGCCTACGGCCGCGCCTATCAACTGCCCAACACGACGGCGCACAACGAGTCGTGCGCGCACATCGGCATGATCTTCTGGTCCGAGCGGATGCTGGCGCTGCGCCCCGAGGCGCGCTACGCCGACGTGATCGAGACCATTTCCTACAACGCCCTCCTGGCCAGCATCGGCCTCGACGGCACCAGCTACTTCTACACCAACCCGCTGCGCCAGGTCCGCGACCTGCCCTACCCGCTGCGCCGCGCCGGGGACACCGCACTGCGTCCGACGCCGGAGCCGCCGCCCTCGGACGAACGGCTCCGCCAGCCCTACCTCAGCTGCTTCTGCTGCCCCCCGAACATCGCCCGCACCCTCTCCGAGATGCACGAACGCATCGCCTCGGTCGGACCGGACGGCCTCTATGTGCACCAGTACGGCGGCTCCGAGATCCGGGGCGAGCGCGACGGGGCGCGGGTGGTGCTGACCGAGAACTCCCGGTATCCGTGGGACGGCGCCATCACCTTCACTGTCACCGAGGCCGCTGGTGCCTTGCCGGTCCACCTACGCATCCCGGGATGGGCGCGCGGGGCGAGGGCCGCCGTCAACGGGACCCCGCTCGAGGTGAGCGGACCCTCCAACTACACGCGCATCGAGCGGGAGTGGCAGGCCGGGGACGAGATCACGCTCGACCTGCCGATGCCGGCCCGGATCGTGCGCGGGCACCGGCTCGCGGAGGAGATCACGAACCAGGTGGCTGTGCAGCGCGGCCCGGTCGTCTACTGCCTGGAGAGCCATGAGCTTCCCGACGGCGTCCGGCTCGAGCAGATCGCGTTGCCGCGCGGCGCCCAGCCCCACCCGGTGCAGATGACGATCGGGGCGGAGCAGGTGACCGCACTGGAGACAGAGGTCGCCATCCTTCCGCCCGCCACTGACGGACTCTACGGTGACGTCGACGAGACCCCGGTGCGGCGTGCGAGCGTGCGGCTGGTGCCGTACTACGCCTGGAGCAACCGCGGGCCGTCGGAGATGTCGGTCTGGCTGCCGGTGGTGTGGTGATGGGAGCCGACCATGTCGTGGCCACGTACCACGTCGAGACGTCCCTGCCGCTGGAACAGGCCGCCGAAGTGCTCGCCGGGGAGCAGTCCAC
Organism: Ruania alkalisoli; assembly: GCF_014960965.1. Classification (NCBI taxonomy): domain Bacteria; kingdom Bacillati; phylum Actinomycetota; class Actinomycetes; order Micrococcales; family Ruaniaceae; genus Ruania; species Ruania alkalisoli. The sequence continues at coordinate 4,114,658 of NZ_CP063169.1, read as the reverse complement.
CGGCACCTTCGTGCGCGTCGAACGGGAGTCGGACTCGGTGCGCGCCCATTTTGCCGCGCAGGTGGAGAGCCTGGACGAGCTGCCCCTCACCGGTGCCTCGCCCCTGCCCGGGACGGTCGGGGACACCGGCGAACGGCGGCGGGCCCGACTGAAGATCCGGTTCCCGCTGAGCAACTTCGGACCCTCGCTGCCGAACCTGATGGCAGCCGTGGCCGGGAACTTGTTCGAGATCAAGGAGCTCGCGGCGATCAAGCTGATCGACCTCGACCTGCCGGATGCCTTCACTGACCGCTATCCCGGACCGCAGTTCGGTGTGGCGGGCACGCGGCGGCTGATGTCGCGCGCCGAGGGGGCGATGCTCGGGACCATCGTCAAGCCCAGTATCGGCCTCACGCCCGACGAGCTCGCGGAGCTGGTGGGTGACCTCGCCGAGGGCGGGATCGACTTCATCAAGGACGACGAGCTGCAGGGCAACGGCCCGCACGCGCCGCTCGCCGAGCGCATCAAGGCCGTGATGCCGGTGCTGAACCGGCACGCTGAGCGCACCGGTGTGAAGCCGATGTACGCCTTCAACATCACCGACGACATCGACCAGCTCGAACGCAACCACGACATGGTGCTCGAGGCCGGCGGCACCTGCATCATGGTCTGCATCAACAACATTGGTCTGGCGGGGCTGGACTACATCCGCCGCCGCTCGCAGCTGCCCATCCACGGCCATCGTGCCGGGTTCGGGGCCGTCAGCCGCTCCGAGCAGGTCGGCATTGCGTTCCGGGCGTGGCAGAAGCTGGCCCGTATGAGCGGTGTGGACCACCTGCACACCAACGGCATCTCCAACAAGTTCTACGAGTCCGACGCCCAGGTGCTGGCGGCGATCTCCGCCGTCCAGGAGCCCCTGCTGGGCACCACCCCAGCGATTCCGGTGCTCTCCTCCGGGCAGTGGGGCGGGCTCGCGCACGCCACCTATGAAGCCGTGGGCAGCACGGACCTGCTCGTACTCGCCGGGGGCGGGATTCATGGCCACCCCGACGGCGTCCGAGGCGGTGTGGACAGCATGCGCCAGGCGTGGGCCTCGGCGGCGGCAGGTGAGACCGTAGAGGATGCCTTGCGTAGCTCCGGAGCCCTGCGGCGGGCGGTCGAGCGGTTCGGCCCGGCGCGTGTCTAAGTTGCGGCTGGGGTTCTACGGGGACGACTTCACCGGCAGCGTTGACGTGCTGCTGCAGGTGGCCCGGCGCGGGTGGACCGGGCGGTTGTTCACCCGGCTGCCGGACAGGGAGACCTTGCGGGCGGCCGCCCAGAGGTGCGACGCCGTCGGGGTCGCCGGGATTGCCAGGTCACTTCCCTCCGAGAAGCTCGAGGCCGAGGTGCGGCCGGTGCTGACGGCGCTGGCGAGCCTGGACCCACAGGTGCTGCAGTACAAGGCCTGCTCGACGGCGGATTCCTCGCCGCACGTGGGGAGCGTGGGCCGGGCGCTGGAGATCGGGCGTGCGGTGGTGGGCGAGCAGACAGCGCGGGGCGAGCAGCCGGTGCCGATGCTCTTCGCCCAGCCCGACTTCGGGCGGTACACCGCGTTCGGGCACCACTTCGCCCGAGAGGGTGAGGCTGTCTACCGGCTCGACCGGCAGCCGACGATGTCCAGCCATCCGGTGACGCCGATGGACGAGTCCGACCTGGCCGTTCATCTGGGGCGGCAGACAGAACTCGGTATCGGGTCGCTGCCGTTCACGGCCTACAGCTCCGTGGCGGAGGTGACGCAGCAGATCAGGGAGTCCGACGTAGCGGGTCTGGTGCTGGATGCGCTCGGGGAGGAGCATCTGCGCCTGCTCGGGCAGGCCCTGCTGGATCTGGGGGGCTTCGCGATCGGCTCCGGGGGGCTCTCCCACGCGCTGGCTGCGGCCGAGCCGGGGAAGGCGGGTCCGGTACCGGTGGCCACACCCGCCCGGGGGCCGGTGCTGGCGGTCTCCGGGAGCCGGTCGGCGCAGACGCGGCGGCAGATCGACGCCGCTGCCCGGGCGGGGTGGATGACCGCGCCGCTGGTTGTGGGCAGCTCTGGCAGTGGTGAGCACGGCACGGCTGAGCACAGCGCGAGTGAGCACAGCCTCCGGGAGCGGGTACTCGTGGCGCTCGCGGCCGGGCAGAGCGTCGCGCTGAGCTCCGACGACGCCGATACGTCTGGATTGGCCGCGCAGGAGGTGCTTCCCGCCCTGGCGAGCGCTGCGGCGGGGGTGGTCGAGGCTGCGGTGAGGGCCGGCGTCGGGCGGGTGATCGTGTGCGGGGGCGACACCTCCAGCCGGGTGACCACACTCCTGGGAGTGGAGTCACTCTCGATCGCCGCGAACCCGACCGGGAACGTGGTGCTGCTGCGTGCACATGCAGCTGACCCGGCGGTGGACGGGCTCGAGTTGCTGCTCAAGGGCGGCCAGGTCGGGGACGTCGACCTGTTCGAGACGATCCGGGGCCTCGGCGACTGAGGGTGAAGACTGGGTGTGCCGGCCCCGGCTCCGCGGGCCGAATATTCGGCCCTTGAGCGGCCAGGGTGTACAACTTTCGGCCTGTTCTCGGTTCCTGGGTGCACAGGTCCGTCCCGGGACCGGCTGGATGACGAGCACAGCCCGCAGTGAGAGGTCCGGTCGATCAGCTGTGCGCAGTCCCGTACCCCGGGGCGCCGGTGATCGCGGCAATGAGGTCGGCCTGCCGCACCGAGGACCCCGCGAAGCTGCCGTTGTTCCGGCCGTGCCGGAGAACCTCGATGCGGTCGCAGGTGGCCCCGATGTCAGTGAGGTTGTGACTGATGAAGACCACGCCGAGTCCGAGATCGCGCAGGCGTTCGATGAGCGTCAGGACTTCGGCCGTCTGCGCGACCGACAGGGACGCCGTCGGCTCATCGAGGACGACGAGGCGGGGCTCGCCGATGAGGGTCCGGGCGATCGCCACCGCTTGCCGTTGACCGCCGGAGAGCTGGTGCAAGGGGGTGTGGATCGAGGGGATCTGTGCGCGAAGGTCCCGCAGCACCGAGCGGGTGAGCTGTGCCATCCGGCCCTCATGCAGGAATCCGGTGGCATTGAGCTCGCGGCCCAGGAAGAGATTCGCGCTCACGTCCAGGTTCTCGCACAGGGCGAGATCCTGGAACACCGTCGCGATCCCTAACCGATGCGCGGCCGAGGGTGAGCCGATGGTGACGCCGGCACCGTCGATCTCGATCAGACCGGCAGTTGGCTGCAACGCACCGGCGATGATCTTCGCGAGCGTGGACTTGCCGGCGGCGTTGTCGCCGATCAGTCCAACCACCTCCCGTGGGCGTACCTCGAAGGTCACATCCACGAGCGCCTCGACGGCGCCGAAGCGTTTGGTGATGCCGTGCATGGAGAGCACCGGCCCGGTGGTCGTGTCGCTGGTATCGATCGGTGATGTCATCAGCGTTCTCTCTGCATTCGCACATCGGTGGACTGCAACGCGTGGACCAGCGCGCCCATCACCTCGGCCTCGGTGCCGAGGAGGGCGGGCTGGACTTCCATCGGAGCCACGTGGTTGGGCAGGGTGTGGTCGCGCAGGGTCTCACGCAGCGGGGCCAGGAAGACCTCTCCGCACTCGCTCAGCTCCCCGCCGACAGTGACGATCTGTGGGTTGACGGTCTGGCACACGCCCGAGACCACCAGGCCGACGACCCGCCCAGCGTCCGCAACGACCCGTGAACACCCCGGATCGCCGTCGATCGCCCGGGCGATCACGTCACGCAATGTCAGCGACCCGTGGCTGACTTGGAGCGAGGCGAGGAGGGCATCGGCTCCGACGACAGTGTCCAGGCAACCCCGGCGACCGCAGCGGCAGATCTGACCGAGTGGATCGACCTGCACGTGCCCGATCTCCCCGGCGGTACCGGCATATCCGCGGTGCAAGCGTCCGCCGAGCATGATGCCCGCACCCGCAGTGAACGAGGATCTTACGTAGAGACTGTCGGCGTAGGGCCGGGCTGCCCCGAGCGTGGCTTCGGCGAGCGCGCCGAGGTTCGCAGCGTTCTCCACGTGCACGGGCCGGCCGAGCCGCTTGGCGAGGACGTTACCCACATGCTCACCGTCCCACCCGCGCATGATCCCGCGCACCGAGATCATCCCGGTGGAGGCCTCCACCGGTGCGGGGAGGCCGACCCCCAGGCCGGCCAGTTCGGTGAGGTCGGTCCCGAGGATTTCAAGCATGTCGACCACGAGGAGCGCGATCCGGTCCAGCACGGTGTCCATCGGGTGGTCCGGCGGCAGTGGCATGGTGCGTTCTGCCAGCACCTCGTGGGCGAAGTCGCCGAGCAGAACCTGTAGCCCGCGGTGACCGACGACGATCCCCGCGGCAATCCCGGTGCTGCGGGCAAGCGTCACCATGGTCGCGCGCCGCCCACTGCGGGCGGTGGGCCGGGTATCGACCACCCCGGTCTGGGTGAGCTCCTTGACGATGGTCGAGACCGTGGCCGCGGACAGGCCCGTGGCATCGGCGAGCTCGACCTGGGTCAGCCCGCCGAACTGCTTGACGGCGTCCACGATGAGGGCAGTGTTGGCCTCGCGCAGCGCCGATTGCGATCCCGCCGGCCATCGGCTCACGGCGCGAGTCTATCGATGATGACAGCGCACCCCGCCGCACCGGTTGTGGCCGGTGCGGCGGGGTGCCGTGCACGTTGCGGATGGGTGGACGGCATCAGCGAGCCGTGCTTGCCCGCTTCTTGTTGTAGACGTCGAAGGCGACCGCCAACAGCAGTACGAGGCCCTTGACCACCTGCTGTACCGATTGGTCGACGCCCATCAGTTGCATCCCGTTGCTCATCACGGCCATGATCAGGCCGCCGACGATCGCGCCCGTGACGCGGCCGACACCGCCGGTGACCGCTGCGCCGCCGATGAAGCATGCGGCGATCGCGTCGAGCTCGAACATCTCTCCCGCCGAGGGTTGAGCACCGTTCATCCGGGCGGAGTACACCACACCGGCGACGGCGGCCAGGAAGCCCATGTTGACGAAGATCCAGAAGTTGACCTTCTTCACCTTGACGCCGGACAGCTGCGCAGCGTGGAGGTTGCCACCGATGGCGTACACGTGCCGTCCGAAGACAGAGCGTTGGGTGATGAGGCTGTAGGCGATGATGAGGATCGCGAGCAGGATCAGCACGTTCGGCAGTCCCCGGCTGTTCGCGAGCTGCCAGGCGAACCACATCACGACCGCTGCCACCAGCACGATCTTCGCGACGAAGAACGGCAGTGCCTCCACTGCTTGCTGGTAGCGCAGCTTGGCCAGGCGGGAGCGCCACTGCAGCACGGCGTATCCGACGACGCCGAACGCGAAGATCAGCAACGTGAAGACGTCGAATCCCATCCCGCCGAGCAATCCGTTCTGGAACCCGTTGGCGATCTGATAGTACGGCCCGCCGAACGGCGAGAGGGAGATGCTCTCCAGCACGATCCAGGTCAAGCCGCGGAACAGCAGCATCCCGGCGAGGGTGACGATGAAGGCGGGGATCCCGACGTAGGCGACCCAGAACCCCTGCCAGACTCCGGCGAGCAGACCGACGACAAGAGCGGCGATCACTCCCACCCACCAGGGCTGTCCACCTTTGATGACCAGCACGGCTGCCACCGACCCGGTCAGCGCCACCAACGACCCGACCGACAAGTCGATGTGACCACCGATGATCACGATCACCATCCCGATCGCCAGGATGAGGATGTAGGAGTACTGCAACACGATGTTCGTGATGTTCCCGGGGGAGAGGAACGTCGGATTGAGCAGGCTGAAGAGTGCGACGATGGCCACGAACGCCACCACGATGCCGCTCTGGCGCATGTTCCGGGACGCGAGCTCCCAGATGTTGGCGATCCCGGTCATGAGACCAGCTCCTTCTCCGTGGTCATCAGGTGCATGAGGTTCTCCTGGGTGGCCTCGGCGATCGGTACCTCACCGGTGATCCGGCCGAAGGCGAGGGTATAGATGCGGTCGCAGATGCCCAGCAGTTCGGGTAGCTCGGAGGAGATGACGATGACCGCCTTCCCCGCTGCGACCATCCGATTGATGATGGTGTAGATCTCATACTTGGCGCCGACGTCGATCCCCCGGGTGGGTTCGTCGAGGATCAGCACGTCCGGATCGGTGTAGATCCACTTGCTGAGGACGACCTTCTGCTGGTTCCCGCCGGAGAGCTGCCCGACGACGGAGAGCACGCTGGGCGCCTTGATGTTCAGGTCCGCGCGGTACTTCTCAGCCACCTCGAGTTCCTTATTGCCGTTCACCCACCCTCGGGAGGACAGTTGGCGTAGGCCGGCGGCAGAGATGTTCTTGCGGACGTCCTGGATCAGGTTGAGCCCGTACACCTTGCGATCTTCCGTCGCATACGCGATACCGTGCCGAATCGCCTCGGGGACGCTCGCCGTCGAGACGGGCTTGCCGTGCATGTACGCCTGCCCGCTGACGTCCCGCCCGTACGAGCGGCCGAAGATGCTCATGGCAAGCTCGGTGCGTCCGGCACCCATGAGGCCCGCGATACCGACCACCTCTCCGGCCCGGACGCTGAGGCTGGCGTCGTCGACGACGATCCGGCCGGTCTGGGTGGGGTGGTGGACTGTCCAGTGCTCCACACGGAACACCTCATCACCGATGGCGTGGTCACGCTCGGGGAAGCGATGGGAGAGGTCGCGGCCGACCATCCCGCGGATGATGCGTTCCTGGGTGGCGCCGGCTTCAGACATGTCGATCGTCTCGATCGTGCGACCGTCCCGGATGATCGTGGTGCGTTCGGCGATCTCCTCCACCTCGTTCAGCTTGTGGGAGATGATGATCGAGGTGATGCCGCGCTCCTGGAGGGTGCGCAGCAGGTGCAGCAGGTGTTCGGAATCATTGTCGTTGAGTGCGGCGGTGGGTTCGTCGAGGATGAGGATCCGCACGTTCTTCGACAACGCTTTGGCGATCTCGATCAACTGCTGCTTCCCGACGCCGAGGGCCGAGATCGGCGTGGTCGGATTCTCGTGCAGACCGACCTGCGCGAGAAGTTCCGCTGCCTCGGAGTTCGCGCGGTTCCAGTCCACCAGGCCGAGTGGCCCACGCCGCTCGTTGCCGAGGAAGATGTTCTCGGCCACGCTCAGGTGGGGGATCAGTGCGAGCTCCTGGTGGATGATGACGATGCCACGGGCCTCGCTGTCGTTGATCGAGCCGAAGGCGACTGATTCGCCGTCGAGGACGATCTCGCCGTCGTAGCTGCCATGGGGGTAGACACCGGAGAGAACCTTCATCAGGGTCGACTTGCCCGCGCCGTTCTCACCGCAGATGGCGTGGATCTCTCCGGCCGTGACGGTCAAGGAGACCTGTTGCAGCGCCTTGACGCCGGGAAAGGCCTTGGTGATCTCCCGCATCTCGAGGATGGATTGAGTCATGGGATGCTCCTGCTCGCATGCCCGGGGTGCGCCGCGAGGGCGACGCACCCCGGGGAGTGGATTACTCGGCGACGCCTGCGGCGACCTCGTCGGCCGTCCAGTAGCCGGAGTCGACCAGGAGCGAGGTGATGTTGCCCGCGTAGACGATGTCCGACTCGAGCAGGTACGAGGGCACGACGAGGACCCCGTTGTCGTAGGTCTCGGTGTCGTTGGCCTCTGGCTCCTCACCCGCGAGGTAGGCCTCGGCGGCCGTCACAGCCTGGTCGGCCAGCTTGCGTGTGTCCTTGAAGATGGTCGCGAACTGCACGCCCTGGTCGATCAGGGCCACGGAGGCGATCTCGGCGTCCTGGCCGGAGACCACGGGTAGTCCCTCCTCGAGGGTCGGCCCCATGCCTGCGTTCTGCAGGGCCGTGATGATGCCCCGCGAGAGGCCGTCGTAGGGGGACAGGACGCCGTGCAGCTCGGTGCCGTCGGAGTACGTGGAGGTCAGCAGGTCCTCCATCCGCCGCTGTGCGGTCTCCTGCTGCCAGCGCAGTGTGGCTGCCTGCTCGATGTCTGTCTGGCCCGAGGGAACGGTCAGAGTGCCGTCGTCGATGTAGGGCTGGAGCGTCTCGATCGCACCTTCCCAGAAGAAGTGCGCGTTGTTGTCGTCGAGGGAGCCGGCGAAGAGCTCGATGTTGAACGGGCCGGTGGCCTCGCCTTCGCTGCCGTCCTCGGTCAGCAAGCCCAGCCCGACGAGCAGGGACGTCGCTTGCTGGACGCCCACCTGGTAGTTGTCGAAGGTCACGTAGAAGTCGACGTTCTCGCTGTCGCGGATCAGCCGGTCGTAGGAGACGACCGGGATGTTCGCAGCGGCCGCGGCCTCGAGCTGACTGGTCAGGGCGGTGCCGTCGATGGCGGCGATCACGAGCAGGTCTGCCCCGCTGGTGATCATCTGATCGATCTGCTGCGCCTGGGTGGGGATGTCGTCGTTCCCGAACTGGAGATCGACGTCGTATCCGAGGTCGGTCAGACCCGCCTCGACGGCTTCGCCGTCGGCGATCCACCGCTCTGACGTCTGGGTGGGCATGGCGACCCCGACCAGGACCTCTTCGGGCGCCTCGGTGTCGCCACCGCCGCCACCGCCGTCGTCTTCTCCGCTGCCGGCTCCTCCTCCGGCGCAGGCTGAGAGGGCGAGTAGCCCCGCCGTGCCGAGTGCCGCGAGTCCGTACTTGCGCATGTGGGCTCCTTCGCTCCATGAACTGCAGTGCTTGGCCGGTCAACGAGCTGGCTGGCTCGCCCGGCGTGGGTGGCTCGGATTCCTTCACGTCGATGTGGTCCCCGAGCACCCATACGGTGCTTGAGTTCGAGACTCGAAGTCAAGCCTTCTGAGAGAATCTCAGGTCACGATATGGTCACGGGGGCTGGTTGCGATGGGGAAGCTCTCCGCGAAAGCCTGATTATCAAGGGATAGACGGTTGTTGGATCGGAGCGATCCTGGGGGCGGATCGATCCCGCATGGGTCACTTTCCGGAGCTACTGACGTGAGGCGAACCGGCAATCTTCGAGCGTATGACTTCGTGTCACGAACTCAATGCGTGCCCAGTGTCCGACCGGGCGCGATGCGGGAAGTCGCGTCCAAGGGTCGAAAGTTCGGCCCTTGAGTGGCCAGGGTGTACAACTTTCGGCCCTTCTCGACGCCTCCCTCGCGAACCTGTCCACAAAGTGAGACGCTGACTGCGTGCCGCCCCGCGCGGCCCAGCGGCGATCCCGCTGCTCGTCATCGTCGTCGAGCTTTGGAGGTTTCCTACAACTCTCGCCCCCTGCTGTTCGTCCGGCTCCACTCGTTGTGACCTACGGTCGCGTAGCCTACGCTGGCGTAAGTTGTGCGAGGACGGCCACCACATGAAGGAGTTCGCCTGTGTTCACACCCGGCGCAGACGGGGTCAACGCCCCAGTCGGAGAGACGGATGACGACCTCATCCAACTGCTCACCCCCGACGGTGAGCGTGTGCATCACCAGAGCTACTCGCCCCGGGTCGACCACCTGGACCGAGTCGCCCTCGAAGGCCTGTACCGCGACATGGTGCTGGTGCGCCGGTTCGACACCGAGGCCACCTCGCTCCAGCGCCACGGCGAGCTGGGGCTGTGGCCCCCCAGCCTCGGCCAGGAGGCCGCCCAGATCGGCTCCGGCCGGGCCATGGCGCCGCGCGACTACGCCTTCCCCTCCTATCGCGAACTCGGCGTGGTGTGGACCCGCGGCGTCGACCTGCGCTCCACTCTCCACCTCTTCCGCGGGGAGGACCACGGCGGCTGGGACCCCAACGAGCACAACTGCCACCTCTACACCCTCGTCATCGGCTCTCACGCACTTCATGCGACCGGCTACGCCATGGGCGTCCAGCGCGACGGAGATGTCGGCACCGGCGACCCCGGACGCGATCGCGCCGTCGTGGCCTACTTCGGCGACGGCGCCACCGCCCAGGGCGATGTCAGCGAGGCGCTCACCTTCGCCTCCGTCAACGACGCCCCCGTGGTCTTCTTCTGCCAGAACAACCACTGGGCGATCTCCGAGCCGACGCAACGCCAGAGCCGCGTCCCGCTGTACCACCGCGGCCGCGGTTTCGGGGTCCCCTCGGTGCGCGTGGACGGCAACGACGTCCTCGCCAGCTACGCCGTCACCGCCGAGGCGCTCGAGCGCGCCCGCTCCGGCGGCGGCCCCACCTTCATCGAGGCGGTCACCTACCGGATGGGCGCCCACACCACCTCCGACGACCCCACGCGCTACCGCACCCGGGCGGACGAAGAAGTGTGGCGCCGGCGCGACCCCATCGACAGGATGCGCATCCTGCTCGAACGCGAGGGGACGCCGTCGGAGTTCTTCACCGGCCTCGAGAACGAAGCCGAACAGTTCGGCGCCGAGATCCGCGACTACTGCCACGCGATCCCCTCGCCACCAGTGGAGCGGATCTTCGAGGACGTCTACGCCACCGAGCAGGCACAGATCAGTAGCGATCGGGCGTGGTTGACCGACTACCTCGCCGGATTCGAGGAGGCGGCCTCATGAGCGAGCAGACCACCTCCGGCACCCAGCGCATCACCCTCGGCAAGGCGATCAACCTCGGCCTGCGGCGCGCCATGGAACGCGACCCGAAGGTGCTCCTCATGGGTGAGGACATCGGGCCCCTCGGGGGCGTCTTCCGGGTCACCGACGGGCTGCAGAAGGACTTCGGCTCCGACCGGGTGGTCGACACCCCGCTGGCCGAGTCGGGCATCGTCGGCACCGCGATCGGATTGGCGCTGGCCGGCTACCGGCCCGTGTGCGAGATACAGTTCGACGGCTTCATCTTCCCCGCCTACGACCAGATCACCACCCAGCTGGCCAAGATGCACTACCGCTCCCGCGGCAAGGCCCAGGTGCCCGTGGTCATCCGCGTGCCCTACGGCGGCGGTATCGGTGCGGTCGAGCACCACTCGGAATCCCCTGAGGCGCTCTTCGCGCACACCGCTGGGCTCCGGGTGATCACCCCCGCCACCCCCGCCGACGCGTTCACCATGATCCAGCAGGCGATCGCCTCCCCGGACCCGGTGCTGTTCTTCGAACCGAAGGCGCGCTACTGGGACAAGGCGGATGTCGACGTCACCGCCGCTGACCAGGTGCTCGACACCCCCGGAGACGTGCGCGCCGTCGTAGCCCGCGCCGGGACCGACGTCACCGTTGCTGCGTACGGGCCGTCGGTCACCACCGCACTGCGCGCCGCCACCGCCGCCGAGAGCGAGGGCACCAGTATCGAGGTGATCGACCTGCGCTCGATCTCCCCGATCGACATCCCCGCCGTGGCGGAATCGGTGCGCAAGACCGGGCGGCTCGTGGTCGTGCATGAGGCACCGACGTTCCTCGGCGCGGGGGCTGAGATCGCCGCCCGGATCAGTGAGGAGTGCTTCTACCATCTGGAGGCGCCGGTGCTGCGCGTGGGCGGGTTCCACACGCCGTACCCGGTCTCCAAGCTCGAGGAGGAGTATCTTCCGAACCTGGACCGGGTGCTCCACGCCGTCGACTCGGTGCTGCAACACTGAGCGAGCGCCCGCAGACCGAGGAGACGAGACCACACCATGCCGCAGTTCGTGCAGTTCCGCCTTCCCGACGTCGGTGAGGGCCTCACCGAAGCCGACATCGTCGCCTGGCAGGTTGCCGTCGGGGACACCGTCACGGTGAACCAGAACATCGTCGAGATCGAGACGGCGAAGAGCCTGGTCGAGCTGCCCAGCCCTTACGCCGGGGTGGTCACCGAGCTCCTGGCCGAGGTCGGCGACACCGTGGAGGTCGGCACGCCGATCATCACCGTCGATACCGATCCCGGTGGCCCGGCCCCCGACGGCGGAGCCTCCGATTCCTCGGAGTCCACCCAGGCTTCGGGTGAGCAGGCGCCTGCTGGGGAAGCGGACGAGACCAGCGGTGGTGTGCTCGTGGGGTACGGCACTAAGACCGCGTCGGCGACCCGGCGACCCAGGAAGAGCGCTGCCGCTGCGCCGGAGGACGGCGCGACGTCGTCAGCCGGAGCGCCCGCCGGAGCGCCGCCGATTGCTGCCGCTGCGCCGGCCTCGCCTGCCCAGCCACGCACCACACCGGGCACACCTGCACCTGCGCAAGCTCCGCCGTCGGGGGCCTCCGAGCGCTCGGCACACGTGCTGGCCAAGCCGCCGGTACGCAAGCTCGCCAAGGACCTGGGGCTCGACCTGAACGGCGTGCCGGGCACCGGGCCCGGCGGCATCATCACCCGCGCCGACGTGCTCTCGGCCGCCGAGCGGTCCGCACCGGAGAACTACGTCAAGCACCGTGACGACGACCGGCCCTGGCTCGATGGCGGTACCGTCTCCGCCAACGGGCGTCAGACGCGTGTGCCGGTGCGCAGTGTGCGGGCACGAACGGCGGAGGCGATGGTCGCCTCGGCGTTCACCGCCCCGCACGTGACCGTCTTCGTGACCGTGGACGTCACCAAGACGATGCGCTTGGTGGAGCGGCTCAAGGGTGATCGCGACTTCGCCGACGTGCGCGTGACCCCGCTGCTGATCGCGGCCAAGGCGCTCGTGCTCGCGATCCGCCAGCACCCGATGATCAGCGCGGCGTGGGACGACGAGACGCAGGAGATCGTCTACAAGCACTACATCAACCTCGGTATCGCGGCGGCGACGCCCCGGGGGCTGATCGTGCCCAACATCAAGGATGCGCACCGGCTCTCGCTGCACGAGCTCGCGGTGGAGATCGCGAACCTGACCACCACCGCGCGGGCAGGCAAGACGCAGCCTGCCGACATGGCCGACGGCACCGTGACGGTGACGAACGTCGGCATCTTCGGTATCGACACCGGAACCCCGATCCTGAACCCGGGGGAGTCGGCGATCCTGGCGCTCGGGGCGATCGATCAGCGGCCGTGGGTGCACAAGGGCAAGATCAAGCCGCGCTGGGTGACTCAGCTCGCGCTGTCGGTGGACCACCGCCTCGTGGACGGTGAGCTCGCCTCCCGGGTACTGCACGATGTGGCACGGGTGATGGAGGAGCCGAGTCAGGGTCTGGTCTGGGGGTAGTTCGCCGCACCCGCCCTATGCGGGCCGGGGTGGAGGCGCGCAGCCGGGAACCAGCCCCGGTCGCGCTACGCCCGCACGAGAAGGTCGCCGACGTCGCACTGTAGGGCGTCGCAGATCGCGGCGAGTGTGGAATAGCGGATCGCCTTCGCCCGGTCGTTCTTGAGCACCGAGAGGTTCACAAGACTCACTCCGACCTGCTCGGAGAGTTGTGTGAGGGTCATCCCGCGCTCGGTGAGCAGCTCGTCGAGGCGGCAGTGGATGAGCGCCGGCTCGGTCTCGTCGGCGCGGCGTGGCGTCATACCAGCCCCTCCGTGTCCTTCTGCATGCGCTCGCCGATCCAGAGGACCTGGGCGACCACGCCGAGCGCGAGGCCCCATCCGAGCCAGCCGAGTGTGGACGAGACCATCAGCGCGAGGAAGCCCTCGCTCGTGTCGGTCGCGATGGCGTTCTCGCCCAACCCGGCGACAACCTCGGCGCGGGTGATGCCCCGCAAGAGGTCCCCGAATGCGCCCCCTGCGAGCACGGCGACGGCAGCCAGCATGACGGCGATCGTGGCGGAGCGGACGAACGGACGACCGGTCACGGTGCGCCACGCCAGCCAGGAGACGGCACCGGCTACGACGATCACCATCAGCTGGTGCAGGTAGCCGCTCGCGAAGTAGAGCAGCCGGACCACGCCACCTGGCTCGACGACGGTCAGCGTGACGGTGGTGTAGTGGGAGTGGATCACACCGGCGGCATCGGCCAGGAAGTCAGGTGAGGACCCGTTCTCGACCTCGAAGCCGGGTAACAGCAGGTTCGGGGAGGTGAAGGCCTCGACTGCGAGCAGGATCATCATCACCACCGATCCGATGGCGACGATTGCTGCCGCTACGGCGACGACCGTCAGGGCGACGCGGTCCCCTCGGTCAGGTACGCGTTGCTCGGACATCGACTCACTCCTTATCGTTGTTCGTTAATATCGACATTCGATAACATAGGCGATGTCATCGCCTGACGCAAGTGCCTGCCTCGGTCGGTTCATCCCGGCTTCCGGTGCGCTCAGGCGCCGATCGACCGACTCTTGCGCTCAACAACTTAACCGGATAAGTTCCTGATCACCACAACGATGTCTGGAGAGCAACGATGCGAGCATTGCGAGCGTGGATGGTAGGCGGCGTGACTGCCGCACTGGTGATGTCGGGCCTGGTCGTCGGCAGCGGCGTCGGCGCCGCTCCGGCGTACGCCGACGATGAGCCGGTGATAGTCGATCCCGGATTCGAGTCGGGCGAATGGGACCCGACGACGCAGCACAACCATGCGCAATTCGTCACCCCGGGCGCCGACGGCACAGGAACCGCCGTTCAGGTTGGCTTCAACTTCGAGGGTGATTCACTCACGCCGGAGGGGACCACGCTGCCCATCCGAGGTGGTGGCCCCGTCCGCGGCATGGTGAACAAGACGGTCAGCAACATCCAGCCGCAGACCGTGTACGAGGTCTCGATCACGGTCAAGGGCCGGCAGATGCGTTACGGAGCCTTCGACACCGAAGCCTCGCTCTACTATCGCGGGCTCGCCACGGGGGACTCCGCCCGCGGGTACAGCAATGGGGTCGCCACTCCCGGCAACGGAACCGAATGGGAGACGACGACCTTTCAGGTGACCACCGGTCCGCGCACCACCGAGCTCAACCTCTACTGCTTCAGCACCAGCACGGACAGCGCCGGCTACTGCGACGACTTCTCGATCACGCGTATCGGACCCGCGGCCGCGCCGGTCGAGGCGCCCGAACCGTGGGCCGAGATGCCCGCGATGGAGAACGGCTTCCCGGTGACGATCCCCGCGGTGCAGTCGTTCGTGGCGGCTGAGGGCGCTTTCACCGGACCGATCGACCGGGTGATCGTCGCCGAGGAGAACCGCGACGCGATCGCCGATGAGGCGCATCTCGGTGCCGCCAACATGGCCGAAGCCGGTGTGGCACCAGAGGTCGAACTGTCCTACGGTGACGCCGGCGACCTCGCTGCTGGCGGTGTGTTCATCGAGCTGGGCGACGTCCCGATTCCGGACGACGCCCCCGTCAACGCCCGCGACCTGATGCAGGACGCGTACCGGATCGAGATCACCCCCGAGGGCGTGAGCATCACAGCCGGCGGCGAACCCGGGGTGCTGTACGCACTCTCCACCCTGACCCAGGCGATGCGCAGCGCCGCGACAGGCGACGCCGGCCTCCCCGCGGGTACCGTCCTGAACTGGACCGATCAGGAGTTCCGCGCACTGCAGATCGACTCGGGCCGTCGCTACTACTCGATCGACTGGCTCAAGCAGCAGATCAAGGACCTGGCGTACACCAACCTCAACACGCTCGTGCTGCGCATCAAGGACAACGAGGGCCTGCGTGTGGAGAGTGAGGTCTTCCCCGAGCTGGTGGACGACCTTCCGGACGGCGGTCACTGGACCCGCGAGGAGGTGCAGGATCTCGTGGCGTTCGCCCAGCGGTTCCACGTGCGCGTGATTCCCGAGTACGACATGCCTGCGCACTCGGCTCTCGACGCCAAGATCTTCACCGAGCCCGGGTACATGCTCGGCGAGGAGTCGTACAACTACGGCCGCGCCGATGTCCGTGAACGGCTGGCCGATGTCGCCGTCGAGATGGGCGAGCTGTTCGGCAGCGGGTACATCCATCTCGGTGGGGACGAGTTCATGTCGATGAATGCCCATGATGAGCCGGTCGAGTGGATCCGCGAGGAGACGGGGGATCCGTCTGCGACGCCCCGCGACGCCTACATCGCCTTCTTCAACGAGGTGAACGAGGCGGTATCCGAGGCCGGGATGCGCACCATGATGTGGAACGACATGCTCGACGGTTCCAACGCCGTCGTCGACATCGACCCGACTATCACGATCATCTACTGGGCGCAGATCTACGGCTCGCTCAGGGTCAACGAGTTGCTCGCCGAGGGACACCTGACGATCGGATCGTCCTCGGACCGCTACCACGACCTCTGGCCGGCCACGGAGCGGGCGGACCAGACCGGCGGCGAGAGCAGGATGGGCGAGTTCATCAACCGCCCCTTACCCGAGTACTCGTGGAACGCTTATCCGAGCCCGTTCGTCTTCTCGGGCGGGTTCGGTCCGCCTCAGACTGTCGACGTGCAGTACCGCGACCAGGTGCGGGGTCAGTTCTTCCCGGTCTGGGACGACGCTCACGGGTGGGCGCCCGAACCCGTGCTTACCCAGACGCTCCTGCCACGACTGCGGCTGTTCGCACAGGACACCTGGAACTCGGAGCGGCCGGTAGACACGTTCGCCGACTTCGACCAGCACTTGCGGTTCCAGGGGCACGCCTCCTACTTCGGTGCCGAGCAGGTCTGGGAGGTCCCCGAAGCGACCGACGTCCCCACGTGGAGCCTCGAGATCACCAGTGACCCGGACCCCGGGAGCGAGGTAGACCTCGGTGACACACCCACGTGGTCGATCACCGCCACCGCAGGGGAGTCGCCGCTCGATTCCGCACGAGTCAGGATCGATCTCGAGGACGTGCTCGACGACATCGCGGCGACGCGTCTGCCGGTCGCCGATACGGGAAATGTGGCACTCGTCCCCGGAGCGGTCATCTGGGATATCGGCCTCCAGGCAGGTCGGAGCGGGTCTATCGTCATCAGCGCACCGCTGTCCGACCGCACGTTGGTGCCGCGCGGCGACCGTGACTTGACCGTCACCGTGACCGGTGAGGCTGCAGATGCCGAGCTCGCCGCTTGCGTGGGCTGCACGGACCTGGACGCACTGCACATCGTTGCGGAGGAGCCACCCGCCACTGGTGACCCGGACGATCCGCCCTACTCTGGCGGCAGTGAGGAGTCCTCGAGTACGCCGGAAACCGATGGGACGCCGGACTCCTCAGACTCGCCGGGAACCACCGATGACGTGCCGGATTCCTCGAACCCGGACGATGACCTCGCCAACACCGGGGCCAGCAACGCGAGATGGATCGCGCTCATCGCGGCGGCGCTCATCGCGCTCGGTGGACTGGTCTTGCTTCACCGTCGCCGCGCGGTTCGCTTCACGACCTAACGCGTCAAGCACTGGGTCGGATGGACGGAGGACTTCCCCCGAGCGCCGTCCATCCGACCCGGGACTGTCAGCGTGCAGCCAGCGAGCCCCGGATGATGAGTTCTGGCGCGATCCCCTCGAAACTGGTGGGGGACCGGCGCGCACGCTGGTCGAGCAGCGCGCTCGCCACCACCGAACCGAGGTCGAACGGGTCGCGCCGCAGGGCCGCCAGCTGCGGTTCGGTGATCTCGCAGAGCGGGGTGTCCTCCCACGAGACGATGCCGACGTCCTCCGGGATCCTCGCGCCCGCCGCGCGCGCTGCGGTGAGTGCACCGAGGGCGAGCTGATCGCTGTCTGCGATGACCGCCGTCGGCCGCTCTTCGGAGTCGAGCAGATCGGCCATTGCCGCAGCGCCTTGTTCACGGCTGTAGTCGGTGTAGTGCGTGGCGAGTGCGGCGAGTCCATGGGCGCCGAGGGCGTCCTGCATGGCCTGCACGCGGCGTTCGGTGTGGCGTAGTGAAGGCAGCCCGCTGATCAGGCCGATCCGCTCGTGCCCGAGTTCGACGAGAGTGTTGACGAGCCGGGTCATGGGTGCGATGTCATCGGTCCACACCTCGGCAAACGGGCCATCGCCGGATCCGCGGTCGCCGACGATAACGGCGGGCAGCCCGAGCTCGTCGAGCAGCGGGAGCCGCGGATCCTTGACGTGCAGGTCGACCACGATGACGGCATCGACCCGTTCCTGCGCCACCCATCGGCGGTACACGGCGCATTCAGCCTCGAGTGTGTCCACAAGCTGAAATGTGAGCGTGAGGTCGCGCGGCGACAGCACTGCCTGGATGCCCGCGATGAATCGCAGGTAGAAGTTGTCGAACGCCAGCGTGGTGGCATCGCGGGCGAGCACCAGTCCGATAGACCCGGTGCCCTGCCCCGAGAGCGCGCGGGCGGCTATGCTCGCGGCCCAGCCCCGCTCGCCGGCGGCGGCCAGGACCCGCTGCCGGGTCTCCTCGCTGACCCCAGGCTTGTCGTTGAGCGCGAACGAGACGGCAGCCTTGGAGACGCCGAGCTCGGTGGCGAGCTGTTGGATCGTGACCCGCGCTCGCCGTCCGTTGCTGGAGTGCTCATCGGTGGCCACGCCGGTCAGCGTAACGTGAAAGGGACGGCGTCAGGCGCGCTGCTGCGGGGGTACGTAGAGGTTCTCTCGCGGGATGGCCTGGCCGGTCGCGGTGTCCACGACCCTCACCCCGAGCGAGTCCCGGACGATCTGCAGGTCGGAGCCGATCTCCAGATCCCAGATGCCGATGAGCGCCGGCTCGATCGCACACACCTGGTTGAAGTCGGTGATCTTCCAGTTCGCGGGGTCGGAGAGGTAGTCGCTGGTATCGATGTGGCTCATGATCCGCCAGCCGTTGTCGGCGCCGGCCTGTGAGGGCTTGCGCAGCATCCAGCGCACCGCACCCGCGCCGCTGAGCACGTTCGTGGTGGCGAGGCAGGCGCCGGCATCCGGGATGAACTCCGGATAGTCAGCCGGTGCGCCGCTGGGGGTATCGGGCATGTCAGGCTCCTCGCCGTGCGTCATGGTCGAGCATCAATCGATAGGGGATCGGGCGGTTCTCCGCCGCCATCTCGATGAGTTCGCGGATCGTGTGCGTTGTGGTGGCGTGAGCGTCGAGGTCCAGATCCGGTCGGTCGAAGAACGCCTCATACATCGGGATCCGGTCCTCGTCGGAGAGGGAGCTGAGCCGGTAGAGCATCCCGAGCGGTGCGCCGTCGCGTGACTCGACCGTGTTGATCGGCGCTCCGCCTTCCAGCAGCCGGCGTAGCAGGGGGCCCTCCAGGGAAGGCTCGTGCTTGCGCTGCCCCAGGAGCACGTGCAGCAAGCTCACGCCCGAGCTGGAGACCACCGCAGGGTCGGCACCGTCATCGAGCAACCGGTTCGCGATCGCTGCGCGCGTGCGGGGGTCCTTGTTGGCGAGAGCCCCGAAAAGGACCGTTTGCCCGGTACTCGCACTCGTGAACTTCGGAGTGACCCCCGGGTCATAGTCGGCGAGGAAGGACTCGTGGGTCGCGCGTTTGGCGCTCAGAATCGGATCGGCCACGTCCCACCTCTCGATCGTGTGCTCACACTTCGTCTCATCCTTCCACAGCGCCTATTCGTCCATATGTGACTGGTTCCGGCCAGGATCCTCGGCGAAGTAGTGGTCGGGATCGCGATATTCGGCCAGGAAGTCGTCCTTGCTGATCTCCCCGCTGAGGTAGCGATCGCGCAGGTCGCTGTACTTGGCGTCCGGCCGGTGCCCCATGTCCCACACGCCCCGCCTGTTCTGCCCAGGCTCCCAGGTGACCAGATCCCAGCTGTCGTCCGTGCGCTGAACCCACACCTGGTTCTCACCTGGGGGATCCAGCGGATTGCCCTCCTGGTCCACCAGGTTGCCACTCTCGGCGTCGGCGACCTGCTGGTCGTGGGTGTCCCGCCAGACCGTCTCGACCTGCCCCTCGTCGTACTTCGGGCGATCATTGGCGTATGGGAGCCGGTTGCCGTCGGCGTCGTAACCGTAGGAGCCTGGCGGACCCGTCTCGGGCAGATCCGTCTTGCGAACGGTCTCAGCCATCTCGCCGTCGGTCTCGTTGATCCGGTTGTTGTCGTCGCGGATCTTCTGCGCCTGGTCGCGCTGGCGATCCCGCAGGGCTCGCTTGATGCGCTGGAAGCCGCTCTCGATCGCCTCGAGGATCTCCTGCGCGTTGCGTGTCAGTGCGGACATGGGTGCCTCCTCAGGACGCGAAGATCGGCAGGCCCATGACCTGCGAGATGAAGGTGTCGATGCGTTCCTCCTGCTCGACCCCGCAGTCGTCGATCGCCTGCGCGAGCTGCTCCATCAGGTCATAGCTGGCGTCGAAGGAGGACGTCTCGCTGCCGGAGGAGGTGATCGGTGCTGCGACGACGGCTTCCGCGAGCCCGGCCGCAGTGTCGGTGAGTGGTTCGATCACGAGCGTCAGGATCTGGCCCAGCAGTTGTTCCATCGCGAGATCGGTGGCGATGTCCAGCGCCTTCTTCCGGGCGGCGATGATCGCGGCGTTCGCCGCCACGCTCGCGCCGAGGGTCACCACGGCGCTCGCCGCTGCCGCCGCGATTTGTGCTGCGGTGATGGTGAGCTCGGCGATCACCTTCACCTTGAGGGCGAGGACGGCGTCGGCGAAGATGTCGATACCGTCCGCCACGGTGGGCATCAGGTCGAGCATCTGGTCCATGTTCTGGGTGCGGTTGTCGGTCCAGGCGTCGATGTAGGCCGTGGCCGTCTTGGAGGTGAACGCCTCGGCCAGCTCGACGTTGATCGTGTTGTCGAGATCATCGAGAGTGCCCTGGAGGTCATCCCTCAGCCCGCGCATCAGCACCGCGGCTTCACGGATCGCGTCCTCGTCCAGGTTCGGCCATTCGTAGCCGAGCAGGTCGAGTACGTAGTCCAGCTCGCCGGGAATGGTCATCCCCATGGTGTTCTCCGCCTCTCGTCTCGCGCTCAACCTAGAGCGAGACGAGAGGCGGGGGAATGGGGAGTACTCACCACCCCCGGGGACCTCTTAGAAGAAGGTCGTCGTGTACGGCTGGTCCACGAGGTCGGCCATCGCGGCGAAGCGTCCGACGGCGTCCGGTGCCCCGGTCAGGCGACCTGCCGCTGCCAGCACGGTCACCGGGGCCGTGCCCAAGCACAGGGTGGCGAGCGTCTCGGCCGTCACCGCGATCTCGGGCTGCTCCTCGGTCCGGGTGACGACGGCGCGGCCGTCGTTGCTCTCGATGGCGTAGGTGCCGCTGGCGTGACCTTGGGCGTCCTCGACCTGGAGGATCACTCGTCCGCTCGCTGCCCAGGGGCGTGCGCTGAGCACACGCTCCACGTCGAGCACACGGACCCAGATGAACTCACGGTCGGCGCTGATGGTGAGGGCGTTGAGATCGGTCAGTGCCCAGGGCAGCGGGTCGGCGGGATCGGCGAACCGCCAGATCACGCGGTTGGAGAGGTCGATGTGAGCGAGGAAGTCCCACAGCGCGAGCTGAGCAGTGGGATTCAGGGCCAGCATCTCGTTCACCTTGATCGCGGGCTTGTCACGGTCGCTGCCGTCGAACTCGTAGAGCACGAAGCCGTCCACTGAACCGGCTGCGTCCAGGTGCACGGCGCCACGGAGCTTCTTCGCCGGTCCGCCCTCGGAGAAGTCGAATGCGCCCGTGTGCATGACCTCGTAGAAGGTGGGGCGTTCGATCGACCCGCGCCTGGTGCGATGGAAGGTCTCGAAGACGCTGCTGATGTGCGGCCAGGCATCTGCGGGGTCGATCAGCTCCGTGCGGCCTGGATCGGTGAACGAGCGCAGCCCGAACCGCGGGCCCGTCTCCAGCTCGAACTTGCGCACGAACGTGGCCGGGCCGAATCCCCAGCGCCCGTAGATCGTCGCCTCGGAGACAGTCAGTGCCGAGAGTGCCGCTCCGCTGGCCGCAGCGTCGGAGAGGTCGGCCTCCATCAGCGTGCGCACCAGTCCTCGGCGACGGTGCGCCGGGCTCGCTGTGACGTCGCTGATCATGCGTACGCTGAGCAGCTCATGACCGGCGTTGATGGTCTTGTCGAAACTGATGAACGTGGCCACGGGTGCCGGTCCGGCGCCGAACTCCCCGTCCGGTAGCCACGCACCCCGGCACACTGCGCCGTCGGCGCGGGCGCTGGTGACCATGTGCTGGATCTGCTCCGGAGCGGGCCGCGGCTCATGGAAGGCCTGGGCCACGGAGCCGAACCACGCGTTGCGGCGGGCAACGGATTCAGCAGAGTCGTCGTGCAGGTTCAGGGTGTCGAAGACGTAGTCCACAGGAGGACTCTATGCGGTCGGCGCAACCTGAAATTGCTCGACGCTCCTATGTTCTGTCAAGGGGTGTTTGTGGGGTTGTGGTGTTCGAGTTGTCGGTAGATGTCGCGGGCTATGTAGCGTTTGAGGCAGCGGGTGATTTCGCGGTGGGTGCGGCCTTGGGTGGTGCGGCGTTGGGCGTAGGCGCGGGTGTGTGGGTCGTGGCGTAGTCGGGTCAGGACGATGACGTGGAGTGCTCGGTTGAGTTGGCGGTCGCCGTGGCGGTTGAGGCGGTGTCGGTTGGTGGTTCTGCCGCTGGTGGCTGGGATGGGGGCGACGCCGGCGAGCATGGCGAATGCGGCTTCGGAGTGGATGCGTCCGGGGTGGGACCAGGCGCACAGGATTCGTGCGGCCACGATGGGGCCGATGCCGGGCTGATCGAGCAGGTCGGCGCGCATGCTGGTCACGATGTGGTGGATCTGTTTCTTGTACTGGGCCGCTTGTGTGGTCAGGTCTTGGGCGCGGCGGGCCAGGTCGCGCAGGATGGTGATCGTGGTGGTGGTCTCGATGTCTTGACCGGGCCGGGTGCGTAGCCGGGCGGCGGTGGTGATCATCGCGGGCAGTTTCTTGCCGGCGAACTTCGCTCGCAGGGGTTCGGGGGCGGTGATGATGAGGTGGAACACTTGCCGTGCGGCGCGGCCTGCTTCGGTCACGAGGGAGTCTCGGGTGCTCAGCAGGATCGCGAGGGCGTGCCGGTTCCCGCCTGAGCGTGGGGTGGCGAGGTGCTCGCGGGTTAACGCTTCCCGTGCGGCGCGGACTGCGTCGATCGGGTCGGACTTGGCTCCACGGCGGCGCTTGGCCCGTTGCGGGCGGTCGATCTCGATGACCAGCTCACCACGAGCCTGTAGATGTCGGGTCAGACCCGCCCCGTGGGAGCGGGTGCCCTCGATCGCCCACGCCCGTCCACCAGTGGCGGCGCACGGATCGGTCTCGATATCAGCCTCATCCTCACCGCGTAGGTGGGTATCGACGAACTCGACCAGCTCGGCATACCCCGCCGGGGTGGCCGCGACCTGTACCTGGCCGAGCACCCCACCGGTGCCAGCATCGATGATCGCCGCGGTATGGGTATCGACATGGGTGTCGACCCCGATGACAACCTCGACGAGATCACTCAGACTAGTCATGACGTTTCCTCCACTTCGGAACGGGACGGGACGTTGTTGCTTTCCGGTCCGGTAGGAGAATCGGCAGGACTGTAGATGGGACACGACGGGCGCTACTACGCCCGCCGGTCAAGCTCCTGATCAGGCCAGTCGCTCCGACCGGGCCGGAGGCGGCGACCCGGAGCGGACAAGTCGTGCGAAAGGCACACACGGCCAGTCGATTAGCGAGTCACACTCCAAGCCACCACCCACAGCCCATCACCACCAGGCTGCGAACACCACACTCACAGTCGATCTGGTCACGCTGACCCGCCAGATCGACGAGAGATTTCCTGGTGGTGGGTGTGGGAGGCGCCAGATCGACGAGAGATTTCGTGGTGGGAGAGGTTCGGCTACCAGTTCTGCCCGGAGCCGTTGCCCCCGCCGGATTGCTGCTCGGAGGCCTCGCGCGATTCCTGCGCCTCCTGGTTGCGGCTCTCCAACTCTTCCTGCCGCGGATCCACCGACTCGGTCGGTGACGGGCTCTCCCCGCCGGACTCGCCCTCGCTGGGGGATTCGGACTCCCCGCCGGACTCACCCTCGCTGGGGGACTCCGATTCGCCGCCGGACTCGCCCTCGCTGGGGGATTCGGACTCCCCGCCGGATTCGCCCTCGCTGGGGGACTCGCTCGGGTCGCCCTCCTGCCCGTCCTGTCCCTGCTGCTCCTGCTCCTGTTGCTGCTGCTCGCTCTGCTCCTGCGACTGCTGCTGCCGCTCCTCGGCCTCCTGCGCTTCCTCACCACCGTTGCCGCCTGACTCGCCGCAGTCGGAGAGGATCGTCTGCGCCTGCTCGTAATAGTCGGTGGCCGTGGCGAAGTCGGAGGCGATCGAGGCCTCGTCCCCCAGACCTTCGAGCGCCAGGGAATAGTTGGTTCGCACCTTGCACTCGTCCTCGCCGCGCGGCTCACCCTGCGGCGCCTGCGGCACCAGACCGAGCGCTACCTCCAGCTGGACGGTGGCGTTGAAGAAGTCGCCGCTGGCGTAGATAGCCGTTCCCTGATTGAAGTGCGCCTTCCACGGCTGCACCACGTTGAAGAACTCCAGCGATTCGAACCGATCGGTGGCCGTGACGTAGTTGGCGTTGTCGTAGGCGCTGGTTCCGGCGAGGTTGATCACCGTCGCGCTCAGCAGTTTCAGCACGGCCAGGAACGCGATGGCCACCACCGGGGCTGACCACAGCAGCATCAGTTTGCGGCGGCGCGCCAGTCGCTCGTGGAACTGGGCATCGCGGATCTCCTCGGTGGTGCGGAACTCACCGGGCGGGGGCAGCAGATCCGTGCTCATCACCGGCCTCCGTTCCCGGTGCCCGCGGGCACCGCTGCACGATCATCAGCGTCGTCATCGGCAGTGCCGAAGTCATCGTCGTCGCGCGGTCGCTTACGCCCCGCCCGGGGGACCTCTCTGGTCAGGTCCCAGGCCTCCCAGGCCAGCAGCAGCGCCAGCACGATCGCGAACGGCCAGTAGACGTCCTCGTAGGTGGTCAGATCGCGCCGGCCGTCCGCGGCGATCTCCTCCACGTCCACACCGGCCACCAATGGCTCCACCGGGTCCGGCGTGATGCGGTGGGTGTACTCCACGCCCAGCTGGTCGGCCACCGTCCGCAGGGTGGTCTCGTCGATGCGGGAGACGGCCGGCTGCCCGGTGTCATCGGTGATGTACGGCGCGTCGGACCCGAAGCCAGTGCCGGAGGAACCGTCATAGGAACGCATATTCCCGCCGTCCGGGGTCCCGTATCCCAGCACGGCGCCGCCGTCCACGAGGGGTTCGAGCCCGGCGAAGGACTCGAACCCGCCACCCGCCTGGGAGTTCGAGCCGTCGGTGTTCTCACCGTCGGAGAACAGGAACACCAGGCGCACGTTCTCCGGGTTCCGCTCCGCCGCGGCGGCCAAGGTCTCGGTCAGGGCCGCAAGCGGGCGATCGATCGCCGATCCGGCCGAGTACGCCGTGATCTCCTGCGTCACCGTGTCCGCCCACGCGCGCACCGCACGCGAGTCCGTGGTCAGCGGGAGCTGGGAGGTGGTCTGGGAGTCGAAGGCCAGGATGCTGTAGCGGGCAGCCGGCATCGCCTGGGTGAGTGCGACCATGTCCTGCTGAACCCCGACCAGGCGAGCCTGGTCGCCGTCGTAGTCCTCGGCGGCCATGGACCCGGTCCGGTCCACCACGAAGTACATCTCGACGTTCGTGATCAGGGACTCCTCCAGCGTGCGCGGCACACTGGGCGTGAGTGCGATCACCAGGGCCGTGAGCACGATGGCCCCACGGCGCCACCAGTCCCGGCGCCGCTGCCCGTGCGAGGTGCGGATCTTCCATATGGCCAGCACCAGCAGTGGAATGAAGACCAGCAGTGTCAGCCACAGGGGCCACATCATCCGCAGCGTCATGAGCGCAACCTCCACACGGCGAGGAGGTACAGGGCCAGCAGTCCCATCAGCCAGGCGAAGTACGTTTCCGGTGTGTCGGTGATGATCACGTCCGCATCGGCGTCCAGTTCGGCCGCCTGCTGAGCCGAGATCTGGTCGACGATCCCGGAGACCGCGTCCGGATCGTCACTGGCGTAGAACAACCCGCCATGAGCCTCGACGGCGTCGCGGTACTCCTTCTCCTGCGCTGCCGAGTCTGCGGTCACCGCCCCGGCATAGAAACCGTGCAGGGTGATGTCGCGCTCGGCCACCAGGTCAGCGGCTTCCGGAAGCGTGTACAGCGGTTCGCCGAACACCTCGTTGTCGGTGGCGAGGATGATCGAGCGCGACCGTTCCTCGTCCTCCAGGTCGAAGGCCAGGGCACACGTGGCGAGCCCGTCACCGACCAGGGAGGACGCATCCTGCCCGAGGCCCTCGGTCCCCGCGAGGAACGCCAGTAGCCGGTCCAGGGCCTCGGCGTCGTAGGAGAAGTCGTCGAGAGAGTCCACGTCGAAGTCGAGCGCCTCGGCCGCTTCGGTGAGCTGCTCCTCCACCAGGGCGTAGTCGTCGGTGAGCGGGAACACCGTGCGTGAGGTGGAGTTGAAGATCGACAGCGCGATCCGCTCGCCGTGGAAGCTCGGCAGCAGCTCCAGGAACCGCTGCACGATCTCGGTGTCGTACTCGACCATCGACCCCGAGACGTCCAGGCAGAGCACGATGTCCCGGGTGGCGAGCTCATCCGAGCGCACCTCCCGGTCGACGGGGCGTGAGACGAGGAAACCCGCGGCGATCGAGGCTCCGAAGAGCACGACCACTAGGCACGACAGCAGCACCCGGTACTGAGAGATTCTCGACCTGAACGACGGCAGCGCCGTCAGATAGCCGGCGTTGGCCACCCACGCCACGCGGCGTCGCTCCTGCTTGGCGGCCCGCGCGAACCAGCCCAGGACCAATGCCGCGACCACGACGGCCACGACCACCCAGATCGCCCACGGGTGCATCAGCATGCTGGTCACCATTCGCGTACCACCGCCCGCGCGCTGTCGGTGGCCGACAGTGCCTCGGCGTCGGAGTCGATCGCGAACGCCGGCTCCTCATACTCGCTCAGCAGCGCTACCAGCCGGTCGGTGCCCTCCAGCCGGGCGATCTCCCGGACGGTCAGAGAGGAGGTATCCATCCGCATCCGCCCGTTGGCGAACTCACGCAGGATGTGGTTCAGGTCCAGGTGCAGGCTGCGCAGGTCAGACTCGCCCTCGCGGTAGCGGGCCTCGGCTGCGTCGACCTGCTCGAGCATCGTGGTGCGCAGCGTGGCATACCGGTCTCGCGCACCCTCGTCCTCTTCAAAGGGGCGCTTGCGGGTGTTGTAGAAGACGAACCAGTACCACCCGCCGATGAGCGCGAGCAGGACCAGACCGACGATCCAGACCCAGGCCGAGTAGGCGGCAGGGTCGACCGGATCGTTGATCGGAGCGGCCATGAGGTCACCGGCGAACACGGCGTTGCCTCCTCAGCAGGTCGATCAGCGCGTCGATCAGCGTCTCCTCGCTGTCGGCTGTGACTCCTTCCACACCTTGACGGCGTAGCATCGCCGCGACGTCGGCACGCCGCCGCTCCACCGCGGTCCGAGCCTCCTCGGCCAGTGCCTTGTGCGAGCGCATGTACTCGGGGATATCGAGGGGCTGGTCCACATCGTCGATCGGCCGGTCCCCGAACGTGGTGGGCAGCGCGTCGGCCACCTGGATCACCATCACCTCGTGCCTCGTGCGCAGGCGCTTGAGGCTCAGTTCGTGCTCGGGCTGCGGCCGTGCCTCATCGGTGATGAGTACCACCAGCGACCGGCGGTTGAACCAGGTCAGGATCCGGTCCATCACCCGGTTCAGGTCGCTGGGCCCGGCGTCGAGGGTGAGCATCGCCTCCACCCGCCGCAGCATCATCTCCATGTGCTCGGTGCCGCCCCGGGCGGGGACCTGGACGATCCGTTCCGCATCGCCGGCCACCAGCGCCACCGTGTCGCCACGCCCGCGGGCCAGGTAGCAGACGATCTCGGCTGCGAAGGTCGCGATCTCGGCCTTGCTGCCACCGTCGGGTGCGGCGGCTGCCATGTTCCGGCCCGTGTCCACCGCCAGCACCATCGCCAGGTTGGAGTCGCGGACGAATCGGCGGATCACCGGCTCGCCGTAGGAGGCGCTCGCCTTCCAGTCGATGTCGGAGACGTCGTCGCCCATCCGGTACTCGGCCATCTCGTCGAAGTCCTGGCCGTGCCCGGAATAGACCGAGCGGTGGCGCCCCTCCAGCAGTCCGGCGGCGCGCCGCACCGTGGGCAGGTCGAGCCGTGCTCGGACCTTCGCCAGGCGGGACGTCGAGACCACGCGGAACTCTCCTTGATGGTGGGGCGGCGCCTCAGGCGCCTGTGTCAGGGTCGGCTCATGGTCGGTGCATGGGCAGCTCGCGACCGGCTATGGGCTCGGCACCGCGGCGAAGACAGCGTCGATGAGCGACTCCGGTGCCACGTTGTTGGCGAGCGCGTCGTAGGTGCGCACGATCCGGTGCCGCAGCACTGAGTGACGCAGCGCCTTGACGTCGTCCGGCACCACGTAGGCGCGGCCGGCCTGCAGGGCCAGCGCCTGTGCGATCTGCATCAGTGCGATCCCACCACGGGGGCTGGCACCGACCCGCACGTGCTGGTTCAGGTTCGGCAGCGGCCTCGGGCCGCCACCGCGGGTGGTGTTGATGATCGCGACGATGTACTGCTTGATCGAGGTGTCCACATACACCTGCCCGACCAGGCGTTGCAGGAACTCGACGTCCTGGATGGAGATGGGTTGCGCCGTCAGCGGGGCGCTCATCCGGCCGGACTGGATCATCTCCAGGATGTCCACCTCCTCGTCCGGGGCCGGGTAGGTGAGGACCTCCTTCATGAGGAAGCGGTCCATCTGTGCCTCGGGGAGGACGTAGGTGCCCTCCTCCTCGATCGGGTTCTGGGTGGCCATCACCATGAACGGCTTCGGCAGCTTGAAGATCTCGCCGCCGATGGAGGTCTGCTTCTCCTGCATCGCCTCCAGCATCGCCGACTGCGTCTTGGCGGAGGAGCGGTTGATCTCGTCCAGCAGCACCATGTTCGCGTGCACCGGGCCGAGCTGGGTGGAGAACTCACCTGTGGCGTAGTTGTAGATCTGGGTGCCGACGATGTCGTTCGGCATCAGGTCCGGGGTGCACTGGATGCGGTGGAAGGTGCCCGAGACGGAGTCGGCCAGGGTCTGTGCCGCGGTCGTCTTCGCCAGGCCGGGTACGGACTCCAGCAGCACGTGCCCGCCTGCGAGCATGCAGCTCACCAGTGCGGTGCGCAGCCCGTGCTGGCCGACGATGCGCTGGTCGAACACCCGGGCCACGTGGCCGAGCCGCTCGGACGCGCGTTGGATGTCGTCGTAGGAGATCGTCGCCGTCGGCGGCGCCAGGTGGGGGGCAACGGGA
This sequence comes from Ruania alkalisoli, assembly GCF_014960965.1. NCBI lineage: Bacteria > Bacillati > Actinomycetota > Actinomycetes > Micrococcales > Ruaniaceae > Ruania > Ruania alkalisoli. The sequence continues at coordinate 4,085,772 of NZ_CP063169.1, read as the reverse complement.
CTGGACATGAGCTCCGGCTCTGTACGAGGACGTGGGTCGCGGCCGATTATGCCAGCCGGGGCTGACGTCGTCGGGGTGGCCTCGGGGGAGGAGTCCCCATGACCCGCCCACGGGCCACGTCCCGGCCGAGACGTCGGTGGTCGATGAGTGCGCCGCGTAGGCTCACGGTGTGCCCGCCTCGCCCTCCACTCTCGCCGCTCAGCGAGCCCCTTGGGCCGCCTGGGCGTTGCTCCCGACGGCGATGCTTGCCGCTCTGCTCGGCCTCGCCTTCTCCGGGGCTGCTGGGCCGACCGAGCTCGCCGACGCCGGCCCGCTCGTGCGCTGGAGCCGGCCGCTGATCTCCGTGACGTGGCAGCTCGCAGCCTCGGTCACCATCGGCGGGCTGATGCTGCTGCTGTTCGTGCTCAGCCCCCCGCCGGCTGGGCACGGCGCGGCCGCTGGGCGAGAGGCATCTGGGCGAGAGGCGGCGCCGGGGCGCAACCGCACGAACCGTCAGAACGGGCCGATCCGGGAGAACCGGCCGCGAGGCATGGGTGAGGCGTGGCCGATCGCCGCCCGCGCGGTGATGGTCGCCGGCCCGGTCTGGGCGGCCTGTCTGGTGATCGACCTCGTGCTCGGCTACGCCACCGTCGCCGGTCGTCCTATCGGCGGGGCCGGGTTCGGTGACGAGCTCGCCTTCTATCTCACCGAGATCTCCACCGGCCGCGCCGCGCTGATGGCCGCAGTGCTTGCGGCGATCATGTCGGTGGCATGCGTTGCGGTGGCCGGCTACGGCACCGCAGCGATCGCTGCCCTGCTGGCGGTCGCCGTCCTGATCCCGATCGCCACCTCGGGCCACGCCTCCGGTAGCGCCTACCACGAGCTCGGCATGTCCGGAATGTTCGGGCACCTGCTGTTCGCAGCAATCTGGGTGGGAGGCCTGGTGGTGCTGTGCCTGAGTGCACCGCGTCTGGGTCGTGACCTGGCCGGCGCCGCGGCCCGGTACTCGAGGATCGCCCTGTGGTGCTTCCTCGGCGTCGGAGTCTCCGGCGCCGCGAACGCCTGGCTCCGGCTCGGTGGCTGGGAAGGTTTCCTCGGCACCTACGGTGCGCTGCTCGCGGTCAAGATCGTGATCTTCTACGCTCTGGGCGGGATCGGGCTCCTGCACCGCGTGCGGACGATCCGCACCCTGGAGCCTCGGCCCGACGGCGGAACGCCGGTGCAGAAATCTGACGGCGGAACGCCGAAGGCGTTCTGGCGCCTGGCTGCCGTCGAGGTGCTGGTGATGGGCGCCGTCATGGGGGTCGCGGTGGCCCTGGCGGACACCGGGCCACCAGTTCCGCAAGAGGCGCAGGAGAATCTCAGCCCCGCCGAGGAGCTCTCGCAGCAGCCTGTGCCGGCGCCACCGACATTCGAACGATGGTTCACCCAGGGCGTTCCGGACCTGCTGTTCGCGTGCCTTGCCGTGGTGCTCGCCGTTGTCTATGTGATGTGGGTCGTGCGGCTGCACCGGCGTGGCGACCGGTGGCCGCTCGGGCGCACCGTCGTCTGGCTGGTAGGAGCGGCCGGCTTCGCGTGGATCACCTTCGGCGGGCCGGCGGTGTACGGGCGGATCTTGTTCAGCGCGCACATGGTCCAGCACATGACCCTGGTGATGGTGCTGCCGATCCTGTTCACCCTCGGCGCCCCGGTCACACTCGCGCTCCGTGCCCTCCCGGCTCGTACCGACGGTACCCGGGGCCCGCGGGAGTGGTTGCTGGCGATCGTCCACTCGCGATGGGCGCGCTTCGCCTCCCACCCGGTGATCGCCGCCGTGAACTTCGCCGGCTCGATGATCCTGTTCTACTTCACACCGCTGTTCGAGCTCGCGCTGACCACCCATATCGGGCACGTCGCGATGGTTGTGCACTTCAGCCTCGCCGGGTACGTCTTCGTCAACGTGCTCATCGGGATCGACCCGGGCCCGCGCCGCCCCCTGTACCCGCTGCGGTTGGTGATGCTGTTCGCCACGATGGCGTTCCATGCCTTCTTCGGGATCGCGATCATCTCGATGAACACGCTTCTGGCGGCCGACTACTTCGGCGCGCTCGGGCTGCCGTGGGGTGTGGACGCTCTCGCCGACCAGGAGACCGGTGGTGAGATCACCTGGGGGATCGGTGAGGTCCCCTCGCTGGCGCTCGCGATCGGGGTGGCAGTGCAGTGGGCGCGTAGTGACACCCGGGAGGCCCGGCGCCGGGACCGGAAGGCCGACCGGGACGACGACGCCGAGCTGGAGGCCTACAACGCGATGATGCAGCGGATGGGGAAGGACGAGAGCCGTCAGGACCGCGTGCGTCGGGACTGAGCTCGTCGGGACTGAGCTCGTCGGCTCGGAGCGTGCGGGCCGATCACTGTACAGAGCGCCCGTCATAGCGACGTCTCGCCTCGTCGACTCCCGTCATGTGCTCCTCGGCCCAGCTCTTGACGTGCTGAATCGTCCCGAGCAGGGAGTTCCCGAGTGCGGTGAGGGAGTAGTCCACCCGGACCGGGACCGACGGTGTGACCTCGCGCATGACGAGGCCATCACGCTCGAGCGACCGCAGGGTCTGTGTGAGCATCTTCTGGCTGACTCCCGCGAGGCGTCGCGCGATCTCCGAGTAGCGCATGGTGCCCTCCTCGCCCAGGGCGCAGATCACGAGCGTCACCCATTTGTTGCTGATCCGGTCCAGGAGCTGGCGGCTCGGGCAGTTGCTCAGGTAGGCGTCGAATGCCTCGCGCTCGAGTTCGCGCCGTTCCTGCGCCGTCATCGTGACCATGGGTTACCTCCGGGTGCGTGACCCACTTCGAAGTGCCTACTTCCCCATGGAGAGTAACCACCCGATCCTGGAGTGGCAATGAGACCTCGTTGAAAGGGACCCCCAATGTCCTCCAGCATCATCACCAGCCTGATCTCCCACCCCGGTTCCACAGAACCGGTGGCGGAGAAGGCATCCGGACCATCGGCCGGCGCCGGTCAGATCGTCGTCGATCTCATCGCCTCCGCGGTGAATCCGTTCGATCTCGCCGTCGCCTCCGGCGCTGCCCGCGGGCCGGTCGGTCTCACCGGGCCGGTCGGGCTCGGCTGGGACGTCACCGGAGTGGTGCGTGAGATCGGTGCGGGTGTCACCCGGTTCGCGGTGGGTGACACAGTCGCCGCGATCCATCCCGATCTGGCTGCCCCCTCCCGGGCGCACGCCGAGCAGGTTCTACTGGAGGAGTCGTGGGCTGCTCACCTGCCCGACGGTCTGGATCCAGTCGCGGGCGCATCGATTCCGCTGAACGCGCTCACGGCAGCGCAGGCGCTTGCGATGCTCGGACCGGCCGACGGGCGGGACCTGCTGGTCACCGGTGCGGCCGGAGCGGTCGGCGGCTACGCCGTGGCGCTTGCCTCGGCGGCAGGTTGGCGGGTTGTCGCGTTCGCGCGCGCTGCTGACGAGGAGTTCGTCCGCTCCGCTGGTGCTGAGGAACTGGTCACCGAGCTCGTGCCCGGTTCGGTCGATGCCGTGCTGGACGCCGCCGCGCTGCGTGAGGCGGCCATGACCGCCGTGCGCGACGACGGGGCCTTCGTCGGAGTGTTGCCGATCGCACCGACGCCGCCGGTGCGCGGCATCACCAGCGAGGACGTGTTCGTCCAACCCGACCCGGTGGCGCTCGCCGACCTGCTCGCGCGGAGCGCCTCCGGTGAGCTGGCCGTCCGGATCAGCGGTTCTCGCCCGCTGGCCGAAGGGGCCACAGCCTATCGGCAGGTGGCCTCGGGCGGACAGCGCGGACGCCTGCTGCTGGTTCCCTAGCGGCCCGGCCACTCCTCGCGACGGCAAGGTTCGCCACAGCGTTCGACTCCGGGCTCATTCTGCGACCGGGTCGCACGTCGGGTAGCCGATCTGCTCGGCGACCCGTGCCATCACAGCATCGGCGCCGGGTTCTGCCGGGGTCGCCTACCGAGATCGATTCATCGATTCATTGTGTCTCGGTATGTCTACTTCTGGCCGCGCCGCGGGAGCACCCATCCCGGTCGCGGGAAGTGGCAGGTGTACCCGTTCGGGTAGTGCTGCAGGTAGTCCTGGTGCTCGGGCTCGGCCTCCCAGAACGCGCCTGCCCGCTCGATCGTGGTTACGGCCGGCCCGGGCCACAGGCTCGAGGCGTCGACGTCGGCGATCGTCTCCCGCGCCGTCTGTTCCTGCTCCGGGCCGAGGGGGAAGATCGCCGACCGGTAACTCGTGCCCACGTCGTTACCCTGCCGGTTCAGGGTGCTGGGATCGTGAATCTGGAAGAAGAACGCGAGGATGTCGCGGTAGCTGGTCTGCTCCGGGTCGAACACGATCTCCACCGCCTCCGCATGCCCGGGGTGATGGCGGTAGGTGGCGTGGTCGTTGGATCCGCCGGTGTAGCCGACCCGGGTGCTGAGCACGCCCGGCTGGGCGCGGATCAGATCCTGCATCCCCCAGAAGCAGCCCCCTGCGAGTACCGCTGTCTCGGTGCCGGGGGTGCGGGTGATCGTGCCGGTGTCAGTCATGTGTACCTCCTGGTCGGGTCCTACCCGGTCAACTCCCGTGGCACCCGCGATGTTCCGCACGCGCTCAGCCCAGGGTGACGACGCCTCGCGGTGTCCTTAGCTCGGCCACGATCCGTAGCCGCTCACCGGCGTGTACATCCACCAGCCCGACGGCGTCCACGGCAGTCAGCGCCGCGCGCACCACCTCGGGCTCGGGGTGCTCCAGGCGCAGGCCGGTCAGCTCCACCGCCGGCAGATCCGCTGAGGGGTGCGACGTGGTGCCCCAGTCGATGAGGAACGGGATCGCCCCACCGCGTCCACCCTCGGGTGGGGTCAAACGCCACGCCAGCAGGTCGCCGTCGGCGGTGCGGCGGCTCATCGGGGCCACGGGACCGGGATCGTAGCCATCTGCCTGGGACGAGTTGACCAGCGCCTCGATGTCGCGTCCGGCCCCGCCGAGGTTCACGGCCCACCCCACCATCGTGGGTCCGCTGACCTCATCCACCCGCAGCGGTCGCGGTCGGTCGGGCTCGCCCTGGTCAGGATCGGGCCCGAGCAACTCCAGGTAGCGCCCCTCGCCCAGCCCGAGCAGCGCGTTGGCGGTGCCGCGCCCCTCATGGCTGCCACCAGCGACGGGTTCGACGCCGGTCAGGTCGGCGACCTCGCGCACGAGCGCCTGCAGGTCGGGCCCGGCATACACCAGGTGATCGATCGCTGTCATGATTGCCAGAGTATCTGGCCCACAGATCGCCGAGGAGCGGCCCGCGCTGATCGCACCGACACGTATACGTCGAGCCGCGCACCATGGTGCCGCGGCGGTGCGGACCGGTGTCGGTCCGGTAGGTGACTGGTCTCGCCGGCTTGCCAGAAGGACGTGAGAAAGTGAGACCAGCACGGCGCCGCGCCCCCTCAGCGCAGCGCCACCGGAACGAGGAGGAACTGTGATGCCCGAGGCGCCCAGCCAGTCCGAGACCATGCGCGCGGCACTCATCGTCGAGCGCGGCGGACCGGAGGGCCGCGTCGTCGGGGAGCACCCGGTCCCGGAGATCGGACCGAGCGACGTCCTCGTCCGGGTGCGCGCCTGCTCGCTGAACCACCTGGACGTCTTCGTGCGCAAGGGTGTGGCCGGTCGGCACCTGCCGCTGCCGCATATCTCCGGCGGTGACATCGCGGGCGAGATCGCCGCCGTCGGCTCCGAGGTCACCGACATCCAGATCGGCCAGCGCATCCTCATCGACCCGCTCGTCGGCGGCAAGGCCCTCGGGGAGGACATGCAGGGCGGGCTGGCCGAGTACGCTGCCGTTCCCGGCACCAACATCATTCCCCTGCCCGACGGCGTGGACTACGTTCGTGCCGCTTCCCTCCCGATCGCCTACGGCACCGCCCGCCGCCAGCTCATCACCCGCGGCGGGCTGCAGGCCGGGGAAACTGTCGCCGTCCTCGGTGCCGCCGGCGGGCTCGGCACCGGCGCCGTGCTCATCGCCAAGGCCGTCGGGGCCACCGTCATCGCCTGCGCCAGCTCGGCGGAGAAGCGCGAGCGCCTCACCGAGCTCGGCGCCGACATCGTGATCGACTCCAGCGCCGAGGACTGGGGTGCGCAGATCTGGAAGGCCACCGGTAAGCAGGGCGTGGACCTCATGGTCGACAACACCGGCGCCGCCACCTGGCAGTCCTCCATCCGCGCCACCAAGGTCGGCGGGCGCGTGGTCACCTGCGGCGCCACCAGCGGCTACGAGGTCACCCAGTTCCAGCCGTACGTGTGGGTGCGCGAGCTCGACATCCGCGGCAGCAACGGCTGGCGACGGGAGGACCTCGAAGCCCTCCTGGCGATGGTGGCCTCGGGCGACCTGGAGCCGGTGATCGACCGCACGTTCCCCTTGGATCAGATCCGCGAGGCTGAGCAGCTGCTGGAGGACCGGGCCGTGATCGGCAAGGTGGTGATCACCCTGTGACGCAGGGCGAGGCCCCCGGCAGCGCCGCAGGCACTCCACACGATTCAGGTCCGCACGGCGATGAGACCCACCTCGCCGACAATCTCGCCGTCCACCTCCTCGCCGGCGCCGCCGATCACCCCGGCCGGCCCGCGATCCTGCAGGGTGCGCACGTGGTCAGCTACGGTCAGCTCACGACGGCGGTCCGCACCACCGCAGCCAGCCTGCGTGGCCTCGGCGTCGGGCCAGGTGACCGGGTGGCGCTGCTGTTCGGCAATGATCACCGGTTCGTCGAGGCGCTGCTCGCCACGATCTGGATCGGCGCCGTCGCCGTCCCCCTCAACACCCGCGCCGGGCGCGCCTCGCTCGAGCATGTGATGGCCGACGCCGAACCCCGGGTGCTCCTCACTCACGACCCGCTGGCCGAGCGGGCCGCCGAGCTCGCGGCACCAGCCGGGATGCCCACGCTCCAGGCGACCACGGACGGGTGGCGAGATGCTGATGGCACGCATGCTCCGCCGTCGGGGGCTGACGGGCCCGAACCTGTGCGGCCCGGGGACATCTGCCTGCAGCCCTACACCTCCGGATCCACCGGCAACCCGAAGGGGTGCCTGCTCACGCACGCCGGGCAGACGTGGAACGCGAGCACGGTGGCGCGGGTGTGGGAACTCGCCGGCGACGACCGAGGCCTGATCACTGCGCCGCTCTATCACAAGAACGCGATGATCTGCGTGGTCAAGCCGTTGCTGCTGGTGGGCGGCACCATCGTGATCGGGCGCCGGCCCGACCCCGCGGGGATCCCGGCCGAAGTAGCCGAGCACCGATGCACCTACACCACCGGGGTGCCGGCGACGTACGAGATGCTGCTGGCGAGCGGGGAGCACCTCCGGCACGACCTGAGCTCGCTGCGGTTCGTGATCTGCGGGTCGGCGCCGCTCTCGGATGCGCTCGGGCAGCGGTTCGCCGCGGGGCTCGGCGTGCCGGTGATCGAGGCGTACGGGCTCACCGAGGGCGGGCCGCAGGTGCTGATGAACCCGCGCACCGATTCGCCGCGTTACGGGCGGGCCGGGCTGCCGCTGCCGGGCTGTGAGGTGCGGGTGCTCGATCCCGATCTCCCGACGGCGCAGCTCGCCCAGGCCCGTGATCTTCCTGTGGGTGAGGTGGGGGAGTTGTGGGTACGCAACTCCGGCGTGACCGCCGGGTACCACCGGTTGCCGGAGGTGACGGCGGAGCGGATCTCCCCGGATGGCTGGCTGCGCACGGGTGACCTGGCCGCTGCGGATGCTGACGGCTACCTGCGGGTGCTCGGCCGCGCGGACGACATGATGAATGTGGGCGGGGAGAACGTGTACCCGCTGGAGGTGGAGAAGCTGCTGCGCACGATGCCCGGAGTGGGGCAGGCAGCGGTGGTGCCGATCCCGCACGAGCGTAAGGGGCAGGTGCCGGCGGCGTTCGTGGTGGGTGAGGGGCTGACCGAGGATGAGGTGAAGCAGTACGCGCTCGCTCATGGGGCGGCGCATGCGCACCCGCGGCGGGTGTGGTTCCTCGATGAGCTGCCGCTGGGCGGCACCGGGAAGGTGGACTACGCCCGGTTGAGTGCACTGGCGCAGGAGAACGTGCAGGGCGGGGCGCAGGAGAACGTGCCGCAGAACGTGCAGACGGAGGAGAGCACATGACCGAGACATCCCTGGTGGACAGCGAGACCGTCGAGCGACTGCTCACCACCCCCGCCTACCACCGGTGGCTCGGGCTCGAGTTGGTGCGGGCGGCGCCCGGTGAGGTGGAGATCGCGATGGACTGCCGCGACGAGCTGACCGCCGACGTCGACGGCAGCTACGTGCACGGCGGCATTCTCGCCACGCTGCTGGACGTGGCCGGGGACTTCGCGCTGGTCACCGAGCTCGGGGTGGGGCTGCCGACGATTGATCTACGGGTGGACTACCTGCGCCCCGCTCGACCGGGGGATCGGCTGCTGGCCGTGGGCACCGTGGTGCGGCGCGGCCGGTCGCTCGGGGTGGCCGATGCGGTGGTCACCAACGGCGACGGCAAGAAGCTCGCGGTGGCGCGGGGGTTGTACAGCACCGCGGCCGCCTGAAATCGTGTTGGGGCTCATTCAACGAGTACGCCGTGGTGCCGACCGGGCCGCAAGGCGTTCCGGCTACGGCGTTGTGGACTATCCGTGAGGTTCGTCGGCTGGGGAGTCATCGGGGACGAACTCGACCCGAACGCTAGGTTCGGACTGCTGTGGCGTCGGTGGCCCGGGGTGATCGACCAGCTCGCCGGTAGTCAGGTTTCGTGTGGGTGAGACTTGTTCGGGCCACACCTGAAGGAGGTAGCTCTCGACCGCCGTAGCTACCATCTCGTCGTAGGCCTCCTCACGCCCTGCACCGTACACGCGCATACGCATCCAGCCGCCTGGAAGCTTTAGACCGTGCTCGATTGTGAGGGAGGGAGGGTCCTCCATCCCTCGTACTGCGAAGTGTGCTTCGTTGACCAGTACGCTGGTCTCAACGCAGATGTCGAATCTGCCAGATGGCAAGTTTGGGCGTGTGCCGTGTGCCTCGAGGGTGATCGCCACCGGACCACCCCACACGCTGGTGAACAACCCCGGCGATAGGCCAGGGAACGCGGCCAGGAGGTGGCCGAAGAGGCCACCTCCTGGCCCGGAGTTGGGAGGGAGATCGTGCCACCGAACGGCGCCGTCGAGGTCAAGGCGGTGAGAGTGCGCGTTCGCGTGGTACACCACGGTCCTCCTTCCCAGCTGCCGAGGCGGCTAGGCGACAGATACGTAGAAGGGGTCGCCGTCGATGATCCTGTACGGAGAGTACAGAACCGAGTTGAGCTGGCTTCCGGCGGAGGAGTTCTCGGTGGCGTTGATCATGCAGATGCTGAACCCCGTTGGCCCGGTCACTCCAGTCGGGTAGTAGGTCACGCTGCAGCCAGCGAATGTCCGACCGCTGCCGCCACCAGTGAAAGCACCCTCGTAACTGGACGCGAACGGGTACTCGTCACAGCTCATCCCAGACGGCCGCGGAATCACGGCACCCGTCTTGCACGACTCGGTCCGGTTGGCAGCCTGAAGCGCACTGTCAGTGAGGCGATGAAGAGGGACCGTCGCACCGGGAAGTCCTGACGCTTGTGCCGCGCTCAGATGCGCACCAAAGGTCGGGTACACCGCCTGCGAGTAGGTGATGCGGCCGGTCACATGCGGTACCACGCATCCCGGGCCCCGGCCGGGAACGGCATTATCACAGCGGACCGCCAGGCCGTTTGTCGTGTTCAACGTGGCTGGCGTCGTCACGTTCGGAGGTTTGAAGGACAGGGTCCACCCCGCATAGGCAAACGCAGCCCCGCCACTCGTAGTGGCCGTGGTGTAGTATGACTCGCCGTTGGCGCTACCACCCACACCTGGCGTCTGAGGGGGGAACACGGAACTGCTCAACGCGCACACCCCAGAGCACGCTGGGGTGCCGGAGATGACCGTGCCGGCTGCGGCGCCGGTAATGATGGTGGGCGATACCTCGATCTGGTTGCCCCACAGCACCGCACTAGTGGAGACGTAAATCAGGCGGTACATCAGGAAGTTCATCGTTCCGATCACGGTCACAGCCCCCGTGGACGATACCTGCCTGACAACCAGTTCACCCGTGAAGATTCCGCAGCCCTCCGTGCGTGTGACCATCCAGCCATCTGTGACGCCAGCGTCTAGGCACCACTGTGGGATCGGCACGATCGCTTGCGGAGTAACCACTCCCAGCTCATCCTCGGGCGGCTAGACCACCGGCTTCATCCGGCACTGGAGCGAGCTGGACATCGCGCGCGTTCTCGATGCTGACGCAAACCTCGGTCTGTCCATCGTCTTGTTCGGCGCACTCCTCGCCGACCTCGTCCGCCCGGAGACGAACGTCGTCCAGAACGTCGTTCAGTACCGGCTCAACCCAGACCGCAGACTCATCCTCCGGTAACCCGGCCTCGGTCGACGAAACTGCTCCCGCAGATGACGCAGGAAGCATCAGAGCTGAAATGAGGGCGAGTGTCGCGACCATCCGCGATTGTTGACGTGTGTGACTCATGAGTTCCTCCCCCGAATGAACGGTCACCCCCGAGTGGGTGGCCTACATCACACACCCACAAGTTAGCTGAGGATTCGGTTGCGCCTCAAGGCTCTTTGGTGAACAAATGAAGCAGGCGCGTCGACCGTCCTGGCGATGGCTCGTTTCGCGCATCCAGGCTGAGGTCGCCGGTGGCAAGACCGCTGCCGCGCTCAGATCGCCCCGTCCGCCTGGACCCAACAACCACGACCTGCCCGGCGTGGACTAGCGGCCGATCAGGTCGGCGCCGCCGTCCACCGGCAGTACGGTGCCGGTGATCCAGGCGGCGTCCTCGGAGAGCAGGAACGCGACGGCGGCCGCCACGTCCTCTGCCCGGCCCACCCGGCCGAGGGGGTACTCCGAGCCGCGGGTGGCGATGAGGGTGTCGTAGGCGTCGGGATCAAGGCCGCCGCTGACCCAGATGCCGGTGTCCACGAGCGAGGGGCGCACCACGTTCACCCGCACCGGCGCCAGCTCCAGCGCCAGCGCGCGGCTGAAGGACTCCACCCCGCCCTTCGCGGCCGCGTACGCGCTCACCGACGCCTGCGGGTTGGCCGCGATCGAGGAGCTCAGGGTGACGATGGCGCCCCGAGGGGCCCGCAGTGCCGGGGCGAAGGCCCGGCAGGCGTTCATCGTCCCGAGCAGATTGACGGCGATCTGCCGCCCCGCCTGGTCGGCTGAGGTCTCGATGAGGTCGCCTCGGGTGACGGTCCCGGCGCACGTGACCAAGGCATCCACCCGGCCCTGCTCGGACAGCACCTGCGCTGCGACCTGAGCGACGCCGTCAGAATCGGCCACATCCACCTCGTGCTGGACGTCCGGCACCCAGCCCGACTCGGGGTCGGTGGCCTGACGGGACAGGCTCACCACCTGGTGCCCGGCCCGGTGCAGGCGTTCACCCACCGCCCGGCCGATCCCGGCCGAGCCGCCGGTGATGACGACGACGGGTGCTTCCGCGGGGGGTGAGGTCACGGTGTGCCGGTTTCCTGTCGACGGCGGGGATGGTTGCGCCGGTGGGCAGGACACGACGGTACCCCAGGACGAGCAGGACGAAACGAGGCGGCCGGCCGGGCATCCCCTGCCTGCTGAGGATTGCCCGGCCGGCCGGCTCAGGAGGTCACGACGGCTGGTTCGTGTTCCCGCAGGAGACCACGATGCAGGCCATCCGATCGAAGGCGGGGACGTCCACCCGCACACCGTCCGCGGTTGCTACCACGTCGAGATCCTCGCCGCTGACGGCGTCCGTCGCTACAAGCGCGTTCACGTTCGGCATGTCGCGCAGATGGACCGAGACGCCTTCGGCGGGTGGGGCTGCAGGGTTGATCTCGCCTTCCCAACGCTTGGCGTAGGCGGAATCTTGGACCCAGCTGAAGTCGTTGGTGATGGCTACTGTGTAGGTGTGCCCCTGGCGTTGGTAGGCGATGCCGTACCGTCCGGCCGGACCGCCGACGACCTGAACGGTCGCCGAGCTGGTGTGGGGCGCGAGCGCGCTGCGTAGCGATGCGGCGGCGAGTGGGTTGCCGGCCTCGGTGCTCCATTCCCACGACGGGTCCATCGCGATGACCGCGCCCCCACCGGCAGTGAAGTCGTCCACCGCCGCTTGTTCTGCACCCGTGAGCTCGGTGGGGTTCGGCAGGATGAGTACCTGATACCCGTCCAGTTCGTTCTCAGCGAGCTGGTGGTCGTTCACGATCCCGATGGGCAGTCCGTCCTCTGTCACGGTCTGGTACACACCGATCGTCGGCCAGATTACCTCTTCCCACGCAGCGCGGAAGTCTCCCTCCCGTGCGTTGCGGATCCGTTCGCTGTAGTGCACGGCCGCCCAGCGGACCGGTCGCGTTCCGGCGAGGCGTGGAGAGACGGCGTTCCCAAGCTCGAACGCTGCCTCGAGGCCCGCGATCGGGGTCTTGAGGCCGTCAGGCCACGGCGGCGGGTCCTGACCGACCAGCGTCGTTCCTTCGTCGGTGTCCATGCTCGCGACGCCTCCGAAGGTGAGGACTGAGCTGGCGAAGCCCTCCGCGTGGTCCGCATTCGGTAGGCCCGTCACCCAGATGAGCGGCGGGCGACCGTCAGAGGAATCCCGCATCAGTGAGAAGCTCAGGGCTTGGCGCACATGGTTCGCCGGTTGAAGGAGATCGGGATAGTCGAGGAAGACCCGGTAGCTGTAGTTGTGCTTCCACGAGGTGTCGAACTCGTTCTTCGCAGAGTCAGCAATCCTGGCTAGCCGGGTCGTCATGCCGCGGCGAGTCATACCGGCGATTTCCGTGGTGCTGATGATGAAAACGACCTCCGGATAGTCGGCCTTGACGTCGTCCATCCACGACTGGAATGTGTCTTCGATCCGACGTGCCCGGAAGTCGAGGTATGCAAGGTACGACGCATCGTTCCACGTTGCAGGTGGCCACGTGGGCAGGGCTCCGGAGGCGCCCGCCGGAACAGGAGCGGCAGTGCCCGTCTCTGCCTCCCAAGCCTCTTCCAGTGCCGAACCCCAGGAGCCTGAGGGCGGCAGATGGTTCTCATCGAAGAAGAAGCCATCCACCCCCATGGCGGCCAGTTCGCGGAGCCGGGTGACCACGACGTCGCCGTATGGGCCGGTGATGTCGAGGTGGGTACCTCTCCCGTGTTCAATCGGATCGCCGTCGGGCGTACGGCAGATATAGGAGGGTTCATTGTCTCGATACCAGGCTTCCGACATGTGCCAGTAGTAGGCGATAACGCGCATGCCTAGGCTGTGTGCGTAGTCGATGTACTCCTGCGGGATGTTGCGTCCCGCCTCGACCTCGACGCCCCTGATGATCCGGTCGTGGTCCGAGAGCGGGTTGCCGTCGGGTCCGAGCGGGAGTGCCGTGGGCCACCAGGGCTGCTCGTCGCCGAACTTGGCGTGTCGGGTGAAGGCACCGGCCCCGAGCTGCTGGAATCGCTCGGCGGCATCGGAGAACTGGGGCGTGTCGTGGTATCGGTCGATCATCAGGCGCGTGTGTCCCTGGACACGGTTCGCGTCGTACCAGTGTGGGACCTCGCGCCCGCCTCCGTTGCTCGACAAGGCGTGCGGTGGCGTGCCTGTGCTCGGTGCTGCGAGCGCAGGTGTCGGCACGAGGAACCAACCGGCCGTGGCGGCGCCAAGGCCGAGAACGGTACGCCTAGCGGGTCCGGTGGGTGAGTCCGTCGCACGGTTGATCGGTGTGTTCGTGGTCATGCTCGCTGAACCTCCTTGTTGCGGGGAGCATCTGCCTCTGGACCCACGGGAGCGTGAGTGGGCCGCGCTGGCTCCTGCTCGACGGAACGATGCCCGACGATCATTGATGGTATTTATCTTCGACGAAGATGTCTGACACTGTCGGCGCTGACTGTGTCACTCTGCCATGGTGGAGCGCATCTGGCAAGAATGAATGGCATCTAAGATCCACTATCGAGTGTATAGTTGGCAATCGATCAGCTGGTTGATCGCTTCCCAGAGGCCCTCAGGGATTGGGGCCTGCGCCGCTGTGACGTTCCGTGCGACCTGCTCCGCGCTGTCGCAACCCACCGTGATGGTCTCGACCGGCCCGAACCTGAGCGGGAACTGGAGCGCGACGGTCGCAAGATCCGTGCCATAGGAATGGCAAAGGTGCTGGATACGCCGCGCTCGGTGGAGCACGGCATCGGGTGCGGGCGCGTAGTCGTAGGTCACGGGCTCACCTGAGCCGAGCGTGGCGAGGACTCCTGAGTTGAACACGCCTGCCGCTGCGACGCCGACGCCGCGTTCGGAGCACGCCGGCACCAGGTCGTCGGCGGCCGAGCTGTCCAGCAGGGTCAAGCGACCGGCGATCATGACGACATCGACGTCCGTCTCGCGGACGAACCGGGTGAGCAGTGCCGACTGGTTCATGCCTGCCCCGATGGCGCGCACCACTCCTTGAGCGCGGAGCTCTTCCAGCGCCGGGTAGGCGTCATCGAGGGCTTCCGCGGCGTGGTCATCCGGGTCGTGGAGGTACACGACGTCCACGCGATCCGTCCCGAGTCGCTCGAGGCTCTCCTCGAGCGAGCGCCGCACACCGTCCCGGCTGAAATCCCAGACGCGTTCGTGTGTGGCGGGTACATGGTGGAGGCGATCACGGTTGGGCGTGCCGTCAACCGAACGCGATTCCAGCAGCCGTCCGACCTTCGTCGATACGATGAAGGTGTCACGCGGTCGCCCGCGCAGAGCCTGCCCGAGCCGTCGCTCCGACAGGCCGAGCCCGTAGTGGGGTGCCGTGTCGAAGTATCGGAGACCGTGCTCCCACGCCGATTCGACGATCGATACGGCATCCTCATTGCTCAGCGGTCGATGGAGATTGCCCAGCTGGGCGCAACCGAGTGAGAGCGGAAACTGACCGGGCGCAGTCACCGAGTCGCTGAACAGGGACGTCCGCTCCACGGGCGTCACGCTGGTTGTGGCTGATCCAGCCGGCTCATGCTCTCCTCCATGAGCCATCGATGCTGCTCAGGAGGCTCGACTCGTTCAGCCCAGGCACGGAGCACCTCGAGATCGCGTGCCTTCTCCGTACAGGCACCCTGGACGATCTCGGGGTCCCAGTCGCGGAGCAGGTCGGTACGCAACTCGTCGACGACCGCAGCGTAGTCGGGGTGCTGGCCGAGATCGACCTGCTCGTGAGGGTCCGCCTCCAGGTCGAACAGCTGCTCCGGCTGATCCGTGTAGTAACAGAGCTTCCAGCGGTCGCGCCGGAGCATCCGGTGGGTGCGGCCGCTCGCGGTCACGTACTCGGAGAACGCGCGGTCCTCCCACTCGCCGGAACTGGCCGTACCCTCGGTCAGGATCGGGAGCATGGAACGTGCGGAACTGTTCGGCAGGGCGGGTGCACCCGCGGCGTCCACGAGAGTGGCCGTCAGGTCCGTTCCGGACGCCACTCGCTCGCAGGTCGTGCCGGCTGGAAGGTGCCCCGGCCAGGACACGATGCCAGGAATCCGGACGGACTCTTCGAAGAACGTCTGCTTCCACCAGAGTCCGTGCTCGCCTAGGTGGTCTCCGTGGTCCGAGAGATAGATGACGAGGGTGTTGCTAGCCAAGTCATTCCGGTCAAGCGCGTCGAGGATCCGCCCGATCATGGCGTCCATGCGATACACCAACGCGTAGTACGCGGTTCTGGCGCGGTTGGACTCGTTGTCGGTGACGTCGTCGATCCCCGTCTCCGCTCGCCATGCGGTGTGATACGGATGCGTTGAGGTGGACGGGTTCCGAGGCGGGGGAACCGCACCGTCGAATAGGTCGTAGTCCTCCCGATTGGCCACATAGGGCTGGTGCGGAAGCATGAGTCCGATGGAGAGGGCGAACGGGGTGCTGTCGCCGTCGGCCCGTGCCCTCCCGATCTCGTCCAGCCTCGTCACCGCGTGCTCAGTGACGTCCTCGTCGTGGAACTCGTATGGGTTGGATCCTGCCCCGGTCTTGCTGAGGCTCACGCGAAGCGGGTCATTCGTTCCGTGCAGACTTCCTCGCACAGGTTCGGGTCCACCAGGATGATTGGGTGAGTGGTCACCGACTGCGCGTGCGGCGTAGCCGAGCAATTGATCGCGGCCGCGGGAGTGGAGGCGACCGATGAGCTCGGGGCGGTATCCGGCAGCTCCCAGGGCATGCGGCCAGGTGGCGTGGGCGCCGCTGAGGATGTTCTCGTTCGTCCAGACCTGGTTCTCGTGGGGCTCGCGTCCGGTGAGCAGTGCCATACGGGAGGGGGTGCAGATCGGAGACGGGCAGTACAGGTTCGTCAGGCGCACGCCGCGGTCCGCTAACCGATCCAGGTGGGGTGTGCGGGCGACAGGGTCTCCACTGCATCCCATGACCGACGCTGCATGCTGATCGGACAGGATATAGAGGAGGTTCGGACGCTTCGACGACACGGTGCTCACTCTCCGTTGGGTTCACGCGGCTCGTGCAGGAGCCTCTTCTGTACTTGCTGCCGGTACTGATCCAGTGCCATGTCGACGTGGTGGCCCATCGCTGCGCCGGCCTCCTCGGCGTCACCATCCGATATGGCTGCGGCGATGCGTGCATGCTCGCCCGCGCCACGACGGATCACGTCGCCGGCCTCACCTTCGAAGCCGACCGTCATGACTCGCCGCTTCAGCGCCGAGAGGTTCTCGATGAGTGAGCAGAAGAACATGTTGTGCGAGCCCTGCGCGATCGCCAGATGGAGCTGCTCGTCGGCTGCGATGTAGGCGTCGAACGCTCCCTCGGCGGCCGCGTCGACCGTGGCCTGGGCAGCATCCCGGATCTGCTTGAGCTCTAAAGGGTTGGAGCGTTTCGCCGCTTGCGCAGCTGCCTCGACCTCGAGTGTCCGCCGCGCCTCGTAGAGCATCTCGACGTGGTCGAGGTTCTGCAGCAGCAGCGGTTCCCATGTGCCCGGAGTGAGGGTGGTGGTGGGGTTGGCGACGAAAATGCCGGCCCCCTTGCGCGTGACTACCTGACCGCGGGCCGAGAGCAGCTTGATCGCCTCGCGTGCCACGGTGTGGCTCACCTCGAGGCGGGAGGCGAGGTCCTTCTCGGTGGGGAGTCGGTCGCCCGGGGCGTGTCCCTCACGGTCGATCAGGGCGAGGATCCGCTCGGCCGCGATCTCGTAGCCCGGCCGGTAGGTCTGTGCGCGGCTTCCCTTGTTCGACGCGCCAGCCTTCTTGGTGTTCTTCTCCACGTCGCCTCCTAGCAAGTAGATGGTAACTATACATGGCTCGTTGGCTGATCGCTAGCCCGATCGGTCGGCGTGATGCGAACCAGTATCTGTCGGTCGTGGGGAACCCTTGGGTGAGCAATTGACTGCTCAACGGCACCGCTGGAGAGTCGGTCCGGTCGATCGGCAGCCTGCGTTGCTGACCGCCTGGTGAAGCGACTATTGAGCAATGAAGTGCATACATGCTGGTTGACCGGTCCGACAGATCTCAATATGGTTGGTATTCATTCGCGGCCCGCAATGGTGCTTCAAGTCATTGCGCGCGACGGTCGCTGAAGTCGATGAGGACGCTGCACAGCACGCACCGAAGGAGCGAGAGATGGCTGCAGGGAGAACGCGGACCGGACGGTTCGATCACACAACGGAACGTCGCCGGGGAAGGCCCTGGGCCGTGCTCGGTATCGGCGCAGCACTGGCTCTGGCCGCATGTGTCCCAGGCCAGGGCGAAGGTACGGAGGATCCCGCCACCGAGACGGCATCGCAAGCGGAAGGGCCCGCCGAACTGGTCATCTGGACCGACCCGAACCGGCAGGTCGGTTTCGAGATGTACCAGGAGGAGAACCCGGAGGTGGATCTCCAGATCGAGACGCTGCCCGATGACATCGAGTCGCGGCTCCAGTTGGCCAACCAAGCCGGTGAAGGCTGGCCGGACATGATCGTGGTGAAGACCCAGCAGATGGCGGCCTTCGCGGACGCGCCATACGAGTACTCCGCGGACATCTCGCACTACGTGCCGGAGGATATGCTCGGCGAGTTCTCGCCGGCGATCCTGGATCTCTGCACGGACGGCGATGCGCTGTACTGCATCAACAACGACCTCTCGCCCCTGGTGCTCTGGTATGACAAGGACCTGATGGAAGAGTTCGGGTACGAACTGCCGACCACCTGGGAAGAGTTCGAGGCGCTCGGCCTGCAGCTCGCAGAGGAACACCCTGGCTACATCATGGGCCACATCGCCACCATGCAGTACCTGCCGGTGTCGCGGTGCCCGATGGCGCAGGTCGTCGGGGACAGGACATTGCAGGTGGATCTGGAAGACCCCAACTGCACCCGCGTGTTCGAGATGATCGACAACATGCTCAGCGCCGGTGCACTCTCGCCGCTGTCGGCCAATGACCCGGAGTTTATCGCCGACTACGCATCGAACCGCCATCTGCTGATGTCGGTTCAGCCGCTGCACCGCGGTCAGTACGGATTCATCAACGCCTACGAATGGCCCGAGGGGTCCGTGGGTATCGCTCCTCCGTTGCGCTGGGAGAACGAGGACGAGGTGCACAACTACTACGGCGGCGGTGTTGCCTATGCCGTCTCGCGGCACAGCGAGCACCTGGAGGCAGCCGCCGAACTCGCGGCCTGGATGGCTACCGGCCCCTATCAGACGGCCCCTGAGACGCCGACCTTCCCCGCCTACCGGCCCGCGCAGGACAACTGGATCGAGAACCACACCGACATGTTCTACGTCGAAGACGGGGAACTGGGCGACGTTGTCGAGGCGTCGGAGTCGCAACTGTCCCCCTACTGGGACGAGCTGAACGTTGGATCCATCCGCTCCAGTTACGCCCAAGCGGTCGAACCGGGTCTGCGACAGGGTGAGTCCATCTTCGACCTGGTCCCCGCGTGGCAAGAGCTCATCGTGAACGAGGCGCAGGCGGCCGGCTGGACCGTCGAGGAAGGATGATCGCCGCGATGATCAACCGCTACCCAGGCGTGAGCGCATGAGTGCTCCCACTGCGATACGCCCCCCGCGGAGCCGGTCGGTGCCCACCGACCGGCCTTCGGGCCGGTCCGTGACGCGTGGACAGGCAACCGCCGGGTATGTGCTGTCCAGCCTGTACGTGCTGCTCTTCGTCGCCTTCGCGTTCCTGCCGGCAGTGTATGCGGTCTACCTCGCCTTCGTCCGGCCCGAAGGCGGGTTCGCCGGCTTCGGCAATTTCATCACCGTGGCCACCGATTTCCGGTATGTGGCGACGTTCAAGAACCTCGGCGTGTACGCCCTGGTGTTCCTGGTACCGACGTTGGTGATCTCGATCGGGCTGGCCCTGCTCCTGCACGGCCGCAGACCCGGTGTGGCTTCGACCTTCCGGGTGATCTACTACCTGCCTCACTCGGTGATCGGTGTCGCCGCCGTGCTGCTCTGGCTGTTCCTGTTGACCCCGCGTGTCTCGCCGATCGGCGGGTTGCTCGAGTCGCTGGGGATGGAGCAGTTCTACGATGTCGTCCGGCCGGGCAATCCGGCGAGTCTCGCGGTGCTGTTCGCGATCATTGCCGTGTGGACTTCGGGGCAGGGCATCTTGCTGATGTTCGCTGCGCTCTCATCTGTCCCCCAGGAGGTTGAGGAAGCGGCATCCATTGACGGTGCTAACGCCTGGCAGATGGTGTGGCACATCAAGTTGCCCCTGCTGCGCAAGTGGGTCGCGTACCTGCTGATCACGAGCGTGGCCGCGTCCACGCAGTTGTTCGCCGAGCCGCAGCTGATGTCAGCGGTGACGAACGGTGCGGTGGGGACCAACTTCTCGCCGCTGCAACTGGCCTACACGTTCGCCTACCAGTACGGCAACTTCCCAGCGTCAGCGGCGTTGTCGATCCAGCTGCTCCTGCTCGGCCTGGGCGGGGCCGTGCTCGTGGTGAAGAAGACCGGGATGTTCCGGGTGGAGGTCTAGATATGCGTGATATGCGAATCGATCGCACGATCCTGTCTGCGTCGGCGGCCCGCACATTCGCCTGGATCGGCCTGCTGCTCTGGGCAGCATTCGCGATCCTGCCGATGCTCTGGCTGGTCCTGGCGGCAACGAAATCAGGTGCCGCACTGGCGACCGAGCACCCCTTCGCTTTCGGTTCCTTCGCGCGGGTCGGGGAGTCGTGGGAGCACCTGGCCGAGTTCAACGACGGCGTCTTGTACCGGTGGTTGGGGAACACCGTGATCCTGACGGGCGCGCAGATGGTGCTGACGCTCGTGGCGACCGTTCCCGCTGGGTATGCGCTCGGCGCGTGCACCTTCCGGATGCGCAAGCCGATCCTCATGGCCACCCTCGGTCTGATTCTGCTGCCCGGCGGTGCGCTCGTGCTGCCGCAGTTCCTGGAGATGGTGGCGCTAGGACTGGTTGGAACCAGGTGGGCCGTCATTCTTCCAGGGGCGGTTTTCCCGCTCGGGCTCTACCTGACCTTTATCTACTTCTCCAGCACGATCGGTCGCGATGTCTATGACGCGGCCCGGATCGACGGATGCAGCGAGTGGAAGGTCTTCCTGAAGGTGGCGATGCCGCTTGCGGCACCGATCGCCGCGTTGGTGACCTTCTTCTCCTTCACCCGGAACTGGGGCGAGTTCCTGCTGCCGTACATCATGCTCTCGAGTGATGACTTCCCGTTGCCGGTCGGGCTCGCGCTCCTGGCCTCGGTGGCACCCGAACTCAATCCGAACTCCATCGTGCAGTCCGATATCGGTATCCCCGAGGTAGTCCTTGCCACGTTGCTGACCATGCTGCCGGTCCTGCTGGTCCTGATCTTCGCCCAGCGGATCGTTCTGCGGGGCGCCACCATCATGGGTGGGGCGCTCAAGGGATGACCGCCTCGCTGCGTGAGTCTGAGGATCAGTTTGTTCGAACCGTCAGAGAGGAAGCGATGGAGAAGACCGACCATGGACTGCGGCCCCGCCGAACCGGGGGCCCGACCGTGTACCTGGCGGGTGACTCCACCGTCGCCTCACGCCCTATCCACGAGAAGCCGTCGTTTGGGTGGGGAAGTCACCTCGGAGCCGAGCTCAACACTCTCGTGACCTGTCGCCGTGTGGAGCGAGGGCTGCCACCGCTCACTGTCCCGGTGTGCAATCTCGCACAGGGGGGTGCCAGCACGGAGTCGTTCCGGGAGAGCGGTCTGTGGGGTGAGCTCCTGCGCCTGGTGCACATCGACGACATCGTGCTCATCCAGTTCGGCCACAACGATGCCAAACATGAGCACCTGGCTGCCGACGGTCAGTACCGCTCCAATCTCGGGTGCTTTGTCGACGAGGTCGAGGCGGCCGGGGCCACGCCGATCCTGTGCACGCCGGTAGCGCGGCGCGTGTGGGACGGCGCGACGCTGACCGACACACACGGGCGGTACCCGCAGGTGGTCCGCGAGCTGGCCACGGAACGGTCCCTGTCACTCATCGACCTGCACGCGATGACCCATGCTCTCTACGAACGGCTAGGACCGGAGGGGTCGGTCGAGTACTTCACCCACCGCGCACCCAGCACCCAGTTCCCCGACGGCCTGCGGGATGACAGTCACTCCTCCTTCCTCGGCTCCCGGACTATTGCCGAGTACGTGGCCGACGCCATCGTTGACGGTGTGATGGCTACCGCGGACTCCACGGCTGATGCCACAGGACCTGTTACCGGCGGCACACGGACTGTCGACTCGATCACCGGATCGACGATCCGGCAACTAACTCACGGCCGGGCGCACTCGGTACACGGGTACTACGACCTGCCACCGTGGTCGCGTACGGACGGGCGGATCGCCTTCAGCCGTCACCGTGGCAGCAGTGATGGCGAGATCTGTGTCATGAGGCCGGACGGATCGGATCTGACAGTGGTGGCCAGATCGGCGGCTATGACGGCCAACGATGGTGCGATGCCGCAGTGGTCAGCGGACGGCGCGCGGCTGTACTTCCGCGACGTCGACGAGCGTGGCCCGCTGGTTGCTACGGTCGATATGGCGACCGGCGGCGTCGATTCGCTCCCGGGTGATCTGCGGATGATGCGCCCCGGTCACGATGAGCTCGTCTACTTCACCGATCGCGCCCGCCACGACGACGAGACCGTCCGGCGCACCAAGGCCACGAGCGGCGTCGTCATCCGCTCTTTCACCGATGTTGAGGAGCGGACCCTCGCCACGGTCCAGGACGCATTGGACATCCATCCGAGGCGTGCCGAGATCGCGGACTGGCATCTGTACATCAAGCACACCAAGTGGTCGCCTGACGGTCAGCAATTGATGTTCGTGTTCACCAACGAGAAGTTCTACGACACGAAGTTCGCCGAGCTTCCGCGGGTGAAGGACCTCTATTCGGTGAATGCTGACGGTAGCGACTTGCGCAGGCTCGGTGAGTTCGGCAACCACCCCAGCTGGCACCCGGACGGGCGACGTCTGCTCGCCAATGCGGAATTCGGGGATCGACCCGGCTACAGCCTGGTGCTGATCGATGCCCGTACCGGTGAGCGCGAGTTGGCCACCGATGCGATCGGTGGCCACGGCCACCCGTCCTTCTCCCCGGATGGGCGATGGATCGTGGTCGACCACGTCATCGCAAGCGAGGGCATGGCCACGCTGAACCTGGTCGACACGGCCGACCACTCCGTCCGCGAACTGGTTGAGGTTGCCGTCACCGATCACTCCCACCGGGGCACGCACCTGCACCCGGTCTGGTCCCACGACTCGCGCAGCATCCTGTTCGCCAGCGATGCCACCGGCTACTCCCAACTGTGCGTCGTGGATATCTGAGACCTGGAGGATCCCCATGCCAGAGCAGCCCGCGCTCGGTCGCACCATCTATGCCAACCCGCTCCGGTCGCCGTCGGACGTGGACGGATTCCGGATGGAGGGAGACGGTGCCGTGACATTCCCGCACCGGCGGATGCGGCTCGAGAGCACCCGGCCGGTCGAGGACGGGCAGGCCGCCAACGTCGTGTTCTGGTGCCCCGAGGTCCTCCCCGATCATGTGGCGATCCGGTGGAAGTTCTGGCCGATCCGCGAACCGGGCCTGGCGATCATGTTCTTCGCCGCCACGGGAATGGGCGGTGAGAACGTCCACGACGACGCCCTGGCCCGGCGCACCGGTGAGTACCCGCAATACCACAGCAGTGACCTGCGCACCTTGCACGTGTCCTACTTCCGCCGCAAGCAGCCCCACGAACGGGCCTTCCACACCTGCAACCTGCGCAAGAGCCCGGGCTTCCACCTCGTGACGCAAGGCGGTGACCCGATCCCCGACGTAGCCGACGCCGATCCGCCGTACACCATCACCGTGATCAAGGACGGTCCGCGGGTCGAGTTCTGGGTCAACGCGCTGCGCTGCTTCGACTGGATCGACGACGGCGCCGTGGGGGAGGCTCTGGCCGGCGGCCAGATCGGATTCCGGCAGATGGCACCCCTGATCGGCGAGTACACCGACCTCGAGGTAGCGCTCCTCGAAGAGGCAGCACACGACGAGGAGATCGCGCGATGACGGCAGCTGCAGAGACGCCGGCGGCGCGCCGCCCGCACGTCCTCCTCGTCACCGTCGACCAGTGGCCCGGGCACCTGTTGCAGTCGGCTGGTCATCCCGTCGTGCAGACGCCCACCCTCGACGAGCTGGCCGCGACCGGGATCCGCTACACCCGCGCCTACAGCGAGACGCCGGTGTGTGTTCCCGCGCGCCGAGGGCTGATGACCGGGACCACGGCCCGCACCCACGGCGTCAGGTGGAACGAGCCGGAAGCGCCCATGCCGGACCTGGCGACCCTCGCCTCAACTTTCCGCGACCACGGCTACCAGACCTACGCCGTCGGGAAACTGCATGTGTACCCGCAACGGGACCGAATCGGGTTCGCAGACGTCCTGCTCACCGAAGAAGGACGGACCCAGTGGGGCGTGGTCGACGACTACGAGGCTGCCCTGACCGATGCCGGGTTCCACGGTCAGGCCTTCACGCACGGGATGGGCAACAACCAGTACCTCAGCCGCGCGTGGCACCTGCCGGAACGGTTGCATGTGACGAACTGGGCCACGGAGCAGATGGCGCGCCAGATCAAGCGCCGGGACCCCACCCGGCCCGGGTTCTTCTACCTCTCCTACACACACCCGCACCCGCCGCTGGTCCCACCCGCGGAATACCTCGATCTCTACCGTCGCCAGGAGATGGACCCACCGGTCCACGGGCAGTGGGCGGATGATCCGGACGCAGCGCCCTGGCCGGTGTGCGAACGGCAACGCTCGGCACCACCGGAAGCTCTGCGCGAGGACGCCCGGCGGGCGTTCTACGCCCTATGCACCCACATCGATCACCAACTACGTGTGGTCATCGGCACGTTGCGTGAGGAAGGCATGCTCGAGGACACGGTGATCCTGTTCACCTCAGACCACGGCGAGATGCTCGGCGACCACGGTGCCTGGGCCAAGTCACTGTTCTACGAAGGCTCGGCGCGGGTGCCGATGATCCTCACCGGTCCCGTCGGGGACGACCGCGTGTCACCCGGCCAGGTGGACCAGCGACTATGCGGGCTCCAAGACGTCATGCCTACGCTCCTCGACCTGGCCGGCATCGACCCACCCGCTGGGCTCGACGGCCGCTCCGTGGTCACCGGGGCGCAGCGTGGGCACTTCACGGGCGCCGTCGGAGCCGGGGTGAAGGCCACCTGCATGGCCCGCGACGACCGGTACAAACTTATCTACTACCCCCACGGAAACCGACGGCAGCTGTTCGACCTGGATGTCGATCCGGCCGAACTCGACGACCTGGCTTCCTCGCCCGACCACCAGGACGTCCTCGAGCGGCTCTCGAACGTCTTGGTCTCGGAGCTGGGCGTAGAAGCCGAAGAGTGGACGCGCGAGGGGAAGTGGATCGGAAACCCGGGTCACGCCGACAGCGGCGGCAGTGCCGGCCCCGATGCTCCACCAACGCGCGGCCTGTCCGGCCAACGCGGCCTGCACTAACGAGTGCTCAACGAACAACGGAGGTACAGATGACACGACGACGCTATGCCGTGGCAGGGACGGGCAACAGGGCGCGCATGTACCTGGGTGCCCTGGCGGGAGAGCATCGCGCAGACGGTGAGCTGGTCGCCCTGTGCGAACCGAACCCGACACGGGCGTCCTACTACAGCACGCTCCACGAGTTCTCGGTTCCCCGCTACGACCCGGACGACCTCGAGCAGCTGATCGCCGACCATCAGGTCGACCGCGTCGTCGTCACCTCGCCCGACCACACCCATGCCGACATGGTCAGCCGGGCGTTGCGAGCCGGTGCGGACGTCGTGGTGGAGAAGCCCCTGACGACAACGACGGCCGGGATCGCCGAGATCACTGACGCCGTTCAGGAGACAGGGCGGGATCTGGTGACCACCTTCAATTACCGCTACGCACCGCGCAACAGTGAGTTGCGCCGGGTGCTTGCCGCCGGTGAGATCGGGCAGGTGCTTTCGGTGCACTTCGAGTGGGTCCTGGACACGTCTCACGGCGCCGACTACTTCCGCAGGTGGCATCGGGAGAAGGCGAGGTCCGGCGGGCTCCTCGTGCACAAGTCATCCCACCACTTCGACCTGGTGAACTGGTGGATCGGTGCGGTGCCCGTTCGTGTCTACGCGGCCGGTGGTTTGATGTTCTATGGGCCTGACGGCGCTGGTGCTTCGGGTGCGGGGCCGCGCCCCGATCGTGGCTCTTCGGGGGCGGCCAACGACCCCTGGTCCCTCGACCTGCGCAGCGACCCGCGCCTGCAGGCGCTCTACCTCGACGCCGAGCACCACGACGGCTACCGCAGGGACCAGGACCCCTTCGCGCCGGGTATCAGCATCGAAGACGACCTCGCCGTGATGGTGCACTACGACTCCGGTGCCATGCTGACCTACTCCCTGACGGCGCACGGGCCCTGGGAGGGGTACCGGGTTGTGGTGAACGGGTCAGCGGGCCGTGCCGAACTCGATGTGGTTGAGCGGTCCTACGTGCCGCTCGAGACCGGTGGGCGGGTGGTGGATCCGTCCGCGACCGCGATGGATGAGATCGACGGGGTGCGACCGGTGGGAGGGCGGCTGGTGGTGCAGCGTCACTGGGAGCGTGCGCGGGAGGTTGAGATTCCCCGTGGCACGGGCGGGCACGGTGGAGGTGACGCGATCCTGCTGCAGGATGTGTTCCGACCTGGGCAGCGGCCCGACCCTCTGGGGCAGCGAGCAGGAGCGCTCGACGGCGTCCGTGCGGTTGCCGTAGGTATCGCCGGCAACCGATCGCTCGCCACCGGCCAAGCCGTCCGAATCGGCGACCTCGACCTCGATCTCGGTATCGAGCTTCGGTGACTTCGAATGATGTTGTCTTGGTAGAGGTGCAGACGTCTCGGTGACCGGGAATCAAGCCAGCCCGTATGCCGAGGCTGCTACACCGCCTTCTACGTCCCTCCGCTCGGCGACACTAAGACCATCGAGCAGACCACGGTAGGTGTCCAGCACCTGGCCGTAGCTTCCGGCAACGAGGCAGACGGGCCAGTCGGAGCCGAGCATCACCCGTCCTGGCCCGAAGACCTCCAGGACCAATTCGACGGCCGGGCGAAGGTCGTTGATCGTCCACCAGGCATGGTCTGCCTCGGTGACCAGTCCGGAGACCTTGCAGGTGACGTTGTCGGTTACGGCGAGGTCGATGATCGCCTCGCGCCACCGGGTGAGGTCGCCACCGCGCAACGGCGGCTTGGCCGCATGGTTGATGACCATGGACAGGTCAGGGTGCGCCTGCGCAACCGCTGTGGCCGCAGGAAGGTGGCGTTCGTCGGCGAGGACGTCGAACGCCAACCCGCGCCGAGTCAGTTCACGCAGGCCCGACCGGACATCGTCGCGTCCGAGCCAGTCCAGGTCGGCTTCGCGGGGGAGTGGATGACGGATTCCGCGAAGGTAACTGCCACCCGGACCGGACTGGAGGACATCGAGGTCTTCCGCCACACGTCCCGAGGTCAGATCAACCCACCCCACCACGGCGGCGACTACCGGGCTGGTGGCGGCTGTGGAGAGGAACTCGACCGTCTCTCCGGCATCCGTGAGTGTCTGAACCAGCACGCTGGCGTCGATCCGGTGCCGGTCGGCGAGGGCCTCGAACTGTGCCGCCGTGAAGGGGGTGAGCAGAAGGTCGTCTCTCCGAGCACTCAGCCACGGGTACTGCCGACGGCGTGGATCCAACAGATGGTGATGGGCGTCGACCTTCAGCATTGCCTTCCAGTCGACACCCATCGTGCCATTCTGCCTGGGGCGTGCACGGTTACGCCCCGGTCCACCTCAGACCTTCGCCGGATCGGTCTCGAACAACTCGAAGTGCCGCTCGATGTGCTCCTTCGACGGCGGCTTCGTGAGGTAGCTTCCTCCGACCAGCAGGATCACACCGACGATCGCCGCCGGGATGGCGGGGTGCCAGCCGCCGAGCGAGATCGGCAGCCAGCCCTGGTTCAGGCTGAGGAAGATCAGTTCGGAGACCACCATCGAGGCGACCGCCGCGGGTGCCGTCGCCCGGCGCCAGTACAGGCCCGCCAGCAGCGTCGGGAAGATCAGGAATACCGCCGGCCAAGTGATCGAGACGATGATGCCGATGATGCTGCTCGGCCCGAAGAACGCGACCAGCAGACCTCCGGCCACCAGGACCGGCAGCAGGGCGCGTGCGGTGGTGGTGAGCGCCTTGTTCTCCTGCTCGGGGCTGACCTTGCCCCGGCGCCGACGTGCCGGGTTCACGTACTCCTTCGCCACGATCGAGCTCAGGGTCAGTACGATCGAGTTCGCGGTGGAACCGGTGGCCGCGATGATCGCGAGGATGGCCACCAGCAGCAGCCACTGCGGGAGCACCTCCATGATCATCGCCGGGTAGATCGCTTCCGGTGCCGGGTCACCCGGGCGGGTGACCACCCCGACCATCGCGATGTAGAACAGGCAGAAGTAGATGATCGCCGTACCCACCGGCAGTGAGATGGCCATGAACTTCAGCGTCGAGTGGCTGCGGGCCGCCATCCACCGCTGCTGCAGCTGCGGCATGGTGAAATGAGCGGCCGCGAAGATCACCAGCACCGAGATCAGGTATGGCAGACCGAACAGGCCGTCGGCTCCCGGGTTGGACAGCAGCGCGGACTGGCCTTGCTCTTCGACCATGTCGAGCAGGTTGCCGAGGCCGTCAGTGTGGGTGGCGACCAGGATGATCGCTGCGATCGCGAGCAGCACGTACATGAGCCCGCCCTGGATCACATCGGTCCAGACCACCGACCGGAAGCCACCGCTCATCACGTACAGGGTGACAACCACGGCGAGGAAGACCGCACCGGCCCAGTAGGGGATGCCCCCGTTGGTGACAGCCTCCAGGGTGAGGCCGCTGCCCCGGAACTGGGCACCCATGTAGGGCACGAGCGCGGCGATCATGATGACGCCCGCCACCAGGCCCACCCACCGTGAGCGGTAGCGGTCGGTGAGGTACTCGGTCACGTTCACGATGCCGTACTTGCGAGCGACCACCCAGATGCGGGTGCCGGCGAAGTACAGAATCGGGCCGACGGCCGCGGTGGTGGCCACCTGAATCCAGGCGCCGATGCCGCTGGTGTAGAACTGGCCGGTGATCCCGAAGTAGCTGAAAGCACTGAACAACGTGGCGGTGACCGTGAAGAATGCCGGGATGTTGCTCAGCTTCCGGCTGCCAAGCACGAAGTCCTCGAGCGTGTTGGTCGAGCCCCGGTGCCCGAGGTAGCCCAGGAAGACCAGCAACCCGGCGAAGACCGCGAGCGCGATCCACATGGTGGTGGCAGACATCAGCGCTCCTCCCCGTTTGCGTCGTTCTGCTGCGCGGCCAGAGCCTCAGCGCGGCGTGCGACAGCGGCGTAGGGGTCCCACCGGTAGGCGATCCAGGCGACATACCCGACGAACAGCGCGGTCCAGATGATCCAGAAGAACAGTGGTGCCGGGATCACGCCGCCGATGATCGGGGTGGGGGTGTGCTGCGGCCAGGGGTAGACCATGAGGGCGGCGAGCAGCACCCCCAGCACGATCGCCACCACGCCGGTGGCCCGGGAACGTTGCGTCTGCGACATGAGGGAGCTTCCTTCCGCGGCGTCACGCCGCCTCTGCAGGAAATCGTCCGGCCGGGCACCGTAGCGTGTGCAGGTCCGCACATGTGGCGATCCGGCTCGGTCGCCGATCACTGTACGCGGGTACACCCCGCCAGAGCATGTAGGTCGCGGCGAGCGCCCATATGTCGGGACGGGATGCTGGTGGAACGGTCGTCACGGACCCGCGCGCTCGGCGATCGTCGACACACCCGGACGCGTCACTGCTCACACCGGCCCGGGTCCTCTCCCTGTGAATGACTGGGCTTGGCCCGTCTTGGCGGTCCACTCGAACGTCAGGTCGACTGCGCTGCGCCAGGTGTTGAACTCGCTGTCCCGGTGAGGGCGGTCGGCTGCGGGTAGCCACGTGGCCGCACGGTGCCAATTGCGCCGGAGGACCTGGAGGTCGGCCCAGTACCCCACTGTGAGCCCAGCGGCGTACGCTGCCCCGAGTGCCACTGTCTCTCGTACCGTGGGGCGGACCACCGGCAGGTCGATCGCGTCGGCGACGAGCTGCATCAGAAGATTGTTCGAGGTCATGCCGCCGTCGGTCCGGAGTTCGGTGATCGGATGGTGGGCATCAGTGTTCATCGCATCGATCACCTCGCGCGTCTGCCAGCCCGTTGCCTCGAGTACAGCCCTGGCGAGGTGCGCCTTGGTGACGTAGTTGGTGAGCCCGGCGATGACGCCCCGTGCGTCCGGCCACCAGCGAGGGGCAAACATGCCGTAGAACGCTGGTGCGACGTGGCAGCCACCATTGTCCGGGACCGATGCTGCTAGCGTCTCGATCTCGCCAACGGTCTGGATGAGCCCCAGGCCGTCCCGGAGCCATTGCACCAGCGAGCCGGTGCTCGCCATCGGTCCTTCGAGGGCGTAAACCGGCGGCTGCCCTTCCACCTGGTAGGCGATGGTCGAGAGCATTCCGTGCTGGGAGACGATCAACTCCGGCCCGGTGTTGAGTAGCACGAAGCTACCGGTACCGAAAGTGCACTTTGCCTGACCGGCGTCGAAGCAGGTCTGGCCGACGAGGGATGACTGCTGATCGCCGAGGGCCGCCGCTATCGGTACCCCGGCGAGGGGCCCGCGTGCCCTTCCGTAGACCTGCATCGAAGGTCGGACCTCGGGCAGCATGGCCACGGGGATTCCGAAGAAGGCGAGGAGGTCCTCGTCCCAGGTGAGTGTGTGGATGTTGAACAAGAGTGTGCGACTGGCGTTGGTGGGTTCGGTGACGTGTACACCGCCATCGGGACCGCCCGTCAGGTTCCAGATCAGCCATGTCTCCATCGTGCCGGCGAGCACCTGCCCGGCTTCGGCCCGCGCCCGAAGCCCGGGATCGGCGTCGAGTATCCAGCGCAAGCGGGGTGCGCTGAAGTAGGACGTCAGCGGCAGGCCCGAACGTGCTGCCACGACTGCGGCATCTGATCGGGCCGAGAGATCGGCGATGAGCTGTTCAGTGCGGAGGTCCTGCCACACCAGCGCCGGCCCGACGGGAATGCCCGTGCGTCTGTCCCACACGACGACCGTCTCCCGCTGATTGGCTATGCCAACTGCAGCCAGATCGCCTGGCGTCGCGTCCACTTCCGCCAGTGCCTGCTGGATCGTCCGAGAGACGTTGTGCCAGATCTCGCTCGCGTCGTGCTCGATCCAACCGGGCCGCGGGTAGTGTTGGGAGTGCTCGAGCTGGGCGAACGACACGAGTTGTCCAGCCTGGTCGAACAGGATCGAGCGTGTTGAGGATGTCCCCTGGTCGATCGACATGACGTAGCGGCTGGGCACGGCTGGTCTCCTGGCGGTCCGGGGCGCTCGGGCTAGGTTTCCGAGCGAGAAATCTGCAGGGCTCGGGTGATCGAACGTGCGCACCGGCAGACGTGAGTCGCCAGGCGCTGGTGCGCCTCGCCGGTGGATGTGGTGAGTCGATCCGCCTCGCCGTGAATCCCGACTGCGGCTACGACGAGGCCGCCGTAGCCGAAGATCGGAGCGGCAATGCTGGCCCGCTCCGGTGCGTACTGGCTACGTTCCACGGCATAGCCGCGCGTGCGTGTGTGTGTGAGCACAGTGGCCAGTGCTCGCGCATCGACGATCGTGGAGCTCGTGAATGCCGTGGGTCGGGTGCCGGTGTACTGCTCTGCGCTCGCGCTATAGGCGAGGAGGACCTGCCCGAGTGCGGTGGCGTGTGGAGGAAGATATGTTCCGACATCCGGTCCCTGGTCGCTCGCGGCGTCGGGCCCCAGCACGTAGTGCACCACGAGAACACCGCCCTGATCCAACGTTGCGACTCGAACGGCTGTGCCTGTGCGTGTTGCGAGTGGATCGGCCCAGTTCATGCTCCGGACGCGAAGCTCGTTCGCGTCGAGATAGCCCGAGCCAAGGTGGCGCAGACCATCACTCAGTTCGTACAGGCCCGTTGACCGATCCTGTGCGACGAAGTCGACCTCGGTGAGGGTCTTCAGGATCCCATGGGCAGTGCCGCGCGGGAGTTGCAGGGCCGTAGCGATCTCGCTGAGCCGTAACGGGCGAGGACCGGCGGCCAGCAACCGAACGATGGCCGCAGCCCGCTCTATCGACTGTATCGACCCTGGCACCGCTTCATGATAGCCAGAGGCGGTCACCATCGGATGTGCGAGCGCGGACGTTGCATCCGGTTCGACAATGCCGACAGGCGTTGCTTGTCCGTGGAGCGGGCCGACCCTAATGTGCTCACCGTGAGCCGGCGAATGGTCGTCACGACCGCCGCCGTGGCTCCGCGGTGAGGCCATGAAAGAGGTGCTCGGGCGGGTACCGCACGCGCTACTCCCCCGGGCCGTGCTGGTCGTGAGTGACGTGTGTACTTGCGACCGTTGGGCGTAGTCCGAGCACTTCTTTCACGGCCTCGCTGTGCGTGGGTGATCCGCATGGGTCATCCGTGCAGCCCCCTTCGCCGCACTGACGCTTGCGACGGGACCGCGTGGCACGCGCGCCCGCAGTGTCGTCCCGCGGGTTCTTCTCGGTGCGGAGCGGTCATCTCGATTTGTTCGACAATGCCGACACTCGGCGATGGTCGAGCCGCGGGACCGAACCTAGCGTGATGGCGAGCAGTGCAGCTATTCCCTCATCGAGGAGGAGAGACGTCATGGCGGACTTCGTCGGAGCGATTGATCAAGGAACGACCAGCACCCGCTTCATGCTTTTCGACCATGGTGGAAACGAGGTCGGTCGCCACCAGCTGGAGCATGAGCAGATCTTGCCCAGGGCCGGATGGGTCGAGCACAGCCCTGTCGAGATCTGGGAGCGGACCCGCTCCGCTATCCAGGCGACGATGAACGGGCTCGGGCTCGTCTCCTCGGACGTCGCGGCGATGGGCATCACCAACCAACGCGAGACGACGGTCGTCTGGAACCGCAAGACCGGCAGGCCCTACTACAACGCGATCGTCTGGCAGGACACTCGCACCGACCAGATCGCGAGCGCGCTCGAACGCGATGGGCGGGGTGACGTGATCCGGCGCAAGGCCGGGTTGCCTCCGGCTACCTACTTCTCTGCCGGCAAGATCCAGTGGATCCTCGAGAACGTCCCCGGTGCGCGGGAGGACGCCGAGAAGGGCGATGCACTGTTCGGAACCACCGACAGCTGGCTCATGTGGAACCTGACGGGCGGGGTTGACGGCGGCGGAAAGCACCTCACCGATGTCACCAACGCCAGCCGCACGATGCTCATGAATCTCGAGACCCTCGACTGGGATGACGAGTTGCTCGGGTTCTTCGGAATCCCGCGTGCGATGCTGCCGGAGATCCGTCCGTCCTCGGACCCGGCCCGATACGGCGAGACGACGATGCCGACCGAGTTCCGAGGGATCCCGCTGACAGGTAGCCTCGGCGATCAGCAGGCGGCCATGGTCGGGCAGGTGTGCTTCGCACCAGGTGAAACGAAGAACACCTACGGCACTGGGAACTTCCTCCTCCTGAACACCGGTACGGAGATCGTCAGGAGCACCAACGGGCTGCTGACCACGGTCTGCTACCAGTTCGGAGACGAAGCGCCCGTGTATGCGCTCGAGGGGTCGATCGCGGTCACCGGCTCCGCCGTGCAATGGCTTCGCGACCAGTTCCGCATGATCTCCGATGCCAGTGAGATCGAAGGTCTCGCACGGCGCTCGGAGGACAACGGTGGCGTCTACTTCGTGCCCGCCTTCTCCGGACTGTTCGCACCTCACTGGCGCAGTGACGCCAGGGGCGCGATCGTCGGGCTCTCGCGGTACAGCAATCACTCGCACATGGCCCGCGCCACCCTCGAGTCGATCTGCTACCAGAGCCGCGACGTCGCAGACGCGATGGTGGCCGACTCCGGCGCGGGCCTTGAGGCGCTCAAGGTAGACGGCGGGGTGACCGCCAACGAGTTGTGCATGCAGATGCAGGCGGACATCCTCGGCGTGCCCGTGATTCGTCCACGTGTTCCGGAGACGACGGCACTCGGTGCCGCCTACGCCGCTGGCCTTGCCGTCGGATTCTGGTCAAGCACGGATGAGCTGCGTGAGAACTGGCACGAGTCCAAGCGGTGGACGCCGCAGTGGTCCGACGAGCGACGTGCCGCCGGGCACGCGGACTGGCGGAAGGCGATTCAGAGAACGCTCGACTGGGTAGACGTCGAGTAGACACCGGCAGCCCCTGGTCCCGGTTCGGGATCAACCCACTACTGAAGGAGATGAACGAGTGATGAACCCCACGAACACATCCGATCGCGCTGGAGATGGCCGCGCACTGCCGTTGGACCCGGACCGAAACCTTGCCCTGGAACTGGTCCGGGCGACAGAGGCCGCCGCGATCGCGTCTGCCCGCGAAGTCGGCCGTGGCGACAAGATCAAGGTCGACCAGGCCGCCGTCGATGCCATGCGTCCGGTGCTCGGCTCGGTATCGATGCGCGGCGTGGTCGTGATCGGTGAGGGGGAGAAGGACGAGGCTCCGATGCTCTACAACGGCGAGAAGGTCGGTAACGGCTCCGACCCCGAGGTAGACATCGCGGTCGATCCCATCGACGGAACCACCGCCGCCGCCAAGGCCCTCCCGGACGCCGTGGCGATGGTCGGGCTTGCCGAGCGGGGCACGATGTTCGATCCGGGCCCGTGCGTGTACATGCGCAAGCTCGTCGTTCCCGGGGCTGCTGCCGACGTCATCGATCCGGAGGCGCCGGTGGGCGACATTCTCCGATCGGTAGCACGTTCGATCGGCAAGCAGGTGTCCGACGTCCGGGTCGCCGTACTCGACAGGCCACGCCACGAGAGCCTCGTCGCCAGCATCCTGGCTGCCGGAGCATCGGTGCGATTCCTCCTGGACGGAGACGTCGCCGGCGCGATCGCGGTCGGCCGGGAGGGCAGCGGGATCGATGCGCTGCTTGGCATAGGCGGTACCCCGGAGGGTGTCCTCGCCGCGTGCGCGCTGCGGTGCGACGGCAGCGCGATCTTCGGCAAGCTCTACCCTCGCAACGAGGACGAGCGCAGCGCGGCGATCGACTTCGGCCACGACGTCGATCGCGTACTCACCACCACGGATCTGGTGTCGGGTGACAACGTGTTCTTCGCTGGGACGGGGGTCACGGACAGCCCCCTGCTACGCGGGGTGCAGTTCGAGGCCGACCGGGTGCGTACCCAGTCGATCTCGATGCGTTCGCGCTCGGGAGCCGTACGGATCGTCGACGCCTGGCACGACCGCGAGCGCTCTAACCTGATCACCGCGAGCGGACGAGGGCACTGAGATGGCGGCAGTTGCGCTGAGTCCGGATTCCCGCGCGAAGGCGTTGAACGCTCTGCGCACCGTTGAACTCGACGTCCTTGTGATCGGAGCCGGCGTGGTCGGTGCCGGCAGTGCCTTGGATGCAGCGACGCGCGGACTCAAGGTCGGGCTGGTCGAGGCGCGGGACTTCGCGGCAGGAACGTCGAGCCGCTCGAGCAAGTTGTTCCATGGCGGCCTGCGCTACCTGGAGCAGTTCAACTTCGCCCTGGTCTTCGAGGCGCTGCGAGAACGCAAGCTGGCGCTGGAAACCCTGTGCCCCCATTTGGCGCGGCCGGTCCCGTTCATCTATCCGATGCTGAAAGCGATCGACAGGCCGTATGCCGGCCTCGGGATCGGCGTTTACGACGTGCTGGGGGCTGGGCGCGGCGTGCCAAGCCACCTCAAGCACCTGGGCAGGGCCAAGACTGTCGAGTCGTTCCCCTCGGGCGACCCCAAGACGGTGCGAGGAGGTATCAAGTTCTATGAGGGGCAGGTGGACGATGCCCGCCACACGATGATGCTGGCACGTACTGCTGCCACGCACGGGGCCCACGTCGCCAACAGCACGCGGGTGACCGGGCTGCTGCGAGCGGGCGAAACGGTCGTCGGTGTCTCCGTCACCGACCTGGAGTCAGGTGAGTCGTTCCCAATCTGGGCGCGCCAGGTGATCAATGCCACCGGCGTCTGGACCGATGAGATCCACAAGATGGTCGGTACCCAGGGGAAGTTCCGAGTACGGGCGTCCAAGGGCGTGCACCTGGTAGTGCCCAGAGATCGGATCAAGAGCGAGACCGGGGTGATCACCCGCACGGAGAAGAGCCTGCTGTTCATGATCCCGTGGGCTCAGCACTGGATCATCGGGACCACGGACACCGACTGGGAGTACGACCTCGCGCACCCGTCAGCGAGCGCCGCCGATATCGACTATCTGCTCGAGCATGTGAATGTGCTCCTGACCGAACCGCTCACCCGCGACGACATCGTCGGGGTCTATTCGGGCCTGCGGCCGCTCCTCGCCGCGAACTCCGATTCCACCAGCAAGCTCTCACGTGAACATGCGGTTGCGTCCCCGGTCCCGGGTCTGACAGTCGTCGCGGGGGGGAAGTACACCACATATCGGGTCATGGCCAAGGATGCCGTGGACGCCGCGGTCAAGCCGATGAACGCCGCGGGAGGTCGCGTGCCTGCCTCGCGAACGCAGCACAAGCCGCTTCTCGGAGCCGAGGGGTACCACGATGCCTTCCGGGGCCGTCGAGACACTGCGGCTCAACTGAAGATGAGCGTCGAGACTGTTGAGCACCTGCTGGGTAGGTACGGGACGTTGATGAACGAGTTGCTCTCGTTGATCGCCGACAGTCCGGAGCTCAGCGAACCGCTGGCCAGCGCCCCTGGTTATCTCAAGGTGGAGGCGGTCTACGCCGTCACGCACGAGGGCGCCCTGCACCTGGAGGACATCCTCACCCGCCGTACGCGAATCGGGATCGAGGTGCCTGACCGTGGCGAGGGAGCAGCGGCTGAGATCGCACCGCTGGTGGCTCCCATTCTGGGGTGGAGCACAACCGAGACCCTCGAGGAGATCGAGGCCTATCGCCTGCGCGTCAAGGCGGAGCGTGAATCACAGATGCAACCGGATGACCCCTCGGCCGACGCCACCCGACTGAGTGCACCGGATATTCGTACCGACGAGCACAGGAGTACCTGATGACCTTTCGCGCTGCCATCTTCGATGTCGATGGTGTCCTTGTCGACTCCCCGCACGAGCGGGCATGGCGAGACTCTTTCGCCGAGCTGATGGACACCGAGTGGGCAGATGTCCGCGAGGAGAGCACGTACACGCCGGAGAGGTTCACGGCTGACGTCTACCACCAGGTGATGTCGGGCAAGCCACGGATGAGCGGTGCGCTGGCGGTCCTTGACTACTTTCAGGTACCCGACGCCGAGAATCGCGTCCAGGCGTACGCCGACCGCAAGCAGGCGCTGGTCCGCGAACTGATCGGGCGAGGTGAGTTCCGCGCCTACCCCGATGCGCTCCGGTTCATTCTCGCAGTGAAGTACAGCGGCATTCCGGTCGCCGCAGCCTCCTCCTCCAAGAATGCCCAGCTGTTCCTCGAACGAATCTACCTCGACGTGTTCGTGAACGAGCACGGGCTCCCGTACTCCGCCGTCAAGCCGGGTCTCACGCTGCTCGATCTCTTCGATGTCAACCTGTCCGGTCAGGACTTCAAGCACGGTAAACCGCACCCGATGATGTTCCTCGCCGTTGCTGAGGAACTCGGCGTCAAGCCGGAATGGTGTGTAGTGATGGAGGATGCCGTATCGGGGATTCAGGCGGCGAAAGCTGGCGGGATGACCGCGCTTGGAGTGTCGCGGGCCGACGATGAGGATGCACTCGCCCGTGCCGGTGCTGATCGCGTGGTGACCAGCCTCGACGACGTCTCCGTCTCCGCGCTGCATCAGGGCAGTGTCGAGCTCGCGACGATCCGGTGACGTGCGGGAGATGACCATGACCACAGTTGCTGGCGAGCTCCCAGACGCACTTGGGCACCTCCAAGGGGGCATCGCGGATTCGCTCCGGACGCGAATCGGAGGTCGTCCTGTCGCCCTGTTCCTGGACTATGACGGGGTCCTGGCAGAGATCGTGGACCGGCCAGAGGACGCCACGATCTCCGACGGGATGCGCGACGTCGTCGCTGACTTGGCCCAGCGGTGCCAGGTCTGCGTTGTCAGTGGACGTGACCGCCCGGTCGTCCAGGAACTGATGCGCCTGGATTCCTTGATTGTCGCCGGGAGTCACGGATTCGATATCGCCAGCCCTGACGGAGAGATCAGTGCTCAGTTCGCCGGCGGGCACGAGAACCTTCTCGAGAGTGTCAGACATCAGGTCGAGGCGGGTGCCCGGGAGATCCCCGGGGCGACCGTAGAGGTCAAGGCCGCCTCGGTTGCCCTGCACTACCGACTCGTCGACGAGATCGACCGTTGGCGGGCTACCGCGCTTGTCGAAGAGGTCCGGACGGCCCATCTGGATGAGCTGAAGGTGACACCCGGGAAGATGGTCTATGAAGTGCAGCCGGCCATTGATTGGGACAAAGGCAAGGCTGTCGACTACCTCATCCGGGTGCTGGAGATGGGGCCAGATGTGGTGCCCATCTACCTCGGCGACGACTTCACGGACGAACATGCCTTCACCGCGCTGAGGGGGCGTGGTATCGGACTCATCGTTGTGGGCGCGGCGACGGCCGACGCCGACCGAGTGAGTGCCGCGGAGTACCGGCTGGACGGAGTCGCTGCCGTCCAGCGCTTCCTTGATCTGATCGCACGTTGAACTGTTTGGAGAGATCCGTGTTCACCACGACGCTGACCTACGACTCGTACGAGCCCGCGACGGAAGGCCTGCGCGAGGCGTTGACCTCGACCGGGAACGGCTACATCTGCACTCGCGGAGCCGCCGAGTGGGAGGACCCGGGCGCATCGCACTACCCCGGTACCTATACTCACAGCGGATTCAACCGGGAGACGACGATCGTGGCCGGCCGTGCCGTCCTGAACGAAGACCTCGTCAATCTGCCGAACTGGCTGGTGCTCAAACTGCGCGTGGAGGACGGCGAGCCGTTCCGGCTCGCCGGGACTGCCGACGTGCTCGAGTACCGGCACGAGTATGACCTGGCCACGGCGACGGTCTCGCGCTTCGTCCGCTTCCGCGATCCTGCCGGTCGTGAGACGAGTCTGACCAGTCGCCGGTTTGTCAGCATGAGCGATCGCCACTGGGCGGGGATCGAGTGGACCATCACGCCGGAGAACTGGTCTGGTCGTCTGGAGGTGATCACGGCGTTGGACGGCCGGGTCACGAACTGGGGTGTGGCGCGCTACCAGGAACTGGAGGGTCGGCATCTCGATCCCGTGGTGCCCCGCACGTTCGGACCAGAGGTGATCGGCCTCAAGGTTCGGACCCGACAGTCACAGATCCACGTCGGACAGGCAGCGCGCACCCGGGTTCTCGACCTTGACGGTCAGCCGGTGAACGTCGCCCGCGAGCTCTACCAGATGGAGGACTACATCCACCAGACGATCTCGTTCTCGGCGACGGAGGGTGAACCGATCCGGGTGGAGAAGATGGTGGCGCTGTACAACTCCCGCGACCACGCGATGAGTGAACCGCTCACCACTGCCGGGACGGTTGCTTCGCGCCTGCCGACCTTCGCCGAGGCGTTCACCCGCCACCAACGCGCGTGGTCCGAACTGTGGGAGCGCTGCGGGGTCGAAGTCGGCGACGATGAGGTGCAGTTGCGCCTCAATCTCCACATCGCACACATCCTGCAGGTGTGCTCGCGGCATACCGCCGAACTCGACGCCGGCGCCCCGGCGCGAGGTTTGAACGGTGAGGCCTACCGTGGTCACATCTTCTGGGACGAACTGTTCATCTATCCGTTCCTGAACTACCGACTTCCGGAAGTCACCCGGTCGCTGCTGATGTATCGCTGCCGACGTCTCGATGAGGCGCGTGCCGCGGCAGCCGACGCAGGCTACCGCGGAGCGATGTACCCGTGGCAGAGCGGCAGCGACGGCACCGAGGAGACGCAGGTCGTCCACCTCAATCCACGCAACGGACAGTGGGAGCCGGACCTGAGTCATAACCAGCGCCATGTCAATGCGGCGATCTGCTACAACATCTGGCAGTACTACCAGGCCACCGGTGATATCGACTTCCTGTCCCGGTTCGGCGCTGAGGTGCTGCTCGAGATCACCCGGTTCTGGGCCAGCCTCGCCACGTTCAACGCTGATCGGGGCCGATGGGAGATCAATGGCGTGATGGGTCCGGACGAGTTCCACGAGAAGTACCCGGGTTCGGACGAGGAAGGCCTGCGCAACAACGCCTACACCAACGTCATGGTCGCATGGCTGGCCCACACCGCCGGTCAGGTACTTGCCGCACTCCCCGTCCGTCGTCGGCGCCGTCTGTGGGATTCGATCGGGCTGACAGAGGGCGAGCTGGAGCACTGGGCCGAACTCGCCCGGTTGATGTACATCCCCTTCCACGAGGACGAGAACGGCGACGCGGTCATCAGCCAGTTCGAGGGATACGAGGATCTGGAGGAGCTCGATTGGGCCGCCTACCGGTCCAAGTACGGCAACATCCAGCGCCTCGATCGCATTCTGCGCGCCGAGGGTGACACGCCCGACCGCTACAAGCTGGCGAAGCAGGCCGACACGTTGATGCTCTTCTACGTGTTCTCGGACACTCAACTGGCTGAGATTCTCGGCCGGCTCGGTTACGGGTACGAACCTGACGCCGCACGGCGCAACATCGGGTACTACGAGAGTCGCACCACACACGGCTCGACCTTGAGTTACATCGTGCACGCACACGTTCTGGCTCGCTTTGACCCCGACCGATCGTGGGAGATGTTCCGGACCGCGCTCGACAGCGATCTCAACGATGTGCAGGGCGGTACCACGGCCGAAGGGATTCACCTCGGTGTCATGGCGGGGACGCTGGACCTGATCCAGCGGGGCTACCTCGGCACCGAGGGCAACGGCGAACTTCTTCGTTTCACACCGCGCGGCGTCCAAAAGCTGGCTGGCCAGTCG
Organism: Ruania alkalisoli; assembly: GCF_014960965.1. Lineage (NCBI taxonomy): Bacteria > Bacillati > Actinomycetota > Actinomycetes > Micrococcales > Ruaniaceae > Ruania > Ruania alkalisoli. The sequence continues at coordinate 4,045,454 of NZ_CP063169.1, read as the reverse complement.
ATGACCATGCGGTTCCGGGAAACCGTGCTCAAGATCGCCATCGACCACGAGCGATTGAGCGTCAGCCGGGTCGATGACAGCCCCACACTCATCTGGATCGCTGTCGAGGACAGCATCCAGGAGGCTCGGCCGGCGCAGGCGGTTGAGTTCACTCTGCAGTCATAGGCATCCGATCTGGTGCAGCATGGCGAACCAGGTGCGAGTGCTTGTTGCTGATGGACAGGAGATCTTCCGGCGTGGGCTCACCGGTGTGCTCGGCCTCACCGCAGACCTCACCGTTGTCGCCGAGGCGGGCACAGTGGATGCTGCGACTCGCCGTGCCGGGCTGATGCGCCCCGATCTGCTTCTGGTGGATCTGGAGCTGCCAGGCGGTGGCGGGTTGGGGGTGGTGCGTGAGGTCCGTTCCGGCCTGCCGTTGGTGCGCTCGGTAGTTCTGACATGTTCGGATGACGGAGGGGCACGATCAGCTGCTCGGGAGGCAGGCGCTCACGCCTTTGTGCTCAAGAGCGCGCGCTGCACCGAGCTGGTAGACATCGCGCGGTCGGTGGCGGCAGGGAAGACCTTGCTACGACAGTCGCTCGGACTCGCTTGCATCGCTGGGGGAAACGCGACTCCTGTATTGACGCTCAACGAGTGGCGGATTGTCGACCTCATCGGCGACGGGCTGTCCAATCGGGAGATCGGAGAGGCGCTCGGGATTGCCGAGAAGACCGTCAAGAATCATGTGACTCCGGTGCTGGCGAAGATGGGGCTCCAGCGGCGGACCCAGATCGCCGCCTTCGCGGCGAGGCGGCGCGATAGGGATTGGCACCGAGTCTGAAGGAGACATAGTGATGTCGACAGGGAGCGGCCGCGTCGGTCGCCGATCTGTCCGCCCGTGCTGCGAACCGGAGCATGGGGGAGGTGAGGGAGGACCATATGGCGGGATACGCCGTCGGGGGCATGCGCTCCCAGCGGTGCGATCGCCTACGCGGCGGTGTTGATCAGGTCGCGTACTCCCCGCAGCCACACGGCCGCCTCGGTCACCTGGGAGGGGTACTCGGCGTGACCGGCGCTGAGCACCTGCAGCCGGGCGGCGTCACCGGTGGCCGAACGTGCCGCGTTGTGCACCGCGAACTGCCCGGCCGGAGGAACCGCCGGGTCCCATAGCGCACACGCCATCAGGGTGGGGATCCGCAGCCGGGTGGCGGCCGTGGCAGCGTCGAAATAGCGGAGCACCTCGCGCGCCTGCGGGTGGTCCCTCACGTACTCGGTCACCCGCGCACCACTTCCGGTGCACTGCTGGGCCAGCCTCAGGTCGTACTGCCCGAAGCTCGGGACGTTCAGCGCCGCGGCGACGAATCGCTCATCCCACGGGAGTGCGAGCGCGCCCTGTCCGCCGCCGAAACTGCCACCGACGAACACCAGCGGCAGCTCCTGCTCCAGCAGCTGGTGCAGTGCTGTCGCGGCGCACCACACATCGGCCGCGCAACCGCGCAGCACGTAGGTGTCGACCGACTCGATCCCGTCGATGACGTGCCCGTCCTCAGGCCGGAGCACTTCGGGCATGAGGCTCATCGTGGGCAGCCCGCGGGCGACGGGGAAGATCGCAGCCGCATCCGCAGGCAGAGCCGACAGATCGGGCTCGGCGCGCCCGCCGTACCCGTGGCTGATCACCGCTCCGATGCGGGCGGGCCCGTGGGGGAGGGCCACCCAGCCGCCCAAGCGCAGACCATCCAGGGTGGTCAGATCGATGTGGTGCACCTCGTGGTGGCGGCTGGTCATCGGATCCGGCGTCATCCACGGCTGCGGGTCCACGGCACGGGCATCGGTGTAGACCCGCTGCCAGTAGTCGTCGAAACCCGCAGGCGCTGCTGGTGGCTGGACCTGCAGCAAAGCGTCGAGGTCATAGCCGTGCGTGGCGTCGAACGGTGCGTCGGGGAACCACGTCTGGAACGGCGGCGCTGTCAACTGGTGCTCCTTGATCGATGAACCCGGAACACACTACTGAACATCTGAACGGGTTCCGTTCCCGCTACGCCGTCAGCGCAGCGGGGGTGTGCTCTCACGGACGACCACATGTCCCTCGATCACTGAGACCTGCGGCTCTGGCGACCGCGGGCCCAGGCCCATCCGCAGCGCCTCGTCGGCCGCGCTCTCCCACGGCAGGTGCACGGTCGTCAGCGCCGGGGTCACGTCCCGCAGCGCCTTGATGTCATCGAAGCCGGCAACCGCGATACGGGGTGCGGTACCGCCCCTGTCCCGCAGGAACGTCAGCACGCCGAGCGCCATCGCATCGTTGACGGCGAAGATCGCATCGACCTCGATCGGCCGGCGGAGCAGTTCACCGGTCATCGCGTAGGCGGCGTCGCGATCGAACTGGCCGATCAGTACGCGGTCGGCCGGCAACGTGATCCCGGAAGCCGCCAGTCCCTCGATGAAGCCGTCGGTGCGTTCGCGCTGTGTCAGCCCGTGCTTGAGGCCGGAGATCACGGCGAAGTTGCGGTAGCCCAGGTCGACGAGCGTGGTGGCCATGTCGCGGCCACCTTGGTGATTCGCGTAGGAGACCGTGTCGAAGGGGAGCCCCGTCTGGGTGATGAGTACGACACGGCCCCCCTCGTCCTCGTATCGCTGCAGGGCGTCGACGAGATCGGGGATGGTGGCGTCGTCGGCCATCCGGCCCCCCGCCAGGACGAGGAGTTCGGGCCGGTTGCCACGCGCCATGTTGACCGCCTCCACCAGATCGGCCGGTTCGGTGCCGGCGGAGATCAGTGTGAACGGCAGGCCACGTCTCTGAGCCGCGGATACTACTCCGGCGGTGACCGGATTGGCGTAGTCGTCCGGCATGCCCTTGGCTACGAGGGTCACCCCTCGCCCGCGCCCGCGAGCGACGGTCTGCGCGGCGAGATTGGCCGTGTATCCCAGCCGCTTGGCCGCATCGAGCACCCGTTGCCGGTTGCCCTCCCGGACCCCGCGGTGGCCCCCGTTGAGGACTCGCGATGCTGTCGCCGGAGACACGCCCGCTAGCTCGGCGACGTCGGCCAGGCGTGCGGCACGCGCGAGCGGTGGCTCCTCCGCCATGGTCCTCCTGCCCTTGGGTCCTGAGGATCGATCGTATCCACGTCTCACTCCGGCGACGTCTGACCTCCTCATCGCGGGACCGGTTGTGTCGCGTGCTGGTGTTGTGCCGCCGCGGTGAGATGGTCAGCGACGGCGGCGCCCATCCGGCGTAGCTCGGTCCCCACCGATCCGGCTATATGCGGGGTGAGCAGCACGTGGGGGAGGTCGTAGAGCGGAGACTGCGCAGGTAGCGGTTCGGGGTCGGTGACGTCGAGGATCGCCTGAATCCGGCCGCTGACCAGTTCGGCCTCCAGAGCGCCGGCGTCGATGAGTGATCCGCGAGCGGTGTTGATGAGCGTCGCGCCGTCGCGTAGCAGCGCCAGCTCCCGGGAGCCGATCATCCGGTGCGTCTCCGGCAATACCGGGGCGTGCACGGTGACCACATCGGAGGATGCCAGCAGGGTGTCCAGGTCGACGCGCACCACCCCGGGCGGAAGGCCCGCTCGGGCGCTCGGGTGCGGGTCGTACAGGAGGGTGCGCAATCCCGGGAAGCTCTCGAGATGCTCGATCACCAGACGGCCGATCCGGGAGGCGCTGATGACACCGATGGTGCGGTCGTAGTTCCCGGCCACGGGGAATTCCTCCTCCCGGTCGACGACGGTGCGCCGGTGCCGGTAGAGCTGTTGAGCGCGGAACGTCTCCTTGTTCGCCAGCAGGATCATCGCCAGGGTGTACTCCGCCACCGGGACGGCGTTGACGTCCCCCACATCGAGGACCGTCAGGCCCCCGTATCCGTCGGGAAAGAGGTGATCGGTGCCACCGCCGGCGTGGACCACCAGGCGCAGCCGCGGTGCGCGGGCGAGGACGTCCGCGGTGAGTGGCGCGGTATCCCAGCCCGTCACGAGTGCTTCTGCCTGCGCGAGGGTCTGGTCGGAGGCCGGGGACCGGAGGTCATGCAGGATGTCACCGACCCGCCGTCCCTGGACGTCGCGCAGGACGTCCAGGGACGTGCCGAAGAGTCGTTCGGTCAGCCTGGCCGAGCCGACGGCGAGGGCGTAGTCGATCACAGAGTTCCTTCACGAACGAGGCCGGCGAGGAGCCGTGCGGGGATGAACGGGGTGAGGGCGGGCTGGCCGCTACTGGCCCGCGAGGTAGGCGTCGGCCTGCCGGTTCAGTTCTTCCTGCACGGTGGCCAGGCCGGCTTGCTCGACCGCATGCTTGAGGTTGTCCAGGCCCTCGTCCACGTCCACGGCACCGGCCCACAACGGGTTGCCATATTCGCCGATCGCTGCGGTGATCTGCGCGTGTTCGGTCTCGATCGCACTCAGGTCGGGGATGAACCCGGCGAACGGGTCCTGGGTGAAGTTGTTGTAGTCCTTGGACCACTCGAACCACGCCTGCTCCGACTCGCTCATGCGCGAGAACCGGCGCTCCAACGGGATCCGCCAGCTCAGGGCGTAGCCGGGGAAGTTCGCGTAGTCGCTGGTCGGCTCGTAGGCGTCCTCGCCGACGGGAGTCCAGTCGGTGCCTTCGACGCCGTACTGGAGCAGGTCGTGGTTCTCCTGGATCGATACCCAGTCCAGGAGTGCCATCGCGGCTTCGGCGTCGGCCGCCGCTGCATTGACCACCACCAGGTTGTCGGCCTGGAACGTCTGGTTCGGGCGGGCGTCCATCCCGTCGGCGAACGGCAGCAGCGTCACCAGGCTTGCTCCGGGCACGGCTGCCTCGAGCTGGCTCAGGTGGGCAGAGGTATTCGCACCATCGGTGATCGCCCAGGTGGTGGCAGCCCCACCGGATTTGAACAACGCCCCGGCGGTGGCGGAGTCGACGTTGAGCCGGTCGGCGTTGATGATGCCGTCCTCGTAGTAGCGGCGGGCACGGCGCAGCGCATCGACGTAGGGCTGGTGCTCCCAGAAGGGCACCGCGTCCGTCACGCCGCTGGTCGCGGCATCGCGGGAGGGGACGAACAGCAGAGAGTCGCTGGAGAAGTACAGCGGGATCATCGACGGCGATTCCCACCCTTCGGCGAACATCGTCCCGGTGGGAGCGCCGAGCACATCGAAGACCGAGTTGTTCTTCACGTAGCCGACGATCCCCTCGCCGGCGTGTACGTCATACCAGAACTGCTCCAGCTGGTCGAAGCTGGTGATCTCGCCGCCGGCGTAGCGGTCGATGAGGTCGCCGCGGGCGACGTAGCAGTGGATCCGGGCGGCGCTGTTGACGGCCGGGACGCCGTAGACGTTCCCGTCGCTCCACCGGTTGGCGTCGAACGCACTTTCGTCGACCGCAGCAGTGAGATTGCCGTAGTCCCCGCTCGCGAGCAGATCGTCCATCGGCTGCAGCGATCCGCCTTCGATCAGCTGGGCGATGTTGAGCCAGCGGGCCGATAGCGACGTCTGGAAATCCTCACCGGCGGTGAACTTCAGCAGCGACTGGTTGGCGAAGTTGCTCCAGTTGATGAACTGGGGCTCGATCTCGAACCCGAGGTCGGTGCGCAGTTTCTGGTTCACTGCGTCGCGGATCCGGGTCCAGTCCGTGGGTGTGTCCCCGGGGAGGAGCAAGGAGTAGGTCGAGCTCCCCGAGCCATTGCCATTGCCGGAACCATTCCCGCACGCGGCGAGTCCGACGGCGGTCACGGCCGCTCCGGTGCCGGCGAGGAACGACCGGCGGGAGAAGGTGTGGTGGGCAGACATCATGTTCCCTTCGTTGGGTGTGATCTGTGCAGGTGGGCCGCGTCAGCCCTTGGTGGCGCCGAGGGTCAGGCCCTTGACGAAGTACCGCTGGGCGAACGGGTAGGCGAGCAGGATCGGGCCGATCGTGATGACTGTCATCGCGAGTCGCATCTGGTAGACGGGTGCCGCGCTCGTGGTGCCGAGCTCGGCGGCGTTGGTGACCGAGGAGATGAGGTTCTGCAGCACCAGCTGCAGCGGGAACTTCTCCGGCTGGCTGAGGAACAGCAGCGCGTGGAACCACTCGTTCCAGAAGGTCACGGCGTAGAACAGAGCGATCACGGCGATCACCGGCTTCGACAGCGGCAGCACCACCTGGAAGAAGATCCGCAGCTCACCGGCGCCGTCGATCCGGGCCGCGTCGAGGATCTCCTGCGGTGTCGCCCGGAAGAAGCTCACCTGCACGAACACCAGGAACGGGGCGATCACCAGCGGCAGGATCACCGCGAACCATGAGTTCTGCAGCTGCAGGACCTGAGTGATGAGGATGTACATGGGCACCAGGCCGCCGTTGAACAGCATCGGGATGTAGGCGAAGACGGCCAGCGGGCGGCTGACGCGCGGCAGGCCGCGGGCGATGACCCACGCGATCCCGGAGGTGGCCGCCACCGCGATGGCTGTTCCGATGCCGGTGATGAAGATGGTGGCGCCGTAGGAGAGCCAGACCCGGGTGCCCTGGAACAGGGTGGTGTAGGCGTCCAGGGAGAAGGGGGTGGGCCAGAAGGAGTATCCGCGCTGGGAGAGTGCGCTCTCCGCCGTCAGAGATCCGGCCACCACCATCCAGAACGGGATGGCGCAGACCAGGCCGAAGCAGATCACGCCCGCGTAGCTGGCGATGGTGAACGGCTCCAGACGGCGGCTCTTGCGCCGAGAAGGGGGCCTCACCCTGGTCACGGGTGCTGTGCGTTCAACGGTGGCAGTCACAGGATCGATGTCTCCTTGGCGTAGCGGCGCTGCACCATCGTGGCGACGACCACGAGCACGAAGCCGACGACGGACTGGACGAGTCCGATCGCCGCCGTGACCCCGAAGTCGCCGCGGGTGCGCAGGGCGCGGAAGACGTAGGTGTCGATCACGTCTGTGGTCGGGAAGAGGGTGCCGTTGTCGCCGACGATCGCGTAGATGGTGGCGAAGTCGCCGTAGAAGATCCGGCCGACACCGAGCACGAGGAGGATGGCCGCGGTCGGTTTGAGCAACGGTGTGGTGATCCGCCAGGCCATCTGGGCCCGGCTCGCACCGTCGATCTCACCAGCCTCGTAGACCTCCTCCGGGATGGCGGTGATGGCGGCGAGGAAGATCACGCTCATGTACCCGCCGAGCTGCCACACCTTGACGAGGGTGAGGATCCACGGCCACGGTCCCGGTTCGGTGTACCAGGTCACCGAGGGGATGCCGAAGAGTCCGGCGGCGTCGTTGATGAGGCCCCCGCGGCCACCCGGTCCTGCCAGGAAGGCCTGCAGGAAGATGCTGACCACGATCGGCGAGACGAAATAGGGCACGAAGATCACCGACTGGAAGAACCGTTTGGTGACCTTGCCCCGGATCTCGTTCAGCATCAGTGCCAACATGACGCCGACCGCGAGCGTGGCGCTGAGGAACAGCACGTTGAGCAGCAGCGTGTTGCGCATGATGCGCGTCGCGTCGCCGGAGGTGAAGAAGAAGCGGAAGTTCTCCAGTCCCGCCCAGGGTGAGGCGAAGACCCCGTCGGCGACGTTGAAGTCTTGGAACGCGACGACCAGGCCCGCCATCGGACCGTAGGCGAACACCAGCAGCAGGATCACTGCGGGGGCCGCGAGGATCACCAGACCGTAGTCCCGGCGTTGTCGCGGGTTCCTGGCAGGACGAGGGCCCGGCGTCTCCCGGGTCGCTGTCTTGGGTGTGGTCTGCGGTGGCGCGGTCATCAGATCGCCCGAAGGTCGATGCGTGCCAGCGGCGCGGGGAGTGCCGGGAGCGTCACGGGATCTCTTCTCCGTCGAAGGGTGGTCGCTGTCTCGAAAGGAGACGCTATGACCGTTGCTGAAAGATGTCAAGAAAAACTGAAAGCGCATGCCGTATGGGTGATCGGCATGTAGTTGGCAAGGTTCTCAGGTTTGTGCGACCTGTTCGCGCCTCGATAGGGGCCCCTCCGCCGCGTCAGGCAGTGTCTCGTGGCATGATACGTGAATGCGCTTTCACTGCGTCGAACGGTCGCGATGCGATCGCTGACCCAGTCGCGAGCACCTGGTCGTACGGGGGTGCACGCGGACACCGGCTCTGTGCGACCACGTTCTCGGGTTGCCAGGCGCCGAGGAGTGCGTCCGCCAGTGGGAGGCATGTCCACCGAGTACCACCCCAGGTCGGCTGGTGAGCGGCGCGGCACGATCGTCGCGCTGCACGGGTTGAGGGAGAGTGCCGACACACTGCGCCGGCTCGCGAAGCACTGGGCTGCCCACGGCTGGGACGTGGTGGCGCCAGACCTGCGCGGACACGGTCGCTCGCCTCGATGGGACCCGGCCGACCCACTGCATCCTGGCGACCGTCTGCTCGCCGACGTCAGGGACGCCGTCGGACCATACCTGGCCCGAGCGGGGCGAGACGACGAAGTGGTGTTCTACGGGCACTCCGCGGGCGGGGCCATTGCCGCAGCCGCGGCCGAGCAGGCCGCGGTGGTGCACGGGGTACTGCTCGAGGATCCGTTCTGGCGGCTTCCGGTGACTGCATTTCAGGACCGGTTCGTGGCCGCACGAGCGGCGCGCGAGTTGCTCGCGTATCACGTGTGGGGGCAACAGCGGCTGGAGGCCCACGGTGCGTCTTCCCACCCTCGATGGCAGGTGTGGGAGGTGCGGCAATGGGCACGCGCCCAGCGCCAGGCCGACGCCCTGCTCGTGCGCAACGGTCACGTCATCCCGACGGCGCCGTGGCCGGACACCGTCTCTGCAATCGCCGCATCTGCGCCGGTGCTGGTGGTGACTGGAACGGCCCCCGATGTCGGGATGACGCCCGACCATCGGCGCGTTCTGGCCGATCGCGGCGCTGAGGTGGTGGCGATCGAGGGAGCCGGGCACTTCGTGCGGCGGGACAACCCCTTGGCCTTTGCGCGCACGACCGATGCATGGCTCGAACAGATCCGGACAGTGCCCGGTGTGCGGTCCGGTGCCGCTGTTCGCGGCCGGCCGGAGAGGGTGTCGTGGTGATTGTTCTCGCCACTGTCGGTCCGGCGTGATACGAACGTCTCGTGAACACCAGCACCGACACCCCCGGAGCCGAGGAGACCCCTCCGGCCACCCCGTTCCACGACCTCGACTCCTACATCGCCCTCCCGCGTGTGGGCGGACTGACGCTCTCACCGGACGGTGACAGCATCGTCGTGGGCGTCTCCACCCTGAACGCCGATGCCACGAAGTACCTGACCGCGCTGTGGGAGGTTGATCCGACGGGCGTCCAGCCGGCGCGGCGCCTGACGCACGGCCTCACCGGAGAGAGCGGGGCCGCCTTCACGGCTGACGGCGACTTGCTCTTCGTCGCCAAGCGCCCGACCGAGGAGACCGCTGAGGACAAGGCGAAGCCGGCGTTGTGGCTGCTTCCGGCCGCCGGCGGGGAAGCCAGTCAGGTGGCGACCCGCCCCGGTGGCATCTCCGGAGTGCAGGCCGCCCGGACCGCTGGCACGGTGGTCGTCACCGCCGATGCTATGCCCTCGGCCACCGATGAGGAGTCCGAGCAGGCCATCTGGGACGCGCGCGAGGAGAACAAGGTGTCCGCGATCTTGCACAGCGACTACCCCGTGCGGTTCTGGGATCACGATCTCGGCCCCGCCGCTCCCCGGTACTTCGCCGGCGAGGCGAGCACCCAGGACGAGATCGAGCTGCGCGACCTGACCCCCGACGCCGGCAAGCACCTCATCGAGGCCGAGGCCGATCTCGCCCCGGACGGCTCCGCCGTCGTGAGCACGTGGCGGGTGCCGCTGGGAAGGGGTGCCGTACGCACCCAGCTCGTTCGCATCGACCTGGCCGATGGCGGGCGCACCGTGCTGGTGGACGACCCGGAGGCGGAGTTCCTGACCCCCCGCATCAGCCCGGACGGGCAGCACGTCGCCTACGGCCTCGAGACGATCACCACGCCCGAGCGTGCACCTGAGGTAAGCCTGTGGGTGTGCGGGATCGACGGGTCCGCGCCGCGCCGGATCGCCGCGGAGTGGGACCGTTGGCCGGGTGAACCGGTGTGGCTGCCGGATTCGTCCGGGCTGCTGATGGCCACCGACGACGACGGTCGCTCGCCCGTCTTTCACGTCACCCTGGAGGGTGTGGTCACCCAGGTGACCGACGACGCTGCCGCGTACGCCAGTGTGGTTGCCGCACCGGATGGCGCGACGGCTTACGCACTGCGGTCCTCCTACGAGTTCCCGGCCGAGGTGGTGCGCATCGATCTGGACTCCGGGGACGTGACGGCGCTACGCGGTCCGGTGCCGCGGCCGGTGCTACCGGGAACGCTGCGCGAGGTGGAGGCGACCGCCGACGACGGCACGCGCGTCCGGTCCTGGTTGGCGCTGCCGGACGGAGCGAGCGCGGACGAGCCTGCTCCACTGCTGTTGTGGATCCACGGTGGCCCGCTCGGGTCCTGGAACGCATGGAGCTGGCGGTGGTGCCCGTGGCTGCTGGTCGCGCAGGGCTATGCCGTGCTGTTGCCGGACCCGGCCCTGAGCACCGGGTACGGGCAGGACTTCATCCAGCGTGGGTGGGGTGCCTGGGGTCAGGCGCCGTTCACCGATCTCATGGCTGCGACCGATGCTGCCGAGGCACTGCCGGAGATCGATCAGACCCGCACAGCCGCCATGGGTGGCTCGTTCGGTGGCTACATGGCCAACTGGGTCGCCGGACACACCGACCGGTTCGACGCGATCGTCACGCACGCCAGCCTGTGGGGCCTGGACGCCTTTGGTGGCACCACCGATGCGGCGTTCTACTGGACCCGCGAGATGACGCCGGAGATGGCGGAGCAAAACTCCCCCCACCGCGCCGTCGCCGAGATCCGCACCCCGATGCTGGTGATCCACGGAGACAAGGACTACCGGGTGCCGATCGGTGAGGGACTGCGGCTCTGGTACGACCTGCTCAGCTCCTCTGGGCTGCCCGCCGGTGAGGACGGCTCCACCGTGCACCGGTTCCTGTACTTTCCGGACGAGAACCACTGGATCCTCACCCCGCAGCACGCGAAGATCTGGTACCAGGTGGTCTCGGCGTTCCTGGCTGAGCATGTGCTCGGCGGCGAGGCGCCGGAGCTACCAGAGGTGCTCGGGTAGGAGCGCTGGTCGAGGCCGGCCGGCCCGTCAGCGGGCCAGGTACACGGTGTTGCTCGACTCACCACCGGTGAGCGGGTTGGCGAACGTGACCACCTCGGCCGCAGTGGAGCCGAACACCTGCGCGAGCACGGCATCGAACCGGGGATCGGGTGGGTCATCCGACCACAGCGCGAACACCCCTCCCGCGGTGAGGTGACGCTGCATCTGCCGCAGTCCCGCCGGGGTGTAGAGCTCGGCGTGGCTCGGGTGCAGTACGTGGCGCGGAGTGTGGTCCACGTCGAGCAGGATCGCGTCGTAGGTGGTCTCGGGCTCGGTGGTGACAAGCTGGAAGAAGTCGCGCAGCACCAGGTGGCAGCGGGGATCGTCGGCGAGGCCGGCGGTCTCGGGTAACAGGCCGCGGCGGTGCCAGTCGATCACCGGTTCGGCCACGTCCATCACCGTCAGGTCTGCCACGCGTGGATCGTTCAGCGCCGTGTGGGCGGTGTAGCCGAGACCGAGACCGCCCACCAGAACCCGTGCGCCGTCACGGTCGAGCGCGTCGAGGGCGAGAGTGGCGAGTGCCTTCTCGGCGACCGTGAACAGGCTCGACATCAGGTACTCCTCGCCCAGGCGCACCTCGTACACGTCGGTCTTCGCCGTGAGGTCGTAGCGCCGTCGGAGGCTGATCTCACCGACCGGAGTCTGTTGGAAGTCGAGCTCTTCGAAACGGGCTGCCATCAGGCAGTCCTACCACGCGGGGGAGCAGGTCAGGTGTGCTGCGGACGAGCCGTGCGGTGGGCTGACATGGTCAGTGCCACTCCAACGAGCAGCAGGAGTGCGGCGCCGGTGAGCGGGGTGCCGACACCTGCGCCGGTTTCTGGAAGTTCGGGGGCGCTTGGTTCGGGGTTCGTCGGTGCGGGGGTGCTCGGGGTGACCTCCACGGCGACGGTGTCGGTGAGGTTGCCGACGGTCGCCGTGATCCGGTGGGGGCTCGCCTCGGGAAAGGTGACCGTGAGGCCGTCGACGATGTCGGTGGACTGGTCGCTGGTGAGTTCGACTGTGTCGTCGTCGATCTCGACCGGGTTGCCGTAGGTGTCGGTTCCGTCCACGGTGAACGTAAGCGTTCCCCCGTCGATGACCTCGAGGCCGTCCGGTGCGCGCAGTTCGATCGCGGCCAGTGGTGCGGCGGTGACCTCGATGTCGCGTTCGGCCGGGGTGGGTGTGGCGAGATAGGCGCCGTCGGTGGATCCGAGGTAGGTGGCACTGACAGCGATGGTGCTGCCTGCGGTGGTGGGGAGCCCGTCGACTGTGGTGGTGGCCTCTCCCTCGTCGTTGACGTTGACGTCGATCGGATCCTGGCCGTCGATGGTGAAGCGCACCGTGCCGGTGAACGCGACATCGGGCTGGGCAACGCTGGAGGCACCGACACGGGCGCTGACCTCCACCTCGCCGTCGGTGGCGACGATCGAGTCAGGAGCTTGAAGGCTCACGTCGGTGTCTACGGCCGACCGCAGCAGCACGGTAGACGCGTAGCCAGCCGCCACGTCGGTGTAGACCATCCCCTCAGGCAACTCCGGCACATTCGTTTGCCCGAAGCCGCTGTGGCCGAAGGGTACTGCCTCGCCGTCTGAGCGCAGGAGCACGGTATGGCGGCCACCACCGGCGACGTCGGTGTAGGTCACCCCGGCTGGCAGGTCCGGCACGTCGGTCCGTCCGTCGTTGGTGGCGCCAAAGGCGTTCGCGTTCCCGTCTGAGCGCAGCAGCACCGTATGCCAGCCACCGGCGGCGACGGCGGTGTAGGTCACTCCGGCCGGCAGTTCCGGGACGTCGATCTGATGTTCGGCGTTGTCACCGAAGGCCACTGCCTCGCCGTCTGAGCGCAGCAGCACTGTGTGGTTGGTGCCGGCGGCGACGGCGGTGTAGGTCACCCCGGGCGGCAGGTCCGGCACGTCGGTCTTTCCGGAGCCGCTGTGGCCGAAGGCTTCGACGTTCCCGTCTGAGCGCAGCAGTATCGTCTGCCCCCAGCCGGTGGCGGCGTCGGTGTAGTGCATGCCCTCCGGCAGTTCCGGCACGTCCGTCTGCCCGTAGAGGTTGTCACCGAAGGCCACTGCCTCGCCGTCTGAGCGCAGTAGCACGGTGTGGTTGGTGCCGGCGCCGACGTCGGTGTAGGTCACCCCGGGCGGCAGGCCCGGCACGTCGGTCCGTCCGTCACTGCCGTTGCCGAAGGCCACTGCCTCGCCGTCTGAGCGCAGCAGCACTGTGTGGTTGGTGCCGGCGGCGACGGCGGTGTAGACCATGCCCTCCGGCAGTTCCGGGACGTTCGTCTGCCCGTACGTGTCGTCGCCGAAGGCGATCGCCGAGCCGCCGAGGACCTCTGGCTCATCGGCTGACGCCGGAGCGCTTGCCACTCCGGCCGCGAGCACGCTCGCGACCACGGCTCCCACGACAGTCCTGCGCATCCACGTCATGAGAACGAACATAGTGGACGAAAAGTCCGTTTAACAACGCAGGGTTCAGGGATCCATCCGGTTGCGGTGCGCCATCCGGGTGAGTTCAGTCATTGACACCGGTCCCGCCGGGAGGCCCGGCCGGGGTTCGCCCTGGGGCCGGAGCGCATCGAGGACGAGCACGCGCATCCGGGGTATCACGACCGAGCGCTCCGGGTCCCGGATCCACACGAGATCCGCGAGCATCCCTGCCAGCGACGCGATATCGGTGACATCGACGTCGTCGCGGATCGTGCCTGCCGCCTTCGCCTCCTCGACCGCTCCCGCGACCACCCCTGCGGTGGGGCTGACCCGCACCTCGTCGGGAAAGAGGCGCTGCACCCTGGCCCCGACCGTCCGGGCGACCGGAACATCGAGAGAGAACTGCACCGTCTGGTCGATGAAGGCGACGACACGTTCGTACGCGCCCTCGATACTGAGTAGTGCCTCGCCTGCTTCATCGACGCGTTCCTGGAGCCGGTGATACAGACCGAGGAGAAGATCGTCGCGGGTGGGAAAGTGGCGGTACACCGTCCCGATCCCCAGGGACAGGTCCTCGGCAAGACGGTGCAGGCTCACGTCGAGCCCTTCCGTGGCGAACACACCCTCGGCATGGTCGAGGATGCGATCACGATTGGCCAATGCGTCTTTGCGGGGGCGTCGGCGTGGAGCGGAACTAGTCACGTGGCGCAGTATGCCCGCCCGCGGAGTCGCCCGCCCTCAGTTGAGATCATCCAGCGCTACCTGGCTGCCGGTCACCTCGAGCCTGACCTCGTCGCCGATCACCTCGGCGGAGGTGAGGGTGAGCGCATCCGGAAGGGCGTCAGCCGGCACCTGGAGCGAGCCGAGATCCCCGAGCAGGTCGCCCGGGATCGCGTCGGCATCGACCTCCAGCCCGCCGAGGGAGAAGGTCTGCGGCTCGAGCTGGAGCTCGCCGTCGGAGACCACCGGTTGCAGGGTCGCCTCCAGGGGAACGCCCAGTACGGTCGCGCTCGCGACCAGGTCACCGCCGGTGATCTCGATTGTGACCCCCTCGGGTACGCGGCCCGAGGCCGCCACCGCAGCCTGAACGGTCGTTCCCGGCACGGTGGCGCTCACCGTGAGTTCCTCCACGGTTCGCGGCTCACCCACATCCACCCCTTGGGCGAGGACCTCCACATTGGCGACGTCCAGGCCCTCGTACCGGACGCCGTCGGCCGACAGCTCCACCGTGCTCAGAGAGCCGGTGATCACCTGCGGCAGGAACAGCGCCCCGGCGATCGAGACCTCAAGGCGCTCGGCGTCGGGGAAGGCGGTGCTCAACTCGGTACGGACCCGATCCTCCGCCTGCGCCACCGCCCACCGGTCTAGCGCGTAGGCGCCGCCGACCAGGACCAGCAGAAGCGCCAGCGTGCCGATCGCGGCCTTGCCCGAACGTGACATGGCGGTCACGATAACCGGCCCGCCTGGGACTCCCGGAATCACTCGTCGATATGGCTGCCGCGAACCGCCAGATCGACGTCGGATTCCGGGTCTCGGATGCGCGAGCTGAAAATCCGTGGCGCTCGCACCACGCCGCTGTCTACTGTCGCCGGCATGGGTATGTACATGGTGATGGTGCGTCGTGTCCGGGAACGGGCAACGGCGGTGGGGGTCGCACCGGCTGAAGGGCTCCTGGGCTGAGCGCATCGTCCGCGGTGCCGGGCTCGGTGGTGGTGAGCTCGTACTCGATCTGGGCGCGGGAACCGGGGCGCTGACCCGGCCCCTCGCCAGGCACGCCGGGCGAGTGATCGCGGTCGAGCTGCACTCCGGCCGGGTGAGCGGGCTGACGGCGGCCTTCGGCTCGTCCGATGCCGTCACCGTGGTGCAGGCGGACCTGCTCGAGATGCCACTACCGCGGCGCCCGTACCGGGTGGTGGCGAACCCGCCGTATGCGATCGGAGCTGCTGTGGTGCGCCGGATCACCGGCGGCACCAGATCGGCGCTGACGCGGGCCGACCTGGTGCTGCCGCGATGGATGGCGCGCCGGTACGCCGCCTCCCCGCCGTGCGGCTTCACCGCCGAGGTGGGCGCGCATGTTCCGGCTGCGGCGTTCGTGCCGCCACCGCGCAGCGACTCGGCCGTGCTGGTGCTGCGTCGGGTACGAAAACGACGGTGATACTGCCAACCAGGTCCGTTTGCGCGCCTGGTTGGCAGTATGACCGTCGACTTCATCCGGCGATCGGCCGGACCGACTCCGGGTCCACGCTGATCCACACCGAGCGCGCCTGAGCCAGCATGCGGTCGCCCTGCAGCAGCGCCGTGCCCGCGTGGTGCTTGCGCCCCTGGGAGGAGATCGGCCACGCGAGCACCACCAGCTCGGACCCCGGCTCGGGCAGCTCATCGACCTGGGCGGTCATCGTGCCGAGCACCATCGGCCGCCCGCCCACCCCCAGTGCCCATCCACTCGGGCAGTCGATGGCGGCCCATACGATCTCAGGCGTCACCTCGCGGGGAACCCAGGCCGCGGCGTACACCCCCTCGCGCACCACACCGGTGCGTAGGCACAACGCCTCGTTCGGATCGCGCTCGGTGCCGCAGGAGAAGCAGGTCGGAAAGGGATGATCCACCAGCCCGGCGTAGGAGTCGCCGGCCGCCTCCGCCTCCGCGAATTGCACTGGCTCGGGGACATCCTCCGTCTCCATCGGGGGCGCGAGCCGAGCAGAGGCGACTTTCACGTGCCCGTGCAGGGCGGTCAGCTCGCCCGAATCATGGCCGGTCGTTACCTGCATGGGCGTGTCCAGCGGCGGGGGAGAGAACAGTCGGACGGAGGCTGCGCCGTCGTGATCGGGCAGTAACGCGGCCAGGTGACCGCTGGTCCAGCCGCCGTTGCCCGAGTAAGGCGGACCGTTGAACTGGGAGGGAACCACGATGTCCATCGATCCACGGTACGCCGGTGACGTCACTCCAGCGCTGCGATCCGGTCGGCGATGAACTGCCGCTCCACCTCGTTCGCCGTCAGCTCGCTGGCTCTATGCCATGCAGCGCCCGCCTCCCTGGCGCGTCCGAGGCGGCTGAGCAGGTCGGCGCGTGTGGCGTGCAGCAGATAGTAGCCGTCCAGGTCGAGACCGTCGACGGCGGACAACGCCTCCGCAGGTCCACGCACCTCGGCCAGGGCTACTGCCCGATTGAGGGCGACCACGGGCGACGGGGCCAGCGTGAGGAGCTGGTCGTAGAGGGCGAGGATCTGGTGCCAGTCGGTCGCCCCGGCGGTGGCGGCGTCGCTGTGGACGGCTGCGATGGCGGCTTGCACCTGGTAGGGACCCGGGCGGTTGCGCTGGAGACACCAGCGCACGAGTGCCTGACCTTCATCGATCAGGCTGGCGTCCCACCGGGTGCGGTCCTGCTCTGCGAGAGGGACGAGGTCTCCGCCGGGATCGGTGCGCGCCGGCTGGCGGGACTCGGTGAGCAGCAGCAGTGCCAGCAGCCCGACCGCCTCTTCCTCGTCGGGCATCAACGCGACGAGGAGCCGGGCGAGCCGGATTGCTTCCGCGCATAGGTCGGTGCGCACCAGCTCGGCCCCGGTGCTCGGTGCGTAGCCCTGGGTGAAGATCAGGTAGATCACGGCGAGCACGGAGGAGAGCCTGTCCGGCAGGTCATGGTCGGCCGGCACCCGGTACGGGATGCCCGCGGTGGCGATCTTCTTCTTCGCCCGCACGATGCGCTGGGCGATCGTGGGCTCCGGAACGAGGAAGGCGCGCGCCACCTCGGGTGTGGTCAGACCGCCGAGTGTGCGCAGCGTGAGTGCGACCCGGGCCTCCGGGGCGATCGCCGGGTGGCAGCAGGTGAAGATCAGGCGCAACTGATCATCGGCCACCGGTCCCACCTCCTCGTGCTCGGGCGGAGGGTGCACCAGCAACGCCTCCGCATGCTTCTGCTCGCGCTTCGCCTCGCGGCGCAAGCGGTCGATCGCGCGGCGCCGGGCCGTGACCACGATCCAAGCGCCCGGGTTGGGCGGGAGGCGTTCGGACCAGGCCGTCAGCGCAGTTGTGAACGCCTCCTGCACCATGTCCTCGGCGAGCGTGAGATCGCCGCACACACGGGTGAGGGTGGCCACGCATCTGCCGTACTCCTCTCGGTAGATGCGGGCCACCATCTCCTCGGTGAGTGCCGAGCCGGTCACCGGTTCACTCGGACTGGAACGGCCGCACCTCGACCGGCCCCATGCAGGCGGCCGACGCGTCCTGCGCGAGTGCGAGTGCAGCGTCCAGGTCGGGCGCCTCGACCACCCAGAATCCGCCGATCTGCTCGCGGGTCTCGGCGAGCGGGGCGTCCGTCACGAGCCCCTGGCCTGTGCTGTTGTCCACGGTCGTGGCGGTACTGGGCGCCTCCAGGCCGCCACCGAACACCCACTGCCCGGCCTCGGTGATGCGCTTGTTGAAGGCATCCACCTGGGCGAACGCCTGCTGCATCGTGGCGTCATCGGAGTAGGGGGGCTGGTCGTAGTCGTGCCACACGGAGAGCAGGTACTGCGTCATCGTCGAACTCCTTGCGTCGTGGGGCGGGCCCGGTGCCCGCCTCTCATCATCTCCACGAACGAGGCGGAGCGATATCGACACGTGATCGCAGATTTCTGTTCTCGGTCCCCACAGTGCAACGCTTCGTGCCATCAGGGCGCCCCCTCGCGCATCGAGCACCTAGATGCTTGCATGGGGCGATGCCACGCGCTCGAGACATGCCCCGGACCCGTCGTCGGCGAGTAGTTCGGGGCCTGGGACTGGTGGTGCTCCTGGTCGGGCTGTGCTGGGCTCTGCTCGTACTGGTTGCCACGGTGGACATCGTCGACGACTGGACCGTGGGCGACGTCGCCGGCGTCGTGCTCGTGGGTAGTGTGGGTGTCGGGCTCGCTGCCGTGGGGTCGTACGTGCGCAAGCGCGCCACCGCCGGACTGGTCCAAGCGATGCGCGAGGATCTCGCAGATCTCGATCTCGAGGTCATGACCGCGTATGGGGTGGAGCTTCGTGGCGGTCGCTACTACCTGCACAGTTCACAGGCCGCCGTCGCGCGCTGGCTCTTCGCTGCAGCGCTCTTCGCGTTCTTCGCGGTGGTGGGCTACCTCGATGAAGGAATGCGCCTGGTGTATGTGTTCGGGCCGTTCGCTGTCGTCTTCGTGGTGATGGCCGTGCTGGTGGCTCGCGTTGTCTACGTGCTCGACGGCGAGGGAATCGAGGCGGGGTGGTTGCGCCGGCGCCGCTACTCGTGGTCGGACGTTCCGGTATTGGGTTCGGTGGTGCTGCGCTGGGGGATCCAGCAGGTGCGGCTCACGCGGGCCGGGGGTAAGCCCCGCGTGGTGATTCCCATCTCGATCCTGGAAGCCAGTGCGGTCGACACGGTGCGGCTGATCCGGCGACTGCGGGGTTTCTGACCCGGGGGTAGCGATGCCAGGTGCCGCGCGCTCAGTGCACCGCGTACCCTGCCGGGGTGCCTGATCCCACGACCCGCCTGCCTCGCGTGCGCGCCAGCGAGCTCATCGGCCGCGGCTGGTTGAACACCGGCGGCCGCGACCTCACCTTGGCCGACCTGCGCGGCAAGATCGTGCTCCTGGACTTCTGGACCTTCTGCTGCATCAACTGCCTGCACGTCCTCGACGAACTGCGGGATCTGGAGCACCGGTACGCCGATGAGCTCGTGATCGTCGGCGTGCATTCGCCGAAGTTCACCCACGAGGCCGACCCGGATGCTCTCGCCGCCGCGGTCGAACGCTACGGCGTGGCTCACCCGGTTCTCGACGATGCGGATATGACCACCTGGACGGCCTTCACCGCGCGAGCCTGGCCCACACTCGTGGTGATCGACCCCGAGGGATACGTCGTGGCCCAGCTCGCCGGGGAGGGGCACGCGCCGAGCCTGGCCGCGCTGATCACCGAGCTGATCCGCGAGCACGACGCGAAGG
This sequence comes from Ruania alkalisoli, assembly GCF_014960965.1. Taxonomy (NCBI): domain Bacteria; kingdom Bacillati; phylum Actinomycetota; class Actinomycetes; order Micrococcales; family Ruaniaceae; genus Ruania; species Ruania alkalisoli. The sequence goes on along the minus strand of NZ_CP063169.1, from coordinate 4,026,035 downwards.
GCACCCTGCACCGGGGTGAGGGGCCGTACGTGCCGCCGGAGCCGCCGTCGACGGCCCTGCGTTTCCCCGCGAAGGCGATCGAGCTCCCCGGCGGCACCCTGCTCGTGGCCGATGCCGGGCACCACAGCCTCGCCGAGCTGGCCCCCGACGGCGAGACCCTGGTGCGCAGGATCGGCTCGGGTGAGCGCGGGGCCGCCGACGGGGCTCCGGACGAGGCCTCCTTCAACGAACCGAATGGCCTGTGCCTGGTGCCGCCCGAGCTGCAGCGCTCCCTCGGCTACGACGTCGTGGTCGCCGACACCGTGAATCACCTGCTGCGCGGGGTGCGGTTGGACGACGGGCACGTGAGCACCGTGGCCGGGTCGGGCCGGCCCTACCGGGTGGGGGCGCCGGACAACATCGACCCCGGCACGCCAGGCCCGCTGGGCCAGAATCTCTCCTCCCCGTGGGACGTGGCCTGGGTTGCGCGGCTCGGCGGATTCCTGGTGGCGATGGCCGGCACCCACACCCTGTGGGCGTTCGACGGCGAGCAGGGACACATCCAGCACATGGCGGGAACGATGAACGAGGGCCTGGTGGACGGCGCGCTCCCCCAGGCGTGGCTCGCTCAGCCCTCCGGGCTGGCTCCCGGCGCAGACGGCCAGGTCTGGCTCGCCGACGCGGAGACCTCGGCACTGCGGCTGGTGCATCTGACAGGCGGATTCGAGGGAGAGGTGAGCACCGCCGTCGGGCAGGGGCTGTTCGAGTTCGGTCATCGAGACGGCACAGCCGGCACTGTCGGCACTGTCGGCACTGAACCGCTGCTGCAGCACCCGCTCGGGGTGTGCCTCCTACCGGACGGCAGCGTCGCCGTCGCCGACACCTACAACGGTGCGGTGCGCCGCTACGACCCGATCACGCGTGAGGTCACCACGCTCGCCACCGGCCTCGCCGAGCCCTCGGACGTGCTTGTGGCAGGCGGCCGCCTGCTCGTGGTGGAGTCCGCCGCGCATCGCCTCACCGCCGTGCAGATCGGGCACGAGCTCATCCACGACGGCGCAGCTCACCACGTCCAGCGTCCGGTCACCGAGGTGGGGGAGCAGCTCGAGTTCCAGGTGCTCTTCACCCCGGCGCCCGGCACGAGGCTGGACGACCGGTTCGGCCCGGCGACGCAGCTGAGCGTCTCGTCGACCCCGCCTTCACTGCTCGCCTGGGGCCACGGCGAGGAGACCGACCTCCGCCGGACATTGCACCTCACCGAAGGGCAGGGGGTGCTGCACGTAAGCGCTCGTGCGGCTGCGTGCGACGCAGACCCTGCGGTGGAGTTCCCGGCCTGCCACCTGGCGCAGCAGGACTGGGGGATCCCGGTGCGGGTGGTCGACGGTGGTGAGGCGGAGCTGACGTTGCCACTGTTCGGCTGAGCGGCTTCTCCTGTCGCGCAGCAAGGGTACGGTCGCCCGATCAGGCGGCCGGCCGGAACCGCTTCCCTAGGTCGGTGAAGACCGCTTCGTTGAACGCGAACGCGTCACGCGCTTCGGTCACGAGGCGCTCGCGGCCGGCGTCATCGAGAGGGAGGGCGTCGAGGGCCTCACGATAGGAGGCCTTGAACGGGGGGATCTTCTCGATCTGGTCGAAGCTGTAGAAGCTCAGCCCTGTGGTCAGGGCGTAGTGGCGCTGCATCATCGTCTTGATGACCTGACCGCCGGAGAGGTCGCCGAGGTAGCGGGTGTAGGCGTGGGCGGCGTATCCGGGCAGATCGTCGATCGCGTCCATGCGTTCGATGTAGCGGCGGGTGGCCGGTTGGATCTCGGGGACGGCGCCTGTGAGATCGGTGAGATCGGTGAGATCGCGGTGCAGGGCTGGTGAGCGGGCAAGCTCGGGGCGCACCAGTGCCGCGGCACCGGGCTGGTCCTTGATGCGCTTGCCGAGACGCTCCAGCGACGCGTAGATGGCGCGGTGTTGCCTCACGAGCGCGGTGAACGCAGCGAGCGGGAGGTGACCGGCCATCAAATGGGTGACGAACCCGGTGGACTCTGCACGGGAGTGTGCCTCGCCCGTGGCCTCCCGCAGGAGAGCGCTGATCGGGAGTTGCATCGAGGTGATCGACATGGGGCCTCGTTCTGACAGAGTGTCGTGACAGTGTGTCATCACCCTAGGTGAGGTCGACCTAAGTTGGCAAGTGGTCTCGATGTTAGCGAAACATCAACGTTGCGAAAAGAGGGTGTTGCGCGGTCGCCGGCGATCGTGACGGTGGCTGCGTGGTGGACGCGCGAAGGTGCGAGCGGTGGGCGCGCGAGACCCAAAGGCGCAAGGCGCACGGTTCGAGGTGCGGCGTGCCTGGGAGCGGCGTGCGAGGTTCCAGGTGGGAACGCCTGGCCTGAATGGTGCGTGGATGCTCAGGCGGGCGTGAGGGCCGTTTCGCGCATCCCCACGGCGCGCAGCACGAAGTGCTCGGTGGCCTCGATAGCGCGGCTCCGTTCGGGTTCGGCATCGGGAAAGGTGCGGCCGGACAGGCAGGAGTTGATCAGCGGGACGACCGCCTCAACGTCCTGATCGGGCAGCCGTCCGGCGGCGATCCCGGCGCGCAGGATCCCGGCCAGCAGTTCGGCGACCTGCCACACGTGCTCGCGCAGGCGGGCCTGGGTGCTCCCGGAGACGACGGAGCGTAGGTCTGGGCCGGACGTGACGTGGTAGACGGTCTTGAGGTTGATCTGCTCGCGCACGTAGACCCGCAGCTGCTGCTCGGGATCGTCCACGTCCTGCAGCGACACCCGCAGGTCGGCGACGAACTTGGCCGTCTCGTGCTCAATGAAGCTCAGCAGCAACGCTTCCTTGTCGGGGAAGTGGTTGTAGACAGACGTCCGTCCGACCCCGGCAGCCGCCGCGATGTCGGCGAGGCTGACCGAGTCGAAGCCGGACTCGGTCATCAGGCGTGAGAGCGCGCCGAAGAGCTGGGTCCGGACGTGCTCACGGTGCTCAGCGAGCGTGGAGCCGATGATCTTGGGCACGCCGTCATCATCGCATTTCGTGACAGATGCCGCGAATCAGTCGGAAAATTCGTTCCCTCGACCGATGGCTCGCACGGCGTGGACCACGGGGAGGTCTGGTTCGAGCCATGGCACGTCGAACGGATTCTCGAGCGGTAGCCACCGCAGCGCGTCATGGTCGGCGAGGGGTTCCGGGGTGCCGTCGGTGATCCGGGCGAACCAGATCCGCATGGCGTGGCCATGCAGGATGGGCCAGTCGCCGCCCGCTGGGCCAGGGATCCGATCGCCGAGCTCGACCGAGACCCCGAGCTCCTCATCCAGCTCGCGACGCAGGGCGTCGAGGTCATCCTCGCCCTCCTCGACCTTGCCCCCGGCGAACTCCCACTGACCCGCCAGTGACTTCGGTGCGCTCCGGCGTGCGGCAAGCAACTGGGCCGGGCGATCGAGGTCGTCCACGATCGCCGCGGCCACGACGAGGCGGGAGTGGGAGGCGGCAGTCACACCGCGATCGTAACGGCGCGCCTGCACGCTCACGGTCGCAGGTTGTCCACAGTGCTTGTCCACAGGTGTGTGTACACCGGGCATCCGTGCAGGTCACGGCTGTGGACCACGTGGAGACAGGTGACCAACGAGGTGAACGACGTGCGAACGAGCGACGCGAGTGCATGCGATCACGCCGATTGTGGTCGGAGCCCGCGGTCGGGCTGTTCACCGGGCGTTCCACGTGCACCCGGCTGGAGAGGCGGCGAGCCGACTGGATGGGCTGAGAGGGTCGGTTGTCGATGTGGAGATGTGGGGGTTGTCCACAGATTTGCTCCACAGGTCTGTGCACAGATCGCGTCCTTGCAGGTCACGCTGTGGACAACGCTGTGCACCGCAAGCGGGGTCAAAACTCGTCCTCCGAACCCCTTGCGCCGGAGTGTGACGCGGACTACACATGACACATCGAGTTCACCGACTCGGTCGCAGAAGGCGGGACGGACGTCCTGACGGATGCGGGTCCGATATCCACGAGCGCCGCAGGGGAAACCTAGGCGGTCGACCGGGGAAGACGGATCGGCAGCCTGAAGGTCACCATTCGCTGAACGTGACCGGACCGCTCCGCAGGAGACTGCGGGACGGGCGGCGTGAGATCGGATCGCACCGAACGGATTCCGTGAGGGGCGAGCCGAGATCACAACCGCGAGGTTCCAGGGAGTGATCCCGGGGAGTGTGAGAGCGGCGGACCGGGAGACCGGCCGGCGCAGGAGTTCCCCGGACGGACCTGGACCCATGCGGAGCACGAACCAGGGACGCTTGGGACGTGCAGCGCAGGGATGTGAGGAGTTCGCTCCACACGCCCCGCGTCGTGCCCCCTGCGGGACGCTGCAGGACGGCGCACCCGGCCGAGGGACTCGAGTTCACCCGGGATCCCACCGATGATCGCTTCGGCTTCAGGTTGCGGCGAGGCGTGCAGACGCTGATTGGATGGCCCCGGATGGATCCTCTCCTGAGTTGTGCCGCCACCCCTCCGGTGGCGCAGGCGGTCGACTGAATCGTCGAGAACCTCAGGAGATGAGCAAGGCCCCTCGGACGCCTATTCCGAGGGGCCTTCGCTCTGCCTGCTCCCATCATGGCGGCACGTCCGGGCCGGATCAGACCAGACACACCGCCCGCCGGCGATCGTTCGTGTGATGTTCACCCCACCCGCTCGGCGAGCCGGCGGACCATGAGCCTGCCGACTGCGCGCCTGCCGCCCTGTCCGGCTCGTCCGGCGGACGGTTACGCTGGAGCGGTGATTGAGTTGAAGACTCCCGCCGAGATCGAGGCGATGCGTCCCGCCGGTGCGTTCGTGGGCCGGGTGCTGAATGCGCTCGCAGACGCGGCCGATGTCGGTGTCTCCCTGAACGAGTTGGACGCCCTCGCCCACCGGATGATCCGGGAGGAGGGCGCGACGTCCTGCTACATCGACTACCACCCTTCCTTCGGGGCGAGCCCGTTCGGGAAGGTGCTGTGCACCTCCGTCAACGACGCCGTGCTGCACGGGCTGCCCAACGACTACCGGCTCAAGGACGGCGACCTGCTCTCGGTCGACTTCGCGGTCAGCGTCAACGGATGGGTGGGCGACTCCGCGCGGAGCGTGATCGTCGGAACTCCCCGCGAGGAGGATCAGCGGATCATCCGGGCCACCGAGGAGGCGCTCGCCGCCGCCATCGACGTGGCGACCGTGGGGAACAAGATCGGCGACATCTCTGCTGCGATCGGTGAGGTTGCCGCCTCCTATGGCTACCCGGTGAACACCGACTTCGGTGGCCACGGCGTAGGCCGGGAGATGCACGGTGCCCCGCACGTTCCCAACACCGGGCGCCCCGGGCGCGGGCTTGCGCTGCGGCCCGGTCTGGTGATCGCGATCGAGCCATGGTTCATGCTCGGCACCGACGAGATCTACACGGATCCGGACGGCTGGACACTTCGCTCGAAGGATGGTTCCCGTGGTGCGCATTCCGAGCACACCGTGGCCATCACACCGGACGGGCCGCTGGTGCTCACCGCCCGCGACTGACGCCGGCTGTGGCTGACGTGCGGGCTGACGTGACTGTCCCAGGGCCGTATGCGCCGAATCTCCCTTGTCAGTGTCGGTGGGCGGTGCAAGCGTAGGGCGCATGCCACTCGCTGACTTGCCTGACCACGTCTCACCGTTCGCACACGTTCCCGGAACGTCCGAGTACGACGGCGGAGCTCACCTCTTCCGAGCGCCAGCCACACCCGAGGTCGTCCTCCGGCCCCGCACCACCGAGGAGGTGGCCGCCGCCGTCCGTGCGTGCACATCGGCCGGGCTCCGAATCCAGGTGCGCTCGGGCGGGCACGGGAGCGCGCCTTGCCCTGATGGCGCCCTCATCGACCTGAGCGGGCTGGACGGCGTCACCGTTGCCGGTTCCACGGCGGAGATCGGCGTCGGTGCCGTGTGGGCCGAGGTGGCCGCGGCGCTTGCCCCGCACGGGTTGGTGGTCACCTCGGGGGACACCGGCTCGGTGGGTGTGGGTGGACTCGTCCTCGGTGGCGGGATCGGGTGGCTGGTGCGCACCCACGGACTGACGATCGACTCCCTCCGTGGGATCGAGCTGGTCACCGCCGACGGCCGGATCCGCATGGTCGACGCCCAGGACGACCCCGAGCTGTTCTGGGCGCTGCGCGGCGGGGGCGGCAACTTCGGTGTCGTCACCCGCATCTGGATCGAGGCGGCACCCGCGCCGGACCTCGTGCGGGTCGAGCTCGGATACGAGCCTTCAGCCACCCGCTCGCTGATGGAGGCGTGGTGGCAGGTGATGGCCGAGGCGCCTGACACGGTCAACTCGACCCTTGCCGTCATGCCGGATATCAGCCCGCAGTTCCCGGCTGGCGGGCTGGTCGACCTGGTGCTCGACGGCACCGTGGGTGAGGCGAGGGAGGTCGTCGCGCCGCTGCTCGCCGTCGAGGGTCTGCGCTCGGAGCGTATCGAGAGTTGCCACTACTCCGATCTGCTGGGCCCGACGCCACCCGAGGACATTCCCGTCACCTTCGTCGGGGGCAATCGCGTGCTGCCGGACCTGACAAGCGAGGCACTCGATCAGCTCGCCGCCCTGGCCGCGGGCCAGGCGCCGACGATGCTCCTGCTGCGCGGGCTCGGCGGTGCGTTCGGACGGGTCCGCGCCGAGGAGACGGCCTTCGCGCATCGGGACGCACGCGTGCTCGCGGTCGCGAACGCGCTGCTGCCGGCAGACGCGCCGGAGGAGGCGATCGCTGCTGCGCGCGAGGCGCAGGCAGGCGTGTTCGGCCACGCCGGGATCTACGGCAACTTCTCTCTCGACCGAGGTCCGGACGTCACCGCGGCGATGTACCCACCGACCACCCTCGAACGTCTGCGGGCGGTGAAGGAGCGGGTGGATCCGGACGGGATCTTCGCGGCGGCGCACGCCCTGTACTGAGCGCCGGGGCGTTGGCGCCACGAGTCAGGAGGTGGCCGCCAGGAGGGCAACGTCAGACGTGAGCTCGCAAGGGATCGTCTCAGGAGGGTGCCACGTGTGCCGGGAACCCGCCCGTCGCGATCGGGCCCCAACGCGTGATGGTCAGCCGCAACAGCGATTTGCCCTGACGCACCATCGCCTCCCGGTATTCGTCCCAGTCCGGGTGTTCCCCAGCCACGGCCCGGTAGTACTCCACCAGTGGTTCCACCGAATCCGGTGGGTCGATGATCTCGCCGGCACCCTCCACCTGCACCCAGGGGCCGTTCCACTCGTCGGAGAGCACGCACACAGCCACCTGCTCGCGGGCACGCACATTGTTCGCCTTCGCTCGGTCCGGGTAGGTGGAGACCACCAGACGGCCCTCGTTGTCCAGACCGCAGGCCACGGGGGAGAGCTGCGGTCCGCCGTCAGACCTGAGAGTCATCACGATCCCGCGATGCCGGGGCCGCAGGAACTCCTCCAACTCGGCTCGTCCCACTCGGGTGTTCGTCGCGATCGCCATCAATCTGCACTCCTTCGTCCTGTCGTGGTGCCGCAGCCGTCTCGCCACTCAGCGGTGAGATCGTCCACCTCAGCCACCGCACCGGCCACCTCGCCGCCGTCAAGGGGCCAGAGGTCCACGCCCACGTCCAGCTGCGAACCGGAGCCGTCGGTGAACACGATGCCACGCAACGGGGCGACATCGCGATAGTCCCGGCCCCAGCCGATCGTCACGTACCGGCTGTCGACCACCTGGTCATTGGTCGGGTCTACCTGCACCCATCCGCCGTCAGGCAGCCAGACCGCCGCCCACGCGTGCGAGGCGTCCACCCCGCGCAACTTCGGCTTCCCCGGAGGTGGACGCGTCTCGATGTAGCCGGAGACATACCGTGCTGCCAGGCCCATCGACCGCATGCACCCGATGAGTAGGTGCGCGAAGTCCTGGCAGACACCCTTGCGCCCGGCGAGCACCTCCGGCAGTCGCGAACTCACCGAGGTGGAGCCGGGGGCGTAGGTGAAGTCGGTGTTGATGCGGTGCGTCAGCTCCATGATGACCTCGACCAGCGGGCGCCCGGGGGTGAAGGACTCCTGGGCGTACTCACGCACGCTCTCGTCGGTGTCGACCATCGCAGAAGGCAACCGTGCATCGGCGATCGCCACCACGGTGTTCGGGTTGTCCCGGCTCGTACCGGGCGCACCCATCCGGATCGTGCGCACCAATTGGGCGACCTCCTCCCAGCCGGTGGTGGGCAGGCGTGCGATGTCGCTGCGGCGCCGGCCTGTGGTGATCACCGCGTGGCTGACCACCCGCAGCACCTCGTGCTCGGTGGTGACGTGGAAGAACCCCGACCGGTTGCCGGCGAAGTCCCGGTGCTCGGCGACGACGTCCGGGACTGGGTCGATCACCAGCCCGCTGCTGTGCACCTGCTGACCCCCACCAGGGCGTGGCAGCAGCGTGGCCCGGCCGTAGGAGGACGTCACGGCCGCCGGATACCGGTAGGTCGTGGTGTGCGTCAGGCGATAGTGCCGGGTCGTTTCTGCCGCGCGCGCCTGGGGTGCGCTTCCGTCGCCGGTGCTCATGAGGTCACCTCCTCACGGCGGGGAACCCAGGTGCCGGCTGCGTCGGCCCACTGGATCGGCACCGGGTGGGCGAAGTGCACCCGGGCGATCTCCTCCCCCAGATCACGTAGCCGCCAGTCCAACGATTCCAGCAGCTCCGCCAGCCGGCGGCGGTCACCAGCAGGGTCGGTAGCGGCCAGAGCGGCCGCATCTTGCTCCGCCAGCAGATCCCCCAGGTCCGCCAGCAACTGGTCGCGCACCTGGGCGTTGTGCGCGGCCGTCGGCAACGAGTCCAGGTCCGTGCGCAGCGTGGTGAGCTGGTGGGCGAGTGAGCGGGGGTTGCGGGAGTCCATCAGCAACAGCTCGAGGAACGCCTCCAGCCGCGCCGTCGTCTGGGAACGCCGCCGGTAGCTGATCACCGACTCGTGTGCGATCAGCACCGATTCCAGCACCATCGAGTCCACCACGCGATCGCGCCGCACCGTCACCGTGGCTGCCAGCACCTGTACCAAGTGCTGGGCGCGTTCGAGCCGCCGGCCCACGTCCATCAGGGCCCAGCCGACATCGCGCATCATCGCCTCGTTGCCGATGCCGGCGAGGGCGAGCAATGCCTCCAGCGTCCGGGTGAGAACCCCGTCCAGTTCCAGCTCCGGTCCAACGGTGCGGGCACGCCGCGACCGGCCCCGAGCGAGGGCACGCTCGGCCGCCGACAGTGCGATCCAGGTGTCACCGGAGAGTTGGTCGCGTACCCCGGTCGCCGCCCGCACGGCATGGGCGACAGCGAAGGCGACCGATCCCGGTCGTCGTTCGTCAAGCACCACGTCATCCAGGCCGGCATCAGTGGTCACGCCAGCCAGCGCCGTCATCAGGATCTCCAACGACCGGCCGCCCGCACTGTGCGGGGTCAGGTGGTAGTCCTCCCACCGGTCGGCCACTGCACGCACGAGCCGGACGGTGGCCTCGGCTCGCTCGCTGTAGCGACCGAACCAGAACAGATCCTCCGCAGCGCCAGGGGAGATCGCCGGCACGGTCGGGTGATAGGGGGCGCCATCGTCGGTGAGCCACGGGTCCTGCACCGGCTGCGGTTCGGCGGAGAGGATCCACACGTCCTTCGCGGCTGCACCCGCCATAGGCGAGCGTGGTGCGTGGTCCAAGCGTTCGTGCCGCTCGTCGAGGTCGACGCGGGCGAGCCCGCCGGAAAGCACCTGATACCCCGAGGGCCGGGCGAGCGTGAAAGTGCGCAACGTCGTCGGACGGGCCTGCAGGCTCTCCTCCCCGATCGTCGGCGTGGTGGAGGCGTCCACCGGCTCCTGCCCCACCCACCGGTGCGGGTCCGCCGCGATCATGGTCGCCAGGTCGGCCCGCTCGGCCACCGTCAGTTCCCAGCCGTTGCGCTGGTACCCACCCGGGACGGTCTGTCGGATCACCAGGCGATCCAGGTTGGCGATCACGTGCGAGCACATGCTGCGCTCACCGCACCAGTACGTCGCGGCGGAGCCGAGCAGCAGCTCCTCACCAAGTACCTGCCGGCACAGGCGCGGTAGGAAGGTCATCAGGGCCGGGTTCTCGAGCACGCCGGCGCCGAACGGGTTCACCACGGTCACAGCGCCGCTGCGGGCGGCCTGCACCAGACCAGGGACGCCGAGCACCGAGTCGCCCCGCAGGTCCAGCGGGTCGCAGAACTCGGCGTCCACCCGCCGGATCAGCACGTCCACCGGTTCGAGGCCGCCGAGCGAACGCATCCACAGCCGGCCGTCGGAGACGACGAGATCCTCCCCCTCGACCAGCGGCAGGCCGAGCATGGTGGCGAGGTAGCCCTGGTCGAATGCCGTTTCCGAGTACGGTCCCGGGGTGAGCAGGGCGATACGTGGAGCATCACCCCCGGCCGGCGCGACCTCCTGCAGTGCGGTCCGCATCGCGTGGTAGAACGGCCCCATTCGCCGGATCCGTGCCTGGCGGTAGGAGCCGGCCAGCACCTGGGAGACCACGCGCCGGTCCTCCATCGCGAAGCCGAGACCCGACGGAGCCTGGGTGCGGTCCGACAGAGCCACCCAGGAGCCATCGGCGTTGCGCGCGAGGTCCGCCGCGTACAGGAACAGCTGATGGGGGCCGGGAATGGCAATCCCTTCCGCGGCCCGCAGGAACCCCGGGTGGGCGAGGACCAGTTCTGGCGGAAGCGCCGCGTCACCGATGAGGCGCCGTGGGCCGTAGAGGTCGGTGAGGATCGCATCCAGCAGCATCGCGCGCTGGCGCAGAGCGGTCTCCACCTGCGCCCACTCGAGCTCGTCCAGGATCACCGGCAGGGGGTCGAGCTGCCAGGGCGAGTCGGTCGTGGCTGTCGTCTGACCGGTCGAGTTCCCAGTCGTCCCAGCCGTCCCACCCGTCCCGTCTGGCCTGGCCGCACCGGGCGTCTGGGCTTCGGCATCGCCCCCGATGCCGAACCGGACACCGTGGTCCTCCAGGAGGAGGGCCACTTCCTGACGGCGTTCGGCCAGTTGCTCCCAGGACTGCACCTGGGCGAGGTCGGCCATCTGGTCCCATGCCGCGCGCGCAGCACCGGTGGACTGCAGCATCTCGTCGTGCCCCGGGCCCGCGGCACGGTAGGAGGCGAGGAGGTCGGGCACAGTGCTCCACTCTCTCGCTTGGTTCGCCGACCCCCGTAGTGTAATGCGTCGGCAAAGATCGTGCCCATGCGCGCGAGCCTGGTTTGGCGCATCCTTGACCGGCGATGACTGGTGCTGGTGGCACCGCGGGTGTCTAGGACTGCGGGTGTGATCGCACTGCCGGGGGGCGGAGTGCGCCGCAGGGCAGGCCATACTGGGCCGGTGCACCCGCTCCCCGCCGCACTCGTGGCCGCGACCTCCTCGGTCACGGCCGAGCACCCAGCTGCGGACCTGCACCGGGCTGCGCAGGCCCTCAGCAGGCGGTACCTCGCCGATCAGCCAGCGGCGCAGCCCATCATGGACTCGCGGTTGCGGGCCGTCGCCTACGTGCTCGCCCGGATGCCCGCCACGTTCGCGGCCGCCCGAGCAGCACTCGCTGAGCTGGCCATGGCAGTGCCCTCCCTGGAACCGTCCCGGGTGCTGGATCTCGGAGCGGGGACCGGCGCGATGACCTGGGCAGCGATCGACACCTTTGACTCGCTCTCGGCCGTCACCCTCGCCGACTATGCCACCGACGCACTGGACCTCGCGGTGAGGATGCTCGCGGAGGCGCCCGTCGAGGTGGACCGACAGGACCTCCGTCTGGACCGGACGGGTTCACATGCAGACGGTCCGGGTGCGGCTGATCCAGTTGCGGCTCGGCCAGGCGAGGTGGGGTCAGGTGCAGAAGAGGCTGCCCGGAAAGCGGACGGTACTGCGGGGCTCGCTCTGGCCGGCTACGTCCTGGGTGAGCTGGACGCGCAGGGCAGGGACGCCGTCGTGGATCGGCTGGCGCGCAGCGCCGGCACGGTGCTGGTGGTGGAACCGGGTACCCCGGCCGGGTACGCCCGCGTGCTCCGTGCGCGCGAACGCCTGCTCGAGGCTGGGATGAGGATCGCCGCACCGTGCCCGCACGAGCTCGCTTGCCCGCTCGGACCGGGCGATTGGTGTCACGCCGCGGCCCGGCTTGAGCGTACGGCTGCCCACCGGCAGGCCAAGGGGGGTTCGCGCGGGTTCGAGGATGAGAAGTTCGCCTACGTCGCAGCCACCCGGCTCCCGGTACAGCCGGCCGCGGCCCGGGTGCTGCGCCATCCGCAGGTGCGACCTGGTCATGTGCGGCTGCAGCTGTGCGAGTCCGACGGTCGGGCACGTGAGGTGACCGTCTCCAAACGTGACAAGGCGGCGTTCCGGGCTGCGCGGAAGGTCGCGTGGGGGCAGGGGTGGGATCCTGCAGGTGAGGATGCCTAGCAGGTGTAAGGAAGTGTTCGCCGCACGGTGACCCGCGTGCCGGCTTGGCCCGCAGCCCGCTCGCTTCTCGACCGACTGGTCGCCCTCCTGTGGCGGGAGCGACCGAACAGTTGGACACTGGTGGTCAGCCGTCTGCTGGAGGTGTCGAGAATGTCCGCCACAGTGTCGATGTCTGCATCGATGCCGATGCTCGCGAGAGGCCGCCACCGCAACCCTCGCCGCGGTGCGTGCTTCATGGAACTCGCCTCGTTCCTGGCGGGTGAAGCCTGGAGCGATGCGCCCGCGTGTACCGATGAGTCCCTCGCCCACCTGGCCCGCCTGGTGAACGACCTCACCAGCGATGCGGCTCGTCCGCGCCTGGCGGCGCTCATCCCCGGGGTGATCGGGCTGCGTGATCTCGGGCGTGGGCTCGAGGACGAGATCGCGTTGATCGCGGCGGTCCACGCCCTGCCGGTGGCGTCGGAGTCCCGGCAGCGTGCTCTGGCCGTTGGCATCGGTCGCACGGTGGGAGAGTTCGGCCGCTACACCACTCCGGCGCAGCCAGCAGTGGTGGGGTGGGCGCGCGCGAAACTCGCGGAGTACGCAGCCTTGCGCAGTTGGGCGACGACGTTCGCGCGGCGCATCGCGCGCCCGGATGTGCGGGACTCCTCCGCGATCGCGATCACGGAGATCGCCGTCCGGGGAATCGCGGAGGCGTGTGTGCCGGATCCGGACGAGCGGCTGCATCGGTTGCTCGAGGAGGTCATCGCTCACAGCCGTGCCCGGGCCGGGCTCGCCGCCCGCGAAGTCCCGGCGCTCGAACCGCACCAGTGGCGACCGCTGGTGCGGACTTCCTGACCGGCAGCTGAGCGCAGCCTAGGAAGGGTCCGGCCCTCGGAGTGAGCGGTGCTCGGGGTCGCCGGCTGCGACTGTGCGAGCCAGACTTGAGGCTGGCCAGGCATGGGTCCGCCCGCGTACCCTCAGCGGATGCGCGGGCGGAGGTAAGTCTGCGACTGTCCCGGTCCGCGTCAGCGACGCGGACCGGGACCATCTCAGTTCGCGCCGCGGCGGCGTGCGACCGCGAGCGCCGTACCCGCACCCACCAGCAGCAGGGCGATGGCGGCGATCGGTAGCACCGAGGAACCGGTGGTGGGCAGCGGAGCCACCGTGTCCGTCGTCGTGCTCGACTCCGGTGAGGTCACCGGGTCACCACCCGGGGTGGCGCCGGTCGCGGTCGCAGTGTTGCTGAGCTCGCCACCGGTGAGGTCGGCCTCGACCACCTCGTAGGTCGTGGTGCACACGACCTCCTCGTCCGGAGCGAGGGCAGCGGCCGCTGCCGGGCAGGTGACCGGCTCCAGCTCGCCCGCACCAGTGAACTCACCTTCGTCGATCGTGACGTCCTCGATCGTGACATTGCCGATGTTGGTCACCAGGAACGAGTAGGTGATCACGTGACCGGCTTCCTGGACGCTGACCGTGTCGGAGGTCTTCACCACGCTCAGGGCCGGCTCAGCCGGGGGCGGGATCGTCACCGTCGACGGGGGCGACTCGATCGGGATCTCCCCTCCCGGCGGGAAGCCGGTGGCTGTCGCGCTGTTCTCCACCGATCCGGCGTCGATGTCCTCCTGCGTGAGGGTGTAGGAGGCGGTGCACGCGAAGCTGTCACCGGGAGCCAGGCTGTCGCCGGCGCCGTCGGGGCAGGTGATCGGGCCGAGGTCGCCGTTACCGGTGAACTCGCCCTCGACGACCTCCACCTGCGTCTGGGTGACATTGCCGGTGTTGGTCACCAGGAACGTGTAGGTGATGTCCTGGTCGACGACGTAGGAGTCGACCGTTGCCGGGTCGGCCGTCTTGGTGATCGTGAGTTCCGGCTCTGCCGGGATCTCCACGCCGGTGGTCGACGGCTCCGAGGTGATCGGCTCCTCCGCCCCGGAGGGCACACCGCTTGCCGTGGCCGTGTTCGCCACCCAGCTGGCATCGACGTCGCCCTGGGTCAGGGCGTAGGTGGCGGTGCAGACCGTGTTGTCGCCGGCGGCAAGGTCGGTGACCGGGCAGGTGGCGGGCTCGGAGAGCAACGGGTCCTCGATCGCGATGTCGCTCAGATCCACCAGGCCGGTGTTGGTGACGGTGAAGTTGTAGTGGACGAGGTCACCGGTATCGGTGAGGCCGTTGCCGTTGGCATCCTCGATCGAGGCGACCTCCTTCTCGAGTTGCACCTCGGGGACGGCGCCACCGGAGGTGCTGGTGTTGTTCTCCTCGTCCGGGTCCTCCTCGTTCGCGGAGACAGTCGCGGTGTTCTCGACCAGCGTCTGCGGGTCGAGGTCGTCCGGGACCTCGGCGCTGATGGTGAAGTCCACCGACGTGCCAGCCTCGGTCCGTCCGCCGATGCAGGTGAAGGTCCCCTCGGCGACGGTGCAGTTCGGTTCGTCCGTGTCAGGGTTGAGCAGCATCTCCGGGATCGTGTCACTGACGATGAAACCGGACGAGTTGCCGGGGCCGTGGTTCGTCACGGTGATGGTGTACTCGATCGTGCCGCCAGGCACGAGCGCTGCCGGGCCGGTCTTGTCCACACTGAGGTCGGTGGGCTGACCGGGTGAGGCGGCGCCGTCGTTGTTGTTGCTCGCCGGGCCAGGCCCGGTGCTGACCACCGTGAAGGTCGGGGCGTCGGCATCCGGGTTCTCGACCGCGAGCTGCATGACGCTCCCGGAGGCGTTGAATGAGAAGCCGAGGTTGCCGTTGCCGAAGGTCCAGGCGGCACCCGCAATCGCGAGGTCTGCCGAGAAAACGCCCGGGAAGTAGGTCACCTCGCCGGTCGCAGGATCGGTGCGGGTGATCGCCCCGCTGCCCGCTCCCCAGAAGTAGCCATCGAGCAGCGCGAAGTCGGGTCCGCCGATCTCTGCCGTGTACATCGGCTGGCTGAGCTCGATGGTGTCGACCAGGGCGCCGGTGGCGACGTCGATCACCTGGAGCTCGTCGTTCTCGGGCCGTGCGCTGTAGTACAAGCCGTCGTCACCGAAGGCTCCGACGATCGACGTGCTGTAGGTCTCCGTGCCGACGCGGGTCAGGACTCCCTCCTGCCCGATGCGGATTAAGGACCCCTCGGGGAACTCCTGGCTGTCGTCACTGTTGACGATGGCGTACAGGTAGTTGTCGTCGGTGTTGTACGCCAGTGCGTTGTAGGTAACTGGGGACGTGGGGCCCTCGGTCTCGAACTCCACCTCGCCGTCGGCATTGGTGATCGCCTGGTAGAGCCCCGTCGGCTGTTCCTGGCCCACGAAGACCAACGGATCGGCTGCGTCGAACGGGTCGCCCGGAGCAGCGCTCGCGGGAGCGGCTGCCCACGGTGCCGTCGTTCCCAGCGCGGCGGCGATGAGAGCGACGACGGCGAGGAGTGCTCCGCCTCGAGCCCGCCACGGCCGTCGTGTCCGGTTGTCTGTGACTTCATGCGGTGCGCGCGGCATCGCGTCCTCCCCCGAGGCTCGTGCGGCCTCCCAGCCGCTGACGGTCTACTGCCGAGTGCTACCCAACCGCATCCGCCCCCATCCTGTCCAGGCGTTCAATTTCTTCCTTTGACGGACGTTCAACTGGTGGACCGCGTGTCAGGGGAGCTGGTGAATCGCGAACGGTAGGACAGGCCCTGCACCAGCCGTGCTGAGCAGGTGTGCAGCGACGGTGGCCGTCCATCGGGTGCGGATCGTGTCGTCTACGAGCAGGACCGGCCCGTTCAGCTCCACTCCGTCGACCACGCCCGTTCGCTCCAGCAGTTGCGAGACCCGCACACCCGAGGCCGCCTCGTCCGATGGCGGCGGTCCGCTGACCCGCAGCGCCTCCACCACGGGAAGGTGGCCCACCTGGGCGAGGTGGTCCGCAACGGAACCCACGAGCCGGGGATACCGTCGCGACGGCATGGGGACGACCGCCGTCGGGCGCTGCCAATGAGGTGCCCACCGGCGTAGCGTGGCGACGGCAGCCTGCAGGATCTCCGGCGGAGCCTCCTGGTCGTCGACCCACAGTCGCGCCAGCACATCCGACCAAGCGGGGTCGTCAGCGAAAGCGATGGCTCGCCCTTCGGCGATGATCGGACCGATCTTCCCGCGTACGCCCTCGAGGCGAGACGGCCACAGCTTGCGGGGCTCGACGATGCTGTCCAGGCCGCGGAAGTGCTGGCGGGCGGTGACAACCAGGTCCTCGCTCGGGCGGGCGCCGGGAGGGGGCAGGTGCCCGTCGCAGACCGAGCAGCGACCGCAGGGTCGTGGGTCGGGATCATCCAGGGCCTGCTGCAGGAACTGCATCAGGCAGCCCTCGCCGTGGGCGTAGCGGCGCATCAGATCGGCTTCGGTCGCTCGTACCTTCTGTAGTGAGGACCACTTCTGCTCATCGAAGTGCCAGGGTTGGCCGCTGGCAGCCCAGCCGCCACGCACCCGCTCGACGGCGCCATCGACGGCGAGGATCTTCAGCTGCGTGGCCAGACGTCCGGGCCGGATGCCGGTCGCGGTCGAGATCGCCGACTCCGAGACGGCCAGCTGATGACCGGACTCGTCCAGACCGCCCTCGCGCGCCAGCACCTCCAGAACTCGATCGACCTGTTCCGGATCGGGGATCCCGGCCGTGGCGAAGTACTCCCAGATGCGTTCATCGGCGTCCGAGGGCACGAGCACCGCGATGGCGTTGTCGAGCGCTCGGCCGGCGCGTCCGACCTGCTGGTAGTAGGCCACGGGTGAGGCGGGCGAGCCGAGATGCACACAGAAGGCGAGATCGGGCTTGTCGTAGCCCATGCCGAGTGCTGACGTCGCTACCAGCGCCTTCACCTGGTTGTCCCGCAACCGGTCCTCGAGCTCGGTCCGGTTCTCCGTCTTGCCGGTGTAGGCGGCCACGTCCAGACCTTGGGCCTGCAGGAACCCGGTCACCCGCTCGGCCTCGGCGACCGTCAGGGCGTACACGATGCCAGAGCCGGGGAGCTGCCCGACCGCCTCGGCCACCCAAGCGTAGCGTTCCAGCGGACTCAGCCCCGGGACGACGGCCAGGCGGAGTGAGGCGCGGGCCAGTGAGCCCCGTAGGGTGACGGTCGCCTCACCCAGCTGGGCGGCGACGTCCTCGGTCACCCGGGCGTTCGCCGTCGCCGTGGTGGCTAGGACCGGCGTGCCGGGCGCGAGCTGGAGCAAGGTCCGCGTGAGCCGCTGGTAGTCGGGCCGGAAGTCGAACCCCCAGTCCGAGACGCAGTGGGCCTCGTCGATCACGAGCATCCCGGTACGTGCGAGCAGCTGCGGTAGGCGCTCGGCGAAGCGCGGGTTTGAGAGCCGCTCGGGGGAGATGAGCAGGACGTCGATCGTCCCGGCGGCAAGTGAGGCCAGAACCTCGTCCCACTCCTCGATGTTCGTGGAGTTGATCGTGGCAGCATGCAGCCCTGCCCGCTCGGCCGCGGCGATCTGGTCCCGCATCAGTGCCAGGAGTGGTGAGACCACCAAGGTGGGACCTGCACCCCGGGAGCGCAGTGCCGCCGTCGCCCCCCAGTAGACCGCGGACTTGCCCCACCCCGTGGCCTGGACCACCAGCACCCGCCGGCCGTGGTCGACCAGTTCGGTCACGGCCCGTTCCTGATCCGGGCGCGGTGCGGCCTCCGGCCCGGCCACGGAGCGGATGGTGGCGGCGAGGAACTCAGCGGTGGATGTCATTACC
Organism: Ruania alkalisoli; assembly: GCF_014960965.1. Lineage (NCBI taxonomy): Bacteria > Bacillati > Actinomycetota > Actinomycetes > Micrococcales > Ruaniaceae > Ruania > Ruania alkalisoli. The sequence goes on along the minus strand of NZ_CP063169.1, from coordinate 4,008,002 downwards.
TCCATCCTGCCTGCTGCCGGTGAAACTCGTCAGCGTCTATCCACAGCAGTGCTCTGGTGGGCGACTAGGGCTGTTGCGTCTGCTCGATGAGTTCGCGTGCGGTTGCAATGCTCCGCGATGCCGCTATCGGGTCGATACGGGCGAGCGCGAAGGCTGCGACGATGAGGCCGGTCACCGTGTCGGCCAGCTGGGTCACCTCCGCCGGCTCGGCTGCGGGGTGATGTGCTTCGATTCCGCGGGTGAGTGCCTCGTGTAGCTCGCGGCGGTAATCGGCGATGACTGCGGCGACGTGCACGTCCTGGGCGATGGGAGCCCCGGCCGTATTGACGAGGAGGCACCCGTTGGTCGCGGACATGGAGTCCGCACGTGAGAAGGCATCGCTTAGCCCGGTGAGGTAGGTGATCACGGCGTCAGGTTCGACGGACTCGCTCTGCATCGGACGCAGCCGCGGGCGGATTACCTCATCCAGATAGCTCTGCACGGCTGCGTCGAACAGCCCCCGTTTGGAGCCGAAGGCGTTGTAGATGCTGGAGCGGCTCAGACCTGTGGCTGCCTCCAGGTCGGGGACGGAGGTCCCTGAGTAGCCGGAGTGCCAGAACGTCGCACGTGCTGCTCGCACCACGGTGTCGCGGTCGAAGCTCTGTGTTCTGGCCATGATCTTCCCCACTCGACTTTTTAGACTGTCCGGTCCAGTATATACTGGACCGAACGTTACAGAATCGGTCCAGCCCAGTCTGGGCCACCGAAAGGGAATCCACATGATCATCGCGGGACTCGTGCTCACTGGTGTCGCGGCGCTGGTCCACATCGTCATCTTCTACCTGGAGTCGATCGCGTGGACGGGGGCGCGCGCTCGTGCCGTCTTCGGCACCAGTGAGGCGGAGGCTCAGGCCACCAAGGCGCTCGCCTTCAATCAAGGCTTCTACAACCTATTCCTCGCCATTGCAGTGTTCACGGGGATGATCTTGTTCGCCGCCGGCCAGAGTGCGGCAGGAGCGGCGCTCCTATTCGCCGGTGCCGGATCGATGGCGGCAGCAAGCCTGGTGCTGGCGATTTCCAGCCCCGACAAACTCGCGGCCGCGATGAAGCAGGGCATCCTTCCCGCGCTCGGCGTGATCGTTCTCGCCATCGCACTGACCGCGTGACCACCCACCATTCAAAGAGAAAGTTGAGACCACACCTCCATGCCGCACTTCAATTCCACGCAGATCCAGCTCGCGTCCCGCCCGGAAGGCTGGCCGACGCACGAGAACTTCCAGACCGTGCAGGCCACCCACGGCGACCTGCTGGAAGGGCAGGTGCGGGTGCGCAACGAGTTCATCTCGGTCGATCCCTATATGCGGGGCCGGATGGACGACGTCCGCAGCTACGTCGCTCCCTACGCACTCGGTGAGACGATCACTGGCGGAGCCATCGGCAGGGTGATCGAATCTGCTGCCCATGATGTTCCGGTCGGAGCGGTCGTGCTGCACCAGCACGGCTGGGCCGATGCGGTGCAGGCGGATGCCGGAACCTTCACCGTGGTGCCCGAGGTGCCGGGCCTGCCGCTCTCGCTGCGGCTGCACATCCTGGGGATGACCGGACTGACCGCGTATGTGGGTTTGACGACCATCGCGGGTCTGCGCGAGGGAGACACGGTGTTCGTCTCCGGAGCGGCTGGTGCTGTCGGCACCGCGGTCGGACAGATCGCGAAACTGCTCGGGGCCAAGCGTGTGATCGGGTCGGCCGGATCGGACGAGAAGGTCGCGCTACTGACTCAGAAGTACGGATACGACGCCGCCTTCAACTACAAGGATGGCGACATCCGCGGGCAACTCGCGCAGGCCGCCCCTGACGGGATCGACGTGTATTTCGACAACGTCGGCGGTGACCACCTCGAGGCTGCGCTCGCCGTGTTCAACGACGGTGGCCGGGCCGCACTGTGCGGTGCGATCTCCAGTTACAACGCCACCGAGCCCAGCCCCGGGCCCGACAATATGGCCAACATCATCACTCGCGCGCTCACCCTGCAGGGATTCACCCTCGCGAGTTACCTCCACCTGGCGCCCGAGTTCTCGGAGAAGATGACAGCCTGGTTCGCCGCGGGAAGAATCGCCTACGACGAGACCATCGTCGACGGATTCGAGAACACAGTCGATGCCTTCCTCGACATGATGCGCGGAGCGAACACCGGCAAGATGCTCGTGCGCGTCTGACGATGGCAAGGACGGAGCTGACCCGGCCCCGTTGGCTGCGACATGCGCGAAGGGCCGCACCCGATGCGTGGGTGCGGCCCTTCGTGCGGTGGTGATCAGCGGATCGAGTCACGTACCTTCGCTGCGCGTGCGGCACCGATCAGCAGCCCACCCAGGAGCATTGCTCCGAGCGCCGCCAGCCCAAGATCCGGCCCGACGGCGGCCCCTGTCTCTGCCAGGGAGCCATCGCCATCCGTACCGCTGCCGTCCGCGGCCACGATCTCCAATGGAGCCCAGCCGATTAGGGTGCCGTCGGCGGCCTGGACCACGATCTGGTGGTCGCCCAGGGTGGCGTCAGCCGGGATGGTGATGGTGGTCGTCCCATCATCTGCCACGGTGCCGGTGGCCAGGAGTACCGGATCCGAGTGCAACCACACGTGCACCTGCTCACCCTCGTTGCCCGCCACGGTGACTTCGATCGAATCCCCGCGCTCCGCCGTCGTCGGAGCGGTGACACTCCCGCGGGAGTCCTCGGTGAGGTCCTCGTCCGGGGTGGGAACAGGTTCGGTCGAGGGGTCGGTCGGCTCGGGGTCAGTAGGTTCCGGATCGGTCGGCTCGACGCACTCCTCACCGGCTGCCGCTCGCAGGGAGACGCCGTCGTGGGCGGTGTCGGAGATCCACAGCACTCCCGGCGCCACCTCGTCGTTCACGTCGCACCAGTCGAATGCGATGCCCTCGTTGGTGTAGCTCGTGTTCATCCCGGTCGGTGCGTGGTAGGTGAGCGCTCGTGTCAGCTCGCCGTCATCGAAGCTGAGCACCGAGGTGCGGTTGTCGCACGACTCGTCGCACAGCACCCACAGCTCGTTGGCGCCGGCGCGCCAGTCCAGGCCCATCGCAGCCGACATGGCCTCGCTCGGGGCGACGGACTGCAGGTGGGTGGCGGTGCCGTCGGACTCGAGCACCACCAGGTGGATGTCACCGGTGGACTCCACGGCCACGGCGAAGATGCCGCCGAAGTGCTCGCCGTACGCGGCCGGGTCGTAGACCGCGCCGTCAGCGTCGCGGACCCCGAGTGCCGTGGCGTCGGCGTCGGAGATCCACTCGATCCCCTCCAAGCCGCCGTTCGCGCTGAGCGGGCCGGTGATGTCAGCCAGGTTCCACTCGTGGGTGGCGGTCCCGGTCTCAGTGTCCACGCGCAGCACTGACGGGCGGCTGGTGCCACCGGCGGCGTTGTCACGCTCGGTGGAGGCGAAGATCTGGCCGTCCTCGGTCACGGTGACGCCCTCAGTGTCCGGTTCGCCTCCGCCGTCGGGATAGGTGACGACCTGGGAGCCGCTCACTACGTACTGATCGCCCTCGGCAACCATCGTGACCAGCTCGGAGGTGCCGTTGTTGACCGCGTACACAGTGCCGTCCGTGGCGATGTCGATGCCCGACATGTCCTCACCGAAGGTGCCCGCCGCCACGGCGTCAGTGATCTCGTTGGCGAACGGCCACGGCTCGGCCTCAATCTCCGGTTCGACGATCTCGTCGCACGCGTTCGGGAGTTCATGGGTGCTCTCGGAGGTCTCGGCGAAGGCGCCGGTCATGTCCGGGCAGCGCCCGAGCGTGATCGGGGCGTGGTCCTGCCAGGCCAGCGAGTCCACCACGATGCCCTCGGCATCCCGCAGGGTGACGCTGTCCGGGTTGCCGAGTCCGAAGTTCGGCTGGGTCATGAACGCCGCATACCCGCCGGACTCGATCTCGCCCGAGAGTTCGACGGGCGGGTGCGTGGGGTCGTTGTCGATGAGGGTCCAGCCGGTCAGGTCCACCGATTGCTCGGTGTCGGTGTTGGCCAGCTCGACCCAGTCGCCGATGCCGCCGTTGGACTCGATCTCGTTGATGACGACCGGGCTCTCCGCGTCGCGGGCCACGTTGGCCGAACCCGGGGTGGGGCGGGTGTCGACGAAGGCTCCGGTGGCGTCCGGCACGCGGCCCTCCGTGAACGCGTGCTCGGTCCATTCGTAGGAGTCGACCAGCCCGAGGCCATCGGCGACGTAGAGGCGGATCATGTCGTTCTTGCCGAGGCCGAAGCCGTCGTCGGTGATGTTGGTCTCGATCACCAGGAACTCGCCCGGCTCGAGCGTGGTTCCCGCAGCGATCGGGAGGGCCTTGAGGTCGCTGTCGTCGCGCAGGATCCAACCCGAGAGGTCGACCTCAGCGTCGCCGTCGTTGATCAGCTCCACCCAGTCCTCGCCGTCGTCCGGGTCATCGGACATGACCTCGTTGACGGCGATGGTCTCCTCGGCGTCGTACCACTGCGGCTCGTTCCGCTCCACGTTCGCGGTGCCGGGGGTGGGTTCGGTGTCGGTGAACTCGCCGGTGCCATCGGGCACTCGTCCTTCGGTGAAGGCGTGATCGGTCCAGGCGTAGGAGTCGACGAGCGTCTCGTCGGGGGTGAACAGGCGGGCCATGTCATTCGAGCCCAGTCCGAAGCCGTCGGCGACCTCGTTGGTCTCGAACACGGCGTACGCGCTCGGCTCGAGCACGGTGCCATCGGCGATGGTGAAGGTGTGAGTGTCATCGTCGTCGCGGATGATCCACCCGGAGATGTCGACACTCTCGGTGCCGGCGTTGGTCAGCTCGACGAAGTCGGGGGAGCTGTCCGCGCTGTTGGACTGCACCTCGTTGATCCGCACGTCTGTCTCGGCGGCGGCAGCAGGTGCAGCGAGGAAGATGCCACCGGTCGCGCTGCCCACGAGGGCGGCGACCGTGGCGAGGGAGAGCGTGCGGCGCACAGGTGCTCCTTCGGTAGGGGCCACCTGTGATCCTCTCGGGGCGTGGCGAACACTGGATGAACGAGCCGCGAACGCCCGGGTGCCGGCGGGTGACGGCTCCAGCAGCACCTCGCGCTCCTACCGGCCGCCTCGCTGACCGAACCGACACGACGGCGCCCGTGTGCGGCACTATCTCGCCGCGCTCCACGCGGCTGTGTCGGTCCGGTCAGCGGCGGCGCATAGGCTCAGCCGGATGGAGTGGTGGCAGCAGATCGTCGACCGGATCGGCCCGGTGGACGCGCTCGCGCCCACGGCCCGGGAGTTGCTGGTGTTGCTCGGGCTCGTGGTCGCTGTGGTCGTGCTGGGCCCCGCCTGGCGTGCGGCCCGGCTCGGCGTGACGCTCGTGCACGAGCTGGGGCACGCCGTCGTCGGTGTTCTCTGTGGCAGGCGCTTCACTGGCTTCGTCCTGCGGATGGACGCCTCCGGGCATGCGGTCACCCAGGGTCCGGCGCGCGGATTCGGCCGGATCGCCACCACCTGGGCCGGCTATCCCGCCCCGGCGGTGGTCGGGGCCGTCCTCATCGTCGCCGCAGCCCACGGCTGGGCGCCCCCGGTACTGGCGCTCGCCCTGGTGGTTCTGCTCGGCTCGCTGATCCGGGTGCGCTCGTTCCTCACCGCCGTCGTCCTGCTCGCCGTGATCGCCGTGGTCGGCCTGCTGTGGTGGGCGGCGGACCCGCTCTGGCAGGGACTGGCGGTGCTGGGGATGGGTGCGCTCCTGCTGGTCGGATCGTGGCGGCACCTCGGCTCGGTGGCCCGCGACCGCAGCCGGGGTAGCGACCCGGCAGTGCTGGCGGCGCTGACCCCTGTTCCGCGGCTGCTGTGGATGGCCAGTTTCGTCATGGTCCTGGGGGTCCTCACCTGGTGGGCCGGGCTCGCGATCATCGCGGTGCTGCCCTGACCTCGACGACAACGAGGATGCGATACCCTAGGGGGTATAGTTGTCTGAGATTCGATCGAAAGGAACCCCCATGTGCCGTCCCGTCTCGTGCGACACCTGCGGTAAGACCACCTGGGCCGGCTGCGGTGAGCACGTCGACCAGGTGATGAGGGCAGTGCCCCAGGCGCAGCAGTGCCCCGGACACCCGTTGGCCGAGCAGCAGCCCCGGCCCGGATTCCTCGCCCGGATTCTGGGGCGTTGATCCGATGCTCACGCAAGATGCCGAGGCCCAGCGCCGGATCCTCAACCGCCTCCGCCGCGCCCGCGGTCAGCTCGATGCGGTGATCGCCGCGGTGGAGGAGGGGGGATCGTGCCGGGCCGTCGTCACCCAGCTGGCGGCCGTCTCCACTGCCTTGGACCGCGCCGGGTTCACCGTGGTCTCCGCAGCAATGAAGGAGTGCCTCGCTGATCCCGACGGCGTTGCCGAGTCCGAGGACGGGCTCACGACGCAGGAGCTGGAGAAGCTGTTCCTGTCCCTCGCCTGACCCGTCAGGCTCGCCCGTCTCGCGCGCGCTCCAGCACCGCGGCGATATCCGGCGCACGATAGCCGGGGCCCTTGAGCACCTTGCCGTCCTCGCGCAGGATCGGGCGACCGTCCATGCCCAGCTTGGACAGGTTCGACGCCTGGATCTCTGCCAGCACCTCCGTGAGCGGGATCCCGCATTCCAATGCCATCCCGTACAGCACGTACACCAGGTCACCGATCGCATCGGCCGCCCCGACGGCGTCCCGTGCGTCGTCTGCGGCCCTCACCGCCTGCAGGAACGCGGCCTCCATGACCGCTTCGGCCTCCCGGCCGTAGACGGCACCGACGAGTTCAGCGAACTCCTCGGCGATCAGCGCCATCCGCATCGGTACGCGGCTGGAGTCGAGCGACGGAGCCGACCCGACCGGCACGTCGTAGACGCGATGGAACTCCCGCACCAGCGATTCCGGCACCTCGGCGCCGGCCGTGGTGAGATCGCCTTGTCTCCCCCCAGCTGTGTCGGCGTCAGCGCAGGAGGAGGGGCCGCCGTCGGGAGGCAGCGCAAGCCTGCCCGCACACGTGTGCCAGGTGCCTCCGGACTGGAGGTGCTCGACCACGCCGCGCTGCAGGCTCGAGGTGAGCGGAAGGGCGTCCAGATCCACCTGCCCGCGGCGAGCGAACACGAAGAACAGCACGTCCGCCGTCCCGGGGCTGGACTCCCCGGTGAGGCGCCAACGGCGCCCGAACGCCACGATGTTCGACCGCTCGGGCAGGACCTGTGCCAGCTGCGGGTCCAGCAACCAGCTGTTGCAGTGCAGACCGGCGATCGGGAGTTCGGGGAAGTGGCGGGCGAAGAACGGCCCGACACGTGCGAAGGACGCATCGACCGCCGCGGGATCCAGAGGGCCGGTGCGTGGGATGTGCGCGGAAGCGAGGAGCTCGTCGCCGGCACGCTCGACGGTGAACTGCAACCGGCCGAGCCAGTACAGCCCGCCCGCCCAGGCGTTGATCAGCCAGTTCTGGGTGTGCAGCCCGAACTCGCCGAAGGCGAGCCGGTGCACGGCCACCTGCTGGCCGAGATCTGCCAGTGACCGCCAGGAGATCGCCTCGGGAATGCCCCGGCTGCGGTGGAAGGAACGGATCTCGGGCAGAGTGGCCAGGAAAGTGAGGATCGCGCGATGGCCCACGGCGGCGCGCTCGCCGACGTCGCTGCTGGACTCGATCCGTGGCCAGATCTCGCCGGGGATCTCGCGTGTGACATCGCCGAGGCGGCGGGAGAGCTCGTGGGCGTCAACCCGGATCTGCTCGATCGCGGCGTCGTCGAGAGCGCGCTCACGGAGTTCGAGGGTGGCGGCGGCGTCCTCGGGTGTGAAACCGAGCAGGGTGAGGGTCTCGGGGAGATCCGGGGCGGCGAGGCGGGTGCGGATGAGGTCGGCGGTCAGGATCATCGCGGGTCGTCGGTGCCGTCGGTGCCGGTGACGTGGTCCACGGCCTCGCCCACCTTCTCCAACGGAGTGTCGACGCCGGTTGCGGCCACCTGCTGCTCGAATGCCCGGGCGGCAAGCTGGTTGGCCCGCTCGCGTTGCTCCGCGGCGAGCACGTCCAGCTCGTCTGCGAGCTCAGTGGCCCGCTCGACGGTGCCCGGATCGGTGGGATCCATGTCGGAGAGCTCGGCCTGGATCTCCATCACCCGGGTCCGGAACGTCAGGCTGTCCATGCTCTCCAGGGTACCGATCGCCCGGGCGGCACCGGACCCTGGAGCGGGCGGGGCGCTCTCGTGGTGGGCTGCGGCGAGATATCGCCCGATATGGTGGTCGTGCCGCGCCCGGTCGGTCTACCGTGTGAGGGATCACCGCCAGCGCCGCCTCAGGAGAGAACTGTGACCCACGCGCCTATCGACGTCACTCGCACCACCAGCTGGGCCGATCTCATGGCCCACTGCCGTGTGCTCGAACCGAATCTGCGAGGGTGGTTCGCCGAGGATCCCGGGAGGGCGGAGCGGTTCACCTACCAGGCGGCCGACCTCCACGTGGATCTGTCGAAGAACCTGATCACGGACGAGACCCGGGACCTGCTGCTGCGGCTGGCCGAGGATGTGCATCTGCCAGACCGGATCGAGGCGATGTTCCGCGGTGACCACATCAACGTCACGGAGGACCGGGCCGTGCTGCACACGGCGCTGCGCCGGCCCGCCGGTCTGCAGCCGCCGCTGGTGGTCGATGGTCAGGACGTCGACGCCGACGTGCACGCCGTGCTGGCCAAGGTGTACGACTTCGCCGCGAAGGTGCGCAGTGGGGAGTGGACCGGGGTGACCGGCAAGCCGGTGCGCACGGTGGTGAACATCGGAATCGGTGGATCCGACCTCGGGCCGGTGATGGCGTATGAAGCGCTGCAGCCGTACGTGGCGGACGGCCTCGAAGTGCGCTTCGTCTCCAACATCGACCCCACCGACGTGGCCGAGACCACCCAGGGCCTGGACCCGGAGACGACGCTGTTCATCGTTGCCTCCAAGACCTTCGGCACCCTGGAGACCCTCACCAATGCCCGCCTGGCCCGGGAGTGGCTCTGGAAGGGACTGATCGCGGCCGGCGCGATCGAGGATGTCGACGACGCGCGCACCGCCGCGGTGTCCGCGCACTTCGTGGCCGTCTCCACCGCCCTGGACAAGGTGGCCGCGTTCGGTATCGACCCGGAGAACGCCTTCGGCTTCTGGGACTGGGTGGGCGGGCGCTACTCGGTGGACTCGGCCATCGGCACCTCCCTGGCGATCGCGATCGGTCCGGAGCGCTTCGCCGAGTTCCTTGCCGGATTCCATGCGGTGGACGAGCACTTCCGCACCACGCCGCTGGTCGAGAATGTGCCGGTCCTGATGGGCCTGCTGAACGTCTGGTACGTCAACTTCCTGGGCGCGGAGAGCCACGCCGTGCTTCCCTACTCCCAGCACCTGCACCGCTTCGCTGCCTACCTGCAGCAGCTCACCATGGAGTCCAACGGCAAGAGCGTGCGCTGGGACGGCACGCCCGTGACCACCGACACCGGGGAGATCTTCTGGGGTGAGCCCGGCACCAACGGCCAGCACGCCTTCTACCAGCTGATCCACCAGGGCACCCGCCTGATCCCGGCCGACTTCATCGCGGTCGCTTCGCCGGCGCACCCGTTGAAGGACGGGGAGACCGATGTTCATGGTCTGTTCCTCGCCAACTACTTCGCCCAGACCAAGGCGCTCGCGTTCGGCAAATCAGCCGAGGAGGTGCGGGCCGAGGGGACGCCCGAGGCTATCGTCCCGGCCCGGGTATTTGAGGGGAACCGCCCGACGACGTCGATCCTCGCCCCGGCGCTGACCCCGTCCGTGCTCGGCCAGCTGATCGCCCTGTACGAGCACATCACCTTCGTGCAGGGCGTGATCTGGGGGATCGACTCCTTCGACCAGTGGGGCGTGGAGCTGGGCAAGCAGCTCGCGACCGAGCTCGCTCCCGCCGTGGCCGGGGAAGTCGAGGCGCTGGCGAGCCAGGACGCATCGACGAAGGCGCTGATCGAGAGGTACCTCGAGCTGCGCGGCTGAGTTTCCGCTACTCCCGATCGTGACCCGCTTGTGGTGTGGATCCGGTGCGCCGCGTGCACCGGATCCACACCACAAGTGCGTCAGGTGCTAGAAGACGGACCGTGCGCGCGTGGGCGGGGTCGGGTCGGGCAATGTTGGCTGACCCAGCGGGTGGCGACGTTCCTCGGCGGGGCGAGGGCCGCCGTCGGAGATCGGGGTGACGTTCTTGGCGACCTCGAGTACCGGGGACCCTGGCAGCGGTGTGAAGTCCCGCGCCTCCGGGTCCCGCACGAGCGGATCGGTGACCACCGAGTGGGTGTCGTGGCCGGCGGCGAGCCACTCCTCGTCCGCCGGATGCACCAGCGACCAGTCCCGCTCGTGGCCAGATCCCTCGACCCGGCCGTTCGCCGCGAGCACCGCCCCGTGCGTGGGCGCGTAGTCCCAGATCAGGTTGAGATCGCTACGGACGTTGAACGCGCGCACGTCGTCCGGGCGTTCGTGGTGCCCACCGAAGGCCGGTCGGTCCCGCCCGAGGATCACGTTGTTCATCACCGTGAGCCCGATCTGCTCCTCCGGTCGGGTGACCGCGATCTGCCCCTCGCCACCGAACGCGAAGAGGTTGTCCCGGACGATGTTCTCCCGTCCGTAGTGCAGGTGCATGCACTGGCTGGAGGTGTCGTGCACCGTGTTCTGCTCGACGACCACGTGCGAGGACGCCTCGTCGAGATAGATACCCCACCCGCCATAGTTGCGGCACTTCACGTCGTGGATGTGGTTGCGACGGATGACGGTGCCGGGGGCGATGCCGAGCAGGTAGATGCCGCCCATGTCGTTGAGCTCGCCCTGCCCGAGGTGGTGCAGGTGGTTGCCCTCGATGATGTTCGCGACCGAAGCGCTGGCGTGATAGTCCCAGACCCAGCCGACCGAGATCGCGGTGTAGAGCATGTCCGCGACCTCGTTGTGCGCGATGACATGGTGAGCGCCGTGCTGGACGAGGATGCCCACGCAGCCCGGGTAGACCCGGCCTCCGGAACGGATCGTGCAGTCACTGATCTCATTGTGACTGACGAATCCCGGCGAGGCTGCCTCAGCGCTACCACCGGCGCGGATGCCACCGGCGCCAAGATCGGTCAGCTCCATCCCGGAGAGCAGGGCGCCCCGGGTGCCTTCGCCGAGCTCAACGCCGTAGCCGCCGACGTGGGAGACTCCGCCGCCGATGATCGCGCAGGCATGGGCGTACCGCAGCTGGATCGCGGCCGGGATCTGGCTGGCGGCTTGGATGTCGCTGCCGTACTGGCCCGCGGGCAGGAGCGGGTCCTCCCGGACGCCGAACGGCGGGACCGCTGCGGGTGCAGTCCGGAAGTCCGCGTAGGCGAACTCGATGTGCTCGAAGCGCACCTCTCGCACCGGATTCTCGGCGCTACCCTCGATCCGGACAAAGACGTCGATCACGGGCAGGTGGGCCCGCAGGGACCCCGGATCCTCCCCCGGAAGCGGGGCGTAGAGCACGTGGGCCGAGCCGAGACCGCTGACGGCGCCAGAGGCGTCCAGGTACCACTCACCGCCCGCCTCGCCGAGCGCCTCCACGACGTTGTCGAGGTAATAGGTCGCGAAAGTCTTCGCACTGTCGTCGCGCAGTGCGAACAGGCTGCGGTACGGGCTGACGACGGTCCGCGTCTGGTGGTCGATGCTGCCGATCGGCAGGCGCTCCTGTACCCAGTAGTGCGGGACGACCACCTCCACCCGCTCCGGCTCGGATAACTGCGGGATGTCACCTTCGGAGAAGGTGAACGTGTCGCCCCCGTCGAACATGGTGCCCACGCCGTGAGCCGCGGGGTCGAGGTTGCCGGCGCTGTCCATGCGTAGCCGCCCGGTGCGGGGCAGGCGCGGGCGGGAGCGGCGTTCTCCCTCCACGTACAACGCACGGCCACCGTGCGCCGGTGCCGGGGCCGCGAGCACCTCGTGACCGTTGACGGTGACGGGCCGCCAGCCGGTGATCGCTGCGGATCCGTCGAACACCGGCGGGTCCTGCGGATCGAGGGCGACGAAGGAGGTGAAGGAATCCGCCGGCCCCAGCGCCAGCGTCTCGTGCTGGCTGTAGCGGCCACCGGCGACCCACGCCACGGCGCGCTGCCCCGGGGTGCGCCGGGAGCGGATCAGGGCCATCGCCGTCAGGAGTGAGCCCACCGGATAGCCCTGGGAGCCGTCGGCGTAGCGTGAGCCGTTCGGGTGCACGAACACCTCGATGCGGTCGGTGGACATGGGACTCCTCGGGTGCGCGTCGGGGATGGAGGGGGTTGGTCGCGGTCAGGCGCGTAGTCGCGCGGCACCCACGGTGACCTGATGCTCGAGCGGTCGGCCGTCGATCCAGCGCTCCAGCTCGCCGACCACGAGCCTGCCCAGCGCCCGGCGTTCGGTGCCGATGCTGCCGGCGATGTGCCCCGTGAGTTTGACGTTGTCCAACCCGTACAAGGGGCTGCCGCTCGGGGGCGGCTCCGGCCAGGTCACATCGAGGATGGCGTACAGGTCGCGCCGCCGGCGCAGCAGGTCCACCAGTGCGTCCTCGTCCACCAGTGCGCCGCGGGCGGTGTTGATCAACGTCGCGCCATGGGGCAGCGCAGCGAGGGCCTCCTCGCCCACCAGCCGGTCGTTCTCCCCGGCGATCCAGGGCGCGTGGATGCTCACCACGTCGCTGCCTGCGAACAGTTCCGTCAATGTCTCGTGCCGGTGAACGCCGACGGCGTCCCGTTCGTCCAGGTACGGGTCCCACACGCCGATGTGGTGGCCGAAGCGGCGCAGCCGCTCGGCGACCTTGCGCGCGATCGAGCCGAAGCCGACCAAACCGATCCGCCGTTCGTCGATCCCCAGGCCGGTGTGATCGGGCAGGAACGTCTGTGTGGCGCGCAGGTGCGTCATCGCGCGGTGCTCGCCTTTGAGCGCCAGGACCGTGTTCGCCACCACGTACTCCGCCACCGGGTCGTTGTTGGCGTCGGCAGCTGAGACCAGGTCGATGTCGCGTTCCCAGAACTCCTCCGTGACCAGAGGGCGGATCGATCCGGCGGAGTAGAGCACCAGTCGCAGCGATGGCATCTTCTCGAGCAGCTCCGGCGTCAGGCGGGGCGTACCCCAGCCGGCGATGAGCACCTCCATCTGCGCCAACCGAGGGGAGGCGAGGAGGGACTCCTTGGTGGCGTGCACGTCGTCACTGATGGTGAGCAGCGCGTCCACCCGTGCTCGTTCGGCGCTTCCGAAGACGGCCTCCAGGGCGTTCGGATCGAGTAGGTAGCCGGCCACTGGGCGCGGTGCTGTCATGTCTCTCCCTCGGTCAGGATGCTCAGGTCGTGGCCGACGCTATCGCCGATGGGTGCGCCGAGACCGTGGCCAGCCGTGCCAGCGCCGCCTCGTCGAGCTCGCAGTGCGGCGCTCGCACCCCGCCCAGCTCCAGGCCCTCCCAGCGCAGCAGCGCCTTGATGACCGAGACGTTGTAGCGGCCAGAGCCTTCGGCCCGTAGCGCCTCCACCGGGCCGACGTACTCCTCGATCAGGCGGTGCACCGCGGTCAGGTCACCGGTGCTGAGGCCACGGTGCACGGCCATCGCGATCTCCGGGCGGGCGTTGGCAATGCCGGAGGTGAATGAGGTGACGCCGATCGCGGCAAATGCGGGGCTGTTCCATTCGGCCAGACCGTTGATCCACGTGCATCGGGACCCGGATCCTTCCCGCAGCAGCGATCCGAGGGTGTGCAGATCGGGGCGCGCGTACTTGATGCCGGCCACGCGCTGGTGGTCGGCGAGGTCGCGCAGCTGCGCGACCGACAGGCGCGTGGTGCGCAGGTACAGCACCAGCGGCAGCGCAGACATGTGCGCGAGTTCGGTGTAGAAGCGGACGAGACCGGTTCCGTCACCGAACGGGTCGGCGGGTTCGTGCACCATCGCCGCGTGGTAACCGAGGGCATGTGCGAGCTCGATCTCCTCGAGCATCCCGGCCATCGGGCCCGCGACCCCAGCGAGCAGCGTGCCGGAGTGCCCGGCTGAGGCCACGGCCTGCAGCACTGCACTCCGTTCGGGGCCTTGAAGCTGATGGACCTCGGCGGTGTTGCCCAGTGCGGTCAATACCGGAACCCCGCCGTTGCTGACATGGGCGGCCAGGGCGGACACCGCGTCCTGGTTCACCTGTGTGGTCCCGTCGCGGTACCCGGTGACGAGCACGGCGGTGACGCCGTCGAGCTCGATCCTCATGCAGAACCTTCCCGCTCAGAGACGAGCGCGATCTCGGCCGTGGCCTGCCTGGCCTGGACGCTGAGGCCGCCGTCGATGGTGATGACCTGCCCGGTGATGTAGGCCGCCTCCGGCGAGGCGAGGTAGGCGGCGAGACCGGCCACCTCACCGCCGGTGCCTGCGCGCCCGAGTGGGATGGGGGTGACCTCAGCCTGCTGGACGGCAGGATCTTCGCCCTGGTACCGCGCGTTCGAGATCGCACCCGGTGCGATGGCGTTGACGCGGATCCGGTGGGGCGCCAGTTCCAGCGCGGCAGCGCGTGTGAACGCCTCAATCGCGCCCTTGGTCGCGTCGTAGGCGACCGCCTCCCGGTGCGCCTTGGTGGCCCCGATGGAGGAGATGTTGATGATGCTGCCGCCGTCGCTCATTCGCTCGGCCGCACCCCGGGTGCATAGATAGGTTCCCCGCGCCCCCACTGCGAACTGCCTGTCCCACTCGGCCAGCGTGAGGTCGAAGAACGGTACGCGCCCGAGCATCGGCACGGCGGCGTTGTTGATCAGCACGTCGATACCGCCGAGTTCGGACTCGACCCGGGCCAGCATGTCCTCCACAGCCGCCGGGTCGGAGACGTCCGCCGGCACGGCGATCGCCCGGCGACTCCCGGTGCGCAGCAGACCGGCGAGTTCCTCGGCCTCACCCTCGACCACGGTGTTGATCGCGACGTGCGCGCCTTCCGCGGCGAACCGTTCGGTGATCGCTCGCCCGATGTTGCGCGACCCGCCGGTGATCAGCACCCGCGCGCCGGCGAACCGCCCCGCGCTCATGGTTTCGCCCCCACCCGATCGATCACCGAACCGGAACCGGCATCCCAGCGCAACGGGCCGGATGCCTGCCGCAGACGATCAGCGTCGATGGTCATCCCCAGCCCGGGTCCGGTCGGCGCCGTCAGTCGGCCCTCGCGATAGGTCACCGGGTCGGTCACGACATCGCCGTCGTAGAGCAGTGGTCCGACCGGGTCGGCAGCGACCCGCGCGCCCACGGTCGCCAGTCCCAGGTGTGCGGCGGCTGCGGTCCCGATCGAGAGCTCCTGGGTGGTGCCGATGAGGCAGTCGAGGCGGGCGGCCTCGGCGATGGCGATGACCTGCTGGGCGGGGGTGATGCCCCCAAGGGCGAACAGCCCCACGTTGAACACGTCCACGGCGCGCTCAGAGGCGAGCCGGAGGGCCGAACGGGAGTCATAGACATGCTCGCTGACGGGGATCAAGGTCCGACGGCGTACCTCGGCCAGGCCGTCGATGTCACCTTCGTGCGCGGGGGCCTCCACCAGGGCGTAATCGACATCGCGGGTGCGTTCGATGAAGCGGATGGCGGCTGGGGCGTCCAGCAGGTTGGAGAAGTCGAGGGACTTGATCTGGATCCGGTCG
This sequence comes from Ruania alkalisoli, assembly GCF_014960965.1. Classification (NCBI taxonomy): domain Bacteria; kingdom Bacillati; phylum Actinomycetota; class Actinomycetes; order Micrococcales; family Ruaniaceae; genus Ruania; species Ruania alkalisoli. The sequence goes on along the minus strand of NZ_CP063169.1, from coordinate 3,992,428 downwards.
GTGAACTGCTCGCGCAGCAGGCGCAGGAACTGCTCGTCGAGGTCCAGGTCGCCGCCGACGTAGATCCGGAACATCGAGAACCCGGCTGCCAGCCGATCAGCGACCACGTCGAGGTTGGCGGCGACGTCGGCCTCGCTGCGCTGGCGGAAGATCGGATAGGCGACCGGGAGTGCCTCGCGCACCGCCCCGCCGAGCAGGGAGGTCACGCTGCGCCCGGTGGCCTTGCCGCGTAGATCCCAGAGTGCGATGTCGACGCCACAGCGGATCACGGCGCCCTTGTCGTAGAGGGTTCCGGCAGGAGGAAAGGCCTCGGCGAGTAGCCCCGTCAGCCGGTTCGCATTCCAGATGTCAGCGCCGATGAGCATCGCCTGCAACGTCGAGGTCAGGTCATCCACGTCAGGGTGGAACCGGGGCAGGTGCTGCAGGTCGGACATCTCGCCGATGCCGAGGAGCCCGTCGTCGGTCTCGAGTTCGACGATGACGTGCCCGCAGACGAAGCCGGTCGAGCGGGCGACATTGACCGGGGTCAGCCGCACCGCGGTGATCACGCTCATGAGCCGGACCCGCTCTCGAGCGCACGGAGAGTGCCTTCGGCCGCCGTGCTGATGTGGCTTCGCAGCAAGGTGGTGGCCGTGTCGACGTCGGCCCGTTCGAACGCCGCCAGCAGTCGGGTGTGCTCGGCGAGTTCCTCGTCGTAGGTCGCCTGCAGGTGCCAGCCGGCCGTGGCGATGAAGCTGCTCAGCGCCTGCAGCTTGTCGAGGAAGTCAGTGAGCAGATCGTTGCCGCAGGCCGCATAGAGGCACCGGTGGAAGGCTCTGTTGGACACGCTGAGCTCGGCGGTGTCATCGGCGCTGACCAGTGCTTCGGTCCGGGCAAGGAGTTCACGTGCCTCATCGAAAGTGGTCGCGCCCCGAGCGGCGATGGCCAGGCGGAGGGCCTGCGGCTCGACCGCCAGCCGGGCGTCGGTCACCTCACGCACGATCGCGGCATCGAGCACCCGGACTCGCATGCCCTGATACGCGGTGGATACGACGAGGCCACTGGACTGGAGCTGCTTGAGCGCTTCGCGAATGGGCGTCTTGGAGACGCCGAGCATGGCAGAGAGCTCTCGCTCGACGAGCGGCGTGCCCTGCGGGAGTCGTGCGTCGAGGATCGCTGCCTGGATCACGTCGCGGACGCGATCGCCGCGGGAGATGGGCTGTTCGAGGGCGAGTGCCGGTCGAGGGGCCGGATCCGCCACCTCCGGTGGTGGGGTCATGGTGTCATCTCTACCAGCCTCCGCCCTCCGATCGCAAGACATTGTATCTGGTATCGCACGATGCTATCTTCGCCATCTCGCCTGCGACCGGGCGAGACCACCGAGCAGAACTACGGGAGTTCTTTGTGTCCGGCTCAGCGCAGCACGCCGTCGTGATCAGCCCGGCCGCCGATCTCGGTCCCGCCGCACAGCACGGGATCGAGATGCTCGGCCGTGCCCTGGCCGACACGGGGATCGACTACCGGAACGAACCGCTCGGCAACGCGATCCGGCGTCCGCAGGACGGGGAGGTGTGCGTCGTTGTCGGTCATCGCACGGTGCCCGCGATCACCGCGCTGGAAGAGCAGGAGTGGTTGCTCTACAACACTGGGGCGCCGGGCCCGAACGGCTTCTATCTGAGCATGCTGCCGGGTCGGATCCTCGTGGTGACCGGCGGCGACGACGTCGGCGTGCTCTACGGCTGCCAGGAGCTGGCTCGGCTGATCGCCGCCGAGGGCGGGATCCCCTGGGATGTCGAGACCGGCCAGACCCCCGACCTGGCGCTACGCGGGCCGGCGATCGGGCTCCAGCTCACCGAGGTGGAACCGCCGCGGCAGGTGTATGAGTACCCGATCACCCCCGACCGCTTCGGCTGGTTCTACGACCGCGACCTCTGGTTGGAGATGTTCGAGACGCTGCTCAGCCAGCGCGCCAACGTCATCTACCTGTGGAGCGGGCATCCGTTCGCTTCGTTCGTGCAGACGGCGCAGTTCCCGGAAGCGCTCGAGGTGACCCCGGACGAGCTCGCGCTCAACCGGGAGACCCTCGCGTGGATGGTGGCCGAGGCCGGGCGCCGCGGAATCCAGCTGTTCTTGATGTTCTACAACATCCACATCCCGCTGCCGTTCGCGCGTCATCACGACATCCCCTTGCATCAGCCCCGACCGACCGAGCTCACCTCGCGGTACACCAGGGCGGTCCTGACCGACTTCGTGCGCGACTTCCCGCAGGTCGGGCTCTACGTCTGCCTCGGTGAGGTGCTGCAGGGCGACCTCTACGGCACCGAGTGGTTCACCGAGACCATCCTGCCCGCCGTCGAGGACGGTGTGGTGGCCGCCGGCGCCCAGGCGCCACCACCGATTCTGCTCCGCGCGCACTCCCTGGACCCCAAGCCGGTGATCGAGGCGTCCGCCGGCCGGTATCCGGCCCTGCATACCGAGGCCAAGTACAACGGCGAGTCCCTCACCACGTGGAATCCGCGCGGGAAGTGGCAGCGCACCCACCGCTACCTCGCCTCGCTCGGTGGGGTCCACGTGGTCAACATCCACATCCTGGCCGACCTCGAACCGTTCCGGTACGGCGCCGTCACCTTCATCCAGCGCAGCGTCCGCGCCATCCGCCACCGCCTCGACAGCAACGGGCTGCACCTGTACCCGCTCTTCTACTGGGAGTGGCCGCTCTCACCGGATAGGGCGGAGCCGAGACTGCGTCAGCTCGACCGGGACTGGATCTGGTTCGAGGCCTGGCACCGCTACGCCTGGAAGTGCGATCGGGATGCCGACGACGAGCGTCGCTACTGGACCGGCCGGCTCGCCGAGCAATTCGGTTCCGAGCAGGCAGGAGCAGCAGCACTCGAGACGCTCGAGGCGATGGGTCAGGTCGCGCCGCGACTGGTGCGGCGGCTGGGGATCACCGAGGGCAACCGCCAGACCCTCAGCCTCGGGATGACGCTCAGCCAGCTCACCAACCCGGCCCGGCACCGCGCCTACGACGACCTCTGGCTCTCCCACGCTCCGGCAGGGGAGCGGCTGGAGGAGTTCGTCGCGACTGAGGTGGCCGGGGGCACGCACATCGGGGAGACCCCGCTGGACGTCGTCGAGGACGCGGTGCGCTTCGCCTCGCGGGCGCAGGCCGCCGTGGGCGCAGGGCGTGCAGCGGTGCGCACCGGGGGAGCGGAGTACGAGCGGCTCGCCAGGGACGCGCAAGCCATCGCTCTGATCGCCGACTTCTACGACCTGAGGGTGCGGGCCGCCGTCGAGATCCTGCGCGCCCGGGCCACTTTCGAGGGTGACCCTCTCGCCATCGCCGGCCGGCTGCGGGAGGCGGTCTCCCTGGTCGAGGCGAGCGTGGAGGTGTACCGCCGCCTGGCCGACCTGACGGCCGGCACCTACTGGTACGCGAACAGCATGCAGACGCCGCAGCGCAAGATCCCGTTCCCGAACGGCAAGGTGTACGGGCACTGGCAGCAATGCCTGCCTGAGTATGAGGCCGAGCTGGCCAACCTGCGGGCCAACGCCGAGATCCTCGCCCGTGGCGACCTCCCGCCGGCCGTCGCGGAGCGCCCGGCATTACCGGGCAGATTCCGCGGGATCGACCTGACGGTTCACGCCGGCGGCGAGGTCTTCGAGGTGGCGGAGGGGAAGGCGCTGTTCGACGACGTGGACGAGCCGGTGGTCGCCCTCGCCGAGGAGCTGACCGGCCTGCGCGGGGTCCGGTTCGCCAAGTCCGCGGTGCTCGGCGGCGAGGCGAGCGTGGAGTTCTCGTTGGCGCAGGACGGGCACCTGTTGGTCGGCTACTTCAAGGACTCCAGCCCCACCTGGCTGCAGGTGCCGGATCTGGAGACGAACACGCACGCCGACGAGCGGGGCGGACTCACCCCGGTGCTGACCTCAGCGGTGACCGTCTCCTGGAACCCGGCAGTGGACGTGCACGCCTTCCGCTACGAAGCGGGCCGGCACACCTTCGCCCCCGGCGGCGGCGCGTACGTGATCCTCGGCGCTGTCGCCGCCGACCAGGAGTTCACCGGTCGCAGCGTCTCAGGCACCGAGCGCGAGGATTCCTTCGACTGGCTGTACGAGAACCCGATCAGGAGCATGGCATGAGCGAGACCAGGACCGGTATCGAGACGAACCCCTTCGACCGCGACCACTACGACTACTCCTCCTGGTTCTTCTGGGTTGAGGCCAGTGAAGAGCAGAAGGCCGAGCAGCTCGCCCAGCAAGAGCAGTTCCTGCGCGTGCGGCCGGACTCCTCGATCGGTGAGCGCTGCTTCATCTCACCGCTGGCCGCCATCCAGGTAGAGACGCTGACGCTCGGGCGCAGCTCCTACATCTCCGGCCACGCCTACTTGACGGGCACGCTGCTGACGGGCCCGAACTGCACGATCAACCCGTTCTGCGTGATCCGGGGCAACATCCGGCTCGGCCACTCGGTGCGGATCGGCGCCCACACGTCGATGCTGGCCTTCAACCACACGATCACCGACCCGGACCTGCCCGTCTTCAAGCAGCCGACCTCCCAGCGGGGCATCACCATCGGCGACGACGTCTGGATCGGTTCGCACGTGATGGTCCTGGACGGGATCACGATCGGTGACCGCGCCGTCGTCGGAGCTGGGTCGATCGTGACCAAGGACGTGCCGGCCGGGGCGATCGTCGCCGGGAACCCGGCGACGGTGCGCAAGTGGCGGGTGCCCGAGCTCGCTCCGCCCACGGCCGCCTCTGTGCCCTCCAGTGGACCTGTGCCCTCCGGTGGACCTGTGTCCTCCGGTGGACCTGTGCCGTCGGGTGATCCCGCGCTGGCTGAGCAGCTGCGCGCGTTCGACCAGATGGTGCGCGAGCAGGCGGAGGAAGTGCTCGCGAGATCCTGGGACGCGGCCACCGGCCGGTACGTCGATGCGCCGGGGCACGCGCCGTCGGTACGCGCCCATTGCGACGCGATCGAGGTGGCGGCCTACCTGACCGGCGACGTCCCGTCACAGCTGAGCCGCGAAGAGCACGTCGCGTGGCTACGCGGGCTGCAGGACCCGGCCTCCGGCATGATCGCCGAGCTCGATGCCTCCGGGCACCCCGGGCCGAGAGTGACCGATCTGAGCGTCGACGATGCGCATTATCACGTGCTATGCGTGGGGTATGCGCTCGAGGTGCTCGGGTCCAGCCTGCCTCACCCGATCCACGCAGTGGACGAGCTCGGTGCCGATGGAGTGATCGCGCTGCTGGATTCACTCCCCTGGCGCGGGAGTCCGTGGCGCAGCAGCAACGTCGCCGACATGCTCGGGACGGCGGTGCTGTGGAATACCCGCGCCGGCACACCACACAGTGCCGCCACCGCGGCCGGGCTGTTCGGCTGGTTGCACACCCACGTGGACCCGAGGACGGGGATGTGGGGCGCCGACGACCCGCGCTCGGGCCGGCTGGAGACCGTGAATGGCTTCTATCGCACGGCGCGAGGGTCGTTCGCCCAGTTCGGGCTGCCCCTGCCGCACCCCGAGCGCGTCGTGGACACGGTGCTTGCGCACGCTCAGGATGCCCGTTACTTCGCGGCTGATCGCCAGAACGCCTGCAACGTGCTGGATGTGGCGCATCCGCTCTGGCTTGCGGGTCGCATGAGTGACTACCGCCAGCAGGAGATCCGGCAGGTGGCCGCGCGCCTGCTCGCTGACGCCCTGAGCCACTGGCGCCCCGGTGAGGGGTTCGCGTTCGCCGCCGACTCCGGGACAGGGCGGGACCCACTGGCCGAGACCCCCGGCCTGCGCGGGACCGAGATGTGGTTGGCCATCGTCTGGTACCTCGCCGACCTGCTCGGCGTGAGTCGATCGCTGAGCTACCGGCCGGCCGGCGTTCATCGCCCCGAGCCTGCGGGCTCCTTGACGTCACAGTGAATCGAATCAAGTGACGGCATACGTCATAGGTAGGATCTTGACCATAAGGGTCATACATAGTACCTTCCAAGAGTCTCATCGCACGAGGACGTGAGAAGCGAAAGGCAATGATGCAGCTCGATGAATGGCAGGACGACGGCCCCGGCTGGCACCGGGCCGACGCCATCGTGCGCCGGGTCCAGGCGCCTGCCTTCCCCGACCGCGAGGTGCTGGTCGAGGACCATGGGGCAGTCGCCGACGGCGCGACGGACTGCTCCGCTGCCATCGCCGGTGCCATTGACGCCGTCCGCCGGGCCGGGGGTGGCCGGGTGGTTCTCGGCGCGGGGACCTACCTGACCGGGCCGATCCGGCTCTTCAGCAACATCGATCTGCATGTCGCCGCGGGGGCGACGGTGCGTTTCATCCCCGAGCCCGAACGCTACCTTCCGCCCGTCCTCACCCGGTGGCAGGGGGTGGAGATGATGGGGTACGCCCCGCTCATCAACGCCCACGATGCCGAGAACGTTGCTGTCACCGGCGCCGGCATCCTCGACGGTGGTGCTGACACCGAGCACTGGTGGCCCTGGTGCGGGATGGAAGAGTTCGGATGGCGCCCGGGGATCCCCGCTCAGGGGGACGACTGGGAACACCTGGTGGAGCAGGTTCGACAGGGGGTGCCGCCGAAGCAGCGGATCATGGCCCCGGCGAGCAATCTGCGGCCGAACTTCATCGAGTTCTACCGCTGCGAGCAGGTCTGGGTGCAGGGGGTGCGGATCGTCGGCTCTCCCATGTGGGAGATCCACCCGGTGCTGTGCACTGGTGTGCTCGTCGAGGACGTGCAGATCGACAGTCATGGCCCCAACAACGACGGTGTCGACCCCGAGTCCTGCACCGACGTCGTGATCCGGAACTGCCGGTTTGACGTCGGCGACGACGCGGTGGCGATCAAGGCGGGCCGGGAAGACGACGCCGAACGGGTCGATGAGCCGTGCCGGAATGTGGTGATCGAGGACTGCGCGATGACGATGAAGTACGGCGCATTCACCATCGGTAGCGAGCTCACGTCCGGCGTTCGCGACGTGTACGTGCGCAACTGCACGATCGGTGGACCGAACCTCTGGTACGGCCTCTACATCAAGACCAACGCTGCACGTGGCGGATATGTCGAGAATGTCTACGTCGACAACGTGGCGGTGACCGAGTTGCGGCGCGAGTTCCTCAGCTGCAACTTCCTCCGGGGGGAGGGCCTGGAAGGCCCGCGGACCCCGACTGTGCGCCACGTTCGCATCAGCAACGTCCGGGTCGGCCGGGCGAGGCGTGCCCTGCACCTGGCCGGGTACGCCCACAGCCCCATCGCTGACGTCCACATCTGTGACAGCACGTTCGAGTCGATGGCCGAGCCCGACTCGATCGAGAACGTCGTCGGCCTGATGCTGACGAACACTCACTCCGCGTAAGTCTCAACGAAGAGAGGTAAGAGCATGACCACGTTCAACCCCCTGGAGCGCGACCTCGACCGTCGCTCGCTGCTTCGCTACGGCGCAGCGGGCGCTGGTGCTCTCGCCACGACTGGCGTTCTCGCTGCCTGCGGCGGAGAACCGGAAGCCGAGGCTCCGAGCGAGATCGAGGCGAGCGGCGTCGACGGTGTCGAGCAGGTTCAGCTGGGAGAGGAGATCACCGAGGGGATCCTCTACCCGGAGGGTTATGTCGGACCTCGCTCCTATGTGCGCGAACCGTTCTACACCGGTGACGCCACCTTCACGATCGGCACCAAGCTCAATCCCAACGACGTCGGGGACTGGAACACCAACGAGTTCACCCAGTGGATGGAGGAGCAGACCGGCGTCCCGGTGAACTACGACGTCGTGCTGAACGAGGACGCCGACCTGACCCGGGTGAATGCACAGATGACGGCCGGCGACATGCCGGACGCCTACCTGATGATCCCCTTCACCAACGATCAGGTCTCCCTCTACGGCAGCCAGGGTCTGTTCCAGCCGCTGGAGGATCTCATCGAGACCTATGCGCCAGCGCTGCGTCAGGTGATGGAGGACTACCCCGAGTGGGGAGCCGCGCTCACCGCAACGGACGGTCACAAGTATCAGATGGCTGTTCCGAACGACTGCTACCACTGCCGGGTGAGCCCCTCACGCGCGTTTATCAACAAGCGGTACCTCGAGGCGGTCGGTGCTGAGATGCCGCAGACCACGGAGGACCTGCGCGAGGTGCTCAAGCTGTTCAAGGAACAGGATCCGTCCGGTACCGGTCAGATGATCCCCTTCTCCGGCGGTGGCCCGAACGACTTCATCGACAACTTCATCATGAACTCGTTCCTATACAACCCAGGCTCCGAGGGCACTGGCGGCGGGTGGCTGCGCCTGAACGAAGGCAACGTCGAGTTCGTCGCAGACAAGGATGAGTGGCGCGAAGGTCTGCGCTACCTGCGCACCCTCAGCGACGACGGCACGCTCGACCGCTCCGCCTTCACGATGACCTCCGACGAGCTGCTCCAGGCCGGCAACCAGGGCCGCCTCGGGTTCGTCCGCAGCTACTACTGGGGCTTCTTCGCCGACATCGCCGACGAGCCGGACGCCCTCTGGCGTGACTACGTCTCGGTACCGCCGCTCGAGGGCCCGAACGGTGTGCGCTACGCGAACTGGAACTGGGAGACCGACCGCAGCCGGCCGTTCGTGATCACCCGCAACTGCGAGAACCCCGAAGTGCTGGTGCAGTGGCTCGACTACATGTTCACGCTTGAGGGAACTCTCCGCGCTGCGGCCGGGAACACGGAGAACTGGAACTACGCCGAAGAAGGCGACGTCGGGATCAACGGGGAGCAGGCCATCTGGGACCGTGTGACCTGGCCACCCCCGGCCGGGACCAGCCTGGGCGGTCTGGCCCTGGCCTACAACTCCAACGACTTCCGCCTCGGTCAGCTGTCCGACCCGGACAATCCGGACCTGGAGGTCTTCCTCTACAACGCCACCACCGAGTACGAGCCGTATCAGCAGCCGCGGGAGTTCTTCCTGCCCTCGTTGATCTTCGACGAGACGCAGGCCTCACGTCGCGCGGATATCGCGACCTCGATCGAGAGCCACGTGCGCCAGCACATGGCCAGCTTCGCCATCGGTGAGCTCGACATCAACGACGACGCCGCGTGGGAGGAGTACGTGTCCGCGTTCGGCGCGATGGGGCTGCCGGAGTACATCGATCTGCACCAGCAAGCCTTCGACGCACGTCAGGGGTGAGAGAGTCGATGGCCCGTACGCGCCGGATGAGGTATTCCGGGGGTGACGCCACCTTCATGGTGACCACCTACATCTTGTTGGCGGTCTTCACCCTGTCCGTGCTCTACCCGCTCATCTTCGTCGTGAGCGCGTCGGTCTCCAGTGCCGACGCGCTCACGCGCGGAGAGGTCTGGTTCTGGCCGGTCGGGGTCAACGTTGACGCGTACGCCGAGGTCCTCGGCTCCCCCCGGCTGGTCAGGGGCTTCCTGAACTCGGTGCTGTACACGGTGCTGGGATCGGCCATCGGGACATTCCTGACGTTGCTGGCCGGCTATGTGCTCTCGCGCGACGATCTGCCGTTCAGGCGGATCCTGATGTTCTTCTTCCTCATCCCGTTTCTGTTCAGCGCCGGGATCATCCCGACCTACATGATCGTGAATGCCCTGGGGCTGATGGATTCGATCTGGGCGGTGGTGCTGCCGGGTGTGCTGAACGTCTTCAACATGATCATCACGATGACGTTCTACCGCCTGAACATCCCCAAAGAGATGCTTGAGGCGGCGCAGGTTGACGGAGCCACGGACTTCCGGTTCTTCTTCCGGATGGCCATCCCTCTGAGCAAGCCGATTATCGCCGTGAACGTGCTGTTCTACGCGATCACGCAGTGGAACAGCTGGTTCAACGCGCTGCTGTACCTCTCGGACGACACGCTGTTCCCGCTGCAGTTGGTGCTGCGCGACATCCTTACCCAGAGCCAGGTGGACCCCTCCATGATCGGCGGCGATGTCTCCGAGCTGATCCGCCGCAAGGAACTGTTCGACAAGCTCAAATACGCCCTGATCGTGGTCGCGATGATTCCGCCCATGATCGCCTACCCGTTCGTCCAGAAGCACTTCACCAAGGGTGCGCTGATCGGATCGCTGAAGTGAGCCAGGGAGCCTGAACGATGACGTCACCGACGACCACCGCACCGCCCGCGTCGCGGGGCCGGGCTCCGGAGCCGGTCAGCCGGAGGCCGGCGAGGAAGCATCAACACCCCCTCGGACTGCGCCTGAAGCGATCATGGCGCCTCTACGTGCTCCTGCTGCCACCGTTTGTCTACGGGATCCTGTTCATGTGGGCCCCGCTGTACGGCCTGCAGATGGCATTCAAGGACTTCAGTGTGGCCCTGGGCATCAACGGCAGCCCCTGGGCTGGGCTGAAGTACATCGAGCAGTTCGTCAGTTCCTTCCAGTTCGGGACTGTGATCAGGAACTCCCTGGTGCTGAACTTCTACGAGCTGATCGCACTTTTCCCGCTGCCGATCATCCTCGCGCTACTGCTCAACGTGGTGCGCAACATGAAGTTCAAGCGGACCGTTCAGATGATCACCTATGCGCCCTACTTCATCTCCACGGTGGTGGTGGTGGGCATCATCATCATGCTGTTCTCCCCGAGCGGCGGCATCGTGAACCAGGTGATCGTCGGGCTGGGCGGCCAGCCGACCGACTTCCTCAGCTCGGAGTTCTTCCGGCACACCTACGTCTGGTCCGGTGCCTGGCAGACGCTGGGCTACTCGGCGATCATCTATCTCGCGGCTTTGGCCGGCATCGATCCGCAGCTGCATGAGGCGGCCAAGGTGGACGGCGCCTCGATCGTGCGTCGCATCTGGCACATCGACATCCCCGGCATTCTGCCGGTGATGGTGACGTTGCTGATCCTGAACATGGGCTCGATGCTCTCCGTCGGCTTCGAGAAGGTGTTGCTGATGCAGACGCCGCTGAACCTCAACGTCTCCGAGGTGATCGACACCTACTCCTACAACGTCGCGTTCGCCTCCTCGATCCCTCAGTACTCCTACGCCGCCGCCATCGGCCTGTTCAAGTCCGTGATCGCCGTCATCATGCTCGTGATGGCCAACTGGCTGGCGCGGCGCGTGGCGAAAACCAGCCTGTTCTGATGGCGGGCACGTCGGTACCGGCGTGGTTCACCCACGACCGGTTCGGGATGTTCGTCCACTTCGGGGTCTATTCTGCCCTGGCCCGGCACGAATGGGTGATGACCAACGAGCGGATCGACCCGGCGGAGTACGAGCGGCTCGCGAGGTACTTCGATCCCGACCTGTTCGACGCCGATGCTCTGGCGCGGGCGGCGAAGGACGCAGGGATGGGCTATGTGGTGCTGACCGCCAAGCACCACGAGGGCTTCGCGTTGTACCACACCGCGCTCAGCGACTACAGCTCGGCCGCCTTCTGTGGGCGCGACCTCGTCGCCGAGACTGTCGAGGCGTGCCGCCGAGTGGGGCTGCGGGTCGGCCTCTACTACTCGCTCATCGACTGGCATCACCCGGACTTCACGATCGACTTCCAGCACCCGCTCCGGGACCGCCCGGATGCCGCCGAGCTGAACTCCGGTCGCGATATGGACAGCTACCGCCGGTTCCTGCACGGGCAGGTGCGTGAGCTGCTGACCGGGTACGGGCAGATCGACTACGTCTTCTACGACTTCACCTACCCGTGGGAGCAGGACGGCTGGGTCGGCAAGGGGCCGAAGGACTGGGACGCGGCCGGTCTACTCGCGATGACGCGCGAGCTCCAACCGGGAGCGGTGGTCAACGACCGGCTGGGCATCCCGGGCGATTTGGTCACCCCGGAGCAGTACCTGCCGGACGCCCCGATGATGACCGACGACGGCGCCTGGCAGACCTGGGAGGCCTGCCACACCATGAACGGGGCGTGGGGGTATGACCGGGAGAACCGTAACCTCAAGAGCCCGGACCTGCTGATCCGCACGTTGATCGACATCGTGTCCAAGAACGGGAACTTCCTACTCAACATCGGCCCAGACGGACGGGGTGCGATCACCGGCAGCGATGCGGCCTCGCTCGGGGTCCTCGCCGAGTGGATGCGCCTGCACCGCCAGGCGATCGTCGGGGCCGGGCCGGTGGCGGCCACCCCGGCGCCCGGGACCGCGTTCACCGCGCGCGCTGACCGGATCTACGTGCACCTGCTGCACTGGCCGCTCAAGCACGTGCACCTGCGGGATCTGCCCGGCTCGGTGCGGTATGCGCGGTTCCTGCACGACGGTTCTCAGCTGCAGGTGAGGGTGGCCGGCGGCGGGCGCACCGACGCCAACCATCAGCTTGACCACATCACCCCCGGTGAGCAGCCTGCAGGCACGGTCACGTTGCAGTTGCCTGCCGTCCGGCCCGAGGTCGCGGTCCCGGTCGTGGAGCTCTTCCTCACCGAGGACTGACCCCCAGCCCGGCCTCGGTTCGCCTCAGCCCTCGGCGGACTGCAGCACACCGTCAACGCGTCGGGGAATGCCCACCCGGCCCTCGCGCAGTTCGGGCGGCAGCACCTCCTGTGGTGCGTCCTGCCAGGCGAGAGGCCGGAGGAAGCGACGGATGGCGGTGGCGCCCACCGAGGTGTGCGTGGTGTTCGTCGCCGGCCAGGGGCCGCCGTGGTGCATCGCCCAGCACACCCGCACGCCGGTGGGGTAGCCGTCGTAGACGATCCGCCCGACGACGTCCCGCACGGCCTCGGTCAAGGCCTGCCGCTCGCTCTCCTCGCCGGCCCCCGAGTGGATCGTCGCCGTCAGGGAGTCGGGGACAGCCGTCAAGGTCGAACGGACCTGCGTCAGGTCGCGATAGCGGACCACCACGAGCAGGGGGCCGAAGGCCTCCTCGGCGACGGCGGGGGTGACGTCGTCGGCGTCGATCTCGAGCACGGCCGGGGTGAGCGAGAAGCCCTGCTCACCGGCTCGGGGTGCCAGCAGGCTGCGTGCGCGACCCTCATCGATGAGCCGGGTGCGGATCTCGCCGAAGCTGTCGTGGATGCGGGAGTTCAGCAGCGTCTGCGGCCCGGCGGCCTCGCCGCGTGCAACCAGACCGGCGACGAGCGCATCACCGGCCTCCCCCTCCGGGACCAGCGCGATCCCCGGTTTGGTGCACAACTGCCCGGCGGACCCGGTGAACGAGGTGTACAAGCCGTCGGCGATCTCCTCGCCGCGTTCTGCGAGAGCGCCGGTGGTGATCACGAGCGGGTTGAGACTGGAGAGCTCTCCGTAGAAGGGGATGGGCGTGGGGCGCTCGTCGATCAGGGACTGCAGGATCTTCCCGGTGGACAGCGACCCGGTAAAGCCGACAGCGCTGATGCGGGGGTCACGGACCAGGTCCGCCCCCGCCTGCTGCCCGTAGACGATCCCGACGGTGCCCTCGGGAGCGCCGTAGGCGGCCGCGGCCGCCGCGAGGCTCTCGTAGGAGCGCTGGGAGGTCAGCAGGTGCGAGCTGTGTGCCTTGATGACCACGGAGCTGCCTCCTGCGATCGCCGAGGCCGTGTCACCGCCCAGCACGGAGAAGGCGAAGGGGAAGTTGCTCGCCCCGAAGACGGCGACCGGACCGAGGGGCACGAGCATGCGGCGCACGTCGGGGCCGGGGCCGAGCGGGGTCTCACCGGCGTGGTCGATGATCGCCTCGAGGTACCCGCCGTCGGTGACGACGTCGGCGAACAGGCGCAGCTGGTAGACGGAGCGGGAGAGCTCGCCGTTCAGCCGCGGTTCGGGCAGGCCCGTCTCGCTCATCGCCGTGCTCACGAGCGCTTCCCGGTCCTGCTCGACACCGTTCGCCAGGGCCAGCAGCAGCCCGGCTCGCCAGGCGCGGCTGCGGTTGCTCAGGTCGCGGAAGGCATCACGAGCCAGGGTGGTGATCTCGACCAGCCGCTCAGGGCTGGTCTGCTCGACGAGCGTGGGTGTGGTGGTGCCGGTACGCGGGTCGGTCGTCGACAGGGTGGTCATTGCGTCATCCTTCCGATCAGGTTTCGCTGAGCGAGGTTGGAGATCAGGTCACCGATCCCGAACTCCCACGGGGGCAGGCACTCGCTGTGCTGGACGCGATTACTCAGCGCGCCCAGACCTGGGGAGGCGATCCGGACCACGTCACCAGGGTGGTGGGTGAAGCCGTGACCGGCCACATCGCGATCGGCGGTCGGGGCGAACATGGTGCCCAGGTACAGCACGAAGCCGTCCGGATAGGCGTGATGATTCCCGGTCGCCTGGTGGACGAGGTCGGCGGGGTCGCGACTGATGCGCGCCATCTCCGATGTCGCCTCGAGCCGGAAGCCGTCTTCACCGGTGACAGTGAGCGAGACGGTCTCCCGTCGCACGTGGTCGAGGGTGAACGTGGAGTCGAACAGCCTCAGGAACGGGCCGAGCGAGGCGGAGGCATTGTTGTCCTTCGCCCGTCCCAGCAGCAGGGCGGAGCGGCCCTCGATGTCACGCAGGTTCACGTCGTTGCCGAGGGTGGCGCCGACGATCGCGCCGGCGGAGGAGACCACCAGCACCACTTCGGGCTCGGGGTTGTTCCACTCCGACTCGGCGAGCACGCCCACGTCCGCGCCCGGCCCGACCGAGGCGAGCACGGGTGCTTTGGTGAAGATCTCGGCATCCGGCCCGATACCGACCTCGAGGTACTGGCTCCACATCCCGGCCTCGAGCAGCACCTCCTTCAGTCGCGCGGCGGCCTCCGAGCCGGGCACGAGGTCAGCGATGTCACCGCCGATCGCCTCCAGGATGGTGCCACGGATGTTCTCGGCGGTTGCGGCCTCGCCCCGTGCGCGCTCCTCGATGATCCGTTCAATCATCGAGACCGGGAACGTCACGCCGGCGGCCTTGATGACCTGCAGGTCGATCGGCGAGAGCAGCCAGGGCAGCCTCTCGTCCCGGCGGCCGGTATCGGTGTTGGCCCAGACAGTTTCGAGCGAGCCGAGGGAAGGGCCGCTCGCCCCGGCGGCGGCCGCGGCCGGGTCCGGCTGCTCGGTGAGGTCACGCATCGTGGGGAAGGTGGCGGAGAGGTCCTGCAGCTCGCCCTCTCGGACAGCTACGACCGCCGGCCCTGGGGCACGCGGCACCCAGGCGCGCCCGACCAGCACCGCGTCGGCGTCGTCCTGTGGCAGGATGTCGGTGACCGGGGGGAACCATGTCATGGGCTCTGCTCCTCAGTGCTGGTCAGTGCTGGTCAGTGGCCGTGGAAGGTGCCCGCGCGCTTCTGCGCGAACGCCGCACGGCCCTCGGTGGCGTCGTCGGTGGCGAAGGTGATCGCCTGCAGCTCCCGCTCGTAGCCGATGGCCCCGTCGAGCGGGAGGTTCTGCGCCGCGCGCAGGTTCGCCTTCGCCGTCTCGACGGCGATCGGTGGACGGGCCGCGATCGTCGCCGCCAGGGCCTGGGCTGTGTCGAGCAGGTCCGCCGCTGGCAGGCTCTGACTGATCATTCCCCAGGCGAGCGCCTGCGAGGCGTCAATGGGGTCCCCGGTCATCAGCATGGTGGCCGCGTTGCTCGGACCGATCGAGTTCGTGAGGAGGGGGGACATGCCACCGCCCCCGATCCAGCCGAGCTTGACCTCCGGTGCCGCGAACGTTGCGGAATCGGCGGCGAGCCGGATGTCGCAGGTCAGCGCGGCCTCCAGCCCACCCCCGAAGGCGTAGCCGTTCACGGCTGCGATCACTGGTTTCCGGCACTCGCGCAGAGCGTCGCAGTAGTCGCGCCGGTTCCGGAACTGCCACGGCGTGGTGTACTGATCGAGGGTGGAGATGTCGCTGCCTGCGCAGAAGGCGCGACCGGTGCCGGTGTAAACGACGGCCCGGATCGTGGGGTCGTCATTGATTCCGGCGATGATCCGGATGAGGTCGTTGCTCATTTCCTGGGTGACGGCGTTGAGCTTGTGCGGTCTGTTCAGCCGCACGGTCGCCACGCGATCGTGGATCTCGACCGCGATGAGGGTGGACTCGGGGGTGAGGGTCATGATGCCTCCGGTTGATGGGCGAACAGCTCCTCGAGCTCGTCCAGGGCCTCGCTGGCAGAGCGTCCGCCGAGGACGACGGAGCGCACGATCGCCGATGCCTGGCTCTGGGCAGGGACGTAGCCGGCGAAGCGCGGCCTGACCCAGGCAGCCTCCATGGTGGCGCGCGTGGCGCCGTAGAACCCGTGGGCGGCGGCGTCGACGGCCGGGTCCGACCAGGCGGCCCGGGAGCTGGGCTGGCCGTCGTGAGTGGGGATGAACGTGCGTTGGGTGTGCTCGTCGAGCAGCCACAGCACGTGGTCCAGGAGCGCCGGAGACGGACGGCTCCTGCGGGTGAGAGCCATACCGGTGCCGCCGATCGTCGAACCGATCCGGCGAGCCATCGGCGGCGGGCCGAAGGAGAGCGTGCGCGAGGAGTAGTTCACGTAGCCGTACACCAGCGGCAGGTAGTCGATGTCGCCGGCGGTGCGCATCCGGTCCAGCAGCCCGATCGGGTTCAGGTGCTCGGTCCCTGCGGGGAGGTTGGCCGAGAGGTCGGTCATGATCTGCAGGGCATGCTGGGCCGTGCGTCGCTCGAAGATGGCCCCCGCATACTCGCCACCGAGGGAGACGGCGATGGAGCAGAACGTCAGGAACGCATGCGGACCGGCGAGGCTCATCGCCACCCGCGCGGTCCCGGCCACCGCGATCGCCTGGTCCCAGCTGGTGGGTGCGTCGGGAACCGTATCGGGTCGCCGTGCGCTCACCTGCGTGGCTGCGTCCAGCGGGAGCGCCCACAGGTGTGAGCCGAACCGGTAGGAGCGCACGCTGGCCCCCACTGCGCCCCGCTCCAGGCGTTGGACCACCTCCGGGGGCAGGAGGCCGTCGATCGGGTGCAGGCAGTCGGCGGCCAGCGCGTCGCCGAGGTGAGGGTGATCGAGCACCAGGACGTCATAGCGCCTGGCGAGGTCGGCGATCGCCGCCGACTCGAACCCCTCCAGCGGCTGCACCTCCCACCGCAGCGTGTCTGTTCCGGTCAGGCCGGTCAGCCGAGGAGCTGCAGCCTCCAGCGCGTTCCGGCCCCGCGGGTGGTCCCAAGTGAGCCCGACATAGTCGGTCATACCGGGGCGCTGACCGGTTCGGTCACCACACCGCTGCCGACCAGGCTGTCGGCGCGGTCCGACTCGATACCCAGCTCGCCGAGAATCTCCCGGGTGTGCTCGCCGACCCGTGGCGCACCGCGGTCGATGCGCGGTGGTGTCTTCGTCATCCGGTAGGGGAAGCCGGGGGTCTTCACGCGACCCTCGGTGGGGTGGTCGTATTCGACGAACGTCCCGTTGTGCCGGATCTGCGGGTCCTGGACCAGATCCTCGTAGCCGTATACCGGACCGACCCACATACCGGCGGGAAGCAGCACGTCCAGCCAGTGCTGCGTGCTGCGCCCACACAGGTGCCCGGCCACGATCGCGTGAAGTTCGTCCCGGTGGGTCCAGCCGTGGGTCTCGGCATCCAGGCCCGCCAGCCGTGGCTCCTCCAGCACGGCCCCCAGGGCCTCCAGGTCGGCGAACGCGAGGGCCAGGAACCCGTCCGCGGTCTCGAAGATGCCGTACGGGGCGCGGATATAGACATGCGCGTGCGGCTCCTCGCCCCGCTGCTGGGGTACGCCGCCGACGGTGTAGACACTCAGTTCTTGCATCTGCAGGGTGGTGAGCGCGTCGAGCATGTTGACGGTGACGAGCTGGCCCTCGCCCGTGCGCTCCCGGTGGAGCAACGCTGCCAGCACGCCCTCGAACGCGGTCGAGGCGGTGACGGCGTCGGCCAGGTACTGCCCGGCGGGCGCGGGCGGTTCACCGTCGCGCCCGGCGGAGAGCATGGCACCGCTCATGGCCTGCAGGATGAGATCTTGGCCGGGGCGGTCACGGTACGGTCCGTCCTCGCCGTAGCCGGAGATGGACACGTAGACCAGCGCCGGGTTGATCGCAGCGAGGGTCTCGTAGTCCAGACCGAGACGGGCAGCGACCCCGGGCCGGTAGTTCTGCAGGAAGACGTCGGCGCCCGCGACGAGCTCGCGCACGATCTGGCGTCCTTCCTCGGACTTGAGGTCGATCGCCAGGGACCGCTTGTTCCGGTTCAGGCTGAGGAAGGACACGTTGATCTCGTTGCCCTTCGCCCCACCGGCAGCAGCGCCGCGCTGCCACTCCCCGGTGGTGGGTTCAACCTTGACGACGTCGGCGCCCAGGTCGCCCAGACGCTGGGCCGCGAACGGGCCGGCCATGGCGATGGAGCAGTCGATCACGCGGTAGCCGTCGAGGACTCCGCGGTGGGTGGCGTCGGTCATGTCTCCCTCAGAGGTTCTCGATGGACGGGCGTCTCGACGCCGCTGGCGCCGGCCGAGCGCAGCAGCGCCTCGATCAGCTCGACCGATCTCGCGGCCACCAGGGCATCGGAGTTGTTCTCGGTGCTGGTACCGGTGATCAGGTCGATGAATCGGGCCGGGGGCACGAGGCACTCGTACTCGCCCTCACCCGGGGCGATGGCGACGTTCTCGCGACGGCCGTCGTAGCGGCTCAGTGAGACCCGCTCGCGCTCCACATCGATCATCAGCACCCCCTCGGAGCCGAACAGGCGGATGTCGAGCTGGTACTTGTCGCCGTCGGCGAGCGTGGCAGCACCCGAGACGGTGCCCAGCGCTCCGCCCTCGAACTGCACCACAGCGGCGTCGAAGAGGTCGACGGCGGCCCCTGGTCCGCTCACCCGGCCCGCCACCGTGGTGGCACGCAGGCCCGTGAGCCAGGACAGCAGCGCCGAGGAGTGGGTGATCTGCCCGTGCGCGTAGCCGCCGCCGTGGGCAGGGTCGGCCCAGGTGCTCGGGTCGGGCGCGGTGTGCGAGTTCCACCGCTGCAGCATGTGGGTGGGGTCGGAGCCGAACAGGCCACGGGTGGGCGAGGCCATGTGGCAGAGCACGTACTGGATCTCACCGATCCCGCCGGCGTCGAGGATGCGCTTGGCCGCGGACGTGAACGGCTTGTAATTCCAGCCGTAGGGCACCAGGAAGACGGTCCCGGCGCGTTCGGCACGTTCGACCAGGTCCCACGCCTGGGCAGCGTCCAACGTCATCGGCTTCTCACACAACACGTGTAATCCGCGCTCGAGCGCCTGTGCCGCGAACCGGTGATGCAGGTCATGCGGGGTGGAGATGACCACGGCATCGATGTCCGCGGCGAGGAGTTCGTCGGCGTCCTCGGTGGCCAGGTCGAACCCGAACTCTGCCTGCGCGTGGGCCAGGCTCGGTCCCATGCCGCAGACGCCCACCAGCTCCACGTCCTCGCGGGCGGCGAATACCGGGAAGTGATTGCTTGTCGCCCACCAGCCCGCGCCGATCGCCCCGAGCCGGACCGTCATCGGGTCCACCTCCAGGTGCGCAGGCCGTCCCGGATGCCCTCGCTCAGGCGTCCGGCGGCCACGAGCCGTTCCAGATTGCCTGTCATCGGGAAGATCAGGTAGTCAGCGGCTGCCTCGGTCCAGGGGCCGAGGTGCGGGGCGCACCGACGGATGAGCTCAAGCGAAGTGAGCTCCTCTACGGCACCCAGCTGCTGCTCCACCACCGCGTCGATGTGGTCCACGTAGGCGGCCGATCGGTGCAGGAAGGTGTCCACCTCGACTCCTTCGTAGACCGGGTAGTGCGCTGTCAGCAGCAGTTCCGCGTCGTACCTGCGCAGGCGGGTGATGGTGTCGGCATAGGCGACCGTGTCGCGGTAGGTGGGTGGGAAGACCGGCGCACCCTGCGCCGTCAGGACGCTCTCACCGAGCACGGCGTCGGAGATGAGCAGCGCGTTGTTGGCCGGGTCCCACAGGGCGAGGTGGCCGGGGGAGTGGCCGGGGGCGGAGATCACCTCGACCCGGCGGTCACCGCCCAGGTCGAGGACCTCGCCGCCGTCGAGCGCCTGATCCACGGCGACGAGCCGGGTGCTGCGGCGGATCTCGCTGGTGGTCTCGGGCGGGTCGTCGAAGCCGTCCCGGCTGGCGAACTCGCCGTATCGACCAGTGATCAGCAGGTCGACGTCCTCCGTCATCGGGACGTCCGCGCGACCGGCCAGGAACTCTGCTCCCGGTGCCAGCTCTCGGAGAGCGCCATTGCCGCCGGTGTGGTCGAAGTCGCAGTGGGAGCTGATCACCCAGCGGATCTCGGCCGGGGCCAGGCCGATCTCGCCGAGGTAGGGCTTGAGCGTGCCCGAGACTGACTCCTCCACCCCGGTGTCGAACAGCAGCGCGCCGCGCGGGCCGGTGAGCAGATACAGAGCAACGAACCGCTCCCCCAGGGGAGCGACGATCCGGTGTAGTCCCGGTCGCAACTCCATCATTCCCCCCATCCGCCGCCGTCGACGATGCGCAGTCCGCTTCGTTGTGGTCGCACGTGTGGTCCATCAGGTGTCTGCCAGCCGTCGGCGGCGCGAGCGGCGCAGATGGCCGCTTCGTCGACGGCGATGCCGGCGCCGGGCTGATAGCCCAGCACGATGCCGCCGTCGATGAACTCCTGATCGATGGTCAGCCCGAGGGGCGTCCCCAGGTCCTGAACTTCGGATGTGAGGTGGTTGGGCACCGCGGCGGCGACAGCGGCGACGGCGTAGTTGGCGGTGAGACCGACGGGGCTGATGGCTAGATCGCGACTGTGGGCGGTCATCGCGACCCGGTGCATGTGAGTGACGCCCCAGACGGCGCCGGCCTGGACGATGTCAGCGCCGCCAGCGTCCAGGAGTGGCCGGTACATCTCGAGGCCCGTGAGGTTCTCCCCTGTTGCTACGGCGGACTTGATCGACTGGCTCAGGCGCGCGTGCCCGAGCGCGTCCCAGCGGCGCAGCGGTTCCTCGACCCAGGTCAGATCGATGTGCTGTTCCAGCGCACTGACGTACCGCACGGCCTGCTTGACGTTCCAGGACTCGTTGGCATCGAGCATCAGCGCCGGTGGCGTGTCCCCGGCGCTGAGGGCCTCGGAGAGGAGTCCGAAGCGCCGCCGGTCGTCGCTGAGGCGCCGTCCTCCTTTGAGTTTGGCGGCCGTGTATCCACGCTCGGCGAACGAACGGTAGAGGGTCACGAGCTGGTCGTCGGTCAGCGCGGCATCGAGTCCGGAAGCGTATCCGTGGACATAGCGATCGCCGGCGCCGAGCAAGCGCCACAGCGGTTCTCCAGCGAGCTTGGCCTTGATGTCCCACAGAGCGGTATCGAGTGTGCCGATGCCACCGAAGGTTGCTCCGGCGTGGGAGGTCTTGAACACCCGGGCGAGCATCGCGTCGTACAACGTGGTGGCCGCGCGAGGGTCCTGTCCCTCCAGCGCG
The DNA here is from genome assembly GCF_014960965.1 of Ruania alkalisoli. NCBI lineage: Bacteria > Bacillati > Actinomycetota > Actinomycetes > Micrococcales > Ruaniaceae > Ruania > Ruania alkalisoli. The sequence goes on along the minus strand of NZ_CP063169.1, from coordinate 3,971,241 downwards.
GGGAAGAGGCGGTCGAGGTCGGCGTGCGATCCGGTGCCGACCCCTTCGACGCCTTCGTCGGTCTCGAGGATCACGATCGGCAACTCGGTGACCCCGGAGGCAACGAACCCATTGACATCGCCCACTGGTCTGCCCCAGTGATGGGTTGTTCGAAGCGTGCGGTAACCGGTGATCTTCATATCATCCTCGAGGTGAGATCGGTCCGTACAGCATACATCATATGTCTGTTGTTTTGGTGTGTTCCGGTATCGCCGCCCTCTCCTGCTCACTAGATTGGTGGCATGCCCATCTCTGAGCCGACGGCTGCTGCGCGTGTCCGACGCCCGATCGAGCGCATCGGAGCCACGGTGCTGCGCGAGTTCGTCCAAGCGATCGTCTCCGGCGAGTACGCCGCGGGCCAGATCCTTCCGACGGAGGCGGAACTGACCACAGAGTTCGGGGTCAGTCGCACCGTGATCCGGGAGACCATGAAGCGGCTCCAGGAGAAGGGGATGATCACGGTTGCGCAGGGGCGTGGCACCCACGTTCAGCCCATCACCAGCTGGAACGTGCTCGATCCGTTGGTGCTCTCGACGATGATCGGCAACGATCGCACGCTCGGCGTCCTGGATGATCTCAGCGTGGTCCGCAGCGCACTCGAGGCGGAGATGGCCGGTGACGTCGCTGGGTCGGTGGACGAACAGGCGCGGGTGCTGTTGCGCGAGCGGATCGACGATATGGCGGAGTCGGTTGCGGACTCAAGCGTCTTCCGCGAAGCGGACGTGCAGTTCCACCTCGCGGTCATGGACCTCTCCGGCAACGCGCTGGCCGCGAACATCGCCCGCGCGCTCATCTTGCATGCGGTTCACAGCGATCGATACTTGGGGCTCGATCCGACTCACGCCTTCGAGCTGACGCTCGCCGAGCATCAGGCTGTCGTGGACGCGATCGACGCCGGAGACCAGGCCCGAGCACGCGAGGCCATGCGCGAGCACATCCTCGGCTCGTGGCAGCGCCGCCGGTTGCCGACCGATCGGAGTTCGTCGTAGCGGTGGGCGTCTCGAGCCTTCACGGGCGGTGGCAAGGATCCCGGATGGCGCAGCCTTCGCCGTCGGACTTCGCCATTGCGGAACTGTGCAACCTCGTGCGCTGGCGCGCTCTATTCGCGGCGGTCGAACGCGGCCCGCACCTCGGCAGGAATGCGACCGCGGGCTGACACCGTGTAACCAGCCTCGAGCGCCCACGCCCGGATGGCGGACGGAGTCGGTGCGGCGGCGCTCGCGAGCGCGCTGGTGCGCACCTCGCCGATGCTCTCCCCGGCGATCGCGGCCAACGCGGCAGCGAGGAACCGGTAGGTCCATTCCTGCGCGAGCGCCCGGGTCTCGCAGAACACGATCGGGATCTGGGGGAACCGCGCATGGTGTTCGGCCACGGCTTCGGCCACGACCGATGGCCGCACATGCTCGAGCGCGAAGATGTGGGAGTACCGGTCCTCCACCACGATCGCGGCACGCGGCAGATCGCTGAGGTCGGCCGCGAGGTAGCGCATCTTGCCGGTGGTGAGCGTGCTGACCAGGTCGCTCAGGCTCTTGCGTTCGACGGAGGCGATGACGGCGCCGTCGAGTTCGACCGCATAGTCGCCGGCGGCCAGTGGTGCCTTCCGGGTGGTGGCTTGTTGATGACTGAACTTCCAGGCATATCGCTCGTGGCTGTCGACGACGATCTCCAGCTCGGCCAGGCCGCTCGCCCTGGCTGTGGGGATCGCGACGGTGGGGCGCGCCTGCTTGGCTGTTCGTGCGGTCTGCCAGAACACCGCTTCGCGGCCACCCTTGATCCGGGTGAGCACGAACTGGCTGCGGTTCTCACGGGAGCGGTCCAATACGAGATCGATCGCTGCGCCCCGGCGCCGGCACGAACGCACGGGCGTGGCCTCCACGATCTCCGGTTCGCTCGGCCACCCGACCGCGCGGTGGCAGTAGACCTTCCCGGTGCGGGGCCAGACCTCGCGCGCCTTCAGCACGATCCCGTGCTCGCCCAGTGGGATCCGCAGCAGATACGGCAGTGTGCTGCCTTCCTCGGGGTTCCGGGCGATCAGGAAGTCCTCCGGCATGGCGCCATGCTACGGCGCGAGGGGACCGGGGCCGCTACCCCCTTGAGGTGCGGCGCTAGGCGTCAGGCCCGGGAAACGGGTCGGCCGGCCGGGGTGTTCGTGGCTGGAGGTCGGCGGGAAGGGTGATGTCGTCGACCGTGTCGGCGAGGTGCAGCGTCTCGATGAGCTCCGGGACCCGGCGCGTGATCGATTGCCAGACCTGCTCATGGTCGACCTTGTCATTGTGGTGTGCGACGAGACTTCGCATCGCGGTGACGGCAGGCCACGGGACGTTGGGGGAATATGTCCTTGTAGTCGCTGTGCAGCTTCTCGACGATGTTCCCGATCGTGATGAGGTAGCGCTCCGCCGCTGCCCTCAGAAGTTCGCCGTCGGTGTCGTCGGCGAGGAATGCGGCATGGCCACGCTCGACGATCCGCCCGCACCGGATAGCTACCTCGACCAGGTCGCCCAGTCGGCGTCGCGTCTGCTCCGGCGAGAACGGCCGGGCGTTCTTCGGGTAGCCCCGACCCTCCTGGTACATCCGTTTCTCGTCGGCGCTCACATAGTCGGCCTCGTCGCGGAGGTGCTGCTCGGCGGCGTCGGTCACAGGGCGATGGCCTCGCGCCGGGCTTCGACAGGTGACGGCGGGCCTCGTCAGACGGCTGGCGCCGCCGGCGCTCGATAGCCGCGATCGTTGACTGCTGGACGCGCGAGTCGTTGCTGGGTCAAGCCGACCGCCTCACGCCGCGCTCGGAGGAACTCACCGAAGGTGCTCACCGACTCGGTATAGCAAATCTGCGATGGCGCGACCTGGGCAATCGTCCACGCCGTCAACCAGATTGACGTTCGATTTTCTGAGCGGTCGGGACCGGGGCGCGCCGCGGATCTTGACGCCGCCACGTAGCCGTGCCATGGTGAATGCACACAAGATCACTATTGAATGGATATGCGGAGATGCTGACGACGGATCTCGAGCAGGTGCTGATCTGGCGCGCTGAGCGCGATCGCATCGCTGCGGCCGAGCCCGCGGAGAAGGCGGCCTTGCTGGCCGGTCGAGCGCAGGCCATCAGACGCCGCGTGGTGCAGATGATCATGACCGCGCGCCAGGGGCACGTGGGCGGGGACATGTCGGTGACCGACATTCTCACGACCCTCTTCTATGGGACGTTGCGGATCGACCCGGCCGACCTGCCCAAGGATCGCGACCGGTTCATCCTCAGCAAGGGCCACTGCGCCGCAGCCTTGTACGCGACACTCGCCTCTTGCGGCTATTTCTCCCCGAACGAGCTGGACACGTTCATGGCTGAAGGGTCCGCCCTGAACGGTCACCCCAACCGCGTGAAGGTTCCGGGTGTCGAGACGAACACCGGGCCGCTTGGACACGGCCTGCCGGTCGCCGTGGGGCAGGCGGTGGGTGCACACCTGGCCGGCTCGCCGGCACGGGTTTTCGTGGTGGCCGGAGACGGCGAGCTGCAGGAGGGCAGTAACTGGGAGGCCCTCATGGCCGCGGCGCATTATGGCCTTGAGAACCTCACTCTGGTGGTCGACCGGAACCGGCTGCAGCAGGGAGCCCGCACGGAGGACACCAACGGACTTGACCCACTGGACGCGCGGCTCGCCGCCTTCGGGTGCGAGGTGCGGTCCGTGGACGGGCACAACCACCTGGCACTGGCCGAGGCATACGCACCGTCCACCACGGGTGGCCCCGTCGCGGTCATCGCCAACACGATCAAGGGCAAAGGAATCAGCTTCATGGAGGACCGGGTCGAGTGGCACCACAAGGTGCCGACGAGCGAGCAGGCCGATCAGGCACTCCTGGAGTTGGCATGAGCGCGAGGAGCCCCCGCGTAGGGGCGCCGAGGAACGAGGTGCACCGGAGTGAGGCACCGCAGTGGTCGTGCACGAGGAGCCACAGCATGAGCGCGAGGAGCCCCCGCGTAGGGGCGCCGAGGAACGAGGTGCACCGGAGTGAGGCACCGCAGTGGTCGTGCACGAGGAGCCACAGCATGAGCGCGAGGAGCCCCCGCGTAGGGGCGCCGAGGAACGAGGTACACCGGAGTGAGGCACCGCAGTGGGCAGGCGAAAGGGGGACAGCATGACGGCCGTCGACGTCACAGCTCCTGTGCACGACAACCGCAAGGCGTTCGCCGAGGAGCTCATGGCGCTCGCGGCGGCCGACACCCGGATCGTGGCCGTGTGCAACGACTCGGTCGGCTCGAGCAACCTGGTGGAGTTCCGCGAACGCTTCCCGGACCGGCTGATCAATGTCGGGATCGCCGAGCAGAACATGGTGGGCGTGGGTGCCGGGCTTGCCAGTATGGGCTTCGTGCCCTTCGTCTGCGCTGCCGCGCCCTTCCTCACTGGCCGGTCCCTGGAGCAGATCAAGGCGGACGTGGCCTACTCCCAGCACCCGGTGATCCTGTGTGGGATGAGCCCCGGCATGGCCTACGGCGAACTCGGCCCCACCCACCACTCGGTGGAAGATCTCTCCTGGCTGCGCGCCCTTCCCGGGCTGGACATTGTGCTTCCCGCGGATCGTGCACAGACCCGGGACGCGGTGCGGATGCTCGCCGCCGAGCCGCGCCCGGCATTCATGAGGGTGGGCCGGCACAAGGTGCCCGACCTGCCGGAGTCCTCCGCCCTCGAGCGGGGCCGGTTCCAGCAACTGTGTGACGGCGCAGATGTCACCATTGTCGCCGTCGGCACCATGGTCTCCCGCGCGCTCCAGGCGGCCGAAGCACTCGCCGCTGACGGCGTCACCGCGCGGGTGCTGAACGCCTCCTGGATCGCCCCGTTCGACGCCGAGGCTGTGCGTGCAGCCGCCGCGCAGACGCGCGCGATCGTGACCGTCGAGGAGGCCAATGTGTCAGGCGGGCTCGGGGCCGCCGTGGCCAGTCTGGTGGCCGCCCTGCCCGCGGGGCAGCGAGTTCCGGTGGAGATCCTCGGCCTGCACGACTTCGCCCCGACGGGTAGTACCAACGCACTGCTCACCCACTTCGGTCTCGATCCCGAGCACCTCGCCGAAGCCGCGAAGGCGGCGATGGCCCGTGCCTGAACCGCTCGTGGTCAGCGTGGACCAGGGCACCAGCGCCACGAAGGCACTGGTGGTGGATCCGCGTGGCCGGGTGGTGGGGCGGGCGAGCGTGCCGGTCTCCCTGACCCACCCGCGGCCGGGGTGGGTGGAGCAGGATGCCACCGAGCTGCTCGCCAGCGTGCACTCCGCCGTACGTGACGCCATGGCCGACGCCGCTGTCGAGAACAGCGGTGCCGTGGTGAGTGTCGGCCTGAGTACCCAGCGCGAGTCGGCACTGATCTGGGACCGCCGCACCGGCGCACCGCTCGGACCCGTTCTCGGCTGGCAGGACCGGCGCACCAGCGACGGAGCGAACGCCTTCGGTGCCGGCGATGCCGCACGGGTGCAGGAGATCACCGGGCTCCCCGTGGATCCGATGTTCTCCGCACTGAAGTTCGCCTGGCTGCTGGACCAGGTGGACTCCGGCCGCCGCCGCGCCCGGGCCGGCGAGATCTGCCTGGGCACCGTGGACTCCTGGATCGTCACCCGGATCACCGGTGAGCACCGCATCGAAGCCGGCAACGCCAGCCGCACCCAGCTGCTCGACCTGGCCACCACGGGCTGGGCACCCGAGTTGCTCGACCGCTTCGCCATCCCGGCCGAAGCTCTGCCGCACGTGGTGGCCTCCGATGAACCGGCGGCCACTGCCGACTGGGGCGGCGTCAGCGCACCCCTGACCGCCGTTCTCGGCGACTCCCATGCCAGCCTGTACGGCCACGGCGCCCGGCGCCCCGGCGAGGTGAAGGTCACCTACGGCACCGGCTCCTCGGTGATGGCACTGGCCGAGGAGGCTCCGTCGTCGGGAGGGCTCGTACGCACGGTGGCCTGGCAACGAGGCCCGACGGCGCAGCTCGCCCTGGAGGGCAACATCCTCGCCTCGGGTGCCACCTTGGTGTGGGCGGCCGATCTGCTCGGGGTGGGTGTGTCTGAACTGGCCGACCTGGCCGTTGGGGTCGGGGATGGCGGAGTCGATCTGGTCCCGGCATTCTCCGGCCTGGGGGCGCCCTGGTGGGACACGGCCGCGCAAGCCACGCTGACCGGGATGACGCTGGGCACCGGGCGCGCCGAGATTGCCCGGGCGGCCGTTGACGCCGTCGTGCTGCAGGTCGAGGACGTGCTCGAGGCGGTGTCCAGGGCCGGTACTCCGGTGGCGACCGTGCTCGCCGACGGCGGCGGGTCCGCCAACGACTGGCTCATGCAGCACCAGGCCGACCTCTCCGGCCGGCAGGTGCACCGGGCGCGGGTGAGTGACCTATCCGCCCTCGGGGCCGCGCACCTGGCCGGGGACGTGGCCGGGCTCTGGACAGATGCACCGCCCACGCCCTTGGGCCAGGACGGCCCCGACATCTTTACCCCCCGACTCGACCCCACACGGGCGGATACCCGCAGACAGAGGTGGGCGGCCGCCGTCGGGCGGGCACGTGGACTTCAGCAGTGACGCAAGGCGAGAGAAGAGGACCCTCATGACACAGCGATACGGTGCCGGAATCTGGCACTTCGCCACCTATGTAGACCGGTACGCCACCGACGGCTACGGCGAACCGCGCACGATCCTGGACGCCATCGCACTGGCCGGCCAGGTGCCCGACCTGTCCGTCGTGGACCTGAACTACCCCTTCTTCGGGGGCGACTTCAGCAACGAGCAGATCGGCGCCGAGCTGGAGAAGGCGGGGCTCGACGTCATCGGCATCACCCCGGAGATCTACACCCGCGTATTCGCCAAGGGCTCATTCACCAACCCCGACCCGGGCGTGCGCCGCCTCGCCCATGAGTTGTGCACCGAGGCCGCGGGCGTGGTGCGCCACTTCGGTGCCGACTACGTCAAGCTGTGGCCCGGACAGGACGGCTGGGACTACCCCTTCCAGGTGGACCACGGCGCCCTGTGGAAGAACTCCCTGGACGGCGTGGGTCAGCTCGCGCAGGAGAACCCGGATCTGAAGTTCGTGATCGAGTACAAGCCGCGCGAACCACGCGTGCACATGAGCTTCGACTCGGTGGCCCGCACCCTGCTCGGGATCGAGAAGATCGGTCTGCCGAACGTGGGTATCCTGCTCGACTTCGGGCACGCGCTCTTCGGCGGGGAGTCCCCGGCGGACTCGGCCCAGCTCGCGATCGACTACGGGCGCCTGTTCGGCATGGACGTCAACGACAACCTGCGCGGCTGGGACGACGACATGATCGCCGGCTCGGTGCACCCGATCGAGCTGTTCGAGTTCTTCCACGTGCTGCGCCGCAACGGCTGGGAGGGCGTGTGGCAGCTCGACCAGTTCCCGTTCCGGGAGGACAGCGTGCAGGCGGCCACCTGGGCGATCGATTTCCTCAAGCGGGTCGAGCGCGGCCTCGACCGACTCGACATGGACGCACTGGCGCAGGCGCAGGCCAGGCATGACGCCGTGGCGGCAGGACGCATCGCGCAAGAGGCGCTATTCGACCTCGACTAGCCTGTCGGTATGTCCACGGTGACCCAGCCCGCGTCGGAGCGCCTCTCGCTGCTGACCAAGGTCGCGCTCATGTACCACGAGCAGGGTGTCCTGCAGCCGGAGATCGCCGCGCGCCTGCACATCAGCCAGTCCCGGGTGTCCCGGCTGCTGAAGGAAGCCGTGCAGATCGGGGTGGTGCGCACCATCGTGGTGCCGCCCCCGGGAGTGCATGCGGCGCTGGAGCAGGAACTCAAGGAGGCGTACGGGCTCGCCGACGTCGTGATCGCCGACGTCGACGAGACCGAGACGGGCTTGCTCTCGGCAGTGGGCTCTGCGGCGGCCGGGTATCTGGAGACCACGCTGACCGGGAAGGACCGCGTGGGAATCTCCTCGTGGTCCTCCACCCTGTTGGCGACAGTGGAGGCGATGACGCCCCGCAACACCCGCGCGGCCACCGATGTGGTGCAGGTGCTCGGCGGGGTGGGCCGGCCCAACGTGCAGGTGCAGGCCACTCAGCTCGCGGACCGGCTCGCACGAATGACCAAGGCCGTGCCGCGGTATCTGCCGGCGCCGGGCATCGTGGCCGGGTCGGCGCTGCGCGATGCGCTGCTCGCCGAGCCCTACACGCAGGAGCTCGTGCAGGCTTGGGACGACCTCACGGTGGTGCTCGCCGGCATCGGGAGTGTGCAGCCTTCCCCGCTGCTGCTCCAGTCGGGCAACGCGCTGGGTGAGGAGGAGCTCGAACGGTTGCGGGACCTCGGCGCCGTCGGTGACGTGTGCCTGCGTTTCTACGACACCGACGGGGCGCCCGTGGTCAGCGACCTCGATGACCGCGTGGTGGGTATCGGGACCGAGCAGCTCAAGGCCGTCCCGCGCACGGTGGGTGTGGCCGGTGGTGAGCGGAAGTGGGATGCGATCCGCGGTGCCGTGCGGGGTGGCTGGGTGGATGTGCTGATCACGGACAGCCGGACGGCGAGGTATCTGCTCGGGGGGTGAGGTGTGAGTGAGTTCCCGCTCAGCCCTTCACCGACCCCGCGAACGCGCCTTGGACGAAGTACCGCTGGAACATCAGGTACACGATCAGCACCGGGATGGCCGACATGAAGATGAATGCGTTGAGCTGGCCGTAGTCGGTGGAGAACTGGGTGCTGAAGTTCTGCACCGCGAGCGGGATCGTGTAGTTCGCCTGGCTCTGCAGCAGCGTCACAGCGATGGCGTACTCGTTCCAGGTGGCCACGAAGTCCAGGATGAACAGCGCGGCGAGCGCCGGTTTGGCCATCGGCAGGCAGATCTGCCAGAAGATGCGGAACGTCGAGGCGCCCTCCACCCGTGCGGACTCGATCATCTCCTCCGGGATGGCCCGGAAGAAGCCGTACAGCATGAAGATCTGGTACGGGATACCGAACGCCAGGTACGGCAGGATCAGACCCGGCAGCGAGTCCAGCAGTCCGAGGCTCAGCATGGTGTTGAACAGCGGCCCCAGAGCGATCTGAATCGGCACCATCGACCCGACGGCGAAGATCGCCACGACCAGTTTGTGCCGCCGGAACCGGATGGTCCCCAGCACGTAGGCCGCGGCGGCCGCGAGCAGCAGACCGAGCGGCACCTTGATCACGGACACCAGCAGGCTGTTCAGGCCGGTGTTCCACAGGTCACCGGTCTGGGCGCCCTCGGCGAAGTTCCCCCACGCCCACAGTTCGGGCAGCGCCCACACCGGTCGGGTACTGACGTCCGCCTGGGTCTTCACCGCCGTCAGGAACATGAAGATGAACGGGATTGCCCAGATCAGGCACGTGATCACGAGGGAGACCCACAGGCCGATACTCGTCCAGTCGGTAGGCCGACGGCGGCGCGGACCGTCCGGTGTGCGCGTGCCCGTCGGGCGCGCAACGGCAGTGGCGGTCATCGGTCGTCTCCTCTCAGCGCCCACACGAGGTACGGCACGACCAGGGCGAGAGACATGATCAGCAGCACGGTCGCCGTCGCCCCTCCCAGGCCGAAGGTGTGGTTCGCAAAGGACTGGGTGTAGGACCACAGGGCGAGCACCTGGGTGGACTGGGCCGGCCCGCCGCCGGTCATCCCGACCACCAGGTCGAACACCTTGAGCGAGTTGATGATGGTCAGGATTACCACGACGGCGGTCGTGGGGCGCAGTGCCGGCACGGTGACGTTCCGGAAGACCTGCCACCGGCCGGCGCCGTCCACCTTGGCGGCATCCACCAGCTCCGGTGGGACCTGCTGCAGCCCGGCGAGGAAGAGCACCATGGTGAAGCCGACACCGGTCCACACCGAGGCGGCGAACACTGAGTACAGTGCGAAGGTGGGATCCCCGAGCCACTGCTGGGCCCAGGACTCGAGTCCGACCGCTGTGAGGAACTGGTTCAGCGCACCGAGCGTGGGGTTGTAGATCCACCGCCACATGGCAGCCACGGTGATGGGAGCGAAGACGGCCGGCAGGTAGATCACGGCCCGCATCGTGTTGCGGCCGAGCATCGCCCGGTTCAGGCCGAGCGCGATCAGCAGCCCCAGTGTCACGGGGAGCGCGAGGGAGAGCGCCACCCAGATGATGGAGTTCTTCGCCGCCGTCCAGAACACCGGGTCCGCGGTGAACAGGCGGACGTAGTTCTGCAGCCCTACCCAGACGGGTTCCTCGGTGCGGAAGCCGGACCACTCGAAGAACGACAGGCGTACCGAGTCGACCATCGGGTAGGCCAGGAAGTACACATACAGCAGGGTTGCGGGGACCAGGAACGGAACGGCACGGAGGCCGCGGCCCCGGTTGACGCCGCGAGGGTGCGACGCCGACCGGGGAGCGGTGGAGGTGTGGGTGGTCATCAGCGCCTCAGGACGAGCTGTCCACGAACCCCTGGAACGTGGTGCCGGCGTCCTCGGGCGCGATGTCACCGGTGAGCACCGAGTTCTGGATCCGCCAGTACTCGGTGGTCTGCTCCAGGCTGAGGTTCTGGTCGTTGTTGGTGAAGATGCCTTCGGCGTTCGCGAAGTACTCCACCCAGGCGCTGTTCAGCGGGTTTGAGGTGTCCGCCTCGACCTCCCGGTTCACCGAGATCGCGCCCCATGCCTGGTACACCTGCTCCTGGATCTCGGCGCTGGTGATGTAGTCGAGGAACTCGGCGGCCAGGTCCGGGTTGTCGCTCATCGCGTTCACGTACGGACCTTCACCGAATCCGTAGATGCGGTTCGTGTCGGTGGGGAAGAGGAAGACACCGACGTTCTCGGGATCCATCCCGTTGTCCACGATCTGCTGGTTGAACCAGGTGCCCTCGATGGTCATCGCGGCGTTGCCCTGGAAGAACAACTGTGCGGAGTCCTCCTGGGCCACGCCCATGTAGCCCTCGTTGAGATACTCATCTCCCCAGGTCTGCAGCTCGGTGAAGGCCTCGGTGACGCAGGCCTCGGAGTCCCAGCCGGTCTGCTCGGTGTTGAGCCGGTCGGCGGTCTCGGCGCCGCAGAATGTCTCCAGGAGATTGTCCAGCAGGCGCATCACGTGCCAGTTCACGGTGCCGCCGAGCGCCATCGGGGTGGTGCCCGCGGCGGCCAGCTGATCGGCGACCGCCACGAGCTCGTCGTAGCTCGTGGGTAGGTCAGTGATGCCGGCCTGCTCGAACAGCTCCTTGTTGTAGTAGATGCCCTGCCCCTGCACCGTCCACGGCACCCCGTGGTAGCCACCGTACTGGGTGATGTTCGCCAGTGCCGGTTCGGTGAAGCGGTCGTCCCAGCCGTACTCCTCGTAGTACTCGGTCATGTCCAGGCTGACGCCGAGGTCCACGAGTTCACCCCCAAGGCCCGGTCCGCGCCAATACCAGTAGATGTCGGGTCCGGCTTCGGTGCCCGCTGCGCGGCGCATCGCGTCCTTGTGCGCGTCTGTGCCGCGTTCCTCGACCACGATCTCCACGCCGGGATTCGCTTCCTCGAAGCCGCTGGTCATGAGATCCATGGCCTCGACGCGGGAGTCTTCGTTGGTGAGCATCCAGATGGTGAGCTGATCGTCGCCGCCGTCGGCCTCTCCGCCGCTGTTGCAGGCGGTGAGGGCGAGGGCGCCGGTGAGTGTGGCCGCGATGAGTGCGCGGCGTCGGACGGTGGTGGTGGTCATGGGAGTCTCCGTGGGTCGGGAATCAGGGACGGGTGTCCGAGTAGAGCCACTCGGCGAACTCGTCGAGTCGGAGGAACATGTCCTCGAACATGAGGCGGACGTCGATGCGCGTGTAGACACGGATGGCGCGCCCGGTGTGGGTAGGGACGAACCGGCCGGAGTCCTGCACGAGGGGCGCCGGGAGCACCTCGTAGTCGCTGGAGGTGGTGTCGGGCTGGAAGAACGACTGCAGGCCGGTGAGCAGAATGAGCGGCTGGTCGCCGAGGGCGTACGTCTCCGACCGCAGCAAGCCCGTCGCTAGGGCCACCTCGCGCAGCGCCTGGTAGAGGTGCTCGCCGAGCGGGCCCTTCGTCTTCACCCGGCGACGCAGCTCGGTGTCGGAGACCAGGCACTGCCGGTACATGTTCCGCGGGACCTGCCAGATCGGCATGGTCGAGTCGTTGAACAGCACCTGCGCGGCGGTCACGTCGATGTTGAGGTTGTACTCGGGATCGAGCTTGCCGTCCGGCGGGAAGGCGTGCCCCGCGTACTCGGGACCGCCGATCCACACGAGGGTGAGCCGGTCCGCGATACGCGGCTCGAGCAGGTACGCGCTGGCCAGGTCGGTCAGGCCGCCGCCGGCCGCGTAGTAGAGCGGAGTGTCGGACTTCCGCATCGCCTCGTCGATGATGGCGCGGGCGGCTGGGGTGTCCTGCGGGGTGGTGCGGTCGGTAAGCGCCACCTCGGATCCGGTGACCACGCGGTCGGCGGGGTCCAGGCCCATCAGCTCAAGCGTCTTCCCGAGCACCGTGGCAGCGTTTGCCGCCGAGTGCCCGCTGGGGTCCCAGCGATCGCCGACAGCTAGGTGCGAGGCGACCAGCAGGGGCGTGTCCACCGACGGTGTCAGCAGGTGGTGGACCACGTGGTACAGGTCGTCGGGGTCGCCGGCGAAGTCGTTGTCCACGATCACTCGCGCCTCGGGCGTGCCGGTGAGATCCCTGTCCAGCCACGGGAACTCGTCGATCGTCCAGCGGGATGCCACATTGCCTCCTGGGTATCTATTCAACTCTGAATGCATCGCAACGATACGGGTGTGTGGAGAGGGCGTCAACCCCCTCAGTGACCGATCTCGGCCGTTCGGAGCGGGCCATTGCCGTCTTGACGTGCCGTCTCCGAGCCCCTGTCGCACCATGGACGAAGAGAAAGGGGCTCGACGATGACCACCCACACCTCCCGCGGCCTGGACAAGACGGTCGCCTCCGCCGCTGACGCGGTGGCGGACATCCCGGACGGCGCCACCCTCGCCGTCGGGGGCTTCGGCCTGTGCGGTATCCCGTCCGTTCTGATCCAGGCCCTGCTCGAGCAGGGCACCACCGATCTGCGCGTGGTCTCGAACAACTGCGGCGTGGACGATTGGGGGCTTGGGCTGCTGCTCGGCGCCGGGCGGATCAGCAAGATGACCGCCTCCTACGTGGGGGAGAACAAGGAGTTCGAGCGCCAGTTCCTCTCCGGTGAGCTGGAGGTGGAGCTGGTTCCGCAGGGCACCCTCGCCGAACGGTTGCGGGCCGGCGGTTCGGGGATTGCGGCGTTCTTCACGCGGGCCGGCACTGGCACCCAGATGGCCGACGGTGGGCTGCCGCAGCGGTACGACGGCGCAGGTGGCGTTGCCCAGGCGTCGGCGCCCAAGGAGGTGCGCACCTTCGCCACGGAGGCTGGGCCCCGTGAGTTTGTGCTGGAGGAGGCCATCCATGCCGACTTCGCGCTCGTGCACGCCGCCATCGCAGACCGGCAGGGCAACCTCCTGTTCAACAAGTCCGCCCGCAACTTCACCCCGCAGGCGGCGATGGCCGGGCGGGTGTGCATCGCCCAGGTGGAGCGGCTGGTGGAACCGGGTGAGCTGGTTCCGGACCAGATCCACCTGCCCGGTGTGTACGTGCACCGGGTGGTCGAGGTGGGGCCGGATATCGAGAAGCGGATCGAGAAGCGGACGGTCGCTCCGGCCGACGGCGAGGGAGCGGTCTGATGGCACTGACCAGGGAAGAGATGGCCGCCCGCGCCGCCCGGGAGCTGCCCGACGGCGCCTACGTGAACCTCGGAATCGGGCTCCCCACGCTGGTGCCGAACTACGTGCCGGCGGGGCATGAGGTGGTGCTGCAATCCGAGAACGGGATCCTCGGCGTCGGGCCTTACCCGGCCGAGGAGAACGTGGACCCGGACCTGATCAATGCCGGCAAGGAGACCGTCACCACCCTCCCGGGCACGTCCTTCTTCGACTCCGCGATGTCCTTCGGGATGATTCGCGGCGGGAAAATCGACGTGGCCATCCTCGGCGGCATGCAGGTCTCGGGCGCCGGCGACCTGGCGAACTGGATGATCCCCGGCAAGATGGTCAAGGGTCCCGGCGGGGGGATGGATCTGGTGCAGGGTGCCCGGCGGGTGGTGGTGCTGATGACGCACACGGCCAAGGATGGATCGCCCAAGATCGTCCGGGAGTGCTCCCTGCCGCTCACCGGGCGCGCCGTGGTGAACCGGATCATCACTGACCTCGCGGTCCTGGACGTCACCGGCGGCGGGCTGGTGCTGCGTGAGCTCGCTCCCGGTGTCACCGCGGATGAGGTGCGCGAATGTACGGAACCAGAGATCGCCGTCGACCCCGATCTGACCGAGGTGAACTCCCTATGACCAGAGCAGCTGACGACGTCGTGATCGTGGGTGCGGCACGCACCCCGCAGGGGAAGCTGCGCGGCCAGCTGGCGCCGCTGGCGGCCACGGAGCTGGGCGCGATCGCGATCCGCGGGGCGCTCGAGGGTGTTCCCGCGGAAGCGGTGGACACCGTGATCATGGGCCAGGTGCTGCAGGCCGGAGCCGGGCAGAACCCCGCCCGCCAAGCCGCCATCGGCGCCGGGATCGGCTGGGACGCACCCGCCAACACCGTGAACAAGGTCTGCCTGTCCGGCCTGACGGCGGTGATCGACGCGGCCCGGCTGCTGCGCTGCGGTGAGGCGCAGGTGGTGGTGGCAGGTGGCATGGAGTCGATGACCAACGCCCCGCACCTGCTCCCCGGGTCGCGGCAGGGCTGGGCCTACGGATCGGTCGAAGCGCTCGACGTGACGGCCCACGACGGCCTCACCGACGCCTTCGACCACGAGGCGATGGGCCTGGCCACCGACCGCTACGACGCCGAGCGCTTCCATGTCAGCCGCGCCGACCAGGACGCGATCGCCGCCCGGTCGCACCAGCGGGCGGCGGCGGCGTGGGAGGCGGGAGTCTTCACCCCGGAGATCGCGGCGGTCGCGATCATGACGCGGAAGGGGGAGGTGATCGTCGACCGTGACGAGGGCATCCGGCCGGACACCACCACGGAGACCTTGGCGAGGCTGAAGCCTGCGTTCACCCCCGAGGGCACCATCACCGCAGGCAACGCTTCGCAGATCTCCGACGGCGCAGCCGCCCTGGTCCTGACTACGCGCGCCCACGCGGAGCACCAGGGGTGGGTCGTGCTCGCGACCGTCCGCGCAGCCGGTCAAGTGGCCGGTCCCGATACGTCGCTGCACTCTCAGCCGGCGCGGGCGATCCTGGCTGCGCTGGACCGGCAGGGCTGGGCGGTGGCCGACCTGGACCACATCGAGATCAACGAGGCATTCGGGGCGGTGGTGGCCCACTCGGTGGCTGAGCTCGGTGTGGGGCTGGACGTGGTGAACCCGCACGGGGGTGGGATCGCCCTCGGGCACCCCATCGGTGCCTCCGGAGCGCGCCTGGTCGTCCACGCCGCCCACCAGCGGGCGTCGCACGGCGGAAGGGCCGCCGTCGGGCTCTGTGGTGGGGGAGGCCAGGGCGAGGCGCTGCTGTTGGAGGGGTGACGGGAGCGAGTATAACCAGTTATACTTGCTTAATGAAGACCGCAATCTCCCTGCCCGATGAAGAGTTCGAGCGATTCGAGCGGGTAGCGAAGCGTCATGCGATGAATCGTTCGGAGTTCTTCCGTCGTGCTGGTGAACGGCTGGCGGACGAGTTAGAGGGGACGAGCGAACTCACTCGACTGGCGGACGCAGCGATAGAGGCCGCCGGCCAACCTGCCGAAGACCGGTTGTTCCTGAACGCGGCCCGCGAAGCCGCCTCGCGTGAGGTCGAGTGGTGATCGCACGTGGCAGCGTCGTCTGGGTCGACTTCGGTACCCCGCGCGGCAGCGAGCCCGCCAAGCGGCGTCCCGCCGTGGTGCTGCAGGAGGACTGGCTGATTGAGTCAGCCATCAGCACAGTGATCGTGGTACCCATGACTTCCAACCTGAAACTGGAGGTGTTCCCGGGGAATGTGCGGATTCCGGCGCTGGCCTCTAGTCTGGATCGCGACTCCGTTGCTGTCGTTTCCCAGGTGGGACCGATCGACCGGGGCTTCCTCGAGCCGCACCCGATTGGTCGGCTTCCCGGCTATCTGATGACTCAGGTGGCCGGCGGAGTTCGTCTCGTCACCGGGATCTGACGGCTCGCCGAGCCGGTCTCCTTGTCGGGTGGTTTGCACCTACAGTCCCGTCTCGGCTGGCTCTCAGTGCCCTGCTGGGCCGGGGAGGTGGCGCAGCGCTTGCTGGACGTCCTGAACGACGCCGCCAAGTCCGATTCCGAACAGACCGCGCCCGTCTTTGAGTAGGTCAGACATCTGATCCGGTGATGTCACATCATGCACGGATTCGCCATCACTGATCAGCGTGATCGAGGCGAAGTCAGGCAGGCTGCGATCCTTGAGAAGCTCGACGACCGTCCGAATCTGGATCAAGGAGACACCGGTGTCGAGGAGGCGCTTGACGACGGTGAGGATCACGATGTCGCGCACTGAGTACAGGCGTCGGTCTGGGTGATCAAGACTCGGCGACACGAGACCTGTACGAGCCCAATAGTCGAGTTGGCGGTACGTGATCCCAGCGACGCGGGCTGCGGTCGGACCGCGATAGCCAAGCGTCCCTGACATGACTCGGTCATCGGGGTCCTCACCAGGCGGCGCTGACGGGCCGATTGCATCCAAGGGACGTGCGGCGAAGGTGGCGGTGAACAGCTGTTGGAGTTCCCGGTTGAGCTCCTCCACACTCTCACCCGAGTCCGTGGCTCTGTCCAACTCCCTGACGGCGCGCTCGAGGCCCTCCTGCAGACCGCGCTCCCGACCAGCTGCGAAAGCTTCGTCCGGCGGCGGATAGGTGGCATCGAGCTTGGTCCCAGCCACTTCGAGGCGCAAGGGGACTCGCTTCATGAGAGCGAGGATCGCCAGGATTCCGCCCGTCGCCAGCATCGTCGCCGCCGCGGCGCCCGCCTTGTCCAGGAACGTCGACGCGATCCCCGAGGCCAGTAGCAGGAGCGAAATCGTCCAGCACGCAGCGACCGCGCCACGCGACAATTTGTGTGAGGTGATCAGGCGCTGACCCTGCTCCGGCGCGTCTCCCATAGGGCAACGGTAGGGCCAGAGCAGTGCGTGGGCGACCACTGCTGGATGCGATGCGCTGACGGGCGGCCGGACGAGACCAACCGTCTCACTGGTCGAACGGGCTGTGGGGTCTGGATCCGATTGGCGATTCGGCAATTAGGTTAGGCTTGCCTGATTCCCCCTGCTCGCTTGGAGACTTGATGACCCCGACCCGTCGCCTGCTTGTTGGCGCCGTGACCGTATCCGCCGCCATGACGCTCGCCGCCTGCTCCGGCAGCCCCGCCGAGGCGGGGGGTGAGGAGCCGGAGACCTCGAGCGCGACCGACGAGATGACCACGGCAGAGTCGGACGGCACCGTCGTGCTGTACGCGGGCCGCAACCTGGAACTGGTGGAGCCGATCCTCGAGCAGTTCACCACCGAGACCGGGATCGAGGTCGACATCCGGGACGGCAAGACTGCTCAGCTCGCTGCCCAGATTCTCGAAGAGGGAGAGCGATCTCCGGCTGATGTCTTCCTCGCCCAGGATGCGGGCGCGCTCGGTGCCGTGGCGCAGGCCGGACTGTTCGAGCAACTCCCGGCGGAGACGCTCGATCTGGTCGCCGACGAGTTCCGGTCCGCGGACGGCGAATGGGTGGCAGTGACCGGACGCGCCCGCGTACTTGTCTACAACCACGACCTCGTGGACCAGGCGGACCTGCCGGACTCGGTGCTCGACCTCACCAGTGCGGACTGGAACGGTCGGGTCGGCGTCGCGCCCACGAACGCGTCCTTCCAGTCGTTCGTGACCGCAGTGCGCGTGCAGGACGGTGACGAGGCGGCCGAGGAGTTCCTCACTGGTCTGGCCGGCAACGACCCGCAGATCTACGAGAAGAACGGGCACATCCTGGCTGCCGTGGACGAGGGCGCCGTCCCGGTCGGCCTCATCAACCACTACTACGTCTTCGAGCGGGCCGCCGAGCTGGGCGTCGATCCCTCTGAGATGGCCGCACAGTTGCACTTCTTCCCCGACGGCGACGTAGGCGGCCTCGTGAACGTCTCCGGTGTCGGATTGCTCACCGACCAGCCGGATGGCGACGGGCAGGCGTTGGTTGACTTCCTGCTCTCGGAGGCCGGCCAGCAGTACTTCGCCGAGGAGACCCGCGAGTATCCGATGATCGAGGGCGTTCCAGGTCCGGATGGCCTGCCTGCGCTGACCGACCTGCAGGTGCCCGATGTGAACCTCAACGACCTCGACGACCTCCAGGGGACTGTCGCCATGATCTCCGAGGCCGGGCTGAGCTGAGCACCGCGACCCGAGCCCTGAGTCGCCGCCCGGTGCTGGTGGTGCTCTCCTGCGTGGCCGTGGGTGTCTCGCTGCTCCCCCTGGTCTACCTCGGAGTACGGGGAACGGAGACCGGCTGGGGCTCGATCCTGACGATCGTGCTCACGGAGCGAGTGGCGGCCTTCACCATCCGGAGCCTGGCGCTCGCAGCCGTGGTGGGGGCCGCCTCGCTCGTGATCGGAGTGGCGAGCGCGGTCCTGGTCACCCGCACCGACCTGCCGGGACGGCGCCACTTCGCTGTGCTCGCCGCGCTCCCGCTCGCTGTCCCCAGCTATGTGGCGGCATACTCCTGGCTCGCCCTCGGCTCCCTATGGCCCACCCCGGTGCGCTTGGAGGGATTCGGGACGGCCGCCGTCGTCCTCACGTTGTGCACCTATCCCTACGTGTACCTACCGGTGGCGGCGGCGCTGACCGGGGTCGACCGGAGCCAGGAGGAAGTGGCCCGTTCGCTCGGACGAACGCCGGTGGCGACCCTGTTCTCGCTCACGCTACGACAGGTGCGCCCGGCGATTCTTGGCGGTGGCTTGCTCGCTGTGCTCTACGTGCTCTCCGACTTCGGGGCGGTCGCGATCCTGCGGGTGGACACCTTCACCCGGGCCATCTTCACAGCCTTCAACGTCGGATTCGACCGGGGCACCGCCGTCGGCCTGTCCTCGATCCTGGTCCTGGTCACCGTGGTGATCCTGGTCGCTGAAGGGCGCACCCGGGCGGCATCCGAGCGGGTAGCCCGGGTGGGGTCGGGGGTGCGTCGCCCGCACGTCGCCGTGCCACTGGGTGCAGCGCGCCCGTTCGCGACGGCGGCGTTCGCTGGAGTCCTGATCCTGGCCCTGGGGCTGCCACTGCTGGCGATGATCCGGTGGTTCGGTGAAGGCATCTCACGCCCGGGTTCGATCGCTGCCGTGCTGACCGCGATGGGCGGATCGTTGGCGGTAGCCGCGACCGGGACCATGCTCACCATGGCCCTGGCTATCCCGCTCGGACTACTCGTGGCGCGGGTGCCGGGGCGCTTCTCGGCGCTACTGAACCGCACCGTCTACATTGCGCACGCCCTGCCCGGTGTGGTGGTGGGCCTGTCCCTCGTGTTCTTCGGCGTCACGTTCGCCTACCCGCTCTACCAAACCACCTGGATGCTTGCCCTGGCCTATGCCGTGCTGTTCCTCCCGCTCGGTGTGGGGGCGGTGGCGGGTGCGGCCGCCCACGCGCCGCCGGTGCTGGAGGATGTCGCGCGCAGCCTGGGCCACGGGCCGTGGCGCACCTTCCGCCGCGTGACGGCGCCGCTGACGCTGCCGGGCGTGGGCATGGGTGCAGCGCTGGTGCTGCTCACCATCATGAAGGAGCTGCCGGCCACGCTCATGCTCCGGCCCACCGGGTTGGAGACGATGGCCACGCGATTGTGGTCGCATACCGAGGTCGGCAGCTACGCGGCTGCCGCGCCGTACGCTGTGTTGCTGGTCCTGCTTGCGGCCGTGCCCACGTGGGCGCTCGTCGCTGGCAGCGGGGTGATCGGTGTGCGCGACGGTGCGTCGCCGCGGGGACAAGGCCGGTCGAAAGGAGCCCAGGCATGGTCGCCGTGACGGTGCAGGATCTGCGCAAGCGGTTCGGTGCCACCCGTGCGCTCGATGGCGTGGACCTGCGGGTCGAGACAGGGGAGCTGCTCGCCGTGCTCGGACCGTCCGGGTGTGGGAAGACCACCCTGCTGCGGTGCCTTGCGGGGTTTGAGCGGCCCGACAGCGGCTCGATCACGCTGGCTGACCAGATCGTGACCGATCATCGCCGACATGTCCCCGCGCACCGTCGGCGGGTCAGCGTGGTCCCACAGGAGGGCGCACTGTTCCCGCACCTGAGCGTCGGGGAGAACGTGGGCTTCGGTCTGACTCCCGGGCGCGGCCGGTCGGACTCCGCCGCGGCGGTCCGGGTGGAGGAGGTACTGGAGCTGGTCGGGCTGAACGGGAGCGCCAACCGGATGCCGCACGAGCTCTCCGGCGGGCAGCAGCAACGGGTGGCGGTGGCCCGAGCACTCGCACCCCGGCCGCCGCTGATCCTCCTGGACGAACCGTTCAGTGCCCTCGATGCCGGCCTTCGATCGGGGCTGCGTCGGGACATCCGGGATGCGCTGCACGCGGACGGCGCTACGGCCGTGCTCGTCACGCACGACCAGGGTGAGGCGCTCTCCATGGCCGATCAGATCGCCGTCATGCGCGACGGTTCGATCCTGCAGACCGGGAGCCCCGCCGAGGTGTACGGCCGGCCGGGGACGCCCTGGGTGGCGCAGTTCGTGGGTGAGGCGATGGTGTTCGGGATCCAGGCTGAGGGAAGTCTCGGCCGGTGCGTGCTCGGAGAGGTGCAGCTGGCCGAGCCAACCCCCGACGGCGCCGCGATGGTCGCAGTCATCCGTCCCGAGCAGGTGATGCTCGGGACGGAGCCGGAGTCCGGTGGTGTGCCGGCCCGGGTTCGCCGGATCGACTATCGGGGCCATGACGCCATGGTGAGCCTGGACGTCGCCGGCACGACCGTGCTCTCCCTGGCGGTGAGCGGACGCGATGCCGCCGTGCAGGTCGGGGACCTCGTGCGCGCCCGGGTCGTGGGTCCGATCCGGACCTATCCGGCGCAGACGAGCGACTGACCAGGATTCGCAAGCATTCAGTCGCTCAGTGGGTAGTCCACAAATGCCAGCCGCGTGCCGTCCGGGGCCCAGCTGGGCACGTTCATGGTCCCTTGCCCGCCGAACAGCGTGACCAGGTCGCGCACACCCTCGCCTCGCGGTCCGCACACCCGGATGATCACGTCGTGGTCGGCCGGGTGTCCCACGGTCCCGGGCGGGAAGGACACATAGGCGAGCCGGGTGCCGTCGGGGGAGGGGTGCGGAAACCAGTTCACCCGCTCGTCGTCGGTGAGTTGCTCGGCTCCGGAGCCGTCGGGCCGCATCCGCGCCAACTGGGCGTGCCCGGCCTCCCGGGGCGTGCCATCGAGGGGTCGCTCGGTGTTGACGTAGATCCAGGCGCCGTCCGGGGAGAACTCGGCTCCGTCGTCGGGGAACTCATCATCTGTGAGCTGGACGCTCGGGCCGCCGGTAGCGGGGATCGTGAACAGGTTCGGCGCCCGCCACGTGCCTGCAGGATCGGTGACCACGCCAACGTAGGCGAGGGTGACGCCGTCGGGGCTGACGCCGTGCAGGAAATGCAGCAGCCCGTCGTCGCTGGTGATTCGCACGGCCTCGCCGCCGGCGAGCGGGGCACGGTAGATGTGCCCGTCCTCGGCGGAGACGAACACGTGGATCCCGTCCGGAGCGAGCACATGGTCGTTGTTCGCCGCCGGCAGGCCTCGGATATCGATCGGCGCCGGATCACCCGACCCGTCGGCGGGCAGTCGAAAGAGCAGGCCGTCGCCATTGACGATCAGGTCCTCAGCGCTCCAGTTCGGGGCCTCATAGAGCACGTCGGCCGACTCGTGCACCAGCCGGGTGGCTCCGGTGGTGACGTCGAGGACGTGGATCCGGCAGCGCTGGCCGGGTGCGAGGGTGCGGGGCATCGGTGCCTTCGTTCGGGATTGATGGTGCGGTTCCGCCGCGCGACCGGCAGGTGGATGGGACGATGAGAGCCCAGGAGAAAGGACTCTACGATGACCGTACTCAATCCGTACCTCAACTTCCGCGGTCAGGCCCGGGAGGCGATGGAGTTCTACGCCTCGGTGCTCGGTGGCACTCCGACGTTCAGCACCTTCGGCGAGTTCGGGATGAACCAGGACCCGGCCGAGGCCGACCAGGTGATGCACTCGATGCTGCAGACCCCGGGCGGAATGACCCTGATGGCGGCCGACGTACCCGCCCAGATGGAGTACCAGCCGGGGACCAACGTCCACATCTCCCTCAGTGGCGATGACGTGGACGAGCTGCGCGGCTACTTCGATGGGCTCGCTGCCGGCGGCACCGTGGTGGAGCCGTTCGTGGCGGCACCTTGGGGTGACACCTTCGGGATGCTGATCGACCCGTTCGGGATCCGGTGGCTCGTCAACGCCGCGGGACAGCCAGCCTGAGACGCCGACTCCCACACCCCTCGCACGACAAAGGCCGCCCCGACGAGTCGAGGCGGCCTTTGCTAAGCGAGCGGGTGACGGGAATCGAACCCGCGCTATCAGCTTGGGAAGCTGATGTTCTACCATTGAACTACACCCGCACGAGCGGCCTTGTGGGCCACTGCGGGAACCAGCATACCTAATCTCCGCCGTTACCCGGCACAGTCGGGGGCCGCACCGCTCAGCCGTCTCGGCTACCGTGGCCTGCGTGCTGCTCTCCGACCGCGACATCCGGGCCGAACTGACCTCCGGCCGTGTGGGCCTGGACCCGTTCGACGCCGACATGATCCAGCCCTCCAGTGTGGACGTGCGCCTCGACCGCTACTTCCGGCTCTTCGACAACCACAAGTACCCGGTGATCGACCCGGCCGCCGACCAGCCTGACCTCACCCGGCTGGTGGAGGTCGACCCGGACGAGCCGTTCGTACTGCACCCGGGCGAGTTCGTGCTCGGCTCCACCTACGAGCTCATCACCCTCCCCGACGACATCGCGGCCCGCCTGGAGGGCAAGTCCAGCCTCGGCCGACTCGGCCTGCTCACCCACTCCACCGCCGGCTTCATCGACCCGGGCTTCTCCGGTCACGTCACGCTGGAGCTGTCGAATGTGGCCACCCTGCCGATCACGCTGTGGCCGGGGATGAAGATCGGCCAGCTCTGCTACTTCCGCCTCACCAGCCCGGCCGAGCATCCGTACGGGTCCGGAGCCCAGGGCTCGCGCTACCAGGGTCAACGTGGCCCGACGGCGTCCCGCTCCCACCAGAACTTCCACCGCACCCGGGTCGAGGGTTAGGTCGCCATGGCCAGCACTGGTGCTGCCGGCCACCCCGAGAGTGCGGCGCCACTCGACCTCGCCGCCGCCCTCGCCCGGCACCTGCTTGCCCTTCCCGACGACGTCACGGTCGAGGAGGTGGAGGCGCTCGCCCTGTCCCGCTACCCCCGGGCGCACTGGGTCGCCGACGACGTCCTGCAGCTGGAGGAGGAGACCTACCTCTCCGGCCCGTTCCTGGTCACCGCCGCCGATCGGGCGGAGCTGGGCCTGCCCGTCTGGGCTGAGCATGCGTACCTGCTGACGTGCCCGCCCGAACGCGGCGGACCAGTCCCGGAGGAGCTGCAGGCGGTCGGTGGCCTGCTGGCGGCGTTCGGGCAGGGGAGCGTCGAGGGGATGGAGAGGGCCGCCGTCGAGGTGTTGTGCGCGATGGGCCGTCGCCTCGCCGGCGTGGTGCGCACCTCAACCGGCCACGTGTTGGAACCTGGCCCGATGGCGGGTGTGGACCTGGTGGTGCACGCACCGGTGTGGTTGCACCCCGATGCGCTGGTGCACGTGCTCCGGCCCGCCCTCCCTGGTGTCCGCCTGCTCGCCGAGCCCGACCCGCCGCGAACGCTGAGTTCCTCGGCGAATCACCCCTCGAACGCCGAACAACTCAGCGTTCGGCCGGGGGTGCGGGAGCTGGACGAGGGGGAGCGCGCCTGGTTGCACGCTGAGGCCGACGCCTATGACGCCCATGCCCTGAACGAGCCGCAGGTCACCGAAGCCTACGGCGCCGTCTCGCCCTACCCCGACGGCGGCACGATCGGCGTCTCGGTGGAGGCCGAGGTGCTGGTGCCACTCGTGCTCGCCGGCCTCGAGTGGGCGGCGACCGGCACCATCGCTTACTCCCTGCGCTGGTACCCGGCCGACCCGGTGGCGCTAGAGCAGCATCGGGCCGGGCGGGTCGTCCTGGACCAGCGAGAGGATGCGCGCACCCGGATCGAGGCTGCGGCCCGGGCAATTCAGGCCGCCACCGATGGTGAGGTCACCGACGACGATCAGTTCCTCGTCCAGCTGTAGGCGAGGACGCATCCGCCGAGGGTGACCACCTCCGCGCACCCTCCGGATTCACTCATCTCGATCCGGCCGACCGGATCGAGGTCAGTGCCGCGGTCGCTGCCGATCGTTGATAACGCCCGATTGATAAGGTTGGCTCAACCGCGGTGTCCACTCCGGCGTTCGGGCCGGTGCTGCCGCGCACCCACAACCTCACATCCGAGCACCACCTGCCCTTGACCACGCCGACTGACCGGGAGCCGACGTGCTGCAGCTGATCGCCGTGCACCTGCTCGCGGCTCTGGCTGCCCCGGCGCTGGTCTCGCGTTTCGGCCGGCGGATGTTCCTTCCGCTGGCGCTCGTGCCCGGCTCCGCCGCCATCTGGGCGTTGACCCGTCTGGGCGATGTCCTCGCCGGCGAGGTGCCCGTCCAGAGTGTGGCGTGGGTGGGCTCGCTGGATATGCACCTGACGTTCCGGCTCGACGTGCTCGCCTGGTTGATGGTGCTGCTGGTCGGCGGGATCGGCGCGCTCGTGCTGATCTACTGCGCCTGGTACTTCGCCACGGGTGCGAAGTTCCTGGGCCGGTTCTCCGGCATCTTCATCGGCTTCGCCGGCGCCATGCTGGGCCTGGTCACCACGGACAACACCCTGGCCCTGTACACCTTCTGGGAACTGACCACGGTCTTCTCCTACCTGCTGATCGGGCACTACTTCACCCGTAAGGGCTCCCGCCGCGCCGGCATGCAGGCGATCATCGTGACGACGTTCGGCGGCCTGGCCATGTTCGCCGGCTTCCTCATCCTCGGCGCCATGCCCGGCGGCTCGTTCTCGCTGTCCGAGCTGGTCAGCGAACCGCCCGCAGGCACCGCGGCCACGGTGGCGATCGTCTGCGTCCTGGTGGGTGCGCTCAGCAAGTCAGCGCTCGTGCCGTTCCATTTCTGGCTCCCTGGCGCGATGGCCGCACCCACTCCGGTGAGCGCCTACCTGCACGCTGCCGCGATGGTGAAGGCGGGCGTCTATCTCGTGGCCCGCCTCGCACCAGGTTTCGCGGAGATGGACACCTGGCGTTGGATCATCCTGATCACCGGGTCGGCCACGATGCTCATCGGCGGGTACCGCTCGCTCAAGCAGCACGACCTCAAGTTGCTGCTCGCGTTCGGCACCGTCAGCCAGCTCGGCTTCCTGATCCTGCTGGTGGGACAGGCGAATCAGGCCGTCGCGCTCGCGGGCCTGGCGCTCATCGGCGCCCACGCGATGTTCAAGGCCGCGCTGTTCCTGACCGTCGGCGTGATCGACGCCTCCGCCGGCACGCGCGACCTGCGTCAGCTCTCCGGCCTCGGGCGGAACCTGCGCGGGGCCGCCATCCCCGGCTTCCTCGCCACCTTCTCCATGGTGGGCCTGCCACCGTTCGCCGGGTACGTCGGCAAGGAGGCCGTGCTGGAGGCCCTCACCCACGACGGCGGAGCGTACGAGGGTGCGCTCCTCGCCGTCGTGGTGGTCGGGTCTGTGCTGACCTTCGCCTACGGGATGCGTTTCCTGTGGGGTGCCTTCGCCCGCAAGTCTGGTGTGGCCGACACCCAGCTGGACCGGGAACCTCCGGGGCTGTTCGTGCCTGGGTTCGTCCTCGCCGTCCTGGGCCTCGGCGCCGGGCTGCTCCCAGGGCTGGGGGAGGGGTTGTTCGAACGGTACGCGGCCACCTACCCGGCCGGGGAGCCGGGGCACTTGACCCTCTGGGGCGGCATCGGACCGGCGCTGGCGCTGACCGTGGTGATCGTCGCCGTCGGGCTCGGGCTTTTCGCATTGCGTGGGCTGGTGGAACGCGCGCAGGATGCGGTAATTCTCGGCCCGGATGCGGACCGTGGGTATCGCACCCTGATGCGGCGCCTGGACCGGGCGGCCGTGGCCGTCACCTCCGCCACGCAGCGTGGATCCCTGCCCGGCTATCTCGGGATCATCCTGGTGGTGACCGTGGTGTCGGCGGCGATCGCGCTGGGGAGCTCGGGGGTGCAGATCGGCCAGGTGCGGCTCTTCGACAGCCCCGCCCAGCTGCTGGTCGCGGGGATCATCGTGATCGGCGCGATCCTGACGGCGCAGGCCCGGCGGCGGCTCAAGGCCGTGGTGCTGCTCGGCGTGACCGGGTACGGCGTGGTGGTGCTGTTCGCCCTGCACGGTGCCCCCGACCTCGCTCTCACGCAGGCACTGGTGGAGACCATCGCACTGGTGGTGTTCATCCTCGTGCTGCGGCGGCTTCCGGCGTACTTCTCCAACCGGCCGCTCAAATCCAGCCGGTGGTGGCGGGCGGCACTGGGTGCACTCGTGGGTGTGCTGGCGATGGCGCTCGCCCTGATCGTTCCGGCGGCACGGGTGGCCGACCCGGTCTCGGTGCTCTTCCCGACGGAGGCGTACGAGTACGGATACGGCAAGAACATCGTGAATGTCACGCTCGTCGACATCCGCGCCTGGGACACGATGGGTGAGATTGCCGTACTCCTGGTGGCGGCAACCGGTGTGGCCTCGCTGGTGTTCGCCCGCACTCGTACCCGGACCGGACGGGTGGAGCGGATGAGAGACCGGCGCAGTGGCGATGCGCAGGTGTGGCCGAGCGAGTTGGAAGACCCGGCCACCAGACTGCGCCCGGCCCAGGGCACCGCAACCGCCCCTCGCCGGGCGCGGTCTTGGCTGACCGGTCCCGGCGCCCTCGCCCCGAACCGGCGGTCGGTGATCTTCGAGGTGGCGACACGGCTGCTGTTCCACACCATGCTCGTGTTCGCGCTGTTCCTGCTGTTCTCCGGCCACAATGCACCTGGCGGTGGCTTCGTCGCGGGCTTGATCGTCGGAATCGCGCTCACCGTCCGTTACCTCGCCGGCGGGCGGTACGAGCTCGGGGAGGCGGCGCCCATCCTGCCGGGTGCGCTGCTGGGCACCGGGCTGTTCCTCTCTGCCGGTGCGGGTGCGGTCCCGTTGTTCTTCGGGGGTGTGGTGCTGCAGTCGGTGAAGATCGACGTCGACCTCGGAATCCTCGGCGAGATGCACCTGGTCACCTCACTGTTCTTCGACATCGGCGTGTTCCTCGTGGTGGTGGGACTGATGCTGGACGTGTTGCGCACGCTCGGCGCCGAGATCGACCGGCAGGGTGAGGCCACGGGCACAGCCTCACCGGACATCGCCCACGACTCCCCGCGCAGCAGTGCCGACGACAGCCGCCCGCTCGTGGGCGCTGGAGGTGAGCACTGATGGGCGTGGAGATGAGCCCGAGCCTGGCGCTGGTGCTCGCCGTCGGGGTCCTGGTGGGCTCGGGTGTGTACCTGCTGCTCGAACGCAGTCTCTCCCGGGTGATCATCGGGATCACGCTGATCAGCAACGGGGTCAACCTGCTCTTCCTCATCGCAGGCGGAGCGGCAGGAGGGCCGCCGCTGGTCGGGACCACTGAGCCGGACCAGATGGCCGACCCCCTGCCGCAGGCGATGGTGCTGACAGCGATCGTCATCAATCTGGGGATCACCGCCTTCGTGCTGGCGATGGCCTATCGCTCCTGGCAGCTGCACGGTCACGACGAAGTCCAGGACGACCTCGAAGACCGCAGGATCGCCCGCCGCGCCGCCCGGCACGAGGAAGACTCCCGAGCCGACGACGTCGGCACCGACCTCGCCACCGAGGCCGCTGAAGCCCGCGACGAGACCGAGGAGGAGCACTCGCTGGAGACCGCTCATCATGGACCTCGGCTGGGGGCCGACGACCACGAGGCCGAGCAGCGCGACCGGGGTGAGAGCACATGACCTGGCTCGTCGCGCTCCCCGTGGTGATCCCCCTTGTCGCTGCCGGGTTGGCTCTCGCCCTCGCGAAGCACTCCCGCGTCCAGGGTGTGATCTCCGTGGTGGCGCTCACCGCCGTGCTGATCGTGGCGGTCGCGTTGATCTTCGTCACCCACACCGTGGGGCCGCAGGTGGTGAACGTCGGTGGCTGGGCAGCGCCGGTCGGGATCGCGGTGGTCACCGACAGGCTCTCGGCGTTGATGCTCGTGGTCTCGGCCGTCGTGCTGCTCGGAGTGCTGCTGTACTCCCTGGCACAGGGCCTCGCCGATGGCCCCAAGGGTGCGCCCGTGGCGATCTACCACCCCACCTATCTGGTGCTCGCAGCCGGGGTGGCGATGGCGTTCACCTCCGGCGACCTGTTCAACCTCTACGTCGGGTTCGAGATCCTGCTCGCCGCCAGCTTCGTGCTGCTCACCCTCGGTGGCACCGGTGAACGCATCCGGGCCGGCGCCATCTACGTCGTCGTCTCGCTGCTCTCCTCACTGCTGTTCCTGATCTCGATCGCACTGCTGTACGGGGCCACCGGAACTCTCAACCTGGCCCAGCTGGCCGACCGCATCGACGCCCTGGATCCCGGTCTGCAGACCGTCCTGCAGATCATGCTGCTCATGGGCTTCGCCATCAAGGCTGCGATCTTCCCGCTCTCGGCCTGGCTGCCGGACTCCTACCCGACCGCACCGGCCCCGGTCACCGCCGTATTCGCCGGATTGCTGACCAAGGTCGGCGTCTACGCCATCATCCGCACCCAGACACTGCTGTTCACCGACGGCACCCTCGACACCGTGCTCATGCTGGCGGCGCTGCTGACCATGCTCGTCGGGATCGCGGGGGCCGTCGCGCAGGAGGACATCAAACGTCTGCTCTCCTTCACACTGGTCAGCCATATCGGCTTCATGATCTTCGGGATCTCGCTGGCCAGCGATGTCGGGCTCTCCGCAGCAATCTTCTACGTGGCCCACCACATCACCGTGCAGACCGCGCTGTTCCTCGTGTCCGGCCTGATCGAGCGGCGGGGTGGGACGACCTCGCTGGTGCGCCTGGGGAGCCTGGCGAAGGTGGCCCCCGCGCTGGGCGTGGTGTTCTTCGTCTCCGCCATGAACCTGGCGGGGATCCCGCCGATGAGCGGATTCCTCGGAAAGGCGGGTCTGCTCCAGGCGGGCCTCGCGGACGGGACGCCATTGGCTCTGGTGGGGGTCGCCGTCGGGCTGGCCACCTCCTTGCTGACGCTCTACGCGGTGGTGAAGGCGTGGAACAAGGCGTTCTGGCAAGAGGCGCCGGAGCCGCTGCCTGAGGCGAGCGTGCCGCGGGGAATGTTCGGGCCGACGGCCGTCCTGGCTGCGGTCGGTGTGGTGATCGCGCTGGTGGCGGGGCCGCTGTACTCCTACACCGACGCGGCCGCGCGGGACTTGCGCCTGCAGGATCCCTACATCTCCTCGGTCCTCGTGGACGACGGGCGTGGCGAGGGTCAATCCGCGGATGCTCAGGGAGGTGACTCATGAGCGGGCGTGGTCGCTGGGACTGGCTGCAACGGGTGCCGATGGCCGTGTGGATGACGGCCGTGTGGGTGCTGCTCTGGGGGCACCTGACGGTTGCCAACGTCCTCACCGGGGTGCTGGTGAGCGTCCTGCTGCTGTGGGTCTTCCCGATGCCGCGCGTCGGATTCGAGGGCAGGGTGTCGCTGATCGGGGTGCTGCTGCTGACCGGTCGGCTGCTGGTGGATGTGGTGCGTGCTTCGGTGTCGGTGGCGATCAGGGCGCTGCGGTGGCGGCAGACCCCGCACGGGGCCGTGATCCGGGTGCCGCTGCGTTCGGAATCGGATCTGTTCCTCACTCTGACTGCCGAGCTGACCACCCTGGTACCGGGGTCCTTCGTGGTGGAGGCGCACCGGTTCACCGGGACCTTGTACCTGCACGTGCTCGATGTGACCCGTCCGGGGGCGCTGGAGCGAGCGCGCCACGACGTCTTCGAGCAGGAGCGCCGGGTGATGTACGCCTTCGCCACCGACGCCGACATCGAGGCAGCTGGTTTCGAGCCCCGGCCGTGGCGGCTGCGCTCGCGTGGGAGTGGCCGGGGAACCCGTTCGACGCGGGAGCGGCACTCGTTCGAACGCGGGAAGGTGCTTCCGGGAGACGGCGAGGACGAGTCGTGAGTCCGGTGGTGATGGTGGTGTGTGCCGCGTTGCTGACTGCGGCTGCGGTGGTGACCCTGTACCGGGTGGAGAAGGGGCCGAGCATGCTCGATCGGGTGGTCGCCCTCGACGTGCTGGTCTCCACGCTGATCGGCTGCCTGGCGCTGGTCTCGCTGTGGTTCGGGCGGGAGGACCTGGTACTGGTGCTGATGGTGCTCGCGTTGGTCGGCTTCGTCGGGGCCGTGACACTTGCGCGGTTCGCGGCGTCGGAACCGGAAGAGGAACGCCGGATCCTGACCGAAGCCGAGGCTGCAGCAGCTGAGGCGGCCGAGCTCGAGGACGAGGAGTCGATGGGGGAGGACAGCCGGTGAACCCGATGATGATCGCCGCGTCGGTATGCCTGATCGCGGGCTGCCTGCTCACCCTCGTCGCCGCCATCGGCGTGGCGCGTTTCCCGGACATGCTGGCGCGGATGCATGCCGCCACCAAGCCGCAGGTGCTCGGTCTGATGCTGTTGATGGCCGGGCTGGCGTTCGGGCTCGGATCGAGTCAGCTCACCTGGAAGCTGGTGCTGGTGGTGGTCTTCCAGCTGCTGACGGCGCCGGTGGCCGCGCACATGGTGGGCCGTGCCGGGTATCGCACCGGGAAGGTGCGCTCGGACCTGCTGGTGCGAGATGAGCTCACCGAGGATTTGGAGCGGGCGCGCTCGCGAGAGGAGTCGTGAACGGGGCGTGCGCTGCGCCTACTTCTTCGGCGGCAGGTCTCCGCTATCGAGCCACTTCTTGGCGCCGCGAGTGGCGAAGGTTCGCGCGAACGTGACCACCGCACCGCTGACGGCAGCGAACACGACGAGCTCGCCGAGGCTGATCTCACCGTCATCGGCGTCACCAGTGGGCGGCTCGTGGCCGGTTGCGGCCTTCCACCCCATGGTGAGCAGCTTGTTCGCGGCGATACCGGCCGCGATGGCGGCCAGCGTGGTGACCAGCTTCGAGATGTTCATGCTCGGCTCCTGAGATCGGGTGCTGCCGGTCCAGCCTAGCCGCTCTCCGCCGTCCGGAGAGGGCGATGGCGGCGGCAGGGATGTGGCGCCCGGAGGTGTACTGTGAGCCCCACACGACAGGGGAGCGCCTCGGGCGCTGAGAGTGCGGACAGCCGCAGACCCTCGAACCTGCTCCGGTTAGCACCGGCGAAGGAAGTCGAGTTTCTCTCTTTACCCCTCCTTTGAACTGAGGAGGACATGATGACCACCATTCACAACGCCGAAGGCCAGCTTCTGCGGCATTCGGGCCCACCAGTGCCGCAGAACTCAGCGTTCGGCCGGAAGCGGGTTGGGCTCGCTGGGGGAGCCGGGTTCGTGGCGCTCGCCCTCGCCGGGTGCTCGGTGATCGGGACCGGTTCCGAGAACGACTCGGATTCCGGCACCTCTGACGGCGCAGGGTCGGGTGTGGTGCAGGTGGTCACCCATGACTCCTTCCACGTCTCGGAGGATCTGATCGCCGACTTCGAGGCCGAGTCCGGGTACACGGTGGAGCTGTCCGCTCCCGGTGACGGTGGCGCCCTGGTGAACCAGCTCATCCTCACCACCGACTCCCCGCTCGGGGATGTGGCCTACGGTGTGGACAACTCCTTCGCGAGCCGCGCCATCGACGCCAGGGTGTTCGAGCCGTACACCTCGCCGGCGCTCCCGGCGAGTGCCGAGCAGTACCTGGCCGGCGATTCCGACGCCCTCACCCCGATCGACATCGGGGACGTGTGCCTCAATGTCGACCACGGGTGGTTCGCCGAGGCGGGCATCCCCGAGCCGGAGTCCTTCGAGGATCTGCTCGATCCGCAGTATGAGGACCTGCTGGTCGTGACTAACCCGGCGACGTCGTCCCCCGGCCTGGCCTTCCTGCTCGCCACGGTCGGTGCGTTCGGTGAGGAGGGGTGGCTCGAGTACTGGGAGGGGCTGGCCGGCAACGGGCTGAAGGTGGTGGACGGATGGTCGGACGCCTACTCGGTCGACTTCTCCGGTTCCACCGGCGAGGGTGACCGGCCGATCGTGCTCTCTTACTCCACCTCTCCGGCCTTCGAGGTGGGCGAGGGAGAGAGCGAGGCGCCCACCGGTGCGTTGCTGGACACCTGCTTCCGGCAGATCGAGTACGCCGGGGTCATCTCCGGTGCGGCCAATCCCGAGGGCGCGCAGGCGTTCATCGACTTCCTGCTCTCCGACGAGGTGCAGGCCGACATCCCGGAGCAGATGTACGTCTACCCGGTCAGCGACCAGGTTGAGCTGCCGGAGTCCTGGACGCAGTTCGCCCCGCTCGCCGATGACCCGCACGAGGTGGCCCCGGCGGAGATCGACGCCCACCGTGACGAGTGGATCGAGGCATGGACGGCGACAGTCATCGGGTGACCCGGGCGCGATCCGGTCGGCCGGAAGCCGATGCCCCGGCCGTCCCGACGGGCCGCACCGCCCCTCCGCTCACCGGGGGTGAAGTTGACGTCGGTTATGGCGCCATAACCGACGTCAACTTCACCCCCGGTGGGGACGGCACGGGCGGCAGTGGCCACGCCGGAGGGCATGGTCGAGGCCGTGGCACCGGGCGACCGGGTCTCGGTCTTACCCGCACCCTGATATGGATCCTTGCTGCAGCGGTTCCGCTGACCTTCCTGGGGGTCTTCTTCGCCTACCCGGTCGCCTCCCTGATCGGCCGCGGCTTCGTTACGGACGGGATTCTCGATCTGGGTGGCTTCGGGGAGGTCTTCGCCCGGCCGCGGACCTGGCGGATCGTCCGCCTCACCCTCACCCAGGCCATACTCGGCACGACCGGAGCGGTCCTGCTCGGCATCCCCGGCGCCTACGTGCTTTACCGCTGCACTTTCCCCGGACAGCGCCTTGTCCGTGCGGTCGTGACCATCCCCTTCGTGCTGCCGACCGTGGTGGTGGGCGTGGCGTTCCGCACGCTGCTCGCCGACTCCGGCCCGCTCGGCTTCCTCGGCCTGGACGGCACGTTCACCGCGATCATCCTGGCGCTGGTGTTCTTCAACTACGCCGTGGTGGTCCGCACGGTCGGCGGGATGTGGGAACGGCTGGACCCCCGCACCGAGCAGGCCGCCCGTGCCCTGGGCGCGTCCCCGGCCCGGGCGTTCCTCACCGTCACCCTCCCGGCGCTCACTCCCGCGATCGCCTCGGCGGCCTCGGTCGTGTTCCTGTTCTGCGCCACCGCGTTCGGGGTGGTGCTCGTGCTCGGTGGCATCCAGTTCGGCACGATCGAGACCGAGATCTGGATCCAGACCACCCAGTTCCTCGACCTGCGCGCCGCCGCCGTGCTCTCGATGATGCAGCTGGTGGTGGTGGCCGGGTCGCTGGCTCTGTTCGCCCGCACCCGCGCCCGCCGCGAGCGCGCCCTCCGGCTGCAGCCGGCCCACCCGGCTTCACGGGCCCGAAATTCGGGGCAACCCGGCTTCAAGGGTCGAAAGTTCGGCCCCTGGAGGGCCGGAGCCGACCTCCTCCCGGCTGCGGTGACCGCCGCCGTGGTCGGCGTCCTGGTGCTGCTGCCCCTGGGGACTCTGCTGATCAGGTCGCTGCGCACGCCGTCGGGCTGGGGCCTGGGCAATTATGTGGCGCTGGGCACCACCGGTGGTGACAACGCACTCACGGTGACCGTATGGGAGGCGGCCGCGAACTCGCTGCGCATCGCCGTCGATGCCACGGTGCTGGCCGTGGTGATGGGTGTGCTGGTGGCCCTCGTGCTCTCGCGCCGCCCCCGGCACCCGGCCGCCCGCCAGGCGATCGGGTGGATGGATTCCCTCGTCATGCTCCCGCTCGGGGTATCGGCGGTGACCGTGGGCTTCGGCTTCCTCATCACCCTCGACGCCCCGCCACTGGACCTGCGCTCCTCCCCGGTGCTCATCCCGATCGCGCAGGCGATCGTGGCGATGCCGTTGGTGGTGAGGACCGTGCTGCCGGTGCTGCGTGCGATCGACCCCCGCCTCCGGGAGGCCGCCACCGTGCTGGGCGCCTCCCCGGCCCGCGTGCTCGCCGCCGTCGAGCTACCGTTCCTGATCCGATCGATGGGGCTGGCCATCGGGTTCGCCTTCGCGGTCTCGCTCGGGGAGTTCGGCGCGACGGCGTTCCTCTCCCGTCCAGATCGGCCCACCCTGCCCGTGGTCATCTTCCGCCTCATCGGGCAACCCGGTGCGGAGAACTACGGGATGGCGCTCGCGGCCTCGGTGGTGCTGGCCCTGCTGACGGCAGGAGTGATGGGGTTGGCGGAACGACTACGAGGGGAGCGGGCCGGTGAGTTCTGAGTCACGAGGTCTGAACGTGCGCGGGGCACGGGTGGCCTACGGACCCACGACGGCGGTCGCCGGGGTGGACCTGCACGTGGCCACCGGTGAGGTGGTCGCCGTGCTCGGCCCGTCCGGGTGCGGGAAGTCCTCGCTGCTGCGGGCCGTCGCGGGTCTGGAGCCGCTGACCGGCGGGGACGTGCTGTGGGACGGCGCCGATGTGAGCGGCGAACCGGTGCACCGGCGCGGGTTCGGGCTGATGTTCCAGGACGGGCAGCTGTTTCCGCACCGGGACGTCGCGGGCAACGTGGAGTTCGGGCTGCGGATGGCGCGTGTGGCCCGGGCAGAGCGGACCAGGCGCGTGCACGAGCTGCTCGCGCTGGTGGGTCTGGACGGCTTCGGCGACCGTGCGGTGGCTTCGCTCTCGGGAGGTGAGCAGCAGCGGGTGGCGCTGGCCCGGGCGCTGGCGCCCCGGCCGCGGCTACTGCTGCTGGACGAACCGCTCTCGGCACTCGACCGCGAGCTGCGCGAGACTTTGTCGG
Source organism: Ruania alkalisoli (assembly GCF_014960965.1). Taxonomy (NCBI): domain Bacteria; kingdom Bacillati; phylum Actinomycetota; class Actinomycetes; order Micrococcales; family Ruaniaceae; genus Ruania; species Ruania alkalisoli. Next base: position 3,936,228 of record NZ_CP063169.1, on the reverse strand, counting down.
TGGAGCTGCGCCGCATCCTCACCGAGACCTCCACCACGGCGATGTACGTCACCCACGACCACGACGAGGCCTTCGCCGTGGCCGACCGGGTGGCCGTGATGCGGCAGGGCAGGCTCGTGCAGATCGGCACTCCGGCCGAGCTGTGGGCGGGCCCGGTCGATGCCACGGTCGCGCAGTTTCTTGGTTTCGTGGTGGTCGAGCACGACGGGCGCACTCTCGGTCTCGGGCCGGGTGCGCTGGTGGTGGATCCGAACTCAGGTGCTGCCGACGGTGACGGGCCGGCCGGTCGCGTGGTCGCCACCGGGTTCGCCCGGGGCCGGCCCACGGTCCGGGTGCAGGTGCCCGGGTGGGGTGAGGTGACCGCGGTGGCGGGCGCGGCCGCACCGGAACCTGGTGCGCAGGTGAGGTTGCGGATCGAGCCGGGCTACGCCGTCGTGCTCTAACTGGCGCTTCGTCAGCCGAACCGGTCCGGGGAGAACGGTGTCAGGTCCACCGGCGGCTCGTCGTCCACGGCGAGGGCAGCGGCCACGTCACCGACAGCGGTCGCGTGTTTGAACCCGTGCCCGGAGCACGCGGCCGCGAGCACCACCCCGGGGTAGGCGCGCGGGATGCCGATGCTGAACGCCTCGTCCGGGGTGTGGGTGTACATGCAGCCCTCGGCGCGCACGTCGGCGGAGTCCAACGTGGGGAGGCGCCGGGACACCCACGCCGCCACCTCGGCCCACTCCGCCGGGTCCACCTCGAGCGGGTTCCGGCCAGGATCCGCGACGGCGGGTGCCGGCAGGTCGTGCAGGCCAACCTTCACGCCGTACCCCTCCAGGGCGGGGGCGCCCCAGGCGAGGTACCCGTCTGCCTCATGCAGGAACACCCCGAAACTGCCCGGCCCGAACTGCTCGGCGTCGGGTGCGCCGAACCAGGTCAGCAGCGTGCGCCGCACCTGCATCGGGATGCTCAGTCCGGGCAGCAGCCCCGCCGTCCAGGCGCCGGTGGCCATGATGACGCGGCCGAATCGCCACGTGCGTTCCCCCTCAGGCCCGGTGCTGCGCACCTCGACCCCGCGGTCGCCAGGTTGCACGGCCAGGATCCGTTCGCCGGTGCGCACCCGGGCTCCCAGCCCGACGGCGGCCCTCACCGCTGCGCGGATGCCCGCCTCGGAGCGCAGCACCCCAGTACCAGGATCGCGGATTCCCACTGTGGCGTCCTCGATGGTGTGCTGGGGGTAGGCGGACCGGATCTGTGCTGTGGTGAGGCGTTCGTGCGGCAGATCGTGCGCCTCGATGGTCTCCAGGATGGGCGGCAGGAGGCGGCCGTCGGCGGGGCCGAGGAAGATCCCGCCGCAGAGGCTGAGGAGCTCGGTGCCGTCGGTCTGCTCGAGTTCTCGCCACAGCCGGAGGGCGTGCTGGGCGAGAGCGACGTACTGCGGGCCCTCCACCAGTGCGGTGCGGAACAGCCGGCTGTGCCCGTGTGAGGAGCCGTGCGGATGGCCGGGGGTGTGCTGCTCGAAGCCGATCACGTCGGCGCCGCGGGTGGCGCAGCGCCACAGGGTGGAGCTGCCTGCGGCACCGAGGCCGAGAACGGCGAGGTCTGCGTCCAGTGTTGTCATCGCAGGTCAGTCTGCCGGACTCACCGTGGTGAGTGGCCACGCGAGTGAGGGGAGAGCCGGATCGCGCCGGGTTGTGCCGGGTGGCGCGTCATCTCAGAGATGTCGACGCGACATATTAGTCCGTGCAGCACCCGTCGGCGCAGCCGGTGGTCTGGTCGGCATGAGTCAGCGCGCTCGTGGGGGCGTGGCAGCAGGCGTCACCGCGCCAGGCCTCCGCACCCTCCTTGACCGCCACACCGGCGATCACCAGGGCTGCCAGGGGGTCGGCCCAGGTCCAGCTGAGCAGGGAGTTGAGGAGCAGGCCCGCCAGCAGCACCGCCGAGAGGTAGGTGCACAGCAATGTCTGCTTGGAGTCGGCCACCGCCGAAGCAGAGCCGAGCTCACGGCCGGTGCGACGTTCGAACCAGGACAACAGCGGCATGATCGCCAGGCTCACCGCGGCAAGCACGATCCCGACCGTCGAGTGCTCCGGCTCCGCCGCGCCGAGCAGGCTGCGCACTGCATCGATCGTGACGAACAGGGCGAGGCCGAAGAACGAGAAGGCGATCACCCGGAGCGCGATGCGCTCGCGGGCCTCGGGGTCCGGGGCGCGGAACTGCCACGCCACCGCCGCCGCGGAGAGTACCTCGACCGTGGAATCGAGCCCGAATCCGACCAGCGCTGCAGAGGAGGCGATCCGGCCGGCGGTGATCGCGACGATCGCCTCGATCACGTTGTAGGCGATGGTCGCGGTCACGATCCAGCGGATGCGGCGCTCCAGCACGCAGCGACGGGCCGAGTCGAGCGCGCGGGGGGTGAGGGGAAGGGAGGTCATGAGCAGGTGCACTCCGGTCCGCAGCAGTTCGGGTCGACGGCGAGGGTGAGGGTCAGGAGCTGGTCCAGCGCCGGCGCGAGGGAGTCGTCGGCCAGGCGGTACCAGGTGCGGCGGCCCTCTCGTACCGACTCCACGAGCCCGCATCCGCGGAGGCAGGAGAGCTGGTTGGACATCACCTGCCGGGAGACGCCCAGTGCCCCGGCCAGGTCGGACGGGCAGGCTGGGGCTTCCCGGAGAGCAAGCAGGATGCGGGTGCGGGTGTGGTCGGACAGTGCGTACCCGAGCCGAGCGACAGCAGCGGTGTGGGTGAGTGTGGCGGTCGGCAGCTCCAGGGAGGCCGTCGTCGCGCCACCGGTGCTGGAGCGAGCAGCGGAGAGAGGCATGCTCCCATAGTACAGAGATCCGTGTATCGTCGCGACGCGCTGTCGTAGCAGGGGGGAGTGTCACCCACGTATTGCCCGGGGGTGGGTGAAATCAAACGTCGATGTGGTCGTCGATGCCGCGTTCCCAACCGCCAGATCGACGATTGATTTCGGGGAGGGAGGGGTCGTCAAGGGCTCGGCCCCGTGAGATAGTTTAAACATCAACTACCAGGAGTGATCGACATGACCGACCGTCTCGCCCAGGACACCGCCATGGGCACCGTGGACCTGCTCGTGCGCGACCTCGACGCCATGATCGCCTACTACGCCACCGGGATCGGGCTCGATGTGCTCGAGCACGCCGGGCCGACGGCCGTGCTCGGCCGCGGGAGGACGCCGATCGTGAGGATGCGGGCAGAGCGCGACCTGCCGAGCTTCTCCCGCCGCGACGCCGGCCTGTTCCACACCGCCATCCTGTTCGACAGTGCCGCCGCGCTCGCCCGCTCCCTGGCCAGCGTGGCGGGCTTCGCCCCCGCCAGCTTCACCGGCTCCGCCGATCACCTGGTCTCCGAGGCCTTCTACTTCGACGACCCGGAAGGTAACGGCGTCGAGCTCTACCTGGACCGCCCTCGCGAGCAGTGGACCCGCACATCCGGCGGCGGGGTGCAGATGGACTCCCTTCCGCTCGACCCGAACGCCTTCATGCGTGAGCACCTGGCAACCCCTGCCCAGGGTGAGGCCGCCGCTCCGGGGCCGGACGCCGTCATCGGACACGTGCACCTGCAGGTGGGAGACATCCCGACCGCCAAGGCCTTCTACGTGGACACGCTCGGCTTCGAGGTGATGGCCACATTCGGGCGGCAGGCCATGTTCATCGCGGCCGGTGGATACCACCACCACATCGGCATGAACACCTGGAACTCCGCCGGAGCGGGTCCGCGCGCGGCCTCCCTCGGCCTGGGGCAGGTCAGCATCGAGGTACCGACCACCGACGACGTCACCGCGCTCACCGACCGCCTCGCCCACGCCGGCATCCAGGGGCGCCACGACGGGCAGACCCTACGCTTCGACGACCCGTGGAACACGGTGATCGAGGTCAGCGCCGCTGCACCGCAGGCGTAGCGCCCCGCTCGCCGTAGAACCGGCCCTCGCGCATCTTCACCGCAGCCACCAGCACGAAACTGAGCGAGACCAGCAACGCCCACGAGCCCCACTTCCCGGTGTGCACCATCTCCCAGATCTGCGCCTGGCTCGGGTACTGCCACGCGCCGAGGAACGTACCGGCGTTCTCGGCCACCCACAGGAAGAACCCGATCAGCACGAAGCTCACGCTCAGCGGCATCCGGTAGCGCGCCTGGCCGACGGTGAACGCGACGCGCGAGCGCCACAGCACCACCACGAACCCCACCGCGATCAACCACCGCACGTCCGGCAGCCAATGGTGGGTGTAGAAGTTCGCATACGCCGCCACGGCCAGCATCGCGGTCGGAACCACCGGGAAATGGTCCACCCGCAGGTCGAACCGCCGGAACGCCTGGCAGATGTAGGAACCGACCGCGGCATACATGAAGCCTGAGTACAGCGGCACCCCGCCCACCCGGAGCAGGCCCTCATCCGGGTAGGACCACGACCCTACGTGCACCTTGAAGATCTCCAGCGCCAGCCCGATCAGGTGGAAGCCGAAGATCACTGCCACCTCCCGCCCGGTCTCCAGCCGCAACACCCAGAACAGTGCTGTCACAGCGAGGGCGTAGACAAGGAGCGCGTCGTAGCGGGCGATCGGCAGATCCACCACAGCGCTGGCCGCCAGGCCGGCGAAGATCGCCAGCGGGAACAGACAGCACTGCACCTCCAGCCAGGTGAAGCGTGTCAGCTGCACGACGGCGGAGGTGACCTTTCGTAGGAGGGTGCGCTGCGCCGTCGTGGTGGCAGGAAGGGCGGCTTCGCCGCTGGGGCTGGGGTGCTGGCGGGTCACGTGGGTGAGCCTGCCAGCGCGCGAGAGGGAACCTGGCGCATTGCTCGCGATCCGCCCGGAGCCTTCACCAGATCGTCGCAGCCTGCGCCGATCCTTCACCGGCCTGCCGTCGGGCACGAGACAATGACCCGATGAGACCTCTCGGCCCTGGCCGCCTGCACCGACTCCTCGCCGACGCCGAAGCGGTCACCTGGGCACTGCTGCTGATCGGCATGGCGCTGAAGTACCTCACCTCCACCACCGACCTCGGGGTGACGATCGCCGGGCCGATCCACGGGTTCGTGTTCCTGCTGTACTGCGTGAGCACGGTGGTGGTCGGGATCGACCAGCGGTGGCGTGCCGGCACGATCGTGCTGGGTCTGGCCAGTGCCATCCCGCCGTTCGCGACGATCCCGTTCGAACGGTGGGTGCGGCGGCGTGGCTTGGCGGGGCCGCAATGGCGGCTGCGAGGAGCTGGAGGTGAGCGGACGCTGGTCGAACGGGTGCTCGCAGCGGTGCTGCGCCGTCCGGTGCGGTTCGCTCTTGTGGCGCTGGCCGTGACCGCGCTCGTGTTCCGGGTGATGCTGTGGGTGGGGCCGCCCGGAGGGGCCTGAGACCGTCCCACCTCTCTGTGCCTCTCTGTGCCTCACGGTGCCTGGTTCCGAGGGCAGGAGTGCCCATCGGCCGGGGCCTGTGGGGTTGCTAGGGTCGCGAAGTAGTCGAAGAAGGGTGTGACGCGTGGACTCGGGCTTCTCGCTCGTACCGATCTTGATGTGGGTGCTCATACCCGCGTTCGTCATCGGCGTGATCGTGTTCAGTCACCATCAGGCGAAGAAGCGCCGGGAACACTTGGCTCGGTGGGCGGCGGCACGCGGGTGGAAGTACACGCCCTCGGCACCGCACCTGGTCTCGCGCTGGCGGAGCGCGCCGTTCGGGCGGGGAAGCTCACGGCGGGCCACCAACGTGCTCAGCGGCGACTTTCACGGCCGGCACGTGGTGTCGATGACGTACAAGTACACGACCGGGTCGGGGAAGAACCGCAGTACCCACACCTTCCACGTGATTGCGATGCACCTGCCCGCCCCACTGCCATGGTTGCAGCTGAGCCCGGAGGGCATGGGCGACTCGATCGCCAAGTTCTTCGGCGGTCAGGACATCGAGTTCGAGTCCGAGGCGTTCAACGACGCATGGCGCGTCAAAGCGCCTCCAGGGCAGTACGCCTATGACGTGATCCACCCGCGGATGATGGAGCGGTTGATGCAGCCGGACGCTCTGCGCCGCACCATCTCGATCGAGGGGCAGGACATCCTGATGTACGTCAGCGGGCGGCAGCAGGAGCAGTACATCGACGCCTACGCCAACCTGCTGTACGGCATCGTCGATCAGATTCCGCGGCACGTCTGGTTGCGGGCAGGGTACGACCCGGGGATGGGGTAGCGCCCTCACCCGCCAGCAGCAGTCAGGGCCTCCGCGAGACGCTCCCGTGAGCAGACCCCCAGCTTCCGGTAGGCACCGGCCAGATGGGAATCGACCGTGCGGACCGACAGCACCAGCCGCTGCGCGATCGCCCTACTGGTCATCCCACCGGCTGCGAGGATCGCGACCTCCCGCTCGCGGCGGGTCAGATGGGCAGGTTCGTGCGTGGGAGGAAGGACCACACCGCACTCCCGCAGTCGGTCCGCCGCCTGTGTGGCCGCTCGTCTCCGGCTCCCGAGCATCGCGTTCAGGTGGGCGACCACGGCATCGCTGCGCCGCCCGTCGACCCGGTCGGCGAGCAGCGCGACGCGCTCTGCCAGTGGTTCGCCGATCGCAGCCTGTGCTGCCGACGGGCCGACGGCGACGACGAGCCGGTGCAGCGACTCGAGCTCGATGGCGTACTGGCGGTCCCGGGCGGCTGCGGCCGCGAGGTGCGTCGTGACATCGGTGATGCTCGGATCGCGCAGCCAGAGCAGGGCATCGACCCTGTGGAGGTCCAGGTAGGCGCCGGTCACCCAGGAGCATCGCCGGGGTGTCGTAGCCAGCTCGCTGAGTAGCGCTCGGGCGTCGCTGCTCTCGCCGGCAGCTGCGGCCACCTTCGCCTCCTGCGCGAGGCTGTAGGCGACGACGCCGAGGGTGTCGCGCACACGCAGGCGGACGTTCGCTGCACGGAGCTCTCGTCGTGCCGTGACCCAATCTCCGCGGGCAGACGCCACGGTTCCGCGGCGCAGATGCCGGCCCACCATGTCGATATCGGTGCCTGCGGTCGGCTCGGTGCGTTCGGCCGCGTCGATCTCGCCGGTGAGCACGAGCAGGAAGAATCTGAGCAGGGTAAAGGAACCCGGGTTCCACGCTCGCAGCACACGATCGCTAGAGATCACCGGAAGAAAGCGGCGGAACAGAGCGTCGGCATCGTGGGCGCGGCCGGTGAGCGCGAGGGCAACCGCCGCCGGTCCGACGAGCTGCACGACCTGCTCCAGGTACGGGGTGTCGCGCAACCGCTGGTGTGCCTCGTCCACCATCTCGGGGTGCCGTCCAGCCCAGGCGAGGTGGGACAGATACAGCGCCTCGACGTTCGTCAGCGCCTGTGCGACAGTCCCATTGGTCTTCGCCTGGGGGCGCATCCAGCGTGCGGTGGAGCTGAGCATGTCCAATGCCGCTTCGGTGTCCATGGCGAGAAAGTGCCGCACTGTCGTCTCGTGGCGGATCGCCGGGAGGTAGGCATCGAGGACTTCCGCTCCGGAGCCGTCCGAGAGCACCATCGCTGAGCGAGCCGATGCGAGATCGGACAGCGCCGCGTTGATGTCACCGAGACGCAGATGGGCCGTGGCACGGGCGGTGAGGAGCTGGATGGTCCCGACAGGGTCGATCCCGCGCCGCAGCACCGTACCGGTCAGCTCCACGGCCATCTGCGGTTCGTCCGAGCGCACCGCATGATCGCAGGCGCGCAGCAGCTCGGGCAGTGGGACATCGACCTCGGCCCGCACTCGACGGGAGACCGACCGCACGAGGTCCTGCGGGGCGGTCGGCGCCGGTGCGACCGGGCCACCGGCGATCAGGTCGTGGCGCCGGCTGCTCGAGACCTGAGCGGCGATGGCGTCCGCCCGAAGCGGATGCGTCACTTCCAAGTGTGCAGGACCGCCGGAACTCTCCCCGCCCTGGCCAGGACGTAGCAAACCGCGGCGTAGGAGTCGCCTGCTCACCTTGTCCGCAACGGTGGCGGGCACCCCGCCGGCAACGGCGGCGCGTTCGACGACCGCTCGCTCCGTCTCGTCCAGGCCGCTGAGGTCGTGGAAGGCTGCCTCCATCATTCGGTCCGTTAGCGTCGGGACCCCTGTCCACACCCAGACACCGTCGCTGGCGAAAAGGTCGCCACGCTGCCGATGGTCCCTCACGAGCTCGGACAGGTAGAAGGGGTTGCCGCGGGAGGCGATCCAGAGCCGGTGGACGGCGTCCGCCGTGGGAAAGCCGCCGAGCATGTCCGCCAGGAGCGCTTCGGTCTGCGCCGTGTTCATGGGCCGGACCTGAAACGCCACCACATCGGTCAGGTCCGCGAGCACAGGCGGACCGCTCGGATGGGCGCTGTGGCTGGCGGCGAGTGCCACCCCCGGGCGCTCGGCTACCTCCTCGACAGCGCGCAGGACCGCGTCGTCGAGGAGGTGGGCGTCATCGAGCCGGAGCAGTGTCTCGCCCTGCTTCGGTAGCGCCAGCCAGTCCCACAGTGCGTTGGCCCCGGCTGCGACATCGCCGCGGGAACCGGCCTTCTCGACCAGGGGCTGCCACGATGAGGGGTTGCTCGGGGTGGATGTGAGATCGACGAGGCGTCGTTCTCGTAGGAGGCCATCGCCCAGCGCGGCGTTGATCAGGTGCGTCTTGCCGCTTCCGGGCTCTCCTTGGACGACGACGGAGTGACCGGTTGAGAGCGCCGCCAGGATCTGGGTTGGCTCCAGGGGCGAGACCGACAGGGGTTCCGCCGGCTGGGGCGGCTGGTTCAGCTCAGACGGTGTCGGCGGCTGACGAGGGAGAGGGGGTGCGGGGAGCTCAGCGGAGCGCATGGGTCAGTTCCTCCCTGCTGGAGACGCCGAGCTTGGCGAAGACGCTGGCGAGGTGGCTGTCGACGGTGCGGGCGGAGACCCCGAGCCGGGTGGCGATGGTGCGACTGGTGAGGCGGGCCCGGGCGAGGGCCGCGACCTCGCGTTCGCGCGGCGTGAGGCTACGCGTTTGTGGTCCGGGAGGCAGCCACAGGCCGCGTTCGTTGAGCTGGCGCTCGGCGATTCCGGCGAGGTCGGCGTCTGCGCGCACGAGGGCCTCGGCGTGTGCCAGGAGTGCGTCGACCCGCGGTGACGTGAACTGAGCCCGGAGCTGACGCAGACGTTCAAGGACTCCGTCATAGGGCGGACGGCCGGCACGCAGGTCGAGCACCAGGGATCGGTGCAACGCCTCCATCTCGATACGCATGAGCCCCGACAGGTGGGCCCAAGAGGCGAGCGCACGCGCTGCCCGGGGAAGCGATGGTGCACGTAGCCACAACATGGTGTCGAGGCGCAGCAGGCGAAGCTCGCCGCTGAGCACGGCTGTCTGGCTCCGGGCCATGGCGCGGATGGTGGTGAGCAGATCCTGAGCGCGGGCCGGTTCCCCTCCGGCTGCGGCCGCGAGTGCCTCGACCCCGCGTGCGTAGGCACCGATCCCCGGGGGACCATGCAGGTCGAGTTGCTCGTGTACCCGGCACAACCTGCTCTGAGCCTGGGACCAGGTACCGCGCGCGGCGGCGGTCAGACCTGCGCCGACCTGTGCGTTCAACCATGGTGCCCCCGTGGGAGGGTTCTCGAACCTCGTCGGCGTCAGTGCCTCGAGCTGATCGATCTCACCCGCCCCCAGGTGCGCGAGGACCCCGAGGGCAGCGAGCTCGGCCGCCGCGTCACCGTGAACATCCGATCCGGCGGCGATCGCGGCGCGATAGCGGGCGGCGATGCTCCACGTCTCCTCGAATCGCCCGGCCTGGAGCAGACCGAGCCCGGTGGGGTACACGAGCGGGAGGACCACCCGTGGGTCGGCGATCTCGTTCAGCAGGTCGAGAGAGCGCGCGCCTGAGTCACGATGCCGTCCGGCGTATCCGAGATGGCGCAGTCGGGACACCTCGAGCTCGATCCGTGGCCGGTTGGAGTTGCCGGACGTCGGCAGCTCGGCCATCCACCGGTTCGCCTCCGCCAAGGAGTTCAGCGCGGCGTCGAGATCATCGCGGTCGTGCTGCTCGAGATCGGCGCGCAACCGGGCCGCGGTGAGTACGAGCATGGGAAGACGTGCATCGGCCGGGGCGGCGGCCACGGCTCCCCGCAGCTGCGGCAGGAGCTCGGCGATGTCGTCCAGGGCGTCGTCGGTGTGTGACAGGAGCCGGTGCGCCTCGGCGCGGTCGAGCAGCAGGGTGATCGTCTCGATCGTGCTCAGCCGATTGGTGCCGGTCGGGCCGAAGGTGGCGTCGATCAGCCACACGACCTCGTCCGGGCGGCGATGAGCGAATGCCTCTGCCACAGCACTGCGGATGGTCGCGTACCCGAGCGGCCATCCCTTCGACAGCAGCAGGAGCACCGCCTGCCGTCCGAGGACCCCGCCGCTCGCGCCACGGCCTGCCGCTTCCTGCAAGATCTCCTGACGCTGATGGGGCGGCGTGGTGCTCAGCAACGCTTCACGGAGGAGGTTGTGGGCGGGTTCGACCATCAGTTCCGGGAGACGTTCTGCCGGCCGGGTGCGGATCAGCCCGCGGTGCAGGAGGTTCTCGACCGTATCCCGGTCGACGCTGTCGAGCAGGGTCCCGAGCGTGAGGGGGCCCAGCAATGCCAGGGCCCGCAGCGCCTGCAGTGCCCGGTCGCTCAGGCCGGCCAGCTCGGTCGTGGCTACCGTCAGTAGTGCGGGTACGGGTTCAGGCGTGATGGTGAGTGAGCTGATCTGGTCCGTCGCTGCCAGGCCGCTGCGTGCAGGCAGACCCGTGGTGAGTTCACGCAGGTGAAGGACGTTGCCGCCACTGCGGTCCCACAGGTGCCGTACGACATCGGGTGCGACAGGCTCGCCGACCATGGTCGTGAGCAGTTCCGCGATCTCGTCTGGGGCCAGTGCGTGCAGATCGAGGCGGTCGAGAACCTCGTCGCGCCACAGACCATGCCAAGGGGCGGCCGATGCGGTGTGAGGGCGGGCCGTCGCCACGAGGGTGATCTTCCGGAGGCGAACCATCTCGGCGATCACGGCGGCGCTGGCGCTGTCGAGCAGGTGTGCCCGGTCGATCCGCAGCAGCGGCGCGCACGCGCTAGAGCGCGCGGGTGTCAGATGCTTCTGCACCGCGATTGCAGCCTGGTCGGTCGTGGCGGGGCGACTATCGAGGCCGAGGGCGTGGACGAGACCGTCGAAGGTTGTGGTCAGCGGAACCGTGCGCTGGAGGGCGGGGGGCGAGGAATGCGCGATCTCATCCGGGTATCCCTCCTGGGTGAGGACGCGAGAGACCAGATGGGACTTCCCCGTTCCGGCCTCGCCGAAGACGAGGACTCCGCGGCCGGCTCGTAGCGAGCGCACCAACTGGATCTCGTGGGCCTGGTGGACATGCTCGAACTGCTCGACCTGGGTGACATGGTCGATTCGGTGCGAACTCGCACTCGCAGGACCGGCCACGTCATGGGGCCGCACGCTCACGGCATGGGCGCTCGTGAGCGGACCATGCCCGTTGCGATCTGGCTCGCTTCTCACAACGATCGACCATAGGGAAGGGTTGAACGGTTGTACACAGATCGGTGGGTCTCGGTACCGAAACTTCGGTACCGATTACCGATGGCCCAGCTGCGGGCGGTTCCTACGCTGACGGCGGACGGGGCTCGAGAAGGCGGCCGGCCACGGCTGTGATCGAGACCCGCACCAGCGTCGGTTTCGCCCTACCAAAGGATGTCCAGTGCCCACGTACACAGCGCCCGGCGTCTACGTCGAAGAAGTCCCCTCCTCGCAGAAGGTCCTGACCGCCGCACCGACGGCGGTGACCGCCTTCGTGGGGTTCACCCAGTCCGCGCCCTCCGACCCTGACGATCCCCAGGGCCTCGCGCCCCGGCTGGTGACGAGCTGGTCGCAGTACGAGAATCTGTACGGCGGATTTATCGACGGGGCGATGCTGCCGCTGGCGGTCTATGGCTACTTCCTCAACGGTGGCTCTCTCGCCTACATCGTGCGGGTGCCCCATGCCGAACCCTCAGGTGAGGTCGCCACCCGGGCGCTGCCGGCCGCTGATCGAGCGCTGGGTACGCCACTCACGGTGGAGTCGATTGCTCCTGACGCCGACCTCACCATAGCGATCGAGTCAGCCGATGCGCCGGATGATCTGGAGGGACCGACACCGTTCTCGTTGATCGTCCTGGAGAACGAGGAGGTGGTTGAGACCTTCGCCGATCTCACGTTCGGGGGCGCGCGCGACGCCGCCACCATCGTGAACGAGGGGTCGACCAAGGTGAAGGTCCAGGTGGAGATCGCCGAGGATGTCGACATCGAGCAACAACTCGAACTACTCAAACCCGGCGTGTACGAGCTGGAGAAGGCCGACCCGGTGAGCGTGCCCGTCACGCCGCGCAAGTTCGCTGGGTCCGAGACTGCGCGCACCGGCATCAACGGACTCGCGCTCGCCGAGGACGTCACCATCGTCGCCGTCCCTGACCTGGTCACGGCGGCCACCAAGGAGGATGGTTCGCTCGACCTCGGGATGTGGAAGTCGGTGCAGACGGCGTTGATCGCCCATTGCGAGCAGCACTCCAACCGGATGGCGCTGCTCGACGCTCCTCCTGGTCTGAGCCCGCAGGCCGTGCGGGACTGGCGTGCCGACGTCGCGCAATACGATTCGGGCTTCGCCGCGCTCTACTACCCGTGGATCAAAGTCGACAATCCGACCGGGAGCAACGGCACAGCCGAGGTGCTGATCCCGCCGTCGGGCCACGTGGCTGGGGTGTGGGCCCGCACCGACGAGAGTCGAGGGGTCTGGAAAGCCCCGGCGAATGACACGATCCGCGGGGTGCTGGACGTCGAGCAGACGATCACTCAGAACGAGCAGTCGATCCTGAACCCGATCGGGATCAACGCCATCCGTCCGTTCGGTATCCGCGGAATCCGGATCTGGGGTGCGCGCACGCTCTCCTCGGACACCGACTGGCAGTACCTCAACGTGCGTCGACTGTTCAACATGGTCGAGTCAACCATCCTCGAGGGCACGCAGTGGGCGGTCTTCGAGCCGAACGACACCGCCCTGTGGGAAGGCGTCAAGCGCACGCTCACCGGATTTCTCCACGGGCTCTGGCAGGAAGGTGCCCTCTTCGGCGCCACACCCGACCAAGCGTTCTTCGTCCGCTGTGATGAGACGACGAATCCACCCGAGTCCATCGATGCGGGCAAGCTCGTGGTCGAGGTCGGTCTGGCGCCGGTCAAGCCGGCGGAATTCGTCATCTTCCGCGTCAGTCAGAACAAGTTGAGCGCTTCCTGACGGCTGCGTCGCCCCTGACCCGAGCTTGACCCCATTCTGAGGAGCAAACCCATGGCTGGCCTGTTCACCGCCGACCCGATCATCACGCAGAACTTCTTCCTGGAGATTGACGGCAAGGTCGTCTCCGCGCTCATGACAGTCTCCGGGCTCGACGTCGAAGTCGGCGTCGGGAAGTCCACCCAGATCGGCGAGAAGGGACAGAAGCAGCAGGTGAAGTTCCTCGGCCAGACCGTCGAGGTTCCCGACCTGTCACTGACCCGGGTGGCTCCGGCAGACATCGACAACGACGAGCTCTGGAAGTGGTTCAAGAAGGTCCGCGAAGGTGGGCTCGCGGGCGAGCGCGCCAGCAACCGCAAGAACGGATCCGTCGTCCTCTACGACGCTGCGAGCACAGAGGTCGCCAGGTTCAACTTCTTCAACGGCTGGCCGAGCAAGATCGCGACCGATCAGTTGTCCGTGGATGGATCGGATGCACTGAAAGAGACGATCACGATCGTCATCGAACGGCTCGAACGGATCAAGTAGGCGTGCGTACCAGCTATGAGTTCACGCTGCCGCGCGGCTACGTCGACGATCACGGCGCGGTCCATCGCGAGGGCACGATGCGGCTCGCGACCGCGCGCGACGAGCTCGAACCGTTGCGGGATTCGACGATCACGGGATCGGACGACCCGCGATTGACCGTGCTTGTGCTGGCACGCGTGGTCGAGCAGCTCGGATCGCTCGAACTCGTGACGCCGCACGAGATCGAGGGGCTGTTCGCGGCGGACCTGGCGTTCTTGCAGGACTTCTATGGCGTGATCAACTTCGGCACCGAAGCAGAGTTCGACGAGTTCGTCGCTGCGCAGACGGTCGCCGAGCGGCCATTGGCGAAGTCGTTGCCGGTCGAACGGGTGCCAGAGGAACAGGTGCCTGCAGAACGGAGGTCGGAGGCCGGCGATATGGCCCCGGCGCGGCCACCGAGCGCCTCAAACGACTCCGCCGACTCCGCCGCCTCTGCCAACTCGGCCGGCCCGCACCGGGCACGCCGGTCGGCCATCGAGGAGATCTCCGGCGAGACCAGGTGATCGCCGGATGCTCCACTATCCGCCGGATGCGCTGTGGCAGGAGATCGCCTACCTCGCTTATCACCTGCACTGGCCGCTCGACGAACTGCTGGACCTCGAGCATCTCGACCGGGTGCGGATGGTCCGTGCGGTCTCGGCAATGAATGAACACGCGTGGGAGATGGTCCGTGAGAACGCCTGATCTGGCACCGCTCGGAGGCGAGCCGTCGACGTCCAGCCGTTTCCTGTTCGAGGTCGACGGTGTGGAGATCGGCACGTTCCGGGAGGTCTCGGGACTGCAGTTGGACGTCGCGGTCGAGGAGTACGCCGAGGGCGGCCAGAACTCCTACGTGCACCAGCTCCCCGGTGTGATGCGCTGGCCCCACCTCGTGTTCACCCGCGGGCTGGTGCAGTCCGACGCGTTGTTCACCTGGGTGGCGAAGAGCTCGGGTGCGGGTTTCGCCGGTAACGACAACGTGCTCACCCGCGCCACCGGGGCCGTGACGGTGATCAACCACACCGGCGACCGGTTGCGATCGTGGGAGCTGGAGGGCGTTTTCGCCGTCAGCTGGAGCGGGCCGCAACTACTCGCGGACTCGGATGCGCCGCTGAACGAGACCCTTGAGGTCGCACACAACGGATTCCGTGCGGTGACGGCATGACCGGGGACCTGGAGCGGACAGCGAGGCAGGAACCGGACCAGGCGGATCGGCACCTGCCCGGCGAGACCTCAGTGGGTGGGCATGTCGCGGAGCGCTATCGGCATGCCGGCCCCTGGGGTGGGTCCCGCCCGAGCACGATCGGGGCAGTGGCCGCCTCGTCGATGCGGTTCGTGAGCGGATGGGGCCGGCCGGCTGCCGTGCGCCGGGCACTGGCCACGGCCGGGACCTACCGCAGCGTGGATCTGGATGCGTCTGGGGTGCGGCCACCCCGCTGGTGGTTCGGCGCCACCAACGCGGATAGCCCATTGCCCGCCCGTGGTCTGCGGCGGGCCGTGGGACCCGTTCCGGACGAGGCGTCGCGCCGGCCCGGCGAGATCCCGGCCACCATGACGGCGCAGGCGGTTCCGATGCAGCTGCCCGAGGAGGTCACAGCGGTCGGTCGGATGACCACCCCGGCCGACGCGCGTGCGCGCCGGGTGGTGCGCCGTCGCCCGCGGTCCGTCTCCGGCGGACGCCAGAGTGGGCAGAGTGGCCGGGCCGGGCAGAGTGGGCAGAGTGGGCCGGCCGGGCAGAGTGGGCAGAGTGGCCCGGCCGGGCAGAGTCAGCACAGCGGGCGGGCCGGGCAGAGTCAGCACGGCGGGCAGGGTGGACCCGGCAGACAGGGCGGACGGAATGCGCACCACGGGCCGGGCGGACACGGTGACGAAACCGATCCCGATGTCGGACGAGCCGGAGGGAACCCGGATCCTATCGTCGATCCTAGGAGTCCTGACGGCGCCCGAGGGGCGAGTGCGGCCGGCGGTGCCAGGAGCCCTGCCGGGGCGCTGTGGGGCTCGTTGCCGGATGGGGGCTCGCCCGCCGGGGAAGACCCGGGCTATGCGTCGACTCTCAGTAGATCTGCTGTAGCCCGGACCTCACGCCTGGTGCGGCGCCGAGTTCGGGCCACGCAGGCAGTGGCCGCAATGGGAGCCGAGGCCACCACCGGGGGGACGGCCCCACTCACTCCCGGGCGAGCGCGAATCGGTTCGGAGCCAGCGCAGACGATGGCAGAGGGCCGCACGCCCAACGAGGCGGGCGGGGGTGACCTGCGCCGCCTGCGCGGTCGGCCGGATCGCGTGCGCGCAGGCGGCCACGGCGCACCAGGGGCACTCGCACAGCGGTCCGGTCGCGTTCTCGGGCCGATCACGAGGGCAGCGCGGTTGCTCGACTTCCCGAGCAGCCCTGTCGCGTCGGCATCGATGGCAGTGCAGAGCGTGCATCCCCTCGGACGACCGCGGCCGGCAGCTACCGCGATGGTCTGGCGCATGAGCGTCCGGGGCCGGCCCACCGGTGACGCGATCTCGGGGTCGCGGGTGCCCAGGGCCGGCGATCCCGGTGTCCTGCCCACCGAGATGACCACGTCCACCGAGATGAGTGCTGCCAGCGATACGGCCACGGGCAGTGTGCCCGCGTCCGGTGGCTCCGCGGGGGCCGCTGGACATCGCGAGGCACCGTCCGGAATGCCTCTGACGCTTCGCCCTTCCAGCGCGGCTCCGGACCACGTCGGTGCCACAGCATCGAAGGGGATGGGTATCGGGTCACACCGCCTGCCGGGTACCGGTCCAACTCACCTGCCGGGTACCGGCGGTCCACATCGCCTGCCTGGAGCCGGACATCGTCGCGCCGCCACGATCCGGCGTCGCTCCTGGACCGGCCTCGGGATCGACGACGCGCACCTGCGCCGTGGCCGGGACCGCGCCTCTACTCGGCAGTCGCTCCAGCCGGGGTCGCATCGATGGGGAACCTGGCGGCCGGCTGCGGACCCGGCGCCACCCGGCAGTGCGGGACCTGGCCGCAGGAGCGCTTCCCCCGGGCCGAGCACCCTGGGAGCGATCGGCGGGCACCGAGGCATGCCCGCCGCGACCACAGTCACGCCGGCAGTGGCCGGGAGGGACGACGTGATGGGTGGCCGGCCCGCACCGGGCCCCCCAGCGGGAGGGGCTCCCGGCGGCCTCCCGTCCGCAAGCCTGGCGACGCCGGGGCTCGCCGTGGTGCCGCCACGGATGGCTCGCCCCCCAGCACAGACCGCCACCCCGGCCCACGCCGGGCCACAGCACCATGCCGGCCCCCAGGATCGTGCCGACCTCCACACCCGTGCCGGCCCGCAGGGGTCACGGGGGCTGACCGGACTGCAGGCTCCGCCTGGTCCGGCTGCGCAGCATCGCCCGGGTTCCGGGCCGCCCCCACCGCCGACCGCTGCCGGCTCGCCATCGATCCCCCGCCGCCGAGAGGACACTCCGATGAGCATGAGCTATTCGTTCCTGCCGGCCCAGGAGCGTGACCCCGGTGGCAGCAGCGCCATCGCTGAGCCCACGTGGGTGCGTGACCTCGAAGACCGCGTCCTGAGCCGGGTCGATGCGTGGCTCGACACCGAGCTCGACGACCGGGTGATGGCCGTCGTCGAGGAGAAGCTGCGGGAGGAGACCGAGCGACGAGCCTGGCGCCGCGGGATGGAGGTGTTCTAGATGGCTGAGACCGCACCGGTGAAGGCGTTCCTCGAGGTCGAGGGAGGCGAGAAGTTACCGTGCCTGTTCAACCCTGCCCAGCTGCATCTGACCAGGGGCAACCGCTGGGAGGCCCGGACCCGGCCCGGCCGCGGTGTACCGCGCCTGCGGTACGCCGGCTCCGAACCCGGCTCGCTCGCCGTCGACCTGTTCTTCGATACCACCCACGACGGCAGCCCGGTCACGAAGTACACCGGACGGATCGTGCAGTTGATGGAGATCGACCCCTCGCTGCCCGGCTCCGATGCCGCGAGCGGGAATGCGCGACCACCGGCCGTGACCTTCCACTGGGGAGATCTGCACTCCTTCAAGGCCGTGGTGGCCTCGCTCGACCTCACGTTCACGTACTTCGCTGCCTCCGGCACGCCACTGCGTGCCCGGCTTGCCCTGGTGCTGCGACAGTACGAGGAGTCACGGGCATTCGGACCGCAGAACCCCACCTCCGGGACCCCGCAACCCCAACGCGTGCACCGTGTGCTTGCCGGGGAGACCCTCGATCGCATCGCCGCCCGTTACTACGGGGACGCGACCCGCTGGCGGATCCTGGCGGACGCGAACGGCGTCGCCGATCCGCTGGCCGTCCGTCCTGGGACGATGCTGGCCGTGCCGCGGGTGGAGGCACCATGACGGCGCAGGCGCACCAGGACCCGCACACCCAGACCCAGCTGCGGGTGGAGATCGACGGTACCGAGTTGCGGACCGAGCTCGCTGACGATCTGCTGGAGGTTCGGGTCGACACCGGTGTTCGGACGATCGGGCGGGCACAGTTGCGGTTCCTTGACCGAGGGACCTTCGCCGACGGCGTGGTGGAGCTGGGAAAGTCGGTGGCGATCTCATCGGTCTGGCCTGCTCAGGTTGTGTTCTCCGGCACCGTGACCGGTGTCGGGATCGAGGCGACCGACCGCGGCGCGACCGTGACCGCCACCGTGCACGACCAGGCGTACAACCTCTCCAGGGATCGCGCCGTCACCACGCACCAGAAGATGTCCGATGCCGACATCATCCGGTCGACGGTCAAGGGGGCAGGGCTGCGTGCTGACGTCGACATCCCCGGCAGAAGCCACGAGTGGGCGTTCCGGGCCGACTCCCGGCTCGGCCTCGTGGACGAGATCGCGGGCAGACTGGGCTGCGACTGGGCAGTGCTCGAGGACCGGTTCGCGATCTGGCCCGTCACGGGATCGGCACCGTGGGCGCGGCAGACACCCGTGGTGGACCTCGGCGTGGAGCTGATCGGCTTCGCGGTCCGGCGCGAGGAGACCGGGCCGAGCACCTTCACGGTCCGGGGATGGGACCCAGAGCAGCAACGGAGCGTGACCGGAACCGCGACCACCAGCATTCCAGGGGATCGGAACGGCTTCGCTCCGGCCGAGAGCAGGACGAAGAGCGCGGTGCTGGCAACCGGGCAGCTGTCCATGACCGATGCCGAGGCGGAGGAGGTGGCCGGCGGACTGGCGGCAGCTGCCGGCCGGGTCAGCGGAAGAGGGAGAGGAGGTTTCCTACCGGGGCTCCGGCCGGGAGGTCTGGTCACCATCCGGTCCGCAGGTAGCGCGGACGGGACCTACTACGTGCGTGAGGTCTCGCACCAGGTCGACTCCACCTCCCTGCGCACCACCTTCGTGGTGGGGGACCGGCCACCGGTGCGGCTCACCGATCCGTGGCGCGCGCCGCCACCGGCCTCGAGCCTGCGACACACCGGGATCACGGTCGCACGGGTCGACGACATCAATGACCCGGACAAACGCGGCCGTGTCCGGGTGGCACTCGAAGGTGTCTCCGACTCGGCCTCCTCGTCGTGGGCCCGGGTGCTCTCCCTCGGCGCCGGTCCCGACCGGGGCCTGGTGGTGCTCCCGGAGGTGGGCGATGAGGTTCTCCTGGCGTTCGAGGACGGGGACGTACGCCGGCCCGTCGTCCTCGGCGGGTTGTTCGGGAAGCAGAGCACTGTTCCGGAACCGGCGCTCGCCCCGAACAGCTCCGAGGTGAGCACCCGCCACTTCGTCTCCCGGGAAGGTCATCGGATCGAGATGGCAGACGGGAAGGCGGATGCGGAGCAGTACGTGCGGATGGCGCTGGCCGACGATCGCAGTTACGTGCGGATCGGCAAGGACAAGACGGAGATCTACGCTGCCGAGAAGCCGCTGGTGATCACCTCTGGGGAGGGCTCGGCCGCTGCCTCGCTCACGTTCGACGGGAGGGGGAACCTCACGATCAACGCCACGAGCATCACGATGAAGGCGAAGCGGTCGCTGGCCCTCGAAGGCATGGACGTCGAAGCCAAGGCGTCGACGACGTTCGAGGCATCTGCGAAGACTCGTGCCGTCGTGACCGGGACGACCACTGTGATCAAGGGCAGCACCAGCACCGAGATCAGTGGTGCCGTCGTGAAGATCAACTGAGGTGCCTACCATGAACGATCGACGCCAGGATGCGGCCAACTTCGTCGGAAGTGGGTTCGCGTGGCCGCTCCACGTCGACCACACCGGTGCCATCGCGATGAGCAGTGACGGGGCGGGGCTCGACGACGCGATCCGGGTGGTGCTGCTGACGGCCCCGGGAGAGCGGGTGATGCGCCCGGCCTTCGGGTGCCGGATCTGGGACCTGCTCTTCGAGCCGGTCACAGCGAACCTGCTCGGGCTGATCCGCGAGGCGGTCCGGGACGCACTCGCGCAGTGGGAGCCGCGGATCGAGGTCATGGACGTCAGCCCGGTGCAGGACGAGGACCAGGCCGGTCTCGTGCGGATCCACATCACCTACCGCACCCGATCGAGCAACGACCGGCGCAACCTGGTCTATCCGTTCTACGTGATCCCCCGGGAGGACTCCTGATGCCGATCGAACCGCCGAACCTGGACGATCGCCGCTTCCAGGACATCGTCGACGAGACCAAGCGCATGATCCCGAGGTTCACCCCCGAGTGGACCAATCACAACCTCTCCGACCCCGGTGTCGCGCTGATCGAGCTGTTCGCGTGGATGAGTGAGACGGTGCTCTACCGGGTCAACCAGGTACCGGAGCGGCTGTACGTCCACTTCCTCAACCTCGTCGGCGTCGAGCCGTTCCCACCGAGCGTCGCCCGCACCGACATCATCTTCCGGTTGTCGGCACCAGCGACCCGGCCGGTCGTGGTGCCCGCCGGGACCGAGGTAGCGACGACTGCAGGCACCGGGGAGTCCTCGGTCGTGTTCACCACCTCGGCCGAGACGACGGCAGAACCACCCGAACTGCTCGCCGCCCACACACGTGCCGCGGACAGCGAGCAGATCATCGACGTCACCGAAGCGCTACACGTCCCCGGCGAGGAGGCTGCCTGCTTCTCCGAGTCGTTGATCGAGGGGGATGCCCTGTACCTCGGCATGCGCCGCTCGCTCGCGCGACATGTGGTGCAGCTGGACGTCGCAGCGCACGCGGCGGGTATCGGCGTCGACCCGACGCGGCCACCGCTGGCGTGGGAAGTCTGGACCGGTGAGGCCTGGGCGCCAGCGCAGGTGGAACAGGACACCACCGGCGGTCTGAACACCGATGGCCGCCTGGTGTTGCTGATCGGGCCCGACCACGCCCTCCTGGTGCTGGGTGGCACCGGAGCGTTCTGGATCCGTGCCCGGTTGCTGCGCGCGACACCGCTGCGGCCCGGCTACGAGGCATCACCGCGGATCCGGGCGCTGACCGTGAGCACGGTGGGCCTCAGCGTCCCAGCGGAGCACTCCACTGCCGTGCCGGGAGAGGTGCTCGGACGCTCGGCCGGGGTTGCCGGACAGGTGTTCACAGTCTCGACCGCCCCCGTCGCCGCCCGGCGCGAGGACGAGGGGGTGGTCGTGGCCGATATGAGCGGGTCCCACCGCTGGAGCGAGGTCAGTGACTTCGCCAGGTCCGGACCCACCGACCGGCACGTGGTCTGGGACTCGGCCACAGGTGAGGTGCGCTTCGGCCCGGCCGTGCGCCAACCCGACGGCAGCAGCCGTCAGTACGGCGCGATCCCTCCCGACGGCGCGACCGTGCGGGTCACCGGATACCGCACGGGCGGTGGATCTCGCGGCAACGTCGGTGCCGGCACCCTCACCGTCCTCCGGTCGGCGGTGCCGATGGTCGCCTCGGCGTCCAACCCTCGCTCCGCGGTCGGCGGCGTCGACGCGGAGACGGTCGACGAGGCCAAGGTCCGAGGTCCCTTGTCCTTGCGCAGCGGGCAACGCGCGGTGACCGCCGGCGACTTCGAGCAGGTGGCCCGGGAGGCCTCGGTGGAGGTGGCGCGCGCCCGCTGCCTGCCGACTCATGCCAGCGGCTCGGGAGTGGTCCAGCTGCTCGTGGTGCCGACGGTGCGCACGCCGATCCAGACCCACGTCATCGACGACTACGCGCTGGATACGCAGCTCTTCGAAGAGGTGGCACGGGCGGTCGACGAACGGCGCCTCGTCGGGGTCCCGGTCGAGGTGGGCACCCCGTACTACCAAGGGGTGAGCGTGGCGGCGCTGGTGCGCGGGTTGCCGGGCCGTCCGGCCGCGGCGGTCCGGCAACGGGTCACGGAGGCCCTGACCCGGTTCGTACATCCGGGGGTCGGCGGCAGCGACGGTGTCGGCTGGCCGTTCGGGGAGCCGTTGACGGCGGCAGCCCTCACCCAGGTGATCGAGTCTGTCGACGGCGTGCTGGCCGTCGACGAGCTGCAGCTGTTCTCCTACGACCTGCGCAACGGCCGGCGTCTGGGCGAAGGGCGCGAGCGTCTGCCGCTGAGCGACAACGCCCTGTTCCTCTCCGCCGACCACCGGGTGGTGATCCGGTGACCGACCCGGCGATCACCACACAGCAGCCGAGCGCACCGGCGTCAGTGGTCGGCCATTCGGCCCGGCAGCACGACTGGCTGGTCGGGCAGCTCCCGGCCGGCATGCTCGCGGACGACTTCTTCGTCCGGTTCGTCAGGATCTTCCAGGCTGAGGCACAGACCCTCCTCTCCCACGCCGACACCCTCCCGCACCTGGCTGACCCCCGCCTCGCCCCGATCGAGATGGTCCGGTATCTCTCCAGGTGGCTCGCCGCCCCTGGGGTCGACGACGCCTACGGGTCCCGTGCGCAGCGCCTCATGCTGCTGACCGTCGCCAAGACGCTGCCGTGGCGTGGCACCCGGAAGGCGTTGGCGACCATGCTCGAGCTGTATTCCGGGGAACCGGCCATCATCTCCGAGAGCGGCGGCGTCTTCGATCAAGGACGAGCTCCCGACGGCGCACGCTGGGTCCGGTTGGAGGTTACCTCGACGGGTCCGCTGGCCGAGGAGGACTTCGTGGAGCTCGTGCGCGACGAGGTGCCGGCGCATATAGGGGTCGAGATCGTCGTCGCGGGCCAGCAGATCTGGCCGGTGGACGGGTCGGCAGCATCGGCGGGAAGGCGGGAGCGATGACGGCGACCGGCACCAGCCGCGAGATCACCTGCCCGGAGTGCGGCACGATCACGGTCGTGGGCGGCGGACGTGCCGCGAGCGACTTCTGCCCTTCCTGTGACTACCCGTTGTTCTGGGCGCAGCCGAGCCGGGCGGCACGGCCTGCAGAAGCGGAGACCGACGGCGCGCTGAACCGGGCACCGGGCGCATCAGGGACGACGGTCGCCTCGGTGATCGCCTGCCCGGAGTGCGCCGAGCGGAACCTCGCGAGCGCGAGCACCTGCGTGCGGTGCGGTTCCGAGCTGCATCCGGCGCCGCCACCGGAGCCCGAGCCGCCGCCGGCGCCCGCACCGGTGATCGTCAACCCGCCGGCGCAGATCGTGCAGTGTGACCACTGGCCGATCTGGTTGGTGCTGCTGATCACCTCGGTCGTCACCACAGTCGTGACCGCGGGCGTGGTGATCGCCGTGTTCATGATCTGGGGTTGAACCGGCTGGTGCCGCCCCACCCTCCCCGGGGCCCCTCGCTTGCGCTCTCGCTGCCCCTCCGGTGGTCGCTCTCACCCCCCGGAGCTGTCACCGCTGCCGGGGTCGCCTCCGCCCTCCGGATCACCCTCACCTGCGGAGTCGTCCTCCGGTTCGGTGAGCGTCAGCACGGCGGTGCCGGGCGGCTCGGGGGCCCAGCCCTCCGGCAGTGTCGCGGTTGCCTGCAGCTGGTACTCGCCCGCAGTCCAGGTGGAGGTGTCGATCGTGATCTGTCCGGTACCAGCGGTCAGGTGCACGGTGTCCAGCTCCGTCCAGCTGCCCTCGCCCGGACCCTGCCAGCTCAGCGTGGCTGTGCCGCTCGGCGGGTGCATGGTCGTGTCGTCCTCCGCAGACACTGTGACCGTGGCGGTCACCTCAGCTCCGATGACGGCTTCCGTTGACGAAAGGTCCAACGTGGTCGTCGTCGCGATCTCGGGGGCGACCAGGCTCACCCGGGCGAGCTCGCTGGCGACGCCGCCGTCGATGGCGACCGGGTCGATCGTCGCCTCCCAGTCGGAATCCTCCTCGATCGCGGCCTCCAGGTTCCAGCCGACGGCGGGCAGATAGATCACGGTGTCTCCGGCTCCGGTGATCAGTGTGGTGGTGACCGTCTCGCCGTCAGTACCGTCAGGACTCGCGGTGACCGTGACGCGCGAGGGTGGGGTCAGCGGCCCGGTGACCGGGGCGACCTGCAGCCGCAGCTCGGTCTCGGCGATGTCCATCGTGGCCGTGACAGCGCCATCACCCCCGTCGCCGCCAGCTACCTCGATGTCGCCGCTGGTATGGGTGCCGTAGTGGCCGGCCGGGCCGGCCACGGTGGCCGTCCACGTGCCTACCGGCACCTGCTGGAAGGTGACGGCGTAGGTGTGGTCGCCGCTGCGGGTCACCGGCTGCGGGCCGAAGGTGAGCTCCTCGCCCTCGCCCTCGACCGTGCCGGTGAGGGTCACCAGGGCACCGGTCAGGTCGGTCTCGTTGGTCGAGTTCAGCGTGAGCTGGACGGGCCGGGTGATCAGCGGGATCGTCAGGTCCAGGGCAAGGCTCTGCCCGGCGAGCACGCTGACGGTTCTGACGGGCGTCACATCAGTCGCGTCGGTCCCGGAACCCTCCTGAACCACGACCTGATGGACACCGGCATTGATGTCATCGGCCAGGTAGGTGCCGTCAGCGCTGACGCTGACGCGCCGGTCGTCGACGCCATCGCTCCTCAGCATCACCGACAACCCCTCCTGCGCTCCGTCGACCGGCCGGGTGGAGCCGTCGGGCAGGGTGCGCAGGACCTGCCCCTGGATTGAGCCCGTGGGAGCGGTGATCGGGACCTGGAGCTGCTGCGGCTGGCCGGCCTCCAGCGTGACGGGCGTGCTCACCGGCAGGTAGCCGGACCCGCTCACGAAGAGGGTGTAGCTGGTCGGCAGCAGATCATCGAAGTGGAAGGTGCCATCCGCGGTGTCACAACCGGTGGTTCCCTCCTGGCACGGGGTGACCGACCGGAAGCCGTTGGGGGTGGAGAGCATGAGCACGACGTCGAGCGACTCCTCCACCGGGTTCGTGCCGTTGGTGACGGCCACGAACAGGCTCGCAGGGTCGGGCTCCAGACCGAGCGTGACCGTGGTGATGGGTTCGCCACCCTGCTGCTGGACGCCGTCGTCGAGCACGACCTGAGCGTCGGCGTCCGCGTGGTGCTCAGCCTCGGCCGACACGTTCCATTCCCCGTCGACCAGTCCTTCCAGCTCGACGGTGCCCGTCACAGCGAAGCCGCCGTCCTCGGCGGAGGAGGTCGTGAACTCTGGATCGTCAGCGTCACCGGGGGTGATGGTGACGTCGGCTCCGGGGAGGTCCTGAGTCCAGCCATCTTCGAGCACGGTGACGATCTCACCGGTGATCGTGCCCAGTCGATCGACGTCGACCGTGATGGGGTCCGTGCGCCCGGGCTCGACGGTGATCTCGCGGGCGAAGAGGTGCTCGTAGCCGGCGATCCTGACGTCCACCTCGTAGTCACCGGCTGGCAGGGTGCCGAAGTCGACCACGCGCTGGCTCGGTCCTGCGGTGCGCTCGAGTTCGAGATCGCCGTCCGGGTCGCGCAACGTCATCACCGCACCAGGGACCTGCGCTCCGGTGTCCTCGTCTGCCGCCACCACCCGGACCCGTGCATCCTCCAGCAGCTCCCACGTCGGCTCCGGAGGCGGCCCGGTGATGGTCAACGGCACGTCGAACTCCTCCGTCGAGGAGGCGTATCCGTCCAGAGTGGCGCGGATCGTGTAGCTGCCTGGGCGGATCTGACCCGATTCCGGGGCGTCCGTGTCGGAGAAGGTGATGCTGCCCTCCGGTCCGGCCTGTAGCGAGAGGTCTCCTACTCCGGGTGGGGCCTGCAGCACCTCGAAGCGCGTACCCTCGACCACGCCGTCGGCGTCCGGGGCGAGGGTGACCGAACCGGTGAACTCCTGCGCCTGCGGGGTGAGGATCACGCGATCCAGCGAACTGAGCGGTGCATTGCTCAGCGTCACAGGGTCGAATCCGGCGGCATGGATGTGGATCGTCCAGGGGTCCTCGAGCACCGGGACCGTGTGCTCGCACCCGGCGTCGGGATCGGCACAGATCACCGCGTTGCCGTCGTTGTCGGTTTCCACGTACCACGTGCCCGGGATCGCCACACCGTTCCAGTAGGACGCCACCCCGGTGATCATGATGCTGGCGTCGGCCACGGGCAGTTCGGTTGCTGGCTCGAGCTGGTACCTCACTGAGGCATTCACCATGCTCTCGTTCGAGGCGAGGACGAGCTGGATCTGGACCTCCTGGTTCAGGCCGATGGTCACCTCGGCACTCGCGACCACCTCACCTCCTTGGTCCTCCGATGCGGCGATGGTGTAGTTGCCGGGCGCCAGGCCGGTGAGCTGGACGAAGCCTTCCTCAGGGACCTGCTCCTCGGCGACCACCTCCGCCCCGCTCTCTCCGTCCCGTACTGCGCGAATCCATGCGCCCTCGGCCCGGTCTCGGGAGGAACCGTCCGAGCGGGACGCCGTCACGGAGACGATGCCGAGCCGTTCGAGGAGGATGTCGTGCCGCTGAACCTCCCCGGCGATCAGCGTGACCAACTCCGGATCCGGCACCAGGTAGTCATCGGAGAGCCCGGTCACCGAGACCTCGTAGCGCCCCGCCGCGAGCCGGTCCATGCGGTAGGTGCCGTCAGTGACCAGGGTGCACCGCGAGGCGGTGGTCGCGCACTCGGCCTCGGCTGGGTCGCAGGGGTTCTCGATCGTCCCGGATTCGTCCACCGAGCGCGCAACCACGCATACCCCGTCGGGCAGGAGGCCCGTCCGAGCCTGCACCGATCCGGTCAGGGAGGGTGACGGGATCAGGGCCACGGTCTCGGCCTGGACCTCGGTGGCCATCGGGACCGTCACCTCCACCTCGCCCGGCTCGTATCCCGGGGCCGTGATCGTGACGACGTATCGACCCGGAAGCAGGCCCGTCACCGTGTCGCTGTCCGGTGGCAGCGTGTACTCGGCGTCGGGCGCCACCGTCGTGGAGAGCAGGTGGCTCCGGCCGTCGATGTCGGTCACCCTCACCTCGGCCGTGATCTGACACGCCTCGCCATCCGCCAGCACCGGGCAGGTGATCCTGTCGCCGGTGGTGAAGTCGGTGACCCGGCCGGTGATCGAGGAGGTCGCGACGAGACCGTCACCGACCAGGGTGGGCAGTGTCAGGTCGACCTCGACCGACCCACCCGGCCGAACGATGACCTCGGCGTAGCCGGTCTCGTGCCCGAATGACTCGGCAGAGAGCACGTAGGTGCCGGCATCGACACCGGCGAACCGGAATGTGCCCGAACCGTCGGAGGCTGACATCGTCTTGTAGACCGCGGCCGTGTCCGAGCCATGGGTCAGTGTCAGCCCCGCTGCGGTGATCCCGGCGCCGGTCTCGTCGGTCACCACCCCCTGGACGATGCCGCCAGAGGAGGTCATCGGGATCGTCCACCCACCCACGCCGTCGGCGGTCAGTCGCACCTCTCGCGTGACGGTGGTGTACCCCTCCCCGGAGATCGTCACGGTGTAGGTGGCCCCGACCGGCAGTCTCGGCAGCAGGAACGCTCCTGCGCCCTCCCCCGTCAGGGTCGTGGCGGTCCGGGTGGTGGTGCCGTCGGTCGCGGTCACGGTGATGCCGCCCAGTCCGCTGCTCTGGCCGAGGCTGTTCAGCCCAGTGACACGTCCGCTGACCGAAGCGACCCCGGCGTCGAGCGTGAGGTCGGCGGTCCGTGCGCCAGATGCCGGCAACGCGATGAGTTCTGCCTCGGTCCCCAGATCGGGCGAGGATGCCTCGACCAGGTAGGTGCTGGGCGTCACGAGGCCTTCGACCTGCCAGCTGCCGACGGTGCCCGTGGTGGCTGACCGGGTCGTGATGGTCGTGGTGCCGTCGGTCAGGGTGATCTCGGCCCCGCCGACCGGGCCGCCCGGTCCCCGCACGGTTCCGGACATCGAACCGTCGCCCGCCTGCAGGTCGGTCTCCAGCGGTGTGGCGGCAAGCTCGGCACCGGACATGACCACGCGTTGCGTGCTGTAGCCAGGTTTGGTGATCGTCACCAGGTACCGCGAAGCCGCCGTGAGGCCGGCCAGGGCCCAGGCGCCGTTCCCATCGGCGAATGTGGTGAGTCGCTGCGCCGTTCCCGACGGTGTGATGGGCGCCGCTGGCGCTGCCGGTACCACCATCTTGCCCGGAGCCGCCCCGGGCTGCGGTCCGGCGTCCGTGGTGGCCGCCGAGGGCCACAGGCTGGCGGTCGGAACGATCTCGATGGCGGCGTCGCTAGGTGCCGCGCCGGTGATGACGCCTGAGACCCGCAGGCCCTCGTCGCCGCCGTCGCCCTCGCCATCGTCGTTCGGGCCGCCGTCGGCCGGGTCTGTCCCTTCACCACCGGACGACCCTCCGGAGGAGTCACCCTCGGATGCGCCACCTCCGGAGGATCCCACCCCCGGATCTTCGC
Organism: Ruania alkalisoli; assembly: GCF_014960965.1. Lineage (NCBI taxonomy): Bacteria > Bacillati > Actinomycetota > Actinomycetes > Micrococcales > Ruaniaceae > Ruania > Ruania alkalisoli. The sequence continues at coordinate 3,907,916 of NZ_CP063169.1, read as the reverse complement.
CGCCGGCCGTCGCCGCCACCGTGGGGGCCTCGTCGGCGGTGAAACGGTCCGCGACGTAAGGGAGGGCGACGAGCAGCCCGGCCAGCCACACCGCGGCCACGGCAAGGACCGCCGTCACCCGCATGGCGCCGGCACTGAGCAGCGCGCCCGAGGTGAAGCTCGCCTGCGCGTGACGAGGAGCCGCTTGCCCCGTCGCCGTCACCTCGTAGGAGTGGCGCGTGCGGGAACCGGCCAGGCGGATCCTGCGTGGCCCCACCCGTGCCGGCATCCGAATGGTCTCGGCCGGACCCAGGTGCACCCGCGTGGAGTCCAAGTTGACGGTGAGCGCCTGATCGCTGGTGCTGCTCAGACCGACCTCCACCGGTGTGGCACCGGTGTTGCCCACCACCACCTCGACCCGCTTGCGTCGGCGGCCCCGGCTGTCGGCGGGCTCGACCGCCAGCACCAGATCGCTCGCCCCGTCGACGCGGAGGGTGCCCTCGGCGAGAGTGCGTTCACCTGTGCCATCTGTGCCGTCCGTGCTGCCTGTGCTGTGGGTGGCTGTGGTGTCTCTGGCCTCGACGGTCACCAGGAACGGATAGGTGCCTGCGACGGCACCCTCCGTCGGAGTGATCGGAAGATCGACGGTGACGGTCTCATCCGCCGCTGCCCCGACCTGAACGGTCGCCGGCAGCCAGGCGTCGTCGAGTCCGATGATGCCCACGCGCAGATGCCGGGAACCGGGTGCGATATTGCGAGCATGGACCTGCACGGTCGCCACCCCGGAGGCTGGCGCGTGCGCGCCGGGAACGATCGAGACTGTGGGCGCCTGTGGCCCGCTACGGCGTGCCTGGCTCATGAGGTACCTCCGCCGGACTCGGTGGTGCCGCTGATGTCGACGGTGCGGTCTTCGCTGGCCTCGAGCGTGAACGGGGGCGAGGTGCCGACGACGCTGCCGGTGGACGTGCGCGCCTCCACGACGTAATGCTCCGGTGCCGCGACGTCCTCGATCACGAAGCGTCCGGCACTATCGGTCCTGGTCTGAGCCACCGGCGGGGCGGAGGTCCCGTATTCGTTGGCCCGGAAGAGCATGACGCTGCCGTCCACGACCGGTCCGGCACTGGTGCTCACCGTGCCCCCGATGCGGGCGGGCGCCACGAGCACCGGATCGAGCGTGCGGTGCTGAGCGGCATCCAGCTCGATGATCTCGGAGGTGGTCCGCGTGCCGCTGCGGGCGAAGGTCACGGTGTAGGTGCCGGGCGGAAGATTCTCGATCCGGTACCGTCCGACGTCGGCTGCCGGCACCGACGCTGTCGTGACTACCCGGTCGGCGGCGCCTGAGCTCACCGTGACGACGACGTTGCCCACCGGCTGCGCCGCTGCACCGCCCCGTGTCTGCCGCACCAGCCCGGACAGGCTGGCCGTGGCCGACCGCATCGCGACATCGATCGAGGTGGCGCTGGCCTGGGAGGTCACCACCCCGAACTCGTCGACACTGACCGAGAGCACACGCGATTCCAAGCCCTGGCGGGCGAAGGTCACGGTGTAGTCACCAGGCAGCGGGACGCCCGCCAGCTCCCACGCGCCCGTCGGTGCCGTGGACCGGGACACGGTCTGCAGAGTCGTCGCGCCGTCGGAGACCGTGACGAGGACCCCGCCTGCCCCCTCGCCCTCCAGCGTCACCGTGCCGGCGAGCGTGCCATGGTCGGGCCCCAGCACGACGTCCACACCCGTGAACTGCTGACCTGCCGTGAGCGTCACGGTCAATGACGCCGGCGCGTAGCCCGTGGCGGAGACCTCGATCGCGTACGTGCCTGGCGTCGGTAGCTCACGCAGAACGAAGCCTCCGGTCTCCCCTTCGGTCAGGCTCACGGTCTCGACCCGCGTCTGGCCCGAGGTCGCGACGACCGTGGCACCGCTGATCGGTCCGTCCGGTCCTTCGATGGCGCCGGTGATCGAGCCATCACCCAGCGTCAGACTGAGAGCGATGTCGTCACGGCGTTCACCGGCCGCGAGGTCGATGCGCTGGACGGAGGTCGCAAATCCCGGTTTGCTCACGACCAGGTCGTAGACCGCAGGGGAGGGGAGGTCGGCGACCTCGAATGTGCCGTCCTCGCTGATCGGGACGCTGCGCACCAGGGCGCCGCCGCCGGTGCCGTCGGCCGGAGGCTCATCGGCGGCCGGCTCGACCTCACCCTCCAACGGTTCCTCGTCCAGCGGCAGCTCCACCCGCAACGACGCACCGCTGACATCCTCGCCGTTGACTGTTCCAGCGACCTGCGCCGGAACGCCACCGACGATCACCAGGAGATCTTCGATCGAACCACCCTCGGCCAGGGTGAGCGGGGTCGCATCGGCAGCCGTCCCCGCCGTCGGGTACCAGACCTCGGCGAAGCCGGCGCCTCGGACCCGCAGCAGGAAGTCGCCGGCCGGCAGCTGGGTCAGGCTGAACTGCCCCTCGTCGTCGGTGGCGGTGGACAACAACGGGGTGCTGGCGTCCTCTGCCGGGAACAGCTCGACCGACACCCCGGGTGCCGTGGCTCCCGTGCTGATCTCCACGACGGAACCGGTGACCTCGGCCCGGCCCGCCTCGGGTTCCTGCTCACGCGCCTGAGCGACCTGCAGTGCGAGGTCACGGTCGGCGGCTGACTGTGCCGCGATCGAACTGAGTGCGATCGTGATCACCGTCGCGAACACGGTGATGGCCGCGATCAAACCGATGAGGCCGAGGGCTGCCCGGGAGAGCCGGGGCCGTTGCACGAACATGCCCGCGGCAGCCGGAACGTGGTCGGCGTCGGGCAGCCCCGGACCGCTGGCCCGCACAGTGAACGGGCGTAGCGCCGCATCTCCCAGGAACGGCCGCCGCGCCTTCGCCCTCAGGTCCACCGTGGTACTGGTTCCGGGTCCCAGCCTCACCTCGCTGGGATGGAAGTCGAAGGTGGTGCGGTCCTCCGGGTCGAGCGCTTCCAGCCGGAGTAACTGCACCGTGTTGCCCTCGTTCGAGACGGTGCAGCTGTACCCGGCCGACCGGCCTGCGGTGACGGTCGCAGGGTCGAGATCGATCCGTGCGTGCGGCGCGGGGGCGACCTCGACCACCGCCTCCTCCACGCAGATGCGGGAGGGGTCACCCAGGTCGGTGACCTGGATGGCGACCGCCCGGTCGCCCGCGGGAGAGCGGTCGGGCAAACGCAAGGTGAGCTGCGCCGTCGTGGATTCGCCGGGGAACAGGCGTGGTTCCGGTTCGTCGCAGGTGACCCACTCCGGGTCCACTCCGAGAGCGCGTAGCGAATACCCGCCGATGACCTCGCTGGTGTTGGTGATCGTGACCAGGAACTCGCTGGGCATCCCGGGGACCGCCGTCACGCGCCGCGGTGTGATGTCGACGTGCATCTCAGCTGCCCTCCGGCAGCGGAAGGTCCTGGACGGCCGACGCTCCCTGCTCCACGTCCACGATCGCCGTGGTCACCGCCACCTGGTCGCGGACCAGGGAGACGGTGTAGCTGCCCGGTGGCAGATCGGGCAGGAGGTAGGAGCCTCTACCTGCGCTGCCGCTGGCGGTCGATGTGGTGCGATACACGTGCGATCCGTCGGTGGCCTCCACGTGCACACCGGCGACGCCCCCGTCGGAGTCGGTCACCTGCCCCTGGATCGTTCCGTACAGCTCGGCGAGGGTGACCTCGATGCCCGACGGCGGAGCTTGCGTCATGTCGACCGGCGTGGAGGCAGAGACGTAGCCTTCCCGGGCGAACGTCAAGGTCACCGTGGCCCTGCCCTGCACCCCTGGCAGGACGAACGCGCCGACGTCGCCTGCGGTGAGCGTGGTGGTCGAGGCACCGCCCGCGCTGACTTCCACGCCACCCACGCCCCGGCCGGACTCGTCGACGACGTGACCGGTGATCGTTCCGGCGCCCCCGGAGAGAGCGACGTTCACCCCGGTGTTCGACTCACCGGCACCGAGGTCGACGACGACGCTCTCGGTGCCGTAGCCGTCCTTGCTGACGGTCAGCACATAGGTTCCTGGGGTCGGGAGGCCGGCAATCACGAACGAGCCGACTTGGCCGATCGTGGGAGTGCCGACGACGATCTCCTCACCGTCGAGGGTGGTCGACACGTCCACGCCCCCGAGTCCTGCATTGCCATCGGTGCCACCTGTGCCGTCGGTGACCGTGCCGGCGATCGTTCCCGCGCCGGTGCCGAGGGCGACGTCGAGCGCGAGCCGTTCCTGCCCGCCCAGGACCGTCTCGGTGATGCTCGTGGGCTGGTAGCCGTCCGCGGTGAAGGTCAGGTCGTAGGTTCCGGGTGCGACGAGGCCGGTGAGTTCGTACCGGCCCTCGCCATCGGTCTGGACCTCGACGGGTGGGAGATCCTCCGCCGCCCAGGTGGGTGTCGCCGTCACCGTGACCTCGATGTCGTCGACGTCGCCCGTGCTGACACTCCCGGCGATCGAGGCCGGATCGCCGGTCACCACGAGGTCGACCCCGTCGGTCACCTCCTGCGCGGAAGCTTGGACCGGTGTCGCGGTTGATTCCTCGGTGCTGGAGGGATGCCACGCGGTCTCGTACCCGGGTGAGGAGACGCGCACCAGGTACTCACCCGGGAAGAGGCCGGACAAGGTGTAGGTGCCGTCGGACTGGCTGGCAGCCGAGGAGACCAGGACCAACCCGTCGGCTGACTCCCGGAGTGCTTCGACGTTGAGGCGACCGACCCCCGCGGGGTCGTCGGCGCCGTGCACTGTTCCGGTGATCGTGGCACCGACGCCGACCGGTAGGAGACCGTCCTTGTTGACGGCGCCAGCAGGCGCGGCGCCCGTGGCTGGATCGGCAGCACCTGCACCCTCAGCACTGCCGGTACCGCCGGCAGCGTCAACGCTGCCACCCTCCTCAGGGCTCGCGGCGAAGAACGAGGCGGGTGCGACCCGGGTGGGTGGGTCGGTGCCGAGCACCTCGCGCATGCCCACCAGCATGGCGACCGCCCACGCCGCCAGGATGGCCATCAGCACCAACATCGTGATCACGCCACGGCCGAACACCGGGCGTTGGCGCAATGTGAGCGTGACGTCGGTCGAGGTTCCCTCGGCCTCGGCCACCACGCGGAACGGCCTGTCCTGGTCGGTGCCGAGCAGCTGACGCGGGCCGCGCGCTGTGACGGCTGTGACCGCTGTGCCTGCGATCGGGATGGAGAGCGTGGCGGGGGCGATGGACGTGCGCAGACTCCTGTCCGTATCGATTGCCCGCAACGCCAGGTCGAGGGTGGTGTTGCCGGTGTTCTCCACCGTGACCTCGAAGATCGCCCGGCCGCGGGTGCGCACCAGTGTCGGCCTCGCGGAGATGGACGCCTCCGGCCGGGGCGGCACTGTCACCTCGACGTCGTGGAAGGCCTCGGTGCTGCCAGCGGCGCGCCCCTGGACCACCAAGGTCACGTGGTAACGGCCCGCAGGAAAGGTGTCGGGAAAGGCAAGCTGGACCTCGAGGCGTCCTTCGGCCTCGGGAAAGAGAGTGAGCGCCTCCGGTTCACTGCGTGTGGTGACGCTCGCGGGGAAGCCGAGCGTGCGGACGCTCAGCGTGTCGATGACGTCGCTGGTGTTGACCACATCGAGCGGAATCACGCCGGCCGAGCCCGGGGCGATCTCGGCGCGATCGATGACGCTGGCGATCCTCATGGCGCCCCGGGCCTCGGAAGCACGGCGGGCGCCACCCGGTCGACCACCGGTGCGGCGTCCTGCCAGGGGTAGGCGTCCGCTGCGACGGTGGCGATCAGCACGAACGATGCCTTCAGATTCCCGCCCAGGCCGCCCCAGACGTCACGGGGCCGGTTCTTCTCGTCGTTGGCCACGGCGAGCTGGACGGTGGAGTCCAGGGAGAGGCTCAGATGCTCGGCAGGGATGGTCGGATAGGTCAGTGCCCGGGTGAGCACATCGCTGAGCAGCTCGTGCTCGTCGCGTGCCGAGCCGGCCCATGCGCTCACGAGGAACGACAGTTCGACCATCGGCAACGCGAACCTACGGGCCACCCGACCGGAGGAGTCCCGCCGATCCGGCTGCATCATCGGGGGCTGGGCGGACCGGCCCACCCCGTACAGGAACAGATTCACGGTGAGTCGGTTGACCGTGGCCGACCAGGTGCTGTTCGGGGCCTCGAAGGAGATGTCGCCGTGCTCACGTTCCAGCGGGAGGGCGGCGCGCAGCAGGTTCTCGATGCCGTCCTCGACAGCAGAAATCAGCACCGTTCCTCCCATGCCTCCCGGCCGCAACGCCACGCACGGATCCGCAGCCTCCTCAGGCTAGGAATCCGGGTGCGGGGCAACATCGGTAATTCCTACCCAACTTCACCGTCGGAGCCCCTGCCCGCCCCGGTGCCCGTGCCACAGTGCAGGCCATGGAACAGCAGGTCATGGAACAGCAGTTCACTGAATACAGTGCTGACCTGGAAACCGTGCTGCCATGACGACCCACAGCCTGACTGGTGCTGTCCTGGCAGCGTGGGAGGTCGCCGTCGAGCGCCGTGAACGTGCGGGGGTGTGGGCCGGCACCGCGCCCGCAGAGGGTGATCAGGCAGAGGGTGGTCAGGCACAGGGTGGCCAGGCAGGGGGTGAACGGGCAGGGCGTGGGCTCGCCCGGGCGGCGCTCGCGGCGCTGCTTGCCGACCGTGCGTCGCTGGAGATCCTGGATGCCGGGGTGGGGGAGGTGGCCGAGCGCTTCGGGCTCAGCTTCACCGAGCAGACCGTGCTGACTCTCGCCTGCCTCCCCGAGGCGCACCCCAGTGCGCACCTGCTTGCCGGGCTGCTCTCGGGTGACGACGGCGCAGCTCGCCCGAGCGTCGCGCTCGCCTGGGAGTCGGCCGGCCTGGGAAGTGCCGAACCGGGGGCCCGCCGGCTGCTGGAGCGGGGCGGCCGGCTGCGCCGGTACGCGTTGGTCGGTGTGGAGGGTGACGGGGTGCTGCTGAGCCGCAGGCTGGCGGTGCCTGACCGTGTGGTGTCGCACGTGCTGGGGGCGGCCGTGGTGCCGCAGGAGGTGGAACGGGTGTTGGTGCACGCACCGCCGGTGGACATGGACGGCTCGGGTGACGTGGCGGATGCGCTTGCCGGGGGTGAGTCGCTGGTCTGGGTGAGGGCTGCGCCGGGGGCTGCAGCCGCCTCGCTCGCGGTCGCTGCCTGCCGGCGTCTGGGGGTGGCGTGCGTCGTGGCTGATCTGGAGCGGGCGCCGTCGGGGCGTGAGGCAGGGGTGCCCGAACATGAGGGGACGTCACCGGACCCGGTGCACGTGCGCCACACGCTCGCAGCCCTGACCCTGGAGGCGGGGCTCGAGGGGGCGGTGCTGGTGCTCCTCGGTGCTCAGCACGCCACAGCTCATCTCGACCTGATCGATCGTGCTGCGGTGCCGGTGGTGGCGGTGGCGTCGATCGCGTGGGAACCGCGATGGGCGCAGCTGTTGCCGGCGACGGTGACGGCTACTCGTCTGAGCAGGGGCGAACGTGAGGCGCTCTGGCGGGAGGCGATCGCCGAGGATGTGGTCGGGCCGGAGGTGGTGGCGGCCCGCATCATGCCGGAGGAGATCGAGTTGGTCGCTGAGCGGGCGCGCGCCGACGCCCGGCGGGAGAGTCGCGCGGTGGGGGCCGAGGACGTGCGGCGGGCGGTGCGGATGCTGGCAGCCGGTCATCATGCGTATTCCGGTGGCACCCCGGCCACGTTGGACGATTTGGTGCTGCCCGATCATGTGCGCGTCGAGGTCGAGCGGCTGATTGGGTGGGCGCGCAACCGTGACGAGGTGCTGGGCCTGGGAGATCTGCAGGGCAAGGGCGGCAAGGGCACCGGCATCTGCGCACTGTTCTCCGGAAGCCCGGGAACGGGGAAGACGCTCGCCGCGCACGTGCTGGCCGACGCACTGGGTGCGGATCTGTTCGGGGTGGACCTCTCGAGCGTGGTGGACAAGTACATCGGTGAGACCGAGAAGAACCTGGAGCGGGTGTTCGCGAAGGCGGAGTCGCTCAATGCGGTGCTGTTCTTCGATGAGGCCGACGCGTTGTTCGGAAGCCGCTCGGCCGTGACGGACTCCCGCGACCGCTACGCCAACCAGGAGGTCGCTTACCTGCTGCAGCGGATGGAGGCCTTCGAGGGGATCACGGTGCTGGCCACGAACCTGCGTGGCAACCTCGATCCGGCGTTCGCCCGGCGGCTGCACTTCATGGTGCACTTTCCCGATCCGGATGCGCCCACCCGGCGCCGGTTGTGGGAGCAGCACCTGGCACAGCTGCCGGGAACCGCGGCGGGGGACCCTGTCGATCTGGATCTGCTGGCTGAGTCCCTCGAGATCGCTGGTGGCGACGTGCGCAACATCGTGCTGGCCGCGACCTATGACGCCGTCGCCGAGCAGCGGGAGGTGGGTATGGCGGATCTGCGTCGCGCGGCTGAGCGGGAGATGGCCAAGCTGGGGCGGCGGGTGACGGGGTCGCGGTGGGCCGGATCTCGGTAGTGGCTACTGATGCCGGCGTGCAGGCCGCGGGGAAGACTGGCGCCAGCGAGCGCTGACGGCTCGCGCGCGTTGAGGGAGGGTCGATGACAGACCGGGTCATGTCACGTTCGGCGACCACGGCGGACCCCGGGCACCAGGCCGAGAAGGCTCCGCACGCGGATGCGGCGGCGCCCGCGGCGTCTCCTGCGCCGCTGGCGGGTGTCGGCGCCGGTGGGCTGGTGGTGGGCCACGCCGACGACATCGCCGAAGAGCTGGCGGATCGGCGTGCCGAGACCGCGCTGGCCAGGCTCCGCCGGACCACGGGCGAGGAGGAAGGCGAGCAGGGGCAGGTCGGTGCCGATCATCACCGGCATGGCTCGGGCTGTTCCCACCTGCGGCGGTCAGCCACTCCGGTGGCGGTGCCGGGTGCGGCGGTCGGCCCGGAGGGTGGGCGGCTGGGTGGGCAACTCGCGGGCCGGATCGAGGCGGCCCGTGGTGGTGGTGCTCCGCTTCAGGGTGCCGAGCGCGCCCGGATGGAGAGTGCGTTCGGGCGGTCGCTCGGCCGGGTGCGCATTCACCGGGGGGCGGAGGCGAACCGGCTGGGCGATGCACTCTCGGCCGAGGCGTTCACGGTTGGTCAGGACGTTTTCCTGGGTGCCGGTGCCGGTGCCGGTGCCGGTGCCGGTGCTGAGGACGTGCTCGCTCACGAGATCGCGCACGTGCTCTCCGAGGGAGTGCACGACGGGCAGATCCGCCGACGAGTCAAGATCTTTGGAAAGGGAAAGGGCGACAAGCAGAGCGCAGGTTCGGTGAAGCAGGGCAAGGATCTCGAGAAGAGGCAGAAGGGTCGGCTGAAGGCGAGTGGCCGGCAAGGGGTGAAGGTGCGCAACGAGGGGTGGGAGAAGGTCACCCAGCTCGATGACGAGGCGCCCTTCGACGGCCCCGGGCAGTCGTTCAACGCCAACGGTGTCGGGGCGCTGCACAAGACGGACCGCGGTCAGTACGTGGGCGACCTGAGCAAGGATTTCGAGAGGGTCCGCAAGGATGAGGAACGCTTGTTCGCGACCCTTCGAGGCTTGCCCGGAGTCGACGATGAGCAAGCCGCTCAACAGGCGTACGACGCTACCTGGTTGGCGTTGGAGAACCCCCTCCTCAAGGCCCTGCGGCCCCCTCGGGAGACGGCCGCGGAACGTCTCGTCACTCAGGTCCGCCGCGTCCGGGCCGCGGGTGATGCTACGCAGAGTCAACGCGATGCGCAGAAGACGGCAGACGAGTCAGTGATCACGTCGCGGATGCTTGGCAAGGACGTCGAGCTGGTCTACGAGCGGATGGCCAGGAAGTATCGGGAACTACGGACAGCGGTCCCCCCGGTCACCGAGTTGAAGGCCCGGCCGCAGGCCGCGGCCGAGGTCCGTCGCGACGTAGACGCCAAGGTGATCCAGCGGATGCCCCCTCGGGATGGACCGTTGGACATCGCAGCTTGGCAGATGGCCCTCGACCGGGTGGAGGCCAAGGACCGCCAGTCAAGTCGGGACAGGGAGAAGATCGAGAGTTCGCTGGCCTTGCTGATCAAGCCCACCACGGGGGCCGGCACGCCGCAGGTGACCGCTGGCTCCACGTCCGAGCATGAGAAGTCGAAGAAGGCCAAACTCACCAAGGCCGATGGCGCCGTGGGAAAGGTCGAGTCCGTCGCCGGCAAGATCCAGAAGGGCACCGGTGCGATCGCCACTGTCTCCGGATGGTCCGGCATACGGGCCGATCAAGAGAACCGTGAGGAGACCGACGGCGCTACCCTCGCCTTTGACTCTCGCCAGCTTCCGATGGCCCTGGATCCCCTGGATCCCACGGGCCTGACCTCGCCCAGTGTCGACTTTGCCAATTCGATGAACACGGCGATGAAGGTCTCTCCGTCGGGCGAGATGCCCGCGCTGGCGGACGTATCGACGCAGTCGAAGATCGAATCGGGAATCGGGAGTGTCACGAGCATCTTCACTGGTCTCCTCGAAGCCGCGAAGTCCACCGTGTCGCTGGTCAGCTCCGCCAAGAAGGCATCCGAGACGAAGGATGTTCGCGATCGCCTCGCAGTAGCCAAGTCTGGCGCAGGGGGCGTGAACGGGATCAATTCGGCCGCAAAGAAGTGCGCCGAACTGGCCAAACTGATTGACTCCGACGTCGCAGGCGTGGTGTGGGAGGCGCTGCCCGGTTTCGACCTCGTGAGTTCGGTGATGTCGATGGCTCGTGCCGTAGTGGACGTCGCACTGACGGGGCAGCGGCAGCACGAAACAAATGTCAGCCTGGGACGGGCATGGAAGAATACGGCGACGAACAAGAAGGTGGATGTGAACGTCCACTCGCTGATGCACATCGCACAGGTCTACACGAAGCAGCTCGAGAAGAACTGCTGGGCATTGGGATCCAGTATCGGTGATGCCGTCATCGCGATCACGCAGATCGTCACGGCCGGGGGGTTGGGAATCCCGGCGGCGATCAGCGCCGGCAAGCGCGTGCTCGGCGCTCTCCACGATCTCTGCCACTACATCGCCGACAAGGTGCTGGCCGCCATGGCCGTCCGAGCTCGCAAGGATTCGGAGGTGCTCCACCGCGAAGGTGCTGCCGAGGAGGAGCTGCGACGTGATCCGAAGATGGCGGTCGATGGGCTCATCATCCGGGCCGCCCAGGGCGATAAGGAGGCGGCGGAGTTTCTCAAGAACTACCGGATCAACGGAGTATTAATCTCTGATGAGTACATCCAGCAGATTAAACCGTCGTCGGTCCGGCCGGGAAAGGATCCCAAGGACGGCACCGAGGGAAGCCAGGACATCATTCTTGCGACCATCCGCGACGCCGTGCTCGCCGAGATGGGCACCGACGCCGATCCTACAACGGCGTACAAGGACCTGAAGACCAAGCTCAAGCCGATCACCGGGCTCAAGAAGCGCGGGGCCGGAGTGCTGAAGAAGTGGAACGAGACCCAATCTCTGGCCGAGCGACGCAACGAACTCGCGAGCAAGAAGCAGCTCGGTGAGAACAGCCAGAAGAACCGTGGCTTCTTCTGGCAGGCTCGGATGTTCCTGTCCTCCGCCAAGCGCAAGAAGCTCGCCGCTCGGACTGAGGTCTATGAGAGCGTGATCACCGACGACACCATCGTCTGCGTCGTCGGGGACCGGTGGCTCGCCGAGGACGCCACGGACGACGACCTCAAGACGTGGGAAGCCACCGTGACCCTGGCTGACCTGGAAGCCGAACGTGACCGAGCGCCCAGCCGAAACTCACAGGCGGCCATCCAGTTGATCAAGATCATGATCGCTGAACGCCGGGCACAGCCGGCCCAGAAAGCTGGAGTATGACCAACGCAAGCGGTGCGCCCGAGGAGGGGGCGTCGTCGGGAATCTCTCGTTCCTACGTCCAGCTCGACGCCGTGGAACCGGCGTTCTTGCGCGATGTGGCGATCTCACTCGTGCTCACGGGGCACGACGTTGATCTGGACGTCGACGTGGCGACAGTGGAGGTAGCGTCTGAGGACGCGCGGATGGGTGACCTGTTCGGTGTGGTGCGCTCGCAGGCGCGGTCCGTGAGCTGCTACGCCGTGTACCCCGTTCCGATTCCGGTGGCGCACCGGCAGTCCGCGGTCGAGTTGGCCGTGCGTGCCAGCGATGCCGAGTTCGACGCCACGATCGAGGTCGATCTGGCTGCCGGCAGCATCGCGGTCCGGACCTCGGTGACTGTGGGTGAGGTGGAGATTCCGACAGGCGCGTTGGGTGGGTTACTCGGACTCGCGTTCGCCACGGCTGAGCAGCAACTGGTGCGGTACTGGCCCGCGATCGAGGCGGTGCTCTCCGGGTCTGCTAGCGCCTCGGACGCCATGGCGATGGTTCGCGAGAACGATCGGCTGGAGCTGGAGGCGGAGCGGGCGGAGCTCGACCGGATCCTCGAGGCCCGCCGGTCTGACTCCTGAATCAGCCGGTCTGACTCCTGAGAGTGCCGGCGTTGACGACCTGGATCATGCCGCCGTAGGCGCAGGTGCACATCGCGCCCTGGGTGAGGCCGGGGGTGCCGCCGATGAGGGTCCGGGTGGCTCCGTTCTGCCACGCCGGCGTCGCCATCACGGGGAGGCAGGGGGCCGGGGTGAGCACGCCGAGTGCGGCTGTGGTGGCTGCGGCGACGGCGGGATTGGCCAGCGACGTGCACATCCCGAACGGCGGGATGTTCATGACCGGGATGGTGTCGCGGATGGTCGCTGCCGGCTTGCCCTCGATCAGGACCGTGGGGGCGCTGGTCGCGTTCAAGGTCGACGGCGCGGCACCGAAGGTGCACGTCATGGTGGCGGTGGTGGTCGCGGCGGGCCGTGGCATGGCACTCCTCTTGATGGTGGTCGCAGCGGTCGGTGATCGGTCGGAGCGCGACGAGCTGGCCGCCGCTACCACCCGGTACCGGCGACTGATTGCGTGAGTTCTTCCCCGGTGGTGGTGACGAAGCAGAGCACGCTGCGGTCGTCTTCGGCCTGCCAGCTACGGGCCGAGGGCACCAGATAGGTGAACCACAACTCAGAATCCCGGTAGTCGATGCCGACGTAGTCGGCGAACTCCTCGGCGCAGGCGCCGTCGGCGAAGTCCTTGAGGGCAGCGTCGCCGGGGAAAGAGCTCCCAGCCGCCGAAGTCGTCGACTGACCCGTCGACTGGGGAAACTCGGCCAGGGCGTAGGCCTCCAGGTGGTGCGGTTCCTCGCACGGGACCACCGTGACCTCGGAGATCTCAACCGTGACGTCCTCCGGTGCCAGCACGCAGTCACCGGTGCTCAGGTCGAACACGGAGACCGTGTCCGTGCCGTCGAACACGCTGCACCCAGTGGCAAGCGCGAGGATGAGGAGCGCTGGTGGCAGACGCCAGAAGCGGCGGGCACGGGCTCCCGGCATGGCGCACCTCCTCCTCGGCGGCTCGGGCACCGCCGACGCTAGTCAGGTGCACACGTGGGAAGCATCGGTAGTCGCTACTGACATCGTGGTGAGCGTGAGCGGGCGAACATCTCTTCCGGCGAGGGAGGGGCGCCCATCGGCGAGGTGTCCCTGGATTGCTAGGGTCGTTCGCACTCATTGAGGGAGAGGGAATACGTGAGCGCAAGCGAAACGGCGGAACGATCGATGACGACGGAGCGGGACTGGCCACGTGCCCTGACCTTGGTGTGTGGGCTGCTGGTGGGTGGACTGCTGGTGGCCGGCTGCTCCCCGGGCGAGGATGGGGATCCGGACACCGGTGACGCGGCAGCCATCGGCGCCGATTCCGCGGAAGCGCTCCGCGATGCCGGGTCGTTCCGGTTCGAGTTCACCGCTGCGGAGAACACGACCGAAGGGTCGATTGTCTACGAGGACGGGCAGGTGGCGGCGATCCAGGTCACTCAGCGTGACGGTGAGGATCTCTGGCGCGACTGGTGGGTGAATGGCACCTACTGGACTGCGCGAGACGAGCGTGCGGCACCAAGCCCGGACACCGTCGAGAACGCGGAGTCCTTCGTGGCTGCCTTCGACTGGGCGCTGCTCCAGGAGGACATTGCTGCCGCGGCGACCTCGGTGCAGTCCGTGGGCACGGACGAGATCGACGGCGTGGAGGTGACAGGTGTCGAGATCACCGGGCCGGAGCGAACGGAGATCTGGTGGTTGGATGAAGCGGACCTCTTGCGCGGGTACGAGTTCTCTACTGCCGACGGCTCGGAGGGGGAGGGCCGGCTCTTCGACTTCGGTGCCGACGTTGGGATTGCGGTGCCGCTGACCAGCGACACGATCGGGACGGTCACGGCGGCGGCACTGCAATCCACGGGCACGTTCGGCTTCGCCCAGGAGACTGAGGAGGGGTCTCAGGAGGGCGCCGTCCGTTATGTCGAGGGCGAACTGGACGCGCTGGAGGTCACCACCACCGACACCGGCGGAACCATCACCCGCCGCGAGTGGTGGGTGGACGAGGAGTACTGGGTGGCCGAGGGTGGCGGGGAGCCGGAGCTCGTGCAGCCGGATGCGACTGCTCCGATGCCGGACACCTGGGACTGGGCGCATTGGCAGGAGCAGCTCGCGGCCGATGCGAGTGCTATTGAAGAGGCCGGGGTCGACGAGATCGATGGGGTGGCGGTCACGGGGTACCAGCTCGCTCTGGACGGGTGGAGCGAGACGTGGTGGGTCGGTCCCGCTGGCCTGCTGCGCGCCATCGACTACGACTACCCTGACGGGACCTCGGGCCGCGCCGTGCTCACCGACCACGGCGCGGACGTCGATATCACCGTCCCTGAGGCCTGAGGTCAGGCGCTCTCGTTCGGCACCGGTTCGGGGTTGTTCGGGGTCGCCGGGCTGCCGCTCTTGCGACGGCGTCGGCGGACGATCACAGCGATGATCGCCGCCGGGATGGCGAGCACCACCAGCCACGGCAGCAGCACCCCGAGCGCCACCACGAGCGTGCTGACGAACGAGACCAGCGCCTGCCACCCGGTCTGCAGACCGCCGAGGAAACCGTCGGCGGTGACCTCAGGCAGATCCTCTGCGGTCAGCTGCACGTGCAGGGTCGACATCGCCACCTGGTCGGCGAGGTGCTCGCGCTGAGAGAGCAAGGACTCCAGCTCGGCCTGCCGTTCACTCAGGGCCGCCTCGGCCTCGATCAGGTCGGCACTGGTCTCCGCTCCGGCCATGATCTCCTCGAGCCGCGCCGTGGATGTTTCCAATGCACTGATCCGGGCGTCGAGGTCGACGAGCGTACGGGTGACATCCTCACTGTCCTGGGAGACGTCGCGCACGTCGCCGAGGTCGGCGAGATCGGCGAGCATCCCTTCCAGCTCGTCGGCCGGGACGCGCAGCGTCATGCTGGCCGAGGGCAGGCTTCGGTACTCGTAAGTGTTCTCGCCCTGGTAGATCGACCGGCTCTGCACGTGCCCCCCGACGGCGGAGGTCAAGGTGGCCAGGTCCGTCGCCGCGGTCTCTGGATCGTCCACCACGACGGTTGCGTAGGCGGTGGTGATGACCTGGCGTTCGCCGATCTCGGTGTCGGTGTCGCGCCCGGGTGAATCGGCGACGGAGGCGCCGTCTCCTGCCATTTCCGGCTGCCCGGCCTCACTGCCGGCGCTGTCGTTGGTGCTGGTCCCCGCTGAGCAGGCCGCGAGTAAGGCGAGTGTGGCGGCTGCTATGACCCCATGGATGCGTCTCATGGTCGTGACGCTATGCCGGCTGCTCCGGCAGCGGAATGGCTGTGGCCGGATCGAGGCCGAACCGTGGCTGACTCGTTGCGGCATCGTAGCCGGGCAGGTGAAGCAGCAGTACCAGCCATGACAGGGGGCCTCGTTCGCTCCCACGTAGCTCGCACCATCCCGTCCGCACCATTTCGCCCGCCCCCACCTACTCGCCAATCCGCCCGAAGTTGCATTGACCCCTTGACGCTGCCCGCCTCGATGCCGACCAACTCAGCGTTCGGCGGTGGGTGAGTTGGTGGTGGTGGGTGAGTTGGTGGACGGTGGGGTGACGGACGGCAGGTCGGCAAGCAGCTTCCGGATCGGGCCGAGCGCCGTGGCCACACTGACCCGCCGCGCCACCAGGTCCCGCACGACGGCCCAGATCCGACTGCGCCGGAACATCAAGCGTGCCAGCTGGCGGGAGTTGTCCTGCGCGGCCTCCACCCGGGGGCGCTGGCGAGCCTCGAACGAGGTGAGCAGTGCTGGGAGAGGAGGGCCGCCGTCGTTGCTCTCGTGGTGGCGCAGCAGGCGGGCCAGCACCCAGGCCGACTCCATTGCCATGCCAGCCCCGATGCCCGCCGTGGGCAGGAAGCCGGCGGCGGCGTCGCCCAGCAGCACGGTGCGGCCAGTGGTCCAGCGGGCAGCGCGCACATCGGTGAGCGGCCAGAAGTAGGGGTCGGGATCGGCGAGGATGGCCTCCAGAGCCGCATTCATGCGCGGCCCGGGGGAGGGGACCTGGCGGCGCACCCGTGCCACGAATGCCTCCGGTCCGGCGGCGGTGTCGTCCCGGTTGCCCCCGAGGAAGACGCCGACGGCATCCTTGACGGGGTAGGTGGCGAGGAGGAAGTCGGTGCCCCACAGCTCCTCGCCGAGATCCATCTGATCATCGGCAGGAGCCCACACCACCCAGCCGCCCCAGCCCGTGTCCACGTCTGTGGTGGGTGTGTCGAGGAGGCGGCGAGTGGTCGAGCCGATTCCGTCGGCGATGATCACGACGGCGAAGCTTGCCTCGGTCTCCTGCTCGCCTTGGCGCAGGGTGACTGTGGCGGCGCTGTCGGCGTCTGGCTCGTCCCGTAGCGCGGAGACGGTCGTGCCCGTGGTGACCGGGGCGTGATCGGTGGTGAGGATGTCGAGCAGGTCACCGCGGCTGATGCCACGGTAGTCGCCGTACTGGCTGAGGATCTCGTCGATCGGGTCGGTGCGGAGGATTGTTCCTGTGCGTGAGCGCACGCGGTAGCGGCTGATGGGCACGCTGCGAGAGTGATAGGCCTCGGTGACGCCGAGGTCGCTGAATGCGGCATCGGTCATCGGCATCAGCGCGAGCATGTAGCCGGGGTGGCGGCCGGCGGATCGCTCGATCAAGACCGGGTGTTGGCCGGCGCCGCGCAAGAGCTGGGCGAGTGTGGTGCCGGCGATGCCGGCCCCGACGATGAGCGTGGGCCGGGAGTCCCGGGCGGCCGCCTCCAGCTGGTCGTGTAGCGGTGTCTCGATGAAGCTCACGCCGGCTCCCTCCGTGAATGCTGGACCAGGTGGTCCAGTGCGACTGTAGCACGGTTGTGGACCGGGTGGTCCACTGTTGATCGGGGTCGTACGGACCGTTGACGGGGGACGAGACCGCGTGGCTCGATGCTGACGCCCGGTGATGTCGTCGAACTCGATCTTGGTACGCCACTCGGGTCGGAGGCTGGGCTCGTTCGGCCTGCGATCGTCGTGACTGCTGCGCGGATCTTGCGCGGGGCTCCGAACGTCGTCCAGGTGGTGCCGCTGACGCGTACTGTCCGGCAGAGCAGCGTCGAGATCGTGATCGAGCCTGACGAGCACAACGGACTCCGCAGCCAGTGTTCTGCCCAGTGTCAACACGTACGGTCTGTGGCCACGCGTCGTGTGATCGGTCGCTGGGGAAACGTGGGCTCACCGGTCCTGCATCAGGTGCGCGGCACGCTGTCGCTGGTGCTGGATACCTGAGCGCTCGACCGACCGCGCGTGACTCCCACTACTCTCGCGGTATGCCGAACCCGCTGGACCGCCTCGACCCAGAACGCCGAGCCACACTCGTGCGGGCCGCGGCGGACGAGTTCGCGAGCGCCGGTCTCGAGGGTGCGTCGCTGAACCGGATCATCCGGGCGTGCGGGATGAGTAAGAGCAGCTTCTATCACCTGTTCGAGTCGAAGCAGGATCTCGTGGATCTCGTGATCGGCGACCTGACCGAGCAGGTGCGGGCCGGGTTGGACGTGCCCGCGCCGGACTCCTTCGCCGAGAACTTCTGGGAGGGCGTCGAAGGGTTCCTCGCGCGACTGGAGCGCGACCTGGTCGCTCATCCTGACGCCCTCCTGCTGGGGCGCCTCTTTTACGCCGCGCCGCCCCAGGGTGCGCAGGCCGGTGTGGTGGCTGAGATCTCGGGCTGGGTGGCCCGGGTGCTGCAGGTCGGGCGAGAGGCAGGGGCGGTGCGTGCCGACCTGCCGCCGGAGTTGCAGCTCCATTTGGTGATGGCAGTGCTGCGGGCGATGGACGAGTGGGCGGTGCGGGCGCTCGCCCACGGGTCGTCGGCCACCCCCAGGGTGTCCTTGGTAGTCGATGCGTGTCGGCGGCTGCTCGCTCTCTGATGGCTTCTCGTATCGCGCCCTGACGTTCGTTGCTCGTCTCTGGGTGCGCATCTTCCGTGTCTTGACACTGGCGGGGCATGTGGACGATGATCACCATACTTCTGCTGATGACAAAATTATTGAGCAACGGCGGCTCTCGTCACAGTGCGACACGACGCCTCGCGTTCTGGCCCGCCCGTGCTCGGCAACGCGTGTGGCTGCGCCGCACAGGAGGCTTCGTGACCCGCAAGAACATCGTCCTGATACTCCCGGATCAGCTCCGCCCAGACTTCCTGGGTTGCTATGGCGCCGACTGGCTTCAGACCCCCGCTATCGACGCGCTTGCCTCATCGAGTGTGCGCTACACCGCTGCCGTCTCGAGTGCACCGCTGTGTGTGCCGGCGCGGAACGCGTTGCTGACCGGAATGCACCCGTTGCGCACCGGAGTGCTGGCCAATGACCAGGGGCTCCGGCCCGACTATCGCCAGATGGGTATCGAGACGTGGGCTGACCGGCTCTCCTCCGCAGGGTACGTGACCGCCTCGATCGGGAAGATGCACTTCTACCCCTGGGATGCCGGCTACGGGTTCCACCACCGCGTGATCGCCGAAGACAAGCGTCATATCGCCATCCGCGACGACTACGACGCCTACCTACGGCGGCATGGCTTGGCGAAGACTCATGCCAACACGTGGCCCGAATACCACGAGAGCCGAGGGGCAACGCCGCCCCCGGTGCCGTGGGAGCACTCCGTCGACCATTTCGTCGGTACCGCCGCGCAGGAGTTCATCGCCTCCCGGACAGGATGCGACGAGCCGTTCGCCATGATGGTCGGGTTTCCCGGGCCGCACTGTCCCTACGACCCTGTCCCGGAGTTCCTCGATCGGGTCGACCGCGACCGGGTTCCGATCGCGCGGCCGGGAAGTGCCGACCATGCCCCCGAACGGGTGCAGGCGGCCCGCGACTCCTACCTGCGTGCGTGGGCCGACCTAGATCTTTCCGAGTTTCCCGATGAGGCGCGGGCCCAGGTCCGCGCCCACTACTCGGCCCTGGTCATGCAAGTCGATCACGAGGTCGGGCGCGTGCTCCAGGCGATCGATGAAGCGGGCCTGGCCGAAGACACCATCGTCATTCTCGCCTCCGATCACGGTGACTTCCTGGGTGATCGTGAGCTGCTGGGCAAGGCGATGTTCCACGAGGAATCCGTCCGGGTGCCGATGATGATCCGGATTCCTGGTCATGTGCCGGGCATCAACAACGCCATGGTTGACCTCTACGACCTTGCTCCCACGATGCTCGAGCTCGTGGGAGCCGGTGTACCGGAGCAGATGGATGCGCGTGCCGTCCCTGGGCTTTCAGGGCTCGAGGCGGAGTCACGAGAACGGGTGGTGGGCGCCGTCGCCGACGGGTGGATGCTGCGAGAGGGTGGCATGGTGCTTCACAAGTACGGCACCGGTGAAGTGCTGCTCTACGACCACGACGCGGATCCGGAGCAGATCCGTGATCTCAGCCGGGATCCCGCCCACCGGGCCGACCTGGACCGAATGGATGCGACCCTGACGCGTGAGGTGATGGCCCTCGTGGCCAGCGGGCACGAGGACAAGATCGGCTCATCGACCGAGCCTGAGTTCTACGCCAGAGGCTGGCAACGCCCGTACCCGTACCCGGTGAAGTCGTTCGTGCGCCCTGAGTCGGCACGTGCAGCTGCTCGCTCCGATGCCACCCGTGCGCGCGATGTCAGCACTTCCGGTGCCAGCACCCCTTCCGCAACATCTCTCAGCAGCGCTTGATTCGGCTATTGACAAAATTTAATGCGATGCTTAGCGTCGTTCCCACGACCGACGGACATTTCTCGCGGGCATCGATGCCCACGACCGGCCCGACATGACGACAATGGAGTGACGATGGCAGTCCCCCACACCATGCCCAAGCGGAGCGTTCAGGCAGTTGCGGCTGTCGCCGCCGCGGCGCTTGCCCTGACCGCCTGCAGCATCTTCGGCGATGGCGGCACCGATGCGAGCACGAACTCCGGATCCGGTGACGAGAGCGCCGCTCAGATTCTCCGGACGACCTGGCCCAACCCCGAGAGTCTCGACCCTCATGTGATCACGAACGGCATCTGGATCGACCAGCAGGGTCTCTTCGAGGGGCTGGTTGTTCAGAACGCGGACGGGTCGGACGTGGAGCCCGGGATGGCAGCCGAGTGGAACGTGTCCGAGGACGGCACGGTCTGGACTTTCCAGCTACGGGGGGATGCGGCGTGGTCAAACGGCGAACCGGTGACGGCTGCCGATTTCGTCTGGACCTATGAGCGGCTCCTGACTCCCGGTGGCTCGGCCGCCGGGACGACGACGGGCGCGAACTCGTATCAGACGGCCCTGGGCATTGTGAATGCGAGCGAGTTCTTGGCCGGAAGTGTCACCGACTTCAGCGAGGTCGGTATCGAGGCGACTGCAGAGCACGAGCTCGTCTTCACGCTTGAGGCCCCTAACCCTGGTTTCCTGCTTGGCCTGACGCACCCCTCGATGCTCCCGCTGCACCCTGCGACGCTCGAGGAGTTCCCGCAGGAGTGGACCGAGCCCGAGAACTGGGTCAGCAATGGGCCCTTCGTGCTCGACGAGTGGCAGCGCAATGTCGAGATGACCCTTGTCCCGAACGAGAACTACTGGGACGGCGAGAACGTGCACCTCGATGAGGTGGAGATCCAACTCTTTGCCTCTGGCGAGCCGGTGAGCCCGGTCGCCTATGACAACGACGAGGTGGACCTCATGCAGCTCGTCGGCGAGGACGTCTTCTCCTACGTGGACAACCCCGAGTTTACGGATCAGATCAGAGCGGTCGAGCAGCGGAACATCACTTACCTGGCACTGCTACGCAGTACCAATCCCGTGTTGGAGGATGTGCGCGTACGTGAGGCACTTTCCCTCGCTCTAGGCCGGGAGATCGTCGCTGGTCTGCAGCCGGGCGTGGCCGTCGCCAGGTCACTGGTGCCGGAGTACCTGGGTGCGGAGCATGGTCTCGGCCAGGACGAGGACATCGCACGGGCCCAGGAACTGCTTGCCGACGCGGGCTATCCCGATGGTGAGGGTTTCCCGGAGCTGATGTTGCTGACAGAAGCGCCTCGCCCCGAATTGGATGTCGCGGTGGATCAGTGGGGTGAGCATCTCGGGATCAGTGCGCGTGTGAACAACGTCGAGCGCGGCGTGTATGTGGAAGAGCGTTGGTCTGTGCAGGAGTCCCCGGGCTTCTACTCCGGTGGCTTCATCACGCGCGCCAACTGGAATGACGCCATCAATACGATCTTCAACCCCCGCACCATGGAGGAGTTCAGCCTCCCTGCCGAGGTGTGGGAGGAGTACCAGGAAGTCCAGGCAGACGAGGATCTGGACCCCGGTGAGCGGGAGTCGCAGTTGCGGGCGTTGCGGGACGAGCACGCCAGCGCGGGCGCGCAGGAGTTCACGGCGCTCGCGGCTGAGGGCAGTAGTCAGCCGGATCTGGAAGCCGCGACAGGGTACTTCGTCGACGCGGCCGAAGTTCGCGACGATCTGTATCTCTATCTCCCGGTGACGCTGATCGATGCGAACTACCTGGTACGGCCGGGGGTCGAAGGCCTGAATCTCCGTGGCACCCCGGACGTGTACTACTTCAAGGGTGTGTCCATCACCGGTGAATGACCTGTCCGATCTCGACGCTCGTGCCGGCGGAGCAGGAGCCCCGCCGGCACGAGGTGCTGACATCCGCATCCCCGAACTGCGAGACGCCGAGCTGGAGGCATCACGATGAATCTCGCCGTCTTCGTGGTCCGCAGAGTAGCCCGGCTAGTGCTCTCGCTGATCGCGGTCTCCATCATTGCCTTCAGTCTGCTGCAGTTGGCGCCGGGAAGTTTCGCCGACATCTCGAACCTGGCGGCAGAGGAGTCCTCGACCGTCACGGCCGAAATGCAGCAACGCTACGGCGAGGAAGTGCCCGTCTGGCAGCAGTATCTAGGCTTCATGAAAGGCGCCCTCACCTGGGACATGGGTCCCTCGTACAAGTACACGGGCCAGAACGTCGAGGACATCATCGCCACGTCCTTTCCGGTCTCGGCCACCCTGGCCGTGGTGGCGGTGATCATCGCCCTCTGTATCGCGATTCCCGTGGGCGTGTTCTCGGCCCTGCGGCAGAACACCCCCTGGGACTACGGGTCGATGTTCGCGGTGACCATCTGGCACAGCCTGCCTCCCTATCTCGTCGGCACCTTCCTCATGCTGCTGCTGTCCGGCACCTGGCACGTTCTCCCCTCGCGGGGGTGGAGCGGACCAGAGAACATGATCATGCCCGTGATTGCACTGGCGCTCGGTCCGGCCGCGGTCATGACCCGCTACGTTCGTTCCTCGGTCCTGGAGACATTGCGCGAGGAGTACGTGACTGCCGCCTTCGCCAAGGGCGGCGCCCGCCGGCTCGTGATCCGCCGGTACGTCCTGCGCAACTCCCTCATCCCACTCGTGACGGTCGCGGGACCGGTGCTTGCGAACCTCATGACCGGGACCGTGTTCATCGAGTGGATCTTCGGGATTCCCGGGCTCGGGCAGTACTTCACTGACGCAGCAGCCTCTCGTGACATGCCCCTGCTCATGGGGACCACGCTCTTCTTCGCCGTGATCCTCATGGTGACCAACCTGGTGGTGGATCTCTTGTACGGCTTCCTCGACCCCCGCATCCGCGCGACGGCAGGTGCACGATGACTCAGACGGACCGCACTGACACGGCAGAACGCCCCGACCCGCCCGAGAGTTCCGAGTCGGTGGCGACCGGGGGAGCAGCTCAGGCCCAGAGCCAGTTCCGTCGCGCCTGGACGCGCTTTCGCCGTAACAAGCTCGCTCTCGCTAGCTTCGTGGTGCTGGTAGCCCTGATCATCCTCGCGGTGATTGCGCCGCTGATCGCACCGTACGGATTCGAGGAACCCGACTACGAGCACACCCTCGCCGGCCCCGGGACCGCTGGGCACCTGCTCGGGACCGATCTCCTCGGCCGGGACCTGCTCTCGCGCCTGATCTACAGCCTGCGCACCTCTTTTCTCGTCGGCTTCGGAGCCGAGCTGGCGGCCTTGATCGTGGCGGTCGTGATCGGCCTGATCGCGGGGTATCGCGGTGGCCGGGCCGAACAGTTCCTGATGGCCATCACCGACGTGATGTTCGCCTTCCCTACCTACCTGTTCGCCGTTCTGATGGTGGCTGTGCTGGGCCGCAGCGTCGGAGCGGTGATCCTCGCGATCGCCATCGCCTCATGGGTGAACATGGCCCGGTTGACGCGTGCGCAGACCATGACGCTGATGCAGCGCGACTTCGTCGAAGCCGCCCGTGCCATGGGTGCGCCGGGCGTGACCATCGCTGTCCGCTACGTCCTGCCCAACGCCGTCGGACCATTGTTGGTGGCCGTCTCCTTCGGGATCCCGGCAGCCATCACCGCCGAGGCCGGCCTCGCCCTCCTCGGCCTCGGAGTCCAGCCGCCCACGCCCTCGCTCGGCGGCATGATCCAGGACGGCATCTCCTACGTCACCTCCTATCCGAACATGCTGGTGTGGCCGGCCGTGATGCTGGCCGTCGTGCTGCTCGCCTTCACCTGGCTCGGGGACGGGATCCGAGACGCCTTCGACACGACGGGAACGCGCCGATGACCGCCGATGTGCTGCTCGATGTTCAGGACCTGAAGGTGCAGTTCCGCACCGAACGCGGCATGGTCCCCGCCGTGGACGGACTCAGCTACAGCGTCGCGCGCGGAGAAGCGGTCGCCGTCGTCGGTGAGTCCGGCTCCGGCAAGAGCGTTGGTGCCCGAAGTCTGCTCGCGTTGCTCCCGAAGACCGCCTCGATCACCGACGGGCACGCGATCTTCGACGGTCAGGATCTCGTGGGCATGCCGGAACGAGCGATGCGCGCGATCCGCGGCCGCCGGATCGGCATGGTGTTCCAGAACGCGATGGAGGCGATGAGCCCCACCATCACCCTTGAGCGCCAACTGACTGAGCACCTTGTTTGGCACGGGGTGTGCACCAAGGCCGAGGCGCGCGAGCGTGCGATCCGGGCGCTGGGTGAGGTCGGCATCCCGGAGCCCGAGCGCCGCCTGCGGATGTACCCCTTTCAACTCTCCGGCGGGATGCGGCAGCGAGCCATGATCGCGATGGCGACGGCGATCGAGCCGGATCTGCTGATTGCAGACGAGCCGACCACCGCCGTGGACGTGACCGTCCAGCGCCAGATCCTGGAGCTGCTGAAGGCCCAGAAAGAGCGGGGGACCGGCATCATCATGATCACCCATGACCTCGGTGTCGCCAGGTTCTTCTGCGACACCGCCGTGGTGATGTACGCGGGCCAGGTGGTCGAGCGCGGCCCAATGGCCGAGTTCATCGACCGCCCCGCCCACCCGTACGCCCAGGGCCTGCTCGGATCCACGATCGATGTCGGGGACAGGCACCGGAAACTCTCGGTGATCCCTGGCAGTCCGGTCGATGTGGCTAACCGGCCCAGCGGATGCCCGTTCCGTACCCGGTGCGCGCTGGCCGACGCTGATCGGTGCACCCATGCCCAAAGCCTCGAGAGCGTCAGCCCGGGCCGAGTCGCCGCCTGCTGGAGGAGCCACGACCATGTCTGATCCCCTCGTCCGCCTCAACGGCGTGAGCAAGGTGTTCCGCGGCCGGGGAGGAGCGGTCACCGCTGTCGATGACGTGGACCTTGAGGTCCGTCGCGGCGAGACCGTCGGCCTGGTCGGCGAGTCCGGCAGCGGTAAGTCCACCGTCGCGCGTCTCGTCATGGGTTTGCAGCCGGTCTCGGCGGGCACGGTCGAGTTCGACGGGCGCCCCATGACCTCCATCAAGGGCCGTCAGGCCGCCTCGTTCCGCCGCCGTGCCCAGATGATCTTCCAGAACCCGTTCGGATCGCTGCTGCCCCACTTCACTGCTGCGGCCAACGTGGCCGAACCCCTGCGGCTGCACCGCGTCGCTCATGCTGCCGCCGGGCAGGCGCGGGCGCGGGAGCTGCTCGAACTTGTTGGTCTGCCGCCGCGCTCCGCCGAGCTCTACCCCCACCAGTTCTCTGGTGGGCAGCAGCAGCGCATCGCGATCGCGCGGGCGCTCGCTCTCGAGCCGGAACTGCTGGTCTGCGACGAGCCGACCTCCGCACTGGATGTCTCGGTGCAGGCGCAGATCCTCTCCCTGCTCGAACGACTCAAGGACGAACTGGGCCTGACGATGCTGTTCATCTCCCACCACCTCGGAGTCGTGGAGAAGCTGGCCGATACGGTCGCGGTCATGTCCCGAGGGCGCCTCGTCGAACAGGGCCCGGCCGAGGCGCTCTTCGAGCAGCCGCGCCATCCCTACACCCGCCAGCTCCTCGCCGCGGTACTCCCTGTCCGCGGTGAGCCAGTCCCGCTGCCTGAGGACCCCTGGCGCCCGGAAGACGATGACAGCGTCCGCATGACCGAGGTCGGACCTGGCCACCGGGCCCGGATCGGTGCCGCCGAACATCCGCAGGCCGTCCGATGACTACTCCGCTACGCCTGGGCCTCGCCGGCCTCGACTCCTCCCATGCGCCGGCGTTCGCGCGCCTGCTGAACGCCGCCGCTGAGGACTCTCCGCACCGGGAGCCGGGTGGCGTCCAGAGTGCGCAGCCGCCCCATCCTGCGCTCGCCGGTGCCCGCGTCGTCGCTGCCTGGCCGGGGACTCCGTCGGCGGACTTCGCCATGAGTCGCGACCGATTCGACGACGTCTCTTCCCAGGTCCTCGACGACCTCACGATCCCACGAGCTGGCAGTATGGAAGATCTGCTTGCCCACGTCGACGCCGTTCTGATCACCGCCGTCGACCCGCGCCAGCACGTCGAACTGCTCGCCGCCGCCGTGGCCACGGGCCGGCCGACCTACGTCGACACCCGACTGGCGCTCTCGGCCCCGGAAGTCGAGCCAGTCCTTGCCGAGGCAGACGCCGCAGGGGTGCCGGTCCTGTGCGCTTCACCCAAGCGCTACGCCAGGCCGTTCACCGAGGTCAGGGGACCGGGCGCCGTCGTGGGGGCCGATCTGTGGGGGCCGATGCCTGCACAGCCCCCGTTGCCGCTACCGGCCTGGTATGGCGTGCACTTGGCGGACCTGGCACATGCGGTCCTGGGGCCGGGCTGCGTCTCGGTGACGGCACGTAGTGGCCCGGGCGCGACCGTGTTGGTCTGTCAATGGGAGGACGGCCGCATCGCCACCGTCCGCGGCAGCCCGACTTGGACGCCGCGCACCGGTGGCACGCTGCACTACAGGGAGTCCGCCACGCCGTTCCAGATCACCGCCGGCGGGTCCGACTTCTACGTCCCACTTCTCACCGAGATCCTCACCATGTGCCGCACGGGCCGCGCGCCGATCGCCACATCCGAGATGCTCGGGGTGGTGCGACTGCTCGCGGCTGCCGCGGAGAGTCTGCAGACCGGTGCGGAGGTGCGGGTGTGAACGCCACGATCGTGGTGGCCGTCCGGGAATCGGACCGGGTTCGCTTCCTCCCTGACGACCTGCTCGCCGAGCTAGGCTCCCACGGGAGAGTGCGCGTCCTGGACGATCCGCGATCCTACGGTCAGGCGCTCGCTGACGCGGACGTCCTCGTGACCGGCTGGACCAGCGCACCGCTGACCGCCGAGATTCTCGACGGCGCACCTCGCCTGGGCCTGGTGGCCCACACCGGAGCTTCGGTCAAGTTCCTGGTGACGGCGCGGTCGTGGCAGCGAGGCGTGCGCGTCACCCAGGGCGGTGCGGCCATGGCCGAGTCGGTCGCCGAGACCGCGCTGACACTGACGATGGTCGGGCTGCAACGGCTCCACCGCACCCACGCAGCGCTCGCCCGTGGGGCGGCTTTGCAGGAGGCGCGTCAGGTGCCGGAGCGCAGAGAGATTGCCGGTGCGCGCATCGGAGTGATCGGCGCCTCCCGGACCGGGCGCGCCTACATCACGCGGGTGCAGGCGCTGGGGGCGCAGGTGAGCGTGCACGACCCCTACTTGTCGGAGCCGGCGGCCCACGAGCTCGGGGTGCGGCGCGCGGAATTGGACCGGCTGCTGCAGGAGAGTCTCGTGGTCTCGGTACACGCACCTGCCACGGCCGAGACCGAGCACATGCTGGGCGCTGTTGAGCTCGCGCAGTTGCAGGAGGGTGCTGTGCTGATCAACACGGCCAGGTCACGGGTGGTCGAACCCGGGGCGCTACTGGAAGTGGCCCGAAGCGGCAGGATCGAGGTGGCCCTCGATGTCTACGACAACGAACCGGATTCGGTCGATGCCGCGCTGCGAATGCTCCCAAACGTCGTCCTCAGCCCGCACGTGGCAGGCAATACCCGGGAGTCCCGTCGCCGTGGCGGTCAGATTCTGGTGGACGAGATCGGCCGGTTCGTGCGCGGTGAGGACCTCCTTCACGAGGTGACCGAGGAGATGCTCGTGATCAGTGGGTGAGGTGCTTAGACTGCGGCGGCTTCCTCAGTCGCGGGGCTGGGTCGCGTTGACGTCGACATAGAACATCGCCCCGAGCACCCCGCATGCCGCGCCGCGTGCAGCGGCGGTGTCGTCGGAGGTCGACACTGTCCACGGGGCGACGGTCTCCGGCTGGTCGAACTCGGCATCGAAGGCCTCTTCGGCATGGTCGGCAAAGGTTCCCAGCATGGATCCAGGCGCCGCCACCACCACCCGCTCGATGTCGAGCGCCTTGGCAATATTGGCCAGGGCGCGGCCGAGGATGATCCCTCCGGTGGCGAGAGTGTCCGACACGGCGCCGTCGTCACTACTTGCCCAGTCCTGCGGAGGAAGCTCGCGGCCGTCGGCGCGCAGTTGCTGCTCGATTCCCCACTGGCTGGCGACAGTCTCGATGCAGCCACGCCTGCCACAGTGGCACGCTGCTCCGGAGTCGTGCGCTAGATCGATCCTGGTGTGGGCGATCGGGCCGGAGCGGCCCTGCCGCTGCCGGTGGATCTGGCCGCCGAGCACGATCGAGACCCCGATGCTCGGGGCGACGTTGACGATCAGGATCCGTTGGGCGGCATCGCCGCCGAACAGGGTGATGGCCGATGCGAGTGAGTCGACGTAGCGCTCAACCTTGACCGGGAGGCCGGTGCGTTCGGCCACCAGCGGGGCGAGCGGGACGTCGTCCCAGCCGAGGAGTCCGGAGTGTACGACCGATCCCTGCTCGGCATCGACCGTGCCGGAGACGGCAATCCCCACCCCGACCAACTCCTGGGAGGAGACGTCCTTGCGAAGCCTTCCGATCAGGGTCGTGACGTCGTCCACAGCGGTGTGGGCGTCAGTCCCGCGGCGTGTCATTCGCCGCCGCAGCACGACCTCGCCGGTGAGGTCGATGGCCACCGCGACCAGATGTTCGCGGCTGATGTCGATTCCGATCACTCGCACGTGCGAGCGGTCCAGCTCCAGCAACTGGGCGGGGCGGCCCCGGGTGGAGCGGACCGAGTCCGCCTCCCGGATCCGGGCATGCTCGATCAACTGGGCGGTGATCTGCGTGACGGTGGCGGGACTCAGGCCGGTGATCTGGGCGATCCGGGCACGAGCCGTCGGCCCGTTGACCCGGAGCACGTCCAGTACCCGGGCCTCATTGATCTGGCGAATCAAACCCTTGTTCGCCGGTTGAGTCCAACTGACACCGAGAGTCGAGCGTGTCACGTCGCGTCCCTCCTCTTTATTTGGTCACTAGACTATATGGGGTCAAGTGCCGGTGCGGAATGCGCCCCCCAGCGTGGCTGGCGACCCTCCCGTGTGGTGGGTAGCGGCGGAGCTCGTAGGTGTTCCTCTCTGCGCCTTCGATCCGGTCATGTGCTCGTTGGGTGGGGTTAGCCGTTCGCAGCGCTGCCTGTCCGCGTTCTGGCTCAGTCGGAAGCGTGGCAAGGGGGATTCGATTGTGCGTAGCAGTGCTCTGCGGGCGACCTCCTGTCGAGGAATGGCGTCTAGACAGGTGTCGGATCTCCCACTAGTTTGGATGGTGACCGAAGAAAACTCGCTCAAGGAGGAGCATATGGGACGCCGAAACTCGCAACAGAAGGTCGATCCGCGAGTCCAGCGCGAGCGCGCGCTGAGCCGCCGAGCGTTGCTGCAAGTCGGAGGTGGCGTAGCGACACTTGGTGCTACAGGGGTGGTCGGCACCAGTGCCTCAGCCCTGGGTCGAGACGAGTCCAGCAGTCCGGGGGCGCGAAACGAGGCGCCGGAGGTGCGCGATCTCGGCGTTGGTGTACAGGGTTTGGTGCTGTTCAGTGGTATGGCCCATGACGGAATGTTCTACGTCGGCACTAGGAATCGCAGTCCTCTTCAGGTGCTTGGATATGACACCAGTGAGGGGCGCGTCACTGACGCCGTCGACGTGGGCTCCACCGGGATGGTGAAGTCGATGGTGGAGAGGGACGGCGTCATGTTCACTGGGAATGCGGTGCCGAACTTGCTATCCGCCGGTGAGGCCAGCATCTTTCGCTGGGATATGACGGATCCAGGTGCGAAACCGGAGCCACTGGCACGGCCGGGTCTGAATCGAAACATCGTCCTCGCTGTTGCGCCGGACGGGATGCTCTACGCCACTGGACGACCTGCCCGCCTGTACGAGATCGACCCGACGACCGGAGCGACTGAAAGTCTTGGGCTGATCGGTTCGAACGGCACCATGGCGCGAGCTGTTGCTGCGACTGAGACGCTGGTGTTCGTGGCGAGTGAGGACGGGCTCTTCCAGGTCAACCGGACGACTCGTGAGG
This sequence comes from Ruania alkalisoli, assembly GCF_014960965.1. Classification (NCBI taxonomy): domain Bacteria; kingdom Bacillati; phylum Actinomycetota; class Actinomycetes; order Micrococcales; family Ruaniaceae; genus Ruania; species Ruania alkalisoli. The sequence continues at coordinate 3,877,975 of NZ_CP063169.1, read as the reverse complement.
TGTCGCTGGTGCCGTTGCCTCCAGAGATCGACCCGGGGACAGTCGGGTGGTTGGGGGTCCTTGGTGGAGAGTTGTATCTGCGTGGACTCGGAGGGATGGCGGTCCTCTCGCTGGACGACTTCTCCACCGTTGCGCTCGGCCCCTCCGTGGTCAACACGCGCAGTCAGTTCATGGCGGTCGAAGACGATGTGTACGTTGCGGGTCACGACCTCTACCGCTATTCCAGAGTATCGAATTCTGTAGAGAAGGTTGCTGAACTGTCGCCTCACAATTTCGCATGGGGTTTGGGTCATGCTGCCGGTGTCATCTATGCGGGTATGGATGACGGTACGGTCGTCTCCTACGACGTGGCGAATGGACACGCGGAGCGTCGCAGTCTTCTCGATGTAGGTGCTCAATCGGACCCTGTTCTCGGCATGTCTATCGCAGCGGGAAACGGCCGGGTCTACGTGGGTGGCACCCAGGTGGTCGCCGCACATGAAGCCGAGGTTGGCAATGTGTCCAACCTCGCGATTCCGGGTGAGGTGAAGTCGATGCTCGTGCTGGAGGATACGCTCTTTGCGCCGTCGTATTCCGCTCGCGGCATGTGGACCCACGTTCCCGGTGAGTCGCCGATACAGGAGTTCGGGTTCCCATCAACTCCTGGGCGTCCGTACCGGTACAACCGGCCGTGGGATGTGGCGTGGGACGGCGTTCACGAACGTGTCCTCGTCACACTAGAAGCTGACAACGGCGGTGGTGCCCTGATCGTCTACGCTCCGGACTCTGGTGAGTGGGAGGAGCGTCTCGATCCGTTTGGTGACGAGGAGTCGCTGCGTTCCCTTGCGGTTGGTTCAGATGGAATGGCCTACGTGGCGAGTGTTCATGGAGTGCGGCAGGCAGGTGGATCAGAGCCCAATCAGCCGGGACACCTGGCTGCGTGGAATCCGCTGAGCCCGGAACCGGACTGGGTCGTGCAGCCCGATCTTTCCGGAGGGCTGATTCAGTCGATGGTGGCGGGTGATGGCGTGCTGTATGGCCTCGCGTACGAGCCGGTCAGCGGCGTACGCTCATTCTTCGCTTTTGATACGAGCGCTCGCGAAGTGTTGCATCAGCAGGATGCGCCTCACGGTCAAGGCAGTGCCGGCCCGCAGAAATTGCTCCTCGCCAATGGCACGATGTATCACGTCACCCAGGAGGCCATGTATCGCGTAAGTCTGGCGAACTATGAGTGGACGCCACTGGTCGAGAATCTCGGGGACTCATGGTACGGGCGCCCCGACCTTGCTGTAGACGAGGATGGAATTCTATACACCCTGCGTGACCGGCGACTGATTTCCGTTCGCGACGTGGCATCGGCGACCGACGAAGTGCAAAGCCTTGTTGACTACTATCTCGATAGTGGTCGAGTTCATCAGTCTGTTGCGATGCGTCTACGGGCCGACCTTAGTGTGATGGAACGCAGGAGTGGTCGGCCAGCGGAGCGGGCATGGGAACGGCTGTCTGCACTGATAGATGAGGTCGGTTCACCTGAGGTTAGATCCGCGCTGCGGCTCGCCGCCAATGCCCTGCCTGCTGCCCAGGTGCGTTGATGCCTCCGTAGCCCGAATGTCGCAGTGGTTGTGGGCTGGTCGTGCAACTTTCGCCCGAAGGTCGCGATCCCGGGACGGACAGATGCGTGGCAGCCCTCAAGAGGCATTCCGTCATGGCGTTCCCGGCGGCTGGGCGGTCTTCACGAGCTGGTCGTCTATCCAGCTCGCGAAGACCGCTCGGTCGCACTTAGGCGCCGGTGGTCTGACCAGCAATCCCCTCCAGAACCGGCCCGATTCGCTCCGCCATCAGCCGGTACCCCTCTGGGCCGGGGTGCAGCCCGTCGGGCATGAGGTGAGCATCGCCGGCGCCGATGATGCTCAGTCCGTCGACGACATGGAGATCAGAATCCCCACGCTCGACGACGTTCGCGGCCGCCTCGCCGACGATCTCCCGAACCTGGGCAAGCGTGAGACCCGCCCCTCCCGGCTGCTGCTCCCGGTCCGGTGAGGCGATCGGCGTGATCACGGCGATCGGGGTGTGCGGGTGTCCCTCCCGGATGTGTTCGATGGCGCCGGCCACCTGAGGGCCCAGGGTGCGGGCATTGAACGTGCCGCCGCCCTGGATGTTGATCCCCAGGCAGAGGGAGATGAGGTCAGCCGGGCGGTCGCGGATCGTGCGGATGGCGACCGGGTCGAGGTGGCACTGGCCGCCGAATCCGAGCGAGGTCAGGTCCCAGTTGCGTGCGCGGGCGACGAGCGCCGGCCAGGTGCCGGTGGGGGAGTCGGCGCTGCGGCAGTGGGTGATCGAACTGCCGTAGGTCACCCAGCGCAGCGCCGGTTGCCACCCTGTCGCCTGGACCGGGGCGTCGGTGCGGATGGGGCCCAGGGTCAGCTCACCCCACTGCGGCCACCAGATCTCGACCTCCTTCGACCCAGCGGGAAGGTCCGCGCGCACGTGCCCGGAGGTGTCAGGCAGCACGCTCGCTATCACGCTGCCGCCGGCCACGATGTCCACCGGCCGGGGGTCGTCCTGATCCTCGCTCGAGTCGATGGTCAGGTCCAGCACAGTCGCATCGGTCACGAGCCGGGTACACGCCCCAGACGCCATCCGCGCACGCGAAGCCAGTTCCGGTGACATCGAGTCGAGCCCGGCATCGGCCGGAAGTCGCCACGGCTGCCAGCGATCGGTGCCTGAGTGCTCCAGGTTCACCAGGCCGGTCCAGTGCAGGCGGTCGTCGTCCAGTGCGTACTCGTACATCGGCTCCCTCTCGTCTGTGAGTTCCTCGTCCAGCCAGGTCTGATCCAACCAGACCGGCCTGGGCTGCCGCCGACGCGTCCACGCCTGACCGGAGCGACACGGTTGCGTCAGTCTGTCGCACAATGCTGCCGCGACTTGGCGTAGCCGGGTCGAGGCGGTCAGCGGGGCCGGTCGGGGAGGGTCAGCGAACTACCGACGGGGCCCTCTCCTTCTGATAATGCGTATGATCACATATCGTTCCATCAGACCGCCGTCTGAGGAGCCCCGCCGTGCCCCGCCCGCCCCGCATCACCCAGCACGAGATCGCTGCACGTGCCGGCGTGAGTCAATCGACCGTGTCGCTCGTGCTCAACGGCACGCCCACCGCCCGCATCGGCGAAGAGACCCGCCGCCGGGTGCAGCAGGTGCTGGAGGAGACGGAGTACACGGCCGACCCTGCCGCCCGCCGGCTCGTGGGCGCCGATAACAAGATCCTCGGCGTGTTCACCTATGAACCCGCCTTCCCCACCGAGCACGTCGACTTCTACACCCCGCTGCTGCGCGGGATCGAGAGTGAGGCCGAGCAGGTCGGTGCCGACCTGCTGATGTTCACCTCCGGCCCGGTCCGCGAAGGAGTGCGAACCCTGTTCACGGGCAAGAGCCGCCTGCGCCTATCCGATGGCGTGCTCCTGCTCGGGCGTTCGATGCCCGACGGCGACCTGGAGCGTCTGGTCCGGGACGGTCACCCGGCCGTGGCCGTGGGCCGACGGGATGTCCCGGGGATCCCTTACGTCGGTATCGACTATGTCAACGCCACCCGAGCCCTGGTCGAGCAGGCGCTCGCCCTCGGCCACCGCGACCTGCTCCTGCTGCGCGACCCCAAGCCAGGTGAGGCGGGCGAAGACCGGGCGAAGGGCTTCGCGCAGGCGACGGACGCCGTCGGGGTGCAGGCCCGGGTGCGTACCACCCAGGGTGAGGATCCTGCGGCGGATTGGGCCGCCGTCGGGAGTGCCACCGTCGTGGTGGTGGAGGACCCGGTGCGGGCCGTGGCTTTGCGGGAGCGGGCAGCCAGCCAGGGCATCAGCCTCATTGCGCTCGGTGACACCCCTGGTGCCGACGGCATCACCCGGCTCGTGCCACCACGAACCGAACTCGGCCGGCAGTGCGTGCGCGTACTCACCGACCTCATCGATGACTCCCTGAACCAGACCCGTTCGCTCATCGCCTGCGCCACGGTGAGTGGAACCACCCTGACGGCGCCCGAGGAGAGACTCAGTGACTGACATGCAGACAGATGTCCTGGTGGTTGGCGGTGGGATGGGCGGTGTGGCTGCCGCCCTGGCTGCTGCGCGAGCCGGCCGCCGCGTGGTGCTGACCGAGGAGTACCCCTGGCTCGGCGGCCAGCTGACCAGCCAGGCCGTACCCGCCGACGAGCACACGTGGGTGGAGGAGTTCGGGGTCACCGCCTCCTACCGCCGGCTGCGTGAGGGGATCCGCGACTACTACCGCGACCACTACCCCCTCACCGAGGGCGCCAAGGCGAAGAAGGACCTCAACCCCGGCGCCGGCATGGTCAGCCGCATCTGCGCCGAGCCGCGTGTGGCCGCTGCCGTGATCGAGAGCATGCTTGCCCCGTTCCGATCCTCCGGGGTCATCCGGGTGCTCGAGCGCACCCGTCCGGTGAGCGCCGACGTCGAGGGAGACGTGGTCCGGGCGGTCACCGTGGCCGACGTGCGCACCGGCGAGGAGACGACGGTTCAGGCCGACTATGTGCTCGATGCCACCGAGCTCGGCGACCTGCTGCCGCTGACCGGCACCGAGTACGTGACCGGCTTCGAGGCCCGGTCGGAGCACGGCGAGCCGAGTGCGCCGGCGCAGGCTCAGCCGCACAACCAGCAGGCGATCAGCTGGTGCTTCGTGATCGAGCACGTCGAGGGCGACCACACCATCGAGCGCCCGGAGGATTACGACCACTGGCGCTCCTATGAGCCGGAGTATTGGGGTGCGCCGATGCTCTCGCTGACTGCGCCGGACCCGCGGACGTTGGCCACCGTGACCAGGACGTTCACCCCGGACATCAACGACGACCCGCTGAACCAGACCGCCGACCAGCGCCAGGCGGCCGGGGACAAGGAGCTGTGGACCTTCCGGCGCATCATTGCCCGGGACCTGTTCGAGCCCGGGGCGTACGAGAGCGACCAGGTGCTCGTGAACTGGCCGATGATCGACTACCTGGACTCGCCCGTGGTGGACGTGCCGGACGTGGAGCACCACCTCGCCCAGGCCAAGCGCTTCGCGCTGAGCATGTTCTACTGGCTGCAGACCGAGGCCCCGCGCCCCGACGGCGGCACAGGTTGGCCGGGGCTGCGCCTAGTGCCGCAGGCCACCGGTACCGACGACGGCTTCGCCCAGGCGCCCTACATCCGCGAGTCGCGCCGCATCAAGGCGCTGCGGACCGTGATCGAGCAGGACGTCTCCGTGGACGTGCGCGGCCACGCCCGACCGGCCACCTTCCCCGACTCGGTGGGTGTGGGGATGTACCGCATCGACCTGCACCCCTCCACCGGCGGCGACAACTACATCGACGTCGCCTGCGCACCGTTCGAGATCCCGCTCGGCACGCTCGTACCGCAGCGGATGAGCAACCTGCTGGCCGCCGGGAAGAACGTCGGCACCACCCACATCACCAACGGCGCGTTCCGGCTGCACCCGGTGGAGTGGAACATCGGCGAATCAGCCGGTGCGCTCGCGGCCTGGTGCCTGGAGCAGGGAACCGCACCGCACAAGGTGGCCGAGGGCGAGGGGCTCGCGGAGTTCCAGGCCGCCCTCGAAGCCGACGGGGTGGAACTGCACTGGCCCGACGGGGTCGAAGGGTACTGACACCGGGCCCACCCCGCGCGCGACCGCTGACTTCCTCGGCGTCCACGGCCCAGACGCCGAGGAAGTCAGCGGTCGGCGGGGGAGTTCAACGAGGAGAAGTATGCGCATCGGAGTGAACTACGTTCCGTCCCAGCACTGGTACTACTGCTGGCTGGACTGGGACGCCACCAGCATCGCCCGCGACCTGGACGCGGTGGCTGCGCTCGAGGTCGACCACATCCGGATCCAGTGCATCTGGCCCTGGTTCCAACCGAACCCGGCGTGGGTCTCGCCGGTCATGCTCGACCGGCTGGAGCAGTTGCTCGACCTCGCCGGCGAACGGGACCTGCAGGTCTGCGTCACCGTGCTGAACGGGTGGCTCTCCGGGTTCGACTTCCGACCCGCCTGGCTGCTGGACACGGCAACCGAGACCCAGCGCAACATCTTCACCGACCCCTGGGTGATCGCCGCGCAGCAGCACCTGCTGGCCGCCGTGTGCGAGCGGACCGCCGATCACCCGGCCCTGTGGGGCTACGACGTCGGGAACGAGCCGAACGTACTCACCGCATGGAACCCGGCCGACGAGGCCACACTCGACGCCTGGTGCACCGCCATGGTCGCGACGATCTCCGAGCATGCCCCGCGTGCTCACGTGGTGATCGGTGTGGACCAGCGGCCCTGGATCAATGATGAGCCCTCGCCCAGCCCGGAGCTGCTCGCGAGCACGGGCTCGATGGCCGCGGTGCATGCCTGGCCCTGGTTCAGCGGTGCGCTCACGCGGTTCGGTGAGCAGGGGAGCCTGCGCGTGGCCGATTTCCTTGTCCAGGTAGCGCTGGCGTCCCAGCCCGACGGCGTCCGACCCGTCTGGGTGCAGGAGCTCGGCGTGGCGCCGGAGTGGGTGTCGGACCCCACCGGCTACGCCGGTGACCTGCTGGCGGCGACGGTAGCGACGCCGTCGGTGGAGGGCATCACCTGGTGGTGCTCGCACGACGTGGACCGCCGGTTCTCGGCGTTCGCGAACCTCGAGTACGAGCTGGGGTTGCTGACCGTCGGCAACGAGCTGAAGCCGATCGGGAAGGTCTTTGCCGAGCTGGCCGAGCAGGTGCGATCCGGGGGTACGACGGCGCCCGAGCCGCGACGTGCCGCGCTGGTGCTGCCTCCGGACCGGATTCCAGACCTGGACGTGATGGCCGTGTGGTTGCAGCAGCCGGAGCCGATGGCCCTGGTCCGGGCCGAGCGGCGGCACGACGCTGCGTACCTGGCCGGTCGGGGGATCGAGCAGTTGGTGGCGTTGCCGGCGGGCTGACCTCAGGTGTCAACGTGGGAGTGGCCGGTGTGGAGAAGCGGGAGTGAGCGTCTCCGGCGGAGCGCCGGTTATCCCGGTGTGACTTCGGAGCGCACCCGCTCTGGATGCTCCGGGTCGTAGACGAGGGATGCTCGCTTGATGACTTGCAGGCCGTCCGAGACGTCAACGGCGGCTACGCCAGGTAGTCGCCCGACTTCCTCGGTGAGGAAGGTGTAGAGCGCGTCATCGTCGGATGTGGCGATCTCGCCGCTCAGGTTCGTCAGCCCGGTCGTGGCCGCGATGTTCAGCACGTTCGGATGGGCGGCCAACGTCCGGCCGACCGCCTCCAGCCGGGCCGGCGTCACACGCAACCACAGGGAGGCGACCACAGGTTGCCCGATCACCGCGGGCTGCACCACGGCTCGCAGCCGCAGCAGGCCGGCGGACATGAGCGCCTCCACCCGCCGGCGAGCGGTGGCCGGCTGGATCTGCAGGTGCTCGGCGAGGTCTCGCCAGCTGCGCCGCCCGTCGGCGCTGAGCAGGTCGACCAGCGCCTGATCGAGCGCGTCGATGGGTCGTGCGTCGCACGGGCGATCCTCGGACCAGTGATCGAGCCGCTCCGCACGCAAGGTGGCCAGGGTCGCCTCCGGTACCAGTCCTCCGGACCAGCCGTGCGGTGTGGAGAAGCGGCGGATGATCTTCGATGTCGAGCTGCCGGTCACGCCGCGGACTTGGGTGAGGCGACTGTTGAGGAGCTCCATCAGGTGCTTGGTGGACCGCACATGCAACTGTGCCGTGCAGTCCAGATCGCCACCGACGACTGACACATAGCCCGATTCCGGCCATTGCGCGACAGCCTGTGCGACATCCGCACTCGCACCGGGGATGCACCGCAACCTGAGGAAGACGGCGAACCCGTAACCGGCACGCTGCTGGTCGATCACGCTGACCACCCGGATCAGTTTCCGCTCGAACAACGAGTTGAGCCGGCGTGACACGGTCGGCGCACTGGTTCCAGCCGCGGCGGCCAGGGCGCTCATCCGGCATCGCGGGTGAGCCAACAGGGCTGCGACCACCTTCTGGTCCAGCAGCTCCAGGGTGTCTGTTTCTACCATGATGGCTAGGAACAATATCACTATCGTTCATCTAGACCGCACTTCTTGCATCCAGGTCATCGCCCGATCAAGCATGCATCTGTACTGACCGGATCCAGAGCAGGGCGGGCGACGGCGAGGATGAGCGTGATGACTCCAGTGACATTGAGCGTGGTGGGCGCCGGACATCGAGGGGCGGAGGCGTACGGCGACTACTGCCTGCGCTACCCCGATCGCGCCCGCGTGGTGGCGGTCGCCGAACCGGACCCGGTGCGTCGCGCGGAGTTCGCCGAGGACCACCAGATCCCCGCCGAGAGGCAGTTCGCCACCTGGTCCGATCTGCTGGCCCACGACCGGCTCAGTGACGGTCTCGTGGTGGCGACCCCGGACCTGATCCGCGACGGCCCGGTGGTCACCGGTGCCCGCAAGGGCTACGCCCTGCTGGTGGAGAAGCCGTTCGCTCCCACCGAGGAGCAGCTGGACGCGATGTCCGCAGCGATCACCGAGACCGGCGCATTCGTCGGGGTCGCCCACGTGCTCCGGTACACGAACTTCTACCGCACGGTGAAGCGGCTCATCGACGAGGGCACCATCGGCAGGCTGATTCATATCGACCAGACCGAGGACATCGGCTACTGGCACTTCGCGCACAGCTACGTGCGCGGCAACTGGCGCCGCGCCGAGGAGTCGAGCCCGATGCTGCTGGCCAAGTCCTGCCACGACCTGGACCTGCTCACCTGGTTGATCGACGAACCAGCCGAGTCGGTGTCCTCCTCCGGAACACTGACCCACTTCACGCCCCAGCACGCACCCGAAGGTGCCCCCGAGCGGTGCACGGACGGCTGCCCCGCCGCCGATACCTGCCCCTTCTACGCCCCGCGCCTCTATCTCGACCGGCTCTCCGGCCACCACACCTGGCCGGTCACCGCCGTCACGAGGGACACCAGTGACGCCGGCCGGCTCGCCGCCCTGCAGGACGGTCCCTACGGTCGGTGCGTGTACCGCAGCGACAACAATCAGGTGGACCACCAGGTGGTGACCATCTCCTTCGGTACCGGCGTGCTCGCCACCCTGCGCATCGGTGCGTTCACCGCGTCCAACACGCGCACGATCCGGATCCTGGGTTCGCACGGGGAGATCAGCGGGCGGCTGGACACCGGCGAGCTGGAGGTGCGCCGGTTCCTGCCCGCTCGCGGAGACACGGTGCACGAGTGGTCACGGTGGGACCGAGAAGTGCAGGGGCGCTCTGGCCTCCCGGACGATGAGACGTGGACGATCTCCGCCGGGCCCACCTCGGACCCGGACCTGGCCGATCGCCCCGGGCGCCGGGAGAGCGACGGTCATGCCGGTGGCGACGACGGCCTGATGCACGAGTTCGTCGAGCAGGTGCAGCAATGGCGGTCGGGGCAGACCGCCGCACTGCCGACCGAGCTCCGTGATGCCGAGCGCAGCCACCGGATCGCCTTCGCCGCCGAACGTTCCCGCCACGCCGGGCAGACGGTGGAGCTGACAGCATGACCACACCCGTCAACGCCCACGCGGTCGAACAACTCGCCCACCGGGTGCTCGGCCATGCCCAGGGCCTGCAAGTCGCCCACCTGGACGGCGAATCCCCAAGCTACGAGTACGCCGCCCGGGCCGGCGTGGTCCAGGTGCGAGCGACCGACACGCCTGCGGCCTGCGCCGGACTGTACGCCTACCTCAAGGACATCTGCGGGGTTCAGGTCGCCTGGGACAGCACGCTCCCGCTGTCGGTCGACGGCGGCTGGCCCGACGCCGCCCCGGTGCGGCGCTCCACACCGGCCCAGCACCGCTACTACCTGAACGTGGTGACCACCGGCTACACCGCGCCGTACTGGGACTGGGAGCGGTGGCAGCGTGAGATCGACTGGATGGCACTGCACGGCATCACCACCCCACTGATGATGGTGGCCCACGAGGCGGTGCTGGCTCGGGCGTTCACCGAGCAGGGCGCGGACCCGGACGACGTGCGCACCTGGCTCGGCTCCGCAGCCCACCTGCCCTGGACGCTGATGGGCTGCACGAACGCCTTCGGCGGACCTGTGCCCGCCACCTGGTTCGACCAACGCCTGGACCTCGCTCAGCGCATCCTGGCTCGGCAGCGCGAGCTCGGCATGCGCGCTGTGTTGCCCGCGTTCGGCGGGCACGTACCGAACTCCCTCGCGGGTGCCGACACCCCGCGCACCACTTGGCAGGGCTTCTCCACGGCACTGCTCGATGCCCGCGAACCTCGGTTCGCGAGGGTTGCCGATGCCGTCACCCGCGCGCAGACCGAGCTGCTCGGGACCGACCACCTCTACAGCGCCGACCCGTTCATCGAGTCCATCCCGCCGACCAGTGAGCCGGAACGCCTCGCCGAGCACACCCGCGCCGTCTATGCCGGGATGGCCGCGACCGACCCGGACGCGATCTGGGTGATGCAGGGATGGCCGTTCCACTACCACCGGCAGTTCTGGACCACCGAGCGAATCGCCGCCGTCACCGGTGCCGTGCCCCGTGGACGACTGCTCGTGCTGGACCTGTGGGCCGAGCACGCGCCGGTCTGGAACGACGGCCGCGGCATCTCCAGCACCCCGTGGCTGTGGTCCGCGGTGCACAACTTCGGCGGCCGGTTCTCCGTGCACGGCGATCTGCACGGCCTGACCCGTGACCTCGGCGGTGTGCTCGACGCCGCACGGGAGGGGCAGGACCAGGTCGGCCAGCTGGTCGGCACCGGGCTCGCGATGGAGGCGATCGAGAACAACCCGGTCTTCTACGAGCTGGCCACGGACCTGACCTGGCACACCCCGGAGGTCGAGACCTGGGTGCGCGACTACGCGTGGCAACGCTACGACCTCCGGGACGCTCCGCCGTCGGCGAAGGCTGCGGCCACCCGCGCGTGGGACCTGCTGGTGACCACGCTCTACCGGCCCGGGGCGAGCCGTTCGATTCCGTCCCCGTTGATCGCACGCCCGTGGGACGTGGATCCGCCCTTCGCCCGCCAGCGCAGCGCGGGGGAGTTCCTCGACCCGGACGCACCGGTGCTGATCTCGGCGAACATCGACGCCGAGTCGGACCCGACCGTGGAAGGGGACCTACCGGCGATTGCCGCGTCCGCCGGCCACCTGCTCGAGGTGGCCAGCCACACGGGTGCGTCACCGGCCCTGGCGAGCGACCTCGTGGATGCGCTCACCCACTTGATCGCGCAACGTAGCCGTGCCACGATCCGCGCCCTCTCGGCGGCCGCCCAGGCGGCAGATCCCGACGGCGTCGCTCACTACGGTGGCCTTCTCACCTGGGCGTTGGCCGACCTGGACCGGTTGGCCGGCACTCAGCGTGAGCGGCTCCTGGGCACCTGGCTCACCGATGCGTCCCGTTGGGGTTCTGACGCCGGTGAGCAGCAGACGCTGGTGCGCGATGCGCGCCGTCTCCTGACGGTGTGGGGCGAGCAGACCTCGGGGCTGCACGACTACTCCGGACGGCACTGGGCCGGTTTGCTCGGCGGGTTCTACCTACCGCGCTGGCAGATCTGGATCGACTGGCTCACCCGGGTGGCCACCCACGATGGTCAGGGCGATCTGACCGAGCTGCGGGACGCCGTCGTGGGATTCGAGGAGTCCTGGGCGGACCAGGTGACCATCGGGCCGACGGAGCCCAGCGGGGACCTGACCACCATCGCGACCGAACTGCTGGCCAGGTACCGCGACGCTAGCTGAGGCACTGAACGGCGTCGCGAACCCCGCCGCCCGCGGCCAGGGCGCGGCGGCTCGCCTCCGGGGTCGCTCCGGAGAGCATCGCCGTCAGCGCGACCGGGAGCTCGCCCTCGCAGGCGGCGAGAACCTTTCCGCACTCCTCGCTCGGGCGAGACGTGGCCATGGCCAGGATCCGCACGGCTCGTTCGTCCAGCTTGGAGTTGGTGGCAACCATTTGCACCATGAGGTTGGACCAGGTGCGCCCCGAGCGCATCATCAGCGCTGTGGAGAAGGCGTTGATCAGCACCTTGGTGGCGGTGCCGGCCTTCAACCGGGTGGAACCGGTGAGGGCCTCGGGACCGGTTGCTGCCTCGATCGCAAGGTCCACGCTGTTGCTGAGCGAGGCGCCGGCGCGGTGGGCGATCAGCGCCGTGTACGCGCCGCGATGGCGTGCCTCGGCGAGGGCACCGCGGACATAGGCAGTGCCGCCCGAGGCGGTCACGCCGATCGCGACGTCACCGGAGGTGAGAGCCCCGGCGTCCTCCGCCCCAGCAGCTTCGGCGTCCTCCCGGTCGATCGAGGAGTCCAGCAGGGCATCGGGGCCACCGGGGAAGTGGGCAGTGAACAGGCCCTGCACGCCGAACGTGGGCCGGGACTCGGTGGCGTCCAGGAATGCCAGACGTCCTGAGGTGCCGACGCCGAAGTAGTGGATGCGGCCCCCTGCCCGGGTTCGCGCGTGGGCCTGCTCCACCAGAGAGGCGAGCTCGCCGGAGACAGCTATGGCGGCGCGCACTCCGGCCAGGTCCTCGGTCAGGATCGCTTCGATCGCTGCCTGAGGTTCCCAGGTGTCGATGTCGGCAGTGCCCGGGTGGCGGTCCTCGGTGGAGTCGGGATGCCTCACTTCTCTGCTCCCGCTGCCAGCCCGCTGATCAGCAGCCGCTGGGCGAGGACGAACAGCAGCACCACCGGGATCGTCACCACGATCGACCCGGCGAGCAGGATCGTCACCGGGGTGTCGAACTCGGTCAGCTGGGCGATACCCAGCGGTGCGGTCCACAGGTCGCGCGCCTGAACGAGGAACAGCAGGGCGTACAGGTACTCGTTCCACGCGATCATGAAGATGTACATCGCTGTGGCCGCGATCCCGGGGAGGGCGATCGGCAGGACGATCCGCCAGATCACGCCCAGCAGGGAGCACCCGTCGATCATGGCGGCATCCTCGATGCTGGCGGGCAGAGCGATGAAGTAGTTGCGCAGCATGTACAGCGATACCGGCACGGTCAGGGCGACATAGACGATGACCAGCCCGACCAGGCTCGAGGTGAGTCCGGCACGGCTGAGCAGCACGAACAGCGGCACCGCCAGCACGATGCCGGGGAACATGTAGACGGCCACGATGATGGTGTTGCCCACGCTGCGTCCGGAGAAGTGGATCCGGGCGGTGGCGTAGGCGCCCAGGATGCTCGCAAGGATCGAGGCGAGCACCGTCCCGGCGGCCAGGATCAGGGAGTTGAGCAGGAATCCGCCCAGACCGTAGCCGCCGTCGGCGGTCGATCGCATGGCTTGCACGTAGGCGTCGAAGCTGATCTCGTCCAGGGTCGGCACGATGCTGAGCGGGTCGTTCAGCGCCGCGGCGAACGGGCGCAGGGACAGCAGCACGCCGTACAGCACCGGCCCGCAGGTGAGCACCATGGCACCGACGATGATCGTGGCCCGCAGCGCCCGGATGGAGGTTGGCTCTCGTGCCGCGCTCACAGCGCCTCCTTCCGCCGGTTGGTCAACGCCCACGCGATCCCGAACACGGCCAGGATCGCCGTCATGCACAGGCCGTATGCCGCGGCACTGCCGACGTCAGCGCGCACCGTGAGCTGCTTGAACACCTGCACGGCCATCACCTCGGTACCGCCGGCGCCCTGGGTGAGCAGGTAGATGTCGTTGAAGTTCTGGAACGACCAGATGAATCGGAGCAGGACGAGCACCATCACCACGGTCCGAAGTTGTGGCAGCACGATGTGAGTGAGCCGTTGACGGGCGTTGGCGCCGTCGATCGCCGCAGCGTCCTCCAGCTCCGCTGGGACGTTCTGCAAGCGGGCCGTGACGAACAGGAAGGTGAACGGCGCCGACTTCCAGATCTCGAACAGGATCACCATCGTCAAGGCCACCGGGATCGACAGGCCGCCGATCTCCGCCGACCGCGTGGTCAGGAACGCGATCGGCGCTTCCCACCCGAGCACGGATGTGCCGAACGCATTGATGATCCCGTACTGGGGATTGAGCATGGTGCGCCAGATCGTGGCCGCGGCGATCACCGGCAGTACGTACGGCACGAGGAAGAGCGCCCTGACCACGTGCTGACCGCGGAACGGTTTGCGCATCGCCAGCGCCACGATGACGCCGCCGGCGATCACACCGATCGTGGTGAAAACCGCGTAGGCCACGGTGGTCCCGAGCGAGCTCCAGAACCGGCCGGACTGCAGGGCACCGGACATGTTCGCCAGCGACCAGTCGATCGTGCCCAGGCTCATCTGAGAAACGTCGATCAGCCGGAACTCTGCGAACGCGAACACCACTACGGCGCAGAACGGGATGAGAATGACCAGGGTGATGGTCAGGTAGGACGGTGCTGAGAGCAGGTATCCATGGAGATTGGCGCGTTGGCCCCGGCTGAGCCGGGACCCCCGCGCCACCCTCGTCGAGCGGGCGTCAGACATCTCCTAGCCGAGCTCGTCCTGCAGCGACTGGACCGCGGCGGCCATGTCTGCCACCACCTGCTCAGGATCGGTACCGGAGTAGAGCGCCTCCAGCTGCTCCGCAAGAGTGTTCTGCGCGAACGCCTCACCCGCGAGCACTGCATCCTCGGTCCCGAAACCCCAACGGGAGACGGCGTTCATGCCGTCGCCGAGAGAGGTCACCAGCTCATCGCCGTACAGATCGGCGACCGACTGGTCCGACCCGCCCATCGGCAGGGTGCCCCACGCATCCAGATACTCGGTCGGGCTGTCGGCAGTGCCCGGTCGCAGCGGGATCCGTCCCTCGGGGGCCGTGCCGAGCATGGCGCTGTAGCCATCGCTGAGCATGTACTCCACGAACTCACTCGCGCCCTCGGCGTTCGCACCTTCGGGGATCACGTAGTTCAGGGTCGTGCCGTACTGAGCGGGGTTGCTCTCGTCCAGCACGGTGATGAACCCGGTGTTCTCCATCAGGAAGTTCTCGTTGTCGGCGCACTCGTCACAGGTGAGTGGGTTGTCCGCATCGAGGCCGGCGAGCTCGTCCAGGATGTGCGTGGAGAACAGCAGGAACGCGGCGTCGCCGTTGAGGTACGCCGAGCGTGCGCTGAGCACGTCGAACGGTCCGGCAGCGCTGGAGTCGGCGAGGGTGGCGAAGTTCCCGGCGGCCTGGACGCACTCCGGGGAGTCGAAGGTGACCGTTCCGTCCTGCACCAGTTCGCACCCGGTCTGCTGGAAGGTGGACTCGATCGCCTCGGTGGCTGATGGCGTGCCAGCCTGCGTGCCCATCGCCATTCCCGTGATCCCGACATCGGCTCGGATGGTCTGGGCCGCATCGGCGAGCTCATCCAGGGAAGCGGGCACGGAAATGCCTGCCTCGTCGAGCAGGTCCGTACGATAGGCGATCAAGTGGACCCAACCGTCGGCCGGGATCGCTTGGTAGGTGTCTTCGATCGTGATGAAGTCGAGAGCTTGCTGGTTGAACGTATCCGCGCCGAGACTTTCGATCACCGAGGTGGCGGCGCCGGAGTCGACCAGCCCTTGGGACTGCCAGGCGCTCAGGTCAGGGGCGTGCAGCACCACATCGGGGACATCGCCGGACGCTGCCCCGGTGATCAGTGCCTGGTCCTGGTCGGCGCCTGCCATGGCCACGACCTCTACCTCGATGCCGCTCTCGGCGGTGAACTCTGCGGCGATCTCTTGCTGCGCGGCCATCCGGTCCGGCTGGACGTGTGGTGTCCAGAAGGTGATGGCACTGTCCGCAGCATCGCCGTCGTCGGTGCCGTTGCCATCTCCGCCGCCTGAACAGGCGGCCAGTGCCAGACAGGAGGCCAGCGCTGCCGCCGCCGTTCCAGTGAGTCGTCCTGCTCTTCTCATGGTGTTGCTCCTTTGCATCGCGTCGGTCGGTTGTCTAGGAGGCGTGGGCGAGGTGGTGCAGGCTCGGTGGGGGTGTGTCATGGGTCTCATGGATGGTGGACACGAGTAGCTCCGTCAGCTCGTCACGGACCTGTGTGTAGGCAGGGTCGTGGTAGCAGGACCGCAGCTCCAGCGGATCGGACTCGAGGTCAAAAAGCTCCCACTCCGGATGGCGTGGCTCATCGATCGAGCCGGTGACTCCGAGGGCCTCGCCGTAGTAATGGATGAGCGCGTACCGCTCGGTCCGCACGCCCACATGGGCACCCACACCGGCCTTGAGGTGTTCCCAGTAGCGGTAGTAGACGTGCGTGCGCCAGGGGGTGTGTTCGCCACGGCAGAGCGGCCGCAGGCTGCGTCCCTGCATCCGATCCGGCGCTTCGATCCCGGCGAAGTCGAGGAACGTCTGCGCCAGATCGAGGTTGAGGGCGAAGTCGGTGCTGACCGTCCCGGGTGGGATCTCGGCCGGGTAGCGCATCACGAGCGGGATGCGCATCGAGTCGCTATACATGAATCGCTTGTCGAACCACCCGTGGTCGCCGAGGAAAAAGCCCTGGTCGCTGGCGTAGGTGACCAGGGTGTCGTCGGACTGTTCGGTGGCGTCCAGGTAGTCCAGGAGGCGGCCCGTGGTGCGGTCGATCCCGGCGACGCAGCGCAGGTAGTCACGCAGGTAGCGCTGGTAGAACCACGAGGTGCGCTCGTCGGCCGTGTCGAACGCCGGGATCGTGGTCTTCACGTCCAGCTCGTCCAGGTCGCGGCCTACCCGGATCGCGGCCTCGCCCGCGGCATCAGCCCGTCCTTCGTAGTCGTCGAAGAGAGTCGACGGTTCAGGGAAGGTGACGTCGGTGTAGAGGTGCTGCTCGTGCGGACCCGGGAACCACCGCCGATGCGGGGCCTTGTGCCACAGCAGCAGCAGCCAGGGTTGTGTGCCGCCCTGCTGATCCAGCCATTCGAGGGCAAGGTCGGTGAGGACGTCGGTGACGTACCCGGGGTGCTGGGTGCGTCCGGCTGGGCTGATCAGCTCGGGATCGTCGTACTCACCCTGGCCGTCCAGGATCTGCCACTCGTCGAAACCGTCGGGGTCGTGCCCGGCGCCGTGCCCCAGGTGCCATTTGCCGAACAGTGCCGTGCGATATCCGGCGGCCTGTATCAGTGCCGGGAAGGTCGGCTGAGTCGAGTCGAAGGGCGTGGTCAGGGTCATCATCCCGTTGCGGTGACTGTGGGTGCCGGTGAGGATCGACGCCCGGCTCGGGGCGCAGAGCGCATTGGTGCAGCCCGCGCGGTCGAATCTGACGCCCTCAGTGGCGATGCGGTCCAAGGAGGGCGTCTCGTTCACCTGGCTGCCGTAGCAGCTCATCGCGTGCGCGGCGTGGTCGTCGCTCAGGATGAGCACGATGTTCGGTCGGCGAGTGTCAGGCACGGTGCGCACCTCCGGGAGACAGGATGATGCAGCGAGAGTAGATGGCGAGGTCGTCGGGTGTCGCGATCGATCATAAGAATGAAAGATGTCGATACTGGGGCGTTGCAGTTTGAGAAATAGCGTTGTGACGCACCGCGCTGTGGCGAGTCTGGTCCGGTCTCGACCAGCAGTTGACGGCTGGATCGAAGTCCGTCAATATTGAAGTATGTCGATGCAGCATCCGGCCGCTCAGCCGGCCCGTCTCTCCGCCCTCGACCGTGGCCTCCCGCTCTGGATCGGGCTCGCGATGGTCGCCGGGCTGATTCTCGGCCGCTTCGTCCCCGCGCTGAGCGATCTGCTCGCCCGGCTCGAGATCGGCGGGATCTCCCTGCCGATCGCCCTCGGCCTGCTGGTGATGATGTACCCGGTGCTGGCGAAGGTCCGATACGACAAAGTGGCCGCCGTCACCGGCGACCGTAAACTCCTGCTCGCCTCGCTCGCGCTGAACTGGCTGCTCGGCCCGCTGCTGATGTTCGCCCTGGCGTGGATCTTCCTCGCCGACCTGCCCGAGTACCGCACCGGTCTGATCATCGTGGGCCTGGCCCGGTGTATCGCCATGGTGGTCATCTGGAACGACCTCGCCTGCGGTGACCGCGAAGCGGCTGCCGTGCTCGTCGCCCTCAACTCCGTCTTCCAGGTGCTCGCCTTCAGCCTGCTCGGCTACTTCTACCTCGCCGTGCTGCCCGACTGGCTCGGCCTCGAGGGTGCTGCCCTGGACGTCTCCATGGGGAAGATCGCGATCAACGTGCTCGTCTTCCTCGGGATACCGCTCCTGGCCGGCTTCCTCTCCCGCCTCATCGGTGAACGCGCCCGCGGACGCGACTGGTACGAGGAGCGCTTCGTCCCCCGCATCGGACCGTGGGCCCTCTACGGTCTGCTGTTCACCATCGTGCTGCTGTTCGCGCTCCAGGGTGAGGCGGTCACCTCCAACCCCTGGGACGTCGTCCGCATCGCACTGCCGCTGCTCGTCTACTTCGCGCTCATGTGGGGCCTCGGGATCGTCGCCGGCAAGGCCCTCGGCCTGGGCTACGAACGCTCCGCCACGCTCGCATTCACCGCCGCCGGCAACAACTTCGAGCTTGCGATCGCCGTGGCGATCGGCACCTTCGGAGCCACCTCCGGGCAGGCACTCGCGGGCGTCGTCGGCCCGCTCATCGAGGTTCCCGTGCTCGTGGGCCTCGTCTACGTCTCCCTGTGGGTCGGCCGCCGCTGGTGGGGCCGTGATCCACGCAGCTCACAGGGCGACGCCGCTGTCACCGCTGAGACCCCCACCTCCCATGAGGAGATCCGATCATGACCACCTCCGAACTCCAGCCCCTGTCCACCGATCCCGACTGCGCCCCCGCCCTCGAGGCGCGCGCCATCGACCGCTCCGTCGCCGACCAGGTGGGAGCCGCCCTCAAGGCGCTCTCCGACCCGCTCCGGCTGCGGATGCTCTCCTTCATCTCCGCCGCTCCCGCAGGTCAGGCGTGCGTCTGCGATCTCACCGCGCTGACCGACCTGTCGCAGCCGACGGTCTCCCACCACCTCAAGGTGCTCCGCGAGGTCGGCGTGCTCACCAGCGAGCGCCGCGGCACCTGGGTCTGGTACTCCATCACCCCGGGCTACCGCAGCGCCGTCACGGCCTTGCTGGATTCCTTCGCCCCGGCGGCGCTCGCTGCTCGCGACGCCTCGCCGCACCTGACCGGCCTGTCCGATGTCGAACTCGCTCTCGATCACCTCACGACCGCGTTGACGAGCCGCTTCGCCGACGTCGACCCCACCCTGGTGCGCACGATCGTCCGGGAGTCCTACACAGGGCTCGCCCGAACCGCCACCATCAGCGCTCACCTGGTGCCCCTCACCGAACGATTCGCCCGGCAGCGCCTGGTCGACATCACCCGTGACCGCGCGAGCACCCCGCCCCAGGTGCTGTTCGTGTGCGTAGCCAACGCCGGCCGATCCCAGCTCGCTGCGGCCCTGGTGCGGCACTACGCCGGAGACCGGGTGACTGTCCGATCGGCAGGTTCGACTCCGGCGTCGGAGATCCACGCGGGCGTGCGTGACGCACTCGACGCGCTCGGTAGCGCTACTGACGCCTTCCCCAAGCCGCTCACCGACGATGCCGTCCGCGCCGCCGACGTGGTCGTGACCATGGGCTGCGGTGACGTCTGCCCGGTGATCCCCGGCGTGCGCTACGAGGACTGGCAGGTCGGAGATCCGGCACTCGCCTCGGCCGCCGGCGTCGCAGCCATCCAGGCCGAGATCGACTCCCACGTGCGCGAGCTGCTTGCCACCCTCGTGACCGATCTGACTATTCCCGGCGACGGCCCTTCCGTCGCCCAGTCCACCCATCTCGAGGAGAATGATGACTGACAAGCCCAGCGTCCTGTTCGTGTGCGTGCACAACGCCGGGCGCTCGCAGATGGCCGCCGGCTTCCTGCGTGCACTCGGCGGTGACGGCGTCGAGGTCCGGTCGGCCGGGTCGGCGCCCGCCGATCAGATCAATCCGGTCGCGGTGGCGGCGATGGCCGAGCTCGGCATCGACATCACTGCCGAGCAGCCCAAGGTGCTCACCACCGACGCCGTGCAGGCCTCGGACGTGGTGATCACCATGGGCTGCGGCGACGCCTGCCCGATCTTCCCCGGCAAGCGGTACGAAGACTGGGCGCTGCAGGACCCCGCCGGGCAGGGGATCGAGGCCGTGCGCCCGATCCGGGACGAGATCCGGGGACGGATCGTCGCGTTGCTTGCGGAGCTGGGCGTGGCGGCGGCTTCCGTCCCGAACTGACGGCCCTCGGACATGCCGTGCCAATAGTGGCGCGGCATGCTCCCGGCCCGTCAGTTGTGTACGTGCTGGCTGGGGGACGTCCTGTCGGTCGTACTAGAGGATCAGATGTACTCCGGCGGGATCCTGCCGGAGTACCAGCCGAGCTCGTTGTCCCGGACGAACGTGGACAGCGTCTGCTCCTTGCTGAGTGGCCAGGGGTGGAATGACTCCAGCAGGTCCATGTAGGCCGCCCCGGACTCCATGCTGGGTCGGTGCAGTAGCTCGGCCGCCGCGTGCGCGTACCCGTCGGGCACATGCTCGGCCGAAGCGAGCATCCCATCCAGATACTTGTGCCCCTTGAACAGGGTCCGGTTCAGGGCAAGCAGCGCGCGGCCGCCGGCGGTGACCGCATGGACGGCCGCGTGGTGCAGGAGGTGCGTGTTCTCCAGCTTCACGGCTTGTGGGAGGAAGTAGCGACCGTGCAGCCGCACTTGCGCGATGAACGACGCCATCCGGTCCTCCCAGAGGCCCGCGGGCAGCACCGGGATCGCGTCGACCAGTTCTTGCAGGCCTTCCATCCGCGACCAGGCAACCCGCGCGCCGATCATCGAGTGACGCATCGGATCGTCCGCGTGCTGCGCTGCTTGCCGCAGGAAGTCGGGGCTCGCCACCTTGATGTCGACGTAGCCACCGTCGTAGGTGGCGACGTCCCGGACGACGTAGCTGAGCTTGTTCTGCTCCCACGCTTGAGTGAATGCGTCCTCGGTCAGGACGAGCTGGACATCCACATCGGAGTCGGGGCGCTCGGTGCCGTGGGCCACTGATCCGGTGACCACCACGCCCACCACATCAGGGTCGTGGCGGACGTGCTCGACGAAAGCGGCGACGGTTTCCTCGTGGTGCTGCACGCGTGCTCCTTGGGGTGGGGTGCGACAAGCCTGCCCGACCCCGATTTCCGGTGCCAGCTACAGCCGACGTCGCCACGTGGTCTCAGACGGTCGTGGCGTAGACGGAGGACAGGACGAGGCCGCCGCCACCAAGCAGCACGGTGTCGTCGTCACTGAGGTCGAGCAGCACGGTCGGCTGTTCACCACGGTGCGGTGCAGAGGCCGTCAGGTGGTGCTGCAGGCGCCGGCGCATGTAGGCGCCGCCGCCCACCACGTCGCCGTGCATGATGTAGGTGCTCGAGGCGAGCATGTGTTCATTGTTCGCCAGGCCGATCGCGATGTTGGCGGCGTAGCGATCAGCAAGTTCCGCCGCCATCGGATGGCCGCGGGCCGCGAGAGCGACCAGTTCGGCACAGTCCATCGACGAGGCGCCGGGGAGCCCTGCCGCGGTGGCTTGTGCCCGTAGCCACCGCGTCGTGGCGATCGTCTCCCAGCATCCGCGGCGCCCGCACATGCACAGGTCGCCGCGCACGTCGACGACGGTGTGCCCGTATTCGCCACCGGCGCCGTTGTACCCGCGGAAGACGTCACCGTCGTGGACGATTCCCATCCCGAGCGCCTCCCCCGTGTAGACGGAAGCGAAGTCGTCCAGCGTCCGACCGAGTCCGAACCACTTGTCACCCAGGGCCAGGACCCGTGGGTGGTGATCGACTGCGACCGGGACGCCATGCTCGGAGCCGAGAAGGTCAGCGATCGCAAATCCGTTCAGCACGGGTGCCAGGTGCAGCGAGAGGATGGTGCCCGTTGAGGTGTCGACCATGCCTGCCGCTGCGATTCCGACGCCGACCAGGTCGCGCCCTTCGAAGCACTCGGATGTGAGGTCCAGGAGTGTGTCCACGATGTGGTCCAGGGCCCAGCCTGGCTCGATGTCACGGGCTGACTGCTGCCGGATACTGCCGTCCATCCCGAGCCTGGCCGCCGTGAGCCGGGTCGAAGAGATCCGGAGCGACCCGAGTTCGGCGCCCCTCTCGTTGAACCAGAGCGGCCGGGCTGGCTTGCCGCCTGAGGGCGAGGCGGACACCGCCTCGCCCTCGACGAGAGTGCCGTCATCGATCATTGGCTGCAGGATCGTCGCGATCGTCGCTCGATTGACGCCAAGAGTGCGGGCGAGATGAGCGCGGCTTGCGGGGCCGTTGCGCAGCAGGAGCTGAAGCACGCGTGATCGGTTGGTGCGCCCCATCGAGGTGGGGCTGACCAGCTTCACCGGCCTGCTCGTCTGACCCGTAGTCATGCGGGAGTTCCTCTCGTCCGGAGCCCATCGTGCCCGACCCAGGACCGGAAGTGGTCTGGTCAAGTCGCTATGAAGTATGTATGTTACTACCTCATACCTACGTGAAGGAGCGATATGTCGGCAGATCTCCCCAGGCTCGCGGTTGTTGGAGCGGGTATCCGTGGCGCGATGTTCGCCCGCGCGGTGAGCCAGAACCCGGCAGCGGACCTCGTAGCCCTTGTCGACCGCGCGCCCGATCTGGGGGCCGAGCGAGCGTCGGAGCTGGGAGTGCCTGCCTACACCGGGGTGGATGAGTTGCTGAGCCGGCATCCCGAGGTGACAGCCGCCGTCATTGCCACCCCCGACTTCGCTCACCGTGCAGCGGCCGTGCGACTCGCGGACGCCGGAATCGATCTCCTGATCGAGAAGCCGCTCGCCACAACCGTCGAGGACGCCGAAGCGATCGCGGAGGCGGTTGAGCGGGCCGGGGTGCGCGCTGTGGTCGGATTCGAAAACCGGTGGAACGAACGGTTCCTTGAGGTGCGCCGTCAGTTGGCAGGTGGCGAGCCGGGTCAGGTACTGCACCAAGTCGCCAACCTGAACGACACCCGCTTCGTGCCCACCGAGATGCTCAGCTGGGCTGGTCAGAGCTCACCAGCCTGGTTCCTCATGCCGCACACGTTGGATCTGGCCACCTGGCTGGCCCAGGCCCAGCCGGTTGAGGTGTACGCCCGAGGGGTTCGCCGCGTTCTTCCGGCCCTGGGAGTGCCGACGTGGGACGTCGTCACGGCCTCCTTCACCCTCTCCGACGGGTCCCTGGTGTCGTTGAACTCCTCGTGGGTGATGCCCACATCGGCGCCCTCTGTCTTCGACTTCCGGCACGAGATCCACACCGAGGCAATGACGTACCACGTGGAGATCAGTCCCAGCGGTGTCACCCGGTACGCCCCTGACGGCGCCAGCTGGCTTCAGTTCGGCGTCTACGAGCGTGCGGGACGTCTACGAGGCATCCCGATCGACATGATCGACGAGTTCGTCGACGTCCTCGGCGGCGCCGAGCGTGACCTGCCGGACCTTCGGCAGGGACTGGCCATCACCCGCAGCATCGCGGCAGTCCACGAGAGTCTCGCCACTGGCGGACCCGTGGCGATTGCCGTGTGACACATCACGAACCGAGCAAGGACGACACGACCCAAGGAGCATGACCAATGGTGTACTCACTCTCCCGTCGTCGGGCGCTGCAGCTGGGCGCGACGACTGCCGGAACATTCGCACTGGCTGGATGCGTCGGCGCCAACAGCACCGATAGCAATACCGGAGCGGAGGACGGGCCGCTCGCTCCCGGGGACTCACCCTCGGGCGAGATCACGATCCTCGACGACAACACCAATCAGGTGTTCCAGGACTCGACCATCGCGGCCTTCGAGGCGGCGACCGGCATTACCGTCCGCACCTACACCCAAGGCAATTTCAACGATCTGCACGACCGATTCGCCACACTGTTCGCCGCTGGTGACACCAGCATCGACGTCGTCATGACCTGGGCAGGATGGACAGCTGAGTTCGGGCAAGCCGGATGGTTGCAGGAGCTCGACTCCGCTGCAGTTCCGGATGACCTCATCCAGCCTGCTCTCGACGCGGTGAGCTGGGATGGCAAGGTCTACGGTCTTCCGAAGTTCGCCAGCGTTCAGACCATGTTCTGGAACAAGAACATGATGGGCGAGGCCGACCTCGATCCCGAGGCCGGGCCGCAGAACTGGGATGAGTTCGTCGAGGCCGCGAAGGCCATGACGACCGAGGACCGGTGGGGCTTCGCTTGCGATGTCGGCAATCCCGCCGGCGCCTACCAGAACTTCCTGCGGGTGCTGCTGCTCAACGGCGGGGACATGTACGACGACGAGTTCAGGCCTATCTTCAACAGCGAGCACGGTGTGGAGGCGCTGGCCAAGTTCGCCGAGCTGCTCACGGTGCACGGAGTCATGGATCCGGCCTCCCTCCAGACGACGAATGCCTCCGATCTCGGCGACCAGTTCGCGCGGGGCAGCACCGGGATGGTGTTCAACTGGCCGTTCCAGTACGCCGTGGCCACCGCCGCCGAGTCGCAGCTCGACACCGAGTCCGTCGGCAATGGGTTGATCCCGGGGATGAGCGTGCGTTCGGCGTCGATCGATGGCTCGGAAGGGTTCGCCATCAGCAAGTTCTCCCAGAACAAGGACGCCGCTCTCGCATGGCTGCAGTTCGCCGCCTCGGCCGAGGTCCAGCGCGAGATCGTCGAACGTGAGGGATGGTTCCCCGTGTCGCAGACGGTGCTTGAGGATCCGCAGAGCCGGGAGGCGTTGCCTGTGCTCGAGACGTACGAAGAGTCCACTCAGTACGCGACCAAACGGTGGGGCGTGCCCTGGTCCAACGAGCTCGATCAGTTGCTCTCGGTGCAGATCTCTGACGTGCTGAACGAACGGACGAGCGCACAGGACGCGCTCGACTCGGCAGCGCAACAGACCCAGGAACTCGTCGATCGATACCTCGGGTGATCAGGTGAGCATGGCGACCACCACGAGGCGCCCGGCGCTCCCGGGGCCCCGCGACAGCGCGGGCCGGGGGCGTGGGCGGCGCCTGCGCGACTTCCGCTTCGGCCTGCTGATGGCTGGACCGGCGCTGGCGATCATCGTCCTGTTGCTTGGCTACCCGATGGGCTACGCGTTCTACATGTCGCTCTACGACTGGAACGACAAGCTCGGTGGTCACCGCCCCTTCGTCGGTCTGGGCAACTACGTCGCGCTTCTCGGTGATGCTCAGGTGCATGCCGCGCTCGGGCGGACGCTGGTCTTCGCGGCGTTCACCGTGATCGGTGGTGTGGTGCTCGCGGTCCTGATCGGTGCGCTGCTGAACGTGGACTTTCGCGGACGCACGGTCGTTCGCGTACTCCTGCTGGTCCCGTGGGCCGTACCGCCCGTCGTGAACGGCATCATGTGGAAGCTGATCTTCGACGGTGCCACCGGCATCGTCAACGCGATCGGACTCGGCCTTGGTGTCTTCGACGAACGCGTGCAGTTCCTGGCCGATCCCGACCTCACACTCAGCGTGCTGATCTTTGCCGAGATGTGGAAACTCCTGCCGTTCCTGTGCCTGCTGATGCTCGCCGGGTTGCAGGGAATCCCCGCCAACCTCTCGAAAGCGGCGCGTATCGACGGGGCCAACGCATGGCAGCGGTTCTCCCGCATCATCGTCCCGAACCTGCGGGTGCCGATCCTGTTCGCGCTGGTGGTGCAGACGATGTGGTCGCTGAAGGTCTTCGACACCATCTTCGTCCTCACCGGCGGCTCCGGTGGGCCGGCCGAGGGAACGACCACGATCAACTTCCTCGCCTATCTGGTCACCTTCAGCAATCTCGATCGAGGATATGGGGCAGCGATCGCAGTCATCGCGATGCTGCTCGTGCTTGTCTTCGCCGTGCTCTGGGTGGTCCTGCTCCGTGAACGTCCGAAGGGAGCTCGCCGATGACCTCCGCGCCCGATACTTCAGTGTCGAACCGGTCTCATGCTGCTGGAACGGGTCGGCGCAGATCCGCTTGGCAGCGTCGCCAACGACGCTTCACGGTTGTCCACCGGATCCTGGTGGCCGTGCTTCTGGTCTACCTGCTCGCTCCGTTCGTGTGGATGACGGTCTACAGTCTGTATCCCTCAACAGCACTCCAGACCCTGACACCCGATCTCGATCCCCGCCAGCTCCGGCTCGACTCCTATGTCGCGCTGCTGTCGGATCCGACCTTCCTGCGACCGTTGGCGAACTCGGCGATCGTGGGCATCGCCACGACCATCATTTGCATGGTGCTCGGCTCGGCGTGCGCCTACGTCCTGGCACGGTTCCGGTTCCGGGGGCGTCAGGCGCTGCTGCTGAGCATGCTGACCGTCCAGGCCATCCCGGTCATCGTGCTCGCTGTTCCGCTGTTCATCCTCCTGCGCGCCTTCGGCGTCTATGACAGCCTGATCGGCTTGATCGTCACCTACAGCGCGTTCATCCTCCCCCTGGTCGTATGGATGCTCGTGGGCTTCTTCGAGGAGATTCCGCCGAGTCTGGAGCGAGCCGCGATCATCGATGGCTGTAACCGCATGCAGATCATGGTGCGCATCGCGGTCCCCCTGGCCGCTCCGGGAATGGCCGCCACGGCGATCCTCGCGTTCATCACCAGCTGGAGCGACTTCTTCCTGGCGAAGGTGCTCACCATCACCGATGCCATCACCCTGCCGGTGCGCACTGCGTCTTTCCAAGGCTTGTTCGCCATGGACTACACGTCGGCTGCCACGGCAGGAGTCATCACCGCGGTTCCCGTCCTGGTCCTGGCGTTGCTGGCGCAACGGTGGATTATCCGCGGACTTGTCGAAGGTGCAGTGAAGGGCTGAGCAATGGCAAAGATTGAACTGGTCGGAGTGCAGAAGGACTACGGGCACGGACGCAAGGCCGTCCGTGCGGTCCACGAACTCGAATACACCATTGAGGACGGCGCGTTCGTGTCGCTGCTGGGGCCGTCCGGCTGCGGAAAGTCCACCACCCTGAACATGATTGCGGGCCTGGAGGAAATCACCAGCGGTGAGATCCTCATCGACGGCGAGCGCGTCGATGATCTCCCGCCGGACAAGCGCGACCTCGCGTTCGTGTTCCAGGACTACGCGCTCTACCCGCATATGTCGGTCCGCGAGAACATTGCCTTCGGTTTGCGGATGCGCAAGGTGGACAAGCCCGAGATCGAGCGCCGCGTCGCAGACGCGGCGCGGCGGCTGGAGATCTCCCGTGTATTGGACAACCGTCCCCGTAACCTCTCCGGCGGGCAGCGTCAGCGAGTGGCACTCGCCCGTGCGATCGCACGCCGGCCGAAGGTGTTCCTGTTCGACGAGCCGCTCTCCAACCTGGATGCCATGTTGCGGGACCAGACGCGCAGTGAACTGAAGCTTCTCCACGCCGAGCTGGGTGCCACCAGCGTCTACGTGACCCATGACCAGGAAGAAGCGATGACGCTATCGGACCGGATCGCCGTCATGAGCCATGGGCGCCTCGAGCAATACGGCACCCCGGAAGAGATCTACCACCAACCTGCCACCGAGTTCGTGGCACGCTTCGTCGGCAAGCCGAAGATGAACCTTCTACCGGCCGTCAGGACTGAGCGCGGGCGATTTGCTGTGGCCGGCTCGGCTCTTGAGGTGGACCTGGCAGCCGAGCCCGACGAGCTGACCATCGGTCTGCGCCCGGAGGAGTGCACGATCCATCTCGCCGAGGGTGAAGGGGATGCGGTCGGCACCGTGCGGGTGGTGGAGCCCCTCGGCAATGTCTCGGACGTCTCGATCGATCTGAACGGTCACACGTTCGTCGTTCGCACCCCGGGATTCGCTTCCTTCCGCGTGGGTGATCCGGTCAGCGTCGACGCCACAGCTGCTCGGCGGCACGCATTCGATCCGGAGACTGGGAGTCGCCTCGGTCACTGAGCGATGGCGGGCGATCCGTGACCGGTTGCCGTTGCAGGGGCTGTCCAACTGGTCGAGGATCACGGTTGCGCACCATGTTGACGGACTTCCTACGCCGTCCTGTCGGCGTCGTTCGCCCCGGCCGCACCGATCTGCTCGCCGAGCGTCGAACCCCAGGCATCCATCGCCGCGACCACCTCCCGCAGCGATTCGCCCAGCGGGGTCAGGCTGTACTCCACGCGCGGGGGCACTTCGGCGTACACCTCGCGGTGCACCAGCCCGTCGGTCTCCAGCTCCCGCAGCTGGCGCGCCAGCGTCCGCTCGCTCACCGGGCCGACCGCGCGGCGTAGCTCACCGAACCGCAGGGTGCCGGTGAGCAGATGCTTGACGATGGTGAGTTTCCACGCACCGCCCACAGCGCTGATCGCGACCTCGACCGGGCAGACCTCCAGAGCATTGATCACCGATGCGCGCATGACCTCAATACTTACACAAGTGTCGGTACATGCAATATAGGACCGTACTTGTGTCGGGTCGTGGTACCACGTCAGATGGTGCCATGACTGACATTGCATCTGCTCTCTGGCTCTCCGCTCACCCCACCGACCGGTCCCTCAACGGCGCCCTCCGCGCCGCGGGCGTGGCGCACCTGAGCCGGGACTCCGCCGTCGCCACCTCCGACCTGTACGCCATGGGTTGGCAGGCCGCTCTCACCGAGGACGACCTCGGAGGCGTGGGTGGTGACCAGACCTTCGGCACCCGCACGCGGGAGGCGCATCTGGCTGGCACCCTCGCTCCCGACATCCGGACCGAGCAGGCCAAGCTGCGGGAAGCCGACCTGCTGGTGCTGCAGTTCCCGCTCTGGTGGGGCGGGATGCCGGCGATCCTCAAGGGCTGGTTCGACCGGGTGTTCGTGAACGGGTTCGCGTTCAACGTCACCAACGCGGCGGGTCGCACCCTGAAGTACGGTGAAGGCGGTCTGGAGGGGAAACGGGCGCTCGTCGTGGTCACCGCCGGGGACCGTGCGCCGTCGTTCGCCGCCGGGGGAGTGAACGGGCATCTCGAGGCGCTGCTGTTCCCGTTGCTGCACGGCATCCTCTGGTACACCGGCATCCAGCCGCTGCACCCACACCTGATCGCCGCGACCGACCGGCGCGAGTTCGGCGGGCTGAACCACGAGCGTGACCGCCTCCTGACGCGGCTGGACGGATTGCCCGCCGAGGAGCCGATCGACTACCGCACGTTGCGCCATGGTGGCTACGACCGGGACCAGCGCCTGGTCACCGACGCCGCACCGCTGGATCTGGGGATCCACGAGTGCGTCGCCGTCCCGGCCTGACAGTGTGGGTAGCCTGCGAGCAACCGGCGTGCACCCGGTGTGCACGGCACGATGGGAGCGAGGAATCCCGACGGCGAGGAGTAAGCGATGAACGAGAAGGTCGCCCTGGTCACCGGGGCCTCGTCCGGGATCGGGGAGGCGGTGGCTCGCCGCCTCGCTGAGCAGGGCTACGTCACCTACGGCGCCGCCCGCCGCACCGACAGGATGAGACCGCTGGCCGCCGTCGGTATCCGCACCCTGAGCCTGGACGTGACGGACGAGGACTCCACAAGGGACGCCGTCGGGCAGATCCTGGCCGAGACCGGGCGCTTGGACGTCCTCGTGAACAACGCCGGCTACGGCTCCTACGGGGCGATCGAGGATGTGCCGATCGACGAAGCCCGGCGGCAGTTTGAGGTCAACGTCTTCGGGGCGATGCGGCTGGTTCAACTGGTGGCGCCGACGATGCGGGAGCAGCGGTCGGGCCGGATCGTCAACATCTCCTCGATGGGCGGTGAGATCTACACCCCGCTCGGCGGCTGGTACCACGGAACCAAGTTCGCCCTCGAAGGCCTCAGTGACTGTCTGCGCCTGGAACTCGGCCCGTTCGGCGTGGACGTGGTGGTCGTGCAGCCAGGCGGGATCCGCTCCGAGTGGGGCACCATCGCGGCCGAGAACGTCGTCCGTACCTCCGGGTCGGGGCCCTATGCGAGGCAGGCGAGCGCCGTGGCGGGGATGCTCGCTGCGAGCGGGGAGCGGGACTCGTCCCCGGACGTGGTGGCTGACGCCGTCGAGCGGGCCGTCACGGCCACCCGGCCGCGCACGAGATACGCCATCGGTTTCGGGGCCAAGCCCCTGATCGGGCTGCGACGGGTGCTGCCGGACCGGGCGTTCGATGCGCTCGTGCGGCGGATGGCCACCATGGTCGGGTAGGAGAACCTGCGCCGGAGATTGCCCGAACCGTTCCGCAAGGGTGCCTCACTCGGGGCCGGCGAACGGGAAGGGTGCGGCAGGCTCGAAGAGCGCCGACGCGTCGCCGCCGCGTGCCGGCGGCAGACCCCCGGTGAGGTCGAGCTTCTGTGGTGGTGCCGACTCGGAGAAGTCGAGGTCGCTCAGGTCGACCCAGATGACACTGGGCCAGAGCACCGAGTCGAAGTAGTAGCGGCCGTCCTTGTGGTCGGCCACGGTGCGCCACCGCGTGGAGGAGATGTTCGGCTGGCCCGGTGTGGAGATTCCGTAGGGCACCGAAGCGTTGCGGATCACGCCGAACACGGCGGCCGTCGCAATAGTGCGGTCCTCGACCTGAGGGACGGCGTTGACGTAGAAACTCGCCCGCACATACCGGTCGGCGGCACGATTGGTGCCGGGCATCATCACGGTGCCGCCGATCTCGTCCCAGTAGCTGTTGATCGCGAACTGCTGAGCATAGGGCGGCGAGTTCGTCATCACCTGGTAGGACCGATCATGGTGGACCGTGAGCTCACCGTCGAGGTATTCGAAGATGGCGCTGTCCCCGCTCGAATCGGACAAGGCCAGATGCATCGTGGCGTCCCGGTCCTGACCAGGCACGGTGGAGGTGGCGACGATGAATGTCTCGGCGGAGAGTTCCGTGACCGCTTCGGCGACGGTCGCGAAGTTGTCGAGGGCGTACTGTGCCCATGCAGCGATCGAGAGTGTGGGCTCATTCGCGTGCAGATCCGGGTACTTCGACTCGACCAGCCACAGAGCATTGGCGACGAGTCCCTTCTCGTTCATGCCATCGGCGGTTGCCAGCTCGTAGGCACTGGAGACGACACTGCCGTAGCGAGAGGTCCAGGTGATCGAGTGGGGGCCGGCGGCGCCATCGCGCTTCATCCCCCGGGGGAACAGCCAGATATTGGTGCCCAGATCCACGTTCCAGTCCATCGACCGCGCCGTGATGATGCGGTCACCTTCACCCAGGTAGACGACTCTCGTGCACATCACGGGATCCTTCCGGTCGATGCAGGCGCAGGGCGCAGATGGTGTGCCCCCGACGGCAACAGTCTTGCGCTCCCGTACGCCTCGATCAAGCACAACGAGGAAGTCGCATTCGGTTGCACGTCGATCGAAGGGGACTAGAAGTTCGCCGACTCGTGAGCGAGGATGCAGGTATGTTGCACAAGCCACGTCACCGCACGACGATGGCCGGAGGGCTCCTGGCTGCTGTTGGCGCCATACTCCTGGCGACCTCATCGGCCGTGGCCGCACCAGGGGACACCATCGGACCGCTGAACCCGGTGACCTATCCACTTGGGCAGTCGACGTCCGAGCGCCCCGCAAACAGCGATTTCCTGGTGTTCGTCGAAGGGGATGTGCAGCTGAACGCCGATGAAGCCGAAGGAACACTGGCTCTCGGTGGGGATCTGTTGTTTGCGTCCTCGTACAACGTCATGAGCCCACGCGAGACCTTCACGGCGCCCGGCGACACTGTTCCGGTGGCCCTGTTCGTCGGGGGAGGGGTGGACTGGTCCGGCGGGCCCCAGGTGCTCTCGGTGCTCGGCGGCGGGTACGTGAAGATCGCTGACACCAGCACCTACGACACCTTCAACACCGACTCGAACGGGGCGAACGTGAACGCCCGTGTCGTGCCGCCCGGGGGGAGTTACGAGTCGAACCCGCCACGTATCGATCTCACCTCGCCGCAGTCGCCTGCCTCCATCAGTGCTCCAGTCCCAGCGGACCTGGTCGACATCGAGACGGCGTTCGAGCGTTACCGGCCGACATCCACGCTGCTCGGTCAATGCGCCTCCACTGTGCAACTGCTGAACCGCGACGACGGCTCCCCGGTTACGTCCCCCCTCGCCCCCGGGGCGAACGTGCGCCTGCCGATCGAGCCCGACCAGACCAACGTCCTGAACATCACCACCGATGACCTGGCGAACACCGCGGAGATCAGTTTTCCGGACCCGCCCACCGCATCCTCACCGTTGCTGGTGAACGTCTTCGGCACCTCGTTCGCGGGCGCGTTCCCGAACCAGGCCGGAGTCGGAGAGGCGGATGCGCCGTCGATCCTCTACAACTTCGTCGACGCGACCTCCGTCGTCATCAATGGGGGCGACAGCGTGAACGGGACGATCTATGCGCCCCACGCCGAGCTCAACTGGCAGGTCACTCAGAACATCGCCGGGAACGTGATCGCCGCATCGTTCATCCATGGCATCCCGGCCCAGGCTCCGCCGGGGGTGCCGCGCGAAGTGCATGACTTCCCGTTCGCCGCTGAGCTGACCTGCCGTGAAGAGGGCCCCACGCCCACCCCGACGCCGACGCCGACACCCACGCCGACTCCCACTCCCACCCCCACCCCGACCTCGGTACCCAGCCCCACCCCTGGACCCTCGGCATCCCCCGGGCCGGTGGAGCCCTCCGAGCCCGGCGGGGACGACGGCTCCGGCACGTTGCCTGACACGGGCGGATGGATCGATGGGGTGACCGCGTCAACGGTCGGCCTCACGCTGATCGCCGGCGGTGTGGCGCTCGTGGCGGCGGCTCAGTTGCGGACGCGTCGCCGCGATCGGGTGTGAGGCGTCGCCACCCCTTCGTCTAGGCAGTCGCCTCCGCGATCGCCCAGCCGTGCGGGCCGACGACCAGGTCCTCACCATCGAGCCCGGCGTCGCGGCCGGCCAGGAAGGTGCCTGCGCCGGAGGTACGTACCTCGCCGTCGCCGATGTTCAGCACCACGATCAGCGCCTTTTCCGGCCCGGCCACCTCCAGGGCGATCGTGTCATTGCCGACGGCGACCGTCCGGCTTCGCGCCGTGTGTAGCCAGGGGTGCCGCCTGCGCAGGCCGATGAGTTCCTGGTGCAGGGTGAACACCTCCGGCTTCGCGCCGTCGATCTCGTCGCGGCTGGCACCGAATGCGGGCCGGATGGCATCGTCCCCTCCGAACCGTTCCTCCTTGACCGCGTGCAGGCCCAGCTCATCGCCGTAGTAGACCGACGGCGTGCCACCCAGCGTGAATAGCAGCGCGAGCGCGTGCGGGAGGTGACGCTCGTCGTCGATCTGGCTGGCGATGCGCGTCACGTCGTGGTTGCCCACGAAGGTGTAGGGCACGAACGCCTCCAGGAAGGTGTTGTGCCGGCCGAGTGCGTGGTCGAGTTCGTGGAAGTTGTGGTCGGCGATGGAGTGCCAGATGCCTTGCCACAACTCGTACTGGGTGACGGCGTCCAGACCGCCGTCACGGGTGAATGCGACGTAGTCGCCGTGCAGTACCTCGCCCATCACGTAGACCTGCGGGTGGCGCTCGCGGACGGCGGGCAGCACCGTGGTCCAGAACTCCACCGGGACGCTGTAGGCGGCGTCGAGACGCCACGCATCCACACCCCGGTCGCACCAGAAGGTCATGACATCAGTGACCAACGTGGCCACCTCGGGTACACCATGGTTCAACGTGATCAAGCCGCCGTGACCCTCGAAGGTGACCGGTCCGCCGTCGGGAGTCTGTGCGAACAGGCGCGCCTCGGGGGAGGAGGGGTCCTCGCGGGCGGCGAGCAACGCAGGGAACTCGGGGCCGACATGGTTGAACACGCCGTCGAGCATCACCTGGATTCCCCTGCTGTGGGCGGCATCGATGAGCGCGACCAGATCGGCCTCGGTGCCCAGGCGCGGATCGATGCGGAAGTAGTCGATGGTGTCGTAGCCGTGCGTGGAGGAGTCGAACACCGGGCCCAGTGCGAGCCCGTTCGCCCCCAGCTCGAGCAGGTGGTCCAGCCAGCTGATCAATGCGGGCAGCCGCGTGGCCGGCGTGCGGTCGGTGCCAGTGGTGTCCGCTCCCAGGAAACCCAGGGGAAAGACGTGCCACCAGATGGTGTGCTCGGCGGAACGCATACGTCAACGTACCCCGTGCCCGGGGACGTCTGCCGAACCTGTGTCAGTCGATCACCTGTATTCAACCAAAAGGTTGACAGTGGTCGAGTCCACCCCTACGCTCGTCGTATTCAACCAATCAGTTGAGGAGGCGAGTCTTGTGGCGGATCAGCTGTCCCGGGTGTTCCAGGCCCTGGCCGACGAGACGCGGCGGGACCTGGTGGCGCGCCTTGCTTCGGGCGACAAGACGGTTGGCGACCTGGCGGAGCCGTACGAGATGAGCCTGCAGGCGGTGTCCAAGCATGTGCGCGTGCTCGAGGATGCCGGGCTGGTGAGCCGTCGCCGCGAAGCGCAGAAGCGGCCGGTTCATCTGGAAGCCGAGGTGCTCAGCCTGATGACGAAGTGGATCGAGCGTTACCGGCGCGAGGCGGAGGAACGCTTCCAACGCCTGGACGCAGTACTGGCCGACATGGCCGACGAAGAGAATCCCACCCCGACGACCCCCAGGGTCATCAACAACGAAGGAGCAGCATCATGAGCAAGGAAGCGCAGATCGAGGCCGACCCCAACATCCCCGTCATCACGATCACCCGCGAGTTCGACGCCCCGCCGGAGCGGGTCTACCGCGCCTGGGCCGAGCCGGAGCTGGTCAAGCGGTGGATGGGTCCGCGGTCGGTCGAGATGGATATCGCGACCTGGGATTGCCAGACCGGGGGCAGCTACCGCTACAACGCCATCCAGAACGGTGAGGTGGTGGCGCACTTCTTCGGCTGCTTCCATGACGCCATCCCGGGCGAGAAGCTCGTACAGACCTTCGGGTTCGAGGAGATGCGCGAGGCCGTGGCCCTGGAGATCATGACGTTCGAGCCGCTCGAGGGTGGCCGGTGCCGGATCGTCTCGAAGTCGATCGTGGAGTCGATGGAGGCGCAGCAGGGCATGCTCGCCAGCGGTATGGAGGTCGGCATCAACGAGGGCTACGAGAAGCTCGACGAGTTGCTCGCCGAGGGCGCGGTGTGACTCCCGCCGAGGAGCATCGCCGGATCGCCGGGGTGTTCTCCGACCGGGTGCGTGGCACCCGGGACTGGGATGCCCCGGCGCCGGTGGACGGCTGGGCGGCGCGGGACGTGGTGCGTCACCTCGTGACCTGGTTTCCCGGATTCCTCAAGGCGGGTGCCGGGATCGAGTTGCCCGCCGGCGATGTGGATGCCGATCCTGTGGCCGCCTGGCAGGTACACGCCGACGGCGTGCAGGAACTGCTCGATGATCCGGCGACGGCGGAGCTCACCTTCTCCGATCCCCATACCGGGGACCTTCCGCTCGCCCAGGCGATCGATCGGTTCTATACCGCCGACGTCTTCATGCACACGTGGGACCTGGCGCGTGCGACGGGGCAGGACGAAAGGCTGGATCCTGAGAAGTGCCGGGAGTTGCTTCGCGGGATGGAGCCGATCGAGGAGCTGATCCGCGCGAGCGGCCAGTACGGTCCGCGGGTGGACGTGCCGGAAGGCTCAGACGTGCAGACGCGGTTGCTGGGGTTCATCGGGCGGGATCCGCTGGGCTGAGTCCGCTGCCGGCAGGTCCAGCAGGTGTACCGGGTCGGCGCGCACGTGGCGCTGCACTGTGCCGCCGACGCCCTCGCCTGCCGATCGAGAGCAGCGTCGTCCAATTGTCCACAGGTTGCGCCGACGCCGTGGTCAGGTCGCGGGACTTGTGGCTGAATGAACCCATGCCAGCGACCGCATACCTCACCGGACTCGGCCGGTACCTCCCCGGCGAGCCGGTCTCCAATGACCAGGTCGCCAGCCGACTCGGCGGCGTCGACAAGCGCACCGAGCGGATCCGCGCCCGCATCCAGAACGCCAACGGCATCCGGCAGCGGTACTACGCGATGGACACCGACGGGCGCACCACCGAGCTGAACGAAGAGCTCGCCGTCCACGCGATCGAGGCTGCGCTGGCGGATCGAGGCATCGCCGCCGCCGATCTCGGCATGCTCGCCTGCGCCACCACCCAGGGTGATCTGCTCGTCCCCGGCTTCGCCTCGATGGTGCACGGGCGGCTCGGCGGCGGCCCGATGCAGGTACTCACTGCCGCCGGTGTGTGCGCCTCCAGCATCGCTGCGCTCGACGCGGCCGTAAGCAAGGTGAGGCTCGGAGACCACCCACGGGCCGCCGTCGTGGGCTCGGAGCTGGCCAGCCGCTGGCTGCACCAGCGGCGATTTGATGGCGTCACCGACCATCTGGATGCCCACTTCCTGCGGTGGATGCTCTCCGACGGCGCAGGTGCTGCGATCGTGGAGTTCCAGCCTCGTCCGGATCGGCCCTCGCTCCGGGTGGACTGGGTGCGCCAGGTCTCTCTCGCCCACGAGCATGAGGTGTGTATGCGTGCTGGCCTCGACGGGCCTTCCGCGGTCGCGGGGAGCACATGGCAGGACTACGCCGACGTGGCGACCGCCGAGAAGGCGGGGCTGCTGCAGATCCGGCAGGAGACGAAGGTGCTCGATGAGCTCGCGGCGGCCGGGCTGGCCCAGTTCGAGGAATTGGTGGATCGCGGCTTGGTGGATCTGACAAAGCTCGACCACGTGATCTGCCACTACAGCACCAACGCCTTCCGGGATGTCGTCTTCGATGCCCTCAGCACCCGGGTCCCCGGACTGGACACGAACCGCTGGTTCTCCAACCTCGAGACCTGCGGCAACACTGGCGCGGCCAGCATCTTCATCGCCCTGGAGGAGGCCTGGCGTACCGGGCGGTTCTCCGCGGGAGAGACAATCCTGCTCGCAGTCCCCGAGTCCGGGCGGTTCTCGTTCGGATTCGCCCACCTGACCGTTGTTGAACCACGAAGGAGCAGCCGATGAGCGCCACCGTTGAGGGATACCGCCCACCCGAGCACGACGAGACCAGTCTGCTGGCCCGGCTGGCCGATGTGTGGGCCGAGTTCGAGGAGCGGTTGCTCGTGGTGCCGATCCTGCGGGCGCTCCGCGAGGGCGACGTGACCGTGGCCGACTACCAGTGCCTGCTGCACAACCTGCGCCAGCAGGTGGTGGACGGGTCGCTGTGGATCGCGCGGGCGGCGTCGAACTTCGATATGGACCATTTCGACCTGCGCTCGGCTGCGATCTCCCATGCACTGGAGGAGCATCGCGACCACCTGCTGCTGGAACGGGACTACGTGGCCGTCGGCGGGTCGCTCGACCAACTGAGGTCGGGGCGGAAGAACGTCGGCTCGCAGGCGCTCTCGGGCTACATGTTTCACCAGGCGAACCAGCCGAACCCGATCGCGTGCCTGGGGGCGATGTTCATCATCGAAGGGCTGGGTGCGCAGAAGGCCGCGGAGTGGGCGCAGCAGTTCCAGGAGGTGCTGGGCCTGGCGGACAACCAGGTCCACTTCATGACCTATCACCAGGAGGCCGATGCCGAGCACACCGGCAAGCTCGATGCGATCCTCACCTCCGACCGCATCGACGCCGCGGCGGCGGACGCGATCGTTTCTTGCGCCCGGGTGGTGGCCCGCCTGTACGCCTTGCAACTGACCGAGCTGGACGTGATCTGACGATGCCGCCGGAGTTCGTCAAGTCCGACCCCAGCATGTGGGAGGCGATCTACGCCGACCCCTCCATCCCCCTCGATCGCCCACTGGTGCGGATGATCATCAAGGACCAGCGGCGGGTGTCCCGGCGCTACCTCTACCCGATCGCACGCATCGTCTCGCGGGTTCTCGTGGCCGTGATCTCCATCCTCAAGCGGTTGGTCCCCGGCCGGTGGATGCCCCTGAGCACGATGGACGCGTTGTGCCTGTGGTTCCTGCGCCGTTTCGTGGCGCCAGATGCCGTGGAGCTGCTGATCCGCCACTTCGTGGTGGAGACCAACCTGGTGAACTTCATCATCCGCAACACCCCGGCGGACATCGAGCCGGTCACGCTCCGCCCGACGACGTTGGCCGGGTTGGGCGACAATGCGGTGGTCGAGCACGACATCAACGTCTACGACGTGCTGATCGCGCTGGAGGGCGTGGATATCGAAGCGCCGGAACACCTGGACGTCTCCCACCTCGACGTGCCGCCTCTCGACCCCGAGCGCAAGCACCCCCGGCTGATGCGCCTGGACATCCAGACCGCGCTGTGCCTGATGAACATCCCCTTCTGCATCGCGCTGAGCCTGGAGGAGTTCCGGCGGGCGATCCACTCGCTGCGCTTCGACGATTCGTTCCTGGAGATCCTCGCCGTGCTCACCAAGGATGAGACCTTCAAACACTGGAAGATGGGCGGCCTGAGTCTGTGGATGGACACCAATGTGGATGTCCCGCAGCTCGTCTACCGGCACGCGCTGGTGTGCGAGTACGCGCACGCCCACCTGGTCTCGCTGGCCGAGGAACCAGCGGCGAGGCGCTAGAGACGGCACACCTCGACAGCGGGCTTCGTTGCCCGTGCGCGCCACCGTCACGAGACGGCCATCACCAAGACCTTGTGGCTGCCCGGATCTGCTCGGCGACCAGGGCAACGTCATCCAGCTCGCCGGCCGAGACGTTCATGATCAGTTCGTATGCCTCGCTGTTGGACAGGATCGGCCGGGATCCGTACATCCCCGGAAAGGCGATGCTGCCGGCCAGAGCGAGGCGCTTGTTCCCATCCACCAGGCGTGGTCGCGGGCCAGCGAGTGCAGGAACTCAGCGACGGTCAGAAAGATCACTGACCCAGCCGCTCCAACGCCTCCGCATAGCGCGGGAGCTCTTCGTCGAGAACGCGGTCGAGCAACTCGGCGCGACTGTGATACTCGACGTACTCACGCACCGCCTGCCGGGCGACATCCTGCATCGAGCGAGACTCGTGCGCTGCTCGGCGTCGCAGCGCTTCCGCTTCGGCATCTGACAGTCGCAAGGTCATCGACATGGCCCGGCGGTATCAACAGGGATACCGCCGGGTCAGGTGTCGATCCTCGCCCCTCTAGACCAACGACACGCGCCGCTGCCAGGAGCGCACGCTCCACACCAGGCACACGGCCGTGGTCAGCACTAGTGCCGGCACGAACCCGATCGGCATCACCTGGGCCGGGCTCGAACCGGCCGCCATCTCGGCGAACAGGTCGAAGCGCACCAGCCCGAGCCGGTCTCCCTCCATCCCGATCGCCAGCGGCAGGGCGGCGAAGGAGGCGAACGTGACGATCTGAACGGCGATGTAGACCGCGAAGTAGATCACCACAGGGCCGCCGATTCCCCAGCGGTTCAGGGGCGCCTGGCTGCCGATGGAGGCCGCGAAGAAGTACTGCGTCGGCCAGATGAGGATCATGACGGCGAAGGTCACCACTGCGGCGGCCACGCCCCAGGCTGGGGTCACCTGCGTGAGCTGCGCCCACCCCTCGCGCAGCGAGGTGATGACCGTCAGGGGCTCGCCGGTGCTGAGTGTGATCAACGGCGAGGCTGCCAGGCCCATGCCGAGACTCAGGACGGTGCCGACGAGCGAGACGAGCCATGCCCAGGTCATCTTGGCCCAGTAGATGCGCGAGCCCTTCACAGGCAGTGTCTGAGTCAGGTAGCCGCCGCGGCCGTAGCTGGACTGCCAGTACCGCACGACGAGCAGGATCTGCGCGATCGGGACCAGTCCGAGCACGGCCATCACCGCGACGGCGATCCCGATCTGGGAGATGGCGGGCCATCCGGTGGCCGCAAGCAGGCTGCCTGCCAGGGTGACGAGCAGCGCCGCCCCGGCCGTGAGCGCGAGCATGGCGCGCGTCTGGATGAACTCGTGCTTGAGGAGGGTCATCATGAGCGGTACACCTTTCGGAAGATCTGCTCGAGACTGGTGCCGTGCTCGGCGCGGAGATCGTCGACCTGTCCCGTGAGTAGGACGCCGCCGTGGCGCATCATCACCACCGAGTCCAGCGACGTCTCGAGGTCGTGCACCAGGTGCGTGGCGATCAGCAAGAGGGAGTCCGGTTCAAGAGTGCGCAGGATCGCCTCGAGAATGCCCTCGCGGGCGGAGGGGTCGACGCCGGAGATCGGCTCGTCGAGCAGGTACACACGGGCGCGGCGCGCCATGGTCAGGGCGACGTGCACCTTCTCGCGCATCCCCTTGGACATCTCCTTCAGTTTCATCGACTCCTTCAGCCCGAAGCCCCCGATGAGCTCGGCGGCCTTTGCCCGGTCGAAGTCGGTGAAGAAGTCCTCGAACAGGTCGAGGAAGTAGTGGACCCGGTAGCGCTCGGGTAGGGCGCTGCGGTCGGGGAGGTAGGAGACGATCGCCTTCGTCTGCGGGCCGAGCGCGTGGCCGGCGATGCGGATCTCTCCGCTGTGGTCGGCGTAGACGCCGGCGAGCGTCTTCAGCAACGTGGACTTTCCGCAACCGTTCTCACCGAGGAGCCCGACGATCTGGCCTCCGGCGAGGTCGAGGTCGAGGTGGTCGACGGCTCGGCGCTGGCCGTAGCGCACAGTCAGGTCGCGGACGCTGATGAGGGAGTCGTTCTCGGTCATCGCCGGGTCACGCTCTCTGCGTGTGCTGGTGGTCGTGGTCATTCCATCTCTCCTCGATCAGTCGCCGGGCCTGCGCGGGGGGCATCCCCAGTCCGCTGGCACGGCGGATGAAGTCATCGGCTGCGTCTTGGGCGAGCTCGGCCCGGAGGGCGTCGATGTGGCTCTCCTCGGAAGTGACGAACCGGCCGGAGGTGCGTTCGGACCGGCACAGCTCGCGGCGTTCCAGCTCCGCGAGGGCGCGCTGAACCGTGTTCGGGTTCACGCCCAGCTCACTGGCGAGATCGCGCACGCCGGCGATCCGGCCCCCGGCCGGCCACTCGCCGGTCACGATCCGCCGGGAGAACTCGGTCACGAGCTGGCCCCAGATGGGGGAGCTGGTGTCGAACTCCATGGCGGGCATCTCCTGTGTCACTGTATTAGGTGCTTAATACAGTGACACGGTGTGGGCTGGAAGTCAATCTCCGCGCGGCCGGGGCTGCCGTCCAACTGCCTAAGTCGTCCCACTGTGCGGTTGCGTCCGGTCACCGGGTGACTGTCCTCAACCGCGCAAGGGGACTGCGAGTGAGGCTGGGCAGGCCGGGCAGCGCCGCGGTGATCCGTTCCATCCGCGTGCCTGCAATCCGGCGGCAATCCGCATCGCGGTCGCGCACGATCGATCGAACACCTGCCCCCACCCGAGTCGCAGGGTCAGCCGGTCCGTGGCGGCCGCATCGAGATCACGCTCGTGGTCCCGGTCGCGATCCCTCGTGGAACTATGGTCGAGCCGTCCGTCCAGCTCAACGAGCAGAGCCTGGTCCTCGTAGTACACGTCTCGGTAGAGCGATCCTTTGAGTGACTCGCGGAACTGGCGCTTGGCAGGGGGGAGGCGGTGTGCCCGCTCGACCCGGGTGAAGTAGCCATGCTCGAGCGTGGAGCAGGTTCCCGCGCAGAGATCGTCGATGATGCCGGTCAGGAAGGCCCGTCGAGCGAACCGCTCCCGGTGCGCCAGGGCTGCGGCCAGTCGCTCCGGTGTCGTGATGCGCGCGCCCAGGGCGTCGGCGAGGTGCGCCACTGCGTCGACATCGGACTGGGCGGTCGCCGCCAGTTCCAACGCGACGTACTCGATTCGCTGGCGTGGCGGCGAGGTGTTCCAGAGGCAGGAGTTGCGAAGGTGTGCCGAGCGACGGATGACGATTCCTTCGTCAGGGTAGAGGTGCCGGTGTCGGTCCACCACGAGGTGAATGGCGTCGTCGTCGCCACGTCCTGTTCGTCGCGTACCTGCCACGGCCCGTCGCGCCGATTCGCCGGCCAGTGCTGCCGGCCAGTATGCAAGAACGGCGGCCCATGCGCGTTGGTCCCACGTCCGTGGCCCGGTGTGATCGACGTAGATGCCGGTGTGCACTGAGGTCAGGAGACGTCGTCGCCGCAGTCGGCGTAGGTCGTTGTCGGTGAGCCCGCATGCGTGGGCTTGGCAGCGGCTGATCACGCCCTCTTGCTGCGCGAGCATCGACGCGATCAAGGTCAGAGCGGGGTCCGGTGTCACCGCGGGGTCGGCCATGTGCCGATCCTGGTGAGATCGCCCCATCGGTGAGTGCGTGCCTGCAGGGGGTTGTGGAGCGCCTGTCGTCAGCTACGCGGTTGTGGGCGGTCGCCCGCTGACTGCTCACAACCGCGTAGGTGCCAATACCACCGCCACGCCTACCGCCGCCCCCATCCGACATCAGTGCGAACGCTACCTGCGCCACGTCCAGCGTGAGGCGAGAGGCGCCGTCGGGAATAGAATCCACTACCCCACAGTTGAGCCGAACAGACTCAAGTCTGAGCCACTGGATTTGATCTTCGGATCGGACCGTCACACACTTGAGTGCGGAAGACTCAACTAGTCGCCTCCGGCATCCCGGAGCGGAAGGAGTAACAGACCATGGCACGAGCCGTTGGTATCGACCTCGGCACCACCAACTCCGTGGTGTCGGTCCTCGAAGGTGGCGAGCCCACCGTCATCGCCAACGCTGAGGGCGCCCGTACGACGCCGTCGGTGGTGGCATTCTCCAAGACCGGTGAGGTGCTCGTCGGTGAGGTCGCCAAGCGGCAGGCCGTCACGAATGTCGACCGGACCATCACCTCGGTCAAGCGCCACATGGGCACGGACTGGAAGACCGAGATCGACGACAAGTCCTACTCGGCCCAGGAGATCTCCGCGCGCATCCTCGGCAAGCTGAAGAAGGACGCCGAGTCCTATCTCGGCGAGCCGGTCACCGACGCCGTCATCACCGTCCCGGCCTACTTCAACGACGCTGAGCGTCAGGCCACCAAGGACGCCGGCCAGGTCGCGGGGCTGAACGTCTCCCGCATCATCAACGAGCCCACCGCCGCCGCTCTCGCCTACGGGCTGGAGAAGGGCAAGGAGGACGAGTTGATCCTGGTCTTCGACCTCGGCGGCGGTACCTTCGACGTCTCGCTGCTCGAGGTGGGTAAGGACGAGGACGACTTCTCCACGATCCAGGTGCGCGCCACCAATGGTGATAACCGCCTCGGTGGTGACGACTGGGACCAGCGGATCGTCGACTGGCTGGTCAAGCAGGTCAAGAACAGCAGTGGTGTGGATCTGTCCAAGGACAAGATCGCGCTGCAGCGTCTGCGTGAGGCCGCCGAGCAGGCCAAGAAGGAACTCTCCTCGGCCACCTCGACCAACATCTCGCTGCAGTACCTCTCGATGAGCGAGAACGGCCCGATCCACCTCGACGAGCGCCTCACCCGCGCCCAGTTCGAGCAGATGACCTCGGACCTGCTGGACCGCACCAAGACCCCGTTCCACAACGTCATCAAGGACGCCGGGATCTCCATCTCCGAGATCGACCACGTGGTGCTCGTGGGTGGTTCCACCCGCATGCCCGCCGTGACCGAGGTTGTCAAGGAGCTCACCGGCGGCAAGGAGCCCAACAAGGGCGTCAACCCGGACGAGGTCGTCGCCGTCGGCGCCGCGCTGCAGGCCGGTGTGCTCCAGGGTGAGCGCACGGACGTGCTGCTGATCGACGTCACCCCGCTCTCCCTCGGTATCGAGACCAAGGGTGGCGTGATGACCAAGCTGATCGAGCGCAACACCGCGATTCCGACCAAGAAGTCCGAGGTGTTCTCCACCGCCGAGGACAACCAGCCGAGCGTGCTCATCCAGGTGTTCCAGGGTGAGCGGGAGTTCGCCCGCGACAACAAGCCGCTGGGAACCTTCGAGCTCACCGGTATCGCCCCCGCCCCGCGCGGGATGCCGCAGATCGAGGTCACCTTCGACATCGACGCCAACGGCATCGTGCACGTGAACGCCAAGGACCGCGGCACCGGCCAGGAGCAGTCCATGACGATCACCGGCGGCTCCGCCCTCCCGGAGGAGGAGATCGAGCGGATGATCAAGGAGGCTGAGGCCCACGCCGCCGAGGACGCCAAGCGCCGCGAGGAGGCCGACACCCGCAACTCGGCCGAGCAGTTCGCCTACTCCACCGAGAAGCTCCTGAACGACAACTCCGAGAAGCTCCCGGAGGACGTCGCCTCCGACGTTCGTGCGGATGTCGACGCCCTGAAGTCCGCCCTGGAGGGTGAGGACGTCGAGGCGATCAAGGCCGCCCAGACCAAGCTCGGCGAGTCCAGCCAGAAGATCGGTGAGGCGCTCTACGCCCAGCAGGCTGCTGAGGGTGAGGGTGCGCCGGGTAGTGAGGGTGCCGAGGGCGCCTCGGCCGACCAGTCCTCCAGCGAGGACGAGGACATCGTCGACGCCGAGATCGTGGACGAGGATGAGAAGAAGTGACCGAGTCTCAACCATCTGAGGAGCAACCGGTCGTACGCGACAAGCGCCGCCTGGACCCGACCACGGGTGAGCTCCGTACCCCGGAGGAGGTGGCCGCAGCCGAGGCTGCGGCCACCGCCGCGGAGCAGATTCCCGACGGCGCAGCCTCCGAGTCCTCTGACGGCACCACTCCCGATGGTTCCGAGGGCGGACAGGCTGAGGACCCG
The DNA here is from genome assembly GCF_014960965.1 of Ruania alkalisoli. Lineage (NCBI taxonomy): Bacteria > Bacillati > Actinomycetota > Actinomycetes > Micrococcales > Ruaniaceae > Ruania > Ruania alkalisoli. The sequence goes on along the minus strand of NZ_CP063169.1, from coordinate 3,833,749 downwards.
GTCGCTGCTGCCAAGGCGGAGGCCGCCGACCTGCAGGACCAGCTCGCGCGTGCGAAGGCCGACCTGTACAACCTCGACCAGCGGTTCAACCAGTTCGTCAAGCGCTCCCGTGTGGAAGCGCAGGCGGAGAAGGGGCGCGGTGTCGAGTCGGTCGTGGAGGCGCTGATCCCGGTGCTCGACGATGTCGACGCCGCACGTCAGCACGGCGGGCTCGAGGGTCCGCTGGCGTCCGTGGTGGACAAGCTCGAATCCACGCTGACCACTCGCTTCGAGGTGGAACGCTTCGGTGCGGCGGGGGAGGAGTTCGACCCGACGGTGCACGAGGCGCTCATGCACTCCACGAGCGAGGACGTTGAGGCCGAGACCGTCTCCCAGGTGCTTCAGCCCGGTTACCGGGTGGGCGAGCGAGTGGTGCGCCCGGCCCGCGTGGCGGTGACCGGACCACAGTGACCGAGCAGTTGCCGAGGGGCGGGACCAGCCCGGATGCAGGAGGAAGAATGATCGAAGGAGGTGTGGCGCGATGACCGGACAGGACTGGCTGGAGAAGGACTTCTACGCGACGCTGGGCGTGTCCAAGGACGCCGACGCCGCCGAGATCAAGAAGGCCTACCGCAAGCTGGCCCGCACCTGGCACCCGGACCAGAAGCCCGGGGATGAGAAGGCTGAGCAGCGGTTCAAGGAGATCGGAGAGGCCTACGGGGTGCTCTCCGATCCCGAGCAGCGCAAGCAGTACGACTCGCTGCGCGCCATGGCCGGAGGCGGAGCCCGGTTCGCCTCCGGCCCCGGCGGCGCGGCTGGCGCCAACGGGTTCGAGGACCTGTTCGGTGGCATGTTCACCGGCGCCGGCGGGCCAGGCGGTTCGCGGGTGCGTTACAGCTCGACCGGTGGCGGCATGCCCGGCGGCGGATTCGAGGACCTGCTTGGCGGGTTGTTCGGCGGTGGGATGCCAGGCGCGGGTCCGGCGGGTCCGGGATCCGCAGGCTTCCAGCGCAATGCTCCCACCAAAGGTGGCGACATCAGCACCTCCGCCTCGCTCCCATTCCGCTCCGCCGTCGAAGGTGCCACCGTCACGCTGACGCTCGAGGGCAGCCGGTCGATGACGGTTCGTATACCGGCCGGGGTGCGCGACGGGCAGAAGATCCGGCTCGCCGGCAAGGGGCAGCCGTCGCCGACCGGAGGACCAGCGGGCGACCTGATCGTCACCGTTCACGTCGAGCCGCACCCTGTCTTCGGGATGAATGGCAAGAATCTCACCATCACGGTGCCGGTCACCTTCCCGGAGGCCGTGAACGGCGCCACGATCGCTGTGCCCACGCTCTCCGGCGAGGAAGTTCGCCTCAAGGTTCGCGCGGGGACACAGTCGGGGACCAGGCTGCGGGCCAAGGGTCGGGGCGTTCCGACCAAGGCTGGGACCGGCGATCTCATCGTCACGATCGAGGTGGCCGTGCCCAGAAACCTCACCAAGCAGGCAGCCGAGGCACTTGAGGCGTTCGCTCAGGCGAGCGACGGAACCGATCCACGCGCGCATCTCGCCGCCGCAGCGAAGGCGTGAGGCCTCGTGGCGGCAGGGTATGACGCACCGGTCTTCCTGATCTCGATCGCCGCAGAGCGCGCCGGGATGCATGCCCAGACCTTGCGGCAGTATGACCGCCTCGGTCTGGTGGTGCCCCGGCGCGCTCAGGGGCGGGGCCGCCGCTATTCTCAGCGCGATGTCGACGTGCTGCGGGAGGTCCAGCGCCTCTCGCAGGAGGAGGGCATCAATCTCGCCGGGATCAAGAGGATCCTCGAACTTGCAGCCGAGAACGAGCGCCTGGAGGTGGAGAACGCCCGCCTCCGTGAGCGGGCCGGGGTGAACCGGCGCGTCTTCACTGCCGATGCCTCCGGTGATGTCGTCGCGGTGCCGCTCGGCACCCGGCTGCGCAGGGTGGAATCGAACGCCCTGGTGCTCTGGCGACCGCACCGCTGACCGAGCACCGGCACCGGCGGGGCCGACCCGGGCAGGGCGTCGCGGGCGCTGGTCGGCCCGGGCGTGCGACATCCCCGAATCCAGTGGATTCGAACGGGACTCGTGGTCGGCTCGGCTGGTGGCTAGGGTTCAGGAGGTATCACCCGCATCCTGGAGGAGGTTGTCTTGTCCTACACCCCGCCCCCGCCCGATCCCAACGAGCAGGACCCCGCGTACGGGCAGCAGCCCCCGCCGCCGGGAATCCCGTCATTCGGCGCATCATCGCAGCAGCCCCCTGCCGAGGTGCCGTCCTATGGATCCGCATCTCAGCAGCCGCCGTCGTACGGGTCGGCGTCCCAGCAGCCGCAGGAACCAGGGGCACCCGCCTACGGCGCGCCTCAGCCCCCTGCGCCTCAGCAGCCCGCCCCTCAGCAGTCTGCACAGCCCGGTCCTCCTCAGCCTGGCACTGCGGTTCCTGGGTATGGGGCCCAGCAGCCTCCGGCTGGCTATGGCGTCCAGCAGCCTCCGGCTGGGTACGGCGCCCAGCAACCTCCGGCCGGCTACGGACCGCCACCCGGGGGCGGATATGGCCAGCCCGCCTACCCGCAGGCAGGCGGTGGCGGCAACGGCTTCTTCGGTGCGTTTTTCGACTTCTCATTCTCGAAGTACGTCACCCTGACATTCGCCAAGGTCATCTTCATCATCGCGATCATCATCGCCGCGCTCTGGTGGCTCGGAGCGATCATCAGCGGATTCGGTGCGGGAGCCATCGGAAGCATGATGAGCGACTTCGGGGGCGGCAGAAACGGGGGCGGCGGCGCGATCCTCGGTGTGCTGGCCATCCTGTTCGGCTGGATCCCGCCGGCACTGTTCCTCATCAGCGTCCGGATCGGGCTCGAGTTCGTGGCCGCCACGATCAAGACGGCGCAGAACACGTCCGTGCTGGCCGCGCGCGAGGAATCCACCGACGACTGACGTCCCGGTCAGGGAGCCGGGTGCGCACGTCGATGACATGATGGGCGACCATGGACGTGCGCACCTGGCTCGCCGCCCTCCCCCCGCTCGAGAGCAGCCACCTGCCACCGTTCGACCCGGCGAACGCTCCGGACGATCCCGCGCAGCTGCACCGCCGCTGGATCGCCGACGCCGCTGGTCGCGGGCTCCCGGCACCGCACGCCGTCACGCTCGCGACGGCCGCGGACCGGGACGTCAGCGCCCGGACGGTCATGCTGCGCGACCTCAGCGGCGGGCACTGGGTGTTCGCCACCGACGCCGCCAGCCCGAAGGCACGGCAGATGGCCCGCAACCCGCGCGCCGCCCTCACCTCGTTCTGGCCCGCGCTCGGACGTCAGGTGCGCGTGACGGGGGCGGTACGTGACCTGGGTGAGGATGCCGGGGCTCGTGATTTCCTCGCTCGTCACCCCGGATCTCGTGCCGCGGTCCTGACTGGTGAGCAGAGCGCCCCGCTCGACTCTCTGGAGACCTACGATCGCGCCTACGCTGAGGCGAGGGACGCCGTCGAGAAACATCCCGGCCGCGTGCCTGCCACATGGCGGTGCTATGCGATCGCAGCGACCACTGTGGAGTTCTGGGCCGCCAGGCCGAGCGGCGGTCAGATCCGGCTGAGGTACACCCTCGAACAGACCTGGCAGAGAGGACTGGTGTGGCCATGAACCCAACCGACCCGACCACCGACCACGTGCGCGCGGTGGACGAGGCTGAGGCCGCGCTCGACTCGATCATCGGGGCCGTCGAGGGATTCGAGGGATCCGACCTGTCGGCGCCGGTCGCTCTGGCCGGGTGGACCCGCAGCCACGTGCTCGCCCACGTGGAGGTGGTGGGGGAGGCGCTCGCGGTCCAGGTGGAGCAGGCGGCGCGCGGACGTCAGGTGCCGTTCCTGGAGGGAGGGCGCGCTGCTCTGGAGCGGGCTGTCGAGACGGGTGCCGAGCGCACCCGCGAGGAACACCTGGCCGCGCTGCGCACGTTGCGCGACCGGCATCACGCCAGCCGCCCTGATGCTGACGACCTCGTCTGGTACGAACCGGTCTCGTTCCGGGACGGCACAGTGGTCGACGTGGCGCTGGCCTGGTGGCGTGAGAGCCGGGTGCATCTGGTCGACCTCGACTGCGGAGCGCGCCCGGAGGACGTCTGGTCCCGCGAACTCACCGAACACCTGGTCGACTTCCTCTCGGTGCGGTTGCCCGGCCATCTCGAAATCGCTCTCGACGCACCGGCGGACGGCTTCAACTACACCGTCACCGGGCCGAGGCCTGCGACGGGTCCGTTGGTGCGGCTGCCCGAGAAGCCCCTCATCATCACCGGATCGCTCATCGAGCTGACGGCGTGGCTCGCCGGCCGCGATGTGGCCGAGCCGCCGACCGCCCTCCAGGGCGATCAAGAGGTAACGCTGCCTGAGCTGGGGCCGTGGCCCTCGGCGCTGCTGCCCGGGTAGTGACTACCAGCGCCGGTAGGGTCCGATGTGGTCAGGTGAGACTGCCAAGGGTTCACTGACCTCCCATCCACAGGAGCGCAGCGTCTCGGCGGCCTCGTGCTGGAGGTCTCTGACTGCTGCGCGGAGTTGGCGGCGGCGCCACGCCTCGCGTCCATCGGCGACTGCTTGTCGCCACCCGGGGTGAGCGTCGACGCCGCACTCTCGAACGAGGAACTCGAGGAGATCTTCGATTCCGGGCCGAAATCGTTCTCCGCCGGTCGGCATGTGTACCTTCGACAGGTCATGCGGTCCGCTGACCCGGTCGTGTCGGTGTGCCATGGCAAGGAGGGCGGTAAAGGCGCCGCGCTCAGCGTGGAACTGCCAGTGAGACACCGGATCGGAGCGCATGTCCGCGCGGTACTCCATTCGAACCAGGGGCTGACGATCCAGGCTTGAGTAGACGGCGAAGTCTGTGCGCGAGGTCTTGAGGTGTTCGTTGCGTCGATCGAGCTCCTGATGGAGCGAGAAACTCAGATCTGCATAGCGCTCGCCGTCGATGAACAGCGGGATCCGCTGTGAGTAGGCGCCCTCCCCTTCGGGACGAATCACGTACCGTTGCGCGAATTCGACGGAGATGATGCGCTTGTCGTGCGGTAGGACGGCGTCGAGTAATCGCTGCACGTCCTCGGCGAATGCGGCGGAACGTGCAGCGAGGTCAGGCGTCTCGCTCATCGTCAAGTAGGAAGGCGATCTCCTCGAGGTCCTGAGCCGCGTACCATTCGTCGCCGACCAGCGCCCCCTCGGCAACCCGCCGTTCGAACGTGCGTCGATCCACCCCGAGGTGGTGAAGGATCTGCTCGCGGCGCTCGAGGAGTTCGTCTCTGGTGACTGTGATGGTTCGCGGACTCATGGGATCACTTTCCCTTCTGAAGACTGTGCGCTCACCGTAGCGCCGACCACTGACAGTCCTCGGGTGGTCCAGGCTTTGCTGCCCTTGTGGAACTGTCGCCAGGATACGACCCACGACCTCATAGGCGCAGCCGCTCGGCCAGGAACCGGTAAGCCAGCGCGCTCATGTGCGCTGCCTGCGCGTTCGTCGCAGCCCCGCCGTGCCCGCCCTCGATGTTCTCGTAGTAGGTCACGTCCTTGCCGGCCGCGATCATCTGCGCCGCCATCTTGCGGGCGTGCCCCGGGTGCACCCGGTCGTCGCGGGTGGAGGTGGTGAACAGAACCGGAGGGTAGGAGGTGTCGGGATCGAACAGGTGATACGGCGAGAACGTGCGGATGAACTCCCACTGCTCCGGGTCGTCCGGGTCGCCGTACTCGGCCATCCAGGAGGCGCCGGCCAGCAGGTGGGAGTAGCGCTTCATATCGAGCAGGGGTACCTGGATGACCACGGCGCCGAACAACTCGGGGTACTGGGTGAGCATGTTACCCGTGAGTAGCCCGCCATTGGAGCCACCCTGTACGCCGAGGTGTTCTGCGCTGGTCACTGCGCGTGCCACCAGATCCTTCGCGACGGCGGCCATGTCCTCATACGCCTTGTGCCGGTTCTCCTTCAATGCCGCCTGGTGCCAAGTAGGCCCGTACTCCCCGCCGCCGCGGATGTTCGCGAGCACATACACGCCGCCACGTTCCAGCCACGCGCTACCCATCGCGCCCGAGTAGGTGGGGGTCAGGGAGATCTCGAAACCGCCGTAGCCATACAGCAGGGTTGGGTTCGACCCGTCCAGGGTGAGCCCTTCGGGGCGGACCAGGAAGTACGGAACCTGCGTGCCGTCGTCAGAGGTGGCGAAATGCTGTTCCATCACCAGGCCGGCGGGATCGAAGAACTGCGGCATCGCCTTCAGTGGCTCCGGCTCGGCACCGATCTCGGCCAGCGACAGGGTGGTCGGGGTGAGGAAGTCGGTGGCGTACACCCACACCGCATCCGAGGTGCGTGGATCCACCGGGCTGACCTCCACGGTGCCCACCTGCGGGGGCCCTACGAACTCCGACTCCCGGAAGCGTCCGCCGTCGGGGGTGAGTACCACCAACCGGTTCTTGACGTCGTCCAGCACGTTCAGCACGAGGTGGCGCCTGGTCCACGTGTACTCCGCCAGCGACGTGCTCGGTGTGGGTTCGTAGAGCACGTGGAAGTCGCGCGAACCGGCAAGGAAGGGGTCCAGGCCGAGGGCCAGCAGGGAGCCGCCCCGGTAGGTCTGGGTGATCGTGCGCCCGGCTTCGTCGGTGTCCTCCACGGTCCAGTCCTCGCGCAGCTCGACCGTGAGCCATTCGCGGTGAAGTCCAGGGTTGGCTGACCGAGGTACATCGATCCGTGTGAGTGTGCCGTCGTCGCCGAGCAGGTAGAGCTCGTGCTCATAGAAGGCGATGGCCCGGGAGACCAGGTTCCGCTCGAATGCGGGGGTGGAGTCGTGCATCGCGGCGATGTACAGGTCCTGCACCTCGCCCTCGTAGACGACCTCTGCCTGGTCGAGCGCGGTGCCGCGGCGCCACCGGCGAGCGATCCGCGGGTAGCCGGAGGAGGTCATCGAGCCCTCGCCGGTGTCGGTGAAGACGAAGAGAGTGTCAGAGTCGATCCAGGACGTTCCGCCCTTGGACTCGGGCCGGTAGAAGCCACCGTCGACGAACTGCTTGGACTGCAGGTCGAACTCACGGGAGACGTCCGCATCGGAACCGCCCCGGGAGAGATCCACGATCGCGAGCCGGTAGGCATCCGGACCGGTGCGCAGCACGCTGGCCCCGTGCCAGACCCAGTTGGCGCCCTCGGCTTCGTTGAGGGCGTCGATATCGAGCACGACCTCCCACTCGGGATCGTCGCTGTGATAGGACTCCAGCGTGGTGCGGCGCCAGATCCCGCGCTCATGCTCGGCGTCCCGCCAGAAGTTGTAGTAGTGCTCGCCCACCTTGGAGATACCCGGGATCTTCTCGTCGGAGTCGAGGATGGATCGGATCCGGTCCCGAGTGGAGGTGAACTCCGTCGTCTCGGCGAGGGTGGCGGCCTGTTCGGCGTTGCGGGCACGCACCCAGTCGAGGGCTTCGGGGCTCTCGACGTCTTCGAGCCAGCTGTACGGGTCGTGTGTCACGTGCGGTCCTCGCGATATGGGGTGGGGGCGGTGGAGTTCAGCCTAAGAGATGGCAGGTGCGTGACTACCCGGTGGCGAGGGTGGGTGCGTGCTCGTCCATCTTCGGTTGCGGTGCACACCAGTCCGGGTGAAGATGACGACGTCGCACTGACGCGACGTCGCTCTCGACGAGGAGAACATCCATGACTGCATCTGTCGGCCGTATCACCACGATCAGCGCCCGCTCCGACGTCAGTTTCGACGACGCGGTCGAGGCAGGTATCGCGCGTGCCTCCGCCACCTTGCGGAACGTCTCCGGTGCGTGGATCAAGGAGCAGAAGGTCGAAGTGACCGATGGCGCGGTGACCGCCTACCAGGTGGTCCTCGAGGTCACGTTCGTCCTGGACGACTGAGCATCGCTGGAGCCCGTCAGTTCTGTACGGCATCCCGCGCCGCCACGAACGCCGCCACGAACGCCGCGACGCACTCCTCGACATCCTCGGCTGAGTGTGCGGCCGAGAGTTGCACCCGGATACGTGCCTTCTCGCGCGGCACCACGGGGAAACTGAACGCTGTCACGTACACCCCGCGGGCGAGCATGGCGTCGGCGATCCGGGCGGCGAGCGCGGCGTCGCCGAACATCACCGGCACGATGGCGTGCTCCCCGGGAAGCAGGTCGAAGCCCTCGGCGCTCATGCGCTCGCGGAACAGCGCGGCGTTGGATCCCAGCCGCTCACGCAGCTCACCCGAGGCCGCCACCAGGTCCAGTGCCGTCAGCGTCGCGGCGACGATCGGCGGGGCGAGGGAGTTGGAGAACAGGTACGGTCGGGCCCGCTGGCGCAGCAGCTCCACGATCTCGGCCCGCCCGGAGACGTAACCGCCGGATGCGCCACCTAGCGCCTTGCCGAAGGTTCCTGTGGTGAGGTCAACCCGGTCAGAGACGCCGGCATGTTCCGGAGTCCCCGCCCCTGTCGGCCCCATGAACCCGACGGCGTGGGAGTCATCCACCATCACCAGCGCACCGAATTCCTCGGCCAGATCGCAGATCTGGGCCAGTGGGGCCACGTAGCCGTCCATGGAGAACACGCCGTCCGTGACCACCAGGATCCGCCGCGCTCCACCCTCCTTCGCCCGGGTGAGCTGCGCCCGCAGATCAGCCATATCCCGGTTCGAGTACCGGTACCGTGTCGCCTTGCACAGCCGGATCCCGTCGATGATCGAGGCATGGTTGAGCTCGTCGGAGATCACTGCGTCCTCGGCACCGAGCAGCGTCTCGAAGACCCCGCCGTTGGCGTCGAAGCAGGAGCCGAACAGGATCGTGCCCTCGGTGCCCAGGAACTGCGAGACCCGTCGCTCCAGCTCCAGGTGCAGATCCTGGGTGCCGCAGATGAACCGCACCGATGCCATCCCGAATCCGCGCTCGTCCAGGGCCCGGTGGGCTGCGGCAACAATGTCCGGATGCCCGGCGAGCCCGAGGTAGTTGTTCGCGCAGAAGTTCAGCACTTCCGCAGGTGCGCCATCCCCGACGGCGGAAGGGTCGCCGTCGGGAGGGGAAGCAAGCACGTGCGCGGACTGGGGCGAGGCGATGGCGCGTTCGTGCTTGTACAGCCCGGCCGAGCGCAGTTCGTCCAGCTCGGCGCGCAGATCCTCAGCGATCGTGTACATCGGTGCTCCTCACAACCTCGTCCAGTCCAGCACGACCTTGCCGCTCGTGGCCGACTTCGCGGCCGCGAACCCCGCTTCCCACTGCGACGCCGGGAGCCGGTCGGTCACCACCGAGGTGACGGCGTCGAGCAGCCACTCGGAGGTCTGCAGCATCGAGCTCATCGCGTTCCACGTCTCGAACATCTCCCTCCCGTAGATCCCCTGCAGTGTCAGCATCTGGGTGACCACCAGCGACCAGTCCATGTCGATCGGCTCGCTCGGCAGCCCCAGGATGGCGATCTTCCCGCCGTGGTTCATCACGGTGATCATCTCCGGCAGGGCGCTGGGGTGGCCCGACATCTCCAGCCCGACGTCGAAGCCTTCCCGCAGGTGCAGCAGTTCCTCGGCACGGTTGACCGGAGTGGTGGAGACGTTCAGCGCCAGATCCACGCCCATCTTCTCGGCCAGTGCCAGCCGCTCGGGGGAGACGTCGGTGATGGCGACGTAGCGGGCACCGGCGTGGCGCACCACCGCCGCCGCCATCAGTCCGATCGGCCCGGCGCCGGTGATCAGCACATCCTCGCCGACCACCGGGAACTTCAGCGCGGTGTGCACTGCGTTGCCGAAGGGGTCGAAGATCGCGCCGAGCTCCGGGCTGACGGCGTGGCCTCCCTCGCGGGTGTGTGACCACACGTTCTCCTGCGGGATCACCACGTACTCGGCGAAGGCGCCCTCGCGTTGCACGCCGACCGAGATGGTCCGGATGCACAATTGCCGCCGGCCGGCCCGGCAGTTGCGGCACATTCCGCACACGATGTGCCCCTCACCGGAGACCAGCTCACCCACCTCGACGTCGTGGATCATGTCTCCGACCGCGACGACCTCACCGTAGAACTCATGCCCGGGGATCAGCGGGGACGTCACCATCGAGGCGGCCCAGTGATCCCAGTCGAGGATGTGCAGGTCGGTGCCGCAGATGCCGGTGGTGTGCACACGGATCTTCACCTCGTGCGGGCCGGGCTCGGGCTCGGGTCGCTCGACGAGCTCCAGCCCGGGGTGGGGGCCGGTCTTGTACAGGGCCTTCATTCTTGGCGTTCCTCCTGGGTTGTCCAGATAGTGGAACGCTATCAAGGGTCCGGGTCGTCGTCCGATTCCGGCCAGGCAGGGGAATGGAAGGTGGAACGGGCCGGGTGGTGGTGGACGATCCTGTCGTCGGGAACTGCTACCCATGGGCGCTGACAGTGGCACGGGCTAGCGTGGAGGAGTGACCTACCCTGCCCCGCCCGCGAAGACCTCGACCACCGGCCCGAAGATCCTCACCTTCGGTGGCATCGGTCTGCTGGTCGTCACCGCGGTGCTCGCGGTGTTCGTGGTGCGATTGTTCCTCTCGGTGCTCCCGCTCGGGATCGTCGACTCCGACGGCTCACCGGGGCCGGACGCGGTCGGCGGCACCGATGTGCCTGGCAGTGTGACCCTCACCCTGGAGACCGACACCGCGTACACGGTCTACCTCGCGTTCCCGAGCAACGCCACCGCTGCGCTCAGCGAGGACCCGACGGTCACCGACGCGATGGGCACGATCTTGCCCGGGCTCCCCGCCCCGGCCAGCACCTCCACCATCGGAGGGGTCTCCGCGGAAGGTGTGCACACCTTCCGTACGAGCGTCGCCGGTGAGTACACGATCGACGTCCCAGAGCTCGCCAACCCGGACTCCACCCCGTGGGCTACCGCCGTCGTCACCGAGGGTGACGACTTGCCTGCCTTCTTCTCCGGACTGTTCGGCACCGTGTTCGGAGTGTTCCTGGCGATCGGACTGGGGATGCTCGGGGTCGGGATGGTCGTCGGTGGCGGGGTCTGGTGGTACGTGCGGCGTTCACGTGCATCTCGCCCCGGGATCGCCTGATCACCCTGCCATGCACACGAACCGACGTTCCCACCGCCATCCGTGCCTGGAACGTGGCTCGGCGCGTAGGCTCGTGCCATGGCCGATCTGCACGATCTGACCGCCCGTGAACTCGCCACCGCGATCCGCACCCGCCAGACCTCGCCCGCCGAGGTGCTCGCCCACACCGAAGCCCGCGCCGACGCGCTGAGCGAACGGGTGGGTGCCTTCGTCACCCGCGCGCCCGATCTCGCCCGGGCCCACGCCGACGACGCAGCTCGCCTCCTCGAGGAGTCCTCACCCGAGGAGGTGGCCCGTGCGTATCCCCTGCTCGGGGTGCCGCTGCCGATCAAGGACCTGACGATGGTGGCCGGCGTGCCGATGCGCGCCGGGAGCGCCGCCCTGGACGGTTTCGTCGCCCCCGTCGACGACGGCCTGGTCATCCGATTCCGGGAGGCAGGCACCGTCATGATCGGCAAGACCAACACCCCCGAGATCGGTCTGCCCTGCTACACCGAGCCCGAGGTCGCACCCCCGGCCCGCACCCCGTGGGACCTGACCCGGTCCGCCGGTGGATCCTCCGGGGGCGCCGCGGCCGCCGTCGCCTCACGGATCGTCCCGATCGCGCACGGCAGCGACGGCGGTGGCTCGATCCGCATCCCCGCCAGTGCGTGCGGGCTCGTTGGTCTCAAGGCCAGCCGCGGGCGGGTCTCGACCGGACCGTTCGGGGTGGACGGGCCGGCGCTGGCCACGCAGGGTGTGCTCACCCGGGACGTGCGTGACACCGCCCTCGCACTTGATCTCCTCAGCCCCCCGTGGCCCGGCGACTCGGCGCTGCTTCCGGGGCCGCAGACCTCCTTCCTCGACGCCTGTGAACGCCGCGAGCAGGGACTGCGCGTGGGAGTCGTGACCACACCGTTCATCACGCCCGAGGCGCCGGTGCACGAGCAGGCGAGGGCCGCCGTCGAGAAGACCGCCCGGGCGCTGGAGGCGATGGGCCACCACGTGAGCGAAGCGCCGGTGCCGTTCGCGGCCGAGGAGTGGACCCCGTTCCTGGACGTGTGGTCGGTGATGGCCGCGAGCGCGCCGCTGCCCGAGGAGGCTGAGCACCTGCTGGTGCCGCTGACCCAGTGGATGCGCGAGCGCGGGCGGGGTGTGAGCGGGCTCGCCTACGCGGGTGCGATCAGCGCCGGGCAGCGGCTCACGCGGCAGACCGCGACCGCGTGGGTGGAGTTCGATGTGATCTGTATGCCCACGCTCGCGCAGCCGCCGGCGCCGATCGGGTCCATCCGTGACGACGCCGACCCCGAGGGTGACTTCTGGGCGCAGTGTGCCTTCACGCCCTGGACCAGTACCTGGAACATCCTCGGCTGGCCGGCGATCTCCCTGCCTGTGCACTGGGCGCCCGATTCCCCGGACGGCGGCCCTGACCTCCCGTTCGGCGTCGCCCTGGGGGCGGGGTTGGGTGCGGAGGAGCGGCTGCTCGCGCTCGCGGCGGCGTTGGAGGAGGCACTGCCGTGGTCCGGCCGGCGGCCGCCGGTGGGGTGAGACCCTCGGGTGGCCCCCACACCATCCCAGGGGCCGAAAGTTTGCACCCGTTAGCGTTGTCAGGGTCAAACCTTGGACCCGTGGGACCGGATCGCTAGGTCCTCGGGCCCGTACGCGTACTCCTCGACCAACCGACCTCTGGTGACGTGCTCCCATCTCCTTTCGAGGGGTCGGGCGGCGAGGTACGGTGCCACGCCCCGCCCGACCCCAGTCGCGAACTAGCCCATCACGGACAGGCCGGTCTTCAGGCTCGTGTAGCGCTCAGTGTCCGGCTCCTCGACCCAGGCGGCCTCCCCGAGGTCCCAGTCCCGGTTGCTCTCGAGCAGCACATCCGTCTTCCCGCCTCGGCTGAGGTTGGCGATGCTGCCGGACGCCAGGACGTTCTCGCGCATCGTGAAGGCCTGACCGTCATTGCGGGTACCCGTGCGCAGGTCGCCGTACGCGATGGCGATGTCTGTCTGCGCATCGATCACGTTCCGGTCGATCAGGCTCATTGCGGCCGAGTCAGACCGGTGCTGGATCACCATGATGGGAATGGCGGCAGCATCGGCGTTCTCGATCTGGATGCGATTATCCCGCACCAGGCAACTGCGCCCGCCCACGGACTGTCGGCCGAGCGCGATGTAGACGTCGTTCGCCGAGCTGGCGTTGGTGAACCGGAACTCGTTGTTGACCAACGACTGGTTCGCTTTGCTGTGCCCCGCGACGCCGTCGATGATCACGTTCTCGAAGTAGTTGTCCGAGATGGTGACGTCGCCATAGTTGTCCAGGCGGACCACACCGAAGTCAGTGTCCCCGTCCCAGCGGAACGTGTTGCCGCGGATCGCGTACTGCTCCGGTGTGGCATCGTCGAAGCTGGCGATCTGACGGAAGACCTCCAGTCCCTTCTGCTGGCCCACCGGGCCCATGTTGGCTGCGGCTGGGCCCTGAATGGCGACGTTGTTGCTGAACACACCATTGCGGCAGCCATAAAACACGCTGTAGCAGAAGTTGCCTGCGTACTTCACTGTATTACCGTCGACGGTGAAATTCTGGCAGCCCTCCATATCGATCGCGGTATCGATGGAGTATTCGCACATGTTGCCCGTGACGGTGATCTCGGAGCCGTTGTTTCCGTAGATCGCGCCGTTGTTCTGGTGCAGGTAGTTGTTCGCGATCGTGAACTGCAGGCAGCGACGCAGAAAGTGCTTCTCTCCGCCCTCGCCCTTGCGGGCCCCGCCGCCCCACCAGGAGATCTGACCGAACCGGCAGATGTTGCCGGTGATGACGGCGCGCTTGACGAAGTTCAGGCGTAGCGCCATGACGAAGTACTCGACGCCGTCGACGTGGTTGTTGACGAAGAAGATGTCTTCGCAGAGGTCATCGGTGGAATCGGGAGAGAAGCCGGCCTCCACTGCGGGATCTCCGCTTTCGCCGGCGTTGGCGCGGACGTAGGAGTTGTTCATCTCGAGTTCGTGGCAGACGAACGCCGCTCCGCAGTTGACGAAGGTGCAGTCGGCGATGGTCACGCGGCGGGCGTTGACCAGTTTGAACACGCCGTTGCGCTGCTGCTCCAGGGACTCGAAGCTCAGCGAGCGCACGGTGATGTCGTAGGAGAAGGTGCCGGTGGGGTCGTCCATCACGGCCTGCTCGCGCAGCCGGAAGAACCCGCCCCGCACGTGGATGTCGTCGGTGTCTTCGATCGGGATGGTGAAGTAGATGAGCGAATCGCCATCGCCGATCAGGCTCGTGTTCGAACGCATGGCAATGTAGTCACTCACCAGGTAGCGCGGTGAGCTGTTCGGGAAATAGATGACACGGCCGGCGTTCTCATCGATCGCCGCCTGGATCGCAGCCGTCCAGTCCCAGTCCTCCTCCGGGTCTGCCTGATTGGTGACCTGATCCTTGTAGTCGTGGATGCTCACCCAGCTGAGTACCGACGACGTCGTGGAGTTCCCTGCGTGCGGATTTCCGCCGTTGCCGTTCCCGTTGCCCTGGCCGTTCCCGTTCCCGTTCCCATGGCCATTGCCATTGCCGTTCCCGGGGTCGGCGGCCGCTGGTAGTGCGCCCAGTGTGACGGCTGCAGTGCTTGCAGCCAGGCCGGCGAGACCTGCTCCCAGGATGTTGCGCCGAGACGTGTGGTCGTCCATCGGTTTCTGCTCCCTCGTCGTTGAAGTAGGACGCGACCTACGATAACCGATGACAGTTAACTGTCAACGTTGCGACGATCAACTGAAGACGATACGGTTCGGTTAACCGTCGACTGCGAGGGAGCGCCGTGGCATCCGACCGTCCCAACATCGTTCTGGTGGTCACCGACCAGCAGCGCTTCGACACCCTCGCCTGCTATGGCTTCGAGGCCGGTCATACGCCGAACTTGGATCGATTGGCGCAGCAGGGTGCGGTCGTCGACGCCGCCTACTGCACCTCGCCACTGTGCACGCCGAGCCGGGCGAGTATGTTCACCGGCAAGCACGTGGCCGAGCACGGGGTGGAGAAGCTCTACGACACACTTCCCGAGTCCGAGGGGCTATTCACCGAACGCCTCCGCCAGGTCGGCTATCGCACCGGACTGTTCGGCAAACTGCACGTCAGCGGCCGCGCCGACGAGGCTGAACACCGCCACCCGGGCGACGGATTCGACGTCTATGAATGGTGCAACGAGGCCAGCCTCGACATGGAGTCTCCGTTGCACGCCTATGACGCCTGGCTCGCCGAGAAGGACCCGGAGTTCCGGGAGCGGCTGCGCACCGAGGGGCGCGGCGTACTGCACTACCCCCGCGAGGTGCACATGAGCCACTGGATCGCCGATCGCGCCCTTGGCTTCATCGACGAGACCACCGCAGCCCAGCAGCCATTCCTCGCCTACCTCGGCTTCTTCGACCCGCACAACCCCTTCGACGACTACCCGGAGGAGTTCGCCGCCCACGTGGGCGACCTGCCTCCGGTTCGTCCGGTGCCGGAACGCATCCCCGGTGGTCTGCAGCGGGAGATCGACTCCAAGACCGTGGCCGCGCACGTCGCCGGCGGTGACCTGGAGGCGGCCAGAGTTGGCTACCACGCCTCCATCGCGCTGCTCGACGCCGAGATCGGCCGGGTGCTGGATCGCATCGACGAACTCGGCATTGCCGAGGACACCCTGGTCATCGTCACCGGCGACCACGGTGAGATGCTCGGTGACCGCGGGCGCATGACCAAGGGTGCCTTCTTCTACGAGTCCTGCGTCAGGGTTCCGCTGATCATCCGTCATCCGGGCGAGGTTCCCGACGGCGTCCGAGTGCCCGAGCCTGTCCTGCCGACCGACATAGCCGCAACCGTTCTCAGTGCGGCCGGCTTGGACCATGGCGACCTGGAGAACGTGCTCGACCTGCGCCTGCTCGCCAGTGGCGAGACTGAACCCCATGCCTTCGTGGCCTCCTCCTATCGCAACGGAGGGGTCGCCGTCGGGAGATCGATCACCTACTTCGACCCCCCGCTGCTGGCCACCATGATCCGCTCGGGCCGCCACAAGCTCGTGCGCTACCACGACCCCGTCGCGCCCGACGGGCAGCTGTTCGATCTGGAGGCCGATCCAGGCGAAGACGCCGACCTCTGGGAGGACCCGGCGTTGGCCGATGTCCGGGCCGACCTCACGGCCACGTTGCTCGACTGGCAGGTCCGCCAACACTGGCGAGCCGGGCCGCGCGGAGGCGAACGACGTCCCCACAACACCGTGGCGTGACCAGCGCCGCACCCCCAGCCCATCACACCCGAGACTTCCAGGAGTATCCGTTGACCGTCGCCACCACCGTCCCCGGAACCGTCGTCGGCCATTCGCCGGCCAGCAGCCGTGCCTACGTCGGCTCACCGTCGATCGTCGTGCTACCCGACGGCGACTATCTCGCCGGCCATGACCTGTTCGGGCCGGGGACGAACTTCGACACCCAGATGATCTACGGCTCCACCGACCAGGGCGCCACCTGGACCCACCGCGCCACCGTAACCGGCCAGTTCTGGAGCACGCTGTTTCTCGCAGGAGGCAGTGTCTGGACGATCGGGGCGAGCCGGCAGTACGGGAACGTCGTGATCCGCCGCTCCGACGACGGCGGGCACACCTGGACCGAGCCCACCGACGAGGCGAACGGCCTGATCAAGTCCGGGACCTTCCACACCGCACCCACGCCGGTCCTCGAGCATGAGGGGCGCTGGTGGCGCGCCATCGAAGATGTGACAGACACGAGCCGGTGGGGTCGGTCCTTCCGTGCCGGGATGTTCTCCGCCCCCGTGGGTTCGGACCTGCTCGACGCAAGAAACTGGACCAGCACACCGTTTCAGGCGGTCGACCCGAGCTGGCTCGGCGGGACGATGAACGCATGGTTGGAGGGCAATGCCGTCGTCGGGTCCGATGGTCAGATGATGAACGTGATGCGGGTAGACGAGCCCGGTACCGGGAACCACGTCTACAGCGCGCTGTTGCGTGTGCCGACCCCGGACAGTCCGATGACCTTCGACCCGGAGGTCGACTTGGTGCCGATGCCCGGCGGCATCTCGAAGTTCACCATCCGCTGGGACGAGCCCACTGGGCGCTACCACTCGCTGGTCAACCATGTGCCTCACCCCGAACGTGCTGCCAAGGGACTGCGTGGGCGGCATGTGCTGTGCCACGTGACGTCGCCGGACCTGCGCACGTGGCAGGTGGGTGCAGTCTTACTCGAGCATGAGGACGACGTCGACCACGGCTTCCAGTACGTGGACTGGGTGGTCGAGGGTGAGGACATCCTCTTCGTCTCCCGGACGGCGTATGAGGATTCCGAGGGAAGCGCCGAGAACTTCCACGACAGCAACTACCTGACCTTCCACCGGTTCGCCGACTTCCGCAGCCGGCTCCCCAGTACCTCATGAGCGCCCTGGACGGCACTGGCGTGACCATTGCCCCGGTGCAGCGCAACGCACTCGGCGATCAGGTTGCCGCACGGTTGCGGCTGCTCATCGTGACCGGTCAGTTGCCGGCCGGGTACCGGTTGGTGGAAGCGAGCCTCTCGGCCGACTTCGGCGTCAGCCGCGGTCCGGTCCGCGACGCACTCGGGACGCTGCAGTCCGAAGGGCTGGTGGCCGTTCAGGGGCGGGGGTTGTCCGTGGTGGGCCTGACGGCTGAGGACCTCGTCGAGCTGTTCTCCCTGCGGCGCACGCTGGAGACGTTCGCGCTGCGCGAGTGCGCAGCCGCCGCCGACCCTGTCTGGAGCCCCGCCGAGGACCGGCTGGCTGAACTGGATCAGGCGGCCGACGACGGCGATGCCGTGGCCTTCGCCCATGCGGATCTCGCGTTCCACACCAGTCTGTATCACGTGGCCGGGCACCGCAGGCTGCTGCGGGTGTGGAACGGGTACCGGCCCACATTCGCCGCCCTGCTCGAGGTGGCCACGTCGCAGGACCGAGACCTGCATCCGTCGGCCGATTCGCACCGGCTGATCCTGGAGCGCGTCCGGGCCGGGGACGTTGCGGCGGCCGAGCGTGAGCTGGTCGACCACCTGGAAGGGGCGCGTGCCCGACTGGAACGGTTCCGCGCCGCCCACCACGACGAGCAGGACCCTGGCTGAGGAGCCCCCATGGCAAGGCGGCCGAACGTCCTGTCATCTTCGGTGATGACTGGGGCTAGGGGCCTGGGATGCCCGGATGCTGGGCGGCTCGCCTCCGGTAGCGGCTGGACGGCGCGACTATCCGTGGCCACGGGCCGACACACCGTGGAGGTGCCCGCGTGGACGTTGTGAGCGGTTCAGTTGCGCCGGCCCGCCCGCTCGGCGAAGGCGTCGAGCGCTTCGGTCACCTCGCGCGCGTGCCAGGTGCGATTGCGACGGCGCCCCGCGACCGCCTGGGTGAGGATGCCGGCCGATTCGAGCGTGTCGATGGCTGTCTGCGCGGTGTGCGCGGACACGCCGAGTTGTGCCTGGACGAACCGCACGGTCACGACCGGTTGGCCGATGAGCAGATCGATCGTGCGCCAGGCGGCTGCGCCACGACGCGCGGTGATCGCTCCCCGCCACCGGGCGCTGATCTCATGGATCTCGGTGAGAAGGCGGTGCCCGTTGGCCAGTGCTCGGAACGTCGCTTCGATCATCCCTGCGAGTAGGGGAGCCAGCTCGCCTTCGCGATACGAGGTCAGCCATGCAACGTAGGCCTCAGTGTCGGTGAGCAGTCCGGCGGAGATGGGCACGGTCACTCGACGTGAGAGCCCTGAACGCCGGACCATGGCGTGCACGAGAGCCCGCCCCGTGCGTCCATTTCCGTCAGTGAAGGGGTGGATTGTCTCGAACTGGGCATGTGCGATCGCCGCATGCACCAGTGCGGGAAGATCGGTGCGAGCCGTGAAGGTCACCAGGTCGTCCATGGCAGCCCGGACGTGACTGTGATGAGGGGGGACGAAAGCGGCTCGGTGTGGGCCTGCGGCGTCACCCCCGATCCACACCTGCTGTGTCCGCCACTCGCCCCCGGCGTGGTGTGACTGCCTGGACATGAGGGCAGCGTGCATCTCCAGGATCGTCCCCGTGGAGATCTCGCCGGCGAGATTGAGCGCGGCCTGCATAGCAGAGACGTTGCCCGACACCAAGCGGGCGTTCACGTTGGCCTCCTCACCGAGCTGGGCGAGGGCGAGTTGGCGTGCTCCGACAGTGATGTTCTCGATCTGTGACGAGGCCGCCGACTCCGAGCGCATCAGCACCGCGCTGATCGGGGCGATCTCCCGGTCTCCGAGAACCTCGGAGGCTGCGTTGTCGAAGCGCGCGATCTCTACCGCCGCCTCCTCGGCCTCCGTGGCCAGCTCGGACGGGAGGTGGACAGGCAAGTCCGCGATCGACGGGATCAGAGCGGACTCGTAGGGCCCACTCGCGGCCCGGCGCCGGCGGTGGGAGAACAGCGTCGCGTCGGCTGGCCTCCAGTCGTGAACCTCGTACGTGAGCGCTGGCCACTCGCCGCGGAATCGTGGTGTCGAACTATTCACTCTCACCTCCTTATTGAAGTTTAGGCTCACAACCTTCAATAAGAGATCGCAGGATGGGTGCTCTGCCAGGGGCAGTCCGACGGAGGCCGAGATCGAGGCGACGAAGATCAGGCGAGGTGAGCCGTCGCCGCCTCCTCCGACCCGAGCGTGGCGATCGCTTCGTCCAGATGAGCGCGTGCGGTCAGACTGAGCAGCGGCAGCGGCGGGCTCACCCGCCCGGAGCCGATCCCCTGCAACGCCGCCCCTTCCTTGAGTACGCTCAGCCAGAAGCCGTGCTCCATCACACCCAGAATGGTGTCCAGGCGTTGCTGGGCGCTCGCTGCCGCGGCCTCGTCCCCGGAGCGCACCGCGTCGGCGAGATCCAGCATCGTCCCCGGGGCGAGGTTCTCCAGCCCGGAGACATACCCGTCGATCCCGGACGCCCAGTGCTGCGTGGCATGGGCCTCGTCGGTTCCTTGCAGCACCCGCAACCCCGTCTCGGCGCGGGTCTCGAGCAGCCACCGCATCAGATCGGCGTCCCCGCCCGAGTCCTTGATCGCGATCACGTTGGGGTGAGCCGCCACCCGCTCCACCACGGTACGGGTCACCGGCAGGTGTGTGTTGACCGGAATGTTGTAGATCGCCACCGGGAGGTCGGAGTGCTCGGCCACCTCGAGGTAGTGCGCGATCATCTCCGGCTCACCCACCGGGTAGTAGAACGGAGTGGTCACGGCGACGACGTCAGCCCCGGCCGCCTTCGCCCGGCGCACATTCGCCAGCGTCCGCTCGGTGCCCACGTCCCCGACGCCGCACACCAGGGCGGTGCGCCCGTCCAGTTGCGCGGCGATCACCTCGAGCGCCTCCTCGGCCACGACGGCCGGGAGGATCGGCAGCTCCCCGCTGGTGCCGAGCGCCATCACGGCGTCACCGGCGGCGACCACACGGTCGACGTGCCGCTCCAAAGCGGGGCGATCGAGGGCGCCGTCGTGGTCCAACGGGGTGATCAGGGGGCAGAAGACGCCGGTGAGATCGTCCCCGGTGCGCAGCGGTGCGGACACGCGCTTCCTCCTTCGATGGTGTGGCGGAATGCGTCGGTGTGCGCATCCCGGGCGGTGCCGGTGTCAGCCCTTCAGGCCGGTGAATCCGGCCCCGCGGACGATCTGGCGCTGGAAGATGATGAACAGCAGTACCGGCGGCAGCGTGGCGATCAGGAGACCGGCGAAGAGGAGGTTCTCCTCGACGGACCGAGCCACGATGGACAGTGCCACTGTGATCGGGCGGCGGTCGGTGTCGGGGACGGCGATCAGTGGCCAGAGGAAGTCTTTCCACGAGTTCATGACCGCCAGTAGAGAGACCACCGCGAGGATGGGCCGTGACATCGGAAGCACGATGCGGCGGAACAAGGTCCATGGGCCGGCGCCGTCGATCTGTGCAGCCTCGAACAGCTCGCGGGGGATGCCTTGAAAGAACCGCACGCAGAGCAACACGCTGAAGCCGTGCACGCCGGCCGGTAGCCAGATTGCCCAGACGGTGTTCTGCAGATTCAGCCCGAGCAACGGCAGGTCCAGGATCGTCAGATACAGCGCGATCAGCGAGACGGTCGGGGGAAGCAGCAGCGTGGCCAGCACCAGCGCGTAGACGACCTTGGAGTAGACCGGCCGCAGCACGGCGATGCCGAAAGACAGCGTGGCCGCCACGAACACCTGGAAGAAGACCGACCCTCCGGTCAGCACGAGAGTGTTCCACATGTACCGGCCCACGCTCATCGTGGTCCATGCCTCGCTGAAGTTGCTCCACTGCACCTCGCTGGGCCAGAGGCGGAACGGTTCGCGCAGGATCTCCTGAGTGGGTGAGAGTGCCGATTTGGCGAGCCACAGCAGCGGCAGCACCGAGAGTGCGGTGACCAGGATGAACATCACCCACTGCAACGGGGTCATGGTCCAGCGCACCAACGGGCGCCTGCGGTCGCTCGCCGAGAGCAGCCCGCGGTCGGGCAGGTCCGCGTCGATCGCGCGGGCCCGGCGCTTGCCGGGCCGGCTCTTCGGCGCCGGGGCCGCCTGCCCGGCGAGCTCGTCGGCCTGCGGCCGGTCGGAAGTGGTGGTCATGTGGTGCTCCAGGTTCGAGTCACGCGCAGGTAGATCGCCGAGATGATGCCGAGCACGATCGCCAGCAGCACGCTCAGCGCTGCCGCGCCGCCGTAGTCGCCGTAGTTGAAGGCGTAGCGATAGATGAGCAGGAGCACAGTGACGGTCGAGTTCTGGGGTCCGCCGTCCGTCATCACGAACGGTTCGATGAAGGTCTGCATCGTGGCGATGATCTGAACGAGCAGCAGGATCAGCATGACCCCGCGCATCTGCGGCAGCGTGATGTGCCAGACCCGGCGCCAGATGCCGGCACCGTCCACCTCGGCTGCGTCATAGAGCTCAGTGGGGATGGAGGTCAGCGCGGCCAGATAGATCAGCACGGTGTTTCCCGCGGCACTCCAGGTGGCGGCGAGCACCAACGACGGGATCGCCCACGAGGTCGACTCGAGCCACGGGAGCGGGCCGATGCCGATGGTCCCGAGGATGGTGTTGAAGACACCGTCCGGTGTCGGCTCGTAGAACCACTTCCAGAGCAGGACCGCGACCACCGGGGGGACGGCCGCAGGCAGATAGACCAGTACCCGGAAGAGTCCGCCGAGCCGGCGGAACTCGGACATCACGGTGGCCAGGAACAGTGGGAGCGGGAACCCGAGCACGATCGAGATCCCCGCGAACAGCAGGGTGTTCTGAACGGCCTTCCATAGCAGCGGGTCGGTGAAGATGAACGCGTAGTTCTCCAGCCATACCCAGCTGGGTTCGGCAACGAGGTTGGTCTCCTGCAGGCTGAGGATCACGCTGCTGACCATCGGCCACCAGGCGAAGTAGCCGAACAGGATCACGCCCGGCGCAAAGAAGGCGAGCGTCTGCAGCGAGTGCTTCGGTGACCGGATCAGACGGCGGGGCCGCCGGCCGACGGCGGGGCGTGAGCTCCCGCCGTCGACCGAGGCCCGGTTCGTGGCTGTGGTCGTCATTGCAGCCGTCGGATGGCCGCGGACGCCTGTTCGGCGGCAGCGGTGAGCTGTGCCTGGATGTCGACGTCCTCCTCAGTGAGCACGGCCTGCATCACCGGGTCGAGCGCGGCGTACAGCTCCTGCCCGCCGAGTGCCGGCTCGGGCCGGTACTCGATCGTGGCGTTGCCCTCCACGTAGCCGTCGGCATTGCCCTCCGGGAACGTGGCGTACTCCGCGATCGCGTCGTTCACGGTGGCGGCGGTCTCTTCGTCGAAGAGCGGCACCTCCGGCACGCCCACGGGGACCCCGGCCGCGGCGTCGGCCTCGGCCTGCTCGGTGGCGACCTCCACGTCGTAGCGGGGGCGCAGGTTCATGTAGTCCATCCACGTCACCGCCGCGGCGCGCTCGGCGTCGGTGGCCGTGGCGGAGACCATGGTGATCCACCCGCCGCTGAGCGTCGCATTGCCCCCGGCCTGCGGCATCGCCCCGACGCCGTAGTGCTCCGGGTCGCCGTCGAAGTTGTTGACGTAGCCGTTGAAGGTGTCCGGGGAGCCGATCCACATCCCGATCTCACCGGCGGCGAAATCGCGCAGCACGTCGGACTGTCCCTGCAGCTGCTGGGTGCCCATGACGTCGTCGTCGAAGCGCATCTCGTTCAGCATGGTCAGCGCCTCGGTGGTCGCCGGATTGTCGAAGGTGACCACGTACTCCTCGCCCTGCTGCTCCTGCAGCACGCCGCCGTAGGAGTAGGTGAGCATGGTGATGTGCCAGCCGCCCTGGTTGTCGACGGTGAGCTCGGCGTAGGGAACGTCGACAACCTCCTTCAAGGCCAGGGCTGCCTCGCGCACCTCGTCCCACGTCGTCGGAGGGGCGTCCGGATCCAGGCCCGCCTGCTCGAACAGGTCACGGTTGTACAGGAGTCCGACGGCGTAGGCCCGCTCAGGGAGACCGAAGGCGTCGCCGTTGGAGTCTGACATCAGGTCCATGACGGCCGGGTTGAGATCATCGCCGTGCTCCAGGGCGTCGATCTCGGTCTGGATGTTGGCCACCTGCTCGCGCTGGATGAGCGCGTTGCCCTCGGTGAACGGCACCCGCAGGACGGTATCGACGTCGCCACCGGCGAGCCGGGCGGAGAAGGTGTCCGTGGAGAACTCGTAGTCGGAGGCCTCGATCGTGATGTGGGGGTACTCGGTCTCGAACGCTTCGATGTCCGCCTGGAACTGTGCCCGTTCCTCAGGCTTGGTTTCGGGCGGCAGTCCCATCACGCTGATGGTGACCTCGTCGTCGGTTGCACCCGAACTGTTGGTCTCGGGGTCGTCGCCGGTTCCGCCGCCACAGGCGGCGATCAGAGCCAAGGCTGCGACAGCGCTGCCGGCTCCTGCGATTCGTCGGTTCCTTCTCATGTGCTTCGGCTCCCTCATCGTTGATGGTGCTCCTCGGTATGACCGTCATCGGTCAGTAGTCACCCGTAGGCCTCGCAGTCATCCTAGGCGTTGATTGCTATCTGTCAACTGTCGTCGGTTAACCGTGAAGCGTGCGATGGTCCGAGACCGCATCGCGAGCACGCTTGGCGGTGTAGAGTCGCGGTATTCCGTCAACCGGTGACATTGGAAGGGTGCGTTCATGGGGCTCGATGTCACGCCCTTGAAGCAGACCAGTCTCGGCGAGCAGGTGGCCCGGGACCTGCGCGTCCTGATTGTCGACGGGCGCCTGACTCGTGGGGTGCATCTGGTGGAGGCGGACCTCTCGCGCGACTTCGGCGTCAGCCGGGGACCGATCAGGGATGCGCTGCGCAAGCTCGAAGTGGAAGGGCTGGTCGAGACGCGTCAGCGCGGCACCTTCGTCGTGGGGCTCACCGAGGAGGATGTCGCGGAGATGTTCTCCCTGCGCCGGACGCTGGAATCGTTCGCGCTGCGGTTGTGCTCGGAGGCGGAGGATCTGGACTGGTCCGCCTTCGACCGGCCCTTGGAGCGGATGAGGCAAGCGGCGGACGCCTCAGATGCTGGTTCGTTCGCCGTGGCCGACCTGGAGTTCCACTCCCTGTTCTACGAGATGTCCGGGCATCGCCGGCTGCACGCACTGTGGCGCGAGAACGAGCCGACATTCCTGACCTTGCTCACGCTCACCACAGCCCGCGACGACGACCTGCACCCCTCGGCTGAGTCGCACGCGGTCATCCTGCGCGACTTGCGGTCCGGGCGCCTCGATCGTGCGCTGGCGGAGCTCGACAGCCACCTGGAAGGGGCGAGCCGGCGGATGCGCGATGCTCGTCGCGAGGCCGACCCCGTCGACTGAGCTGCGCCCGTGCCTGGCGCCGGGAATCCCTCAGTCCCGCTCGACCGGAGCCGATCCGCGCTGCCGTCGTTGCCGCCATTGAATCAGCGCGAACGACACCCCACTGACCAGCACCAGCCCTGCGGACACCGTCACCCAGGGGAAGGGAGCCCGGGCACCGGGCATCGGGCCGGTCGCCCGCAATGCGGAGTCCTCGGCGTTCAGGTGCCAGGTCACCGTGGAACCCTCACGTTCCCCGTCGTGGCGGGTGACGCCGTCGGGGAAGGTGATCGACAGGTCCGTCTCCCAGCCGTCGGCATCGGCCTCGGCGAGGCTGCCCAGACCGGCCACCACGGCGATCTCCTGATCGTCGGAGGTGATGCTCAATGCCCCGCTCGTGGCGGCTTCCAGTCGGTCGACCGGCGTCTCGGTCAGGGTGAGCCGCACGCCTGCGTACTCACCGTCGTCGTAGGGCTCCGCGGTGACCCCCTGATCCGGGGCGGCCGCGAGATCGGACTCGATCCCGGAGACCATCGCGTCGAGGTCCTCGCCGTTCTCCTGCGCCCACGCCCTGCTGACGACGACCGTCACCTCCCCGGAGACTGTTGCCGCGTCGGGGGCGATGGTGAGATCGCCCTCCACCCGGAAACAGCCGGCGAGGAGCAGCAGGCTCGCGAGCGTGAGGAGTAGACGCAGCAGCAGCTTCACGCAGCAGAGTGTGCCAGCATCACCTGGATGCCTGTTCACGGCCTTGTGGTGTGATGTCGATGCACACGGTGCGTCGGAATCACACCACAAGGCTCGAGACCCGAGGGCTACCCGCCGAGTGCGGTCCGGATCGATGCGGCCGCCGCGCCGGCCTCGTCGCCCGAGTAGCTCGTGCGCGGCCAGAAGAACCCGCGCAACCCATCGCCCTTCGTGCGCGGCACCACGTGCAGGTGCAGGTGCGGCACGGACTGACTCACCACATTGTTGACCGCCATGAACGTGCCCTGCGCGCCGAGGGCCTCCGGGATCGCCGCGGCCAGCCGTTGACCGGCAGACCAGAACGCACCCGCGATCTCGGCCGGAAGGTCGGGAACGGTCGGTACGTGGCGGCGCGGTACGAGCAGCGTGTGGCCGGCGAACAGGGGCCTGGTGTCGAGGAAGGCGACGACGTCGGGCTCATCCATCACCACCTGCGCCTCGAGGTCACCGGCGACGATCCTGCAGAACGTGCACTCGGACATGGCGGACGGCCGACCCCGCGCAGGGCCGGCCGTCCGAGATCGTCCGTCAGCGCTCGTCGCCGACCTTGCCGTCGAGGAAGTCGCGGCCCTGCTCGATCTTGTCGGCGTGCTGGCCACCGGTCTTGTCGTTGATGAAGTCCGAGGCGGCGTCGAGACCCTGATCGGTCTTCTCCTCGTCCTTCAGCACCTCGGAGGCCTTGTTCTTCAGGTCGTCGAATCCCACCATGTGCTTCTCCTTCTCGTGGTTGACCGCACGGATGTGCCCTACGCCACCCGAGTTTGTCGCACTTCGGGCACGTGCGCAGCCCGGAGGGTTCCCGACGGCGCAGGTTGCGTGGGATCGGGCGAAGAGTTCACCGCCTGGTCACCTGCCAGCGAGTTCGACGCGTCGCCGGAGTCTGTCGATGATCTGGTTGCGCATCTGAAGCTGATGCCCCAAAGTTGAGTGGAATAGACTCAACCTTGATCTGGTTGCACTGGTCAGTGACCGACCAACCCGGAGGATCGATGGACACCAAGCTCACCACCAAGTCGCAAGAGGCTGTCTCGACGGCCGTTCAGGCCGCTGCGCGTGCCGGGCACGCGCAACTCGAACCGGTCCACCTGCTCAGTGCACTGCTCGCGCAGACGGACGGGGTCGCCGTCGCCCTGCTCGGTGCCGTAGGCGCCGACCGTGCCCACCTGACCCAGCAGGCCCAGGGGATCGAGACCGCCCTCCCCGCGGCCGCGGGATCCTCGGTGAGTCAGCCGCGGATGTCGCGGGCGATGCTCACCGTGACCGGTGCTGCCGGGGACGAGGCGAAGGCGCTTGGTGATGAGTACGTCTCCACCGAGCACCTGCTGCTGGGGTTGGCCAAGGACGCCGGTGCCGTCGGCGAGGCGCTGCGAGGAGCGGGGGCATCCCGGGACCAGCTGCTCGCCGCGCTGCCGCAGGTGCGTGGGTCTGCACGTGTGACGTCCCCGGACCCGGAGGGAACCTTCCAGGCGCTGGAGAAGTACGGCCTGGACCTCACCGCGGCAGCACGCGAGGGGAAGATCGACCCCATCATCGGGCGCGACTCCGAGATTCGCCGTGTGGTGCAGGTGCTTTCCCGTCGCACGAAGAACAACCCGGTGCTGATCGGTGATCCCGGTGTCGGCAAGACCGCCGTCGTGGAGGGTCTGGCCCAGCGCATCGTGGACGGCGACGTGCCCGACTCGCTGCGCGACAAGCGCCTCATCTCTCTCGACCTGGCCGCGATGGTGGCCGGGGCGAAGTACCGAGGCGAGTTCGAGGAGCGCCTCAAGGCAGTGCTGGACGAGATCAAGAGCTCCGACGGCGAGATCGTCACCTTCATCGACGAGCTGCACACCGTGGTGGGGGCCGGGGCCTCCGAAGGCTCGATGGATGCCGGGAACATGCTCAAGCCCATGCTCGCCCGCGGTGAGCTGCGCATGGTCGGGGCGACCACGCTGGACGAGTTCCGCGAGCACGTCGAGTCCGATCCCGCACTGGAGCGCCGGTTCCAGCAGGTGTTCGTGGGGGAGCCCTCGGTGGAGGACACGGTGGCGATCCTGCGCGGGATCGCACCGAAGTACGAGGCCCACCACCAGGTGACCATCGCCGACGGTGCACTCGTGGCCGCCGCGCAGCTCTCCGACCGGTACATCCCCGGCCGGCAGCTGCCCGACAAGGCGATCGACCTGATCGACGAGGCGGCCTCTCGGCTGCGGATGGAACTGGACTCCTCGCCGGTGGAGATCGATGAGCTGCGCCGGGCCGTGGATCGGCTGAAGATGGAGGAGGCCTACCTGTCGGAGTCTGCCGACGATGCGTCGCGGGACCGGTTGGAGAAGTTGCGCGCCGACCTGGCCGACCGCTCGGAGGAGCTGGCCGGACTGAATGCCCGCTGGGAGGCGGAGAAGGCCGGCCACAACCGGGTGGGTGACCTCAAGGCTCAGCTCGATGCGATGCGCACCGACGCCGAACGTGCCCAGCGTGAGGGTGACCTCGAGAAGGCCTCGCGGCTGCTGTATGGGGAGATCCCCGCCGTCGAGCGCCAGATCGCCGAGGCGGAGGCCGCCGAGCACGATGTGGAGTCCGCGAGCGAGGCTCCCATGATCGCCGACCACGTCGGTGTCGAGGAGGTGGCCGAGGTGGTCGGCGCCTGGACGGGCATCCCCACCGGCCGGCTGCTGGAGGGGGAGACACAGAAATTGCTGCACATGGAGGACGTGCTCGGCGAGCGGCTGATCGGTCAGCGCGAGGCCGTGCGTGCCGTCTCCGATGCGGTGCGGCGTTCGCGTGCCGGGATCTCCGACCCGGACCGGCCGACCGGATCCTTCTTGTTCCTCGGGCCCACCGGTGTGGGCAAGACCGAGCTCGCGAAGTCGCTCGCGGACTTCCTCTTCGATGACGAGCGCGCGATCGTGCGCATCGACATGAGCGAGTACGGCGAGAAGCACTCGGTCGCCCGGCTGGTCGGGGCTCCTCCCGGCTATGTCGGCTACGAAGAGGGCGGGCAACTGACCGAGGCCGTGCGACGCCGTCCGTACTCGGTCGTGCTGCTCGACGAGGTGGAGAAGGCGCACCCGGAGGTCTTCGACATCCTGCTGCAGGTGCTCGACGACGGCCGGCTCACCGATGGTCAGGGGCGCACCGTGGACTTCCGCAACACGATCCTGGTGCTCACCTCCAACCTCGGTTCGCAGTTCCTCGTGGACTCCTCGCTGGAGGCCGCGGTCAAGCGTGATCGGGTGCTCGAAGCCGTGCGGGCGTCGTTCAAGCCCGAGTTCCTGAACCGCCTGGACGAGATCGTCGTCTTCGACGCCCTGAACCTGGACGAGCTGGGCAAGATCGTTGACCTGCAGCTGGAGCGGATGGCCGCGCGGCTCGCCGACCGCCGCCTTGACCTCGAGGTCACCGCGGCCGCCCGGGAGTGGCTCGCCATCGAGGGCTACGATCCTGCCTACGGTGCCCGGCCGCTGCGCCGCCTCGTGCAGCGTGAGATCGGAGACCGGCTCGCCCGGATGCTGCTCGCCGGGGAGGTGGCGGACGGCGGATCCGTGACGGTCGACCGGCCGGAGTCGCTCGAGGAGCCGGGACTGGTGCTACGCGCCGCCTGAGCCCCGGCCCCCTGACACTCATCTCACGGAATCGCTCGTCGATCTGGTCGTTGACGCACGGCCAAATCGACGAGCGATTTCGGTGCTAGGGGTCAGGAGATGGAGACGTCGTCGCCGGCGATGAAACTGCCGGTGAGGCTGTACCCGTCATTCGCGGAGATCAGGCAGGTGAACTTCCGGTCGCCGGCATCCCAGGTCTGCTGTGTGGGGTAGAGCGAGTGGTAGCCGATGTTGGTGGTGTCGAACGAGGCCGGCAACATCGAGTCGAGCTCGGCGAAGCAGAACTCGTCGGAGGCGTCGCCGAAGACGTCCTCACCGGGGAAGTCCGGGTACTCCGCGTCGTCAAGGATCTCCTCGGCGTACACCTCCAGCGCGTGCGGATCCGCGCACGGCACCGCTGGCAGCAGGTTGTCGTCGGTGTAGATGTACTCCAGCACCTCCAGGCAGTGCCCGGGCAGCAGGTTCAGATCGGCCACCTCTTCCGGCTGGCTCAGCGGATCGGCCGTCTGGCCGGCGGTCGGCTGCTCGTTCCCGCCATCTAGGAGGCGCAGCGCGAAGAAGCCACCGACGGCGACCACCGCGATCAGCACGACGATCCCGATGATCAGCGGGGCCCTGTTCTTCGACGGCGGCGCCCCGAATGGTGCCTGCCCTCCGGCCCCGTAGCCGGCCCCGGGGCCGCCATAGCCTGGTTGGGGTGTTCCGTAGCCAGGCTGCTGCCCGTAGCCGCCCTGTGGAGCGTAGCCAGGCTGGCTGTATCCGGGCTGGGTCGGCGGGCCAGGCTGCTGTTGGCCGTAGCCGGGTTGACCCTGCCCCGGTTGCTGGCCGTAGCTGGGTTGCTGACCTGGTTGCTGGCCGTAGCCGGGCTGTTCCGGGCCCGGAGGGCCGGGCTGTTGGTGAGGATCCCACGGTGCGCTCATGGCAACGACTCTAGAAGCCCGCTCGACCGTGGCGCCAGCGCGTTCTGCGAGGGTTTGCGTCCGAAACTGGCCGCAACCGGTCGAACTGGTCGAGCCGGTCTCACGATCCGGCGACCACGACCTCGTCCCCACGCGTGAAGCTGCCGGTCATCGTGTATCCCTCATCCACGCCGGCGATGCAGGTCAGAGTCCGGTCGCCGGTCTCCCAGGTCTCGGGGGAGGGGGCGATCGTCCGGTACACCACGGGCGTTGTATCGAGATCCTCGGGCAGCTCTGCGAGCAGCGACTCTCGGCAGAACTCGTCTGCCGCCGTCGTCATCTCGCCCTCTCCCGGGTAGTCCTCCTCGGCGGACTCATCCTGGGCGAACACCTCGAACCGGTGCGGGTCGGCGCAGTCGGCGAGCGGCATCTCCGGGTCGCCGAGCTCGTACCCGTCCAGGCATTGGCCCACCGTGAGATCAAACTCGGACACCGCCCCGGGCGAGGTCGTGGGCGTGGGAGGCTCTCCCGTCGGGGTGGGCGTGGCCGAGGCAGGGTCCGTCGCCGGGGGCGTCGGCGTTGGATCGTCCTGGAACAGGGCGCGGAAGCCTAGGGTCCCCACGATGAGCACCAGGGCGAGCCCGACAGCCACCGCGGCGATCATCGGAACGGACGTCGTCGATCGGCGGTCTGCCGCCGGAGAGCGTTCGGAGGGATCGGCCCCCGGGCTCTGCCCGAAGCCGGCCCATGAACCTGCGTGCCGCCCCCGAGCAGGCGCCAGGCGACGGCCATCGCCACGCTGACGATCGCGCCGGGGCGCGCTCGGGTCCGGAGTACTCATGCGCTGACCCTAGAACGAGCCATGACGGCGTGCGCACTCCGGGTCTCCCCCGGGGCCGGGCAGGCAGACCTCATCCGCCGAGCAGGTCTCCGTCGAACGGTCCGGTGCTGCCGCGCGCGAGACACAAGATCGCGGTGGTGCCCTGGTCCCATGCCTCTTCGGTGGGAGCCAGGTACCAGGCGGTCAACCCCGACTCGGGCACGCTGTCGTTCTCCATTGCCGAAACGTCCGCCTCGCAGGTGGCCAGCGCCTCCTCGGCAACGGCTTCCGCCCCGGGGAAGTCGCCGGTCAGCTCGTGGCTGGAGATCGCCTGCGCGATGTGTGACTGCGCGCACGGCACCAGCCGGACCTCTCCCACCTGCTCGCCCGGTGGGAGGAACTCGATGCAGTTGCCCACGGCCACGTTCGAGGCGCCGACGGTCCGGGCGGTCTCGACGTCCCCGGCCTGAGGGCTCTCGGTGAGGCGGTCGATCGTGCCATTCCCGGCCAGCACCACCGTGGTCAGCACCCACGCGATCGTGAACAGCGAACCCAAGCCGATCCCGGTCCAGGCGAGCGCCATACTGCGGCGCCGATTGCGCTTGATCCGCGTGCGCGCCAGTGCGCCGAGGAAGATGGCGACGGGCCCGAGCAGTGCGGTCGCGACGGAGGCCACCGCTGTCGGTTCCACCTTGGCGCGCTGCATCACCGGGAAGGTGAACTGGCCGTAGGAGCCCTGATCCTGCTGGGGTGAGGCTGGGCGGGAGCCGTACATGCTCTGCCCGACCGGTCCTGGCTGGGGGGTGTGCGCTGGCGGTGCGGGCAGCGGTGGGACCGCGGGTGTCGTCCCGTCCGGGCCGCGTGCTGGCGTCTGCCACGGTGCGGGCGACTGTCCCGTGGGCGCGCCCCAGGCGCTGGGCGCGGCCCATGGCTCCGGCTCGGGCGGTGTGCCCGGTGCCGGTGGGTGGTCACCGGGATTGCTCATGGCCACGACGATAGCCGGGATCGACCATTGATTGACATGTGACCAAATAGTCACCTATTGTACGAATCGTGCTCGACGACGACCCAGTCTTCAAGGCGCTGGCGGATCCTGTTCGCCGGCTCCTTCTCGACCTGCTCTTTGCGCAGGACGGGCGCTCCCTCGGTGAGCTCGACGCGGCGGTCAACGAGCACACCGAGATGACCAGGTTCGGTGTGTCGAAGCATCTGAGACAGCTGGAGAACGCCGGCCTGGTCCTCACGCGCAAGCGCGGGCGGACCAAGCACCACTACCTCAACCCCGTGCCGATCCAGCAGATCCACCAGCGGTGGATCGGCAAGTACACCGAGCGGGCCGGCATCGCCTCCGTCCTGCTCGGTATGAAGGAACACCTCGAGCAATCTCCGGACGAGCCGAAACGGCCCGGCCACGAACCGAAAGACGAGTCATGAGTGACAACCTGATCCAGGTCTACAGCATCTACATCAACGCTCCGGCCGCCACCATCTGGAAGGCCATCACCGAGTCGGAATACACCACCCGCTGGGGCTACGGAGGCGAGTCAGAGTACGACCTGCGCCCAGGCGGCACCTATCGCAACCTGACCACAGATGAGATGAAGCAGATGGGGATGGGAGAGGTCGCCGTCACCGGAACGGTCATCGAGGCCGACGAGCCGACCCGGCTCGTACTCGACTGGTCACCGGCCTGGCACCCGGACAAGGCACCCACCCGCCTCACCTGGGAGCTGACCGAATACCCCTCCGGTCTCACTCAGGTGGTGCTCACCCACGACCTGACCGCGGCCCCCGAGCTGGCGGCCGAGGTGGCCGGCGGTGGGGAACCGGCGCAGGGTGGCGGCGGATGGCCTTGGTGCCTCTCCGGTCTCAAGACCCTGCTCGAGACCGGTGCGGAGATGGGGGCCTGAGCGACCCGGCCCGACGAGGGCGGCCCGAGTGTCGCGGACGCGCGTGTCTGCAACACTCAGGCCACCGTCGTGGGTGCTGGCTGGGGCGTCGTCACCCTCCAGGGGCCGAACTTTCGACCCTTGAACGGTTCAAGGGGCAAATGTTCGACCCATGAAGCGGTGATTCACCCGCCGAGGTGCGGACCCACGATCACTCCACCTCAAGCACGACGGGCACATGATCGGAAGGGCCCTTGCCCTTGCGCTCGTCCCGGTCGATCCTCACGCCCCGCACTCGCTCGGCCAGCGGCACCGACGCCCAGGCGAAGTCGATCCGCATCCCCTCGTTCTTCGGGAAACGTAGCCGCTGGTAGTCCCAGTAGGTGTACGCCTGCGGGACATGCTCACGTGTGACCTCGCGATACCCCGCGCTCGCGAACGCGGCGAACGCCTGGCGCTCGGCGGCGGAGACGTGCGTGGCGCCGTCGAAGACGTCGATGTCCCAGACGTCGGTGTCCTGGGGTGCCACATTCCAGTCGCCGAGGAGTCCGACTGGTGACCCGTCGCCGGCCCATGCGCTCGCGGCCTCGCGCAGCGCCGCCAGCCACTGGAGCTTGTACGCGTAGTGGGGATCGTCCAGCGTGCGTCCGTTCGGCACGTACACGCTCCAGAGCCGGATCCCCGCGCAGGTTGCTCCGATGGCGCGAGCCTCGACCTGGTCCTTCCACTCGGGCTGTCCCGCGAAGGAACGTTCGACGTCCTCCAGGCCCACCCGTGAGCAGATCCCGACGCCGTTCCACTGGTTCACGCCATGGTGGGCCACCTCGTAGCCGGCCGCCTCGAACGGCAGGTACGGGAACGCCTCGTCCTTGACCTTGGTCTCCTGCATGAGCAGGACGTCGACGTCGGCGCGCTCGAGCCAGGCGACGACCCGCTCGGCACGGGCGCGGACGGAGTTCACGTTCCAGCTGGCGATGCGCACGCCGGACACCGTAACCCGCCGCGTGGGGTCCGCTCCCACCGGACCGCCACGGGCCCCTGGGCCTTGCCGAGCGCTGAGTTGTTCGGCGTTGAGGCGCCGGACGCCGAATATCTCAGCGCTCGCCGGCAGAGTACCCGGCGGTCGCGGCCGAGCGGCCGGGGTGAGGGGCGCTACCCTGACGGCCGTGACCACCAACGCATCCAGCCCCGCCCAGCGCCTCGCCGAGCTCGTCAACACCCACGCCGTCGTCCACGGCCGCGTCACTCTCAGCAGCGGCAAGGAGGCCGACTACTACGTCGACATGCGACGGGTGACGTTGCATCACGAAGCGGCCCCGCTGATCGGGCACCTCCTGCTGGACCGGCTCGAAGAGGCGGGCTATGGCCCGGGGGAGATCGACGCCGTCGGGGGACTCACGCTCGGTGCGGACCCGGTGGTGTGCGCCGTGCAGCATGCCGCCGCCAGCCGCGGCCTGGACCTCGATGCCTTTCTTGTGCGCAAGGAAGCCAAGGGCCACGGGATGAAGCGACAGGTCGAGGGTCCCGACGTCGCAGGCAAGCGTGTGGTGATTCTCGAAGACACCTCCACCACCGGTGGCAGTGCGCTCACTGCAGTCGAGGCGGTACGCAACGCTGGCGCCGAGGTGGCCGCCGTGGCCTCGGTGGTGGACCGGGACACCGGCGCACGCGAAGCGGTGGAAGGGGCAGAACTCCCCTACCTGTGGGTGCTCTCCGCTACTGACCTCGGCCTGACACACCAGTAGGCTCAAACCGGACCGGGGCCACCCATGCCCCACCCGGGGAGGGAGACACCCGCCCGGAACGAGGAAGAACGGAGGTGCGCGATGGATGTCGGCATCGTGATCCTGCTCATCGTCCTGGCGCTCGTGGTGATCGTCCTGATCTGGGCGGTGGCAACGTACAACGGCTTTGTGAAGCTGCGGAACCTGGTGCAGGAGGCGTGGCGTCAGATCGACGTCGAGTTGCACCGGCGTTATGACCTGATCCCCAATCTGATCGAGACCGTCAAGGGCTATGCCGCGCACGAGCGGGCCGTCTTCGACGAGGTCACGCGGGCGCGTGCTCAGGCCGCCCAGCCAGGATCCACGCCGGCTCAGCAGGCGGCGCAGGAGGACGCGCTCTCCGGTGCGATCGGCCGGTTGTTCGCCGTCGCGGAGAACTACCCGCAGCTGCGGTCGGTGCAGAGCTTCACCCAGCTGCAGGCAGAACTGACCAACACCGAGGACCGGATCGCCGCCGGACGCCGGTTCTACAACGCCAACGTGCGCTCGCTCAACACCAAGGTGGAGACGTTCCCGCCGAGCATCATCGCCGGGATGTTCAACTTCTCCCGGGCCGAGTACTTCGAGGTCACCGACCCGGCGGTGCGCACGGCGCCGCAGGTGTCGTTCCAAGACCAGGCCGGCCACGTGGGCGTCTACAACCAGCAGCAGCCCACCCGTGCACCGATGCCGACCGACTCCCCGGTGCAGCCGGGCAGCCAGCCGCAGGGGTACCAGCCGCCGCCGAGCGGCTACGGTCAGCAGCCGCCGGCACCGCCGCAGCAGCCCGGGCAGGGGTACGGTCAGCAGCCCCCGCAGCAGCCCTGAGGGTTCCGCTTCGCGGAGTCCATGGACGGCGCAGGGCCGGGTTCGTTGTGAACGAACCCGGCCTTTGGCGTGTCTGGGGATGCGCGTCTGGGTGCGCGCGAGGGTGGGGCTGGGCGATCATGGCGTCGGTGGCTCGCAGGTGATCAGCCGTCGAGCAGGTCCAGCAGATCGCCGATCCCGTTGACCACGTGGGAGGGCCGGTACGGGTAGTCCTCGACTTGGTCGGCCTTCGTGGAGCCGCTGAGCACGAGGTAGGTGCGCAGCCCGGCTTCCATCCCGGCGACGACGTCGGTGTCCATCCGGTCGCCGATCATGGCGGTGTTCTCGGAGTGGGCATCGATCCGGTTCAGGGCGGTGCGGATCATCACCGGGTTCGGCTTGCCGACGAAGTACGGCTTGCGGCCGGTCGCGGCCGTGATCATCGCGGCCACCGATCCTGTGGCAGGCAGCGGACCCTCCGATGAAGGTCCTGTGACGTCCGGGTTGGTGGCGATGAACCGGGCACCGGCGGCCACGAACCGGATGGCTTTCGTGATCGCGGAGAAGGAGTACGTGCGGGTCTCCCCGAGTACCACGTAGTCCGGGTTGGCGCTGGTGAGGGTGTAACCCTGCTCGTACAACGCTGTCGTCAGCCCAGCCTCGCCGATCACGAAGGCACTGCCCTGGGGCACCTGGTCGGAGAGGAAGGTGGCCGTGGCCAGGGCTGAGGTCCAGATGGAGGACTCGTCCACGTCGATGCCGGAGCCGCGCAGTCGGGCGGCGAGATCGCGCGGGGTGAAGATGGAGTTGTTCGTGAGGATCTGGAACGGGATCTCCTTCTCACGCAACGCCGCGACGAACTCGGCTGCGCCCGGGAGCGCCTCCTCCTCGTGCACCAGCACGCCGTCCATATCAGTGAGCCAGTTTGTGATCTCGGGCATCGTGTTCTCCGGCACTGGTGGTGGGTGAGAGGGGGCTATGGCTCCAGTATGGCGCCCGGGTGTGATCAGCTCACCGCTGTTCTCGGGTCCGAAACTCGGGGTCAACCCGGAGAGGGGGCCGAACTTTCGGCCCTTGAGGGGCTCAGGGGTCGACTGTTCGGCCCATGAGGGCGACGGTCAGGACCAGCGATACTGGACTGATGGAACCCGAGGTGGGCGTCGGCCCGTGGCCCGGCGGGCCGGAGCAGTGGCCCGACGATCCCCGGCTGGATCCGGATTTGCTGGCCGACGGCGACCGGCGCAACGTTGCCGACCAGTACCGGTACTGGCGGCTGGAGGCGATCGTGGCCGACCTCGATGTACGTCGGCACCCGCTGCATGTGGCGATCGAGAACTGGGGCCGCGACTTCAACATCGGTTCGGTGGTGCGCACGGCCAACGCCTTCAACGTCGCCCGGGTGCACATCATCGGCCGACGGCGGTGGAACCGTCGCGGTGCCATGGTCACCGACCGCTACCTGCACGTCGAGCACTGGGACGACGTCGCCGCCTTCTCCGACTGGTGCGCCGAAGCGGGGCTGCCGTTGCTCGGTGTGGACAACGTGCCCGGGTCGGTGCCGATCGAGGGTCGGGCGCTTCCGGCCGAGTGCGCGATGCTGTTCGGTGAGGAGTCCCAGGGGCTGACCGCCGACGCCCGGCAGGCGAGCGCGGCGATCCTGCACATCAGCCAGTTCGGCTCAACCCGCTCCATCAACGCCGGTGCCGCGGCGGCGATCGCCATGCATGCCTGGGTGGTCCAGCATGCGTCCATCCCGGATACGCGGCCGCGGGTGTGACCTGAGCCCAGGGCTGTCGCTGCCAGTCCTCCTCGCCCAGGTGGTGCGGTCCCGACGAGCGGCGGCACCGACAGCCGGCCCGATGCACAGGAGGCGCCGCTGGGTGTCGCTCCAACTCCCGGGAACCGACATCTCGCGGCACCTGCCGGGGCCGTGTCAGGCGGTCGTTCGCTCCGGGACCTGCACGCGGGTCGGCTGCTCGCGCTGGTGGGCGAGAGCCGTCCGGACGCCGGCTGCCACGCACACCCCGGCGGCTATGGCGTACGTCAGCCAACGGACGCCGTCGGGAATCGTGATCGCACCTGCGAGCGAGTGCACGTTCGTGAGCACGATCAGCCCGCCTGCCGCGGTGCCGAGCACACGCGCCGGGATCAGGCGCACGAGCCAGGCAGCCAGGGGAGCGGCCACCACTCCGCCCGCGAGCAGGGCGAGCGCCCAGGTCGGGTTGATGCCGGCGGTGCCGATGCCGAGCAGGAAGCCGGCGCTGGCAGCGACCGCCACGAAGAACTCGCTTGCGGAGATCGAGCCGACGACCTGGCGCGGCTCGAGTCTGCCGCTGGCCAGCAGTGCCGGTGTGCCAACCGGACCCCAGCCGCCCCCACCGATGGCGCTGACCATCCCGGCCGAGAATCCCAGTGGAGTGAGGAAGCGGCGTCGTAGCGGGGTGCCGATCCGGTCGACCCGCATCCCACGTACCGAGAAGCGCACAAGTACGTAGCAACCCAGCGCCAGCAGCAGGACGGCCATCACCGGGGCCGCGATCGTCACGGGAAGGCGAGAGAGTGCGGTGGCGCCGAGGAACGCGCCGAGTGCGCCCGGGAACGCCAGCCGGCGCACCACCGTCCAGTCGACATTCCCGAAGCGTCGATGAGCCAGTCCAGAGGCCAACGTGGTGCCGATCTGTGCCAGGTGCACCGTGGCCGAGGCCGACGCCGGCTGCAGGCCGATCGCGAGCAGCAGGGTGGTGGAGGTGATCCCGTGCCCCATCCCGAGGCTGCCGTCCACGAGCTGGGCTCCGAGCCCGACGAGGGCGAGCAGCACGAGCGTGATCACGAGGCTCCTCGGATGGGTGGCTGGACGCCTGCGACGATATCCGAGTGATCCAGTCGGATTAGGGGGAAATGCGAGGAGTCCACATCGTGGTATCCCGCGGAATCGAACGTTGATCTGGCGGCTCGCTGGGAGCCCTCCGCAGGAATCGCACGTCATTGTGGTGGTTGCCGAGTAGCCATATCGACGTTTGATTCCGGCTGAGGGCCGGGCGTTCACCCAGTTCAGGGGTTGCGCCAGGCGTCCTCATCGGAAGTCAGATCGGCCACCACACCGGGCACATGACCGGCGGCCAGATCGGCGAGCGTCACCTGCTCAAGCACAGCACGCACGTTCGCCCGCAACGCCACCCACACCTGCGGCAAGATCGCAGCCGCACCCTGATACGCGATCTCGCCCGGCCGCTCGTCCCGGACGAACACCAGCGGTCCCTCGACCGCGCGGATCACGTCGGCGATCGTCACCCGCTCCGCCGGCCGGGCCAGCAGGTGGCCTCCACCTGCACCCCGACGACTGAGCACCAGCCCTTCGCGCCGCAGATCTGTGAGGATTCCTTCGAGGAACCGGTGCGGCACGCCGGCCGCACGCGCCAACGCCTCGGCTGGCATCGGGGTCTCGCCCCCCGTGGCGAGCTCGGCCGCTGCCCTGACGGCGTACTCCGCCTTCGCCGAGATCCTCATCCGCCTACCTCATCGTTGCCGTGCGTGATCGTTTCCTCGCCTGCGTGGGGGGCCGGACCCGAGCCATGGCCGGTCCGGCCGGGCTCGCTGGTGCCCGCTCACCCCGAACCCTATCGACGGCGCCCGCCGCCTCGGCCGCGCACCATCCCTTCGGCGGAGCGGCAGTGGGCCCTGATCCGCCCTGCGGCCGATGTGCCAGCAGCCGGTCGCAGGCTAATGTCGCCGAACCGCACCCATCTCCCGAGAGGTTCCCGTGGTGTCCACGACTGCCCCACCAGAGCAGGCCCCGAGCGACCCCGCCGAGCGCCCTGCCTCCATCCGTCGCCTGTGGTTCTACGCCCGCAGCCATCTGCGGATCCTTCTCGTCGGTGGGGTCCTGACTTTCCTCGGGGGCATCGTCGGCCTGGTCCAGCCGTTGATCGCGATGTCGATTATCGAGGCGCTCGGTGCCGGCGACCCGCTCGGTGACCTGTTGTGGATCCTCAGTGGTGCCGTCCTGGTCGGGGCTGCCCTGGAGGCATTCGGGCCCTACCTGATGCAGCGCACCGGGCAGAACATCATCCTCACGGTGCGCCGCCGCCTGGTCAGCCAGCTCGTCCATCTCACGGTCGCCGAGGTCGACCGGCTCAAGTCCGGTGACCTCGTCTCGCGTCTGACCTCCGACACCAACCTGCTGCGCACGGTCGCCTCCACCACGGTGATCGGTGGATTCACGGCGATCTTCATGCTCATCGGCGGCCTCGCTGTGATGGCGTGGATCGACATCGTGCTCTTCGGGGTCACGCTCGCGATGGCAGCGGTGGTCACCGTGGTGATGCTGGTGGTGATGCCGCGGATCGGTGCGGCCACGCGGGAGTCGCAGACCGCCCTCGGTGACATGGGCGCCATCCTCGAGCGGGCGCTCGGCGCATTCCGCACCGTCAAGGCCTCCGGTGCTGAGGACCGGGAGATCGCCTCGCTGGACCAGGCGGCCGTCGAAGCCCGTGACAAGGGTGTGACAGTCGCCGTCTGGGAGGCGCTCGCCGGTGTGCTGGCGTTCCTGCCGGTGAACATCGCGTTCTTGGTGGTGCTCGGCCTCGGTGGTGCCCGGGTGGCTGACGGCGCCATGACGATCGGATCGCTCATCGGGTTCCTGCTGATGCTCTTCTACCTCATGGGTCCGATCGGCTCGCTCGTGCAGGCGCTCTCCCAGCTGCAGACCGGCCTGGCTGCCGTGGCACGGGTGGAGCAGGTGGACCACCTGGAGTCCGAGGACCTCAGCGTGGGCACGGCCTCCCCGACGGCGTCCCTCACCTCCGCAGGGCCGCTGCCTGCCGCTCAGGTGGAGTTCGACCGCGTCGAGTTCCGCTACGAGGATGACCTCGCTCCTGTGCACCGTGGGGTCACATTCACCGCCAGTGGCACCGGCCTGACCGCACTCGTGGGCCCGTCCGGAGCGGGCAAGACCACGATCTTCTCCCTCATCGAAGGGTTCTACCCGGCCACCGCGGGTGAGGTGCGCGTCGAGGGGGTGGCCGTCCAGGACTGGTCGCTGCGTGAGCTGCGTTCCATGATCGGATATGTGGAGCAGGATGCCCCGGTGCTCAGCGGGAGCCTTCGTGACAATCTCACCCTCGCAGCCCCGCACGCCACGGATGAGGACGTCGCCGCGGTCGTCGCGCAGGCCCGCCTGAGCGAGATGGTGGCGAGGTTGCCGGACGGGCTGGACTCCGCCGTCGGGCCCCGGGGTGTGACCCTCTCGGGAGGGGAGCGGCAACGGGTGGCGATCGCCCGTGCGCTGCTGCGGCGGCCGCGTCTGTTGCTCCTCGACGAGGCGACGTCCCAGCTCGATGCGGCGAACGAGGCCGCGCTGCGGCAGGTGATGCTGGAGGCGGCTGAGCGCACCAACGTGATCGTGGTGGCGCATCGTCTCTCCACTGTCACCAGCGCCGACCAGATCGTGGTACTCGATGCGGGCCGGGTGCGCGCGGTCGGTACCCACGCCGAGCTCCTGCGTGCCGACGGCCTCTATCGCGATCTGGCGACCGAGCAGCTGCTGACTGCCGAGAACTGAAAGTCAGGGACACTGACCCGGGACTCATGGGACACTGGGCCCCGACATCACTCATCCCAGGCACAGGAGAGATTCATGGGTATTGCTACCCCTGAGGTTTACCAGGAGATGATCGACCGGGCGAAGGAGCATGCATTCGCTTACCCGGCAGTCAACGTCACCTCCTCCCAGACCCTCACAGCCGCACTACGCGGCTTCGCCGAGGCCGAGAGCGACGGGATCATCCAGGTCTCCGTCGGCGGCTCCGAGTACGCCTCCGGCTCCACCATCAAGGACCGTGTCGCCGGATCGCTGGGTCTGGCCGCATACGCCGCCGAGGTGGCCAAGAACTACCCCGTGACCATCGCCCTGCACACCGACCACTGCGCGAAGGAGAACCTGGACAGCTGGGTTCGCCCGCTGCTGGCGCACGAGGCCGAGCAGGTGAAGAACGGCGGGCTGCCGTCCTTCCAGTCGCACATGTGGGACGGCTCGGCCGTGCCGCTGGAGGAGAACCTCCAGATCGCTGAGGAGTTGCTCGAGCTCTCCCAGGCCGCCAAGACCATTCTCGAGATCGAGGTCGGCGTGGTCGGTGGCGAAGAGGACGGCGTCTCCCACGAGATCAACGACAAGTTGTACACCACCGTCGAGGACGGCCTGGCCACTGTGCGTGCGCTGGGCACCGGCGAGAAGGGCCGCTACCTCACGGCTCTGACCTTCGGCAACGTGCACGGCGTGTACAAGCCGGGTGCGGTCAAGCTCCGCCCGGAGATCCTCGGTGAGATCCAGCAGGCCGTCGGCGCCGAGGTCGGCAAGGACAAGCCGTTCGACCTGGTCTTCCACGGAGGCTCCGGTTCCACTGCCGACGAGGTCGCCCTCGCGGTGGACAACGGTGTCATCAAGATGAACATCGACACCGACACCCAGTACGCCTTCACTCGCCCCGTGGTGGACCACATCTTCCGCAACTACGACGGTGTGCTGAAGGTCGACGGCGAGGTCGGTAACAAGAAGGCCTACGACCCGCGCGCCTGGGGCAAGTCGGCCGAGGCCGGTATGGCTCAGCGGATCGCGGAGGCCTGCCAGTGGCTGCGCTCCGCGGGCCAGAAGATGGGCTGACCTGGTCAACGCCTCACGCAGGACCTCGCGGGAACAGCCCGCACCCGGAATCCCTCGTCGATCTGGTCACCAGATCGACGAGGGATTCTGTATCGGAGCGTCAGCCCGCCAGGTGCCCCCAGTCCTGACGCAGCTCCCGCCACGGCCCGACGGCGGCCACCTCACCCTCGCGCAGGACGACCACTCGGTCGGCCAGGGCCAGGGCGGCGCGCTTGGACGTCGCACCGATCACGGTGGTGCTGCGATCACGCAGGGCTGCCCACAGCTCCAGCTCGGTGCTGGCGTCCAGTGCGCTGGAGACGTCGTCGGCGAGCAGCAGGTCCGTATCCGTGGCCAACGCCCGGGCCAGTGCCAGGCGCTGCACCTGACCGCCGGAGAGTCGCACCCCGCGGTGCCCGACCAGGGCCTCCACCCCACCGGCCTCCCGCACGTCCTGGCCGAGGCGGGCATCGGCCACCGGGCGGTCGAGGTCGCGCTCGTGACCGAGGCGGATGTTGTCGGCGAAGGTGCCCGAGAGCACCCGTGGAACCTGTGCCACGTGCGCCACCTGCCCCGGTCGCAGGAAGGTCTCCGCGTCCTCGATCTCCTCGCCGTTCCACCGGATGGTCCCCTCGTGTGAGACCAGACCGGCCAGGGCACTCAGCAGACTGGACTTGCCGGAGCCGACCTGGCCGACGAGCAGTACCAGTTCCCCGGCCCGGACCTCCAGATCGACATCTGAGATGCCGATCGTGCCGTCATCGTGCACGGCCGTGACGTTCTCGAGCCGCAGCCGTTCCAACCGTTGCCGCGTGGGTGGATCTGCTGGCGGAGCAGCGCCGGTAAGCAGGTCCACACCGTCGGGTAGGTGCATCAGGTCCACACCCCCGGCGAACGAGGCCGTGGCCTTCTGCCAGGCGCGGGTGCCCGGTGCTTCCGTGACTACGGCACCGGCCACCCGGCCGAACCAGTCGAAGCCGCCCACGGCGTTGGCGACGAGCAGCGCGGTCGCGAGCCCCCACCAGTTCCACAACACCCCGGCCCACGCGGTGACC
The DNA here is from genome assembly GCF_014960965.1 of Ruania alkalisoli. Classification (NCBI taxonomy): domain Bacteria; kingdom Bacillati; phylum Actinomycetota; class Actinomycetes; order Micrococcales; family Ruaniaceae; genus Ruania; species Ruania alkalisoli. The sequence continues at coordinate 3,790,791 of NZ_CP063169.1, read as the reverse complement.
ACTCCTGCTTGCACGAGCACCACGGGTACGCCATCGAGGACGGCCTGTACCCGGTGCTCGCGCACAGCCTTGCCGACTCGTTCGTCGTCGACCGTGCTCAAGTGCGCATGCACGTCCGGTGTGGCGCCGGCGAGCTTGACCGTCCGGGCCGACTCCAGCACCGAGACCAGTGACCGGCCGAACCAGGCCCGCGCCTGCGATGCCGCCGCGGCTGAGCGCCCGGCGATGGGGCGACCGATGCTCGAGGCCAGCGCAGAGAACACCATCACCGCGAGGAGTACGGCGCCGGCCAGCCATGTGCCGGCCAAGACCGCCGTCACGGCTGCGATCACCAGGCCGTTGATGAAGTCGACCCAGCGGTCGGCATACCGGGCGTACCGGTCGGCGTCCATACTGCGTGCCACGACCTCCCCGGGCGGCGTACGGGGAAGGCGGCGCTGCATCGTCTGGCCACGCAGCACGGACATCCGTGTGCGCAGCAGTACCTCCACCCACCAGCGTGGGTACCGCCAGATCGCGTCACCGAAGACCAGCGGGAACGCAAGTAGTCCGAGCACCAGTGCGCCGAGCAACCATCCCACCGAGGAACCGCTCTGCACCGCTTCCACCAGACGTCCCCACCAGAACCCCGTCAGCGCCCCGTGGGCGCCGAGCAGCGCCGAGACCAGGAAGCCGATCGCACCCCCGACACCCCACGCCTTGCGGGCCATGAGCGCACTGAGCACTCCTCGCGCCAGGCTCGGTCCCGTTCCCACATCCTCGCGTTCCGGCGGTAGGCCCGTGCGGCGCCGGTGCCCGAGCTGTGCCGCCGATGTTCCGGCGCCCCGCTCCGGTGGCGTCGTCGCCGGGCCATCGCTGTGGTCACCGTCGCTGCCGTCATGTTCGCTGTGCTCATCACCGCTGCCGGAGTCACCTGCGGCCAGCAAGTCCCGGAACGGGCCCGCTTCGGCGGCGAGGATAGCCCGCGGGCCATGTTGGACCACCTGGCCGTGGTCGAGCACCGCCACCGACTCCGCCCGGGCGGTCGTGCTCAGCCGGTGGGCGATGAGGATTCCCGTGCGTCCGCGCAGCAGCCGGTCCGAGGCGGCCACCACACGACGCTCGGTCAATGGGTCCATCCGTGCCGTTGCCTCGTCCAGGATGACGACCTGCACATCCCGCACCAGCAGTCGCGCGAAGGCGACGAGTTGCTCCTCACCAGCGGAGAGGGTCGTCCCGCTCGCCCCCAGCAGGGTGTCGAGCCCGTCGGAGAGCCCGGCCACCCAGTCGGTCAGGCCCAGCTCAGTGACCGCTGCCTCCACCCGCGCGCGCGGTACGTCGGAGAACAGCGTGATGTTCTGTGCCAACGTCCCTGCCAGGATGTCGGTGCGCTGGCTCACCACCCCGACGGCGGCACGCAACTCCTGCAGGTCGAGCTCGGTCACGTCCATGCCACCCAGGAAGACCGAACCCGGTTCGGGTTCGACCGCCCGGGAGAGCAGCGCCGCCAGGGTCGACTTGCCCGAGCCGGTCCGCCCGACCAGCGCGATCGTCTCCCCGGCTGGCACGTGCAGGGAGATACCGCTGAGGGCGAAGGAGCCTTCCGGGTAGGCGAAGTGCAGGTTGCGCACCTCCACCCCGAGACGTCCCTGCCGAACGGAAGCTCCGCCGTCGGGCTCGGGCGGGGAGGCGAACATCTGCCGGATGCGCACCAGCGCCCCCAGGCCCGCCTGCAGATCGGGCAGCTGCTCGGCCATGTGCGAAACCAGGCCGACAAACTGGGCCGTCACCAGGAACAGTGTCACCAGCCGGGCCACGGAGAGATCGCCGCCGATCGCCAGCGCCACCCCGGTGATCGCGACGGCGGCGAGCAAGCTGTGCAGCAGCATGCCCGCGCGTCGGATGAGGCGTGACTCCAGCACGATCACGCGGGCGAACTTCTCGTGCACAGCAGCCGAGAGGTGAGCCAGGCGTCGCACCACGTAGGCCTGCCCGAGACTGGTGCGCAGGTCGTCGCGACCAGCGATCCCTTCCTCGAGCACAGCGGCATGGTCCGTCCAGGCCATCTCCTCGATCACCTTGCGCTCGGCGATCGGGGCGAGCAACGGCCGCACCACCAGGCCCGTGATCACCGCGAGCACCGGGAACAGCGCGAATGCCGGCCACCACGTCCACCCGGCAACCAACCACATCGGCACCACCAGGAAAACGGTGCGCAGGATGCCCCACCCCTGCATGCGGACCAGGGTCCCGACGTCGTGGGTGTCGTCGTCGACCCGGTCGAGGATCTCGCCCACGGCCTGCTCGGAGAGGGTGGCCAGCGGCTGGTGCAGGGCCGCCGTCAGCAGGTCGCCGCGCAGCCGCCCTTCGGCCCGGTCCGCGACGGTCGACCAGATCACCCGGCCGGCGGTGTCCAGCAGAGCTGCTCCCAGCACGCACAGGGCCAGCAGCATGACTCCGGTTGCCACCGGGTTCTCGGCGAGCCGGCCCGCGATCACAGTTCCGAATGTCTGCGAGACCGCGGAGACCATGCTGATCACCAGTGCGAGCACTGTCGCGGGGCGGCGCAGGCGCCGCCAGTCGACCCGGCGGGCCGGATCTTCCGGCACGGTCGGGCGTGGCGTTGCGGTGTGGCTCTCTGCCGGAGCCCGCGGGGCGGTCGTTGTCATAGCGTGTCAACTGTAGGAACGACCACTGACATCGGTCATGGTCTTTTCCACCTGCCGCGAGTGTTGAAGGCTACATGCAGGAACGCATCTGCCATCATGCGGGCATGGGGGCGCTCTGGCGGGTCGGTGTGATGGTGCTGCTCGTCGGAGTGCTGGTGGCAGCCCAGTTCCTGCGTGCCGACCACTGGTTCCCGCTGGGGAGCCTGGGGCAGTACGCCTACCCGCGCGACCCGAACGGCGACGTGATCAACACCTACGTCATGGGCGTCACGACCACGGGCGAGGAGGTGCGCGTGGGCCTGACGCCCGGCTCGGCCGGCATCTCGCGCGTCGAGTTCGAGGTCCAGCTCCCTGAGTTCCAGGCCGACCCGGACCTGCTGGGTGACATCGTCGAGGCCTGGCAGGACAGTCACCCCCCGCACGTGCTCACCTCGGTCACGGTGTACGAGAACATCTCGCCGATGTCCGGGGGTGCCCTGGCATCCGAGCCGTACGACACAGTCGTGCTCATCTGGGAGGTCCCGTGACGGCGGCCCTCGCCCTGGCGCGCCGCGTGCTGGCCTGGCTCGTGCCCGCGCTGCCCCGGGCGCGGGTGGCGTGGGTGCGTACGGCCCTGGCGGTCATGGCGGTGCTGGACGTGCGCTACTTCCTGAACTCCACCGGGGAGCGGGGCGGGACCCCGGAGTTGTTCGCCCCGGTGCTCGTGGCCGAGTGGCTGCACCTGCCGCCGGTCACCGACGGGGTAGCGCAGATGCTGTTCGTCGGCGTGCACGTGGGAGCCGTTGCCATGGTGCTCGGCGGGTTCGCTCGTGTGCCTGCCGCCGTGCAGCACGCCGGTGGACTGGTGCTGGGCGTGTCGTATCTGCTCTGGGTGCTGTGGGCGATGAGCTACGGCTACGTCTCCCACGACCACATGGCGATCGTGATCGGCATGCTAGTGCTGCCCACCGCGGGGACGTCGCGCTACGGCGGGGGACCGACGGCGGACTCCGTGGCAGGGTGGCCGTTGCGGATGATCCAGCTCTTCACTGTCCTCACCTACCTGGGGTCGGTGCTGGCGAAGTACGTCTTCAGCGGCGGCTCGCTGCTGCGCTGGGCCACCTCCGGCACGCTCGCGTGGGCTTTCATCCGCAGGCCGAACGACGTGAACCAGCTGTTGGTGCAGCACGCGCTGCTGCTGCGAGCGGCCCAGTGGGGGGCACTGCTGCTGGAGATCGCCTCACCGGTGGTGTTTGCGCTGCGAGGTCGGTGGCTGGCGCTGGCGATCGGGGCCTTCATGTCCTTCCACCTGGCCACCTTCGTGCTGCTGGGCATCCACTTCCTGCCCACGGTGGTCTGCTGGTCGGCCTTCGTCCCGTGGGAACGACTCCCGGCCTGGTGGCGGGCACGTCGCCGGACGGCGTCCCTCGCCCCTGCCTGACGCCTCGCCCGGGCGCTCAGTTCGCCGGGTCGTGCTCGACGACGTCCACCAGGTCCCCGATGTGCGTCGCCTCCAGCAGGAACCGGACGACGTCCGGCGGGCGGATCAGCAGCGGCCGTCCGGGCGTATGGCTGGCGAGCCGGGCCAGCAGTGCGATGCCGGCCGAGTCCATGAACTCCACGTGCCGTACGTCCACTTTGACGGGCAGGCCAGCCTTCTCCGCTTCGGCGACCGCTTCGGTCAGTTCGTCGGACATAGCTACGTCGATCTCGCCGGAGAGCACCAGCCTGGTGCAGTCGTCTTCGAGCAGGGTTTGCACGATCCCGGTGCTGCCGTCGCCGCTGCCCTGGTTGCGGGGTGGCACGGCATCGCTGGGTGCGTCGGGCACGGAGCCTCCTGTGGGGGACGGGCCGGAGCGCGCATCTGGCGAGCCCTTCAGTACTGACACGGTAGACGATTCGTGCAGGGAACAGGTAGCGGTTCAGCGCGTGTCACGGGACGGGCGCGCGCCACCGCAACCATCATGGTGGCTTCCTGAGCGGAGCATCCCGGATGCGAGACTGGGGTCATGCATGCGAACCTGCTTGGCCCGGAACCGACCCGGCTGCCCGAAGACCACCCGGACATGGCGGCGCGCGCCGCGATCGGCGAGGGGACGTCGCTGCGCGATGTCGCCGCCCGTTACCCGGCGGCGAGCTACGCCTGGGCGATGCTGGCACGGGAGAGTCTCGCGGCCGCGGACCCGGTGGCCGCCTACGCCTTCGCCCGCACCGGCTATCACCGTGGCCTGGACGCCCTGCGCCGCGCCGGCTGGCGCGGCGCTGGCCCGATCCCGGCCGAGCACGTCCCCAACCAGGGGTTCCTCATCGCCCTGCTCGCGCTTGCGGACGCCGCCGAGGCGATCGGTGAAGCGGAAGAAGCCGAGCGGTGCCGGTCCTTCGCCGACGATTCGGACCCGGCGGCACGCTCGCTGTGATCACCGGTAGGCTGCACTGGGCCTGAACAGGTCTCGCAGACCGGAAGGAAACGCATGCCAGCCGTGGTGGTCCTCGGTGCCCAGTGGGGCGACGAAGGCAAGGGGAAGGCGACCGACCAGCTCGGTTCTCGCGTCGACTATGTGGTGAAGTTCAACGGCGGTAACAACGCTGGGCACACCGTGGTGGTCGGGGACGAGAAGTACGCGCTCCACCTGCTGCCCTCCGGAATCCTGTCCGAGGGATGCACGCCCGTGATCGGCAACGGCGTGGTGGTCGATCTCGAGGTGCTCTTCGAGGAGCTGGACGGCCTCACCGAGCGTGGTGTGGACGTCTCCAAGCTGCTCATCTCCTCCAGTGCTCACGTCATCCCCAGCTACAACCGGACGCTGGACAAGGTCACCGAGCGTTTCCTCGGCAAGCGGCAGATCGGCACCACCGGCCGCGGGATCGGCCCCACCTACGCGGACAAGATGAGCCGCGTGGGCATCCGCATCTCGGATCTGTTCGACGAGGGCATCCTGCGGGAGAAGGTCGAGGGGGCGCTGGAGCAGAAGAACCAGATCCTCGTCAAGATCTATAACCGGCGCGCGGCCGACATCGATGCCGTGACCGACGAGCTGCTCTCCTATGCCGACCGGGTCCGCCCGATGGTCGCCGACACGTCCCTGGTGCTGAACCAGGCTCTCGATGCCGGCAAGACTGTCGTGTACGAAGCAGGCCAGGCCACCATGCTCGATGTCGACCATGGAACCTATCCGTTCGTCACCTCTTCCTCTGCCACGGCCGGCGGTGCGGCGACCGGGTCCGGCATCGGGCCCACGCGGATCGATCGCGTGGTCGGCGTGATCAAGGCGTACACCACGCGTGTGGGCGAAGGTCCGTTCCCCACCGAGCTCAACGACGACGACGGTGAGTCGTTGCGCAAGGCCGGTGGCGAGTTCGGTGTCACCACCGGGCGGCCACGTCGCTGCGGTTGGTACGACGCTGTCGTGGCCCGCTACGCCGGCCGCGTGAACGGACTCACCGACCTTGTGCTGACGAAACTGGACGTGCTCACGGGTTGGGAGAAGGTCCCGGTGTGCGTGGCCTACGACGTCGACGGCGTCCGTCACGACGAGATGCCGGTGGACCAGACCGCCTTCCACCACGCCACCCCGATCTACGAGCACCTCGATGGGTGGTGGGAGGATATCTCCGGCTGCCGGACCTTCGAGGACCTCCCCGTGAACGCCCAGCGCTACGTGCTCGCGCTGGAGGAGATGTCCGGTACCCGGATCTCCTCGATCGGAGTGGGGCCGGACCGGGCCGCGACGATCGTTCGTCACGACCTGCTGGACTGATCCCCGCACCAGTACGCACGTTTTCTGGCGCCCGTGAGAACCGGGCCGCCTGGCGGAATTTGCTCTCTTCGCTACGGTGGAGTGTTTGTCGGAGGGTTCTACCCGATCCGGCATGGCAAATGAACCGAGGAGAGGGAGACGATGACAGCCGAGGTGAAGGACAAGACACCACCGCCGCCAGAGGATCCCGATCGATCCGGACCGTGGTACTCCTCGGTCCGCCCAGGCGTGTTCTGGCCATCGATGGTGGTCATTGCCGCCTTCGTGATCGCGGCCATCGCTGGTGGGTCAGCGTTCGGGGATGCGATCGGTGTGGTCAGCGGTGGCATTGTCACCGCCTTCGGGTGGTACTACATCGTGCTCGTGACGGCCTTCGTCGGCTTCGCGGTCTGGGTGGGCGTGAGTCACTACGGCGACATCGTCCTGGGAGACGAGGACGAGCCGGCCGAGTTCAAGATGGGGCCGTGGCTGGCGATGTTGTTCGCTGCCGGTATGGGGATCGGTCTGATGTTCTGGGGTGTGGCGGAGCCGCTGCACCACTTCGCCGGCATCCCGAACCGTGCCACCGGCATCGCGGAGATGGACGCGGCCGGGGCGGAAGAGTCCTTGGTGACCACCTTCCTGCACTGGGGTCTGCACCCCTGGGCGATCTACGTCGTCGTGGGTCTGGCCATCGCCTACGCCGTGCACGTGCGCAAGCGGCCGATCTCCATCCGCTGGTCCCTCGAGGCAATCCTCGGCAAGCGCACTGACAGCTGGATCGGGAACGTCATCGACGTGATCGCCGTGGTCGGCACCGTCTTCGGTGTGGCCACGTCGCTGGGGCTCGGTGTCTCGCAGGTTGCGTCGGGGCTGAGCTTCCTGGAGATCATCGGAGAGCCCACCAATCTCATCATGGTGTTCCTCATCGGGATCATCACGCTGATCGCCCTGGTCTCGGTGGTCACCGGGGTGAAGAAGGGCATCAAGTACCTCTCCAACGGGAACATGATCCTGGCCATCGGCCTGATGATCTTCGTGCTGATCGCCGGCCCGACGATGTTCCTGCTGCGCGAGTACGTTGAGGCCACCGGCCTGTACTTCCAGGAGTTCCTCAACAACGCCTTCCGCACCACCGCGTTCGCCGGTGAAGATGGCACCACCTGGCAGGGTTGGTGGACCGCGTTCTACTGGGGCTGGTGGGTCTCCTGGGCGCCCTTCGTCGGCGTCTTCATCGCCCGCATCTCGCGCGGCCGCACCGTGCGTGAGTTCGTGGTCGGTGTGCTCGTGCTCCCGACGGCCTTCTCGTTCCTCTGGTTCACCGTCTTCGGCGGCACCGCGCTCCACCGCCAGCTCTTCGGTGAGGGCGGGCTGGTCACCGAGGGCGGACCTGACGACACTGTCGGACCCGAGGGCCTGACAGTCGATGGCACCGGATCGTTGTTCACCATGCTCGACGGTCTCGTCGGGGAACCCGGGAGCGGGGTCGGGAAGGTGCTCGTCGGCTTGGCGGTGCTGCTGGTCGTCATCTTCTTCGTCACATCGTCTGACTCCGGCTCGCTCGTGGTTGACATGCTGGCCTCCGGCGGCGACCCGGAACCCCCGAAGTGGAGTCGCGTGCTGTGGGCGATCCTCGAGGGTGCTGTGGCGTCCGCGCTGCTGCTCGCTGGTGGAAGCGCGGTACTCAGCGCACTTCAGAGTGTGGCGATCTCCATCGCGCTTCCGTTCAGCATCATCATGATCTTCATGTGCGTGGCGCTGATCAAGCAGTTCCGTTCCCAGCGGGCTCGGATGCTGCGGGCTCAGCGCCGCATCGCGCGGGATGAGCTGACCGATCACGTCTCGACCTCGTTCATCGAGGACGGGTTGCTCGACCCGCCGCCCGCCGTGAAGCGGAAGCTGTTCAACCGCAAGAAGAAGCAGCAGCAGGAGGCGGCGTCCCAGTCGGACTCGCTGCAGGTCTGACCTGACTCACACCCAGGCCACACGAACGCACCCGGGTGCGGGCACCGAGCCCGCCCCCGGGTGCGTCCTCGTGTGGGGACGCCACGGTAGGCTCGGGCACCGTGAAGATCCTTCTCATCGGCTCCGGTGCCCGTGAACACGCTCTCGCCCGCTCGCTCGCGGCCGACCCGGTGACGACGTCACTGGTCGTAGCCCCCGGCAACCCCGGCACGGCGCAGATCGCGACGAATGTTGACGTCGATGCGAACTCCCCGGACGCCGTCGCGGCGCTGGCGCAGCAGTTGCAGTCCGACCTGGTGATCGTCGGCCCCGAGGCGCCTCTGGTGGCAGGGGTGGCGGACGCCGTCCGAGCCGCGGGCATTCCCGTCTTCGGGCCGAACGGGGACGCCGCCACACTCGAGGGGTCGAAGGCGTTCGCGAAGGACGTGATGGCCGCGGCGAACGTGCCCACCGCGATGGCGCACGTGTGCCGCACGATGGACGAGGTGGCCGAGGCGCTGGATGCCTTCGGCCCGCCCTACGTCGTCAAGGACGATGGCCTCGCCGCCGGTAAGGGCGTGGTGGTGACCGAGGACCGGCAGGCAGCCCTCGATCATGCTGCCGCATGCGTGAACCGTGACCGGCGCTCGAGCGTGGTCATCGAGGAGTACCTGGACGGCCCGGAGATCTCGCTCTTTTGCCTCGCCGACGGTGAACGCGTGGTCCCGCTCGCGCCGGCGCAGGACTTCAAACGCCTCGCTGATGGCGATGCGGGACCGAACACCGGCGGCATGGGTGCCTACTCGCCGCTGCCGTGGGCGCCTGAGGGGCTCGTCGACGACGTGGTCGAGCGGGTGGCGCTGCCGACTGTGCAGGAGCTGGCGCGGCGCGGCACTCCCTTCGTTGGCCTGCTCTACTGCGGCCTGGCACTGACCTCGCGCGGGCTGCGAGTGGTGGAGTTCAACGCGCGCTTCGGCGACCCGGAGACGCAGGTGGTGCTCGCCCGGCTGGAGTCCTCCCTCGCCGCCGCCCTGCACGCTGCCGCGACCGGAACCCTCGACCAGCTGCCGGACCTGCGCTGGACCTCCGATGCCGCCGTCACCGTGGTGCTGGCCGCGTCCGGGTATCCCGGGCAGGTGCGCCAGGGCGACGTGATCACCGGGGTGGCGGCCGCCGAGGATCTGCCGGGCGTGCACGTCTTGCACGCCGGTACGGCCACCGGCGACGGCGGAGCACTGGTGGCCGCCGGAGGTCGCGTCCTGTCCGTGGTCGGGCTGGGAGAGGACATCGCGGCCGCACGCAGCGCCGCCTATGCCGGTGTCGAGCAGATCAGCCTCGACGGCGGCCAGTTCCGGACGGATATCGCCGCTCAGGTCTGACCGGGCCGCTGGCCCGGGATCCTCAGGCCATCTTGGCGAACACGGCCGTGGTGCGCGCCGGCTCGAATCCGACCGAGGCGTAGAGAGCCCCGGCGCCCTGCGGGTTGGCGGAGTCCACGTCCAACTCGACCACGTCGAATTCGCCGGACTCGACCGCTGCGGCCAGCGTGGCATTGAGAACGGCCCGGGCCAGGCCCTGCCCACGGGCGGCCTCCCGCGTGCCCACCAAGCCGATGTAGAGCTCGCGGTCCACCCACTGCTGGGTCATCGCGTACGCCTGCACCTCACCGCCTGCCATCGCCACCCGCGAGAACGCCGGCCGGAAGGGGCGCCCCTGCACGAATTCCTGCCAGTGCTCGGCAGTGGTCGGACCGCTACCCCAGTGGCTGGTGAAGGCGTCGTTGTGCGCCAAGCGGGTGGGCTCGCTCAGCTCGGCCGCGAAGGGCACCACCCGTGGGTCCACCTCTGCGAGATCGGCACCCGGCAGGGCACGCTTCATCGCCGTGAAGTAGCGCACCGGCTTGTACCCGCGCTCGGTCAGCAGCGGCCGCACCGGGTCGGTCTCCAGACCGCCACCGGAGCGCAGTTGGATCGGTGCCCCCGGGTGCCGCTCCCTGGCGAGGGCGACGCCACGCGGCTCCATCCGGTCGAACATCTCGGTGGCGATGCCACGGCCCCGGTAGTCCGGGTGGACGCCGCCGCCGATCGATACCCGGGCCCACCCTTCGGCGTGCGTGAGCGCGTGTGGCACCCGCAGCTGGGCATAGGCAACCAGCGTTTCCCCGTCCCAGACTGCGATCGAGTCCTGCTCCGGGGTGAATCCGTGTTCGGTCAGCTCCTCGGCGAGGTCCTCGGCGTCGTAGAACTCCTCGGTACCGTCCACCTGGGCGAGCAGGTTCGTCAATACGGACCAGGCTGTCACCGACTCCTGGTCGAGCGTTCCCCATCGCAGCGTCATCGTGTGCCCTTCTCCTCGTGAGGTTCCACCATCTCCGACGGCGCCGCTTGCCTCAAGCGGAATTTGTCTCCTCGGCTGCAGGCTGCTCGGGGTTCGCCTTGGTGGTCCTTGTGGCCGTCGGGGCCGTGGTGCCGTTCGAGCTCAACGCCCGTTTCGCCTGCGTATCGGTCACCAGGAAGGCATTGATCCACCGCGCCTCCGGGTGGGCGTCGACGAGTCCGGCCTTCGCGGCCAACGTCAATGGCACCGCGAGGATCGCACCCAACGGGCCCACCACCACCGTCCAGAACGTCAGCGACAGGAAGGAGACCGCGGGGCTCAGCCCCACGGCATCTCCGACGACCTTCGGCTGGATGATGGTCTGGATGGTGAAGTTCAGCACCGAGTACGTCACGATCACGGCGACCATATCGGTGACGCCGCCCTCCAGCAGAGCGATCAGCGCCGGCGGGATCAGACCGATCACGAACCCGACGTTCGGGATGTAGTTGGTCACGAACGCCAGCACCCCCCACACCAGAGCCAGCGGCACGCCGATGATCCACAACGCGATCACGTCCAGCGCGGCCACGATGAGACCGAAGACGGTGCACACGACCCAGTACTTGCGTACTCCCGCGAAGAACGCCCGCAGTGAGGTGGCCAGTTCCGGGCGGCTCGCTGTGAGCAGCTGCCAGCGCGAGCGCACCGACGTGGAGTCGATCGCCAGGAAGAACATCACCACCAGGATCACCAGTGCCTGGCCGCCTGCTGAGGTGGTGCCCTGCACCACGGCACCGAGCAGATCGGCCACACGGTTGAGGTCGATCGAGCTCGCGTACTGGGCCAGGGCGGCATCGTCCACGCCGAACTGCTCCAGCCAGGCAAGGGTGTCCAGATAGATCGCCTGCAGGTCACGGGTGTAGCGGGGCAGCTCCAGAGCAGCCTGCGTGAGGGAAGCGATGGTGGCGATCACGAGTGCGGTCAGCACCACGTACAACCCCAGCAGTACCAGCACTGCGGCCACGATCTTCGGCGCCCCGGCCCGCTCCAGCAGCCGCTGCAACGGCCGCGCCGAGACGAACAGTGTGAATGCGAAGAATGCCGGCGCCACGATCGAGGCCGTGAAGTACAGGCCCACCGCCCCCACGGTCAGGCCGCCGATCACGACGGCGGCGCTCGCCAATGACGGGCGGAATCTCGTTGCGCTCGGCTCACCCAGGGTGCTCACCCCCTCATTCTTACCTGTTCCCGGGGACTCCCCGGTTGGCAAGCTCGTCGGCGCGTTCATTCCCCGGGTCACCGGAGTGCCCCTTGACCCACACCCACTGCACCGAATGCCGGGCGACCTGCTCGTCGAGGGCGCGCCACAGATCCTCGTTCTTGACCGGCTTCTTCGCCGCCGTCTTCCAGCCGTTCCGCTTCCAGCCGGGCAACCAGGACTTCATCCCGTTCATCACATACGAGGAGTCCACGTGCAGGGTGACCTCGCAGGAGGTGGTCAGGGCCTTCAGACCCTCGATCACCGCGGTCAGCTCCATCCGGTTGTTGGTGGTGGACTCCTCACCACCGTAGAGCTCGCGCTCGTGCGGGCCGGAGAGCATCCACGCTCCCCATCCGCCTGGTCCGGGATTACCCTTGCAGGCGCCGTCGGTCCACATCTGGACGACGGGGCGGTCGGAGGGATCGCGGGGGGTCGGCTCGTGCGGAAGGGGAGCCTCGGTCTCAGAGGGCATCAGGCGGAGGCGAGCAACGCCGTCAGGGCGGACTGGAAGAAGCCCAGCCCGTCCGTGCCCGGGCCGAAACCGTTCTCGACGGCGTGCTCCGGGTGAGGCATCAGGCCGACCACGTTGCCGCGGGCGTTGGTGATACCGGCGATGTCGCGGCGGGAGCCGTTCGGGTTCCCCACATAGCGGAACACCACCCGCCCCTCGCCTTCGAGCTCGTCCAGGGTGGGCTCGTCGGCGATGAACTGCCCGTCCTGGTTCTTCAGCGGGATCAGGATCTCCTGCCCCTGCGCGAACTGGTTCGACCACGCCGTCTGCGCGTTCTCGACCCGCAGCACCTGGTCCGTGCAGACGAAGGTCAGTTGGGTGTTCTTCACCATCGCACCGGCGAGCAGGTGCGACTCACACAGGATCTGGAAGCCGTTGCAGATCCCCAGCACCGGCACCCCCGCGTTCGCGGCGTCCACCACACTGCCCATGATCGGGGCGAAGCGGGAGATCGCCCCGGCGCGCAGGTAGTCGCCGTAGGAGAAGCCACCCGGCAGCACCACCGCGTCCACCCCGGCGAGGGAGTCATCGGCGTGCCAGAGCCGGACCGGTTCGGCACCGGCGAGACGCACCGCGCGCGCCGCGTCCCTGTCATCGAGGCTGCCGGGGAAGGTCACGACACCGATGCGGGCCATCAGGACTCCCGGGCCCAGTGCACGGAGACGACGTCCTCGATCACAGGGTTGGAGAGCACCTCGCTGGCAGCCTTGCGCGCCTGGTCCAGCACCTCCTCGTTCGCTTCGCCCTCGACCTCGAGCTCGAAGCGCTTGCCCTGACGGACGGCGGCGAACTCGGTGAATCCGAGCCGGGGAAGGGCACCGGCGACGGCCTTGCCCTGGGGGTCGAGGATCTCCGGCTTCGGCATGACCTCCACGACGATGCGTGCCATCAGTGCGCAACTCCTCTGCAGGGGGATGAACACGGCGATCCTACCGGCCGAATGCCGATGCGCTGGTCGCCCCCGGGGTCAGTGCCGCCGCCAGCGCGAGGCGTAACGGGCGTGGCGTGCGATCGGGGCCGAGGGCGCGCACGAGCTCGGCGGCGTAGGCGATCTTCCGTCCGCCCTGGGTGCCGAGGAATCGGTGCAGCTGTGCGGTCACGTCCCGGTCCCGTTGGGCCGGCTGGCGGGTGAAGGTGTGGAATGCCTGCAGGTCCCCGGTGCGCTCGAGCACCTCCATCATCCCGGTGGTGCCCAGGGCGCTCAGCAGCTCGTCCTCGAGGTCCTGCTCGCACACGAAGAACCCCGCGGCCTCCAGCTCCTGCCTGCTCAGGTGCGCTGCGCCGTCGTAGGCTGCCACGGCACGGCTGTAGTAGCGCTCCTCACCCACGTCGCACATACCCCCCACGTACGGTCCCTCCCGACGGCGGAGCGCCCCGTCCGTACGTGCCTCACCCGGCGTGCGGGGCGGGCCGACCAGGTCGGCGAGGGCGCGGCGGATGTTGGTGGCGCCGCCGATGGGGCGGATCTGGACCGAGGCGGCATGCAGGTCGACGTCGAGGAGCTCGGCGAGCGCGTGCAGGGCAGCCTGGTCGCTACGACCCTCGACCAGCACCACCGCCCGCATGGTCGATCAGGCGTGGAACGTCCGGCCGGTGAGGCGTTCGTAGGCCTCCACGTACCGGTCCCGGGTGCGGGTGACGACGTCGTCCGGCAGCGGCGGCGGGGGAGTGTCCGAGGCACGGTCCCAGCCAGAGCCGGGGGAGGTGAGCCAGTCGCGGACGAACTGCTTGTCGAAGCTGGGCTGGGCGCGGCCGGGCTGCCACTGGTCCGCCGGCCAGTAGCGGGAGGAATCGGGGGTGAGGACCTCGTCGCCGAGCACGAGGGCGCCGTCGGGCGTGGTACCGAACTCAAGCTTGGTGTCGGCCAGGATCACGCCGCGCTCGGCGGCGGTGCGCTCGGCGAAGGAGTAGATCTCCAGGGTGACCTCGCGCAGGCGGGTGGCGGCGTCGGCCCCGATCCGGGCGGCGACCTCGGCGAAACTGACGTTCTCGTCGTGCTCGCCGACCTCCGCCTTGGTGGCGGGAGTGAAGATCGGTTCCGGCAGACGCGATCCGTCGGTCAGTCCCTCGGGCAAGGGGACCCCGCACACGGCACCTCCGGCTCGGTACTCGGAGAGGCCGGAACCGGTGAGGTAGCCGCGGGCGACGCACTCCACCGGGTACATCTGCAGGCGGCGGCAGATCATGGCCCGGCCGCGGACGGCGTCGGGCACGTCGAGGGAGACGACGTGATTGGCCACCAGTGGCTCGAGCTTCTCGAACCACCACATGCTCAGTGCCGTGAGAACGGCGCCCTTGTCCGGGATGGGGGTAGGCAGCACGTGGTCGTAGGCGCTGATCCGGTCGCTGGCCACGACGAGGACGCGATCGCCGGCCGAGCTGTCACTGGGCTCGTACAGGTCGCGCACCTTGCCCGAATAGACGTGCGTCCAGCCGGGCAGGGTCGGTGGCTGAGTGCTGTGGTCGCTCACGGGATTAGTGTTCCACGGCAGGCGCGACGCGTGCGCGGACACAATCGACGGCTGACAGCGATGCCGTGCCAATAGTGGCGCGGCGTTGCTGTCAGCCGTCGGTTCGGTACGCACGCCGGGTCGGACCCGGCATAATCAGCCCGGATGGACGATCTCGCCACGCACCCGATCGTCGCGCAGGTCGCCGCGGCGCTGCTCGATGCCGCCGGTGCGGGTGCCACGGCGGTTCACCTGGAGTGGTCGCAGGCGGGGACCCAGCACTCCGGCCGCGCCTATGCGCTGACGGGCGATCGCTCACGTTGGGTCGAGGTCCCAGCCGAGGTGGGGGCTGCGCTGCGAGAGCTGCGCGCCGCAACCGCGGAGGCGGGGTCTGGTGCCTGGTTGTCGGTGGTGATCGTGGCACGCCCGGGCGGGCTGGCCGAGGTGGAGGCGAACTACGACCGGCGCCCGTACTGGAACTCGACGGCCGCTTCGATGCTGGATGCCCCGGCGGGCATACCCGTGCCTGATGACCGTAGATGGGCGGCGGACCTGCGCCGTTTCCCTCGGGACCGCGAGCACGTGCCGGCGTGGCTGACCCCCGACGAGATCGCTGGTGAAGCAGTCGGCCAGCTTCGGCGCGGGCTCGATGCACGGGGCATCCCACGGGCGGCCGTCGTCCTCCCCGGCGAGCCCGACGACGTACGCGGTGTGGATGAGTCCGGTGAGGCCCATCTGCCCTTCGAGGGGACCGTCGAGGTGGTGCGTTATGGTGCCCGGCACTACGGACTGCAGATTGCCGACTATGGCCAGCATGCGCTGCTGGGCGAGTACTACAGCGAACGCGCGGCGTGCGACGCGGCGTGGGCGTATCTGACCGCACCGATGCCGGCTCCGGTGCCGATCGGTCAAGCTGAGCTGGCCGCGCGGGTGCAGCACGCACAGCCGAGCATGGTCGAGCTGCACCGCCGCGTGAGGGCAGCCGGGCCGGGAGGTATCGTCACCAACCTCGCCACGGGTGTGCCCTATGACCGGATCGGCGCCGTGGACGGTCTGTACTTCTTCGTCGGCGGTACCTCCTGGGAGCAGCGTTCGCTGCCGCCGTCGGCGCGTGGACCGGGCGCGCAGGTGGAGACGTTCGTCGCCGTCCGGCCGGTGGAGGTCCAGGCGGAGATCGCCCCGGCGTGGTTCGGGCAGCCCGGTGGGGGACTGCGCTTCCACGTCGAGCTGCCCGCGCGGAGTGTGCGGGAACTGATCCGGTCGGGCGTGCTGCAGCAGGTCGCGATCACGGCGTAGCCCCCGTCACACTCGAATCCCGCTACGGCGTTCGAATCCCGATGCGGGTGCCTCCAACGGGATTCGAACGGGGCGACGGGATTCCATAGAGGTCGCGCGGATAGGGCTGCCGTCGCGAGCGACGCAGCCAGTGCGTGCATCGCAAGGCGGAGGAGGGAGGCGTGGCGGAGCCACGTCGACCGAGGACAACGCAGCGAGGTGCGTGCTGGGGCGACGCGTAGCAGGCTTCGCCTATCCGTGCGATCTCTTAGCGAGGTGGCGTGGGGTGCGGATGCGTGCGGGACTCCGCACACCCTCGGCATGGGGACGGCACGGGGACGCAGCGCGCTATGATGAGAATGGTTCTGATTACTGGTACGGTTTCGACCGTTTGCCCGACTCGTCCCACCGCCCGACCGGAAAGGAGTGGGCCGCATCCCTGACGCGGCCCGATCTCGCATGACCCTCACCTCTCGTCCCCGCGTCCGATACCTGGCGCTTCTCGGTGTTCTCCCACTGGCTCTCGCCGCATGTTCCTCCAGCGGCGACCCGGCCGACTCCACGCCGTCCACCTCGGCCTCCGAATCTGCCGAGGAAACGGCACCCACGGAGCAGGCGACCGTCACGCCCCGCATCGTCATCACCTACGACGGCGGTCTCCAAGTCCTTGACGCCACCTCCCTCGAGGTGGTCTCCGACATCCCGCTCGACGGCTTCAACCGCATCAACCCGGCCGGTGACAACCGCCACGTGCTGGTCTCGACCACGGGTGGGTTCCAGGTGCTCGACGCCGGGACCTGGGGCGAACCGCACGGCGACCACGGCCACTACTACACGTCCGACCCGGCGCTCACCGACCTCGTCTACGAGGCCGAGAAGCCTGGCCATGCGGTGGTCCACGCTGGGCGCACTGCGCTGTTCGACGACGGCACCGGTGAGATCGTGATCGTCGACTCCGCCGAGATTGCCGACGGCGTTACGGACCACGCCCGTGAGCTCACCCTGCCTGCGGCGCACCACGGGGTGGCGGTCGAGCTCTCCGATGGCACCCTGCTGGTGACCGACGGCACCGAGGAGGAGCGCTCCGGAGTCCGCGTGCTCGACGCGGACGGTGAGGAGATCGCCGCCACCGACGACTGCCCCGGCGTCCACGGCGAGGCCACCGCGGCGGACGAGCACGTGGTGATCGGCTGCGAAGACGGTGTGGTGCTCTACGCCGATGGAGAGCTGACCAAGATCGACAGCCCCGACGACTACGGCCGCATCGGCAACCAGGCTGGCTCCGAGGAGTCCGCGATCGTGCTCGGTGACTACAAGAGCGACCCCGACGCTGAACTGGAGCGCCCGACCCGGATCTCCCTCATCAACACCGAGACCGGCGAACTGCAGCTCGTCGACCTGCCCTCGTCCTACACCTTCCGCTCCATCGCCCGCGGCGATGACGGCGAGGCACTGGTGCTTGGCACCGACGGCTCGCTGCACGTGATCGATCCCGAGAGCGGCGAGCTCGAGCGCTCCATCGAGATCATGGACGCGTGGGAGGAGCCGCTGGACTGGCAGCAGCCCCGGCCCGCGATCCGGGTGCTCGAGGGCACCGCCTACGTGAGTGACCCGGCCACCAACGAGATCCACGCGGTCGACATCGAGACCGGCGAGGTCTGGAACAGCGCCACGCTCGAGGTCACGCCGAACGAGATCACCCTCGTCTCGGGTGACGTACCGACCACCCACGATGAGGAAGGTGCTCACGAGGGTCACGACCACGGTGATGAGGACGAGGCAGACGGCCATGACCACGAGGAGGAAGCCGAGGGTCACGACGCCGAGGGCGACGGGCACGATCACGATCACGATCACGAGAACGAGTGACGTTGCCTGAGTTCTCCGGAGGGCGACGGTCGGTTCGCAGGGTGCGGGCCGCCGTCGCCGGCCTCGTGGTGCTTCCTCTCGCCCTCGCGGCGTGCGCGGCGCCGGAACAGTCCGACGAGGTGAGCGTGCTGACTGCCTTCTACCCGCTGCAGTTCGTCGCCGAGCGAGTGGGCGGCGAGCAGGTTGAGGTCACCAGTCTCACTCCGCCCGGCGCCGATCCGCACAGCCTCGAGCTGGCGCCCTCCCAGGTGGTCGAGCTCGGGGAAGCCGACGTGGTGCTCTACACCTCGGGCCTGCAGGCCGCCGTGGATGATGCGATCGACAGTCAGCCGCCGCAGCGGGTGATCGACGCTTGGCAGGCGGCTGGGATCGAGGCCGATCTGCTCACCGAGGATCCCCACTTCTGGCTCGACCCGACGCTGCTGGCGCCGGTCGGGGAGGCTGTGGCGGAGGAACTGGGAGCAGCCGACCCCGACCACGCCGAGGAGTACATCGCGCGGGCCGAGGAGCTGACCACCGAACTCGAGGGTCTCGACGCCTCCTTCGCCGACGGCCTCGACGGCTGCGGAGGCGCGATGCTCGTCACCGCCCACGAAGCCTTCGGGTACCTCGCCGATCGCTACGACCTGCGGCAGGAAGGCATCGCCGGGGTCGACCCGGAGGTCGAGGCCTCGCCGTCGCGCATGCGCGAGGTGGCGGCGCTCGTGGAGGAGTATGGGGTGCAGACGCTGTACTTCGAGACCATCACCGCACCCGATGTCACCGTGGCACTGGCTGAGGAGGCCGGTGTCGAGACGGCCGTGCTCGACCCGTTGGAGAGTCCCCCGGATGACGGTGACTACCTGAGCACCATGCAGGCCAACCTCGATGCGCTCAAGAATGGCCTGGTGTGCGAGTGACGTTCGGCCGCTGACGCCTCCGAGGGGTAGGGGCTGGGGCCATCGAAGGATGGCGCCAGCCCCGTCGTCGTCGCTGCGGACTTGTGTAGTGCCGTCGGTGCGGACCAGCAGAAATGAACCCGTGACATGCACGCGGTATCGTCCCGCTCGACCGAGGAGCGGATCATGTGCGCCGCCCCGCCGTTCGATCCACGGAGTTCCCATGACCCGCCAGCCCGGTCCCCCGGATGAGGCCACGCTACGCGCGTGGCTCGCGATCGCTGTCGAGGAGGCCCGCACCGGAATGGCCGAGGGTGGCGTGCCGATCGGCGCCGCGCTGATCTCCGCCGACGGTGAGGTACTCGGCCGCGGCCACAACCGTCGCGTGCAGGACGGTGATCCCTCCGCGCACGGTGAGACCGATGCCTTCCGCAATGCCGGCCGGCAGCGCACCTATCGCGGCACCACGATGGTCACCACGCTCTCGCCCTGCTGGTACTGCACCGGCCTGATCCGCCAGTTCGGGATCTCCCGGGTGGTGGTGGGCGAGTCCACCACCTTCACCGGCGGGCATGGCGACCTCGAGGCGCTCGGCGTCGAGGTGATCGTGCTCGAGGACGCAGCGTGCATCGCGATGATGCGTGAGTTCATCGCCGATCACCCCGACATCTGGAACGAGGACATCGGCGAATGAGCGAGCCCACACGTGCATCGGGAGAGGCGACCGGACCGGCTGAGGTGAGCCCCGCCGTCGTGGATCCCGACTACCCGGTGGAGCCGGTACCACCCGGCGCCCGCAAGTCGCTGTTCAGCCTCTCGATCGTGCTCCTCGGCTTCACGTTCTTCACCCCGACGATGCTTGCCGGGGCGCAGGTGGGCGCCGCATTCGAGTTCTGGCCACTGATGGGGGTGCTGCTGCTCGGGTCGGTGGTGCTGGGTGTGTACGTGGCCGTGATCGGGGGGATCGGCGCGTCCACCGGGCTGACCACGGTGATGATGTGCCGGTACGCGTTCGGCCGCCGCGGTTCGATCCTGACGTCGCTGCTGCTGGGCGGCACACAAGTGGGCTGGTATGGCGTCACGGTGGCCACCCTCGCTCAGCTGATCGCTCAGGCGGCCGGGTGGGAGTCGGACCTCGTGGTCCGGCTGCTGATGGTCGCCGGTGGCCTGGCGATGGGGGCGACGGCGTACTTCGGTTACCGCGGCATGTACGCCTTGTCTGTGGTGTCGGTGCCGCTGCTGCTGGTGCTGGCCGTGTGGGTGACGATCCGTTCGTTCGCCGAGACTGACGGGCTCGAGGGGATGCTGGCGCAGCGCCCGACGGCGTCCATGGGGGTGGCCGCAGCCGTCACCATCATCGTGGGAACCTTCGTCTCCGGCGGCACCCAGGCGCCGAACTGGACCCGGTTCGCACGCACGCCGCGGCAGGGATTTGGGGCTTCGGCGGTGGCGTTCCTGATCGGGAACATGCTGATGCTGTTCTTCGGCGCGATCGGTGCCCTCGCGTTCGGGCAGGCCGACTTCGTGCTGGTGCTGTTCGATCTGGGGCTCGTGGCCTGGGGTGTGGTGTTCCTGGTCGGGAACCTGTGGACCACCAACGACAACACCGCCTACAACTTCGGCGTCGCGGGTGCGGAGATCGCGAACTCGCGCTCGAAGAAGCCGTTCGTGATCGGCGGTGTGGTGCTCGGGACCCTGCTCGCCGTGACCGGTATCTATGACTCATTGCCCGCGTTCCTGGGCTGGCTCGGGATCCTCATCCCGCCGGTCGGTGGCGTGCTGATCGGGGAGTGGTGGAGCCGGTGGCGCGGCGGGGTGCCCGAATCTGCCATGCGGGTCGGAGCCGTGCGATGGGAGAACGTGGCGGCGTACGCGCTCGGGTCGGTAGTGGCCTGGGGGAGCGGTGAGCTCGGCTGGGGCATCCCGCCGGTGAACGGGATCGTCGTGGCGCTGCTGGCTGCGGTGCTGGCCGGGCGGTTGGTGAGGCGGTTGACGACGCGGGGCGCTGAGGCGACACGGTCGGCGTAACCCGGCAGACGCGTGCAGGGCGCGGAACGCCTGTGCGGTGGATCGCGGTCATGAGAGGTGACGGGGATCCACCGCACAGGCGGCTGGTCAAAGGGGCCTCAGCCCTGCCGGGCCTTGAGCCGCGGGTTCTTCTTGTTGATCACGTAGGTCTTGCCGCGGCGGCGGACCACGATCGATCCGGGCTGGTTCTTCAACGAGCGCAGTGACGCACGAACCTTCATGAGTTCTCCTTCGATGACGTTTACCAGCTGGACTTGGTGATCCCGGGCAGCTCGCCGCGCAGTGCCATCTCGCGCAGCCGCACGCGTGAGAGGCCGAACTTGCGTAGGTGCCCGCGCGGGCGGCCGTCGGCCACGTCGCGGTTGCGCACGCGGGTGGGGCTGGCGTCGCGCGGGAGCTTGTGGAGGGCACGCATCGCGGCTTCGCGCTCGTCGGCGCTGCGGTGGGGATCCACCGAGGCCTTCTTGAGCTCCGCGCGCACGGCGGCGAACCTTGCCACCGTCTCCTTGCGCTGATCGTTCTTGGCGACCTTTGAAGACTTGGCCATCAGCGGGTCTCCTTGAACTCGACGTGGCGGCGGATCTTCGGGTCGTACTTCTTGAGCACGAGCCGATCGGGATCGTTGCGGCGGTTCTTCGCGGTGATGTATCGCACGCCGGTGCCGGCGGTGGATTCGATGATGACCTTGGGTCGCACATCGTTGGACTTCTTGGCCATCAGATGCGTTCCCCTCGGGCCTGAATGCGGGCGATGGCGGACTCGATACCGATCGTGTCGATGGTCTTGATCGCGCGGGTGCTCAGGCGCAGTGTGACCTTCCGGCGCAGGCTCGGCACCCAGTAGGTGCGCTTCTGGATGTTCGGGTTGAATCGGCGTGAGGTGCGCCGGTGGGAGTGGGAGATCGTGTTGCCGAATCTCGGCACCGCTCCGGTGAGTTGGCAGTGTGCAGACATGAGACCATAATAGGAATCATTCTCATTCTTGTCCATCTCCCGTTCTCAGCAAGGAGTCCCATGTCAGTGTCGGTACGCCCCGTGGCCGTGCTCGCCACGATCGACCCGGTCGACCGAGAGGTCGCCCTACTCAGTGCGCTCGCTGACCGCCCCGACGTGCCGGCGATCGTCCACGACATCGAGATCGCCGGTGACACGGCCCGGCTGCGTCGCCGGGTGCTGCGCGGTCAGGACGTCATCGAGGACGAGTGGGTCGAGCTGGAGCACGTCTGCCCCTCCTGCGCGGTTCGCGAGGACGCCGGACCAACCGTTGCCCGGCTCGTGCGCACCGACGGTGTCGCCGGCGTTCTGCTCGCGCTACCGCCAGGGGCGGAACTGCTCCCCGCCACCGCTGGATTGATGGCCTCCCTTGCTGGGGCCGATGCACCGGGCGTGGTAGCCGCCGGCATCTGCTGTGTCGCAGCCGACGTGCTTCCTGCCGCGCTGCTCGGTGAGGAGGAGGTCGCGGACCGCCAGATCGCGATCGCCCCCGACGACGACCGTGCGGTGGCTGAGGTGGTGCTCGGCCAGCTGCCGCCGGCCGATCTGGTCCTTCTTGACGGCGGCGCCCAGGGTCAGGGCCGCGACCTTGCCGATGCGCTGCGCCGCCACGGCAGCGACATCGTCACCGACATGCACGCGGACTGGCTCACCACCGCGCTGAGCCTGCGCCACGATCTGGCGCACGCCGAGGCGCACCTGCATGCCACCAGCGCCAGCCCTGGTGTCGGGGCCGGGAACGCGCGGGTGGACGACCACGGATGGGTGAGCGAGACCTCGGACGTGTGGACTCTCGACCTGCACACCCCGGTGGCGCTGCATCCGGGCCGGCTGCTGCAGCAGATCGACGCCGTCGCGAACGGGCCCCGGGTGATCTGGGGTCGGTTCTGGGTGCCGAACAGGCCCGATTCCGTGTGCGGGCTCTACGGCGGCGGGCGGCAGATCTCGGTCGGCATCGCCGATGCCTGGGGCAACCAGGAGTGCAGCACCCGATGGTTGGTCGTGGGTGCGGGACCGGGCCGGGACGAGGTGCTCGCCGCCTTCGAGCGCGCCGTCCTCACCTCCGAGGAGGAGGCGGCCGGTTTGCTGCCGTGGCTCGAGCGGGCCGACCCGCTCGAGCCTTACCTCGGGGCGCGCTCTGCGTGAGGGCGACGCATGCTCCGGCTCAGAGGTTCCACCTGAGCGCCCCCGAGACAGACGTCGTGTCCTGGGGCGTCGGGAGACTGTCTACGCGGTTGCGGGCAGTCACGTAGCGACTGCTCGTAACCGCACAGTGCCGCGTCCGGAGTGCGGCTCAGGTTAGCGGCGCGACCGCACCATGGAAGTGACGCTTTCCGGATCGCTCGTTCCACCCCGCGTACTGCATCGCCCCGCCCTCACGCCGCAGCGACAGGGCGACGGTCGAGGGCAGGAGCACTGGTTTGCCGAAGCTGACGTCCCACGTGAACGCCTCCGACGGGCTCACACGTGCCGCATCGACTGCGGTCAGCGCCCGTGCTGCCGTGTACATCCCGTGCGCTATCGCCCGCGGGAAGCCGAACGCCTTCGCCGTCAACGCGCTCAGGTGGATCGGGTTCCGGTCCCCTGAGACCTGCGCGTAGCGGCGGCCGGTATCCCGCGCCAGGCGCCACCGGACGGCGGGCTCACCGTAGCCCTCCGGCCACGGGTCGCTCGACGTCGCCGAGTCCGTCTCCAGCAGCGCCAGGCCCGGCAGCGTCTGCCCCTTGGCGAGATAGGTCGAGCGCCCGGACCACGCCGGGTCGACGTCCTCGGAGCGGGTGACCTCCACCACCAGATCCACCTGCGTGCCGGAGCGGTGCGCCCGCAGTCGCTCCGCCCACGCCCGGACGGTCAGCTCGTCGCCTATCCGCACCGGCTCCCGCTGACGCACCGAATTCGCCACGTGCACCATCCCCAGCAGCGGCAGCGGGAAGTCATCCCGGGCCATCACCGCCATCGCCAGCCCGAACCCGGTCACGTGCACGAAGCCGGCGGGCAGCACATCACTGGCGGGTTCGCCGAGCAGATGCTGGTAGGCGGTCAGTTGTTCAGCATCCGGTCGCACGCCGTCTACGCGGTAGGTGACCTGCGGCGTCGTGGTCGGACCGCGCCCGGGCGCGCGCACCATCAGCCTGGCGGACTTCGCCAGGGCGCTCGCGTACAGGCCGCCGAGTCCAGGGACCGCGGCGAGCATCTTCTCGGTGGCGGGTGCGCTCATGCTGTCCTCCAGGCCATGGAGCGGGGCGAGCCGCGTCGGCTCGCGTCCTCGACTGCGCGGAGACCGGGGATCACTGGCCCACCAGGTTCTGCCCGCACACCCGCAGCACCTCGCCGTTGATGCCACCCGCTTGGGGGGAGAGCAGGAACGCGATCGTCTCGGCCACGTCCACGGGCAGCCCGCCCTGCTGCAGCGAGTTGGCGCGCCGCGCGATCTGGCGCGGCACCGGCGGGATCTTCGCCGTCATCTCGGTCTCGATGAATCCGGGCGCCACCGCGTTCGCGGTCCCACCCTGCTCGGCCAGCCGGGGTGCCAGCGACCGGGTCATCCCGATCACCGCCGCCTTCGTGTACCCGTAGTTCGTCTGCCCGCGGTTGCCGGCGATGCCCGACGTCGAGGCGAGCGAGACCAGCCGCAGTCCCTCCGGTCCGAGGTCGTCTGCCGCCAGCAGCTGCTCGTTGATCCGCAGCTGCGCGGCGATATTCACCGCCACGACCGCATCCCACTTCTCGGGGGTCATATTCGCGAGCAGCTTGTCGCGCAGAATCCCGGCGTTGTGCACGACGGCGTCCAGTCGCCCGTGCCTGGAACGCGCCAGCTCGAGTATCCGCTGACCTGCGTCTTCGGATGTGATGTCGAGCTGCAACGCTGTCCCGTGCACCGTGTTCATCACCTCGGCGAGCTGCTCACCCGAGGCGGGCATGTCCACGCCGATCACGTGCGCGCCGTCCCGCGAGAGCACCTGTGCGATCGCCGCACCAATGCCGCGGGCGGCACCTGTCACGACGGCGACCCTCCCCTCCAGCGGACGCGTCCAGTCCGCTGGGGTTGCGCCGTCGGGCGTGGTCACGTGGATGAACTGACCCGAGACAAAGGCCGACCGGGCCGAGAGCAGGAAGCGCAGCGCCCCGGTGACGCCCGGGGAGTCGGCAGCGACGCCGTCGTGGATCACGATCCCGTTGCCGGTGCCACCGGCCCGCAGCTCCTTGGCCACCGACCGCAGGAATCCATCAACGCCGTGGCGGGCAGCCGCGACCTGCGGCTCGGCGCCCTCGGCGGGCCGGGAGATGGTGACCACGCGGCCGCTGGGAGCCAGTGAACGCAGCGCGCCGCCGAGAGCGAGCGCGAAGTCGCTCATCTGCTCCGGGTGCTCGAGCTCGGTGAGCACCAGCACGATCGCACCGACCTGGCCCTGCGGGAGCGTGCGGTGCACGTCCAGGTCCCAGCTGAGCAGCGCCTCGGCGGCGGCGTCTGCTTGTGCCCCGGCGCCCAGGAGCAAGACCGGTCCGGGTAGGAGCGGCTGGTCCACGGCGTCGGCGTGGGTGCGTCGCAGCCGGGCGGGCCGGGGCAGGCCGAGCGTCTTCGCCACCTGTTTGGTGGCACCGGAATTGACGAGGTCGAGGTAGGTGTCGCTCATCACGCCTCCAGGATCATCGCGACGGCCTGTCCGCCGGCAGCGCACACGGAGATCAGCCCGCGCACGGGGGTCGATGGTGCCGCGCCGTCGTTCAGCTTCTTCTGGTGCAGCAGTGCTGCGAGGGTTCCCACGATCCGGGCGCCGGTCGCGGCAAACGGGTGGCCCGCGGCCAGCGAGGAGCCGGCGACGTTCAGGCGGGATCTGTCGACCTCGCCCAGGGCCGGCAGGCCGACCTTCGAGGACATGAACTCCTCGTCCGCCCAGGCGGCCATCGTGGTGAGCACGGTGGAGGCGAATGCCTCGTGGATCTCGATGAAGTCGAAGTCCGCCAGTCCGAGCCCCTGTCGTGCCAGCAACCGCGGCACGGCGTAGGCGCCGGCCATCAGGAGCCCTTCTTCGCCGCGGGCGAAGTCCACGGCCGCCGATTCGGCGTCGACCACGTGGGCCAGCACCGGCAGTCCGCGCTCCTCGGCCCAGGTGTCGGTGCCGAGCAGGACGGTCGCGGCACCGTCGGAGAGGGGGGTGGCGTTGCCTGCTGTGATCGATGCGTCGGGAGCCTGCTTCCCGAACACGGGCGTGAGCTTGGCCAGCTTCTCGGCTGTGGTGTCGGCGCGTAGCGACTCGTCCCGCAGCAGCCCTCGGTAGGGGGTGATCAGGTCGTCGAAGAGGCCGTCGTCGTACGCCGCTGCGAGGTTGCGGTGGGAGGCGAGCGCGATCTCGTCCTGCGCCTCGCGGGTGATGCCCCAATGGCGGGTGGTGATCGCCTGGTGCTCGCCCATCGACAGTCCGGTGCGTGGCTCGTTGACGTTCGGTGCCACTGGGGCCAGATCGCCGGGCCGCAGGGCGGTGAGAAGCGCGAGGCGCTGCTGGATCGTCTTGGCGCGGCTCAGGCGTAGGAGGGTCTTGCGCAGCCGGTCGCTGACCACGATCGGGGCGTCGGAGGTGGTGTCCACACCGCCGGCGATGCCGGAGGAGATCTGCCCGAGGGTGATCTTGTTGGCGATCGCCCACACCGTCTCCACGCTCGTCCCGCAGGCGCGTTGCACGTCGAAGGCGGGAGTGTGGGGGTCCAGTCCGGAGCCGAGCACTGCCTCGCGGGTGAGGTTGAAGTCGCGGGAGTGCTTGAGGACGGCCCCCGCGGAGACGTCGCCGAGGCGTTCGTCCTGGAGCCCGAACCGGGCCACCAGGCCGCTGAGTGCGGCGGTGAGCATGTCCAGGTTCGAGGCGGAGCGGTAGGCGCCGCCCGCCTTGCCGAAGGGAATCCGGTTGGAGCCGATGACGGCGGCCCGTGGGCTGGCTTGTTCCGGTACCGCCGGGGTGGTGTTCTCGGGCGTCGATGCCATGGGTGGTCCTCGCAGTCGTATGTGGATGCCTGAAGAGGTGCCGAGCAGTGAGGTTCCTGCCTCGATCCTTCCTCATCTCCGCGGCCGGAGCAGGAGATGGATGTCTAGAACTGATAGTACCTGATACTCTGAGTACGTGAACAGCGTCACAGCGAGGTCGGTGCCCGAGTCGGACCCAGACGAAGGCCCCGACCCGGCCGAAGGTGGAACGGACGGCCGTTCCCGCCGGTGGGATGCCCACCGTGCCGAACGGCGTCGCGCCCTGGCCCGGGCCGCGCGCCGTGCAGTTCACCACGGCGGGCCGGACCTCTCCATGGACGAGCTCGCCGTTGCGATGGAGACCTCGAAGTCGATCGTCTACCGCTACTTCGCAGACAAGGCCGGACTGCAGAGCGCCGTCGGCAATCTCGTGCTGGAGGAGATGGCCGAGGCCTTCGACGCTGCCGCACACGCCGACTCCGACCCCCGCGACCGGCTGCGTGCCATGGTCGGTGTGTACGCGACCATGATCGACAAGTCCCCGCACGTCTACCGCTTCATCACCCGCTCGGGCGATGGCGACGAGGGTGCCTCCCTCTCACGATTCCAGGCCACCATCTCCGCCTCGGTGGAGATCCCGCTGCGGGATCGGCTTGCCGCCTCCGGATCCGACCCGCGCCTGGCTGCCGCCTGGGCTGCCGGCGTTGTCGGCTTCGTGCGCGGCGTCGGTGACCTGTGGCTCAGCGACACCTCCGACGATCATCCGCCGGCCGACACCATGGCCGACCTCATGACCGACTGGCTCTGGCGTGGCGCCGGAGCCTTCCATACCCCGACCTCATCCTCACGGGAGCACCGATGACCACAACTGCGGATCGCACAGCTGCGTCCGACCTGACCCTCAACACCCGCGCCGTGGCCGACCTGGTCGACGGACGATGGGGTGAGCATCGCCGTCGGGTGCGCGATCTCATGCTCGACGAACGCCTGCGCCGCGCAGACAACCTGACGGTCGCCGAGCATCGTGCGCGCGTGCTCGAGCAGTCGCGCTACCTGGTCGAGCTCGAGGTCGTGAACCGGGCCTTCCCGGAACGGCTCGGCGGGTATGACGACCCGGGCGGCAATATCGCAGGCTTCGAAGAGCTCGCCGTCGCCGATCCGTCATTGCAGATCAAGGGTGGTGTGCAGTGGGGCCTGTTCGGCGCGGCCATCCTCCACCTGGGCACCGAGATCCACCACGACCGGCTCCTGCCGGGCGCGATGGACCTGACCGTTCCCGGCTGCTTCGCGATGACCGAGACCGGGCACGGCTCCGACGTGGCGGCCATCGGCACCACGGCCACCTATGACCCGGCGGCCGAGGAGTTCGAGATCCACACTCCCTTCCGAGGGGCCTGGAAGGACTACATCGGCAACGCCGCCGACCACGGGACCGCCGCCGTCGTGTTCGCCCAGCTGATCACCGCCGGGGTGAACCACGGCGTGCACGCCTTCTACGTGCCCATCCGCGAGACCGCGCCGGATGGGGCCGCCGGCGACTTCCTGCCAGGGGTCGGCGGTGAGGATGACGGGCCCAAGGGTGGCCTGAACGGCGTCGACAACGGACGCTTGCACTTCGACCGCGTGCGCATCCCGCGGGAGAACCTCCTCAACCGGTACGGCGACGTCGCCCCGGACGGCACCTACAGTTCACCGATCGACAGCCCCGGGCGACGCTTCTTCACCATGCTCGGCACGCTGGTGCAGGGCCGGGTCTCCCTCGGCGGATCCGCCGTCGTCGTCTCCAAGATGGCGCTCGCGACCGCGATCCGGTACGCCAACGAACGGCGCCAGTTCACCGGAGCCGACGAGGACGTCGAGACCGTGCTGATGGACTACCAGCAGCACCAGCGCCGGCTGCTGCCGCTGCTCGCGCGCACCTATGCCGCCCAGTTCATGCACAACCAGCTCGGGCAGCGTTTCCACGAGGTCTTCTCCGGTGAGCATGACACCGACGGCGACCGGCAGGACCTGGAGACCCTCGCCGCAGCATCGAAGCCGTTGAGCACCTGGCTCGCGCTGGAGACGATCCAGACCTGCCGGGAGGCGTGCGGCGGGGCCGGGTACTTGGCTGAGAACAAGTTCGTCACCTGGCACCAGGACATGGACGTCTACGCCACCTTCGAGGGTGACAACCACGTCCTTCTGCAGCTGGTGGGCAAGCGACTGCTCACCGACTACGGGCGCGAGATGGCGAAGATGGATGTGGCCGGTGCGGTGCGCTGGGTGGCTGATCGCGCCGTCGACATGACCTTGCACCGCACGCCGCTGCGGCGCGCGGCACAGTCCATCCAGGATGGCGGATCGCTGGCACGTTCGGCCGGGGAGATCCGCGATCCCGACGCACAGCGCGAGCTGCTCGAGGACCGGGTGGAGTCCATGGTGGAGGAGATCGCCCTCGCACTCCGCGCCGCCAAGGGCGCACCAGCGGATGTGGCACAGGCGCTGTTTAACTCCCACCAGCACGACCTCATCGAAGCTGCGCGTGCGCACGGAGAGCTGCTTCAGTGGGAGGCCTTCACCGAGGCGGTCGCCAGTATCCGTGACGATGACACCCGCAAGGTGATGACGTGGCTGCGGGATCTGTTCGGGCTGGTCACGATCGAGAAGAACCTCTCCTGGTATCTCATCAACGGCCGGATCTCCGCCCAGCGGGCGCGCACGGTCACGTCCTACATCAACCGGCTGCTGCCGCGCCTGCGCCACCACGCGCAGGATCTGGTGGAGGCGTTCGGGTACTCCGATAAGCACGTCGGTGCTGTGATCGGCACCGGGGTGGAGGGGCAGCGCCAGCGGGAGGCGCGCGACTACTACCGGCGCCGCCGGGCCTCGGGGAACGAGCCGGTGAGTGAGAAGAGTCAGAAGAAGAGCTGAGCCGGTCAGCGCATCCGGCTGAGGTTCTCCTGGTGGGCCTCCAGTAGCCATGGTTCGGCCTGGAGGAGACGCGGATCGGGGAGATCAGGCCGGTCCAGGTAGCGGCGGTCGTGGGCGAGTTGGCGGGTGGGGGAGTCGGCCACGCCCGCTCGGGCGACGGTGCCATGCCCCGGGATGAGGAACTTCGCCTGCTCGACGTACGGGGCGAGCAGCTCGATCCCCGCGCGGTACTGCGCGAGCGTGCTGCCCTCCAGCAGCGGGATCTCTACGTCCGAGAGCATGTCGCCGGCGATCAGCACCCGGGGGCCGGGCAACCATAGGGCGGTGTGCCCCGGGGCATGGGCGTGGTGGGTGAGGATCTGGGCGACGGGACCCTGCCAGGGCAACCGGTCGCCGTCGTGGGCCTCGATCTCACCTGCCAGGCCGAGCAACTCGGGCGGTAGGTTCAGCGCCGCACGCAGCTGATCCAGGTGCGCGGCCGCGTCCTGGGCGGCGGCAGGGCTCGCCAGCCGCGGTGGAGTGCCGAGGCCGGGGTGCCAGAGCACATGGTCGTGGTGGGCGTGGGTGGCCCAGCCGAGCACCGGTATCAGGCCGCGGGAGGTGAGCAGGTCCGCCAGGCCGGCCAACTCGTCGGCCTGCCAGGCCGGATCCACTACGACGGCGCAGCTCCCCTCGTGCAGGACCGTGGTGGTGGTGTGCATGGTGCGGGAGGTGAGCACCAGGACGCCGTCGGTGATGTCCACGGCACGAGTGTGGCATCGGCCACGCCGGTTGGGGTATCCAGCGAGGATGGTTAGGCTTACCTTAGAGATGGTGGCATTTGTGTGCTGCCCCGTCGATGTGGTGAGGAGGGCCTTGTGCCCAAGGGAGTGGCGCAGCGCGCCGAGGTCGTCAGCAGCGAGCGGATCACCCCGCACATGGTTCGGTTGGTGTTCTCCGCGCCGGGCGGTGGGCCGCTGGACGTTGACCCGGCCGGCTATACCGACACCTACGTCAAGGTGCTGCTCCCGCGGCCCGGTACCGGCGTGAGCGAGCCGTTCGACCTCGAGGAGGTCAAGGAGCGGATTCCCGCCGAGGACTGGCCGGTGATGCGCACGTACACCATCCGTGCGTGGGACCCTGAGTCCGGGCACGCCACCATCGACTTCGTGGTGCATGGCGACGAGGGGATCGCCGGGCCCTGGGCGGCTGCGGCCCGGCCCGGTGACCAGGTGCAGCTGTTCGGGCCGGGGCGCGGGTACGCGCCGAACCCCGAGGCGGACTGGCACCTGCTCGCCGGTGACGAAAGTGCGTTGCCCGCGATCGCCGCCACGCTGGAGGCCATGCCGGAGGAGGCGGTGGTGCGGGCGATCATCGAGGTGGCCGATCCGGCCGAGGAGCAACCGCTGCTCACCGTTGCCGGGGCCGAGGTGCAGTGGATCCACCGGTCTGCCTCGAGCGTGGAGGCCGAGCCGGGCGAGGCGCTCGTGGCGGCCGTGCGCGAGCTGGAGCGTCCGGCAGGGCGCGTGCACGCGTTCGTCCACGGCGACGCCGACGTGGTCAAGCAGCTGCGTTCGCTGCTGCGGTTCGAGTGGGATGTGCCGAAGGAGGACCTGTCCGCCTCCGGATACTGGAAGCGCGGCACCAACGACGACCAGTGGCGCACCATGAAGCGCCAGTGGGTGGCGCAGATGGAAGCCGAGGAGGCGCGCCGCTCGGCGTAGGGCGCGGTTGGCGTGAGCCTCCCGAGGAGGGTGCTGCCCCTCCAGGGGCCGAACTTTCGGCCCCTTCTCGAGTTTCACCCTGAGTTTCAGACCCCTGAGCGGCGTGGCCGGTCCGATCGAGCAGCCGAGCGCTGACGTGCTCGGCGTTCGCGCCGCAGATGCCGAGCACGTCAGCGTTCGCGCCCGGTGATGTACGGGCGGTGATGCAACTGTTGGCGTGATCTGGTCGGCTGGGACCGGGTGTGTCGAAGTCGCCCACTGGCATCGAATGTATGTTCGACTGGTGGTAGGCGATGGGAAGCCCAGCAAGCCACGGACGCCGGAGCGCTGCTGCCGCTGCGCGGACTGATCCGCAGTGTGACGACGCCGGAGTTCGCGGGAGTGACGTTCCATGAGGTGCTCTGCAAGAGCGCTCTGAACCGCGTACCGGGTGGGTCGAGGATGCCGTTCGCGTGGACGGTCAACCCCACGCGTGGATGTCTTCACCAGTGCGTGTACTGCCTGAGCCCGGACACGCTCGTGCTGATGGCCGACGGGCGTCAGAAGCCGATCGGCGAGCTTGACGTCGGTGACCGCATTGTGGGGACGCAGCTGGAGGGAAAGCGCCGGCGATACGTCGAGACGCCGGTGCTCGCAACCTGGCGGACGCGAAAGCGCGCTTACCGGACAACCCTTCGCGATGGCACCGAGATCGTAGCGAGCGGTGACCACCGATTCCTGACGGCCCGTGGCTGGACGCATGTCGCCCCGCGTGCTCCCGGCCAGGGTCAGCGTGCCTACTTGACGATTAACGATTCGCTGATGGGGCTCGGTCTCGGTTCCGGCAGTGGGAACGGTCTTGGCCCTCGAGGCGGACCCGCCATCACCCGCAAGTTGGCCATTGTCGGCGAGGTGGTGAAGACCTCAGCAGACCTCGGCGTCGCGAGCGTCGAGGACCTCGGTGCAGAGCGCCGGATGGTTGACATCACGACCGGGACCGGGGACTTCATCGCCAACGGGGTCATCAGCCACAACTGCTTTGCGCGCAAGACTCACGAGTATCTCGACCTCGACTCCGGTGCCGACTTCGACACCCAGATCGTGGTCAAGGCCAACGTAGCCGAGGTGCTGCGCGCCGAACTCGCGAAGCCGTCCTGGAAGCGTGAGCACGTGGCGCTCGGCACCAACTCGGACCCGTACATGCGAGCCGAGGGCCGCTACCGGCTGATGCCGGGCATCATCGAGGCCCTGACGGCGTCACGCACCCCGTTCTCCATCCTCACCAAGGGTCCGCTGTTGCGCCGTGACCTGCCACTGCTGCAGCGGGCGGCCGAACGAGTGGACGTCGGTGTGGGCATCTCCCTGGCCTTCACCGACCCCGAACTGCAGCAACGCGTGGAACCGGGCACGCCCACCCCGCAGGCGCGATTGGGCCTGATCCGAGCCGTTGCTGATGCTGGTCTGCGCCCGACGGTGATGGCGATGCCGATCCTGCCCTGGCTCACCGACTCCGAGCAGCATATGAACGAGCTGTTCGGCGCGATCCGTGAGGCCGGCGGTGCCTGGGTGACCGCCGGGCCGCTGCACCTGCGGCCCGGTGCGCGGGAGTGGTTCATGGCCTGGCTGGCCCGTGAGTACCCGGCGCTCGTGCCCAAGTACCGGGCGCTCTTCGGACGCGGCTCCTACACCACGGGTGAGTACCGTGACTGGCTCGCGGACAGGGTGCGCAGGCTGCGCCGTCGGCACGGTTTCGTGCGAGACGAGGCCGAGCGTGGGGCGAGGTGGACACTACGGACGGATCCGGACGCCGTCGGGGATCCGGAGCTACCGGCGGCGGCACAGGTCGATCCTCGCCCGGTGCAGGCGTCGCTGTTCTGAGTGGGCGTGCGCCGATGTCGGTGCCTCTCTCTACGCTGAGAACTATGGACTCCCTCATCACCGGAACCGACGGGCGCACCCGCTGCGGCTGGGTCGGCTCGGACGCCGACTACGAGCGCTACCACGACCAGGAGTGGGGCTTCCCGCTGCGGGGCGACCGGGCCCTCTTCGAGAAGATGGCTCTGGAGGGCTTCCAGGCTGGTCTCTCCTGGATCACCATCCTGCGCAAACGGCCCCGCTTCCGTGAGGTGTTCGCCGGATTCGTGCCCGCGGAGGTGGCGCAGTTCGGCGACGATGACATCGAACGCCTGATGGGCGATGCCGGCATCATCCGCAACCGGGCGAAGATCGTGGCCACCATCGAGAACGCGCGGCTCGTGCAGGAGATGGCCGAGGGCGAACTGGATGCACTGATGTGGTCCTTCGCCCCGGCGCCAGCTGCGCGACCGCAGACGTTCGATGACGTCCCGGCCGTCACGGCAGAGTCAACTGCCATGAGCAAGACGCTGCGTAAGCGGGGATTCCGGTTCGTCGGTCCGACCACGATGTACGCGCTGATGCAGTCGGCGGGGATGGTCGACGATCACATCGAGGGGTGCTGGCGGGTTGAGTGAACAGGGTCCGGGGAATCGATCTGCCGGCAGGCGACGTAGCCCCTGACCGACGGGCGTAGGCTCGGGCATCGTGCCCCGACTGCTCGCCGACACCGCGCCGCTGCGCGTCGGCGCGTTCCGCCGGCTGTGGTGGGGGCTCGGGATATCCAACCTCGGCACCCAGCTGACAACCGTGGCTGTGGGCCTGCAGGTGTACGCGATCACCGCGTCCACACTCGCGGTGGGCATCCTCGGGATCTTCGCCCTGGTGCCGCTGGTGGTGCTCGGGTTGTACGGCGGGGCGCTCGTGGACCAGTTCGACCGCCGACGAGTCGCGCTGACCGCCTCCACCGTGCTGTTCGTGGTGACAGCGATGCTCGCGCTGCAAGCCTGGTTATCGCTGGATTCGGTCTGGCTGCTCTACGTGCTGGTGGCGCTGCAGTCGGCCGCCAGTGCCGTCAACAATCCGGCACGGTCGGCGATCATCCCGCGACTGATACCGATCAGCCAGCTCGCCGCCGCGAATGCGCTGCAGACACTGGCATGGAATGTGGCGCTCACACTCGGGCCGCTGCTCGGCGCGGTGCTCGTGGCGTGGCAGGGATTCGGGGTGGCCTACACCCTCGACCTACTGCTGTTCACCGCGTCGCTCTACGCGCTGTGGCGGCTGCCGGACATCCCGCCCGAGCACGACGGCCAGGAGGGTGTTCGCCCGCGCGTGGCCGGATGGCGGTCGGTGATGGACGGCCTGCGCTACCTGGGTACGCGCCCGAACCTGCGGATGACGTTCCTGCTCGACTTGAGCGCCATGATCCTGGCCATGCCTCGGGTGCTGTTCCCCGCCGTCGGGGTGGTCCTCATCGGAGGAGGGGAGACCACCACCGGCGTGCTCACGGCAGCGATCGCCGTCGGAGCTGTGCTGGCGAGCATGCTCTCCGGTGGCCTGACGGGTGTGCGAGCGCAAGGGAAGGCGATCGTGGCCGCGATCGCTGTGTTCGCGCTCGCGGTGATCGGGTTCGGTGTGGTGCTGCTGCTGGTCGGGCGGACCTCACCGGAGGGGGTGATCGTGTGGGCGCTGGTGGCGGCGTGCGTGCTGCTCGCGGTCGCCGGTGCGGCGGACTCGGTCTCCTCGATCTTCCGTCAGACGATCCTGCAGGCGGCCACCCCCGATGCGATGCGTGGGCGGCTGCAGGGCGTGTTCGTGGTGGTCGTAGCCGGTGGGCCACGGCTCGGCGACCTCGTGGTCGGTGCCGAAGCGTCGTGGTTCGGCGAAGGGCTCGCCGCTGTGATCGGCGGGGTGCTGTGCCTGGTGGCCATCACCGTGCTCGCCCTGGCGCAGCGCAGGTTCCTGGCTTACGACGGCGACCGGCCAGCTCCGTAGCCCGCTCGAGTGTCGTTGATGCTCAGCCAGTTCTACTGTGGCTGGGGTGCCTGGTGAGGGCTGCGCGATGGTTGTCGACGTCAGGGGGTGTGATGCTGGCCGGTCTGCTGGAGCGCGTGCGTACACCCGAGTTCGTCACGGACGTGCTGCAGATCGCCAAGTGCGTGATCGCGGCGACGGTGGCTTGGTGGCTCTCGGTGAACGTGCTCGAGTCCCAGCTGCCGTTCCTGGCTCCGTGGACGGCGCTGCTGGCGGTGCATGCGACGGTGTACCGGTCACTCACGCGCGGGGTGCAGACGACCGTGGCCACGACGATCGGCGTCGGGCTGTCGTTCCTGGTCGGGGGCCTGATCGGGGTGAGCGTGTGGACCTTCGCGCTGGCCGTGCTGGTCGGGCTCGCGGGCTCACGGATCACCGGGCTGCGCAGCGAGGGGATCGCCATCGCGACCACGGCTGTGTTCGTTCTCGGCAGTGGGTTCGGCGAACAGGCGCCGCTTCTTGCTGACCGGTTGATCGAGGTGAGCGTCGGGGTCGGGGTGGGGGTCGCCGTCAATGTGCTGTTCGTGCCGCCGTTGCGGGATCGGCAGGCGGAGCGCTACGTGGGCAGTCTCAACCACCGGATCGGTGAGGTGCTCATCGAGATGGCCGATGAGCTGGCCGGTTCGTGGAACAGCGACCGGGCCGAGGCGTGGGTGGCCGAGACCGAGTCGATCGATGAGGAGGTCGCGCAGGGCTGGCAGACCATGCGGTTCGCACGCGAGAGCAGGAAGGTCAATCCGCGCCGGTATGTGCCGACGTCGCTGCGCTCGGCTCGCGTCCGGGACCGCGCGGCGGGCGAGGTGGAGTACGAGGGGATCCTGGGGCGCCTCGATGAGGGTGTTTCGCATCTGCGTCACCTGGCTCGGATCCTGCGGGAGTCCACCTACGCTGAGGCGCCGTGGGACGAGGAGTTCCGGCACGAATGGGTGCCGATCGTGCGTGACCTCGGGCGCAGGCTTCAGGGCGACGGCGACGGCGACGGCGACGGCGACGGCGAGGGCGAGAGCGAGAGCGATGGCATCGGGGAGCGGATCGATACCCTCGCGCGGAGGTTCTCTGGGCCGGATGGGGTGCCGGCGGGGGACCTGTGGCCGGTCTACGGGGCGTTGCTGACCAGTGTGCGGCACCTGCTCGTGATCGTCGACGACGTCACCCTCGCCCGGGAGGGGACGTCAGGGTCATAGGCCCGATCCGCCGTGGGTCAGGGGCGCAGGACGGCGTCCAGGCCGGGGGTGACGATCTCGATCAGCTCCTCGAGGGGGAGGTTCGCCACGGGGCCGACCTGGAGGACGTAGCGTGCCGTCGCGATCCCGAACAGGTGCGCCATCGCGAACGGCAGACGCTCGGCGAGGGCTGGATCCATGCCGGCGGTGGCATCCCGGAGGAAGTGGCCCTCGATCGCCTCGCGTAGACGGTGCGCCGCCTCCTCGCTCGCGCTGGCTGACCGCAGGACGGCCCGCAGGACGGGACCGATCTCCTCGGACTCCCAGCCGGTGAGATAGAAGGTGGCGAGACGGTGAGCGAGGTGTTCGGGCTCGCACTGCAGAGATTGGCCGATCCGCGCGGGAAGATCGTCGACCTGGGCTAGCACGGCCGCGAAGAGCTGATCTTTTGAGCCGAAGAAGTGCATGACGAGTGCGGGGTCGACCGCAGCGTCGGAAGCCACGGCCCGGATGGTCGTGCCCCCGTAGCCGTGCTCGGAGAACAGGGTGAGCGCAGATCGCAGGATCTGCTCACGGGTGTCGTTGGCGCCGGGGCGTCGGCCGCTGCGAGCTGGCCGCCCGGTTCGTGCCGATCGCTGGTCTGTCATGAGTCGATCCTAGCGAATATCTACGCGCGTTGACTTCAACGAGTGTTGAGTTCTCTCGTGAGGGGAGACAAAGGAGGACGTCATGGGTGCGAATCATGTGTCGCAGAGTGGTCAGAGTTCGCGGCCAGTGGTGATCGCGTTGGCGCTGGTCGCCGTTGCCTGTGTGGTGGTACTGGCGTTGGTGTGGCCGGTTCGGGCGGCACAGCCGCAGGACGTGCCCATCGGGATCGTCGGGCCCGAACCTGCTGTTGCGGCGGTGGAGGGCGCGCTCGCCGAGCATGGCGGTGGAGCTTTCGAGCCGGTGAGGTTGGAGGACCGGGAGACTGCGGTCGAGCGCATCGAGGAGCGAGAGGTCTATGGCGCGATCGTGCTCGGGCAGCAGCCTGAGGTGCTGATCGCGTCGGCCGGGGCCAGCGCGGTCGCGACGGCACTGGCAGACCTGGCGCCGATGCTGCAGGCACAGCTTCAACAGGCAGTCGAGGCGCAAGCTGCTGAGGGCGAGGTACCGCGAGTCGAGGTCACGGTGACAGATCTGGTTCCTCTGGCCGAGACAGATCCCCGCGGAGCCGGGCTGGCGTTGATGACCTTGCCGTTGCTGATCGCCGGCATGATCGGCGGCATCGTCATCGGGCTCAAGGTCGCGGGTACGGGCCGCCGGATGATGGCCCTGGCGGTCTACAGCGTGGGGGCCGGGCTGGCCCTACCTGCCGTGCTGGGCACCTGGTTGGGGATCGTGCCGGGAGACTACTGGGCCGCCGTCGGGGTATTCGCCCTGACGATTGCGGCGATCGCTGCGACCTTGTCCGGGCTCGTGGCCTTGCTCGGGCCGGCGGGTGCCGGGGTGGGGGCGGTGCTGTTCGTGCTGGTCGCCAACCCCATCTCCTCAGCGAACATGCCGATGGAGTTCCTGCCCGAGCCGTGGGGTCTGGTGGGGCAGTGGTTC
Organism: Ruania alkalisoli; assembly: GCF_014960965.1. NCBI lineage: Bacteria > Bacillati > Actinomycetota > Actinomycetes > Micrococcales > Ruaniaceae > Ruania > Ruania alkalisoli. Next base: position 3,752,704 of record NZ_CP063169.1, on the reverse strand, counting down.
CCGCCGGGGGCGGCTGCGACGCTGGTGCGGGACGTGTCGTACTTCCCGGAGGCCGGGGTGGGCGTGCCGGTGCTGGTGCTCAGCGCGTGGGCGGTTGCTGGGGTGGTACTGATGGTGCTCGGGGGCCGACGTGCGGCGGTGGCTCCTGGTGCTGAGCGTGACTAGTCCGTGAGCTTCCGGGGTCGCTGTCCATCTGGAGCCGCGTTGCGGGCGCGGTGACGCGTGTGCCGCCATTCGTGCCGCCGCCGATGGCTCATCCCCGCACGCGGGGAAGTGACCGCCTCGGGCGCGTGCCGATGGAGCCGATCCCGGGCCCATCCCCGCACGCGCGGCATCCACCTCTCGATCTCGCCGCCGTAGGGCGCGGACTTTGCCCACGCGCGCGAGGTGGCGTCGAGGAGGCTCTGGTCTGTCATGTCGTCTATCGCACCAGGAGGTACTGACATCGGCGTCACGAGACCAGTAGATCGCAGGTTGGCCAGTCGTGCAGCGAAATGTGGCACGCTGTTCCGATCCCGCCCGACCCTGGATACTCGATCACGGCCGGTCTCGTGGGTAGACCGATCCGACTGATGCGCCCGATACCCTGCCCACCATGAAGGTCGCCCGCCGCGCAGGAGTTCCGCCCTTTGAGGTGATGTCCATCCTCGACCGGGTTGCCCAGTTCCGCGCGGCCGGTCGGGACGTCATCTCCCTGTGCGCGGGTGAACCCGCCGGCGGAGCGCCGCCGGACGTCGCCGCCCGCGCGGCTGCACTGCACGAGGATAACGACCTGGGCTACACCTCGGCCCTCGGGCCGCGCCCGCTGCGCGACGCCATCGCCTCCCACTACCGCCGTTGGTACGGCCTCGATCTGGTCGCCGACGACGTCGCGGTCACCACCGGGTCCTCGGGCGCGTTCGTGCTCGCGTTCCTCGCCGCCTTCGACCCGGGCGACCGGGTAGCGCTCGCGAGCCCGGGCTACCCCGCCTATCGCAACATCCTCACCGCGCTCGGCTGCGAGGTGGTCGACATCCCGTGTGGGCCCGAGCAGCGCTTCCAGCCCACTCCCGAACTCCTGGACGAAGCCGCCGCTGACGGCCCGCTGCACGGCCTCGTGGTCGCCTCCCCGGCCAACCCGACCGGCACGATGCTCACCCGCACCGAACTGGCCGCCCTGACCACGTGGTGCGATGCCCACGACGTGCGCCTCATCAGCGACGAGATCTACCACGGCATCACCTACCCGGCCCCGGGCGCCGCCGACCCGCGCGGCGTCAGCGCCTGGGAGACCTCCCGCACCGGGGTGGTGGTCTCCTCCTTCTCCAAGTACTGGGGCATGACCGGCTGGCGCATCGGCTGGGCGATCGTCCCCGCGGACCTGCGCTCCGCCGTCGATGCCCTCGCCGGCAACGTGGCCCTGTGCCCGCCGGCTCCCGCCGCCTACGCAGCCGTTGAGGCGTTCACCGGAGCCTCCTACGCCGCCGCGGACGCCCGTGTCGCGGACTTCGCCCGCACCCGCGCCACCCTTCTCGGCGCCGTTCCCTCGCTCGGGTGGGGCCCGATCGCCCCCGCGGACGGCGCCTTCTACCTCTACGCCGATCTCGCCTCCACCTTGGGTCACTTCGCTGATGCCACCGCCTGGGCGCAAGCGCTGCTGGAGGAGGAAGGTGTGGCCGTGGTGCCCGGGATCGACTTCGATCCTTCCCACGGCGGGCGCTATGTGCGGCTCTCGTTCGCGGCCGGGCATGACGCCGTAGTGGAGGCGGTCGCCCGGATCCGCTCGTTCATCAGCTGAGCGACGAGGGTGGCCCAGGTGTCGATTCTCGGCACGTTCTGCGACACCCAGGCCACCCTTGTGGGCCGGCGTCGGCGCTCGTGGTCGACGTCACTCGCCCGCGCGTGGCTCGCTGGTGAGGAGCCCCGGCGATACGCTTGTCGCCCGTGAGCGACGAAGCCCGGATCCTGGAACCATCTGTCTCATCCGCGTACTGGCGCGGTGCCATCGGCTGGGTGCCCGACGGTGCCTGGTGGCGCCCCTGGCGGCTGCCTCCCGAGCGTGCCGACCGTGCCCACGCCGACGCGCTGCTGTTCCCGGCGCAGATGGCGGCAGGGGTTCGTGCCCAGGTGCGCACTGACGCATCGTCACTGCGCTTGCCGATCGCCTACGACGAGAGCGATTCCGCCTGGCCGCTGGATGTCACTGTCGACGGCGACCTTCACCAGCGCATCGAGGTGGCCCTGGGCGAGCAGGTGCTCGAGGTGGGCCTGCCCGACGGTGAGCACGACGTCGTGGTGTGGCTCCCGCAGAAGGGACGCTCCGCCGTCGGGGGAGTGTGCCTGGAGGGGGCGAGCGCGGCCGAGCCGATGGGCATGAAGCCGCGGTGGACCACCTACGGCAGCTCCATCACGCAGTGCAGTGCTGCGGCGGGTCCGAGCGAGACCTGGCCAGCCATCGTGGCCGACCGGCTCGGGTGGGACCTGACCTGCCTCGGATTCGGCGGGCAGTGTCACCTGGACCCCATCGCCGAGCACGCCATCGCCCAGACCCCTGCGGACGTGATCTCGCTGTGCCTGGGGATCAACATCCACGGGCAGGGTTCGTTCACGGCGCGGTCGTTCGCGCCGCAGATTTCCGGTTTCGTGGAGCGGGTGCGGGAGGCCCACCCGCAGGCACGGCTCGCGGTGATGACCCCGATCGGCAGCCCGGACCGGGAAGAGAGCCCGAGCACGGGCGGGTTGACGCTGGTGCAGATGCGTGAGGCGATCGGCGAGGTGGTCGCAGCGCTGAATGCGCACGCTGCCGAGATCACGCTGATCGACGGGCTCAGCATCCTCGGGCTCGACGAGGCGGACCTGCTGCACGATCGTCTGCACCCGGGGCCGGAAGGGTACCGGCTCATGGGGGAGCGGCTCACCGCGGCTCTCGGCGACCTCGCCTGAGCGCGCGAACACCTCGGGCCTGGCGTACGTCATCGACGGCCCACAGCGACGCTGTGCCACATGGGGCACGGTATTCCTGTGGACCGTCGATGGCGTACGCGACCGGCGGCGCGGGAGTCAGCGAAGACCCTCAGAACATCCGACGGCGGAACTTCGCCCGCAGCGCGCACGCGACCGACGTGGCCACGACGGCGCCGAGCACCTGCCCGCCGATGACGGCGAGGTTCAGATCGAATGCGGGCTTCCAGGTCACCTCGCCGTCGCGGATCACGTAGGCGCCGGCGGGCCAGGCGCACAGCCCCACGCCCCCGCCGCCCCCGGAGCCCTCGGCATTCGGGCCCTCGGACGCGGCCTGCGGGTCGCGCCCACTACCCATCCCGTACCCCATACCGGAACCACCCATCACCCGGGCCACCGGGATCACGGTCGTCTCGCCCACGGTGTAGGCCTCCCCGAACACGCGGCGCACGGTCAGTGCCTCGCGCAGGGTCTCGATCGGCAGGTTCGGGTCACCGGTGGTGCGGCTCATGGAGTCCTCCTCGGATAGGCGTACCACCCATCATGCCCCCACGGGCTGTCGTCTCTGGTTGGTGCACTGACGCTGTGCACGACCTCAAGGGTGGTGTAAGTGTCGCTAGCCACGCGAGCACCGGCACTCAGCACCGACACACACCGCACCGTCACCGCAGCCCAGCACCCGCTCTCAGGCTCGGGCGGTACTCGCCCTGGCGATCAGTTCAGGCCGGAACACCAGCTGCTCCTTCGGCCGGTCCGGATCGTCCAGTTCGTTCAGCAGCAGGCTCGCGGCGGCGGACCCGATGTCCCGGCTGAGCTGACGCACCGTCGTCAGCGGCACTGCGGCAGTCTCGGCGAACGAGATGTCGTCGTAGCCGATCACCGCCACCTCGCCGGGCACATCCACCCCGGCGCCGATCAAGCCCTGGACAACACCGATCGCCTCCACGTCGTTCCCCGCGAACACCCCGTCGGGGCGCGTCGCCGGGGCCATTGCCGCGATCCGCCGTCCGGCCGCCCGCCCGAGGTCGAGATCCAGGTCAGGGCCGTCGAGCACAGTGAGCTGTGCCTGCGGGTGCGCCGCGATCACCTCGCGCGCTCCGTGCAACCGGTCGGCGACTTGCCGCACACCGGGCGGACCGGAGGTGAACACGATCCGGCGGCAGCCGACCTCCAGCAGGTGCTCGGCCGCGAGTTGCCCGCCCATCACGTGGTCGGTGGCCGCGGAGGAGAGCAGCCCGGAGGTGTCCTGTTGGTCCACGATCACCACCGGGGTGCCACGGGCGGCGATCTGGTGGGCACGCTCGAGTCCGCCGTCGAAGGGGCTCAGCAGGATCCCGTCGAACCGGAACTGCTCGAACATCTGCAGGTAGGAGTCCTGCTGCCGCGACGACTCGTGCGTGCTCCCCACCATCACGTTCAGGCCGCGCGCCGCGGCCGCCCTCTCTACCGCCACCACGATGTCGGCGAAGAACGGGTTCGAGGCGTTGATCACCGAGATCCCGATGGTGCTGCTGCGAGACAAGCGCAGCTGCCGGGCCGGCATGTTCGGGACGTAGCCGAGTTCGTCCACGGCCGTGCGCACGTAGTTGCGCATCCGGTCCGAGAGCCGGTCCGGCCAGTTGAAGTAGTTCGAGACCGTCGTTACGGAGACGCCTGCCTTCCGGGCGACGTCTTGAATCGTGACACTGGCCACGACGATCCTCCTCGCACTGCGGCGCCGTGCACACCCGTCGTGCCTGCTGGGCCGCGCCGTTGACGCTACCCGGCTGCATTGAATCGTGGCAAACCGTGCTCCGGTCAGGCCGCGATCGACGTCGACACGGTCCATCCCACCGCCGCTGCAGCCAGGGTCGCCACCATCGTCAGCACGAGGTTCAGCACGCAGCGCCGCCGATCTCCAACTCGCCACAGCCGGGCCGACTCCACCATGGCGGTCGAGAACGTGGTGAACCCTCCGCACAGTCCCACGCTCAGTACTGTCTCGGGTCCGGGCGCGAGGGCTCCGGCCGCGAGCAGGCCTGCGAGCACACCGATCAGCAGTGACCCGGCCGTGTTGATCGCGATCGTCGCCACCGGCAGCGCCGGCTGCCATCGGGACCGGATGGCCCCGTCCGTCCAGAACCGTAGGGCCGCCCCCAGGCCGCCCCCGACGGCGATCAGCAGCACCGTCATCGACCTTCACCCCGGGAGGGCTCCTCTGGAGAGCCGCCATCGTGCGGCCGATGCGGTCCGACCAGCCCGTGCGGCCCACGTGGCCGGCCGTCACCCCTCCCGCTCGGCCGGCTCGCCACCGCGATCCCCGCCAGTGCTGCCAGCAACCCCAGCACCAGGCTCACCAGCATGTACGTGCCCGCGAGTGCTCCATCGCCACCGGCCAGCAGCCGCTCGGTCTCCAGCGCCAGGCTGGAGAAGGTCGTGAACCCGCCCAGCAGCCCCGTCCCCAGGCTGAGCCGGAGCCTCCGACGCGTCTGGTTCTCCTCTCCGGCGCGCGCCAGCGCCTCCAGTAGGACCCCCAGCAGGAAGGACCCGAGCAGGTTCGCCGTCAACGTGGCCCATGGGACGCCGTCGGGGGCGGGCAGTGATTCGGCGAGCCCGAACCGGGCGAGGGTGCCGATGGCTCCACCCAGTGCGACCAGCAAGCCGAGCCGGAACCTCACCGCCGCTCCGGCAGCGGCACCACCAGCACCGGGATCTCGTGGGCGTGCACGAGGTGGCCGGCCACCGAGCCACCGATCACCTCGTTCATCCAGCCCGAGAAGCCGGGCTTGCGCGCTCCCACCACGATCATTGGCGCCTCGTACTCGGCTGCCACCTCGGCCAGTCCCCGCGCCACCTCACCGGCGCTGTGGACGAAGCGCCACGCCACGGCCGACGGCGTCAGCTCGCCCTCAACCAGCTCGTGCAGTTCCTGCTCGGTGCGGCTGGGGGTGTCGCCCGGGTCGTCCGGGTCGACCGGCACCATGGTCATCACCCCGGCGGCATCGCCAGGCACGAGCACATGCGTGGGATCCACCCAGACCACCACCAGCCCCGTGCCGTAGACCTGCGCCGTGGCTGCCGCATGCCGCACCACGCGTAGGTCTTGACCGGGCTCGATGCCGACGACGACTGGCCGGGAGGCGGGTTCGCCATGCCACGGACGGGCGTGCGTGGTGCTCATGGTGACCTCCCCGGAACCGGATGCTGCTGTGGAAGAGCACGTTACGCCGTCGGGAGCGGTCCTGGGCGGGGGCACGGCAGGGTGAGCCAGACCAGTAGAGTTGGACCGCTTCCTGAGCGCCGCGCGAGCCTGCCCGCCGGCGCCGCCCGCATCGCGTGAGGATCGAGATGACCACCGCTCCAGCCGGTACCCCCGACACGGTCGAGAACGCCGCCGCCACCCCCGGCGCCGAGCTTCCCTACGCCGAGCTCGGGCTCAAGGACGACGAGTACGCGCGGATCGTGGACATCCTCGGCCGGCGCCCCACCGCCGCCGAACTCGCGATGTACTCGGTGATGTGGTCCGAGCACTGCTCCTACAAGTCCTCCAAGCGTCACCTCGGTCAGTTCGGGGACAAGACGACCGAGGCGATGCGCGAGCACCTGCTGGTCGGGATCGGGCAGAACGCCGGAGTCGTCGACATCGGCGACGGGTGGGCGGTCACCTTCAAGGTGGAGTCGCACAATCACCCCAGCTATGTCGAGCCCTACCAGGGTGCCGCCACCGGTGTGGGCGGGATCGTCCGCGACATCATCTCCATGGGCGCGCGCCCGGTGGCCGTGATGGACCAGCTGCGCTTCGGCGCCATCGACCACCCGGACACCCCACGCGTGGTGCACGGTGTGGTCTCCGGCGTCGGCGGCTACGGCAACTCACTCGGACTGCCGAACATTGGCGGGGAGACCGAGTTCGACTCCTCGTACCAGCGCAACCCGCTCGTGAACGCCCTGTGCGTGGGGGTGCTGCGGCACGAAGACATCCACCTCGCCAATGCTGAAGGCGCGGGCAACAAGGTGGTCCTGTTCGGCGCCCGCACCGGTGGTGACGGCATCGGCGGCGCCTCCATCCTCGCCAGCGAGACCTTCGACGAGGACAAGCCCTCCAAGCGCCCCAGTGTGCAGGTGGGGGACCCGTTCATGGAGAAGGTGCTCATCGAGTGCTGCCTGGAGCTGTTCGCAGCCCGGGTGGTGGAAGGCATCCAGGACCTCGGCGCCGCCGGCATCTCCTGCGCCACCAGCGAGCTCGCCTCCAACGGCGACGGTGGCATGCACGTGGACCTGGAGAACGTCCTCCTGCGCGACCCGACCCTGACGGCCGGTGAGATCCTGATGAGCGAGTCCCAGGAACGCATGATGGCGGTCGTCGCGCCGGACAAGCTCGAGGAGTTCCTCGCGATCACCCGGCGGTGGGATGTGGAGACCTCGGTGATCGGTGAGGTCACCGGCACCGGACGGCTGACGATCGACCACCATGGGCAGCGGATCGTGGACGTCGACCCGGCCACAGTCGCGCATGAGGGTCCCGTCTACGACCGTCCGTACGCCAAGCCCGCCTGGCAGGACGCCCTCAACGCCGACGACGCAGCTCACCTTCCACGGCCGGCCTCGCCGGAGGACGTGCGAACCCAGGCAATGACCGTGCTCGCCTCGCCGAACCTGGCCTCGAAGTCCTGGATCACCGATCAGTACGACCGGTACGTGCAGGGCAACACGGCCATGTCCCAGCCCGATGACGCCGGGGTGATCCGCGTGGACGAGACCAGCGGGCTCGGCGTGGCCATCGCCACCGACGCCAACGGGCGCTTCACCAAGCTCGACCCCTACACCGGGGCCCAACAGGCGCTCGCGGAGGCCTACCGCAACGTCGCCACCGTCGGCGCGCGGCCGTTGGCCGTGACCGACTGCCTGAACTTCGGTTCTCCGGAGGACCCGGACGCGATGTGGCAGCTCGTCCAGGCGATCACCGGCCTGGCCGATGCCTGTGCCGAACTCGGGGTCCCGGTCACCGGCGGCAACGTCTCGCTCTACAACTCCACGCTCGCCGGTGAGGTCGGCAAGGGGCACATTGACGCCTCGATCAACCCCACTCCGGTGGTGGGCGTCCTGGGTGTGCTGGATGACGTGACCCACGCGACGCCGTCGGGGTGGTCCGAATCCGGGCGTGAGGTGTTCCTGCTCGGGACCACTCGCACCGAACTCTCCGGATCGGTGTGGGCCGGCGTCATCCACGATCACTTGGGCGGCCGCCCGCCGCGAGTGGACCTGGACGCGGAGCGGAGTCTGGCCCGGGTGCTCATCGACGCCGCCTCGAGCGGGGTGGCTCATGCCGCGCACGATCTCTCCGCCGGTGGGTTGCTGCAGAGCCTGACCGATGCGGTACTCCGGCACGGCCTCGGTGCGGACCTGGACCTGACGGGTCTGCTCGAGCGGGACGGCATCGACCTCGCGACGGCCCTGTTCGCCGAGTCGGGGGCGCGCGCCCTGGTGGCGGCGAACCCCGACCGCGGGAACGATCTGGTGGCCCTGGCCGAAAGTCACGGCGTCCCGGTGTTGCGGCTGGGCACCACCTCCGACGGAGACCTCGCCCTAGGCAGCGGCCTCACCTTCACCGTGGCCGAGCTGCGCGAAGCGCACGAGGGCGTCCTGCCGGCACGCTTCGCCTGACCGCCCATGGCGAATCGCACGTCGAATTGGTGGTTCAGTTGCCAGACTGGACCGCCGATTCGACGTGTGATTTCTGGGTGAGGCAGCCAATTCGACGATTGATTCTGATGAGGAGTACGAGCCCATGACGATCACTGATGACACTCTGCACCGGCTCGGTGGGCTTGGCGAGCACACGCTCACCCTCGGTGACCAGCAGGCGGTGATCACCCGGGCCGGGGCTGGGTTGCGGGAGTACACCGTGGCTGGTGTGCCGGTGGTGGCGGGCTACGCCGCCGACGAACTCTGCCCGAGTGCTCGTGGCCAATGGCTGGTGCCCTGGCCGAACCGCATCCGCGACGGCAAGTACACCTACGCCGGCACCCCACAACAGCTGCCCATCAAAGAAGCAGACCCGCGCAACGCGATCCACGGCTTCGCCCGGTGGATGCAGTTCGAGCTGCTCGAGCGGACCGAATCGCGGGTCGATCTGGGTGCGGTGCTGCCCGCCCGGCCCGGCTACCCCTGGACGCTGGCGATGATCGTGCGCTGGGAACTGACCGAGACCGGCCTGCGGACCCGGTTGAGTGTGTGCAACCTCGCCGACGTGACGGTTCCGTTCGGCGCCGGGGCTCACCCGTATCTCACCACCGATGGTGCAGCCACCGTCGATACCTGCGCGGTCACCGTGCCCGGGGCGACCCTCCTCACGGGCGAGGGTGGCCTCATGACGGAACGCTCCGCCGTCGGGACTGAGGACGATTACCGGACGGGGCGGCCGATCGGAACCAGCCAGCTCGGCCTCTACACCGATCTGACCCGGGACTCGGGCGGGATCGCTCATACTGTGCTGACCCGTCCGGACGGGCTGCGCATCGACCTGTGGCAGGACGAGGCGTGGCCGTTCGTGCTGCTCTACACCGCCGACGGTGTCAGCGACGCCGAGGGTAAGCGTGCCTCGCTCGCGATCGAGCCGATGACCTGCGCGGTCGACGCGTTCAACTCCGGCGACGGGTTGATCGAACTCGCTGCCGGCGAGGAGTTCACCGGAGTGTGGGGCATCACCGTCTCCTGATCGCAGCGCGTCGTCGGTGGGTGTCGGCGTCCGGACGTTCAGGCTCCAGCAGCCTTGCCGCGCGCCCGCTGATCCACCACCGCGACGATCAGCGCCAGCAGCAGCACGCCCAGCACCACCCGCAGGCCGACGCTCATCGCATGTCCGTAGTCGCCAGTGGTCGCGAGCGTGGCGAAGAACATCGACGCCGACGCTGCCACGCCGACCGAGGTCCCCACCCGCTGCCCGGTCTGCAAGGCGCCCCCGGCCACCCCGGCTCGGTGCACCGGCACGTCGGCCAGGGTGAGCGCCTGGTTCGGCGAGATGACGATCCCGTTGCCGAAGCCGGAGATCACCAGCACACCCGCCAGCCACCAGGCGGCCGCCGGTCCGTCGACCACTGAGACGAGCACATCGGCGATGACCACGCCGGTGATCATCAAGGCGGCCCCGGCGATCACCAGGCGGCGCCCGGCGCGCGCCACCCATCGGCCGCTCCACCAGGACGAGACCGCTCCCGCGAGCGCGAACGGCGTCAGCACCAGCCCGGCCTGCCAGGGCGCAAGCCCGAGCCCGGACTGCAGGTACAGCGTGGCGAGCAGGAAGATGCCGGTGAAGCCGGCGAAGTAGAGCATGCCCACCGTGGCACCGCGGGTGTAGGAGGGTGTGCGCAACAGGTCGCGGGTGATCACGGGATGGCCGCCGGCCTTCTCGTAGCGTCGCTCCCACCAGAGGAACGCGGTACCAGCGATCGCGCTCACCGCGAGCAGCCACCACGGCGCCCCGGCTGCACCACCGCCCTCGGAGGACTCCACGAACGGGAGCATGAACGCGAGTACCGTGATCCCCAGCAACACCAGCCCGGCCACATCGATGCCGACCTTGCGCCCGGTGGGCTGGAGCCGGGGCAACAGCCGCCACGCCAGGATCAGCACCACGGCTCCCACCGGAACGTTCACCCAGAAGACGGCGCGCCAGCCCTCCTCAGCACCGAAAAGGGCGATGAGCGCGCCCCCCAGCAGTGGTCCGATCGCGGTGGAGATCCCGACGGTCGCTCCGAACATCCCGAACGCCCGGGCTCGTTCCGGGCCGCGGAACAGCTCCTGGATGAGCGCGATGACCTGCGGGTTCAACGTTCCGGCCGCGACGCCCTGCAGCACCCGCGCCAGAGCCAGCATCTCGGCACTCTGGGCCGCACCGCAGAACGCGGAGGTGAGCGCGAACAGCGTGACCCCGATCAGGAACATCCGACGGCGGCCGAACAGATCGCCGAGACGGCCGGCCGGCACCAGCACCAGACCGAAGGCGAGTGTGTAACCGGCAACGATCCACTGCACCTGCGCAGGGTCGGCGCTCAGGGCACGGTCGATCGAGGGCAGTGCGACGTTCACGATGGAGACGTCGAGCAGGGTCAGGAAGCCGGCGGCGAGACACACCGCGAATGCGGACCAGCGCTGGCGGGAGGATTCGTCCTCTGGCGGTGTGGGGGGCTCGGGCGGCACGGCATCAGGTCTATCACGCGTGTGAGAGCGCCTGCGGCGCGCGTTCGTGCGGCAGAATGCCATGAGACCGCGGAGTGCGGACATCTGGTGCGCGACGGCGCGTACCGATCGACGGAAGGTTCCAGGCAGCAATGACTTCACCCAGCGTCAGCTACTCGATCACGGTCCGGCTGGAGATGCCGGCGCAGCCCGCAGCGGTGAGCACCATCACCACGACCGTCGAGCGGGCCGGTGGCGTCGTGACAGCGGTGGACGTCTCAGCCTCGGGGGTGGACCGGTTGCAGGTGGACGTCACCTGCGCCACCGGCGGGGAGGACGACGCGAAGCGGATCGTCGATGCCCTTGGTGACATCGCGGGCGTGAGCATCGGCAGGGTGTCCGACCGGACCTTCCTGGCGCACCTCGGGGGGAAGATCGAGGTCCAGCCGAAGATGCAGATCCGCCACCGTGACGACCTCTCGCTGATCTACACCCCGGGCGTGGGTCGCGTGAGCCAGCAGCTGGCCGCCCACCCGGAGGACGCCGTACGACTGACCATTAAGCGCAACACGGTCGCCGTGGTCTCCGATGGTTCTGCCGTTCTCGGCCTCGGCAACATCGGCCCGACGGCGGCCCTTCCGGTCATGGAGGGCAAGGCCGCACTGTTCAAAAGGTTCTCCGGCATCGACGCGTTCCCGATCTGCCTCGACACCCAGGACGTCGACGAGATCGTGCGAACCGTCAAGATCATCGCCCCCGTCTTCGCCGGCATCAACCTCGAGGACATCTCGGCGCCGCGGTGCTTCGAGATCGAGGCGCGGCTGCGGGAGGAACTCGACATCCCCGTCTTCCACGACGACCAGCACGGCACCGCGATCGTGGCGGTGGCGGCATTGCGCAATGCGCTCAAGGTCGTGGGTAAGCGGATCGAGGACGTGCGGATCGTGCAGTCCGGGGCCGGTGCGGCCGGCTCGGCGATCCTGCGCCTGATGCTGGCGGCGGGCGCGAAGCACGTGGTCGTCTCCGATATCGACGGCGTCATCCGGCCGGGACGGCCGGGCCTCGCGCCGTCGCTGGAGTGGATGGCCGCGGCGACCGAGGGGGATGAATACCCGGGGACGTTGCGGGACGCGATCGCGGGGGCCGACGTGTTCATCGGCGTCTCCGCTCCGAATCTGCTCACCGAGGCCGATGTGGCCGCGATGGCGCCGGACTCCATCGTCTTCGCGATGGCGAACCCGCTGCCTGAGATCGATCCGGCGATCGCGACTCGTCATGCGGCGGTGGTGGCCACCGGGCGCAGCGACTTCGCCAACCAGATCAACAACGTGCTCGCCTTCCCCGGAGTGTTCCGCGGGCTGCTGGACGGGCGCTCGACGCGGATCACCGACGAGATGCTGCTCGCCGCTGCCACGGCGCTCGCGGACGTGGTCACGCCCGAAGAGCTGAACGCGACCTACATCGTGCCGAGCGTGTTCCATCCGCAGCTGCACGGTGCGGTCGCCTCGGCTGTGCAGACCGCGGCGGAGGCCGACAGCGAATCCCGATCGTCGGTCACGCGCAGTTGATCACTCGTCGGACTCGACTGGTGCGGATGGCCAGGACTCAACTGGTGCGGATGACCAACAGGTAACGAGCAGGGGAAATTTCCGGGCGGGCGCCCCATTCGCGCTCGAAATGTCGGTGATCGGGGATAGGTTGCCAGCACCCCCGAGACTCGAAGGAACCCCCATGCCCTTATCCCGTCACCTCGCTCGCCCGCTGGCAGCGCTGACCTCTGCGGCTGTACTCGGCCTTGGTGTCATCGCGCCGGCTGCGGCCGTCAGTGCCGTGCCTGGACCGGCTCCGCGACTGGTCAGCACCGGCGACATCCTCATCAGCGAGATCCACTATGACAACGACGGTGCCGACGCCGGCGAGGCGATCGAGGTGCAGGCGCCTGCTGGCACTGACCTCACCGGGTGGAGCCTGGTGCTCTACAACGGCAATGGCGGTAGCTCCTATGCCACGTTGCCGCTGACCGGCACGGTAGCCGCCGGGGACGCCGACCTTGGTGTACTCGTCGTTGAGCACGCTGGTATCCAGAACGGCGGCCCTGACGGCGTGGCGCTCGTCGACTCGAGTGGCATGGCCGTGGAGTTCCTCTCCTACGAAGGGACCTTCACCGGCGTGGGCGGGCCGGCGGACGGGATCGACAGCACCGACATCGGGGTTTCCGAGCCCGGCAGCACCCCGATCGGCCACTCACTGCAACGCATCGACGGTGTGTGGACCGGGCCGGCCGAGAACAGCTTCGGTGCTGTGAACACCGCCGATGGTGGCGGTGACCCGGACCCAGACCCGGACCCGCCCGCCGAGGACACTCACACCATCGCCCAGATCCAGGGCCCGGGTGACGTAAGCCCGGTCGAGGGGCAGACGGTCACCACCTCCGGCGTCGTCACCGCCGCCTACCCGACTGGCGGCTTCAACGGCTATTACATCCAGACCCCTGGCACCGGGGGTGCGATCGACCCGGCCGAGCTGACCGCCTCGCACGGCCTGTTCGTCTACTCCTCAGCCACCGTGGGCGATGTCGCGATCGGTGATTACGTGCGGGTCACCGGTGAGGTGACCGAGTACTTCGGCCTCACCGAGATCACCGTCGACGCCGGCCACATGAGCATCCTGGACGTCGACGCCGAGCCGGTCGAGCCGATCGCCGACTTCACCCTCGGCGTCACCGACGCCGAGCGTGAGCTGGTGGAAGGCATGCTCGTGACACCGGTCAGCGACTACGTCGTCTCCGACACCTACGCCCTGGGCGGCTGGGGCTCGGCCGCATACGGCACCGTCGGTCTCGGACTGGACGGCCCGTTGCTGCAGGAGACCGACGTTGCGCCGCTCGGTTCCGCCGAGTACGACGCCGCGGTCGCCGACAACGAGGCGCGCGCGGTCACCCTGGATGACGGCCAGTCTGCTGCAACCTCCACCAGTGCCGAGGTTCCCTACCTGACCGGCACGCCAGACCTGCGCACCGGCGTCAGCGTGGAGTTCAACGAGCCGGTGATCGTGGACTACCGGTACCAGTGGAACTTCCAGCCCACCGCGCCGGTCACTGGTAACGCCGATGATCTCGTCTCCTTCGCCGGCGGCAACACGCAGGCAGCCAACGCCACACCGGCCGAGGTCGGTGGCGACCTGGTACTCGCGACCTTCAACGTACTCAACTACTTCACCACCTTCGGTGAGGACGTCCCCGGGTGCGAGGCCTACACCGACCGTGAGGACAACCCGCTCACCGTCCGCCGGGGCTGTGACCCACGAGGCGCCTGGGACGAGACGAACTTCGAGCGGCAGCAAGCGAAGATCGTCGCCGCGATCAATGGGCTCGGCGCCGATGTGGTCTCCCTGGAGGAGATCGAGAACTCGGTGAAGTTCGGTGACGACCGGGACGCCTCCCTCGCGGCGCTGGTGGAGGCACTGAACGCGGACGCCGGTGACGACCTCTGGGCCTACGCCGCCTCACCGTCCGAGCTGCCGGCCCTGGCCGACCAGGACGTCATCCGCAACGCCTTCATCTACACGCCGGCCACGGTCGAGGTGGCGGGCGATTCGGTGGTCCTCACCGGTGACCCGGCCTTCGACAACGCTCGCGAGCCGCTCGCGCAGGTGTTCACCGCAGCCGGGACGGACTACTCCTTCCTCGCGGTGACCAACCACTTCAAGTCCAAGGGCGGAGACTGTGGCGATCTCCCGCAGGGCTGCTTCGAGTCCGACCGGGTGGACCAGGCGGAGTCGCTGACCACCTTCGCCGAGGACGTGGCCGCAGCCGCCGAGGTGGACGACATCTTCCTGCTCGGTGACTTCAACTCCTACAGTGCCGAGCTCCCTGCCCTGGCCATTGAGGATGCCGGATACAGCAACCTCAACAATGGTGAGACCACGTACGTCTTCGACGGCAAGGTCGGGTCCCTCGACCACGTCTACGCCAACGGAGCCGCCGCGGAACGGGTCACCGGTGTGGACATCTGGAGCATCAACTCCGCCGAGTCCGTCCTCGCCGAGTACTCCCGTTACAACTACTTCGCGAGCGAGCACTTCCAGCCCGGTACCCAGTACCGCGCATCTGACCACGACCCGATCCTGGTCGGTATCGACGTACCGGATGTCGCGCCAGAGCCGTTGGGTTCACTCACCGACGATCTCAACCGTGCCGCGGACAGTACGCGGGTGCCGGGTACCAACCTTGGTGGGGAGTCGACGCTGGGTAACACCGTCGCCGACGCTCAGGTCTGGGTCGGGCAGCTGCTCGGGCACGAGCCGCAGATCGGCCTTGTCAGCACGAGCGTGCTCACTGCGGACCTGGCCAACGGCGACGTATACGCCGACGATGTGCTTGCCGCGATCCCTTTGGAGGAGGTGGTGGTCGTCGAGATCACCGGGGCGCAGCTGCGAAGCGTCCTTGAGCAGCAGTGGAGCGCCGGCGGGGAGCGCCAGCAGCTCAGTGTCTCGGATGGCTTCACCTACCTCTTCGACCCCTCCGCCCCGATCGGTGAGCGAATCGTGGCCATGACGCTGGACGGTGAGCCGATCGCCGAGGGCGAGACCTACTCGATCGTGACGTCGGCCGCGCTCGCGGCAGGCGGCGACGGGTTCTCTGCACTCGCGGAGGGAACAAGCGAGTCGACCGGCGCGCTCCTGCCCGATGCTGTGGCTGGCTACATCGCCGAGCTCAAGGTCGTCTCACCCGACTACGTCCAGCGTTCGGTTGGCCTCACCTGGGTGTCCGACCCGACGGCGATCTACGCCCCGGGCGACCAGATCGCCGTGGACGTCTTCTCGTTCGTCTTCTCCACCGGGGAACCGGTGCCGGACCAGCTCGAGACCTCTCTCGGTGGTGTGGTCACCGAGCCGGCCGCGCTGGACGCGACAGCAGTCGACGGCACCGACCAGATCGGTCGGGCCGAGGTGCGCGTCACGGTGCCCGAGGTCTTCGGGGTGACCGGCGGCCAGGGTGAGCGCCAAGCCACCGGAGGCTCCGCCGTCGGCGTGGTGGACCTCGTGGTGACGGACCCGGTGAACGGCACCGAACTGGTGCTCGAGGTGCAGATCGGATCAGCTGGCTCCGATGGCGGGAGCGACGGCGCTGGCGACGGCTCCGGCGGCCACCTCCCGGAGACCGGCGCGAGCAACGTCTGGACGCTCGTGTTCATCGCTCTCGGCCTGGCGCTCGCCGGTGGCGTGGTCATGATCATCCGGCGCAAGGCATCCGGCAGGTCCTGACCCTCGCATCAAGCAGATGCCCCGGACCCCTTGCACGGGGTCCGGGGCATCTGCCGTTCAGGCCAGCGGCTGTTGTGGCCGGGGTTCGGCCGGCGGGTCAGCGGTACTGAGCCACCAGCGGGCAGGTGAAGGTGTCCCTGGCGCCCAGGCCGACCACGTTGAGGTGCCGCACGACGATCCCGTAGGAGCGCCACAGGGTGGTCTGCGTGTAGGTGACTTTGTGGTCGGCGCAGAACTGGCGGACCAACGGTGCCACCCGGCGAAGGTGCGGGCGCGGCATGTTGGGGAAGAGGTGGTGTTCCACCTGGAAGTTCAGGCCGCCCATGGCGGTGTCGACCCAGCGACCACCGGAGATGTTGCGGCTCATCAGGGTTTGTCGGCGGAGGAAGTCCAGGCGCATGTCCTTGGGAACAATCGGCATGCCCACGTGGTTCGGGGCGAAGGAGGCGCCCATGTACACACCGAAGACGGCCAGCTGAACACCGAGGAACGCTCCGGCGATTCCCGGTGAGAGCACGAGGAACAGGAACGCCGGGAAGGCGACCAGCCGGATCGCCAGGAAGACGATCTCGATCGTGCGCCGCTTCAGGGGCGCCCGGCCGAAGACCCGTTTGGTGCTCGTCACGTGCAGGTCGAGACCCTCGAGCAGCAGCATCGGGAAGAAGAACCAACCCTGGCGCTTCAGGAACCAGTCGATCGCCGGGTGGCGGCGGCGTTCGTCGGCCTGCTCGGGTGTGAAGGTCACGTAGGGCAGGTCGATGTCCGGGTCCGAGCCGCGCTTGTTCGGGTTGGCGTGGTGGCGGGAGTGCTTGCTCTGCCACCAGCCGTGGCTCAGCCCGACGAAGAGGTTGGCCAGCACCAGCGCCGTCCAGTCGTTCCACTTCGGTGAGTTGAAGATCTGCTTGTGCGCGGCGTCATGGCCGAGGAAGGCGATCTGCGTCATCACTGCACCCATGACGACGGCGAGGGCCATCAGCCACCAGCTGCTGCCGATGAGCACGATCGCGGCGATGATCGCCCCGAGTGCGATGGCAGCGCCGATCAGGCGTGGCCAGTAGTAGTCATAGCGGCGCTGCAGCAGCCCGCTGTCACGAACCTGCCGTGTCAGTGCACTGAACTGGCTGATGTAGGCATCTCGTGGGCGTTCGGCGGTGGCGGTCATCGCGCACCTCTCTCGCGTGAAGGTTGGGCGCGCGGGCACCCTGGTTCGGTGGTGTTGCCGATGCTGCGTGAGCAGACCGGTCGAGAAAAGGAACCGGCCGCCGTCGGGCGTACCAACGGCGGCCGGTCGAGCAAGCCAGTTCGCTCCATGCTGGAGCAGCCTGCGTCAGTGTCAGAGCGGGCGGATGTTCGACGCCTGCGGGCCCTTCGGGCCCTGGGTCACCTCGAACTCGACGCGCTGGTTGTCCTCGAGGGAGCGGTAGCCGTCAGCCTGGATGGCCGAGTAGTGCGCGAACACATCGGCGGTGCCGTCCTCGGGGGCGATGAAGCCGAACCCCTTCTCAGAGTTGAACCACTTCACGGTGCCTACGGTCATGCGTTTCTCCATCATTCAGAATTCGGGCCCGACTGTCGGGTCCGAATCAGCCACGGTGCCGGCGTCAGCTCTTCCTGGTGAAGAAAAAACGCCCCGAGCCTTTCAAGGCTGGGGCGTCCGACGTGCGATTCACTGCAACCAGGTTCAACCCTACCGCACAACGGCCGGTTTGTGGGGTGTGGGGTGTGACTCATCGATTTCACGTGTCTCTCGGCCGGCTCCGCGTGGGCACAGCGCCGGGTCGTTGCCCGAGTCGACACGGATGCGTAGGGCCGTGCGTCATGGCGCCGCGGTCCACGCATCTGTGTCAGTTCGGACGCGCGCGGCCTCGGGTGGCTGTGGGCTCGGTAGGCTCTCCTGCCGTGGCCCGACGACGTATCGACCCCAGCGAAGGTGAGTCTGCCGTGGGTGCGTGGCTGGCAGGGGAGGCGGACCGGCGATCGGTGGCCACCGCCGTCCGCTACGCCCTGCAGACTCTCACCGACCGTGCCCCCGGTCATTCGGTCGAGGTGCGCGTACCACCAGCCGGCGTGACGCAGGTGATCGAAGGGCCGCGGCACACCCGCGGCACGCCGCCCAACGTGATCGAGACCGACGCCGAGACCTTCCTCGCGCTCGCCACCGGGCGCCTGATGTGGGACGAGGCTGTCGCCTCGGGAGCGGTGGCGGCCTCTGGTCAGCGCGCCGACCTCGGCTCGCTGCTGCCGCTGTGGGGTCCTCCGGTCGGCTGAGCCTGTCGTCGGCCGCGCAGTGCCGGGCCGCAGCTGTGGCCGCCAGGGACTCCCAGCCCGAGGCGGACTCTCGGCCCGAGGTGTACGCGCAGAACTGCGAACTCCCCGCTACTACAGTGGACCGGTGAGCACCGATGACCCGACCGATCGCGACGGCGTCGCTGGTCCAGGCCGTGAGGCCTCCGATCAGCCAGAGGAGACCGGGGTGAGCGTGCCGGAGGTCGCGGCCGGGGCGGCCGGGGCGGGTGCCGCCGTCGGGCAGGATGATCAGGCCACGGCGGGCGGATCCGCGAACGCAGGCGCCGCCGTCGAGGGTGAGCCCGGTGCTCGTGCATCGTCCGATCCCCTGCAAGCCGCCGGCGGCGAACCCGGCGAGGAGCGCCGCATCGCCGATGCCGTCGACCGCAGCCAGGTGCGCCGCGCACCGCGGTACCGGAACTTCGCTGTGCTCGGCGGTCTGCTGGGGGTACTGATCGCCGCGATCGCGACCCCGTTCGCCGACGAGACCGAGTTCCTCGGCCACGGTGGACTCTTCCTGGTGGTGGCACTGACCCTGGCCCCCGTCGGGATCCTGCTGGCCTGCTTGCTCGCCCTGCTGCTCGACCGGAGGTCGCGATGACCATGTCCCCCCAGCGTCGGCGCGTCCGGCTCTCACCCGCAGCCGAGCACGCCGTGCACCCGTTGCTGGAACGAATCCGCACCGAGCAGGGAGTCCCTGGGCCGTTCTCCGATGAGGCCCTCGCCGAAGCCGAGACTGCTGCTGAGGAACAGGTCACCGGCGGCCTCGACCTGACCGATGTGCCGTTCCTGACGATCGACCCGCCGGGTGCGCGCGATCTCGATCAGGCCATGCATATCGCCCGTGACGGCGCAGGTTACGTGGTGCAGTACGCCATCGCCGACCCTGCCTCGTTCGTGCAAGCCGGAGGCGCTCTCGATACCGAGCTCGCCGAGCGTGGCGTCACCTTCTACGGGCCGGACGGCTCGATCACCCTCCACCCGGAGGTGATCTCCGAGGCTGCTGCCAGCCTGCTCGAGGGCCAGACCCGGCCGGCATGCGTCTGGCAGATCCGGCTCGATGGTGAGGGGGCGGTGCTGGAGGCGGGCGTCCAGCGCGCGCAGGTACGCAGCCGCGCCCAGCTCGACTACGCCGACGCCGCCCGGCGGATCGAGAACGCCGGGGACGAACCGGCCGGTGAACTCGACCAGGTGCTGGTCCTGCTGCGCGAAGTCGGGCAGCTGCGCACCGCGCAGGAGCGAGCCCGAGGTGGGGCGTCGCTGGCGATTCGGGAGCAGGAGGTGGTGGCCGATGACGGCGGCTACCGCCTCGTCCAGCGGGCACAGCTCGACGTGGAGGACTGGAACGCCCAGATCTCTCTGCTCACCGGGATGGTGGCGGCCGATCTGATGCGTCAGGCCCGGGTGGGGGTGTTGCGGACCCTGCCACCGGCCGACCCGCGCGATGTGGACCGGGTGCGCCGGGCTGCGCACGGGCTCGGGATCGACTGGCCGCAGGGCCGGCCCTACGGTGAGGTGCTCTCGGGCCTGGACTCCGCCGATCCGGCGCACGCTGCGTTCCTGCAGGAGGCTACGAGCCTGTTCCGCGGTGCTGGTTATCTCACGTTCGACGGTGAGCTGCCGGCCCACTCTCCTCACGCGGCGATCGCCTCCGAGTATGCGCACGTCACCGCACCCTTGCGGCGGCTGGTCGACCGGTATGGGCTGGAGATCTGCCTGGCCGCGACTGCGGGCACCGAGGTCCCCGGTTGGGTACGAGAGGCGCTCGACGACCTGCCGGGCATCATGGGCCGGGCCGGTCAGCGTTCGGCCGCCTATGAGCGCGCCTGCGTCGACGCCGTCGAGGCTGTGCTGCTGCAGGGCCGGATCGGGCAACGCTTCGAGGGCGTCATCGTGGAGGTGGACACTCACGACGGCGGCCCTTCCGCCGGGCAGGACGTTCTACCCCGGACCGGGGAACAGCGGGGCACCGTGGTCCTGGCTGAACCCGCCGTGCGGGCGGAGATCACCGGCCCAGGACTACCCTTGGGGGAGCGGGTGCAGGTCCGGGTGGCGCACGTGGACGTCGACGAACGCGCGGTGAGATTCGCACTCGCCTAGTGGCGCCCTATCGCCGTCACACTGACTCGATCATCACCGGGGGTGAAGTTGACGTCGGTTATGGGCTCATAACCGACGTCAACCTCACCCCCGGTGATGGTGGCGCCGCTAGGCGATCACGGTGCCGTGGTGATTGGGCAGCCGGTGCCCGGTGTGGGACCATGGTGTTGTGGCACGCGGAGATGGTCGTCTCACCCATGAACTCCTCCCCGGCGAGAAGGGCCCGCAGGATGCCTGCGGTGTCTTCGGCGTCTGGGCCCCCGGCGAGGAGGTGGCGAAGCTCACCTACTTCGGGCTGTACGCGCTGCAGCACCGGGGTCAGGAGTCGGCGGGGATCGCCACCAGCAATGGTGAGCAGATTCTCGTCTACAAGGACATGGGCCTGGTCTCCCAGGTCTTCGACGATATGGCGTTGCGCTCCCTGACCGGGCACATCGCCCTGGGGCACACGCGCTACTCCACCACGGGCGCGAGCACCTGGGAGAACGCGCAGCCCACGCTGGGCCCCACGTCGTCGGGCACCATTGCGCTCGGCCACAACGGCAACCTCACCAACACCGGCGAGCTCATCGACCTGGTGCGCGAGCGCTACGGGAGCACCGTGCGTGACCGTGCCCTCGACGAATGCGCCTCCGACACCACCGTGCTGACGGCGCTGCTATCCGGGGATCCTGACCACACGCTCGAAGAGACCGCCGTCGAAGTGCTCCCGCGGGTGCGTGGGGCTTTCTCACTGGCGTTCATGAGCGAGACCACCCTGTATGCAGCCCGTGACCCCCAGGGCATCCGCCCGCTGGTCCTGGGACGGCTCGAGCGTGGCTGGGTGGTCGCCTCCGAGACCGCAGCGCTGGACATCGTGGGCGCTGCGTTCGTGCGTGAGGTCGAACCTGGTGAGCTGATCACGATCGACGCCGACGGGTTGCGGACCCGCCGGTTCGCCGATGCTCAGCCGAAGGGGTGCGTCTTCGAGTACGTCTACCTCGCCCGCCCTGATACGACGATCAGCGGACGGTCGGTCAACGCCGCGCGGGTGGAGATGGGCCGTACGCTGGCGCGTGAGCACCCGGCCGAGGCGGATCTGGTGATCCCGGTGCCGGAGTCCGGCACACCGGCGGCGATCGGGTACGCAACCGAGTCGGGGATCCCGTTCGCGCAGGGACTGACGAAGAACGCCTACGTGGGCCGCACGTTCATCCAGCCCAGCCAGACCATCCGTCAGCTCGGCATCCGCCTCAAACTGAACCCGTTGCGTGAGGTGATCCGAGGCAAGCGGCTCGTGGTGGTGGACGACTCCATCGTGCGCGGGAACACCCAGCGGGCGCTGATCCGGATGCTCCGTGAGGCTGGTGCTGCTGAGGTGCACGTGCGGATCTCCTCGCCGCCGGTGAAGTGGCCCTGCTTCTACGGCATCGATTTCGCCACCCGCGCCGAACTGATCGCTAACGGTCTCAGCCCGGAGGAGATCGGTCAGGGGCTCGGGGCGGATTCGCTCGGCTACATCTCCACCGAGGGCATGATCGCGGCGACCGAGCGACCGGCAAGTGAGTTGTGCGCGGCCTGCTTCACGGGCGAGTACCCCGTGATGATCGACGGGCGAGAGGCTGCCGAGCAACTCGGCGATCAGGACGAGCTCCCGCTCGGTCAGCCTGAAGATGGACTGCGCTCGCTGAGCGTCTCCGCCGGCGGGTCGGGAGCGCTGGTCCACCCGTGAGCGAGCCCATCACCTACGCCTCGGCCGGAGTGGACACCGAGGCGGGAGACAAAGCAGTCGAACTGATGAAGGATGCGGTCCGCGCCACGCACGGCCCGCAGGTGCTGGGAGGCGTGGGCGGATTCG
This sequence comes from Ruania alkalisoli, assembly GCF_014960965.1. Classification (NCBI taxonomy): domain Bacteria; kingdom Bacillati; phylum Actinomycetota; class Actinomycetes; order Micrococcales; family Ruaniaceae; genus Ruania; species Ruania alkalisoli. Next base: position 3,730,119 of record NZ_CP063169.1, on the reverse strand, counting down.
CCGGCCTCTACGATGCAACAGCCCTGACCCGCTATCGGAAGCCGCTGCTGGCCACCTCCACCGACGGCGTCGGGACGAAGGTCGCGCTCGCCCAGGCGATGGACGTGCACGACACGATCGGGTTCGATCTGGTCGGCATGGTCGTCGACGACATCGTCGTGGTGGGCGCTGAGCCCCTGTTCATGACCGACTACATCGCGTGCGGATCGGTGGTTCCGGAGCGGATCGCCGACATCGTGCGCGGGATCGCCTCGGCCTGCTCGGCCGCAGGTACGGCACTTGTGGGCGGGGAGACCGCGGAGCACCCCGGGCTGCTGGACCCGGACGAGTACGACGTGGCCGGTGCCGCGACGGGTGTGGTCGAGGCCGACGCCGTCCTGGGCCCGGAGCGGGTACAGCCGGGGGATGTTCTCCTCGCCATGGGCTCGAGTGGACTGCACTCGAACGGCTACTCGCTGGTGCGCCGGGTGATCTCGGTAGCCGGCTGGGAGCTCGACCGTGAGGTACCCGAGTTCGGCCGGTCCCTCGGTGCGGAACTGCTGGAACCGACCCGGGTGTACGCCGCCGACTGTCTCGCTCTCGCGCGGGACGAGCGGATCGGGGTACACGCCTTCACCCACGTCACCGGCGGGGGGCTCGCGGCGAACCTTGCCCGGGTGCTGCCCGCTGGTCTGGTGGCGGACGTGGACCGGTCGTCCTGGGTCGTACCGCCAGTCTTCGACGTGGTGCGAGGCCTGGGGTCGGTGCCGTGGTCGGACCTGCAGAACACCCTCAACCTCGGTATCGGGATGGTGGCCGTGCTGCCGCAGGCAGGTGTGGACGCCGCGATACGGATGTGCGCCGAACGCGGCATGCCCGCCTGGGTGCTCGGGCACGTGCGCTCGGCTGAGGACTCTGACGGCTCCGACGTCATCAGTGGCACCAAGGGTGTGCAGGGTGGCGGCGTACGGCTGTTGGGGGAGTACCGCACGTCCTGAATGCTGCGGGAAGCGATGCCCAGCGACCGCTCTCGTCCCAGGACGGTTCCCCTGCGTTGCCACGGCTACACGCGTGCTATATGGCACGCTGAGTGGCTGCGGACGGGCGCTACCAGCCGCTCAGGGCGACGGCGTGCGGTTCTGCGCGCTGCCGCTCGGCGACCCGGGCCGGGGAGCGGCAGGTCGCCCTGACTGCATACGCGCGACGACCTCACCCGACGAGTGAGTTCGTCCGGTGAGGTCGTGCAGCGACGGTGCAGGTCAGCCCATCAAGGGCGGTGCGGGGGAGCCTGCCATTCGTCGTCGACGTCCTCGGCAGGCGGTACGTCGTACCGATCTGCGAGGTCCGTCTGAGTCGACGACGAGGACAGCTCGCGCTCGAGCGCCTGGTAGTCAGTCTCGGGGCTGTAGTACTTCAGCTTCCGAGCGACCTTCGTCTGCTTTGCCTTCTGACGGCCGCGCCCCATGGCGTGACCCCCTCCACCGGTAAGTGCCGGAACCACACCGTCAAGAGACGTAGTGACTCCGGGATATGGTCATGTGTCGTGTAACAACCGTATCGCGCGGATGTGCCCGTCGGCCAACTGGCAGAGCCCATCCGCGCCGTACTGCGAGGAGATTCATCTCACGCAGTGGGATGAATCACTTCTTGCGGCGACTCAACGAGAGGCCAACGATCGCAAGGGCCGCCGCCGCTGCTGCACCGGCGATGCCGATGGCCTTGGGGTCGCCGCTCTTGAGCCCCTCGACGAAGGACGTCACTCCGGCCTGGGCCTTCTCCTTGGCCTCTTGCGCCTGGCGACGCGGGTCGACCCGTTGCGAGAGCTGGTCGACGGTGTGGGTCAGTTCCTCGCGGGTGGCAGCCAGGTCCGCTTCGATCTCCGCTGCGGTGCGCTTGCGCTTCTGCTCGCTCTCGCCGCTCACTTGCCCACTCCCTGCTTGATCGCCTCGACGTCCTTCATCACGCTCTCCTTGGGCTGTGGGGTGGGGCCCTTCGCGATCAGCGTCTTGCCCACCAGTGCGAGGATCGCCGCTATCACCAGCAGAGCGCCCGCCACGATCAGCGCCGCCGCCCACTCAGGCAGCGCGGTGCCCGCGAGAGCGAAGTAGGCGGTGAAGAGCAGCCATCCGAAGCCAAACAGGCCGAACACGGCCGCCCCGGCGAACAGGCCCGCCCCGGCACCCACGGACTTGCCCTTCTCTGCAATCTGGGCCTGTACCAACTGCAACTCGTCGCGGATCAGCCTGGAGAAGGTCTCCGAGAGCTTCCCGACGAGGGAACCGATGGACGGCTCTCCGGCCGCCCCTGAGGTCGTCCTGCTCTCATTCACCGTGTCTCACCTCTCGCTTGCCTGCTGCCTGCACGCGACCGCGCTTATGCGCTCACACCTCTACCCAACCGTGCCGGTCGCGCATCGGCAACACGCAGTCTACGGATGAACCGGGGTGCTGGGGGCCGGGCGCGGTACGAGGGGGGTACATCACGCGGTCCGTGCCTGAGAGTCGACACGATCTGGCCGGGGCGGCTCGACCTCAGGGGCGCGTGACTGATCCGTCCCGTCGCCTGAGGAGCGCCCACCGGTCGTGCTCGAGCGGCTTGGGTGAAGGGTGCCGAGCCGCCGCAGCCTCATCGAAGTCGATACCTAGGCCCGGTTGGTCCGACGGCACAAGCATGCCGTCTGTGGCCACCAACGTCCCGGGGAACACCTCCCGGGTAGCCTCGCTGAACTGGGTGTACTCCTGCACCCCGAAGTTTGGTGCAGTGACATCGATCGCGACGTTGGCCGCGTGGGCGAGCGGCCCGACGTCACCGGGGCCGTGCAGCGCGGTGCGGACGCCGTAGAACTCGCACAGCCCGATGAGCTTGCGAGCGACCGTGATGCCACCCACGCAGCCGATTCTGATGCGAGCGAAGTCGATCAGCCGGCGCTGGGCGAGCGCGACGAACTTGGCCGGGTCGTTGATGAGCTCCCCCACGGCAAGCGGCACCACGGTGGCCTGCCGCAGCTCCGCGAACCACTCCAGGTCCTCGGGGGCCAGCACGTCCTCGAGGAAGAACAGGTCGTAGGGCTCGAGCTCCCGCGCGAAACGGATCGCCTGTACCGGGGTGAGCCGCTCATGGGCGTCGTGCAGCAGCTTGACCTCCGGTCCCACGGCCGCTCGCAGCCTCGCGAACATCTCGGGCACGATCTGGAGATATCCCGTTTCATCCCACGGCAGGTCCCGGGTGCGCTGACGCAGTCGCGCTTGCTCCGATCCGGTCTTGCTGCCGTAGGTGTCGACCCCGGGTGCGGCAACCTGGGCCCGTACGTGCTCGAAGCCCTCGGCCTGGTATGCACGCACCTGTTCGATGACCTCGTCGATCTCGCTACCGTGCGCATGTCCATAGAGCGCCGCGCCCGTGCGCACGCGACCGCCGAAGAGCTCATATAGCGGCAAGCCGGCGTCCTTACCCTTGATGTCCCACAGGGCGATATCCACGGCACCGACGGCGTGGTTGGTCACCGACCCGTTGCGCCAGTAGCCACTGAGCTGCAGCAATTGCTGGATGTCCGTGATGTCCGCAGGGTCCCGCCCGATCAGCAGGGGACCGAGGTAGTCGTCCAGCACCGTGCGCACTGCGTGGGTTCGCTGGGGGTCCGAGACGCATCCGAGCCCGTACAGGCCCGGCTGGTTGGTTTCGATCCGGACGACGCAGTAGGGGATGCCGTTCTCCGGCGCGGTCAGGAACGTGCGCACGGCGGTGATGTGCGTGCCACGTCGACTTGGCCACGGGGCCTTCGCCAGGACCGGTGCTGCCTCGGACATGTTCCGTTCTCCTTCGGTTGACGTACTCATCTCGGCGCCACGGCCGATGCGGCTTCTGCGAGATCTGGCCACATGTCGCGCCAGTCGTGCTCGGGTACGAACCCGAGGACGCGTTCGGCCCTTCGAGTGTCGATGAGCCCCTGGGGTCCGGACACCGCCGTCCTGATCTGCGTGTCCGGGTGGAACCGGGCCAACAGTTCGTTCGTGTCCGTCTCGACTGTGGTGGTCGGTGCAGCGACGTTCAGCGCGTGGTAGCCATGCACCGGCACGGTCAGGGCACGGTGGAAGGCGCGCGCTGCATCCCGCGCGTCGAGCCAACCCCAAAGTTCCTTCGCGCCCACGCCACCGGGCTCGGCCTGGTCGAGCTGGATGCGCTGACGCAGGATCTCCCCCGAGTTGGTGAACGGCATGCGCAGGCACACGAGGTCCATGCCGTGGCGTCGATGCATCATCGCGGCCATGGACTCATCGGTCTGCTTGGTGACCGCGTAGGGGTCGTGCGGGCGCTGTGGGTGCCCTTCGTCCAATGGCAGGTACTCTGGCGAGAACCTGTGTGGTGTCCAGGCCATGCCGTAGATCGACATGCTCGACGATACGGCTACTCGTGTGATTCCTGCCTCAGCGGCCGCGTGCAGGGTAGCGAAGGTGGAGAGCACGTTCGTGGCTACCATGTTCAGTGGATCCTCGTCCTGCGGGTGCGGCACCGCGGCTAGGTGCGCGACGGCGTCGCTTCCGTCCATCACCTGCTCCAGTAGGCGCTCATCGTCGGCGCTTCCTTGATGCCATTGCAGGCGTGGGAGGCCGTGGAGTTCCTCGGGGCACGCTTGGCGGTCCACGGCACGTACCCGCATCCCCTGACGCAGAAGTTCTTGGGTGACGTGCAGGCCGACGTTGCCCGCCGCCCCGGTGACTACGACTCGCATGATTCCGTCTCCGTGTCTGTCGACCTCAGCCTCACTTGAGCGCACCTCCGATCGCCCCGGCCACGATGTGCTTCTGAAGCGCTGCATACAGCAGCACGAGCGGCGCTGCCACCATCAGCGTCGCTGCGGCCAATTGCGCAGATTGGTTGCCGTACGTGCCGAAGAACGCGAACAGGCCACGGCTGATCGGGAACTTCGCAGGGTCAGCCAGCACTACGGTCGCGATGATGATGTCGTTCCAGACGTTGATCGCCTGGAAGATGAAGACGGTGACCAGGACAGGTTTGGCCAGCGGCGCGATGATGGTGAACAAGTACCGGAAGTACCCGCAGCCGTCCATGCCGGCGGCCTCGTCGAGGTCTGTGGGGACAGATCGCAGATAGCCGGTGATGAGGAACGGGCCCAGTCCGAACCCGGCCGTCATGAGCAGCACGTATGCGATCCGGGTGTCATACAGGCCCAGCCAGAGGATGAGCTGGAACTGGGTGACCAGAGCGTTCGGCAGGAACATCGAGATGACGAACAGCCGATACCAGGCGTCGCTCCAACGGATGTATCGGCGCGCGATCGGGAACGCAATCAGCAGGGACAGCACGACCATGACGGTGGCCGAGAGCAGCACGTAGCCGATGCTGTTCAGGACATAGGTACTGAACCCACCCGTCTGCCACGCTTGCACGAAGCTGTCGAGAGAGACCGTACTGGCCAGCCCCGTCGGGTCAGCGAGGAACTCGTCCTGTGACTTGAAGGCGGTGTTGACCAGATAGAGGAGCGGCACCAGCCAGACCAGGGCGGTCAGTAACAGCACCAGATAGGCGCCAGTGCGGCCCAGGCGGGAGCCGGTGCGCCGCCGATTGGCTCGAGCGCGGGGTTGAATCATGGTCACAGTTGCACCTCCCGTCGACGCAGGAAACGCAGCGCGACCATGGACACGATGAGCACCAGGAAGAACTGCAGCATCGACAGTGCGGCCGCATAGCCCTGTCGGGTGCTTCCTCCTCCGGATCCGTCCCCACCGAAGGCCTCGGTGAACACCTCAAGCGCTAGCACCGAGGTTTCGAAGCGACCGCCAGTCAGCACATAGATCAGTTGATACGTCTGCATCGAGCCGATGATGGCGATGAGCGTGTTGACCGTAATGGCCGGGGCGATCATGGGCCAGGTCACGTGTCGAAAGCGGGTCCAGGCACCGGCGCCATCACAACGCGCGGCCTCGTAGAGCTCGCCCGGGATGGTCTGCAACCCGGCGAGCAGGATCATCATCGCGTAGCCCATGCCGGTCCACATCTGCACACCGATGACCAAGGCGAAACTGATGTTCGGATCGCCGAAGAACGCGGTGCTGACGCCGAATAGCTCGACAATCGACGCCGCGGGCCCGCGGTTGGGCTGGAAGAACAGCGAGAACGTCAGTGCGATGACCACGACGCCCAGCACCGTTGGCAGGAACACCAGGGACCGGACGATCGTACGGCCGCGGAGTCTGCCGTTCAGTAGCACCGCGATCCCCAGAGCGATCGCGGACTGGACGACGGACAGCACCAGCACGAACTGCAGCGTCCGCATCAATACCCGGGCGTTGTCGTCCCACTGCCCGAGGAAGAAGCGGCGGTAGTTGTCGAGCCCGACCCACTCCCAGGGGACGTTCGGCGTCCCCGACAGGTTGGTGAGGCTGACCACTGCGATGGCGATCGCCGGTCCTAGGACGAAAACCGTGAAGATGCCGATACCCGGCACGAAGCCGACCCACGGCATCACCTTGCCTGCCCGGCCCGCGCCGAGTGGGGATCTTACGACTGACGGTTTCCGCTGCTTCGTAGGTGCTCGAGGGGGCTGGTCCGGGATGTTCCCCGGAGCCAGCCCCGCCGGAGTGGACGGGTTCGACATCTGCTCAGCTGACCTCGGCCGCTTCTAGCCCTGCGGTCCAGTCGTCGTAGATGCGTTGCGCGAGCTCATCCGGGTCGTCGAACCGGCCCATGGGCGCCAGACCCTCAAAGTAGAAGGGCGTGTACTCCCCGGCCAGCTCGTTGCCGTGGTGGAAGGTCTCCCACTGAGGTGTCATCCGCTCCAGCTCATCACCCAGACCAGCCACGAACGCCGTCGACTCGACGTCTGGCTGCAACGGCAGGAAGCCGCTGGCCTCGATGAAGGCAGAATAGTTGTCGGGTCGGCTGTAGAACTCCAACCACTGGGTGGCCAACTCGGTGTTCTCGGCGTTCGAGGGCACTGAGAAGACGAACTCCGGCTTGTACCCGAAGACGTTCTGAGCCGGGTTCTCGCTGCCTGGCAACGGGAAGTAGCCGAACTCGAAGTCGGGCCCGGCATCCTCGATGACCGGTGCAGACCAGGAACCGTCCGGGAGCATGGCCGCGTTGCCGGCTGCGAACTCGGCGGGCAAGGTCTCGTAGGAGACACCGGCGAAGTTGTCCTGCGCGAGACTGTAGAGCGTACGCAGCTTCTCCAGCACTGAGATCGCTTCGTCCTCCAGGAGTACCTCAGGGTTGGTCCAGAGGGCCTCGTCCAACTCGGCCAGGTCCGGGTAGGTGCTGTGGATCAGCCCGAGGTTGGGCAGCCCCACCGGCCAGCGCTCGCTGCCGCCCAGCAGCAGCGGCGTCACGCCGGCTTCCTGGAACGTCTCACCTGCGGCGACGAACTCGCTCCAGGTCCTGGGGACGTCGATACCGTGCTCGTCGAACAGGTCGATGTTGTAGTAGATCCCGTTGACCACGGTGGAGCCGGTGGGGACAGCCCATGTGCTGTCCTCAATCTGCATGTCCTCGATCGTGTCGGGGAAGAACCGGTCCAGCCATTCCTGGTCCGTCAGGTCTACGTAGTTCCCGGCCTGGACGCCTTCCACGAAGGAGTGCTCCGGCACCCCCTCGATGTAGCCGGGCAGTGGCTGGACGGTGTCGCCCTCGACGATGTCGGCCGCACCCGCCGCCATCCGCGAGTTCAGAGTTGTCGTGTATTGGTCCGTCGGTACCGTGTCCAGGCGCACGGTCACGCCGGGGTTCTCTGCCTCGAAGTCCCTGCTGATCTGCTCCAGCACGGCATCGGTGGGGGCGTTGCTGTGGACCAGGATCACCAGTTCAGCGTCACTGCTGCTCTCGCCGCTATCCCCGCTGCCGCAGGCCGCCAGTGTTGCAGCCGCTATGCCGGTGACCAAGAGCGTGGTCGTCCGGCTTCGTCGTCGTCCGATGAACATCTCTTCCTCGCATTTCTGACCCCGCGGGGGATCTCCTGCCGCCATCGACGGCGTGATCATGCCGTCACCACCAGCGGCGACGGGCTTGTTCACCATGTTCATGATTGTTCACGGCGATCGTTCATAGTGTGGTCGGCGTTTATCGCGGTGTCAACCGAGTTGGTTTGGCCTTGCGGGATCGCGCCTCATACGCGGGCAGCGAGTATGCGAGACCAGCATTCCGCGGGCAGCGTCAGGCCTGCGTGAGACCAAGACGCTCCGGAGCTGTTCATGAACAGAGGTTGCGCTGATCGCAACCGAACTCATCGCACCGTTCAGGCGCGCGGCGACACTGTCAGGCTGGCGGTGTGGCTACGGAAGCCCTGTTGACGAGTTCGACCGGGGTCATGATGGTGACCGGCGCTGCCGTCGGGTTGTCGCGCCGATACTGCAGTCGCCGCACTGCTTCCGCGCCCATCGCCTGCTTGTCCAGGCGTACAGTGGTCAACGGAGGTGCCATGACCGCTCCGAGTTCGTCGTCGCATCCCACCACCGAGACGTCGCGTGGAACCTCCAGGCCGGCCTCGGCCAGGGCGCGCAGTACACCTGAGGCCGTCGGGTCATTCGCGCAGAACACTGCGCTGAAGTGCTGGTCCGCCTGCAGCAGGCGTCGCATGGCCTGGTAGCCACCGTCTGGGGTGAGGTCACACGTCTCGGTGATCTGCGGCCGAAAGGGGACGCCGAACTGCGCGAGAGCGTTCCGGTAGCCGACTGCCCGCAACTCCACGGTAGAGACCGCGTGCCGGATGCCACCCTCCTGCTGTAGCGGGCCTCCGACGAAGGCGATATCCCGGTGCCCGTACTCGAGCAGGACGGTCACCGCGAGCTCGCTGCCGTAGGCGTAGTTGGCGAGGATCGAATCCACCTCCAGTGACGGCAGGTAGTTGTCCACCAGCACGAGTGGTAGCCCGGAAGCGAGCATGGAGCGAACCAGGTCGGGTGGTGCAGAGCCGGTCAGCAAAGCGCTGCCGAAGCGTCGCGGGCCCTCTTCTCGCTGGGGGAGTACTCGTGCGTCCCCGGGCAAAGCCTCGTAGGTCACGCTGGCCCCAGAACGGTGGGCTTCGGCTTGGGCGCCCTGCAAGATGTGCGCCCAGAACGGCGACATGAGTCCGCCGTCCTGGTGAGCCAGGTAGGGGAGGGAAAGAAGGAACCCAATCTCATGCACGCGCTCGCCGCTTCGCTGGCTCCGTACCCGGCCCGCCCGGTCGGTGGCGTATCCAGTCTCCCGGACTGCGGCCAGCACGCGATCGCGCAGGGGGCCTGCGACGTTCTCGTGCCCGTTCAGCACTCGCGAAACAGTGCCAGCCGACACCCCTGCCCGTTGCGCCACATCGCGCATCGTCACGGTCTCCACCATGGGCCCCACTCATCCCGTCCGTTTCATGAACTCTTGAACGCAGGCTACCGCGCGTGCCGTGCGCCGTCGGTCGACGCGACGGGCACGCGGCTCGCCCGGGCCGCGAAACTCCGCGTCCGCTACGAGGTGCGCAGCAGGAGTCGTCGCCGGGCCGCTTGTTCTGAGGCCGCGTCGGCTCCCGTCGTCCTGGGCTCGGACCTTGACACCGCCTACTGCCCAGCATCACACTCCACTGTACAACCGCATCATGAACGTTCAGCAATGTTCATGATCTTCTGATCAGTACACACGGCCCTATGGGTCGGAGGGAGCGCAAGGATGCGTCTGCAGCACATCACCTCGAACGCATTGGAGCACCTGCCCCGATGCGCTCGTTCCTCATGGCGCGATCCCTGGCGTCATGTCGTATCGATAGTGGCCACTGGGCTGCTGGTGCTTGGGGTCATGCACGGTATGAGCCTGCCGGCAAGCGCAGTGCCTGGCGTGAGCGACCCGGGGGTCACGCTGAGCAGCGCTGACTCCCTGGAGGATTGGGAGACCGGATGGGGGAACGCGCTGAGCCTGAATACCGACGAGTATCAGGAGGGCTCGGCCAGTATCGAACTGACTGACGGTGGCAACGAGGTGCAGTTCATGCTCAACCTGGACCCCGTGGACACGGGCCTCAGCCGCGATGAGGCAGTGTTGGAGTTCTGGTACTGGGTCGAGGATGTCTCCGCACTCGGTGACGGTGAGGGACGAGTCGAACTCACCAGCTCCGGTGGCCCCGACTCTGACCAGTATGAGTGGCGCATGATCGACCTGATCCCCAACCTCAATGACGGGTGGAACCTGGTCAGCCTCAACCTGGCCAATGCTGGCGTTGCTGGCGAACCGGACCTCAGCGCGATCAACTTCTTCCGGCTCTTCAACTTTTCCCCGGACCCTGTCAGCGTGCGCATCGACGACCTGCGTCTGCGGCAGCAACCGGAGCCAGAGGCCCGGCTCATGCCGGTGAGCCTCGGTAGTCATGACGTACCCATCGCCGAGTATGACGTGCGTGACTTCGGTGCACATCCCGACGACGGCGTCGACGACACGCACGCGCTCCAGTCCGCCATGAATGCCGCGCATGCGAACGGGGGAGGCACAGTGTTCGCGCCGGCCGGTCAGTTCGACATCCACGGCACCTTGGACGTTCCTGCGGCCGTGACGTTGCGCGGAGACTGGGCCGGCCCAGACGAGGGCGGCATTGGCGAGGGCACCGTGCTCGCAGCCTATGCTGGTCGTGGCCAGGTCGACGGAACCGCCTTCCTCACCACCCGCAGCGGCTCGACCATCCGCGACTTGAGCATCTGGTACCCGGAACAGGATGACCCCACGAACGTCGTCGCCTACCCATGGACCATTCAGAACGCTGACGGGCGCAACGACAACGGATACTACGGGCCGAACCTGACCAACCTCACGTTCGTCAACTCCTACCGAGGCGTCAACGTTGCCGTGGCTGCCCGGCACTTCGTGCGGAACGTCCACGGCACATTCCTGGACGAGGGGATGGCCTTCGATGGGATCTACGACATCGGTCAGGTCCAGCACGTACATATGGGACCGCGCTACTGGGCGGAGTGGCCTGGAGGTCCCGCCTCCGAGGACGTCGCTGCACACCTGCGAGCGAACGCCGTCGGCATCACGGCCTACAAGTACGACTGGTTCTACTTTTCTACGCTCTCCTTCGACAGCTACGCCGCCGCACTGCGTACCGCACGCAGTGAACACGGTCTGGCCAATGGGCAGGTGTGGGACCTGACCATCACCAACGGCGCGGTCGGCCTCGACTTGGTCGAGGCTAGTCCGATCGGTGTCGTGGTGACAGACGCCACCATCCACACGCCCGGCGGTATTGGGGTGCACGCCAGCAGCGGCCTGAGCGATCCACAGACGATCTCCCTGGCGCAGACTACGTTCGAGGCTCCTCAGGGCCAGCCGGTCCTGCTTGAGGGTGACGGGTCCGTGGTTGTCACCGAGTCGGAGTTTGTTTCGTGGGATGAGCACGCGGTGACCGCCATGGCCGGTACTGTCCAGCTCACCGGGAACGCATTCACTGCCGCCAGTCCCGCCGTCCTGCTCTCCAACGAGGTGAGCTCTGCGGCGATCCTCGGCAACGAGTTCGCAACTGACGTGGATGCCGTGACAGACGAGACAGGTGACACCGCGGATGTGCAGATCGACACCGGCACCTGGGCACCGGCGGATCTGCCAAGCATCCCCGACCTGACCGATGCCGCGCCTCCGGCGGATCGCTATCCGGATCCGGGCAGCGACACCGTGGTGCTGGTGACCGACCACGGCGCCCGCGGCAACGGAGCGCACGACGACACCGCGGCCTTCCAGGCAGCTCTACAGGACGCTGGCTCGGCCGGGGGTGGCACCGTCTACGCACCGGCGGGTCGCTACCGCATCACCCAACCGCTCCAGGTGCCTGACGGCGTCGAGCTGCGAGGAAGTTGGGAGGGTCCGCATCATTACGGCAACGCACCACGTGGGACCGTTCTGGTGGCCTACGCCGGCGAAGGGCAATCCAGTCCCGCCCTCCTCGACCTCGCCGACGGCGCGGGCGTACGCGGGTTGAGCGTCTTCTACCCGTTCCAGGATCATGCCGACCCGATCGACTATCCGGTCACTATCAGTGCGCGGGGTGATGGTTCGTGGGTCGTGGACGTGACTCTGCCGAACTCGCGGCAGGGCATCGAGGTCACCGGGCACGATGTCGTGGTGGACTATGCCTCCGGGATGGGACTCGATACTTTCATCACTCACTCCGGCACCGGCGGCTACGTCGCGAACGTACTGAACTCCGTCGGAGACTGGCAGGACGGGGAGCGAGAGTACAACTCGCCGCCGTCGGACTGGTGGATGCAAACACCACCAAGCCAGGCCACCGGGCTACGGATGGACGGGGCGACTGCAGTGACCTTGGTCAACAACTTCAGTTTCGGCATGGCCGATGGGCTCGTGCTCGCCGGTACCAGTTCCGACCTACTTGTGCTCGGCCATGGCGTTGACAACTCCGAACGGGCCATCGTCGCCACCGGTAGCGGGTCCGGCCTGGTGCTGGTCAACTCCGAGCTGGTGGCGATCGATCTCTCGGACGACCCGGGGGACAAGCGCTACCTCGACGTGTCGGAGGACTTCACTGGCAGCCTGCAACTCCACCAAACCCTCGCCTGGGCGGCCAGGGGCGGCAGCAATCTGCACGGCAGCGGCGAGGTCACTGTCAGCCAGTGGATCTCTTCCGAGGGCGCATTCGACGTGACCGGCGGATCCCTGCATCTGAGTGCTTCCTACCTGCACGACGACGCACCTCAGGTCCGGCTCGGCCCTGACGTCGCGCAAGCCTTGGTCATCGCGAACGTCGGCAATGCGCAGGCGTTTGAGGTCTCCGGAGACGATGGGGACCCCCACTGTGTCGCGTGGAACGTGCGTAAGGACCACGGGGAACCGGGCACTGGCAGCCTGCCCCAGGACGGATGCAGCCCGGGTGCGCCGATCGACCCTGAGCCGATCGACCCTGAGCCGATCGACCCTGAGCCGATCGACCCTGAGCCGATCGACCCTGAGCCGGCGGACCGCGACGGTGACGCATCCGGGGCCGACCGGCCGGGCGCTGGCCCTACCCAAGCGGGCCTACCAGCGACGCGCGAGGGCGACTCCTCTCCGGGTGCGCTAGCCGACTCCGGCGCTTCGATAGCCCTGGCTATGCTCGTGGCGACGCTGCTCGTGAGCGGGGGCCTGATCGTTCGGCGCCGGGTTGGTGAGCGCTGAGTCCGCCCGCGCAGGAGTGATCACCGCCTTGGCCGGCGTCGAGCAGGAGGTTGACGTCGGCCAAGGTATGTCATGCGGACACCGGAGGGTTCGACTGAGTACCTAGCTCTGCCAAGCACCAACTGGTCGGGCTGTTGTCACGTAGGTACGCGAGGCCTGCATGAACTCCGTGCCGATGTCACTGGCCGTGCCGGGCTCGGCGGCCCATGACTCCAGGGTGGCGAATGTGGCGGCCAGCCCTGGAGCGGTGTCCGGGCCCAGCAGCGGTGACCGTACGTTGACCAGCGGTGTCCGTTCGAATCCCACGCCGGTGCTCAACGTCGAGGCTGGAGGAAGTGGCTCGTTAATGAGCGTTTGCGTTCCCGTGGCCAGACACAGCAAGAGCGCCACCCGTGAGAGGTGACGCTCCTTTGCTGTGGCTCCGACCGGCGTCGATCCGGTGACCTTTCGATTTTCAGTCGAACGCTCTACCAACTGAGCTACAGAGCCTTGACACAATCGCCCGGTCATGGTGGTGACCGGGCGATTGAACCGCGACCCCGACCGGACTTGAACCGGCGGCCTCCGCCGTGACAGGGCGGCGCTCTAACCAACTGAGCTACGGGGCCTCGCGTGTCTTGCTATGAAATTGTTCCGTACCCCCAACGGGATTCGAACCCGTGCTACCGCCGTGAAAGGGCGGGGTCCTAGGCCGCTAGACGATGGGGGCCCGGTTGCCCGTGACGCCGTCCGACGCCCCAGAACCTCGGAAATCATACGACACCCGAGTGCGCCGGGGCAAAACGGGTCAGAGTGACGTGGAGCACGCTGGTGAGGGACGCCGTCGTGGGCCCTCGTGAGGCCTGCCGTAGCCTCGCGACGGCGGAGCCCGGCACGGGTACGGACCTGACCTCAGGCACGGGTCGCTTCGTCGAGAACCTGGCCCTCGTCGCCGTAGAACCTCAGGCGCTCACCCTCCACGACCAGCCAGGCCGCCTGCGCCATCGGGGCGCCGAAGTCGTGCCCCTCGCAGCCGATGAGCGTCTGCGCACCGGAAACGGTCAGGAGGCTGCCGTCGGTCGCCAACGCCCAGCGGCCGCCGACATGGTTGCAGCCGTCGGATCCGGACCATGCGCCGTCCTCGGACACCTCCAGATACGGCTCGGTCGAGTACTCCTCCATCGGGACCCACCGCCCGAGCACGTCCTCGACCGTGGCAGGTTCCACGCCGCCGGGCAGGGGCTCCACAGGAGTGTCGATCTCGGCGCGCTGCTCCTCGGTCAACTCGGGCTGCTGCCGGAACTCATCGGCGATGTCCGGATTCGGTGGCGGGGCTCCGTCGATCGTCAGCCGGGCCGTCTCTTGGCCAGCAGCGTCCGTCAGGATGACGTTCTGGCCGGACGTCGTGAATCGGGTCGCATTCTCGAGCCAGGGAGTCTCCGGGCCGTCGCACGTCCCGGACCAGGAGTCGACCTGCGTGAGCAGCGTGCCGGCACGAGCACGCCACATCCCGGACTGCGTGCAGTCCTGACTCCACACCGTCAGGCTCATCGGCGAGAACGAGGAACCGATCTGCACCCAGGTGTCAGTCTCCAGGCCGTCAGCCTCGACCTGCCAGAGCCCGACGAGTTCAGAGGCGGCTGGTTCGCCGTGGGGCGCGGTGGCGGATGGTTGGTCGCCGGAGACGATGCCGCCGCAACCGGACACCGCCATCGCGGTGCACAGTAGCGTCGTGATGGTGGTGAGACGTCTGCTCATACCTCTCCTGTGTCGGACGTGGCTGCCGTGTTGCGTCCGACCAGTGGAGGCCGCTGGGTGGGGGTGAGCTTTCCAGGCGAGGCGATGGTGGCGAGGGGCCCCACCCGACGTTACTCGGGGGACGCTACCGACACTCAGGGCACGTCACCGACGCCCCTGATGAGAGACTGGCCGATGTGATCGAGATGTCCCGGGAAGACTTCGAGGAGGCAGTCGGCGAGGGCCTGGACCTCGTGCCGCCGGAGCTCGCCCAGCACATCGACAACGTGGTGGTGCTGGTCGAGGACGAGCCCCCGCCTGAGGCCGAGGATCCGGGCCTGCTCGGGTTGTACGAGGGCACCCCGCTGACTGAACGGGGGGAGTGGTGGGCTGCAGGATCGCTGCCCGACCGCATCACCATCTACCGCAACCCCACGCTGCGGTTCTGCGAATCGGTCGACGAGGTCGCCGAAGAGGTGGCCGTCACCGTGATTCACGAGATCGCCCACCACTTCGGCATCGACGACCAGCGTCTGCACGAACTCGGCTGGGGCTAAGCACCACGTATGACACACCACCGGCAGTCTGACCCACCTTCGGCAGGAGCCGGCTGTAGGTCAGACTGCCGAACCTCTGTCATACGGTGTGGACCTCAGGCGCCGGTGGCCTTCCTCGCCGCCCATGCGCTGGCGACCATCTCCTCCAGCGTGTGCGTCATCCGCCACCCCAGGTCACGTGCCGCGGCCTCACCGGAGGCGACGATCCGCGCCGGGTCGCCAGGACGGCGGTCCGCCAGCTCAGGTTCGAAGTCGATCCCGGTCACCGCGGCGATCGTGTCCATGATCTGCCGCACCGACACCCCGTCGCCGCTGCCGAGGTTGTACACCGGCTGCAGCTGCTGACCCTGAGCCAGCGCCTTGGCGGCGTTCACGTGGGCCTCGGCGAGATCGCTGACGTGGATGTAGTCCCGCACGCACGTGCCGTCCGGGGTGTCGTAGTCGGTGCCCATGATCTTCGGGGTGCGGCCTTCGGCCAGCGCATCCATCACCAGCGGGAACAGGTTGTGTGGTGAGGCATCCCGCAACTCCGGCGAACCGGAGCCGACCACGTTGAAGTACCGCAGCGACGTGTGCAACAGCCCAGTGGCCCGGGCTTGGTCGGCGAGCAGCCATTCGCCGATCAGCTTGGACTCCCCGTAAGGCGACTCCGGTGTGGTGGCGGTCTCCTCCGTGACCAGGTCCACGCTCGGCGTGCCGTAGGTGGCGGCCGAGCTGGAGAACACGATCGAACCCGCCCCGGCCGCGGCCATCGCTTCGAGCACGCTGATGGTGCCCGTGACGTTCTGGCTGTAGGTGTGCAGGGGCCGCTGCACGCTGACGCCCGCGTACTTGAAGCCGGCCACGTGCACGACGCCCTGGCAGTCGTGCTCACGCAGCACCTGGGTGAGCCGCTCGGTGTCCAGGATGGAGATCTGCTCGAACGGGACCCCCTCGGGCACGAAGGACTCGATCCCGCTGGCGAGGTTGTCCACCACCGCGACGTCGATCCCGGCCTGGGTGAACGCGCGCACCACGTGCGCCCCGATGTAGCCGGCGCCGCCGGTCACCAACCATGTCATCGCATGACCTCCTGTGTGTTGAATCCGGGCATCGTCGCGGCGCTCTCGTCGTGGACGTGGGAGCGCAGCAGGGTCGCGGTGGCCCAGCCCTGCGCCAGTAGGCCGGCGTCGGAGTCCGCATCGAAGGTGACGTCGTCGCTGGAGAAGGGGCGGAACAGCATGCTCGTCACCTGACGTTCCCGTTCGCCGTCCTCCAGAGTGAATCGGGCCGGCTGCGCTGTGCGCAGCCCACGCAGATCACCCTGCGGTACGTCCGGGATGTTGATGTTGAGTACACGCCCGTCCTGCGGGTGACTGGTGACCCACTCGAACGCCGTGGAGACCACCGCGGTCGCCGTCTCGGAATGGGCGATCTCGCGTCCGGTGATCGAGAACGCCACGGCCGCGATGCCCTGGGCGGCCGCTGCAAGTGCCGCGCCGACCGTGCCGGAGTGCAAGATCGCGGGGCCCACGTTGGGACCGAGGTTGATCCCTGAGAGCACCAGGTCGGGGCGCGGGCCGAGCCCGCCCATCCCAGCCACAACGGAGATGAGCGCGGGGCTGCCGTGGACCCCGATCGCCTCGATCCCCTGCCGCAGCCCGGGTGGGCGCCCGGGGCTCTGGCGCAGGTTGCCTGACTCCTCCTGTTCCCCCTGGAGTCCGGCGGAGAAGCCCGAGTACTCCTTGTTCGGGGCCGCGACGAGCACTTCGTGCCCGGCGTCGGCGGCCACGTGCGCCAGGATCGTCAGCCCTGGGGAGTCGATTCCGTCGTCGTTCGTGATGAGCACACGCATGGGTGAGGCACTCTCCAAGGGGTAGACCGGCTGCCGGAACTATTCTGCCCCCTTCACGGACCTCGTTCCCCGCCGCCACCGGGAATTCCTCGTCGATCTGGCGGTTGACCGTCATGGGCCCACCGCCAGATCGACGAGCGATTTCGGGTGGGCCCGCGGAGGGCCGCAAGCACGGCAGACTCCAGCAGCCGGTGGGAGGATGGAGACCATGTACGAGGTAAGCAAGTCCGAGGACGAATGGCGCGCCGAGCTGAACCCGATGGAGTTCACGGTGCTGCGCCAGGCGGGCACCGAGCGGGCCGGTACCGGGGAACTGCTGCACGAGAACCGAGAGGGCGTTTACCGCTGCCGCGCATGCGGGAATGAGCTCTTCCGCTCCACCACCAAGTTCGACTCCCATTGCGGCTGGCCCAGCTTCTACGCCCCACAGGACTCCGACGCCGTCGAGCTGATCGAGGACCGTAGCCACGGCATGGTGCGCACCGAGGTGCGGTGCGCCCGGTGCGGCTCCCACCTCGGTCACGTGTTCGAGGACGCCCCGCAGACCCCCACCGGCGACCGGTACTGCATGAACTCGGTCTCCCTGACGTTCGACACAGCGGGCGAGACCGACCAGGCGTGAGGTTTCAGGCCCTCACCCTCAACCTCCAGCGCGGTCTGGATGCCTCGACGGCGCAGCCCACCGACGCCGCCATGCTCACCTCCGCAGTGGCCGGGATCGAGGCGGACGTGGTCGCACTGCAGGAGGTCGACCGCGGGCAGCCTCGTAGCGGCAGGCAGGACCAGGCGGGGATCGTTGCCGATGCTCTGAACCTGCCGTACCGCCACTACGCCGCCACCCTCACCGGCGATGTGCGCTCCCGAACGAGGCGCAGTCCGGCCCGCTCCGGCGACCACCCTGGCCCCGCCTACGGCCTGGCGCTGCTCTCGCGCCACCCGATCCTCACCTGGTCCGTGCTGCGCCATCCACGTATCCCCGTGCCGTTGCCCTCCTGGCGTTCCGGGACGATCGCTCGCTGGGAGGACGAGCCCCGTGCTGCGCTCGCCGCCGTGCTCGGCACCCCCGCTGGGCCGGTAGCGGTGTGCTCCACCCACCTCTCGCTGTTCGCCCCGATGGCGGCCGCCCAGCTCTCGCGGCTGATCCGCGCGATGGACGGGCTCGTCCCCGATGGGCCGGGGCTGATCTGCGGTGACCTGAACCTCGATCCCTGGGCCGTGGCACCACTCGCTCGCCACTACCGCCTGCCCCGGGCGCTCACCTTCCCCGCCGCCGCTCCTCGCCGTCAGCTCGACCATGTCCTCGTTCGCGGCGCCCAGGTCGCCCAGGTCAACGCCCGGCGCCTGCGCATCTCCGACCACCGAGCCCTGGCGGTGACCCTGACGTGGTGACCTCGCGCCTGGACCGCGTCCCGGCCCCCGCGCTGTTCCTGACCGCCGGCTTCAGCCAGTACCTCGGTGCGGCGCTCGCCGTCGGGTTGTACGCCACGATCCCGGCACCCTCCGTGGCCTGGGCGAGGGGCGCCGTCGGGGCACTCGTGTTGCTGCTCGTGGTGCGCCCGTGGCGGTGGCCGTGGACCCGCCGCACGGTCGGGCAGACTGCCCTGTTCGGGTTGGTTCTGCTCGGCATGAACATCCTGTTCTACATCGCCATCGATCACCTGCCGCTCGGGGCTGCGGTGGCGCTCGAGTTCGCCGGACCGGTGGTCGTTGCCGCAGCGGGCGGGCGCGGCACCCGGCACCGGCTCGCCGTGGTGCTGGCAGCTCTCGGGGTGCTCGCGATCTCACTCGTCGGGCTCGACTGGGCCGGGCATCCCGCGACGGCGGAACTTGCCCTGGGGCTGGCCGCTGCCCTCGGGGCGGGGGTGCTCTGGGCGGGCTACATGGTGATCGGTGGCCGGATCGTGAGCCGTCGCAGCGGCAGCGCCTCCCTCGCGCTCGGCCTCACGGTCGCCTCCGTCCTCTACGCCCCCTTCCTCGCCGGCGGCACGCTCGCCGAGCTGACCTGGCCGATCGGACTCCTGCTCCTCGGTGTGGGGTTGCTCTCGACGGTGATCCCGTATTCGCTCGACCAGGTGACGCTGAAGCGGCTCGGTACGGCCACCTTTGCCCTGCTGAACGCGCTGCTGCCGGTCTCTGCCACGGTGATCGGGGTCGTCGTGCTGCGGCAGGTCCCCACCTGGGGTGAGGTGGTGGGCACACTCGCGGTGAGTGCCGCCGTCTGGATCTCGGCGCCGAAGAAGCGACCGGGACAGAAGTGACGGCCCTGAGCGATGCCGTGCCACATACGGCATGGAATCGCTGAGGGCCGTCAGTTTCGTCCGTCAGCGAGGGTCCGGATCACCGAGGTCGCCGTCAGGGCAACCGACGGGTCCCGATCGTGGCTGAGTTCGGTCAACACGGGGATCGCCTGCTGCGGTGGTAGTTCCGCCAGCGCCTGCGCGATCCGGCGGCGCCCGCTGGAACCGGCGTCCGGCACGGCGGTGGACAGGCGAGCGGCGATCCCGTCGGTGCCCTCGCGCGCCAGCACGCCGAGCGCCTCGGCGGCTTCGACGTCGTTCGGACCGTCCAGCACCATCGCGATCAGCGTGTCTGTCGCGGCCGGGACCCCACGCGCGCCTACGGTCAGGGCGGCGTGCTGGCGCACGTCGGCATCCGGATCGGCCAGCGCCCGTACCAGCAGCGCGGCGGCGCGATCGTCGGGCAGTGCCGCCAACGCCCGGACCGCTCGCCGACGCACCTCGACATCGGGGGAGTCGAGACCGGAGGCCAGGTGAGCAACCGCCTCCGGGCCGCTGCGGGCGAGCGCCCAGCGCAACGCACCGGCCGTGTTCAGCTCGCCCTCGGTGAGCACGGCGGCCGCGAGCGTGGCGGGAGTGCCGCCATCGGCGAGGGCGGCCCGCTGCCGCTTGGTCGGGTTGCGGGAGGTCAGGGCACCCAGAAGCGCGACGATCTGCAACGCGTCCTCCCACGCGGGTGAGTCCCGTTGCTGTACGGCACGGAGCCGGTCCAGCAGTTCTTGTTCCCGGACCAGTCGTCGCTCGGCCTGCTCGATCAGCTCGCCGACCAGTGCTGACGGCGTGGCGCCGGGATCCTGCAGGGCACGTTCGATCTGGCGCAGGGACAGGCCCAGGGATCGCAGTCCCTCCACGTGCAGGATGCGCTCGAAGTCCTCGGCGGAATACTCCCGGTACCCACCGCTGGTGCGCCCCGTGGGGCGCACCAGGCCGAGGGTGTCGTAGTGCCGGAGCATCCGGGCGCTCACCCCCGAGCGGCGGGAGACCTCACCGATCAGCATGCGGTGATCCTGCCAGGGCGCGGACCTTCCGCGCGTGATCGATGGCGAATCCGGCGTCTGGATCGGCCCACAGGAGCTCCGTGGCGGCCGCGTGGTCGCTCATGGCTGGGTGGCTGGCGGCTGTGCGTAGCACTGCACTCAGGGTGTCTTCGGCAGACCCGGCGAGCGCGATCAGCGCCCGGCTCAGGCTCAGCTGCATGTCCGTGTCACCACGGCCGAGCTGAGTGGCCAGAGTCTCGATCGTCTCGGCCCGGGCATGCGCCGGGGCCACGACGGCGGCCGCTCGCCAGGCGCTGCGGGCCACCTCGTCGTCGTGGTCCTTCAGGAGACCACGCACGCCCGGCCAGGTGCGCGCGGCACCGATCTTGGACAGTGTGTGTAGCGCCTGGCTGCGCGCCTGCGGTTGTGGTGCTGCCAGCTCCGCCAGCAGCCGCGGCACGGTCATGTGCTCAGGATGCCGGGTCAGGGCCCAGGTGAGCATGTCGCGCACGAAGAAGTCCGGCTCCACGGCGCACCGTGCAATGAGGGGATCGACGTGCTCGGGTGCCGGGTAGGTCCCGGCCAGCATGGCGGCGCGCTGCCGGATCGACGGGTCTGGTGCGGCGAGAGCGCGGTGGATCCGGGTGGTGGCGTCGGGCTGTGGTGCGGTCATGGTGTGTACCTCCTGCCCCCATCCCAGGGGTTATCACCGTGTGAAGGTCAAGCGCCGTCAGAGGTGCTCTTGGCAGTGCTGACCCGCGGGCCCGTTCGACCGGCGAGATGCGGCGCGCTGTGGCACGCTGAACGCGCGCGGCGAGCGCTCGCGTGCCGCCCCTGGGCGGCTGAGAAGAACGGACGGACGCACATGGGTGAAGTCATCGGCCTCATCGTCTTCGGCGCCATCGTCGGTGTGCTGGCGCGACTCTTCAAACCGGGCGAGCAGAAGATCGGGGTGCTCTGGACGATCCTCGTCGGGATCGCCGGCGCGTTGATCGGGTATCTCGTCGCAGGCTGGCTCGGCGTGGACAACACGTCGGGCATCGACTGGATCCGCCTGGCCATCTCGGTGGTGGCGGCGATCGTCTTGCTCGGAGTGTTCGTGAGCGTGGCCGGGAGGAAGAAGTCCTAGAGCCTGTCCTCATCAGCAGGGCCCCGTGGCGGCAATGTCCACCACGGGGCCCTGCTATGTCTGAAGGTCGGTGTTCTGTGAGACTGGGCCCATGGAACTGATCATTCAGCCTGGACCTGCCGAGAGTGCGCGGATCGTCGCCGATGCCATCGTGGCGTTGCTCAAGCGGAAGCCGGACGCCGTACTAGGACTGGCCACCGGATCCTCACCGCTCGCTGTGTACGACGAGCTCGTCCGTCGTCACGAGCAGGGTGAGGTGAGTTTCGCCAGGGCTCGGGCCTTCCTGCTGGACGAGTACGTGGGGCTGCCGGCCGATCATCCGCAGCGGTATCGGAACGTGATCGAGACCGAGCTGGTGGGGCGCGTCGACTTCGCCGATGGTGCCGTGCAGGGACCAGATGGTCTGGCGCAGGACATCCCGGCGGCCTGCGCGGCCTACGAGGAGGCGATCGCCGCAGCCGGTGGTGTGGACCTGCAGATTCTCGGGATCGGTACCGACGGGCACATCGCGTTCAACGAGCCGGGGTCGTCGTTGGCCTCACGCACCCGGATCAAGACCCTCACGCGGCAGACCCGGGTGGACAATGCCCGCTTCTTCGACGATGACATCGACAAGGTTCCCACCCACTGTCTCACCCAAGGGCTGGCGACCATCCAGGCCGCGCGTCACCTGGTGCTCGTGGCCACCGGGCGGCACAAGGCTGAGGCGATCCACCAGATGGTCGAAGGGCCCGTCTCGGCGATGTGGCCGGCGTCGGTGCTGCAGCACCACCCGCATGTCTCGGTCCTCGTCGACCCAGCGGCCGCCGCACGGCTCCAGCTGGCGGACTACTATCGCGAGACCTACGAGACCAAGCCCGCGTGGCAGGGTCTGTAGATCAGCCGTTACGCGATGTTCACGAATTCTGGTCTTGACCGGTCGTATAGGGAACGGGCAGAGTAGTGCCATCGCCAACGGGCGAACGGCATAATCTTCTTATGTCGTCCGAAAATTGAGAGAAGGAGACTCTTCATGCTTGACACCATTCTCGGACTCCTCGAGCCCGTCCTCTCCATCGTCCTCGGCCTGCTGGGCGGCCTGGGCCTCTGAGGTAAGTAACGGAGCGCACCACCTCCTGCGGTGCGCTCATGCTTGGGGCGCGTCGGCCGGGCTCGATGCTGGGCCCGGCCGACGTGGTCGGCCCGGGGTCGACCATCGGAATCTTCAACGCGCAAATATTTGGTGTGCGTTGATAGCGGATTCTTGTGATCGCTGGCTGAAAGAGTGCTGGTATTAATTATGGATATGTTGAGTTGATCTTGCGAGCTTAGATCACATCCACTCGCGTTATCGGATACGTCGCTGATGCCGTCGATGACGACCCCTCGTTTTTGCGGCGACAGCGCTGTTCCGGCCCGGGTTGTGGGATGATTCCGCACATGACGACGTTCAGCGTGTACGGGACGGCCACCCGGTCTCTTCCTCCGGAGCGGGCGCAACTGCGCCTCCACGTCACGTTCGAGGGCCGGGACCGCGGCTCCGTACTGTCGCGCACGATCCAGGTGCACCGTCAGGTGACAGAGCAGGCGCGGCGTCATCAGGAGTCCGGTGCCGCCACCTGGTGGGGCGCCGACCGCGTCCAGGCGTCTGCGTTCAAGGAGTACCGCAAGGACTCCGATACGACGATCACCAAGTTTCGCAGCGTGGCTTCGGTGACGGTGCGGTTTCAGGACTTTGACGCACTCTCGGCCTGGGTCACCGAGATCGGAGCGGTCGAGGGGGTCTCGGTGGCGGGCATCAGCTGGGAGCTGACGCAGGCCACCCGCCGTGCCGCGGAGAAGGCGACGCGTCAGGACGCGGTGCGGGACGCCGTCGTGCGGGCGAGCGACTTCGCTGCCGCGCTCGGACTGGCCGAGCCCCGCCTGGAGGCCGTGTACGAACCCGGCCTGCGACCCCATGCGTCGGGCGGTGCGGCGCCACAGGCATTCGCGTCCCGTGCGGGAGCGCCCGCCTCGCAGGCACCGGACCTGAAGGCAGGCGATGTGGATGTCACGGCCGAGGTGAGTGCGGACTTCGTCAGCGACTGACGGTTGCGGGTCTGCGCTGGCTGGATACCGTGGACGCATGGCAACGACGGGGGCGATGGGGATGGATCGAGGTCGGTGGCGCCTCGGCGCGGCTGTCGTGGGAAGCGGGCTGTTGCTCGGCGGCTGTGCGGGCGATGCCGAGGTCACGTTGGCCGAGCCGCTGACGTTCGCGCCGGTGGAGGATGCGGCCGGGCCTGATTGCGACGAGGGGTACGTGCCCGATCTGAACCACTCCGAGTGCTTCGCGCTGGCCGAGGGCTTCGAGGTGAGTGCCGTGCAGAGCATCGAGCTCGGGAGCAGGGCCAACGATGAGGGTCAGGCAACCGACGAGACCGTGGTGACCATCGCCCTGCTGCCAGAAGATGCGGCCGCGTTCACAGATCTCACCGAGGCGCTGGTGGCTGCCGATGATCAGGAGAGACTGGCGATGGTCGTCGCTGGTGAGGTCGTCTCCGCGCCCGTGGTAGCGGAGCGTATCCCCACGGGGGAGCTGGCGATCAGTGGCTGGAACGAGGCGCATGCGCGCGCGTTCGTGGACGGCGCCGGCTGAGCGGCGCGGGGCGAGTTGACGCCCCTGCCCGGAGGCGATTGCCTTGAGCCGTGACCTCATCTGGCCCGCTCGTGACCGCCTGGCGGCCGCTCCTCGACCCTGACGCGCTCGCAGGGATACTCGCGCCGGCGTTACCGGGCCCCATGGCCGGCTGGACCGGTCCCGCTTTCGCTGCGCTCGCCGACCAGGCCGCGCGTGAGAGCGGCACGCCGTGGCCCTCGCCGCAGGCCTCCCACTACGCCCGCTTCCACCGTGACGGCGTCCGGACCGCCCACGAAGACCTGGTGCGGGCGCGGCAGGCTCGCCTCACCCGCGCCGTCGTGCGGGCCACCGCAGCCATCGACGGCGACCGGTTGCCACTGCTGGACGAGGTCGCGGACGGCGTCCTGCTGCTGTGCGAGCAGACGTCCTGGTGCTGGGTTGCGCACGACCCTGGCCCTGAGCGCAGTGGCAGCGTGGTCCCGCCGGTCGAGCCGTGGCTGGATCTGGGCGCCGGGGAGATCGCCGCCCAACTCGCCTGGGTGGACAGGATACTCGGTGACGATCTGGATGATGCGTTCCCGGGGCTACGGGAGCGGGTGCAGGCGGAGAGCAGCCGGCGTGTGCTCGAGCCGTTCCTGGACCGGGACTGGCACTGGCTGACCAGTGACGTGAACAACTGGTGCCCGTGGATCTGCGGCAATGTGCTCGCCGCCGCGATCCAGCTCCTCCCGCCTGGACCGCGCCGCACCGCCACGGTGGCCAGGGCGATCGGCGGACTGGACCGGTACCTGGTGACCATCCCCGAGGACGGCTCGGTCGACGAGGGCTACGGGTACTGGTGGGAGGGTGTGGGTCGCGCCCTGGAAGCGCTCGATGTGCTCGAGCGCGTGACCGGAGGTCGGTTGAGCGCGGCGGAGATACCGGCGATCCGGGCATCCATCGCCTTCCCGCACCGGATGCATCTCGGCGGCCCGTGGCACGTGAACGTCGCCGATGCCTCGGCCCAGCCGCAGGCCAATGTGCCCTGGGACGTGCTGCTGCGATGGGCACACCGGATCGGCGACGCCGATGCCAGGCGGTATGCGCTCAGTCAGTGGACGCCGTCGGAGTTGTCGGCCGAGTGGCCGATGAACCTCGCCCGGGTGGTCGGCGGTCTGGAGGCGCTCGGTAGCGGTGTGGCCGGCTCGGCCGATCCGCCGTTGGTGGGGCAGGTGTGGCTTCCGGATGTGCAGATCGGGCTCGTACGTGAACACCCGGGGCGCGCCGAGGGCCTGGTGGCCGTGCTCAAGGGCGGGCACAATGCCGAGAGCCACAACCACAACGATGTCGGGTCGGTCATCGTGGCCTCCGACGGCGTCCCCGTCCTCGTCGATCCCGGTCGCCTGACGTACAGCGCCGGGATGTTCGGACCGGAGCGGTATGAGTTCTGGGCCATGCAGAGCCGGTGGCACAACGTGCCCGTGGTTGCCGGGCACGAGCAGACACCCGGGCGTGCCCGCCGGGCCCGTGGCTTCTCTCATGCTCTGGACGGCGACACGGTGACGATGAGCCTCGACCTCGCCGCGGCCTACCCCGTCACCGGGCTCGACCACTGGGCGCGAATTCTCTCGCTAAACCGGGCGGACGGGTCATGCATCGTCGAGGACGACTGGGGGTTCACCGAGCCGGTGCGCGCGGACTCTTGCCTGCAGTGGATGATCGCCGGTGAGGTCACCCGCGTGGGGGACGGGAGCATCGACGTGGTGCCGCTCGCGGGTGGTGCGCCGGTCCGGATCGCCTGGACCGGGGACGTCGAGGGTGTGAACCTGACCGAGCGACGCCTGGAGGATCCGATGCTCACCGGCGTCTGGGGAACGGCGCTCACGCGGCTGGAGCTGCGACTGGGGCGCCGTGCCAGTGGATCGGTCGCGCTTCGCGTCGAGCGTCGGTGACGTCCTGAGTCTCGGCCTGCCAGGCTGCCGGCCGGCGAGCGCCGCGTGGGCCATCCGGCGCGACTCCTGATCAGGCGTATCACGCCGCCCCCCATCCCCTCATGGAGAGGTACGAGCACCTCTCACCGAGATTGGGGAACGTCATGTCCGTGCAAGCCATGGGGCCCACCTACGCCGGAGGCACCGAACCCATCGTCAGCGGTGGGTACGACGTGCTGTATCTGCCCGACGTCAACAACCGTGAACTGATCCGCCAGGGTGAGTCGCCGGTCTTCTACTACATCCCGAACCTGGTGCGGATGGCCCGCAAGGACGGGCCGGATTCGGGCGACTACCTGTTCAACCTGGTCCGCTTCGCCGGTACCGGCGGGGAGGCCGTGATCGGATCGCCCGGCGAGGTGGCCGGCGGTGTGCTGACGTTCTCGGTCACCGGCGCCATCCCCGAGCACGTGCGCCGGCAGTCGGAGTCGCAGATCACCGCCAAGTACGCCGAGAGCGAGGACGTGTTCTGGGGGCTGAAGGGCCGCCGTAAGGAGCCCACCTTCCGCCCGGCGATCATCACCGAGAACATCACCTCGGTCTCCAACGTCTCGCCCACCTCCCGCGGTCTGCCGACCCTGCCGAGTGCCGGTGGGTCCCGGTTCGCCTATCGCGGCACCGCCGGTCGGCCCCGGTTGACCCGCACCCGCGACGAATCCGGCCCGCCGCCCGTCGCCGAAGACGGCAGCCCGGTGCTGACCGGAGGTAGCGGCTCCAACCTCGACCCCTGGTACTGGCAGATGCACGGCAACGGCAAGGGCTCGATCGTGCCCACCGGCACACACGCCTTCAGCGGCCTCATCGGTGCCTACCCGGCTGCGATCTGCTGGGAGGCCTTCCACGGCACTGCCTCCCCGTTGATCGTCATCCAGAACTACAAGCTCAAGGTGTGGTCCCCGGTGGTCACCCTCGACATCGTCGGCAACTGGGACCGGGTGTTCGAGCACTTCTCGGCCGCCGCCTCCGGCCGCGCGTTCTGGGCCTCGGCGGACATCCAGACCGAGTTCAACAACATGCGCACCAACGGCACCATCACCGTGGACCTCAAGGTCGACACCACCCTGCCCGGCTCCGAGGAGATCGCCCGCCGCCTGGACGAGAAGTCCAACCTCGTCTACGAGAAGTTCATGGAGCAGGCCAAGGGCATGATCTTCGACCCGCCACCGCCAGAGGTCGAGGCCGCCGAGGCTGATTCCGGCTCGTTCACACCGTGGGGTGTGGGCGTCGCCCTGAAGTACCGCCGCGACACCACCCGACTGAACCTCGAATATCACGAGACGCAGCAGTTCGCCTACCTGCAGGACCACACCATCTCCAGCTCCATGGCCGGCATGTTCGACGAGATCAAGGACGACCCGGAGGCTGAGCGCAAGTACTTCCTCACCGTCTATCTCGACGACTGGCCCCGCAAGCTCGCCCGCGTGGTGCGCCCGGTGGCCGCCTGGGAGGACGGAAACGTCGAGTTCCTCAGCGTGCAGGTCGGCTACCCCAACACCAGCGGTGAGATCCAGTGGGAGGGGCACAGCTTCGCCGGACTGGAGGGTGAGGACGGATCCTGGAAGTACCAGACGGCACAG
This sequence comes from Ruania alkalisoli, assembly GCF_014960965.1. Lineage (NCBI taxonomy): Bacteria > Bacillati > Actinomycetota > Actinomycetes > Micrococcales > Ruaniaceae > Ruania > Ruania alkalisoli. Next base: position 3,702,350 of record NZ_CP063169.1, on the reverse strand, counting down.
AAGGTCGCCGCCGACGTCGCCAATGCCCCCGAGGACTGGTCCCCGGACAAGACCTTCGTCAAGCGTAAGGTGCACCTGGCCGAACCACCCAGCGAGGCCTCCGACCCGTACCGCCGCGTACAGATCGATAACAACGTCATCGATCTCGATCCCGAACCCAACGGGCAGCTGCTCAACGACACCACGCTCGAGGTGCGGGCCGATACGGCCGGGCGCCTCGCCGTCGGGCCGGTTGAGTTGGGCGTGGTCCTCACCGACAACACCCAGAAGGTGGAGGCCGAGTTCGAGCCCGTCGATCCCGACACCCGTGAACCCCTCGGCCGCCCCTCGGTGCGCTTCTCCTGGGGTGAGGACGATCTGGACACCGATCGGTTCTGGACCGTGTTCACCTCCGACCCCGAGTTCCGCCCGTTCTACCGCTACCGCGTGCACGTGACCGTCAAGGGCACCCTGTTCGAGCCCGGGCGCTCGTGGTCCGGCGACTGGGAGTACAGCAGCGGCAACGGCCCGCTCGTGGTGAACGTGCCCCAGCCCGATCCCGAGCGCGGCGTCCGTTACGTCCCGGAGGAGCGCATCGCGCGGCTGCGGGGGATGATTCCCGACGGCGCAGGTTCCGCTGGTCCTGAGAGCGCTGGTCCCGAGAGTTCCGCCGGTGCAGGTGGATCCGACGGTGCGGCAGGCGCGCGGACCGGGGTCCGAACCGGCCCGCCCGCCCGGTACCTCGACTACAGCCTCTGAGGCAGTCATGGCCACGCTCACCGTGCACGAGCACCCGCCCGGTTCGCCGGATCTGTCCGCGACCTTCGTCCTGAGCCGTACCCCGGCGCCGGCCGACCGCCTGACCAACCTGGTCACCTCGGCCACCCTGGCCCTGACAGCACAGGCGGGATCCGCCCCGGATGCGGCCGGGCACGCGGGGCAGACCGTCAGGTCCGTCCGGCTTGAGCTGCTCGGCGACGGCGAAGAGATCCTCGCCGAGCAGCGCACCACCGATCCATTCGGACTGGTCGCCCTCAGCGTCACCCTCACCGGGGCTGACGCGGTGGCGGCGATGGAGTCCGTGCTCGCAGGCGCGCCAACCCTGCGCCTGCGAGCACGCGTCGAAGCCAATTCTGTCGACCCGGCACCGCCCGTCCCGCCCCTGACGGCGCACCTCGCCCTGGTGTGGGACACCCTCAGCGGGCAGGGTCTGGCGGAGTTCCGCTACGACGACCTGCTGGCCTCCGTGCCGGCACTTCGGGCGGCGGAGGCGATCAGCGGTGGCGGTGGTGAGGACTGGTTGGTGGTCGAGACCCTGCTGCTCGCCGCACGCTGGGTGCTCGAACTGACCGATGATGGCGGGTGGCGGCTCGCCGCGACCAGACCACCGGAGATGACGGTCACCAAGGCGTTGCCCGCCTCGCGTGCAGGCACCCCGCTCAGGAGCGCATCTGCGATCCAGGTGCTCACTCGACCCCTGACCGAGCTGGTCGCCGAGGCCGGCGGGCCGGACGCCGTCGCGCATGTCGTGGTGATGGAGCGCGGGCAGTTGCGCCCGTTGGCCCCGGTACGCCGCACTCGCGGCACCCGCGGCACTCGCGGCACCCTCGGCCCCGGGCTCGCGGCCACGATGAAGATCGCTGCGTTCTCGCAGGGCGACGACCAGGTGAGCGCGCAGAGCATCACCGCCGCGCTGCGTCCGACCGCCGCCGCTCGCCCGTCGGTGTCGGCGATCTCGGCCGTGGCTGTGCGCCCCGAACTGACTCTCGCCCCGCTCGGTCTGGCCGAGGTGACGCCCACTCGCCGCCCGGGACCCGACGTCGGCAGTGGGCAGTCCGTCGAGCACGGGGATTGGTGGAAGGACCGGTGGGACCTCGGCAAGCGCTGGTATGCGCCCCGGCACCGACTCGCGATGCCGGCAGTGGTCGCCGACCCGGCCCAGAGCCCGTTCCGGTTCGAGATCACCTCCGAACCCGGGCACGGGCTCGACGGCCGGCCCGCGATCGCCGCCACGGTCACCGTCGAGCTCGAGCGCGGACCGTCCGCGGAGGCATCCGAGACCACCGACGAACTCACGCTGGTGCCCGAGGCCGAGACCACCTACCGGCTCTCGGTGCCCTTCCTGGACGAGGAGGGCCGCGCACGACAGGAGTTGTTCACCGCGGACTCGGCATCGGCGATCCCCGAGGGCGTGCGGCTGACGTTCAGGCTGCGGGACATGTGGGCACGCCTGGCCTACGGCGCCCTGAGCACCCCCGGCTTTCAGGCCGACCCGCCGCAGATCGTGGCCACCACCACATTCGGAGGCTGGCGTCGCACCCCGCAGGTGACGCTGACAGCGGCCGCTCTTGCCGGGCTGCCGAAGATCGCCAGTCTGGCGAAGAAGCGCTCGGCTCGCGCGAGAAGTCGAAACCTGCCCGCTGCTCTTCCTACTCTGCACACCCTCGCCGGAGCGACCCTGCGGCCCCCGCTGCAGCTACGCGAGGACATGACGATCCTGCCGGTGCGCGAGGTGTGGGAGAAGCTGGTCACGATCGACCGGCTCGACCTCGTCGTTCCCTGCGCCACCTACGGTGACGTGTACCGCTCGGCCGTGGACGGGGAGTCCACCGCCATCGGGTGCCAGCCGGCGATGCAGCTCGGGCAGATCGAGTACAAGACCTACGAACCGGTCGAGGTCGCCGCCGCCGAGGGGTGGGCTCAGGTGCTGCGTTCGCTGCGCACACCCGGCACGTTCCTGATCGTCCCGGACCGCTACACCGTCGGCTGGAGCGAACCGGACGCACCCCGCCCCTACACCCCACAGCTGCTTGTGCAGTCCACGATCGACATCGACAACCCCACCCAGATGCGATGCATCGTCGCGATCGGCCTCCAGGGCGACGTCCCGCGCTACGTCCGGGCCCGGATCCTCGCCGAGCTGCGAGATCTACACCCGGCACCCCGGCTGGAACGCCCCGAGGACACCCACCACGCACCCGACCTGACCCTCGTCGCTCCCGGCAGCGTGAGCGTCGACTGGGCTGCTACCTCCACCGGCTTCGACATCGTCTGCGAAACCGATATCGCCGGGCTGATGGCCCTCAAGGCACTGCTGGACCGCGACGGCCTGCGCGGCAACGCCACCTGGCCGCTGCCCGGGAACGTGCGCGCCCGCGCGGACGTGATCGTCTCGACGGCGACCATCGCCGGCCCCTACGAGGCAGGGCCCGTGAACGTGAGACCGGACCGCGGCTCCCAGCACATCACCAATGCCGTGGCCGTTCCGGTCGCGGTGACCGGGCTGGAACGGGACGGCACCCCCGTGACTGCAGTGGACGCCGTCGTGGATCCGGGCCAGGAACTGACCGTGGCGAGCGAGGACTCCGACCCTGGCCTACTCCCTGTCTACTCCCTCTCTTCCGCGGGGCAGCCGATCGAAGAGGTACGTGCCTACATCGAGGACCTCGAGCTCGGCCTGGTCTTCGTGGCCACGGCCAAACCCTCGACGGCGGAGCTCACCGGCCTCGAGATCACCTCCCGCTTCGACGGGCGTGAGCTGGCACCGGTCACCCTCACCGACTCCGCCCGGCAGGCGGAGGTGCGCCTGCACCTGCCGTTGACCAGCTACGTCGCGGACCCCGAGATCAGCTTCGAGATCCACCGCATCACCGACGAGGGCCGCATGACCGGACCCACGCAGACCTGGAAGGTGCGCACTCAGGGCGCCCTCGTCCCGGTCGACCCGGCACAGCACAACTAGAGAAGGGAACCACCATGTCCGGATACTCCGTGCACATCGGCCTCAACTACGTCGACCCGAACGCCTACGGCGGCTGGGACGGCGAGCTCGCCGGGTGCATCAACGACGCGACCGCGATGGAACAGATCGCGCTCTCCCACGGCTACCAGACCTCCTCGTTGATCGACTCCCAGGCCACCAGCCAGGCGATCATCGGCGAACTGGGGCGGCTGGCCCGCACCGCGCAGCCGGGCGATATGTGCCTGGTCACCTACGCCGGCCATGGTGCACAGATGCCCGACACGACCGGCGACGAGGACGACGGCCAGGACGAGACCTGGGTGGCGTGGGACCGGCAGATCGTCGACGACGAACTGCACCAGATGTACTCCCAGTTCAGCCCGGGGGTGCGGGTGCTCGTGATCAGCGACTCCTGCCATTCCGGCACCGTCGCGCGGATGATGGCCGCTCCCGAGCAGTCCCGGCAGCTGCGGCTGGTGGAGCAGTGGCAGCCTCGCGCCAAGACCCGGCGGATGCCGATAGACGTGCAGATGCGCGACTACGAGGCACGGCGTGGGACCTATGAGTTCGTGAAGAACCTCTCCGGTCCCAGCGAGAGCCGGTCCATGGCGGCCGAGCTCATCCTCATCAGCGGGTGTCAGGACAACCAGGTCTCCGCCGACGGGGACGTGAACGGGCTGTTCACCGAGAAGCTGCTGCAGGTCTACGCCGATGGTGGCTTCAGCGGGGACTACCCAACGTTCCACCGCCGGATCGTCGACCTCATGCCTCCGGACCAGACACCGAACTACTTCCTGCTCGGGGCCTCGGCCGGCTATCAGGCTCAGGAGCCGTTCACCGTGACGGCGCCCGTCAGTGGGGGCGGCGGTGGCGGTGGGGGAAGCGCTGGCGGTGGAGGCGGGGGAACGTCCACGCGGCCGACCGTGCGGCTGTGGTCCCGCGGCGACGACGTGACCTACCTGCAGCAGCGGCTGGATGCGCTCGGCTACGCGGTCGCCGTGGACGGGATCTTCGGCTACGGCACCCAGAACGCGGTGCGCGAGTTCCAGCAGGCCCAGGGCCTGACCGCGGACGGTGTGGTCGGTCCGGCGACGTGGGCGGCACTGGAGGGTCAGCCATCCCAGCCCAGTGGGCCAGTTCAGCCTGGTGGGCCCTCGCAACCTGTTCAACCCGGCGGGCCGGGTCAGCCGTCCCAGCCCGGTGGCGGGCAGCCGCAATCACGACCCACGCTCCGCTACGGAGACAAGGGTGAGCATGTGGTCTACCTGCAGGAGCGGCTCATCGCGTGGGGTCAGAACATGACGGCGGACGGGCAGTTCGGACCGCGTACCCAATCGGCGGTCCGCAGCTTCCAGAGCAGCAACGGGCTGACCGCGGACGGCGTGGTCGGGCCCGCGACCTGGGCGGCCTTGGGATAGGTCGTGAGGATGTCCGAGTTGGGTACAGGGTGAGTTGCGCCCGTGCCGCGCTCCTCGAGGTTCCGCCTACCTCCGGGTGAAACCTCTCAGACCGGGGGACTGGGGAATGTCCGGCGACCCTGATGGCAGGCCCGAACCTGCGGTCAGGGTCGCCGGACTTGTGCGTGGCCGCTCACGGGCGAACGGCGCGCGGTGCCTGACTGCCCCACGATCGGGGCGGGACGTCCCGGTACCCGCCGTCGGCCAAACCGGCCTGGCGTTCGAAGAAGCACCGTGCCGCGCGGTCCCCGGTGCGGACCCACGACCACGTCATGGCGAGTCCGTACAGCGGCAGGAATGGCAGGCCGAGGCAGTAGGCCCACTGGCGGCTGTGGATCTCTTCGTGCCGCAGCACGCGTGGGTGGCGCTGTCGCAGGCGACGAATGGTGGAGCGAGTGATGACGACGTCGCCGACGGTGAACGCGCCGCCGGTGGGGAACGGCCACCGATAGCCCTCGGCGAGGGTCAGGAGCATCGGCCCGGGGCGTCGTCGGGCTCCTCCGGCGCGTGCCACGGCCAGACCGAGCGGTGTGGAGACATTGATCCAGTTCAGCACGTGCCGCAGGCGCACTGCTGGGGGTGCGGAACTCAACCGGGCGGTCGCCATGGACCCGAGCGTAGCCTCGCGCGCGACCGGCGTGCGTGGGAGAATGGCGGTATGAGTAACCAGTTGGGTCAAGCGGGTGCTGGTCGGGCCATGACGCGCTTCTTCCTCGGGTTCGCCATGATCGAAGGCGCGATCCTCGTGGCTATTCTGCTCGCCATGGTGTTCGAGGTCATCACGAACGACCAGATGGTCATGGCGATGGTGGCCGTGGTGCTGATCGGTGGAGTCGTGCTGTCGTTCCGGCTGATGAGCCTGGCCCGCGAGCAACGCAACCGGGCGGCGCGGGTTCGTCCGGGAATCGTCGGCCAGGGCGCCCACCTCACCGGCCATCAGTCCGATGTCAGCGACTCCGATCGCTCCGGGATCAACACTCTCGGCGACTCGGACCCGATGTCGAAGTACCGGGACCCCAACTCCTGACCGCCCGTCTCGGGGACCCACCACCCCAGGGGCCTAGTGTTCGGCCCCCGAACTGCTCAGGGGCCGAACACTAGGCCCCTGGAGCCGCGGTGGTTTGGCCGAGTGGTGGGTCGGTGTCGCCTTATCCACAACCCCCGCCGAGGCAGGACGCCGGTGGCAGGGCCCGGGGCCACGGTTGGTGGCATGCGCGAGCCTGAACTGGGCATCTACTCCCGTGCCGATCTGATCGCACGCGGACTCACCGATAAGGAGATCCGACGTCGGTGCACGTCCGGGCGGCTACGCCAGATAGCCCGCGGTTGGTACGCGACAGCCGATGCCGACGCAGCCGCAGTGGCAGCCCTGGCGAAGGGTGGGCGGCTGACCTGCGTCTCGGCGGCCCGTGTGCGCGGGTTGTGGGTACCGGATGTGCGCGAGACTCATGCGTACGCGCGACGTGGGCACGAGCTGCGCAGCATGGTTCCTCATGGACCGTACATCGACGCCTGGCCAGAGCCCGACCCGGTGGCCACGTTGCCGCTCGCCCTCACCCATGCGGCTCGCTGCCTGAGCTCGGAATACACGGCTGTGCTGGTCGAGTCAGCACTCGCGAAAGAAGCGCTAACGCCGGCCGCGGTGCGGGAAATCCTGTGCGGCTTGCCGGGCCGGACACGCCGCGACCTCGGGGTGATCTCACGGCGTTCGCAGTCGGGGTCGGAGACGAGACTGGCGCGCTGGTTTCGCTCGCGGGGAGTCCGCGTGCAGCAACAGGTGCAGATTCCCGGGGTCGGCTGGGTGGACATGCTGGTGGGCGAACGGTGGATCATCGAGGCCGACAGTGCCGCGCACCACACATCCCGCCGTGACTACGAGAATGACCGGGCCAGGGACCTGATGGCTGATCGCCTCGGGTACGTCACCACCCGGCTGAGCTTTGTGCAGATCTGGGTGTTGTGGGAGCAAACGACGGCGTCCCTCGCCAGTCGCCTGGCTACCGGGGCGCACCGCCGGCTGCCAGTGGCCGGTTGAGCCGGATGAAATCGACGGGAATACTGCCACGTGTTGGCTATATCGACCTCGTTGGCAGTATTACCGTCGACTTCGTCCGCCCCGGCGCTCGCCCAGGGTGGAGAAGGCGCCAGCGGCCACCACGAGGTAGCCGATCGTCAGGCAGATGGCGCCCAGACCGGGGCGGTCGGGCAGTGCTACCTCGACCACGGCGTGTGTGTTCCACACCGCGCCGGCCAGCGCTGCGACGCCGGCGACCACGCCGACCGCGCTGCGGCGGTCGGCGAAGAAGAACAGGCCGGCGAGTACCAGGGCGCCGGCCACCGCGTATCCGGCTACCATGCCGACTTCCGCAGGCGGGTTGCCCGACCACGCGCTGTACCCGAGGTATCCACCCGCGGCGAGATAGGCGAGTCCCGCCACCACCCGGAGCAGCTTGGCCCGCAGCGGCAGCAGCACGCTCAACGCGGTCACGGCGATCAGCACGAGCAGGTGCCCCTCGCCCAGGTAGTACTCCGCGCTCACCTGCGCCTGCAGGTCCTGGGGAACCAGATCACTGACGCTGCGGATCTGCACCAACGGGTCAGCGGAGCCCGACTCCACGTTCCCCCACCCGAAGACGGCGGCACCCGCCCACACGAGCACCAACCCACCCCACACCAGCAGCAGCACACGCATCCGCATCAGGACCTCCCATCACCTCATGTGGCGCTCCTACTCTCGCACCGAAGCCTGGGAATCGACGGATTCGCCACTGCAGGGCGGCGGGCGGTCTCAGCCCATGTCGTCCATTCCCTCGATCATCTCGCCCTCCGGGGAGACGACGAACCAGACGTCATTGACGCCCTGACCGGTGGTGTCGCCGGGGGCGGAGTCCTGCACCCAGTAGTACAGCGGCCAGTCGTTGTAGGTGGCCTGCACCGTGCCGTCGGAGCGTTCGATGCTGCCGAGCAGGGCAGCGTCCACGCCGTCGCCCGCCTCCGGCTCACCTTCCAGCGCCGGCCAGTTCGCGATGCACTCGCCCTCGCAGTTGCTCACACCCGGCTCGTCGTTGGTGAACAGGTAGAGCGTCATGCCCTCGCCGTCGACCAGGATCGTGCCGAGGTCAGTCTCGGCGGTGGCAACGGTCGCTGCCATCATGTCGCCGTCGTCCATGTCCTCATCGGACATGTCGTCGGTCTCCTCATCGGTCATGTCGTCCTCGGTCATGTCCTCGTCAGTCATGTCCTCGTCAGTCATGTCCTCGGCCGTGGTCTCATCCTCGGCCGCATCGGTTCCGCCGTCATCGGCGCACCCCGCCAGAAGTAGACCCGCGCCCATCAGGGTCGCCGTCAGGGCCAGTCGTGTCCGTCGCATCATCGTCTCCGCTCGTCGTCACCTGCCGGCGGCAGTGCCGGATATCAAGTACTACGTGTGCCCCGCGCACAGAGATTGCCCGGGATGCACCCAATCCCTCCCGCCCGGCCAGCCGTATGGTGAGGTATGGACGCCATCTCCCGAGCCGATCGGGCGGACGACGCCGCCCTCCTGGCCGGGCTGGCGCTGGACGATCCGAGCGTCTCGGCGGCGTTCGTGCGACGGTTCCAGCGGGCGGTGTACGGCATGGCGGTGAGCATCACCAGGGATCCTGCGCTCGCGGAGGACGTGAGCCAGGAGGTCTTCCTGCGTGCCTGGGGCGCGGCCGGCGGCTACGACCCACGACGCGCCTCGGTGCTCACCTGGATCCTCACGATCGCCCGCAATGCGGCCATCGATGCGGTTCGCGCCCGCCGCAGCACCCCCACCGACGACGGCATCCTGCACCAGTTGCTGCACGAGACCACCAGCACCGCACCCGACCTGGAGGAGACCGCGATGCACCGGATCGAGGCCGATCGTGCGGTGCGCCGATTGCACCATCTCTCTCCGGAGCAGGCGCGCGCGGTCGTGCTGGCCGTGCTTGCCGGTTGCACGGCGGCCGAGGTCAGCCAGGTCGAGAACATCCCGCTCGGCACCGCCAAGACGCGCATCCGCGACGGTTTGCGCCGACTGCGTCGCGAGGTCCAGGAAGGAGGTCGAGCATGAACCCCGACGGCGGCCCTCGCCCTGAGGACGATCGTCACCCAGACCCGGGGGCCTCGGACGGCCCTGGTGACCGTGAGCTCCCCGGGCGCCCTGGGCACACGGGTGGCCACCCGTCCGGGAACCGGCCTTCGGCTGGCGGATCCTCCGGCGGCGGACCCTCCGATAGCCACGCGCCCGGCGACTGGCACCCCGACGAGGACCAGCTGCTCGAGGTGGCGCTCGACCACGCCGACTCCGACCTCCGTGCCCGGGTCAGCGCTCACCTGCCGCACTGTGGCGTGTGTCGTCGCGAGTACGACGAACATGCGGACGTGATCGAACAGCTCCTGCCCGCCGTGCCCCGGCACTCGGCCTCCCCGGACTTCGAGGCGCGCGTCCTGGCACGGTTGCGCGACGAGCCGGCAGTGACCGAGCCGGAGCCAGGGGAGGTGACCACTGCTGATGGTGACCGCATCGCTCGAGGGTGGGGACGCCGTCGGGCGCTGCTGGCCGTGGCAGCGGCATGGTTGCTGGGTCTGGTGCTCGGGGGCGCCGTGGTGCAGCTCCTGGACCAGGAGGCGTCGCCGGCTGTGGCTGCCGCGAGCGCTCCGCTGATGACCTCCGACGGCGACCGGATCGGGCAGGTCGCGCGTAGCGACAGCTCTGAGGGCCCGATGCTGGTGATCGAGGTGGCGCAGGGCCCGCCGGGGATGGTCTACACGTGCATGGTCGAGTATGCCGACGGCAGCACCGCTGAGATAGGGCAGTGGTCGGTGCAGGCCGACGGACCGAATCGGTGGATCGTGGCCGATGACGGCGTCATGGCGGTCGAGCTGGTGGGTGAGTCCGGGTACGTGTGGTCCAGTGCCCACTTCTGAGCGGCCGGGTGAGATTCGTACGGATCGAGGCAATCCCAGCGCGCCTCTCGTGCGTACCACCAGGTATGGACATCACCGTGGATCGCCCTCGTGCCCTGGCGCTCGTAGTGGGAGTGCTGCTCCTGCTCGTCGGATGCAGCTCCGGTGCGGACCCGGGCGAGTCAGCTGCGGACCCTGAGCCCGAGCCGGACGGCACCACCCTGGTGATCTCCGATTTCACCTTCCAGGTACCGGAAGGCCTCAGCGCCGGTGAGACGATCACGGTCCGCAACGAGGATTCGGTCGGGCACACGGTCACCTCCGACGAGGAGGGCATCTTCGACGTGTCCGTCGGTCCGGGTGACGAGGTCTCCTTCACCATGCCCGACGCGGGGGAGTACCCGTTCCACTGCACCCCGCACCCGAACATGACGGCCACACTGACGGTGGAGCCCTGATGTCCCGGGCGCCGGAGCTGGTGGTCCGGGTGCTGGTCGTGGCCGGTCTCACGGTGGACGCCGTCGTGCACTACCGGCTGGCGGAGCAGATGGGGATCGCAGCCCCGGGTGGGATCGGCGGCGACACCCTTTTCCGGGTACAGGCCACGGCGGCCGTGCTCGCCGGGCTGTTCCTGCTGGTCAGGGGCTCCCGTCTCGCCTATGTGCTCGCCGGGCTGGTGGCGCTCTCGGCGTTCGGCGCGGTGCTGCTGTACAGCCTGGTGAACGTGCCGGCGATCGGCCCGGTGCCCTCGATGTACGACCCGTTCTGGTACCCGGAGAAGACGCTCAGTGCGGTCGCCGAAGCGGTTGCGGTGCTGGGCTCGATCGTCGGGCTGCGGGTGGCACGCCGGAGGCGGCGCGCGCTGACCGGCCAGTGATGGGCAGTGGGCCCCCCGGGGCTCGAACCCGGAACCTACGGATTAAAAGTCCGCAGCTCTGCCAATTGAGCTAGAGGCCCATGCCGCGAGGAGCGGCGGCGTCTAGCCTACGCCAGCATGGTGCGCTGCCGAGCATGGGGCGCCGCGGCGCTCCGGCGCCCTGGCCTGCCGGTCCGTCTGACACAGGTTCGGCAGTCCGACATACCGTGCGCCCCCGCAGAACGTAGGTCAGACTGCGGGAGGTGTGTCAGCTGCCCGCGCGATCCTCGGCGCCGGGTGCGTCCTCGCTCGTCTCGTCTACCCCCGGCTCCCCGTCCCCGCGGCTCCCTCGCAGCACGATCCACGTGGCCACCGCGAGGCCCAGCCCGCCGATCACCGCGATCGTCGCCCCGGAGCCAGCGGGGAGCAGGTCGGCCAGCAACTGCCGGCTGGGGGAGTTCGGATCGACGAGCACCACGGTCGAGAACACGAGCACCAGTCCCGCTGCGATCCCGCGCGGCAGGATCGGACGGATCCGATCCACCCGGTTCACCAGCACCTGACCCGAGCGCAGGATCCGCCGCACCCCCAGCACGCGCAGCGCCGCCACCACCCGCACCAGCCGCAGGATCTGCACCGGCCCCAGCGCCAGCACCACGCTGATCAGGATGAGTACGGTGAGCAGCACCAGCCACCACTGCCGTCGTAGCCAGGCCCGTTTGTCCGCCGATACGGCGAACAGCACCAGCGTCTCGGCGGTGAGCACAGCCCCTGAGAGCACGTTCACCACCAGCCCGGCCGTGAGCCACGGGTCCGGAAGCAATGTCAGGAACAACGCAGGAACGGCGGCCAGCGCCGCGACCAGCACGGGCACGGTGAAGCGGCGGGCCCACTTCTCCTGCGACGTCTCCGGGAGAGCCGGGTCGGTCACGGCATCTGCACCGCCGTGTCGGCACTCTCCACCGGGAGATTGCCGTCGACCGTCGCAGTCACCGTCTGCGGCCCCATCTGGATCCCGGCACCATAGGCAGAAAGGAACGCAGTATCGGCCGCATCACGGCCGGTGCTGATCCGCGCCATGGCGCTGCGCGGCGCCATCCGGGTGGCGTCGACCGCATACCACTGACCCTGCACCCACGCCTCGGCGACGGCGTGGAAATCCATCGGACGCAGCCCTGGCGCGTAGACCGCGGCCAGTCGCGCGGGCACGTCGAGCGCCCGCAGCAGCGCCACCACCAGGTGCGCGTAGTCGCGGCACACGCCCTGCCCCTGAAGCAGGGTCGCCACCGCCCCGTCGGTCACGCGACTCGACCCGGGAACGTACCGAACCCGGGAGGCCACCCAGTCCCCGACCGCGTGCACCAGTGCCAAACCCTGCCGCCCGCCGAGCTCACGCCGCGCCGTCACGAACAGCTCATCCGACTGGGCATAGCGGCTGGGGCGCCGGTAGGCCATCAGGTCCGCTGTGGTGGTCGGTACCTCCGCGACGGCGCCGGCCGCCTCATCCTCCACACTCGCGTCGTAGCGCACGCTCACCTCGCCTGGCTGCTCGGCGGCCCGGTCGAGTGTGACCAGGTGCATCCGGCCGCCGTGTGCGGTGGGTTCCTCGGCCGGCTCGAGGAGCCGTCCGTCCTGGCGGATCTCCAGCGACTCGCTCACCCGCAGCCCGGGCACACGCGCCAGCGCCACCTGCAGGGCGACCTCGGTGGTGCCGATCCCGGCGGTGACGTGCAGCTCCGCGGACACGGTGCGTCGCATCCGGGCTCCCATCGACGTGGTGTCGTCCGACGCCGCGATGTTACCTGGCCGGCGTCGGCTCGGTGTGGGCGCCCAGCACCTGGTCGACGTAGGAGTTCGCGAACACACCGCTCGGGTCGACCCTGCCCCGCGCCGCGGCAGCATCGGCGAATCGTGGGTAGGCGGGTGCCAGGTCAGCAGCCCGACGGCGGTGCAACTTTCCCCAGTGCGGTCGCCCGTCGTAGCCGCGCATGATGGCCTCCACCGCACGGAAATACCGGGCGTAGGGCAGGCGGTGGTACTGGTGCACGGCCACGTACGCGGTGGGCCGGCCGTACGCCGTCGAGAGCCACACGCGGTCGGCTGCGGCGAAGCGCACCTCGATCGGGAACGGGACGTTCTCCCGGCTGCGGCGCAACCAGGTGTCGACTTCGCCGAGTGCGTCGACGAGCGCCTCGGCGGGCAGGGCGTACTCCATCTCGGCGAAACGCACCCGGCGCGGGGAGGTGAACACTTCGTGGGAGGCGGCGGTGTAGGTGCGGGCGCCGAGCGCGCGGGCGGCGAGGCGGTTCAGGTGCGGGGTCAGGCCGGGCACGGCGGTGGCGATCCGGTTGGTCACCTCGAAGACACCGTTGGCCAGGGCCTCGTCGTGCAGGAAGCGGCGCAGCGGAGGAAGTGGGGGAGCGGCGCCGTCGCGGGTGTTCGTCTTCGTCAGCGCCACATCGGTGCCCGGGAACCAGTAGAACTCGAAGTGGTCGGCGACAGCCAGATCGACGAGCGATTCCAGGACGTGGGGCAGGGGTAGGGGCGCCTCGGCGGCGGTGAGCGTGAACGCGGGCACGCAGCGCAGGGTGATCGCGGTCAGGATTCCGGCCGTGCCCAAACTGAGGCGGGCCAGCTCGAACAGGTCGGCTCCGCCGTCGGGGGAATCTGGTCCGACGTCATGGACGCGGGCGTCGGCGGTGACCACCCGCATCCCGTGCACCTGGGTGGCCAGCCCGCCCAGCCGCGCGCCGGTGCCGTGGGTTCCGGTGGAGATGGCGCCGGCAAGGGACTGGCGGTCGATATCGCCCATGTTCTCCAGCGCGAGGCCATGGTCGGCGAGTACCCGGCAGAGGGCGTGCAGCCGGATTCCGGCGCCGACCGTCACCAGGCGGGAACCGTCCGCCGCCGGTGGCCCGACGTGCTCGAGGCGGTCGAGCGCGTCGAGGTGGACCAGCGTGCCCTCGGTCGCGGCGGCCGGGGTGAAGGAGTGCCCGGCACCGACCGCCCGGATCGTGCTGCCAGCCGCGACAGCGGCCCGCACCAGGTCCACCACCTCGCCCTCGTCGCGAGGCCGGGCGATGCGGCTGGGGTGGGCGGTGGCCGTGCCGGACCAGTTCCGCCAGGTGTGCGCCGTCATCGGCTCATTGTGCCGCGAACAGACGACGGCCCTCAGCGGATCCGTGCCATATCTGGCACAGGTGCGCTGAGGGCCGTCAGTTGTGTTCAGGGAGTGCCGGTCATCCCCGCCGCGAGGGTGTTGCCGTCGTGGGCGTCGATCAGCAGGAACGCGCCGGTGCGGCGGGAGGTGGCGTAGTCCTCGGCCACGATCGGCTCGGCCAGGCGCACCCGGACCGTGCCGATGTCGTTGAGCTCGAGCAGGTCGGCCGGGCTGGTCTGGCCGCTGTCCAGATCGAGCCGCCCAGTCACCTCGGCCACGATCGCCCGCACCGTGCGGGTGGTGTGCTTGAGCAGCACCCGGGCGCCGGGGCGCAGTGGCTGGTCGCTGAGCCAGCTGACGGTGCCGGTGAGGTCCTTCACCGGCACCGGGGCGTCGGTCGCCGCGGCGATCAAGTCCCCGCGGGCCACGTCGATGTCATCGCTGAGGCGCACGACCACCGACTGCGGGGCGAATGCCTCCACCAGCTCCCCGTCGGGGGTGTCGATGCCCTCGACGGTGGTGCGCAGGCCGCTGGGGAGGATGACCACCGGATCCCCGACGCGCACCACCCCGGCCGCGACCTGCCCGGCGTAGCCGCGGTACTCGGCGTACTCGGCTGACACTGCCGCACCCTGCGGGCGCAGCACCGACTGCACCGGCATCCGGAACGCCTCGCCGGCCGGATCGTCGGCCACCGGGAGAGACTCCAGCAGCTCCAGCAGGCTCGGCCCCTCATACCAGGGCATCGTCTGCTCGGCCCGGGTGACGACGTTGTCGCCCACCAGCGCCGAGACCGGGATCGGGTGCACGTGCGGCACTCCGAGCGAGACGGCCGCGGCGCGGATCTCCTCGGCGAGCTCGGTGAAGCGGTCGCGCGAGTAGTCCACGAGGTCGATCTTGTTCACCGCGACCACCACATGCGGCACCCGCAGCAGGCCCACGACGGCGAGGTGCCGCCTGGTCTGTTCCAGCAGCCCCTTGCGGGCGTCCACCAGCAGCACCACCGCGTCCGCGGTGGAGGCGCCGGTGACGGTGTTGCGGGTGTACTGCACGTGCCCGGGGCAGTCGGCCAGGATGAACGAGCGGGTCTGAGTGGCGAAATAGCGGTAGGCCACATCGATGGTGATGCCCTGCTCCCGCTCGGCGCGCAGGCCGTCGGTGAGCAGCGCCAGGTCCGCCGACTCTTGCCCGCGACCGGCGGAGACGCGCTCGATCGCGTCCCACTGGTCGGCCAGGACCGATTTGGAGTCGTACAGCAGCCGGCCCACGAGCGTGGACTTGCCGTCGTCGACGGAGCCTGCCGTGGCAAGCCGCAGCAGCGTGCCCGGTGCCGTCGGGTCGACGGCGCTGGGGTCGGCGATCGTCGGGTCGACCGCCGTGGGATCGGCCGTGGCGTGAGTGAGCGTGCCCATCAGAAGTAGCCCTCCTTCTTGCGGTCCTCCATGGCGGCCTCGGAGAGCCTGTCGTCGGCGCGAGTGGCGCCTCGTTCGGTGATGCGCGTGGCGGCCACTTCGTCCACGACGGCGGCCGGATCGCTCGCATCGGAGAGCACAGCCCCGGTGCAACTCATGTCGCCGATGGTGCGATAGCGCACCTGCTCGGTCCGCACACTCGCCAGCTCGGCGTCGGTGCGGGGGCGAGCGTGCTCACCGACGGCGAGCAGCATCCCGTCCCGGTCGAAGACCTCCCGCTCGTGCGCGTAGTACAGGTGCGGCAGTTCGATGCCCTCAGCCGCGATGTAGCTCCACACGTCCAACTCGGTCCAATTGGACAGGGGGAAGGCACGCACGTGCTCGCCCGGGCGGTGCCGGCCGTTGTACAGATTCCACAGCTCGGGCCGCTGGTTGCGTGGATCCCACTGCCCGAACTCGTCCCGCAGCGAGATCACCCGCTCCTTGGCGCGTGCCTTCTCCTCGTCCCGGCGTCCGCCCCCGAAGACGGCGTCGAACTTGTTCCCGGTGATCGCATCCAGCAGCGGGAGGGTCTGCAGCGGGTTGCGGGTGCCGTCCGGGCGTTCGCGGAGGCGGCCGTCGTCGATGTAGTCCTGCACGCGTGCCACGTGCAGGTGCACACCTAGTTGTTCGACGGTTCGGTCCCGATAGTTCAGCACCTCCGGGAAGTTGTGCCCGGTGTCCACGTGCAGCACGCCGAAGGGCACCTTCGCGGGCCAGAACGCCTTGGCCGCCAGGTGCAGCATCACCACCGAGTCCTTGCCGCCGGAGAACAGCAGCACCGGGCGCTCGAACTCGGCCACGACCTCCCGGATCAGGTGGATGCTCTCGCTCTCCAGCGCCTCGGCGCGGGTGAGCCGGTACTGGTGCGGGGCGTCGGTGAGGCCAGCCGGGGTCGTATCGGTGGTCGGGGGAGTCGTCACGTCAATGCTCATGTGTGCAGTCCGCATTCGGTCTTGTCCAGCCCGGCCCAACGGCCGGATCGGGGGTCGGCTCCGGGAGCGACGCGTGCTGTGCACGGGGCGCACCCGATCGAGGGATACCCGTCATTCAGCAGGGGATTGACGATCACGCCGTGCTCCTCGGCGTAGCCCGTGAGGTCGGCGTCGGTCCAGGCGGCCACCGGGTTGATCTTCACCAGGCCGTTCTTCTCGTCCCAGGTCACCAACGGGGTGTTCGCGCGGGTCGGTGCCTCCTCGCGGCGCACCCCGGTCACCCACGCCTCGTAGGTGCCGAGCGTGCGGTGCAGCGGCTCGACTTTGCGCATCGCGCAGCATGCGGCGGCGTCGCGGGCGAACAGGTCCTTGCCGTGGGCCGCGTCCTGCTCGGCCACGGTCAGTTCGGGCCGGACGTCCACCACGGTCACGTCCATCTCCAGCTCCACCCGGTTCCGGGTGCCGAGGGTCTCGGCGAAGTGGTACCCGGTGTCGAGGAAGAGCACATCCACCCAGGGGGCGTGCTGGGAGATCAGATGTGGCAGCGCCGCGTCGGCCATCGAGCATGCCACCGCCAGGTGCACGCCGAACTCCTGCGCAGCCCAGGCTGCCACCTGCGCTGGGCTCGCCTCGTCGGCGGCACCGATCCCGCTACCACCCAGTAGTGCCTGACCACGGGCAGCCACCTCCTGCAACTCGGCCGCCGACCGCTTCGGCCGGGCGGCAGCTCGTCGTTCCTGATGGGCGGCACGCGCCGTGGCGCGCACCTGCTGACGCTCCTGGGCAGCACGCCGCAGCGTGGCCAGGGGGCTCGCTTCGCCGATACTCACTTCAGCGCCTCCTCATCGGCCCGGTGCGCCCAGGACGCGAACGACTCACGCGCAGGGCCCGCCTTGTCGGCTCCATCGGTCTCGTCCAGATAGCGCCGGGTGACCCGTTCCACATACTCGGGCAGATCGTCGGCGGTGACCTTCAGCCCGCGGACCGTGCGTCCCAGCCCTGCCTCATCCCGGGTCTCGGAGGCCAGCCCCCCGCCCAGGTGCACCTGGAAACCCGGCACCTGTTCGCCGTCGTCGTTCATCACCAGCTGGCCCTTGAGGCCGATATCGGCGGTCTGGATCCGGGCGCAGGAGTTCGGGCATCCGTTCAGGTGCAGCGTCAGCGGCCGCAGATCCGGGACGTCGGCGAGCCGCCGCTCCAGCTCGTCGATCGTGTCGGTGGCAGTCTGCTTGGTCTCGACGATCGCGAGCTTGCAGTACTCGATGCCGGTGCAGGCGATGGTGCTGCGCCGGAACGGGCTCGGGTCGGCCTCCAGGCCCAGCGCCCGCAGGCCCTCGGTCACCTGCTCGACGGCGGCCTCGGGCACGTCCAGCACCAAGAGCTTCTGGTGCGGGGTCAGCCGGATCCGCTGCGAGCCCACCGACTCGGCGAGTTCGGCGACGGCGTTCAGCACCTGACCGCTGACCCGGCCCACGTACGGAGCGGCCCCGACGTAGTACCTGCCGTCCTTCTGCGCGTGCACCCCGACGTGGTCGCCGGGTACACGTGGTTGCGGAGCGGGCGGACCGTCGGGCAGCTCGTAGCCCAGGTACTCCTCCTGCAGCACCTGGCGGAACTTCTCCGGGCCCCAGTCGGCAAGCAGGAACTTCAGGCGGGCTTTGTTGCGCAGCCGCCGGTAGCCGTAGTCGCGGAAGATCTGCGCCACCCCGTGCCACACGTCCGGCACCTGCTCCTCGGTGGCGAAGGCACCGAGCCGCTCTCCCAGGCGCGGGTTGGCGGACAAGCCGCCGCCGACCCAGACGTCGAAGCCGGCGCCCAGCTCGGGGTGCTCGAGGCCGACGAAGGCGACGTCATTGATCTCGTGCACCACGTCCTGACCGGGGTGACCGGTGACGGCCGTCTTGAACTTGCGGGGGAGGTTGGCCAGCTCGGGCACTCCGAGATAGCGCCGGTTGATCTCCTCGATCGCGGGACTCGGGTCGAGGATCTCGTCCGCCGCGATGCCTGCGACCGGGCTGCCGAGAACCACGCGCGGCACGTCGCCGCACGCCTCGGTCGTACCCAGCCCCACGGCTTCCAGACGGCGCCAGATCTCCGGCACGTCCTCCACCTGCACCCAGTGCAACTGGATGTTCTGCCGATCGGTGATGTCGGCGGAGTCGCGTGCCAGCTCGGTGGAGATCCCGGCGATCACGCGCAGCTGCTCGGTGGTGAGGGCGCCACCGTCGATGCGCACCCGCAGCATGAAGTACTTGTCCTCGAGCTCGTGCGGTTCGAGGGTGGCGGTGCGGCCGCCGTCGATACCGGGCTTGCGCTGGGTATACAGCCCCCACCAGCGGAACCGTCCGTGCAGGTCATCGCCGGGGATCGAGTCGAATCCCTCCTTGGCGTACACCTGCTCAATGCGCTCGCGGACATTGAGGCCGTTGTCCTCCTGCTTGAACGCCTCGTTGTGGTTGAGCGGCTCGGTGCCGTCGACTTTCCACTGGCCGTTGGGTCGCTTCGGCCGGGCTGGACGGGCGGTGCGCGTGCTCGCGGCGGAACCCGTGCTGGTCGTGCTGGTCGCGGGGTCGGCCGGGGCGGCTTCGGTGGTCTGGCCGGTCATGAGTGCTCCTCGGCGGGCCGGTGTGAATCGGGCCGGTCTGGTTCGGTCTGGGGCGGTGCAGCGCCGATAGGCGGCAGGTGCGGGGCGTCAGTGGCACCGACACCGGCAGCCGGGCATTCGTGACCCGCTCACCACGACGGTGGAGTGCGGGGACGCCAGGTGCCGGAACATGGTGTCGACGGTAGTTCGGCGTGCTTGCTCTCAGGAGAGCGACCCCGGAACGTCCGCATCGTGGACCCGGAGGAGGATGAGCGACAATGGCCAGGTGAGAACGTCGCAGGGGGTGCCCGAGGCGGGGTACCAGAGGGTGTCACCGGTCGCGCAGGGGCGCGCCGGTAGGCGGTCGGCGCCGTGGGGACGCGCCGTGCGGGGACTGGCCGGACCGCTGGCCGTGGTCGATCTGGACGCGTTCGAGGCCAATGCCGCCGACCTGCTCGCACGGGCCGGTGGCCTGCCGCTGCGGCTCGCCTCGAAGTCGGTGCGTGTGCGCGCGCTCCTCGATCGCGCACTCGTGGCGGGCTTCCGTTCCGTCATGGCCTACTCGCTGGCGGAGGCGCTGTGGCTGGCCGAGCACGGCGTCGAAGACGTCCTGGTCGGCTACCCCACGGTGGATCGGCCCGCTCTGGCCCGCCTGGCCGCCGATCCCGACGCGCGCCGGGCCATCACGGTGATGATCGATGACGTCTCGCACGTGGCGCTGCTCGAACGGGCCTTCATGCGCTCCGGCGTGGCGGGAGGCCCACCGATCCAGGTGTGCATCGACGTCGACGCCTCCCTGCGTCTGGGCGTGGGAGCGCTCAGTGCGCACCTGGGCGTACGCCGCTCTGGCCTTCGGCACCCGGAGGAGGTGGTGCGGCTCGCACGTGCCACCGAACGCACCGGGCGGCTGCGGGTGCGGGGCGTGATGTTCTACGAGGCACAGGTCGCCGGGGTCCCCGACGCGGGCCCGCGCGGGGCACGCAGCCCACTGGTGCAGCTGATGAAGGGCCTGTCGCTGCGTGATCTCTCCCGCCGCCGGCCAGCCGTGGTGGCCGCACTCGAAGAGCACCTCGGGCGGGATGTCCTCGTCAACGGCGGCGGCACAGGATCGCTGCAGCAGACTGCCACGGACCCCACCATCACCGAGTTGACCGCGGGGTCAGGGCTGCTGTGCCCGACGCTGTTCGACCGCTACGACGCCTTCACCTCCCGCCCGGCCGCCTTCTTCGGCCTGGATGTGGTGCGCCGCCCCACCCCGCGCCTGGCCACCGTCTTCGGCGGCGGATACATCGCCTCCGGCCCTCCCGGCACTGACCGGCTCCCACGGCCGGTGGACGGTTCGCGCCTGCTCGCCTCCGAAGGAGCGGGGGAGGTGCAGACCCCGCTTCGCTACCCGCCGCGGCGCACCGGCCCGGCGGTCGGGGCCCGCGTGTGGATGCGTCACGCGAAGGCCGGCGAGCTGATGGAGCGGTTCGACCACATCCACCTGGTGCGGGCCGACCGTGTGATTGAGACGGTGCCGACGTATCGTGGTGAGGGTCAGAACTTCGGCTGACGAGAGGCGCCGAGAGCCGACCCCAGACCAAGGAGAGGTGTTGACCAGACCCACCTTCCGCCGTCCCGCGATGCTCTCGCCGGAGGCGGCCGAGACCATCCTCGGTGAACCGGACCCGGCCGAACGCAACGAATTGGCGCACACCACGGCCCTGGCCCTGGTGCATGGGGCCCGCGCCACCGAGCCGGCCGCGAGTCCGGAAGCGGACGCGGCCATGGTGCGCCGGCTCGTGGAGCTGGTCGACACCGAGGGGCTGGACCTGCTGGTGCAGCTGTGGTCGCGCAGCCCGGCCGACACGTTGCCCGGGGCGTTGTGGCGGCTGTACCTGCTGCGGGAGTGGACCAGGCGCGATCCGCGCACCATCGCCGACCGGTACCACCTGGGACTGCACCAGGCAGAGGTCGCCGGCGTGGTCGCCGGGGTCGCCGGACCCACGGGGCCGGAGGAGATCCAGTCGGTCGCCGATGCAGTGCTGCACGGGGTATTCCGCGGTGACCTGGCCGTCGCTCTCGACCGCGCCGGGGCCTTCCTGCGGGTGCTCGCCGCCGGATCGGCGATGGATGCGGACTGGGTTGAGCTCTCCGACGACGCACGCGCCACCGAGCTGACACGCCGCGCTGGCTCCCTGCTGGAGACGGCCGAAGACCTCGAGCAGGCTGCGTCGCTGTGGCGCGCCGGGAAGTTGGACTGACGCCGTGCCACATCAACCGATCCAGCCGATCACGACGGCGTCCCTCACCCCCGCGCAGCAGCAGGCTGTCCGCGTGCTCGCCCAGGCGGCCGAGCAGGCCGACGGGATCGAGGCGCTCTCGGAGCAGACACTGCTCAACCTCGACCTGCCCGAGCAGCCCGGCGGCAGGGGAGTGAAGCACCTGCTGGTGGAGTCGCCGTCGGGGATGGATGCCTACGCCCAGGTGGACGGGGGCTCGGTCGAGCTGGTGGTCGCGCCGCAGCGGCGCCAGCGCGGCATCGGCGGGGCGCTGCTGGACGCGGCTCTCACCGAGGGCAGGCAGGTGTGGGCCCACGGTGACCTCCCGGCCGCGCAGGCGCTGGCCCGCTCGCGCGAACTGCGCCGGGTGCGTGACCTGTGGGTGATGACAGCCGAGCCGCCCACCGACCCGGACGAACCCGCGGCGAGCGAGGGGCTGCGCGTGCGGACGTTCACCGTGGGCCGGGACGAGGATGCCTGGGTCGAGCTCAATGCCCTGGCGTTCGCCCACCACCCCGAGCAGGGCCGCCTCACCCGTGCCGATCTGGAGCAGCGCGAGGGACAACCGTGGTTCGACCCGGAAGTCTTCTTCCTCGCTGAGGACGTGAACACTGGGGAACTTCTCGGCAGCCTGTGGGTGAAGATCGAGGGAAATTCCGGGCACGCCGTCGGGGAAATCTACGCCCTCGGCGTGCACCCCCAGGCGCAGGGCCGCGGCGTCGGGACCCTGTTGACTGCGCACGCGATGGCTGCCTTCGCAGCGCGGGATCTCGCGCGGATCGAGCTGTACGTCGAGGGTGAGAACACGCCTGCGATCCGGACCTATCGCCGAGCGGGATTCACCCGCGCTCGCGCCGACGTGCAGTACGCGCGGCCGTGACTGCGTCCGTGTGTGCGCCGATGGCGGGAGTTTCCAGCCAGGCGCTCCAGGTGACACGATATGGCCCATGAGCGAGCATGCCGGATCGGTGGACGGAGCGAGTGGGACTCGGCCCGCGGGGCAGTCCTTCTTCAGGTCGCCCCAGGGCGTGAACGCTCACCGGATGTCCTCGCTATCGCCGTCGGTGATCGCGCGTGCGGTCGATGGCGCGACCGCGCCGCGGCAGGAGGGAAACACGGTGGTGCAAGCACCGGTCAACGAGCCCGTCGAGCAGCGCGAGGACGAACCCGTGGAGCTGCCGGCTGACCGCTTCGCCGACCGGGAGCTGAGCTGGCTGCAGTTCAACGAGCGAGTGCTCGAGCTCGCCGAGGACACTCGCCTCCCGCTGCTCGAGCGCGTGCGGTTCCTGGCGATCTTCGCCTCCAATCTGGACGAGTTCTTCATGGTGCGGGTGGCCGGCCTCAAGCGTCGTATCGCCACCGGGATGGCCGTCCAGGCCGCATCCGGGCTGCTGCCCCGGCAGGTGCTGGACCTGATCTCGGCAAAGACGCACGAGCTCACCGCCCGGCACGCGGCCGTGTTCTCCGAGAAGGTGCAACCGGCCCTCGCGGCCGAGGGCATCACGCTCGTGCACTTCGACCACCTGCACGAGAGCGAGCGGGACCGGCTGCACAAGTACTTCCGGAAGATGATCTTCCCGGTGCTCACCCCGCTCGCGGTGGACCCGGCGCACCCGTTCCCCTACATCTCCGGCCTCTCGCTCAACCTCGCCGTCGTGGTGCGCAATCCCACCACCGGTAAGGAGAACTTCGCTCGGGTGAAGGTGCCGCCGCTGTTGCCGCGGTTCATCGCCGTCGACGCTCGTGGCCGTCCGCACCGCCCCGAGGATGCTCCCGACGACGACGGGTACCGGTCGTTCGTCCCGATCGAGGACATCATCTCCTCCTTCCTCTACTACCTGTTCCCGGGGATGGAGGTGGTCGAGCACCATGTGTTCCGGGTGACCCGCAACGAGGACCTGGAGGTGGAGGAGGACGACGCCGAGAATCTCCTGCAGGCTCTGGAGAAGGAGCTGCTGCGGCGGCGGTTCGGTCCGCCCGTGCGGCTCGAGCTGGCGACCGGGTTCACCCCGCGGCTGCGCGAGATGCTGATCCGCGAGCTCGATATCTCCGAGCCGGACGTGTACGAGCTGCCGATGCCGCTGGATCTCACCGGGCTCAACCTGGTGGCCGACCTGGACCGACCCGAGCTGCACTATCCCAAGCACGTGGCCATCACCCCACGCGGGCTGGCCGAGGTGGAGAGCGCCACACCCACCGACATCTTCCAGGCGATCCGGGGCCGGGACATCCTGCTCCACCACCCCTACGACTCGTTCTCCACGAGTGTGCAGCAGTTCGTCGCCCAGGCTGCGGCCGACCCGAAGGTGCTGGCGATCAAGCAGACCCTCTACCGCACCTCCGGCGACTCCCCGATCGTGGACTCCCTCATCGATGCCGCGGAGGCGGGCAAGCAGGTGCTCGCGATCGTGGAGATCAAGGCTCGCTTCGACGAGGAGGCGAACATCTCCTGGGCCCGCAAGCTGGAGCAGGCGGGTGTCCACGTGGTCTACGGGATCGTCGGGCTGAAGACCCACTGCAAGCTCTCCCTCGTCGTGCGTCAGGAGGCCGATGGCCTGCGTCGCTACTGCCACGTCGGTACCGGCAACTACCACCCCAAGACCGCGCGCCTGTACGAGGACCACGGGTTGCTCACCTGCAACCCGGAAGTGGGCCAGGACTTGACGCGGTTGTTCAACCAGCTCTCCGGCTATGCGCCGAAGAGCCGGTTCCACCGGTTGCTGGTGGCACCGCGGGGGATCCGGCGCGGCCTGGTCGAGCGGGTGGAGAAGGAGATCGCGAACGCGCGGGCGGGTAAGCCCGCCTGGGTGAAGTTCAAGGTCAACTCGGTGGTCGACGAGCAGACCATCGACGCCCTGTACCGGGCCTCCCAGGCCGGAGTGCCGGTCGATGTGGTGGTGCGTGGGATCTGCGCGATCAAGGCGGGCGTGCCGGGTTTGAGCGAGAACATCCGGGTTCGTTCCATCCTCGGCCGGTTCCTCGAGCATTCCCGCGTGTACGCCTTCGCGAACGGCGGTGAGCCGGAGGTGTTCTTCGGATCGGCCGACCTGATGCACCGCAACCTCGACCGCCGGGTGGAGGTGCTCGTGCGGGTGACCGACCACGATCAGATCGCCGACCTGGTCGGCCTGATCGACACCTCGGTGGCCGATACGACGACCTCCTGGCACCTGAGCACGGCCGAGGACGGTGAACCGATCTGGACCAGGCACCACCTCGGTGAGGACGGCCGCCCCCTGACGGACCTGCAGGAACACCTCATGTCCGTCCATCGCCGGCGCAGCGCGGACAGCTGACTCGTGGGTTCTGACCGCGTGCACGCGGCCGGGGCGCTGGTCTGGCGGGTGGTGGGCCGGCGTCTCGAAGTGCTGCTGATCCACCGCCCCCGCTACGACGACTGGTCCTGGCCGAAGGGCAAGCTCGACTCCGCGATGGAGAGCCTTCCGATGTGCGCCGTACGGGAGGTGCAGGAGGAGACCGGGATCCCGGTGGTACTGGGTCTACCGCTGCCGACCGTCAACTACCGGCTCGCGAGCGGTCAGCAGAAGGTGTGCCACTACTGGGCCGCGACCCCGGCCGATGTCGACGGCGTGGACGTGCCGGCGCTCAATGCTCGCGAGAAGATCAAGCCCGCGCCCAAACATGAGGTGGACGAGGCTCGATGGGTGGAGGCCCGCAAGGCGCGCAAGATGCTCACCCGGGCCGACGACGTCGAGCCGCTCGGTGCGCTGATCGACCTGTGGGACGACGGGCTGCTGCGCACCTGGACCCTGATCGTGGTGCGCCACGGACGCGCCCGGAAGCGCTCGGCCTGGCCGGGCGGCGAGGAGACCCGCCCGCTGACTCCGGTGGGGCAGGTGCAGGCGAGGGCGCTCGTGCCGGTGCTGGCCGCGTACGGGGTGCACGAGGTGATCTCCTCACCGTGGCTGCGGTGCCGGGCCACCATGACCCCCTACTCCGACGCCTGCGACACGGCCGTGATGTCCGCTCCGCAGCTGACCGAGGCGGCCGTCAAGGACCGGCCCGCCGGTGCGCGGTCCCTCGTCAGCGACCTGCTCGGCAGCCCGCGGGAGGCCACGGTGGTGTGCACCCACCGCCCGGTGCTGCCGTTCGTGCTGGAAGCCGTCCGGGCGCGCAGTCCGCACCGGGTGAGCAAGCGGCTGCCGCAGGTGAACCCGTACCTGCGCACCGGCGAGATGCTGGTGGTGCACATGGCCCGCCGGGAGCAGCGCCGCGCCCGGGTCGTGGCCGTCGAGACGTACCGCCCGCCCAGCTGACCGACCGCACTGTGGCCGGGATTACGACACTGTCGGCGGTCGTTCACCTGATGTTCACCTGATCCCGAACGTGCCGTCACTCGGTGTCCCTAGCGTCGGGTCTGGTTGCGCCGGTCTGTGTTCCGGCCGCATCCCTCAGACCTCGACTAGAACGGGATTCAACGTGAAGCTTGCAACTGGCCGCCGGATGGCCGGCATCACCGCGATCAGCGCACTCGCGCTCACGCTCGCTGCCTGCGGCAGCGACTCTTCCGCTGACGACACCACCGACAGCGGCGACACCGGCAGCAGCGAAGAGACCGGCGGCGAGGACATGGGTGCCGAGCTGTCCGGCACCATCGCCGGCTCGGGCGCCAGCTCCCAGGAGAACGCGGTGCAGGGCTGGCTGGCCGGCTTCATGGAGGCCAACCCGGGTGCCACGGTCACCTACGACCCCACCGGTTCGGGTACCGGCCGGGAGCAGTTCATCAACGGCACCGTGCAGTTCGCCGGTTCCGACGCCGCCCTGGACGGTGAGGAGCTCGCCGCCGCGCAGGAGCGTTGCGGTGGCACCGTGATCGAGGCCCCGCTGTACATCAGCCCGATTGCCGTGGTGTACAACATCCCGGACCTCAACGACACCAACATCAACCTCGGCCCGGACACCATCGCCAACATCTTCGCAGGCGAGATCACCAACTGGAACGACCCGGCGATCGTCGAGGCCAACCCCGACATCGAGCTGCCCGACCTGGAGATCGTGCCGGTCAACCGCTCGGACGACTCCGGCACCACCGAGAACTTCACCGAGTACCTCGCTGCTGCCGCGCCCGAGGTCTGGACCCACGAGCCGTCCGGCCTCTGGCCGATCGAGGGTACCCAGTCCGGTGCGCAGACCTCCGGTGTGCTCGGTGTGGTCGAAGCAGCCGAGGGCACCATCGCCTACGTCGACGCCTCCCGTGTCGGTGAGCTGGGCAGTGTGGCCGTCGGTGTGGGCGAGGAGTTCGTGCCGTTCTCCCCGGAGGCTGCCGCCCACGTGGTGGACGTCTCGGAGCCGGGTGCGGACGCGACCGACACGATCCTGACGATCGACCTGGCCCGCGACACGCAGGAGTCGGGCGCGTACCCGATCGTGCTGATCTCCTACTCCCTCGCCTGCGGCAGCTACGACAACGAGGAGCACGCCTCCCTCGTTCAGGGCTACCTGACCTACGTGGCCAGCGAAGAGGGTCAGAACCGCGCCGCCCAGCCGGACGTCGCCGGTTCCGCCCCGATCTCCGACGGAATGCGTGAGCGCGTGAACGCCGCGCTCGAGACCATCTCCGCCGGCTGATCCAGCAGTACCCTGCATCAGGCGGGTCGGCGGTCCGAGATCGTGACCGCCGATCCGCCTGAGGCACGCTCCCCTACGTAGACGACGGAGGAACTGTGGCAACCACCACGCCCCCGCAGGATCAGAGCCGACGCGGCACAGGTGACCGCGCACCGGGGCGGCTCGGGAACGTCATCTTCAAGGGCATCTCCACCACGAGTGGTGTGATGATCCTGGTGACGCTGGCCGCCGTGGCGATCTTCCTGCTCTACCGTGCCTGGCCGGCGCTGGTGGCCAATGCCGAGGAGTTCGCCGACGTCAACTTCATCGAGGGCAACCTGTGGGTCTGGGTGGCTCCGTTGCTCTTCGGTACCGTGCTCGCCTCGATCATCGCCCTCGCGGTGGCGATGCCGCTGAGCATCGGGATCGCGCTCTTCATCTCGCACTATGCCCCCCGAAGGCTCGCGCAACTGCTCGGCTACATCATCGATCTGCTTGCCGCGATCCCCTCGGTGATCGTCGGCCTCTGGGGAGCCAGCTGGCTGATGCCGCTGGTGGATCCGCTCTTCGCCTGGCTGAGCTCGAACCTCGGCTTCATCCCGCTGTTCGCCGACTACACGCCACCGGCCCGGAACATCACCACCGGTGGGCTGGTGCTGGCGATCATGATCGTGCCGATCATCACCGCCACGATCCGTGAGGTCTTCCTGCAGACCCCGCGGCTGCACGAAGAGGCCTCGCTCGCGCTCGGATCCACCCGCTGGGAGATGATCCGCCAGGCCGTCCTGCCGTTCGGCCGGTCCGGGATGATCTCGGCCGCCATGCTCGGCCTCGGCCGGGCGCTCGGTGAGACCATGGCGATCCTGCTCATCCTCTCGCCGGGGTACTCGATCAACTTCAATCTGCTCCAGGCGGGTCAGCACAACACGATCGCGGCGAACATCGCCCTGCATTTCCCGGAGTCCAGCGGTATCGCCGTCGATGCCCTGATCGCTTCCGGGCTCATTCTGTTCGCGGTGACCTTCGGCGTGAACATGATCGCCCGCTGGATCATCAACCGTCGCGCCGAGTTCTCGGGAGCCAACTGATGTCCGTCGCTGCTCCTCCCGTGCCCACCCGCACCTACCGGCGGCTGCCCGCCTGGGCTCCCTACGCCGTCCTGGTGGTATCGCTGGCGGTCACCGCCGGCGTGCTCACCTCCCTCGGTGCGCTCACGATCGCCTCGATGTTCTTCGTGAGCGCGATCGTCTATGCCGTCGCCATCACCGTGACCTCGACCGTGGTCGAGGGGCGCCGCTGGGCCACCGACCGGCTCGCCACCACCTTGGTGACCTTCGCCTTCCTGCTCGCCGTCATCCCGCTCATCTCCCTGTTGTGGATCGTGATCGGTGACGGCGTCGAACGGTTCGGTCCGACATTCCTGACGACCGACATGGTGGGCATCTTCGGCTCCATGGTCGAAGGCGGTGTGGCACATGCGATCGTCGGCACCGTCTACGTCACCGGGATCGCGGGTCTCATTTCTGTACCACTGGGCATCTTCACTGCCATCTACCTCGTGGAGTACGGCAGCGGCCCGGTCAAGCGGGGCATCACACTGCTGGTCGACGTGATGACCGGTATCCCCTCGATCGTGGCAGGTCTGTTCGCCTACACGATGTTCCTGGTGATCTTCGGGCCGGCGTACAAGTCGGCTCTCATCGGTGGTATCGCGCTGGCGGTGCTGATGACTCCCTACGTGATTCGCAGCGTGGAGGAGATGCTGAAGCTGGTGCCCAACGAGTTGCGGGAGGCTTCCTTCGCCCTCGGGGTGCCGAAATGGCTGACCATCGTCAAGGTGGTGCTGCGCACCGCCGTCGCCGGCATCACCTCCGGTGTCATGATCGCCACCGCCCGTGTGATCGGTGAGACGGCGCCGCTGCTGGTCACGGTCGGCACCATCCAGGCCATGAACTGGAACCCCTTCGACGGGCGCATCGAGACCCTGCCGGTGTACGTATTCCGTCAGTATGCCCAGGGTGGACCGGCCGCCGACCGCGCCTGGGCGGCTGCACTCACGCTGCTGCTGATCGTCATGCTGCTCAACCTCATCGGTCGCCTGGTGAGCAAGTTCTTCTCCCCCAAGGGTGGACGATGAACACGATGAACCCTGGCCGATCTGACCACGTTGCCTGCCCTGCCCCCTCGCCCTGCTGCTCCCGCCGCGTGACCTCCGCGGCGACCCCCGGAAGGACTGCCCGTGTCTAAGCGAATCGACGTCAGCGACCTGAACGTCTACTACGGCGACTTCCTCGCCGTCGAGGGCGTCAACATGACCATCGAAGCCCGCTCCGTCACAGCGCTGATCGGGCCCTCCGGCTGTGGCAAATCCACCTTCCTGCGCACCCTGAACCGGATGCACGAGGTGATCCCCGGGGCCTACGTCAAGGGCAAGGCCGTCATGGACGGCAAGGACCTCTACGCCCCGCACGTGGACCCGGTGGAGGTGCGGCGCCAGATCGGCATGGTGTTCCAACGGCCGAACCCGTTCCCGACGATGTCAATCGCAGACAATGTGCTCGCCGGCGTCAAGCTCAACAACCGCCGTATCTCCCGCTCCGACGCCGCCGATCTGGTGGAGCGGTCGCTCACCGGAGCGAACCTGTGGAACGAGGTCAAGGACCGGCTCGACAAGCCCGGATCCTCCCTCTCCGGTGGCCAGCAGCAGCGCCTGTGCATCGCCCGCGCGATCGCCGTGCAGCCGGAGGTGCTGCTCATGGACGAGCCGTGCTCGGCGCTGGACCCGATCTCCACGCTCGCGATCGAGGACCTCATCCACGAGCTGAAGAACGACTACACGATCGTGATCGTCACCCACAACATGCAGCAGGCGGCGCGAGTCTCGGACCGCACCGGCTTCTTCAACATCGAAGGCACCGGCAAACCGGGGCACCTCATCGAGATGGATGACACCACCACGATGTTCTCCTCGCCCTCGCAGAAGGCCACCGAGGACTACATCTCCGGCCGGTTCGGCTGAGCCGCCGAGCTGCCCGGGCTGCCCGGGCTGACGCAGTGCCCTGGGTGGACTGCTCCTCCCATCGCCGGATCCTGGAGGGGGCTTCGGCGGTGGGATGAGGAGTTCACCGGGGACGGGAATGACGAAGGGCCGCACGCGATCGCGTGCGGCCCTTCGTGGTGGGTGGCTCAGATGCCCGAGCCCTCCCAGGACTCGGTGGCGGTGGAGCCGTCCATGGCGTAGAGGAAGCACAGGATCTCGCGGTCGTCAGCCTGGTCCCAGCTTTCCGCGCTCGGACCGATGTAGTTGATGTCCAGCGCAGAGTCTTCGTAGGCGGCGCCGACGAAGGCGTCGAACTCGGCGATGCAGCCTTCCTGAGCCGCGGTCTGGATGCCTTCCGTGCCGGGGTAATCACCGTCCGGCATGTCGAACTTGTGGAAGACCTGCGCGTCGTGCTCCTCGGAGCAGTCCACGGTCGGGATCTCAGTGATCTCTTCCGTGCCCATGCTCGTGGTGTCGACGCATGCGCCCACCTCGGCCGAGGCGACTGACCCACCCAGCAGGCTGCAGGCGCTCATCGAGGCGGTCAGACCGGCCACGCCGACGACGGCGAGCGCGGAGCGGGTCAGGGTACGGGTGTTCATAGACTCTCCCAAGTCGTGACAGATCGGGGGTGGCCCCGTGGTCTCGGACTTACCTTATGGGATCCGGAAGGTCGCGTGCTGACCTCGTGACGGGTCGAACTCCCCATGCACGCCGGGCCGTGGCTCAGATGAACAGCGACAGCACCAGGTACATCCCGGCGGCCACCAGGGCCGCCCCGGGGATCGTCAGTACCCAGGCCGTCACGATCCGCCGGGCCACGCCCCACCGCACCGCCGAGAGCCGTCGTGTCGCCCCCACGCCGGTGATGGCAGCCGTGATGGTGTGCGTGGTGGAGATGGGTGCGTGCAGCACGAACGCCGTGGTGTAGAGCACACTCGCCGCGACCGACTCAGCGACGAACCCGCGGGCCGGGTCGAGCTCGATCACCCGGCGGCCGAGCGTCTTCATGATCCGCCACCCACCGGCGTAGGTCCCGAGCGAGATGGCTGCCGCTGCCGCGAGCTTGACCCAGAGGGGGATCTCCGAACCCGTCTGCAGTCCACCGGCCACGAGTGCGAGCACGATCACCCCCATCGTCTTCTGCGCGTCTTGCAACCCGTGACCGAGTGCCATCGCCGCCGCCGAGATGGTCTGCAGCAGCCGGAACCGGCGCGTGGTGCGCCCCGGTGCGGCGTTGCGCACCACCCACAGCACGGCCACCACGAGGAAATAGGCGAGTACGAAACCCACCAGCGGGGAAGCAAACATCGGCAGCACCACGCGCTCCCAGATGACGTTCCAGTGCACGGTGGCAGCCGAGGCCACCCCGGCCCCGGTCAGGCCGCCGATCAGCGCGTGCGAGGACGAGGAGGGCAGCCCCAGCCACCAGGTCAGCAGGTTCCACGCGATCGCGCCCACGAGGGCCGAGAGCACCACCACCAGCCCGTAGTTGCCGAGCGGGGTGTCGATGATCCCGCTGCCGATCGTCTCGGCGACCCCGGTGCCCAGGAGCGCCCCGACGAAGTTCATGACGGCGGCCAGCACCACGGCTACCCGTGGCGTCAGGGCGCGGGTGGAGACGGAGGTGGCGATCGCGTTGGCCGCGTCGTGGAACCCGTTGGTGTAGTCGAAGGTGAGGGCGATCACCACCACAAGCAGGACGAGAGCGAGCTCCACTCAGGATTCCTTCAGGTACAGCGCCTCGACCAGATGGGCGACCCGCTCGAAGGCATCCGCGGCCTGTTCGAGGGTATCGATCACGCCCTTGAGCTTGATGAGCTCGATCACCGCCGCCGGGCTCTCTTGGTACCGCGGGCTCTGGAACAGCAGTGCCAGCAGCTCCCGGTAGGCGCGGTCGGCCTCGTTCTCGAGCCGGTTGATCTCGATCCAGTACGAGCGCACATCCTCACCCATGGTGCGCAGCTTCGGCATGACGGCGGCCGTCAGCTCCGCGGCCCGGTGGAGCACCGTGACCTGGGTCGAGACCCCGGGGGGTAGGTCGTGGAGCTGGTAGAGCACCACCAGATCTCCGGCGGCCTCCATCGCGTCCATGCAGTCGTCCAGCGCGGAGGTGAGCTGGTAGATGTCGTCCCGGTCGAACGGGGTGACGAAGGTCTGGTTCAGCCGGCGTAGCACCTCATGGGCGGCGTCGTCGGCCTCGTGCTCGGCCTCGCGCAGACGCCGGCCGAAACGCTCCCGGTCGGGGCCGTCATCGCCGATGAGCTGGGCGAGCAGGTCCGCCCCGGGTGCGAGATGTCCGGCCAGCACGGCTAGCAGGTCGAAGAACGCATCGTCGCGTGGGGTCAGGCGAAAGCGCACCACGGCTCCCAGGGGTAGAACCACGTGTGAATCGGGACGGACAACGCGACACAGGTTAGAGCATGCGCACCGGTCGCCAGATCGGGCGGCGCACCAGGTTCACCGGAGGGAACGGTGCTCCAGTTGTTCGAGGACGCCGGGCCGCCCAGCGCCTGACGGCGCGAAGGCCGCTCGTAGCGGCAGATGTTGGAGCCCGGGGCTAGTGCGACCCGGCGTCGCTATCCAGTTTCGCACACATGCTCCGGACAGGGCGCACACACCGATGCCTGCGCGGGGTGCCTGCGTGAACGGGACGTGGACGTCAGGCCTCATCAGCCGATGGAACCTCGGCACCGGGGGCATGGCGGGGCAGATCGAACCGGTATCCCACGTTGCGCACGGTTCCGATCATCTGATCGTGCTCGGGACCCAACTTGGCGCGCAGACGGCGCACGTGGACGTCCACGGTGCGGGTGCCGCCGTAGTAGTCGTAGCCCCACACCTCCTGCAGCAGCTGAGCGCGGGTGAACACCCGGCCCGGATGCTGGCTGAGGTACTTCAGCAGCTCGAACTCCTTGAACGTCAGGTCCAGAGCATCCCCGCGCAGCCGCGCGGTGTACCCACTCGCGTCGATCGTCAGGTCGCCGGCCTCGATCTGCTCGGGGTCGTCGTCGCCGGCAGCGAGCTGGCTGCGCCCCACCACCAGTCGCAGGCGGGCGTCCACCTCGGCCGGACCAGCGGCGGCGAGCACGATGTCGTGCGCCCCCCAGTCTGGCCGTACCACCGACAACCCGCCCTCGCCGAGCACGAGGACCACCGGGACCTCCATCCCGGTCGAGCGCATCAGCTGGCAGGTCGCGCGGGCCCGAGCCAGATCGTGCCTGGCGTCGATCAGTACCACTTCGGACTCGGGTGCCTCCAGCAGAGCCGCTGGCTCGTTCGGCACCACCCGCACCCGGTGGCTCAGCAGCGTCAGCGCCGGCAGCACCCGCGCGGACCCTCCGGCTTCCTGGGTCAGCAGAAGAAGGTCGACCACTGCTCCTCCTCCCGAATCACTCCGGCTCACTCTATTGCAGGTACGGCCCCGAGCTGTGCCGCGCTCCCCACGGCCGGCAACGACGCTCGGCAGGATGTGACACGATCACATCCGTGAGGTGGATCCAGGCATGATCAGCGGGACGTTCCGTGCGGTCGTCACGGCCACGGCGGCAGCAGGCATCGGCATCACCGCCTTCGGCGAGCGCGGCCTCTTCGTGGGCACCGTCGCCGGGATCGTGGCCGTGTTCGCGATCGGATGGCCCCGGCTGCTCGGCCTCCCCGCCCCCCGCGGCGCGACCGTGGTGCTGCTGGCCACCGCGGCAGCCGCCTTCACCGCACTCCTCATCTGGGAGGACTTGCTCTACGTCGCCGTTGCGACCGGGCTGGGCGTCGTCGGCGCGTTCCTGCACGAGCTGACCCGCCGGGACGGACGCCCTCGGCTGGTGGAATCTGTCTCAGGTGTGGTGACGGGCGCCGTCGTGGTCTCCTCGGCAGCCGGATGGCTGGCCGTGGGCACGGGAGAGGTGGCCACCGCGCTACTGCTGGTGGGCGCGGTGACGATCACCGCGGGCTCGGCCTGTACGGCGTTGCCCATCCCCGGCTGGCTCGGATCGGCCACCACGATCGTCATCGCCGCCGCCGCGGGCCTGCTCGTGGGATCCCTGCTGTCCGATCTCGGCCTGCTGGCGGGCGGGCTGATCGGCCTGTCGTCGGGAGTGCTCATCGCTGCGGTGCACGCACTCTTCGGCCAGTTCCCGGCGTCGGGGCGTCCGACGGCCGCGCTCGCCGCCGCGATGCTGCCGGTGGCCGTGGCTGGGGTTCCGGTCTACGTGCTCGGGCGGGTGCTGCTGGGCTGAGCGGTGAGCCGGCGGGTCAGCCTGCGCGAGTAGCATCGCTTGCATGAGTTTCGCCATCCCCGAAGGCCTCGCCCCGGAGACCTACCCGATCGCCTGGCTGGTCGGCACCTGGCGCGGCCCCGGTTTCCTCGCCTACCCGGGCATCGACGAGCGGCCGATCCTGGTGGAGGCCACCTTCTCCTCCGACGGCGGCCCTTACCTCGCGTACACCGCCACCACCTGGTTGCTGGAGAACCCGCCCGCCTCCCTGGAGGGCGAGATCGACGTCCCAGCGATGCAGGCGGGCCAGGTGTGGGCCACCGAGTCGGGTCACTGGCGCGTTCCCCCGCAGGAGAGCTCCGCTGCCGACGGTGACCCGCCGCGCATCGACCTGGAGGTCCTGCTCACCGAGCCCACCGGTCACGCCAGCGTCTACCTCGGCGTGGCCCAGGGGCCGCGGGTCTCGCTGGCCACCGACCTGATCGCCCGCACCGCCTCCGCCGCCGAGATCACGGCCGCACGCCGGATGTACGGACTGGTCAACTCCGAGCTGATGTGGGCCACCGATCTCGCCGCATTCGGCCACGAGATGCAGTCCTACTCCTCCGGGCGCCTGCAGCGGCAGGGATGAGGGGCGGACAGAACTGACGGTCCAGGGCATGTGCGTGCCACATCTGGCACAGAGTTCCCCACAGCCGTCAGTTGTGTCCGGGAATGCCGACTCCGCCACCTGCATTGAGGAGAACATGAGCCTGCTGAACCGACCTGGAGCGGTCGCCGCCGCCGGTCCCGACACCGGCGTGGCCGCGCACTACGGCAACCCCGTGACCGAGCAGCGCGCCCTCGAACGCGGGATCGGGGTGGTCGACCTCTCCCACCTGGGCGTGGTCACCGTGACCGGCCCGGACCGGCTCACCTGGCTGAACACGCTCTCCTCGCAGGTGATCGACCTCGCTCCCGGTGCCGGGACCGAACTGCTGCTGCTCGACCCGAACGGCCGCATCCAGCACGCAGCCGCTGTCACCGACGACGGTCAGACGGCCTGGCTGGTCACCGAGACCGGGCACGCCCAGGCTCTGGCGGACTTCCTGGACTCGATGCGGTTCATGCTCCGGGTCGAGGTCGCAGTCCGGGAGGATGCCGCGGTACTCGGCACCACCACGGACGGACCCGACCTCAGCTCCCTCGCCGAGACGCCCCTGACCCACGACGGGTCTGCGCTGACCTGGAGCGACCCGTGGCCTGCCACGTCCCCCGGCTCCACCCGGTACGGACCGGCCGAGGAGGAGCACCCCGGTAGCCAGTGGCACCCTCGCCTGCACCTGGTCGGCCGCGACCAGGTCGAGCAGATCGTCGCCTCGGCCGAGGGCGCCGGTGCCCGCCTGGCCGGAGCCTGGGCGTGGGAGGCGCTGCGTGTGGCCGCATGGCGCCCTCGCCTAGCGCGCGAGGTCGACGAGCGCACGATCCCGCACGAGCTCGACTGGCTGCGCACCGCCGTCCACCTGAACAAGGGCTGCTACCGCGGGCAGGAGACGATCGCCCGTGTGTTCAACCTGGGGCGTCCACCCCGGCGCCTGGTGATGCTGCACCTCGACGGCAGCGAGCACGTCCTGCCCGAGGTGGGTGACGCTGTCAGCCTGGGGGAGCGTGCCGTGGGCAGGGTGACTTCCGTGGTGCGCCACCACGAGCTCGGGCCGGTCGCGCTCGCGGTGATCAAGCGCTCTGTCGACCCCACCGTCGAGCTGACCGCAGGACCGATCGCCGCCGCCCAGGAGGTCATCGTCAGTCCTGAGGGTCAGGGCACCGGCAGGCCTGAACAGGCTCCCGCCACGGGTCTGCGCCGCCGGACCCTCTGAGCCGATGCCGGCCGGCCCGTCGAGCCCCG
This sequence comes from Ruania alkalisoli, assembly GCF_014960965.1. Classification (NCBI taxonomy): domain Bacteria; kingdom Bacillati; phylum Actinomycetota; class Actinomycetes; order Micrococcales; family Ruaniaceae; genus Ruania; species Ruania alkalisoli. The sequence continues at coordinate 3,666,301 of NZ_CP063169.1, read as the reverse complement.
ACAGCCACAACGGCCCCAGGCCACCGGTCCGGTCACGTGGGCGGCTCAGGGCCGCACGCGCAGCGCTCTCGGGCCGGTTGCGGCGCGGGTGGCGACGTTTGCGCGGTGACGCCTGGCCGATCGTCACCGGGGCACTCGCGGCCGGGGCCGCCTACGGCATCGCCCACTGGGTGGTCGGTCACGAGATCCCCATCTTCGCGGCCATTGCCGCCTGGGTCTCGCTCGGCTTCAGCGCCGATCGCCGTCCCCGCAAGGTGGCCGAGCTAGCTCTAGGCGTCACCGTCGGCGTGGCCGCCGGGGAGGTCGTCGGCGCAGTCATCGGCTCCGGCCCGGTGCAGATCTTCGTGGTCCTCGCCGCCGCGGTCGCCGTCGCTCGCCTCATCGACGGTGCGGCGATGCTGGCCATGCAGGCTGGGGTGCAGTCCGTCGTGGTCATCGCGCTGCCGCCCACCCTCGGCGGGGACGGCATCGGCCGCTGGCTGGACGCGCTCATCGGTGGCGCGCTCGCCTTGCTGGTCGCCTCGCTGCTGCCGATCGACGTCCGCCGCCGTGCCCGCAACCTCGCCTCTTCCGGCCTCACCGAGGTCTCCCTCACCCTTGCCGACGTCGCCCGAGGTATCCGCACCGGTGACGAGGAGAGGGTCGACGACGCCCTCACCCGCGCCCGCGGCTCCCAAGGCGTGATCGACGAGTGGAGCACCCTCGTGCGCGATGCCCTCGCCGCCACCCGGTTCACCCCCAGCCGGCTGCGGCACGATGCCGACCTGCTGCGGCTGCAGCGCGCCGCCACCCTCTGCGACCGGGCCATGCGCAACACCCGCGTCATCACCCGCCGCGCCTGGACCGCCGCGCAGGAGATGACCGAGCAGGAGCGGCTCGCACGCCTGCTCGCCACCCTCTCCCAGTCCGCCGCCGACCTGGCGTTCGCGCTCGGCTCCGGGTCCGAGCCCTCCGGACTGCGGCACCAGCTGCTCGCCGTCGCGGCCGAGCTCGACCCGCCGACGTTCACCGGCTGGCGCGCCCAGACCTTGGTGGTGCTGATGCGCTCCCTCGTGGTGGACCTGCTGGAGATGACCGGGATGTCCGCCGAGCAGGCCCGCCGCGCGCTCGCCGAGATCGGCCCGGACGTCGAGGACGATCGGCCTCCTAGGCTGACCGGATGATCCAGCTCGCTTCCGACAACTACGCACCCCTGCACCCGGAGGTGCTCGAGGCGCTCGCAGCCGTGGGTAGCGAGCCGGCCCCGGCGTACGGGGCGGACCCGCTGACGGCGTCCCTCGCCGACGTCGTCCGCCTCACCTTCGGCGAGCGTGCCCAGGTGTATCCGGTGCTCACCGGCACCGGCGCGAACGTCGTCGCCCTGACCTCGATGCTCCCCCGATGGGGCGCGGTGATCGCCACCGAGCACGCTCACCTGCACACCGATGAGAACGGTGCACCCGAACGGGTCGGTGGCATCAAGGTGCTCCCGGTCCCCGCAGCCGATGCCCGGCTCACACCGGCGGCCATCGAACGCTACGCCGCCGACTTGGGGGACGTGCACCGCGCCCAGCCATTGGCCGTCTCCCTCACGCAAGTCACCGAGCTGGGGACCGTCTACACCCCGGAGGAGGTGCGTGCCGTCGCCGAGGCGGCTCACGCCGTCGGGATGGCGGTGCACATGGACGGTTCCCGGCTCGCGAACGCGGCCGCCTCGCTCGGGCTGAGCCTGCGGGAGATCACCGCCGACTGCGGTGTGGACGTGGTCTCCTTCGGCGGTACCAAGAACGGCGCCGCACTCGCCGAGGCGGTCCTCGTGCTGAATCCGGACGCGGTCTCCGGGGTGGAGATGGTGCGCAAGGCGAGTATGCAGCTGGCCTCGAAGCAGCGCTACGTGGCCGCCCAGCTGCTCGCCCTGCTGAGTGGACCCGACCCGCTGTGGCGACGTAACGCCACCCACGCCAACGCGATGGCGAGACGGCTGCGGGAGGCGAGCTCCGCCGTCGCCGGAGTGCTCGTGACCCAGCCGACGGAGGCGAACGTGGTGTTCGCGACCGTGCCGCGCACGCTGGCGGCCGCACTCCGGGAGGAGTTCACCTTCTACGACTGGGGGCCCGGCGAGGATCCGGAGCGGGTGGAGGTGCGGTGGATGTGCTCCTGGGACACCCCTCGCGAGGACGTGGATGCGTTCACGCGGCGACTGGCTGCGCTCGCGTAGGCTCAGATCCGTGATCGCGCTCATCCAGTTCTACGTCTTCCAGCTCCTCGGCTTCTCGGCGATGGCGCTCGCGCTGTGGGCGCTCATCGACGCCGCGATCCGGCCGTCTCAGGCATTCGTCAGTGCGGACAAGCGGACGAAGGTGTTCTGGCTGGCGATGTCCGGGGGTGCGGCGCTGCTCGCGTGGCTGGCGGTGGTCGGGGCCTTCTCCGGACTGCTGTTCAGCCTGATCGCCGGTGTGATGGCCGGGGTGTACCTTGCCGACGTGCGCCCGGCGGTCCGTGACTACGGATCGCGTGGCGGTTCCAGTCCGTGGTGAGCCTTCCCGCACCCGGGCAGGTGCTGGCGTGGGTGGTGCGCGGGCGGATGGTCGAGTCGGTGCATACCGGGCACCTGGTGGCTCTGGACGCGTCGGGGCGGGATGCGCTGCGGCTGGGGGAGCCGGAGCAGCAGATCTACCCCCGCTCGTGCCTGAAGCCGCTGCAGGCGGTGGGGATGCTCCGCGCCGGGGTGTCCCTCACGGTCGAGCAGCTGGCGCTGGCATGTGCCTCCCACAATGGTGAGGACCGGCACCGGGAGGTCGCGCTCGGCATCCTGGAGTCGGTGGGGCTGGACGCGACGGCGCTCGCGAACACACCTGACCTGCCGCTCGACCACGCCGCCGCGTGGGCGTGGCAGCGAGGAGGTCGCGGACCTGAGCCGATCACGCAGAACTGTTCCGGCAAGCATGCGGCGATGGTGGCCACCTGCGTGGCGGCGGGATGGCCGGTGGCCGGGTATCTGGATCCGGAGCATCCGCTGCAGCGGCATCTGCTGGCGGTGATCGCCGAGCTGACCCAGGTGGAGCAGGCCCATGTGGCCGTGGACGGGTGCGGGGCGCCGCAACCGTCGACGACGGTGCGTGGCCTGGCCGGCGCCTTCGCGCGCATCGCTGCCGCCGAGGAGGGGACGGCCGAGCACCGGGTGGCGGAGGCGATCCGAGCCCACCCGTTCCTGGTGGCCGGTACCGGGCGGGAGGACACCGAGGCGATGCGCGCAGTGCCGGGGCTGATCCTCAAGGGTGGGGCCGACGGGGTGCACGCCGGGGCCTTGCCGGACGGGCGCGCGCTGGCCTTCAAGGTCTCGGACGGTGCTGCCCGCCCCCGGCCGGTGGTGCTGGGGGCGGTGCTGCGGGAGCTGGGGGTCGAGCCCGTGGAGGACTGGGCCTGGGAGCGGGTGCCGGTGCTCGGTCACGGGGAACCGGTGGGCCGGGTCTCTCCGGGGTTCGGTGCGGGCGCCCTGGCGTTCGGTGGTGTGGCGTGAGGGCGGTACTGCAACGCGTCACCCGCGCGTCGGTGACGGTGGACGGGGAGATGGTCGGGCAGATCGGCCCGGGTATCTGTGCGCTGGTGGGTGTGACGCACGAGGACACTGCCGCCCAGGCGAACACGGTGGCCCGCAAGATCGCCGAGCTGCGGATCCTGCGGGATGAGCAGTCGGTGGCAGATTCTGGCGCCGAGGTGCTCGTGGTCAGTCAGTTCACGCTGTACGGATCCACGAAGAAGGGGCGTCGCCCCTCGTGGACAGCGGCCGCCCCCGGTCCGGTGGCCGAACCGTTGGTGGGGGCGGTGGTGGACGCCTTGCGGGAGCGAGGCGTCACGGTGGCGACGGGGGTGTTCGGTGCCGATATGGCCGTGGAGATGGTCAATGACGGGCCGGTGACGCTGGTGGTGGAGGCATGATCAGATTGCTTGCCATGTAATTCCTCCTTCGGCTGGTGGAACTGCATAGGAGTGACGCGCCGGTGGCCACGGCGAGACGGCTCTGCCACAGTGGCACCGTGCGACTCGAGGCCATCGTCGGTGACATCACCACCCAAGCGGTGGACGCCGTCGTGAATGCGGCGAACTCCAGCCTGCTTCATCGAGAGTCTGCGGGTGGCTGAGGAACTCAGCGCGGCATCGGTGGCGTTCCCGGCGGTGAGCGGCGGGGTCTACGGGTAGGCGATGAGCGATGTCGCCCGGATAACCGTCCAGGCCGTGTCCGGATTCCAGGCTGGGTCGGTGGAATTGGTGCGGTTCGTCCTGTTCAGCAGCGACGCGAAGGCGGTTGTCGATCGACACGTGGACAGCGGGTTAACGGATGAGGTATTGCCGGTTGAACGCTGGATGAAAGGACGGGCGCCCTTGCCCGGACCCCTTGTCTCGTAAAGAAAGAACCAATAGGGTCGGGCGAAGGTAAATAAGTTCCATGGCCCAAAGCCGGGCCTCCAGGAGGTCCCGATGGGTCGACGAATGACGTCCGCGATTGCACTTGGGTGCCTGATCGGGATGGCTGGTCTCCAGCCGCTCGCTCAACCCGCTGCGGCGGAGGAGCCCGACCGTCCTGCCTACCTGGAACGCGAGCTCTTCACCGGCGAGTTCCACTCCCACACGTCGGTGAGCGACGGTGTGCACCTGCCCCCGGATGCATTCGACCATGTCGCCGCGGAAACCGAGGCGGACTTCTTTGCCGTGAGCGAGCACGACGTGATGTGGGACATCCGCAACGGCGACGACTTCATCGACGACTGGCGGGACGCTGACTCCGAGGAATGGCGGTGGGTGCACGAGCAGGCCGAGGCGTACAACGCCAGCCAGGACGACCTGGTCGCCGTACCGTCGATCGAGAACACCTGGTACGACGGCACCGGGCACATCAACGTGTTCAACACCGACTGGCACGCCACGGCTCGTGCGACGCAGCAGGGTAACAGCGACGGCTTCGCCAACAGCTTCGGTACCGGTGACCTGAAGTACGACATGTACACCTTCTTCGCCCGCCTCAAGCTGGACCCGGATGCGATCGCGCAGTTCAACCACCCCCGGTCCACGGGCAAGGGGAACTTTTTCGACTTCAACGGCCTGGACCCTGTCGTCGATGAACGCATCGAGCTCATCGAGGTCCGGGACGAGGCGCAGTTCGCCGAGTTCCAGAACGCGCTGGACGTCGGCTGGCACCTCGGACCGGTGTGGAACGGGGACGAGCACTCCGCCAACTGGGTGACCTCGAGCGAGTCGATCACCGGCATCTGGGCGAGGGAACATTCTCTGGACGGGCTGTACGCCGCCATGCAGGACCGCAGCGTCTACTCCACGCAGGACGTCAACACCGTCCTCGCTTTCGGGGCCGGAGACGCCATCATGGGCTCCGTCCTCCCGGCGGGGACGACTTCGACGACTTTCGACGTCCGGCTCACGGAGCCCGACACCGGTGAGGCCTTCACCTCGGTCCAGCTGCTCACCAACGGGGGCGAGGTCGCCCATAGTTTCGACGACGTCAGCGGGAACACCCTCGAGTTGTCCGTCGACCTCGCGCTCGCCGATGGTGACTTCTACTATGTCCGTGCCGACCAGGCTGACGGCGACTTCGTGGTCTCGGCACCGATCTGGGTGGGCGAGACAACCCGCGGGGCCAACTACGCCCCAGTGATCACCATCGCCGGGGACGTCGCGGACCATGCCGTGTACGGCCAGGAGATCGCGCTGCCTGCTGTCACCGCGACCGACGACTCGGGTGAGACACCCACGGTCAGCTTCGAGGTGTACGACGCAGCCGGTGAGGTCCCTGTGACCGACGGCTCGTTCCAGGTGCGCAGCTACGACGACCACTTCGTGGTGGTGAAGGCGGAAGACGCGACCGGGAACATCAACGCCGAGCTGCTGCGGATCACGATCGATACGCACGTGCTCGATCCGGACGGGGTGTTCCAGTACTTCGGGAGCACCGCAGCAGTCTCCGACCAGCCAGGTGGAACGGGGATCGCGGTCTCGACCGACCGGAGTATCGAGACGGTCTATGCCCAGGTCCGGCCCGCGGGTCAGGACGACTGGAGCGGCGCCGAGGTGCTGACCTCGACGAACGACCGCCCGTACGAGGTGAACACGATCGGCAACGAGGAGCCGGTGTACCAGCACTCCATCACCGGGCAGACGCTGCGCAGCCACGAGTTCGGCGTGACCGGGCTGGAGCACGGCGAGCGTTATGTCTACCGGTTCGGTGTCGCAGTGGACGGCGCCGCTCCCGAGGCGAGCCACGAGTCCGCCTGGACCGAGGTTCAAGGAGAGTTCGTCGCCGCGGGCGGTCAGAACGAACCCGTCTACGTCGTCGGCGACCTGCAGGTCAATTCTCATGACACCGACGAGCTCGGACTGCTGCGTGATGTGCTCGACCGCCTGCAGACCGAGGCGCCCGGCGGCGGCACCGTGCTGCAGACCGGCGACCTGGTGGACAACGGCGGTCGTGGACAGTACTGGGACGAGGTCTTCGAGCACGTCTATGACGGGCTCGATCTCCAGGTGGCGCCCGTCGCCGGCAACCATGAGACCTACGGCGACCTCGACTACAACTCCCAGACCGCCGAGCGGACGGCGATCTTCTCGAACATGTACGACCTACCGGAGGGTGGGGCGATCGGGGAGAGCAACTACTCGTTCGACCGCGGAGACATCCACTTCGCCGTGCTCAACTCGACCGCCGGTATCGATGCCCAGCTGGCGTGGCTGACCGAGGACATCCGTTCGTCCACGCGGGACTGGAACGTGGTCGTCGGCCACTACTCCTACTACGGCGGGTACCACGCCGAGGACGCAGCGCTCGCAGCGGACCGCCCCAAGATCACCGCTGCGCTCGAGACGCTGGGGGTCGACCTCTACATCGGGGCGCACGACCACGTCTACAAGCGGTCCACCATCTTCGACGACCGACTCGCCGAGACGCCCGAGGAGGAAGCCCTCGGGACCACGGTGGTGACCATGGGGTCGGCCGGTCCCAAGTTCCGCGACAACGTGGAGCAGTGGTGGGACGACGTGGTGTTCGACGAGGACACGCAGATGGGCAGCGTTCTCGAGGTCACTGACGAGGGCCTGCAGATGACCGCCTACACCCTCGACGGCCGCACCGTGGACACCTTCACCGTGACCAAGCCGACGGACCACTGGCAGGTCACCTCGACCGACATCGTCGATCGCCAGATGGAGGGGGTGGGGCTCCTCAGCTACGCCGGCAGCCCGGACGATCTCACTGTCGCCGCTGCGACCTATGACCGCGATCAAGAGCAGATGGTGGATCTGCGCACGGTCGACGTCGCCCTGGACCACCGGGGCCGCGAGCAGTTCGTCACCTTCGACAGCCCGCTCCCGGTCGAACCCAGCGAGACGGTACGCCTGTTCGTCTGGGACAGTCTTGCCTCCGCAGCGCCGTTGGTCCCGGCGATGACCGTGCGTGAAGGCTTGGACGGCGGTGGGACGGCAGAGGACCCGTACCTCCTCCAGAGCGCCGCCGATCTGCCGAAGATCGCCCACGACCCCGCCGGCGAGTACCTCCTCGTCACCGACATCGACCTCACCGACGTGGCCATGTCCCAGCTCGGTCGCCTGGTGACGTTCACCGGGGTGTTCGACGGTGGGGGGCACACGATCAGTGGCTACACCGCGCCACCGGGGGAGGGCGTGGGCCTGTTCGCCGACAATCACGGCACGATCCGCCGCCTGGTCGTCCACGGTGAGGTGACCGCCGAGGTGACGAATGCCGGTCTCCTCGCCGATGTCAACCACGGCACGATCGAACAGGTCCGTACGGCGGGGACCTTGACCGCTTCCTCGCGCGTCGGCGGGATCGTCGGTGACCATCACGGCACCCTCGTGGACAGCTACTCCACGGCAGACGTCCGGGCCACCGGCCTGTATGCGGGCGGCACCGTCGGCATCGCCCGAAGCGGGTCGGTCACGGCGAACGTGTTGGCTACTGGCGCCGTGGTTGCCGACACCCGAAACGCGGGAGGGGTGGTGAGCTACGGCTACGAGGAGACAGCAGTCCAGCATGTCGTCTCGCTGAACTCGCTGGTGTCCGCGCCGAGCTATGCGCACGCAGTGATCGGCAGGGTCGGCAGCGGGCATATGGCCCTGCTGGCGGACAACCACGTGAGCGCAGCCGTCCCGGTGAGCGGGGAGAGTCTGAGCGAGCCACCTGCCGCGGACAACTGGAAGGGCGCCGTCGTGAGTGTTCCTCGGGTTCGCACCCAGGCGTTCTTCGAGGGCCTCGGTTGGGACTTCGCCACCGTGTGGGGCTGGAGCGCCGATGGTCAACGGCCGATCCTGCGTGCATCCCCGGAGGATGTGCCACCCGTTCCGCTCCCGGACCTGCCGCAGGACGCCGACGGCGCGTACATCGTCGACGAAGTGGCGGACCTGGATCAGATCGGACCTTTCCCGGAGTACGACTACGTGCTCGCTGCCGATCTCGACCTCACCGGCTCCACACCCCCGAGCGCGGGGACGGCTGCCTTCACCGGGACTTTTGATGGCGCCGGGCACACGATCAGCGGGCTGAGTTCCTCCACCGGTGGACTCTTCGGTGTCCTGGCCGGTTCCGTGCATGATCTCGCGATCGTCGATGCCGCCATCGTGAGCGAGGAGCGGATGGTCGGCATCGTCGCCAACGAGTCGACGGCGGAGAGCCGGATCGAACGCGTCTTCACCTCCGGTTCTGTGCAGGGGGCGAGTTATGTGGCCGGGATGGTCGGCAGTCACAGTGGGCTGATCGCCGACAGTTACTCCCTCGCCGACGTCACGGCGTCCGGTGGCCGATACTCCGGCGGCATCGCGGCCGTCCCGCGCGCCGGCAGCAGCATCGAGCGCACCTATGCGATGGGGGCTGTCCACACGGTCGGTGACCAGTCCGCCGGCGGTATCACCGGCTACTCCTACGCCGGCACGGTGGTACGGGAGAGCTTCGCCCTCAATACGTCGGTCTCGGCGTCTGCCTATGCGCAGCGCGTGGTTGCTCGCACCCGCTCGGGCGAGACGCCCACGCTGGTGAACAACTACGCAGTGGAGACCCTGGTCCCGGCGGTACAGAGCAACCCGGCGACCGGACCGGCGACGCTGAACGGCGAGACACGGACGGTTGAGGATGCCCAGAGCCAGGCCACCTGGGACGACGGTCTCGGCTGGGACTTCGACGCTGTGTGGCAGTGGAGCACGGTCGGGCAGCGGCCCATCCTGCGTTCGGCAGTGGAGGATGTCACCTCTGACCCGACCGAACCCGAGGGTCCGGCGCTGGAACAGGACTCCGGCGGGTTCTACCTGCTCGGTGACGCCGCGGACCTCGAGGAAGTCGCGGACTGGCCGACGGAGCGCTACCGGCTGACCGCGGACCTCGACGTGACCGGCATCGACGTCCCACAGTTGGGCGTGATCGCACCGTTCACCGGTGAGCTAGACGGTGCGGGGTACGTGCTGACGGGCTTCACCTCGGACTCCGGGGGCCTGTTCCGGTCGATCGGCGCCGAGGGAATCATCCACGACATCGGCATCACCGGGACCGTCACGAGCGCGTCCACTGACGCCGGCATCCTGGTGAACGTCCACCGAGGGACGCTCGAGCGGGTGCACACCGACGGATCCGTGGCAGGCCCGTCCCGGGTGGGCGGGATCGTCGGAACATCGTTCGGGACGATCCGAGACTCGTACTCGACGGCAGACGTGACCGCGACGGTGACCAACTACGCGGGCGGGATCATCGGCGTCGCGGACAGCCCGAGTCTGACCGAACGGGTGCTCGCGACCGGGGCGGTCGAAGCGGTCGGCACGACAGCCGGGGGCATCACCGGGTATGCGCGGGACAGCGAGACCGTCGTACGCTCGAGCGTCGCGTTGAACCCCACGGTGACGGCGGAAGCGTACGCACAGCGCGTCGTCGCCCGTTCCGCGTCGGGTCAGTCCGCAACGCTCGACGGCAACCACGCCGTGGAATCCCTGGTCGCCGCGACCCAGAGCAACCCGGACGAAGGGCCGACGACGCTGAACGGGCAGACCCTGACGGCGGCAGAGGTGGAATCCGCATCGACCTGGTCCACCGCACTGGGGTGGGACCTCGAGACAGTCTGGGCCTGGGACGAGAGCGTCCAGCGCCCGGTGCTCGGCGGTGCCGCGCCGGAAACGGCCCAGGTCGTCGGTGTGCCGGTCGACACCGCTCCGATCGCTGGACCGCCGGTCACGAGCGCCCGGTCCGTGGGACCAGTCGTCACTGACCGGGATCGCCCGGGCGGGCCCGGGCGATACATTGACCACGAGGCTGTCAGCGGGCAGGACGGAGTGACGACGGTGACCCTGCACGCGGGCGCCGACGCCGCCGGCGAGCAGGTTGGCCTCTTCATCGTCGCGAGCCCTGCGGACGCGCGCCGACCCTCAGCTCAGGACATCGTCTTCCTCAACGAGGTCACGGCGGATGACTCAGGAGACGCCACGGTGCAGATCGCCCTACCGTCCCCTGGCCGCGGGAGTGGCTTCTGGATCGTGGCAGGCACGTCCACGGGGTCCACCCCCTACGTCGCTCGACTGGACGCCGACTGAGTTCTCGCGGCGATCCATCTGCCTGCTGGTGCGGATGGATCGCCGCTCAGATCAGGGCGCGCTCGGTATCGCGCTGCTCCACCAGGATCGAGGCTCCCGCCACGGCGAGCCCGGCGACCGCGAGGATCGCTCCAGCCCACGCCGGTGCCAGATACCCCAGACCGGCCGCGATCACAGCACCGCCGATCCAGGCACCGGTCGCGTTCCCGATGTTCAGGGCGGAGTGGTGCAGCGCCGCTGCCAGGGAGGGTGCGTCCGGGGAGGCGTCCAGGAGGCGCGTCTGTAGGGACGGGCCGAGGAACTGGGAGATCGTGGCGATCAGGAACAAGCCGGTCATCCCGAGGATCGGCAGGCCCGCGGTCAGCACCGGCCCCGTGAGCGCGAACCCCACCAACAGCACCGCCATCCCGACCAGTCCGGCCACCACCGTGCCCATCACCGAGCGGTCCGCCAGCCTTCCGGCCACCAGATTCCCCAGGGCCATCCCGATCCCGAACACCAGCAGTGCGACCGGCACCGCCGCCGAGGTCAGCGAGAACACCTCCGGGACGATCTCGCCGATATAGCTGTAGACGGCGAACATGCCGCCGAAGCCGATCGCCCCGATACCGAGCGCGAACCACACCTGCGGGTAGCGGAACGCGCGCAACTCGCTGCGCGCAGATGCCGGCGCTGCCGGGCGGGGGAGCGGTGGCACGAACCGCCAGACGGCCACGACCGTGGCCAGCGCGGTCAGGACCACCAGCCCGTAGGTCGAGCGCCAGCCCACCGCCTGGCCCAGCGCAGTGGCGAGCGGGACTCCGACCATCGTGGCGATGGTCAGTCCCAGCATCACCATGGAGACGGCGCGGGCCCGGCGCGCCGGACCCGCCAGTGCAGCGGCGATCAAGGCCGCCACCCCGAAGTACGCCCCGTGCGGCACTCCGGCGAGGAACCGTGCCGCGAGCATCGCCGGATAGGTCGGTGCCACCGCCGACAGCGCGTTCGTGACAGCGATGCTCGCAGCCAGCAGCACCAGCAGCCTCGTGCGTTCCATCCGGGCTGCGGCTACCACGATCAGCGGTGCACCGATGACGACCCCGAGCGCATAGGCGGAGATCAGCCGGCCGGCCTCCGGCACCGTGACACTCAGCCCGGTGGCGATCTGCGGCAGCAGGCCCATACTCGCGAACTCGGTGGTCCCGATCGTGAACCCGCCCAACGCCATCGCGCCGAGTGCGAGGGTGAGGCGGCGCCCGGTGAGCGCAGGTGAGTTCGCCACAGTCCGGCCCGGCCGGCTACGGGAGGATTCCGGTGATGGCCCGGAGGGTGCGCCGTCGGTGGGAGGACGTGGGGAAGCGGCACACGGGGTGGTCATCGGGGGCTCCAGCGGAGAAGGGGAGTGCTACCGACATTGGGAGCCGCGGGCGATCTCAGTCTACGGCGTATCCAGCGCCTCACCCGTGCCGCCGCTCACCCGGCCCCGAGTTCGGCGTCCACCCACTCCTGCCCATGCAGGATCAGCTCGGCGCTGCCTCCCGTGGCAGTGGCGAGACGGTCGCGTAGGTGACCTACGCCGTCGGGGGCGCACGCCAGCTGCAGCCGTGCCAGCGTGCCGTATTCGGTGCCCAGCACGAGAACCCCGTGGCCGCGCAGGTCGGCTTCGACCCGGCCGGCGTCGGCGTGGGGGAGGTCCACCGATGCCAGCTCGCGACGGATCCGCTGCACGAGCCCGCCCCGGCCGCTCGCCTGGTCTACGGCCGCCGTGACGGCACCGGAATAGGCGCGCACCAGCCCGCCCGCGCCGAGGAGAACGCCCCCGAAGTACCGGGTGACGACGGCGACGCAGTCGACCAGTCCGTGCCCGGTGAGCACCTCGAGCATCGGAGCGCCGGCAGTCCCGGAGGGCTCACCGTCGTCGTGGGAACGGCGGATCTGGTCCTGCCCGGCCCCCAGCACGAACGCCGAGCAGTGGTGGCGGGCACTGTGGTGCTCCTTGCGAGCGCTCTCGACGGCGGCCCTCGCCTCGTCCTCCTGCGTCACCCGCACGAGACGGCACAGGAAGCGCGATCGCTTCTCCTCGATCTCGGCCTCCACGTGGGTGCCCGGGCCGCCGCGCAGGGTGAGAGGGGACATCGCTCCATTGTGACGCGGGTGGGGCGTCGGAGGTTCGTGACCCAACCGTGCTCTCTGCCGCTGGCGAACAGGGGCATAGGGGCGCACCTGCCCCGGTTAGCCTGGATGACACACCGCCACGACTGCCACCTGCGGTCCGAGGCCAGTGAGGAGCACCGAGATGTTCGAGAGATTTACCGACCGAGCCCGTCGGGTTGTCGTCCTTGCCCAAGAAGAGGCACGGATGCTCAACCACAACTACATCGGCACCGAGCACATTCTGCTCGGTCTCATTCACGAGGGCGAGGGGGTCGCTGCCAAGGCCCTCGAATCCCTGGACATCTCCCTGGAGGCCGTGCGCCAACAGGTGCAGGAGATCATCGGGGAAGGCCAGCAGGCGCCGAGCGGGCACATCCCGTTCACGCCGCGCGCCAAGAAGGTGCTCGAGCTCTCCCTGCGGGAGGCGCTCCAGCTCGGCCACAACTACATCGGCACCGAGCACATCCTGCTCGGTCTCATCCGCGAGGGTGAGGGTGTGGCCGCCCAGGTGCTCACCAAGCTCGGCGCCGACCTGAACCGGGTGCGCCAGCAGGTGATTCAGCTCCTCAACGGTTACCAGGGCAAGGAGACCGTGTCCGCCGGCGGTCCGGCCGAGGGCACGCCCTCCGGCTCTGCCGTGCTGGACCAGTTCGGGCGCAACCTCACCCAGGCGGCACGCGAGTCCAAGCTCGACCCGGTGATCGGGCGCAAGCTCGAGGTCGAGCGCGTGATGCAGGTGCTCTCCCGGCGTACCAAGAACAACCCGGTGCTGATCGGTGAGCCCGGCGTCGGTAAGACGGCTGTGGTGGAGGGCCTCGCACAGGACATCGTGCGCGGTGACGTGCCCGAGACCCTCAAGGACAAGCAGCTCTACACCCTCGACCTCGGCGCCCTCGTGGCCGGTTCCCGCTACCGCGGTGACTTCGAGGAGCGGCTGAAGAAGGTGCTCAAGGAGATCCGCACTCGCGGTGACATCATCCTGTTCATCGACGAGATCCACACGCTCGTCGGTGCGGGTGCTGCCGAGGGCGCGATCGACGCTGCGAGCATCCTCAAGCCGATGCTCGCGCGCGGTGAGCTGCAGACCATCGGTGCCACCACGCTGGATGAGTACCGCAAGCACATCGAGAAGGATGCGGCGCTCGAGCGTCGTTTCCAGCCGATTCAGGTGGCCGAGCCGACACTGGCTCACGCGATCGAGATCCTCAAGGGCCTGCGCGACCGGTACGAGGCTCACCACCGGGTGACCATCACCGACGCCGCACTGGTGGCGGCTGCGAACTTGGCCGACCGGTACGTCAACGACAGGTTCCTGCCGGACAAGGCGATCGACCTGATCGATGAGGCCGGTGCCCGCCTGCGCATCCGCCGCATGACCGCGCCGCCGGAGCTGCGTGAACTCGACGAGCAGATCGCCGAGACCCGCCGCGCCAAGGAATCCGCGATCGATGACCAGGACTTCGAGAAGGCAGCGCGCCTGCGGGACGAGGAGAAGCACCTCTCCAGCACGCGACTGGACAAGGAGAAGGCCTGGAAGGCCGGCGACATGGACAACGTCGCCGAGGTGGATGAGGAGCTGATCGCGGAGGTGCTGGCCGCCTCCACCGGGATCCCGGTGTTCAAGCTCACCGAGGAGGAGTCCTCGCGGCTGCTGCGCATGGAGGACGAGCTGCACAAGCGGATCGTCGGCCAGGACGCGGCCGTCAAGGCGCTCTCCCAGGCGATCCGCCGCACCCGCGCCGGTCTGAAGGACCCCAAGCGCCCGGGTGGGTCGTTCATCTTCGCCGGACCCACCGGCGTCGGGAAGACCGAGCTTGCCAAGGCGCTCGCGGAGTTCCTGTTCGGTGACGAGGACGCGCTCATCCAGCTGGACATGAGTGAGTTCTCGGAGAAGCACACCGTCTCCCGGATGTTCGGTTCGCCTCCCGGCTACGTGGGCTACGAAGAGGGTGGCCAGCTCACCGAGAAGGTGCGTCGCCGTCCGTTCTCCGTGGTGCTTTTCGACGAGGTGGAGAAGGCCCACGCGGACATCTTCAACTCGCTGCTGCAGATCCTCGAGGACGGTCGCCTGACCGACTCGCAGGGCCGGGTGGTCGACTTCAAGAACACCGTCATCATCATGACCACCAACCTCGGTACGCGGGACATCGCCAAGGGGCTGATCACCGGTTTCCAGGCCGGCGGCGACCTCTCGACGAGCTACGACCGGATGAAGACCAAGGTGAACGAGGAGCTCAAGCAGCACTTCCGCCCCGAGTTCCTCAACCGCGTGGACGACACCATCGTGTTCCCGCAGCTCTCCCAGGAGGAGATCTACCAGATCGTCGATCTCATGGTGGCCCAGCTCGCGAGTCGCCTGGCCGACAAGGACATGGATCTCGAGCTCACCATGGCTGCCAAGGACCTCCTCTCCGAGCGCGGCTACGACCCGGTGCTCGGCGCACGGCCGTTGCGCCGCGCGATCCAGCGCGAGATCGAGGACCAGCTCTCCGAGCGGATCCTCTACGGCGAGTTGCACGCTGGCCAGAAGGTTGTCGTCGACGCCACCGGCGAAGGTCTCCTCGGGGAGTTCACCTTCACCGGGGTGGACAGGGAGACCGAGAAGGAGCCGCTGGCCGTGGGAGCGGGTGCCTCACCCGAGCTCCCGGCGGCAGCCAGCGGAGAATAGTCACGCTGGGCTCCGCCGTCGGGATCTGATTCCCGACGGCGGAATCCACCATCCGAAGGCCGGTCACCCGAGCGGGTGGCCGGCCTTCGTCATGGGTGAGGGTGGCGCGACGAGCCCTGCTCGCCTGCCCCGCACCGACGCTCCGCTTGCCGAGCCACCGACGTTCGGCTCGCCGGGGGTGAGGTTGTCGTCGATGATGGGCGCGATATCGACGACAACCTCACCCAATCGCGCACGTCAGCGCTGGTGGCGAAGCCTCCGCAGGATCAGTAGAACCGCTCCGGCGAGCAGTGCCACGGCGGCGGCACCGATCAGCGCGCCGGTGCCCGATGCGCCGGTCTGTGGAAGGTCACCGCCGGCGGAGTGTCCGCCGGTGGGCTCACCAGGATCGGTCGGATCGGTGTCATCCGTGGCCGGACCGGTCGGGTCACCCGGCTCGGTCGGGTTGGTGGGGGTGCCCGGGTCAGTCGGATCGGGATCGACCGGTTCCTCGGCGAGTACGGTCACGGTGCTCGTGAGCTCCAGCGTGATCGGATCGTCGCTGTCCTGCAGTACGGTGGCCGGCAGTTCGACGATGCCGGAGGCGGCGACCGTGCCGGGAGTCTGCGGGCTGTATCCCTCGAGAGTCCACGTCACGGGCACCTCGTGCGTGCCGCCGTCGGAGTCTGTGAGAGTGGTGGACGGCGCAAGGCCCGCGAGCGCATCAGCCTCGGCGGTGCCGAAGGGCACCTCGATCCCGGTCACGTCCTCGAGAGCGGTCGCGACG
Source organism: Ruania alkalisoli (assembly GCF_014960965.1). Classification (NCBI taxonomy): domain Bacteria; kingdom Bacillati; phylum Actinomycetota; class Actinomycetes; order Micrococcales; family Ruaniaceae; genus Ruania; species Ruania alkalisoli. The sequence continues at coordinate 3,650,165 of NZ_CP063169.1, read as the reverse complement.
GTGTAGTCGTCGCCGATCCCTGTCAATGCGCGGTAGACGTAGGCCGAGACAGGGACGAGGTTGGCCAGCGGCATGCTGCCGGCCTCGAACCCGTTGGGTGGGCTGACGACGGGTGCGTGGCGCATGTTCGTCAGGATCGTGATCGTCATCTGGTGCACGGGATCGATCACCGTCAGAGTGCCGGTCCAGCCTTGGTGACCGTAGGTGTACCGACTCGGGCCCCAGTTGAAGTAGTAGTAGCCCTGACCGCCGTTGGTGTGCAGCCGCCATCCCAGGCCGTAGCTGCCGTTGCCGGGTGTCGGTGCGAGGAACTCCTCGACGACGTCGGCGCTGAAGTACTCCTGCCCGCCGTACAGGCCCTGGTTCAGCATCAGCTGGGTGAGAACGGCCATATCCGAGGTGGTGGAGAACAGGCCTGCGTGGCCGGCCACACCGGCCATGGAGTACCAGGCCTTCTCGTCGTGGACCTCGCCCTGGAGGGTGTACTCGCGCATCGGAACCGGGTCGCCGCCCTCGAACTCACCGAAGGAGACGTTCCCGTCGCGGGTGTTGCCGTTGAGCTCGGTCGCCGCCACCTGGGAAGCGTCGATGCCGTGCTGCAGCGGGTTGAACATGGTGTCCGTCAGGCCGAGCGGGCCGTAGAAGTTCTCCTCCAGGTAGGCGTCGAGTCGCTGGCCGCTGACCTGTTCCACGAGCAGTCCGAGGATCATGTAGTCGACGTCCGAGTAGGCGAACGTGGTGCGAGGGGCGTACATCAGCGGGGTGCGGCTGACGGCGTCGATGATCCCGGTGCGGTCGTCCGGATCGTCGGTCTGGTACCAGAGATCCCCGGCGGAGGTGAGGTTCGGGTACTCGGGATCGGGGATGAGGCCGGCCCGGTGGTTGAGCAGATCACGCACGCGGATGGTCTCCTTGCCGGTGTATACGGCTTCGATGCCGCCCTCGCCGCCGACGGTCCACTTGCCGGTGTACTCGGAGTTCGCGTCGGTGAAGTTCTCCCAGCCGGGGAAGGAGGCGATCGTGGCGTCTAGGTCGAGCAGTCCCTCGCTGACCAGACGCTGGATCGCGTAGTTCGTGGCGTACATCTTGGTGTTCGATGCCAGGTCCCAGACGGTGTCGGTGGTGGCCGGGACCCGGTCCGCCTCGGGGAGAGGAGCCGCCTCGGTGATGGTGCCGTCTGAGTCGACACCGGTCGAGGACACCAGGGCGTCACCCCATGCCTGTTCCAGGACGGTCTGGCCGTCCTTGGTCACCACGACCGCCAGCCCCGGCCAGCCCGCATCGACCTGCTGCTGCGCGAAACGCTCAAGATCGGCGAGCCCGTCCGCACTGAATCCGAGTTGCTCGGGATCGGCCGTCCCGAGGCTGTCGTGCGCCACGGGCAGGGTGTCCAGCAGGTAGGTGCCGGAGTGGTCGATGTGGGTGCCGATCTGGAGGAGCCGCTCGACGGAGGCGAGGGAGAGGAAGTAGTCCTCGCCGACGCGGATGCCGTCGATGTCCTGGAACACCAGGTTCGTGTAGTTGCTGAGCATCCGGCCGGTGGCGTTCGATGCGAACCGATCGATGTCCATCGCGATCTCGTGGTAGTCACGGCCACGGGTGAGGGTGAGGATATCGAGGCTGCCGGTGGCGTATCCATCGAACTGGTAGCCGTTGCGGCCGGTGCTGACGCCGACGCCGAGTAGGTCGGAGAGGACATCGACGTCGACATAGCCGCGCCGGTTCTCGATGCGTAGCTGTTCCTCGGGGACGCGCTGCGGTTCGGCGTAGGCCCGCGGATCCCCGTCGATGACCCAGGTCTCCGCCTGATCGCCGTCGGCCCAGACGTAGCGGACGTCCTCGGCGAAAGCGGAGTCCCCAGCCACGCGGAACCCGAGTGCACTGTCGTCGGCAGCGCTCGGGAAGGTGAGCTGCGTCCACTGCCCGAACTCGTCGGATCCGGTGCCGGTGACAGACGCGCTCCCCTCAAGCGCTACGCCTTCGATGGCTGGCTCACCAGGCCCGGCGTAGTGCACGACCAGGGTTGCCGGGGGACCTGCGGAAGCGGCTCCTGCACCGAGTGTGGCCAGTCCGAGCGCTCCCACCAGCGTGAGTGCGACGGATCGGATTGGGCGGGTCATAGGGCCTCCCGGGCTCGACAGATGACAGCGATGTCTGAGATCGACCGAGTCGGAACCGGCACCCGGCCTGATCAGAAAGTACCAATCAAGCGAGACAAACGGAAGATTTGTTTCTGATCATCCGGAGGTGGGCCGCGCTGGAGTCATCGGCCTACTGGCGGAACTCTTCATCGAGGCGAAGCGCCTGGACCGCCTCGCGGGTGCGCTGAAGTGGCTCGGCCAGGTGCTCGACATCCGCCTGGAGCATCCTGACCACCAGGTAGTCGACGATTGCGAGCTGAGCCATCCGGCTGGCGATCGCACCAGAGCGTCTCTCGGGCTCACGGGCGTGGGTGGGCAGCAGGATCTGTGCTGCCCGGGCGACAGGAGAGGAAGGCGCGTTGGTCACTGCCACCGTGATGCCGCCGTGCTGACGGGCCGCGGCGAGGAACGCGACAGTCTCCTGCGTTCTGCCACTGTGGGAGAACGCCACGGCGACGCGTGCCTTGTTCGCCAGGCCCGCTGCTGTCAGTGCCAGGTGCGGATCCATGAAGCAGCTGGACGCGATGTCGAGGCGGGTGAGCTTCTGGTGCAGGTCCGCCGCAGCCAGGGCGCTGGATCCACCGCCGTAGATGTCCACCCGTTCGGCGGCGCCCAGGGCGTGTGCGACATGGTCGAGCGCCGCTGCGTCGAGTTGCTGGGCTGTCTCCTCAATCGCACGCATCTGCTGATAGGCGACCTTGGCGACCAGGGAGGGGACGTCGTCATCGGCTGCGATCTCGGCGTCGGAGACGCGCAGGTAGCTGAGCGCCTGAGCCTCGCGGCTACGGGCGGATGCCACGGCCAGACGGAAGGCCTTGTACCCCTCGAACCCTGCTGCGCGGCAGAAACGGACGACCGTGGCCTGCGAGGTGGCGCAGCGCTGCGCGAGCTCGGTGATCGTGGAGGCGAGGACGATCTCGGGGTCGGCGAGGACCGCCCGCGCGAGCTTCCGCTCGGCCGGGGCGAGCGCATCGAGCCGCTGCTCAAGCTGGACAAGGACGTCCATCACGGTGCCCGGCGGCCGGTGGCGTCGGTGGAGCAGAGCATCGCCGCAGGGGCGAGGCGATGACAGTGGCGAAGCATAGGCCCACTGTAGGAGATCATCAGTGGAACGCCCGGGCCGGCTACTCAGCGGCGGTAGTTGTCCAGCCAGAGGTCGGCGATGAAGCGGTGCCCGGTCGGGGTGGGGTGCACGCCGTCGTGGGCGAGGAATTCCGGTGACGTGCGTGACGCCGTCTGGGTGAGGGGGCCGTCGGTGGCCAGATACTCGGCGTCGAACTCAGCGGCCAGGCGGCGCACCACCTGGATCTTCGGGTCGAGATCCTCCCGCCAGGCCCACTGGTCGGCGTTGACTGGCAGCAGGAACGGCTCGACCAGGATGATCCGCTTCACCCCGGCAGCTCGGGAGCGGGTGAGCAGGTCGCGGTAACCGGATTCGTACGCCTCGGCCGAGGTGGGGTCGCCGGAGTCGTAGCGGCGCCAGGTGTCGTTGATGCCAATCATGATCGAGAGCACCTCGGGGGAGTGGGCGAGGACATCCGCGTCCCACCGGGCTTGCAGGTCCACCACGCGGTGGCCGCCGATCCCGGTATTGATCACCCGCTTCTCCGGCACATCAGCCGCCACGAGCGAGGCGTATCCCTCGCCGAGGCTGGTCAGATCGGTTCGGTCACGGCCGCAGTCGGTGATCGAGTCACCCGTCAGAAGAATGGTCACGAACGGTGAGCCTACCGATGGGAGTCGGGACATGAACGGTGCGTCCACCGATGCCGCGTGGAGCGGCGGATAGTGTGCCTGGCATGTCCTCGTCCGAGCGTGAACCCACAGCTGACCAGGGAGCCCGCGGCGCCGAGCTCGCCGCGGCTGAAGCGCAGATCACCGCCTTCTGGCGCCGTGCTCGCTACACCTCGCGCAATCTCGCGACCCAGGTGCATCCCCGGCTCGAACCCTCCGGCTACACCGTGCTTGCCGCCATCGACGATCTACAGCCCCCGGGTGAGGGGGTCGGGGCGGGGGTGCGCGCCCAGGAGCTCGCCGAGCGCCTGGACCTGCACAAGTCCACTCTGTCCCGGGTGATCGCCGATCTGGAGGGGCTGGGCTTGCTGGAGCGCACCGTCGACCCCGGCGACGCCCGGGCCAGGTTGTTGCAGCTGACCCCCTACGGGGCGGAATCGCTGCGGGAGGCGAGGCGGCGCCGTCGGGCGGTGTTCTCGGCCAGGCTCGCGCAATGGTCGCCGGAGGACTTGAGTGACATGGCGCGCCTCCTGGGCCGCCTCAACCAGGACCTGCGCCCGGATGGGGCGGCTGGTGAGGAGCCTCACACCCCTCCACGATAGTTGTGTTACGCAACTAGTTGCTACTCTGGCTCCGCAGGTCGCGGCGATGGCTGCCCATCTCCGAGTGCCTGCTGGCATCGAATGAGAGGTGAGCCAGGTCGTGACCGACACCATTGCCGAGCAAATCGAGACCCGCGAGTACACCCATAGGGAGATCCTCAAGGTCCTGACCGGCCTGCTGGCGGCGCTGTTCACCGCGATGATCTCCACCACGATCGTCTCCACGGCCCTGCCGACGATCATGGCCGACCTGGGCGGCACGCAGCGGCAGTACACCTGGGTGATCACCGCGGCCCTGCTGGCGATGGCCATCACCACCCCCATCTGGGGAAAGCTCGCCGATCTGTTCGACAAGAAGATCCTCGTCCAGACGGCCATCGTGCTGTTCGTGATCGGTTCCGTCGGGGCAGGAGCCGCGCAGGCGATCCCCGCGATGATGGCCTTCCGTGCCGTGCAGGGGCTGGCGATGGGTGGTCTGACCGCGCTCGTGCAAGCGGTGCTCGGCACGATCATCCCGCCTCGGGAGCGCGGCCGGTACTTCGGCTACATGGGGGCGGTGATGGCCGTCGCCACGGTCTCCGGTCCGCTGCTGGGTGGCGTGATCACCGACCACCTGCACTGGCGCTGGTGCTTCTTCGTGTGCGTGCCGCTGGCCGTGATCGCCATCGCAGTGCTGCAGGCCACCCTGACCCTTCCCGCCGCGCCCCGTGCCAGGCTGCGTATCGACGTCGCTGGGGCGGTGCTGGTCGCCATCGCCGCTGCCCTGCCGATGCTGTGGGTCACCTTCGCCGGCAACGACTTCGCCTGGCTCTCCTGGCAGACGGCAGCCTTCCTCGGCGGTGCGCTGCTCGCTGCGGTGATCCTGATGCGCGTGGAACTGCGTGCCTCGCAGCCGATCATCCCGCTGCGCGTGCTGCGCAACCGCACCACCGGGCTGATGATCGTCGCGAGTATCGCCGTCGGAGTCGCGATGTTCGGCACCGGGGTGTTCGCCACGCAGTACTTCCAGCTCGCCGGCGGGCACTCGCCCACCACGGCCGGGCTGATGACCATCCCGCTGATCGTCTCCCAGATGGTCGCCGGTATCGCCAGCGGTCAGATCGTCACCCGCACCGGCCGGTGGAGGCCGGTGATGTTGGTGGCGGCGGTGCTGCTCGTCGTCGGGCTCGGAGGACTGGGGCTGGTGCTCGACCACACCACGCCCTACTGGATCGTCGCGGTGTTCATGGCCGTTTCCGGGATGGGCGTCGGAGGACTGATCCAGAACATCGTGCTCGCCGTGCAGAACACCGTGGACGTCAAGGACGTCGGTGCGTCCTCGGCCACCATCGCGTTCTTCCGGTCGGTCGGGGGAACGATCGGAGTCTCCGTCCTCGGGGCGGTGCTGGCCAACCAGGTCACCTCGCGCATCACCGACGGCGTCCAGGCCCTGGGCATGGACGCCTCCCAGGTGGGGGCGAGCCAGGGCAGCCTGGACGTGGCGAGCCTGCCAGCGGCGCTGCAGGATCTCTTCCACCACGCCTATGGGGACTCCTTCGGGCTGCTGTTCGAGATTGCCGGCGCCGCTTCGATCGTCACCTTGCTGGCGATCGTGCTGGTACGTGAGACCGTGCTGCGCACGACGGTGCACATGGCGACCGAGCGGGCGGACTGACCGCACATCTGCCGGGTACGCTGTCGCTAGGACCGCAGAGGAGTACGAGGCAGCGATGGCCCACCGGCGACGATCGCCCAGCATCTCCGATGTGGCACGGGAAGCCGGCGTCTCGATCGGCACGGTCTCGAACGTGCTCAACGGCACCGCCCGCGTCACCGAGGCCACCCGCGCGAAGGTGGAGATGGCGATCGGCCGGCTTGGATTCGTGCGCAACGCTTCGGCATGGTCACTCGCCGCGGGCCGCAGCTCCACACTCGGCTTCGTGATCATCGACCTGTCGAACTCGTACTTCCTCGACATTGCCCGGGGAGCCGAACGCGAAGCAGGGAAGACAGGCTTGAACCTGCTGCTGGCGAACTCGGATCTGTCCGAGAGTAAGCAGCGCACCTACGTCGACTTGTTCGTGGAGGAGCGGGTGGCGGGGATCCTCATCGCTGCCAACCACGGTTCGGACCAGCGGTTGCACAAGTCCGCCCGTGGTGTCCCGGTGGTCATGGTCGACGCACCTGGTGACCACACCGACGTGTGTTCGGTCGTCCCCGACAACATCCACGGCGGCTATCTCGCTGCGATGCACCTCATCGAACACGGGCGCCGTCACCTCCTCTTCGCCGGTGCGACGGCGCTGGTGCCCGTGCGCGACCGGCTCACCGGCGTTGAACGAGCCGTGGCGGAGAACCCCGGGGTGGTGCTCGAGGTCGAGCAGACTCGCGATGTGCAGGTCGAGGACGGGCGCCGTGTCGGTGACGACGTCGCGCTGCGCCGCACCGCCGAGCGCCCCGACGGCGTGATCGCTGCGGCCGATCTGCTGGCCCTGGGGGTGCTGCAGTCGGTCCTGCTCTCCTCGAGCCTGCGCGTGCCCGAGGATCTCGCTCTCATCGGCTATGACGATAACCGCGCCGCCTGGGACTCGGCTGTACCGCTGTCCACCGTCCGCCAGCCCGGCGAGGAGATCGGGCTCGAGGCGGTGCGGCTACTGCTCGAGGAACTGGAGACGGGGACCGAGTCGCACCAGCACCGGATGGTCACCTGTGAACCGGCGCTGGTGGTCCGGGCGAGCACGATCGGCCAGGAGGGCGCGGGCATCGCATCTACGTCCCTAGCGCCTCGGTGACCGGAGAACACACCGGCGCCCACCCTCCCCGGCAGGCTCCGCCGTCGGAGGCAGTGTGTTCGTGAGTGAGCCAACCCGCCGATGTGACACTCACCACGCAAGTCGTGGTTTCGAGGCCCAATAGGGGAGACTGAGGGCAGGGCGTTGTCGACTCGCGCCCGGCATCGCGGTTTCGTGTGCGCTCACCTGGACGCCGAGCAGCACCAGTGACGGTCTCTGCGGTGAATCCCTACCTCAGAGAGCTGTTCTCTTCATGTCTGATTCCCCCCTGTCCTTCCGCGCCCTCGGCGTACCCGCTGCGCTGGTGCGTTCCCTCGAAGGGCGTGGCATCACCGAGCCTTTCCCGATCCAGACGGCCACGCTGCGCGACACCCTCGCCGGCCGCGACGTGCTCGGCCGTGGTCGTACCGGTTCCGGTAAGACTCTCGCCTTCTCGCTGCCGCTGGTGGCGCGCCTGTCCGACTCCCGGCCGGGCAGGTCCGGCGCCCCGCGCGGACTCGTGCTGGCCCCCACACGCGAGCTGGCCTCGCAGATCGCCGAGACCATCGCCCCGCTGGCTGCCGCCGCGGGACTGACCCACACCGTGATCTTCGGTGGCGTCGGCCAGGGCAAGCAGGTCGAGGCGCTGCGTCGCGGCGTGGACATCCTCGTTGCCTGCCCCGGACGCCTCGAAGACCTCAAGGGGCAGGGCCACCTGCGCCTGGACGCCGTCGAGATCTCCGTGCTCGACGAGGCGGACCACATGGCGGACCTGGGATTCCTGCCGGCCGTCAAGCGCATCCTCGACGCCACGCCGCGCGGTGGGCAGCGGATGCTGTTCTCCGCCACCCTCGACAACGGTGTGGACATCCTCGTCAAGCGATACCTCACGAACCCCCTCACTCACTCTGTGGATCCCTCCTCCTCGCCGGTGGCCGCGATGACTCACCACATCCTGGAGGTGGCCGACGTGGGCGCGAAGCGCGACCTGGTCGAGCAGCTCGCCTCGGGTCGTACCCGCCGGCTGTTCTTCACCCGGACCAAGCACCAGGCGCGCAAGCTGGCGCGGCAGCTCACGGCCAGCGGAATCCCCGCCGTCGACCTGCACGGCAACCTCTCCCAGAATGCTCGCGAGCGGAACCTCGACGCGTTCTCGACGGGCGCGGTGAAGGTACTCGTGGCCACGGACATCGCGGCGCGCGGGATCCACGTCGACGACATCGACCTCGTCGCGCACGTCGACCCGCCGGCCGAGCACAAGGCCTACCTGCACCGCTCCGGCCGCACCGCGCGCGCCGGTTCGGGCGGAACGGTCGTCACGATCATGCTCCCCGAGCAGCGCAAGGACGTTCGCCAGCTGCTGCGGGCCGCCAAGATCGGGGCCCAGCCCACCGCACCGGAGGCGGCGCTCGTCGCCGGCCTGGTCGGGGAGACGGCGCCGCGCGTGGCACCGACCGAGGCGCCGGAAGCTGCGGCCCGCAAGCCTGCCGCGCAGCCCGCTCGGGGGCAGGGCGGATCTGGCCGCGCCGGGTCGGGTCAGGGTCGTTCCAGCCGGGGGCGCCGCCCGCGGAGTGGTCAAGGAGCGTCAGCCTCGGCTCAGGATGGTGGGCAGCAGTCCCGGCGTCGCGACGACGGCGGTGCGCGCACAAGGAATGGCGCCCGTGGTTCCAGGCCCACTGCCGACGGCGGAGCTCGCCTTGCGCGGACGGCCGAAGGCGGCGGTCGCGCCGTCTACGTGTCAGAGAGCGGGGCGCGCCCTGCTCGTGACACCTCTGCGGGGCGTGACGGGGGAGGGCGGCCGTCTCGACGTCGTGCCCCCCGGCGTGCCACCAGTGGCGGCACGCCCCGCTGACCCTCCGGCGTTCCTCACGCCAGCCTTCTCCAGAAATCCGTCGTCGATCTGGTCGCTCACAGCGACCAGATCGACGACGGATTTTGTGCTTTCTGGATCTGACTCTTGCAACCTACAACCGAATGGTTGTAGGTTGGGCTCATGACCGAGGGCACGAGCGAGGACCGGGCAGACGCCCTGTTCCACGCGCTCGCCGACCGGACCCGGCGTGACATCATGCGCCGCGTCCTGGCCGGGGAGCACTCCGTCTCGGCGCTGGCTCAGCACTACGACATGAGCTTCGCCGCGGTGCAGAAGCACGTCGCCGTGCTCGAGAGAGCCGGTCTGATCACCAAACGCCGCGTCGGTCGCGAGGCGCTCGCGACCGGCGATATCGACGCCGTCCGCTCCGTCGGCTCCATGCTCACCGAGATCGAGCAGGTCTGGCGCGGACGCATCGCGAGGATGGACGACCTCCTCGCTTCCCCATCCGAATCCGGCTCGTCTTCACCTAGCCCGATCAAGACCACGAAGGAGCATTGATCATGCCTGTTACCGGAGTCCAGAAGGACATCGACACCCGCACCCTTACCATCACCGCCGAGTTTGCCGCGCCTGTGGAGCAGGTGTGGGGGATCTACGCCGACCCGCGCAAGCTCGAGCAGGTCTGGGGGCCGCCGACCTACCCGGCGACCTTCGTCGAGCACTCACTCGCCCCGGGAGCTCGCGTCACGTACTACATGACGAGCCCCGAGGGCGAGAAGCACGGGGGCTGGTGGGAGATTGCCGAGGTCGACGAGCCGCACTCCCTCCGCTTCCGGGACGGCTTCGCCGACGCCGACCTCAACCCTGTGGACACCGCTCCAGTCTCGGAGAACGTCTACCGCTTCGAATCCATCGACGGCGGCACGCGAGCGGTCTACACCAGCACCTACGCCACCGCTGAGGCGCTCCAGCAGGTGCTTGACATGGGGATGGAAGAAGGCGCCACTCTTGCCATCAATCAGATCGACGACTTCCTCGCTGCGGCCTGATCACCGCATCGGCGCCGCACTCGACAGGGATGTGCCAGGTGGGCCACGGAGTGCTCCACCTGACACATCCCTGCCGTTGGCGCGATCAAATGCACCCGAGGATCCATCGTGCGGGGGATGACGAACCGTGCCGCCGGCAGGGAGGCTGGGGCGATGCGCTCACGACTCCTGTGGCTCGGCCTGCTCATCCTGATCGCCACGATGGCGGCTCTGATCGTCGCCGACATCTCGTGGTGGTTGATGATCCCCGTCGGCGTGCTGGTCGCCATGTACGGCTGGTGGAGCTTTCCTGGCCGTGGTGGCGGTACCACCCATGCCGTGGCCACCCAGCTCGCCGAGGCGGACTCCCGCAGCCGGGTGATCATCTACTGGCGCCCCGGTTGCACCTACTGCTCGGCGTTGCGGCGCCGCCTTGGATCGGCCAGGGACGATGCCCTGTGGGTCAACATCTGGACTGACCCGGAGGCCGCGGCCTATGTGCGCAGCGTCAACGACGGCAACGAGACGGTGCCCACGGTCGTGATCGAGGGGCGTGCGCACACCAACCCGGACGCTGGGCTGGTCCGTAGTCACCTGGTGTCCGCGGCCTGAGGGCACAGTTGGGTCTCAGGGCGCGGCGAGCACTGCGTCACTGCGTCACTGTCGCGCTCGAGTGCTGCGACGTCGCTCCGGAGGACGGGCAGGTGGCGATGCGCCACTAGGCTCTCCCCACACGGCGAGCGAGGAGGACAGGTGGCGGGTAGTACGCGGACGCAGCGCCCGGGGATGAGCGATGTCGCCCGGGTGGCCGGGGTCTCGCACCAGACAGTGTCGCGGGTGCTGAACGATCATCCCCATGTGCGCCCGGAGACCCGGGAGAAAGTGCTCGATGCGATCTCCGAGCTCGGCTACCGCCGAAACAGCGCCGCCCGCGCCTTGGTCACCCAGCGGTCGGCGATCGTCGGCATCGTGACGAGCGGCTCGTTGCACTTCGGTCCGGCCACCACCCTCGCCGTGCTCGAGCAGTCCGCCCGCTCGGCCGGCTACTTCGTCAGTGTTGCCACGGCGACTGACCCGACGCCGGAGGCCATGACCGACATCTTCGGCTCATTCATGGATCAGTCGGTGGAAGGCATCGTGGTGATCGCCCCGGACGAACGCGTGGCGGCGGCCGCCCGAGCTGCCTCGGCGCACGTGCCGGTGCTGTTGCTGGCCGCGATGACCAGCGCACCGGGAGACCCGCCGATCCTCTCGGTGGATCAGGCCGGCGGTGCCCGCCTGCTGGCCCGTCACCTGATCGGGCTGGGGCATCGCGATCTTGTTCACATCACCGGCCCTGCCGACTGGTTCGATGCCATCTCCCGTCGCGATGCCTGGCACGCTGAACTCGCGGCCGCATCCGTGGTGCCTCGCGCGGACATCCCGGGTGACTGGACCGCTGCCACCGGATATCAGGCAGCTCAGGGATTGCTCGGGAACCTGCCCGACGCCGTCTTCGCCGCCAACGACCAGACCGCTCTCGGCGTCCTCCATGCCTTTGCCGACGCCGGAGTGCGGGTACCCGAGGACGTCTCGGTGGTCGGATACGACGACGTCGAGGGATCCGACCACTTCATCCCGCCGCTGACGACCGTGCGCCAGGACTTCGGCGCGCTGGGCCGGCAGGCGATGGAGGTACTCATCAGCGCGGTGCAGGGAGAGCCTGCCCGTCCGGCACCCGTGCCGCCGGAGCTGCTCGTGCGTTCCAGCACCGGGCCCCCCGCGGAGAGAGCGCGGCCCGCCCATCGATGAGGGTGGCGCCGTCGTGTTGTGAACGCTAACATTGCGACGTGGGACCCTGGACCCGAGGTCCACGCCAGTCCCATCCGCATCGCCCGGACCAGCACGCTGCCCAGAACGCACCCGCGCAATGACGCCGACCCAAGGAATGCCATGACTGACCAGGACACCTACACCATCGGTGTGGACTTCGGGACCCTCTCCGGCCGGGCGGTCGTCGTCCGGACCCGTGACGGTGCCGAACTCGGAAGCGCCGAGCATCCCTATGCCCACGCTGTGATGGACCGGAACCTCACCGCCTCACCCGCCCGCACCGAGCTCCCCCCGGAGTGGGCGCTGCAAGTGCCGGGCGACTACGTTGAGGTACTGCGCACCGCCGTGCCCCGCGCCGTGGAGGCCGCCGGTATCGACCCGGCACAGGTGGTCGGCATCGCCACCGACTTCACCGCCTGCACCATGATCCCGGTGACTACCGACGGGACGCCGCTGTGTGAGCTGGAGCAGTTCGCCGACCGTCCGCACGCCTACGTCAAGCTGTGGAAGCACCACGCCGCTCAGCCCCACGCTGACCGCATCAACGAGATCGCCCGCGAGCGCGGCGAGGCGTGGCTACCGCGCTACGGCGGACTCATCTCCTCCGAGTGGCAGTTCGCCAAGGGGCTGCAGCTCTTTGAGGAGGACCGCGAGATCTACGACGCGATGGACCGCTGGGTGGAGGCGGCCGACTGGATCGTCTGGCAGCTCGGCGGATCCTACGCCCGCAACGCCTGCACCGTTGGCTACAAGGGCATCCACCAGGACGGCGCCCATCCGGATGAGGACTTCCTCACGGCCCTCAACCCCGATTTCGGAGGGTTCGTCCGCGACAAGCTGGACGCTCCGATCGCTCAGCTGGGGGACGCCGTCGGACATCTCACGGCCGAGGCGGCCGCCTGGACCGGCCTGCCGGAAGGCATTGCCGTGGCCGCGGGAAACGTGGACGCGCACGTCACCCTGCCGGCCGCGAACGCCGTCGGGAACGGGCAGATGACCCTGATCATGGGCACCTCCACCTGCCACGTGGTCACCAGTGACCAGCTGCACGAGGTTCCTGGCATGTGCGGTGTGGTCGATGGTGGCGTGATCGCCGGTACCTACGGTTACGAGGCCGGGCAGAGTGGCGTCGGGGACATTTTCGGGTGGTTCGTCTCCACCGGGGTGCCCGCCGAATACACCGCCGAGGCCGAGCGCCGGGGCATCTCCACGCATGCCTATCTCACCGAGCTCGCCGAGAGGCAGCCGATCGGCGGCCACGGATTGGTCGCACTGGACTGGCACAACGGCAACAGATCGGTGCTCGTGGACACCGAGCTCTCCGGGGTGATCCTCGGGCAGACCTTGGCCACGCGACCCGAGGACATCTACCGGGCGCTGCTGGAATCCACGGCCTTCGGCACTCGCACCATCATCGAGGCGTTCACCTCCTCCGGGGTACCGATCACCGAGCTGGTGGTGGCGGGTGGCCTGCTGAAGAACGCGTTCCTGATGCAGATGTACGCCGATGTGACCGGGTTGCCTTTGAGCACGATCACCTCGACCCAGGGCCCGGCTGTCGGGTCGGCGATCCATGCCGCTGTGGCCGCCGGGGTGTACCCGGACGTGCGCGCCGCCGCAGCAGCCATGGGGCACCGTGTGGTGGGCGCGTACCAGCCGAACGCTGCAGCGACGGCGGCCTACGACCGGCTGTTCGCCGAGTACACCCGGCTGCACGACTACTTCGGCCGCGGGGAGAACGACGTGATGAAGCGGCTCAAGACCATCCGCCGCGAAGCCTGGGAGGCGAGCAACGCCGTCGAGGCCGAGGCCGCTCCCGCCCTGACCGTCCCCGAGGATCTCTCATGAGCGGCACCAGCAGACCCGTCCTTGCCCAGATGCCCGCGGCCGTTCAAGCCGAGGTGGCCGCCACCCGCGAACGCGTAGCCCGGCTGCACGCCGAGCTCGTCCGCTACGAACTGGTGATCTGGACCGCCGGCAATGTCTCCGAGCGGGTGCGGATCGAGTCCGGCACCGACGCCCCCGAGCTGTTCGTGATCAAGCCCTCCGGTGTCTCCTATGACGAGCTGGCCCCGGAGTCGATGGTGGTGTGCACCCTCGACGGCACCAAGATCGACGACGGCACCCCGGACCGGTTGACTCCGAGCTCCGACACCGCCGCGCACGCCTACGTGTACCGGCACATGGCCGAGGTGGGCGGCGTGGTGCACACCCACTCCACCTACGCCACCGCGTGGGCCGCCCGGAACGAACCCATCCCGTGCGTGATCACCATGATGGGCGACGAGTTCGGCGGTGAGATCCCGATCGGCCCGTTCGCGCTGATCGGCGACGACTCCATCGGCCAGGGCATCGTGGAGACCCTGCGGGGAAGTCGCTCCCGGGCGGTGCTGATGGCCAACCACGGGCCGTTCACCATCGGCTCCGACGCCAAGGACGCCGTCAAGGCGGCCGTGATGTGCGAGGACGTGGCCCGCACGGTACACATCGCCCAGCAGCTCGGCGGTGTCGTCCCGATCGCCCCCGAGCACATCGACTCCCTCTTCGACCGCTATCAGAATGTCTACGGCCAGCACGCCGAGGACGGTAAGGACTGAAACCATGGACAACCCCTTCGCAGGCCGCGAGATCTGGTTCCTCACCGGCAGCCAGGACCTCTACGGCGAGGAGACCTTGCAGCAGGTGGCCGAGCAGTCCCAGGAGGTGGCCCGCCACCTGGAGGAATCCGCCGAGGTGCCGGTGCGCATCGTCTGGAAGCCCGTGCTCAAGGACACCGCCTCTATCCGCCGCGCGGCGCTGGAGGCCAACGCCGACGACGCCTGCGTCGGCGTGATCACCTGGATGCACACCTTCTCTCCGGCGAAGATGTGGATCACCGGCCTGGACGCGCTGCGCACCCCGATGCTGCACCTGCACACGCAGGCCGGCATGGAGCTGCCGTGGGCCGACATCGACATGGACTTCATGAACCTGAACCAGGCCGCCCACGGCGACCGGGAGTTCGGGTACATCGCCACCCGCCTGGGGGTGGCGCGCAAGATCGTCGTCGGGCATGCCAGCACGCCCCATGTGCAGGCGCAGGTCGGCACCTGGGCGAGGGCCGCCGTCGGGTGGGCCAGCCTGAGCGGGATGAAGCTCGCCCGCTTCGGCGACAACATGCGCAATGTGGCCGTGACCGAGGGTGACAAGACCGAGGCCGAGCTGCGCTTCGGCGTCTCGGTGAACACCTGGGGCGTGAACGATCTGGTGGCGGCCGTGGATGCGGTGGACGAGGCCGCCATCGATGGGCTGGTCCAGGAGTATCTGGACGCCTATGAGGTGGTTCCCGAGCTGCAGCCTGGGGGAGATCGGCACGAATCGCTGCGCTATGGCGCCCGCCAGGAGGCGGGGATGCGGTCCTTCCTGGAGTCCGGGGGCTTCACGGCCTTCACCACGAACTTCGAGGATCTCGGCGGGCTCCGGCAGCTGCCGGGCCTGGCCGTGCAGCGGCTGATGGCCGACGGCTACGGCTTCGGCGCCGAGGGTGACTGGAAGACTGCCATCCTGGTTCGCCTGGCGAAGGTGATGGGCTACGGCCTGCCCGGCGGCGCCTCGCTGATGGAGGACTACACCTACGAGCTCACCCCGGGCAAAGAGAAGATCCTCGGCTCGCACATGCTGGAGATCTGCCCGAGCCTGACCACGAGCAAGCCGCGCCTGGAGATCCACCCGCTCGGCATCGGCGACCGGGAGGACCCGGTGCGGCTGGTGTTCGACACCGACACCGGCGAGGGTCTCGTTGTGGCGCTGTCCGACATGCGGGAGCGGTTCCGGCTGGTGGCCAACGAGGTGGACATCGTCGGGCCGGACGCCGAGCTGCCGAACCTGCCGGTGGCGCGTGCGGTCTGGGTGCCGCGCCCGGACTTCACCACCTCCGCGCGGGCCTGGCTGACTGCCGGGGGAGCTCACCACACTGTGCTGACCACGCAGGTGGGCACCGAGGTGTTCGAGGACTTCGCCGAGATCTCCCGCACCGAGCTGGCGCTGATCGATTCCTCGACGACGGTGCGCGCCTTCCAGCGCGAGCTGCGGTGGAACCAGATGTACTACCGCATGACCGCGGGGGCCTGAGACCGGCGGCCCGTTCACCGGGGGTGAAGTTGACGTCGATTATCTGGCCATAACCGACGTCAACTTCACCCCCGGTGGTCGTAGTGGCGGTGGGCGTGGCGGGCGCACGGCCTGAGAGGATCTACGATCGACTCAGGCGCGAAGGGAGCACCATGCCCGCCACCATGCGTGACGTCGCGAAGCTGGCCGGGGTCTCGGTCAAGACCGTCTCGAACGTCGTCAACAACACTTACCCCTACATACGGCCCGAGACCCGGGCGCAGGTCGAGGCTGCCATGGCCGAGCTGGGGTACCGGCTGAACGTGACGGCGCGCAAGTTGCGGACGAACCGGACCGGACTGATTGGCTTGGCGCTTCCTGAACTGCGGCACCAGTACTTCGCCGAGCTCGCCGACGATGTGATCCGCGAGGCAGCGAAGGCTGGGCTGAAGGTCATCATCGAGCAGGTCGAACCTTCCGAGCATGTGGCGGTGGAGACTCTGGTGGGTTCCCACACCCACCTGGTGGATGGTGCGATCGTGGCTCCGGTCGGACACGGAGACGTGGTTTCGGAGTCGGCACCGCCCGGGTTTCCGGTGGTGGTGCTGGGTGACCACCGCATCACCGACGACGTCGATCAGGTGTACATGGCGAACGCGCGAGGGGCGGAACTCGTGATGGAGCATCTCATCTCCAGGGGCGCCCGCCGCATCGTGGCGCTCGGCGCTGACCTCGGAGCCGAGGTGGGAGCGGAGGGGGAGCGCACCCGCGGTTACCTGGAATCGCTTGAGCGGCACGGCATCGAGGTCGACGACCAGCTCATCCTCACCACCGATGGCTGGAGCAAGGCGGTCGGTGTCGCGGCCATCCGCGACCTGACGACACGAGGGGTGTCGTTCGACGCCGTGTTCGGCTTCAACGACACACTCGCCCTTGGTGCTCTCACCGAGGTGCTCCGCAGTGGCAGGCGCGTTCCGGAGGACGTGCAGGTGATGGGTTTCGACAACATCGACGATGCCCAGTACAGCGTGCCGGCGTTGAGCACGGTGGCCGTCGATCGGGCCCAGCTCGCCGAGCTGGCGGTCGACATGATCGTGCGGCGGTTGCGCAGCCTCTACGAGGCGGAGAACCGGTCCGAGCACGATGCTGAGGGTGCGGCGCCGGAGCGATGGGCGATCGAGGTGCCCGCCAGCCTGGTGCTGCGTGACTCCACACGGCAGGAATCCCGATCGTGACCGATCGGTGATCTGACCAGGGTTGACTGTCTTGGAAAACGTCCGTAATCTTCTGTAGTACACCGTTGTACTACGGACCTGATGAAGGGTGAACGCGCAATGACGCGGCCAGATGTGCTCGTGATCCTCGCCGATGACATGGGCTTCTCCGATATCGGCTGCTACGGCGGCGAGATCGAGACGCCCGTGCTCGACGGGCTCGCGCGCCGCGGCACGCGCTTCACTCAGTTCTACAACTCCCCGCGTTGCTCACCCACCCGCGCCAGCCTGCTCACCGGACTGCATCCGCACCAGGTCGGCATCGGAATCCTCACCGGTGACGAGCGCCCCCGCGGCTACCGCGGCGACCTGGCCGAGGAGTGCCACACGATCGCCGAACTTCTCCGCGACGCGGGATACGGCACCTACCTCTCCGGCAAGTGGCATCTCTCGGACGACATGGTCGACCCGAAGCCGTCCTGGCCGAACTCTCGCGGGTTCGAGCGCACCTTCGGCACCATCGAGGGCGCCGGCTCGTTCTTCGACCCAGTGAGCCTGCACCGGGACGGATCTCCCGTGGACGAGGCGCAGGCTGAGGACTTCTACTACACCGACGCGATCGGTGCGGCAGGGGCTCAGTTCGTCGCCGAACACGTCCGTGACCGGGCCGAGGACCCGATGTTCCTGTACCTGCCGTTCACTGCGCCCCACTGGCCGCTCCATGCGCGTGAGGAGGAGATCGCACGCTACCGTGGCCGCTTCGACGCCGGCTGGGACGACTTGCGCGAGCAGCGCCGCCAGCGAATGATCTCCGAGGGCATCCTGGACGAGTCGTGGTCGCTCAGCGAGCGCGACCCCGACGTCCCGGCCTGGGATGACGTGGCGGACAAGGAGTGGCAGGTCCGGCGGATGGAGGTCTACGCCGCCCAGGTGAGCGCCATGGACCGGGCGATCGGCGCCGTCGTGGATGCGCTCGACGCGGCAGGCCGGCTGGACAACACGCTCATCCTCTTCCTCTCCGATAACGGCGGCTGCGCTGAGGACCTCCCTCCCGGTGGTCATGACGGATTCTGGGACCTGCAGATGATCCCGCACGCCACCCGCGCTGTAGAGCCGATGCGCTACGGCAACAAGCCGCACATTTTCCCTGGCCCTGAGGACACCTACGCCAGTTATGGCCCCGAGTGGGCCAACGTCTCCAACACCCCGTTCCGCGAGTACAAGCATTGGGTGCACGAGGGCGGCATCGCCACACCACTGATCGCGCACTGGCCCGCCGGCCTTGGTCAACCGGGTGACCTGTGCCGCACCCCGGGCCAGCTCGTGGACCTGCTCCCGACCATCCTCGAGGCCGCCGGCGCCGCCTATCCTGCCGAGCGCAACGGCGCGGCCGTGCCGTCGATGGAGGGAGCGAGCCTGCTTCCGGTGTTGCAGGGCGGCGACCGCTCGGGCGGTTCGGTGCGGCCTCTGTACTGGGAACACGAGGGCAACGCCGCCGTTCGCTTGGGCCGTTGGAAGCTTGCGCGTAAGTACCCCGGCCCGTGGGAGCTCTACGATCTGCTCGCCGATCGCACCGAGACTCGCGATCGTGCGGCCGATCGTCCGGAACTTGTCGCAGCTCTCGCTGCCGCGTACGAGCAATGGTCCAGGCGCGTGGGCGTCATTCCCCGCGAGCAAGTCACCGGCGACGGTGCGGTTGACGCTGTCGGCATCCCGTATATCAACCCCTGATCTTCATGGCCCCCTTCCCCCGCATCGGCCACCCTCATACACCGATGTACTACCGATAAGGAGAACAAAGATGTCCCCTTCAACACCCCTACTGCGCCGGCCGGCACGTCGCCGACGCGGCGTGCTGCTCGCCGCGGGCACTGCGGCTGCTCTGACCCTTGCTGCCTGCTCCTCAGGTACCGACACCGGTGACTCCGGTGGCGGCGACGGCGGTACCACCACCGTCAGCGTCTGGCACGGTTTCACCGAGGCCGATGGTGACGTGGTCAACCAGCTTGCTGACGAGTTCAACGCCTCCCAGGATGAGTACGAGATCTCCGTGGAGGTCAACCCCTGGAATGTCATCACCGACAAGCTCCTGCCCGCCGTCTCCGCCGGCAACGGTCCGGATCTCGTGGTTCAGCCTGCCGATGCCGGTGAGGGCTATGTCAACCAGGGTGTCTTCGTTCCGATGGACTCCTTCTACGAGAACCCCGAGAACGAGACGGACAGTTACTACCCGCACGTGGTCGACTACGCCACATTCGACGGCACCCACTACGCCGTCCCGATGGCCTACGGCCCGTTCTCGGTCTGGTACAACACCGAGATGTTCGCCGAGGCGGGCATCACCGAGAGCGACGTCCCTGCCACCTGGGAGGAATGGGTCGCCCTCGCCGAAGAGCTCACCGTGGACGACAACGGTGACGGTGAGCCGGAGATCTACGGCCTCGCGTTGCCCGATGCCGACGGCACATTCCTTCCGAGCTTCATCCAGGCCGGCGGCGGCTCCGTGTACACCGACGGCGAAGTCACGCTGGACACCCCGCAGAACGTCGAGACCCTGCAGTGGTGGCAGGACGCCTACGAGGGCGGCTGGGGCCCGACGAATGTGACGCTGCCGGAGGCGGTGGACCTGTTCAAGGCAGGTAAGGCCGCGATGACCGTGATCGGACCATGGATCATCACCGGTGCCGAGAGCGTGGGCCTGGACATCGACGTCTTCGAGATGCCGGCCGGCCCGGAGGGCGTGGTCACCCAGGCCGCGGCCAACTACTGGTGGCTGACATCCCAGGCCGACGAACAGACAGCGGCCGGCGCCGAGGCGTTCCTGCGCTACTACAACGCTCATGACTCGCAGGTGTTGTGGGCGCAGCAGTCCTACTACCCGCCGAACCGCACCGACATCACGGCCGATCAGATCGGCGACACCCCGTTCGTGGGCACCATGATCGACCACACCGAGAACTCCTACATCCGGATGTACGGGATCCCGGGCGGGCTGACCGACGTCAACGCCGAGCTGTCGACGCTGAACACCACGGTCACCCAGGGCGGCGATCTCGCTGCTGTAACCACCGAGACTGCCGGCTCGATCGCCGACATCCTCTCCCGGTTCGAGTGATCGACTCCCACATCGACGGTGGTGCCGGGGATTCCCCGGCACCACCGGAGCCCTTGGAGACCTCATGACCAGTGTGCAACCGGCCTACCGGGCCCCCAGGCGCCTCGGCGGCAGCAGAATGCCGCCGGACCGATCGCGTCAGATCGCGCGCCACGAACGCGGCCGGGCGTTGCGCGCCGCGGCGTTCCTCGCCCCGGCGGTAGCGGTGATCCTCGCGTTCGTGTTCCTGCCGGCGCTCTCGGCGCTACGGCTCTCCTTCACCGACGCCTCCGGCTTCGGCGAGGAGTCCTGGATCGGCCTGGAGAACTACGCCACCGTCTTCACCGACCCGGCGACGTTGCGGGCGATCTGGAACACCGTGGGCTACGCCGTCATGTACGGGCCGATCGTGATCGCAGTCGGACTCGGGGCGGCGCTGCTGCTCAATCGCAAGGACGTGCCACTGCGCAGCTTCTTCCGCACGATCATCTTCCTGCCGTTCGTCATCTCGATGGCGGTGGCGTCCCTGGCCTGGGCGTTCCTGCTCGACCCGAACCTCGGCCTGATCCCGTACTGGCTCGGCAAGGTCGGCATCCAGATGGGTGACATCTTCGCGTCGACCACCTGGGCACTACCGGCGGTGACCGCCGTCGCGATCTGGAAGAACTTCGGCTACTTCATGGTCATCTTCCTCGCCGGCCTGCAGGGCATCCCGCGCTACCTGTACGAGGCCGCGATACTCGACGGCGCCGGCGCCTGGCGTCAGTTCCGGGCGGTCACCATGCCCGGGCTGCGCGCCACGATGACGTTCGTGATCGTGTTCGCGATCATCGGCGCGTTCCAGGCTTTCGACCAGATCTACATCATGACCCAGGGCGGACCGGACCGGGCCACGGAGACGATCGTCTACCGCATCTACACCGACGGGTTCCGCGACTTCCGGATGGGCTTCGCCTCGGCCCTGTCCTACGTACTGCTGGTGATCACCCTCGCCCTGGGGCTGATCCAGCTCCGGATCGGGGCCAAGCGTGAGAAGGACCTGGAGTGAGTGCCATGAATCAGACCACGACGGCGTCCCTCGCCCCCGCGCGTCCGCCCGCCCGCCGTAGGGGCAGCGCAAGCACCGCCCGACTGCTCACGCAGTCGGGTGTGGTGGCCGGCCTGCTCGTGTTCGCGGCCCTCACCTCCTTCCCGGTGGTCGTGGTGGTGCTCTCCGCCTTCTCCCCGGAATCGGAGGTGCTCTCCTGGCCGCCGAACTTCATCCCGTCCCGCTTCACACTCGAGAACTTCGACGGGCTCACCGCCCGCATCCCGGTATTTGCGCAGTCGTGGAACTCCTTCGTGTTCGCGGCCGCCGTGACCGGGCTGTCCCTGGTGTTCAACTCGCTGGCGGCCTACGCGCTGGCACGGATCGACTTCAAGGGCCGGTATGCGATCTTCACCGTGCTGATCGCGATCATGATGGTGCCCTTCCAGGCGCTGCTGGTGCCGCTGTACGAACTGATCTCCGATATCGGCTGGGTCAACACCTACGCCGGGCTGGTCATCCCGCGCGCCGCGGATGTGGCCGGGATCTTCCTGCTGCGGCAGTTCTTCATCACCCTCCCGCGGGATCTGGACTCGGCGGCCCGCATCGACGGCGCCAGCGAGCTGCGGGTGTTCTGGTCGATCATCCTGCCGAATGCCAAACCCGCACTGCTGACCATGGCCCTGTTCCACTTCGTCAACAACTGGAACGACCTGCTGTGGCCGCTGATCATGACCAGCGATTCGAGCGTGAGGCCATTGACGGCGGGGCTCGCCCTGCTGACCGGCTCCGCCACGGGTGTGGCCCCCTACGGGGTGATGATGGCCGGCTCGCTCGTGGCCATCGTGCCGCTGGTGGTGCTCTACCTGCTCGTGCAGCGGCGCTTCATCGAAGGCGTGGCCATGACCGGCATGAAGGGGTGACGCCGCCGCCCTCCACTCACCCGCCGCCACGAAATCGCACGTCGATCTGGCGGTGACGACCACCACCGCGCCCAGCGTGCGCGACCCAGCACAGACCTAGTGAGGACTCCATGACCTGGTACCAGGACGGCCGACTGCACTTCGGCGTCGGCGTCGAAGACACCTTCGTCCCGCAGACCCGTCCGGGCGAACGCGCCCTGGACGAATACGAGCTCACCGAGCATTACGACCAGTGGCACGCCGACCTCGGCCTTGCCTCCGAGGCAGGCGCGGAGTTCATGCGCTGGGGGATCCCGTGGTACCGGATCAACCCGGCGCCGGGGCAGTGGGACTGGTCCTGGCTGGATCCGGTGATGGCGCGGTTCGCCGAGCTGGGGATCAGGCCCATGGTGGACCTGTTGCACTACGGCACTCCGCAGTGGCTCGAGGGGGAGTTCGCCCACCCGGACTACCCCAAGCGCGTCGCCGAGTACTCGGTCGCTGTGGCCGAGCGGTATGCGGATACAGTCACCGACTACACCCCGGTGAACGAGCCGATGATCCACGCCCGGTTCTGCGGTGAGCTGGCCTACTGGCCGCCCTATCTCTCCGGCGAGGAGGGCCTCACCAGGATGGTCGCGGCGCTCGCAGACGGATTCGCGCGCACTCAGCACGGGATCGCCGAAGTGCTCGGTGATCGCGCAACCTTCGTGCACGTGGACGCGACCTCCCGGTTCTCCGGTGATGTGGACGGCGAGCACGCGGACAAGGTGCGGTTCCTACGCGAGCAGAGCTACGTCGTCGAGGATCTCGTCACGGGGCGTGTGCGCGACGGGCATCCGATGCTCGAGCACCTGCTCGCCCACGGGTTCTCGCCCGATCTGCTCGACCGGCTCGCCGGCGCGCCCGTGCTGCCGGACGTGATGGGTGTGAACTACTACCCGCGCCACTCGACCACCCTGGTGCAGGACGGGGTCTGGCACGCGGGCGGGTTCGTGGACCCGGCCCCGCAGATCGACGAGGGGATGCTCGGCCTGGAGGACGTGCTGCGTACCTACGCCGATCGCTACGGCGTGCCGGTAGCGCTGACCGAGACCTGTGTGACCGCCTCCGTCGGGGAGCGAGTGGCGTGGCTGGACGACTCGGTCGCGCTCGTGCACCGGATGCGGGAGGAGGGCGTGCCGATCGTCGGCTACACGTGGTGGCCGCTGTTCGACATGTACGAGTGGACCTACCGTCACGCGGACACGCCGCGGGAGGCCTCGCTGCTCACCATGGGGCTGTGGGACCTGGTCGAATCCGAGCAGGGCTTGTTGCGCCGTCGTAACCCCGTGGCCGATGCGTTTGCCCGCCATGCTGCCGCCGATCGGGCCGTGGCGCCTTCCTGAGCAAGTCCTTGCCGGATCACCCTCGTGAAATCCAACGTCGATTTGGCGGCTGAGTCGACCCGACTCAGCCGCCAAATCGACTGTGAGTGTGGTGTTCGCAGCCTGGTGGTGATGGGCTGTGGGTGGTGGCTTGGAGTGTGACTCGCTAATCGACTGGCCGTGTGTGCCTTTCGCACGACTTGTCCGCTCCGGGTCGCCGCCTCCGGCCCGGTCGGAGCGACTGGCCTGATCAGGAGCTTGACCGGCGGGCGTAGTAGCGCCCGTCGTGTCCCATCTACAGTCCTGCCGATTCTCCTACCGGACCGGAAAGCAACAACGTCCCGTCCCGTTCCGAAGTGGAGGAAACGTCATGACTAGTCTGAGTGATCTCGTCGAGGTTGTCATCGGGGTCGACACCCATGTCGATACCCATACCGCGGCGATCATCGATGCTGGCACCGGTGGGGTGCTCGGCCAGGTACAGGTCGCGGCCACCCCGGCGGGGTATGCCGAGCTGGTCGAGTTCGTCGATACCCACCTACGCGGTGAGGATGAGGCTGATATCGAGACCGATCCGTGCGCCGCCACTGGTGGACGGGCGTGGGCGATCGAGGGCACCCGCTCCCACGGGGCGGGTCTGACCCGACATCTACAGGCTCGTGGTGAGCTGGTCATCGAGATCGACCGCCCGCAACGGGCCAAGCGCCGCCGTGGAGCCAAGTCCGACCCGATCGACGCAGTCCGCGCCGCACGGGAAGCGTTAACCCGCGAGCACCTAGCCACCCCACGCTCAGGCGGGAACCGGCACGCCCTCGCGATCCTGCTGAGCACCCGAGACTCCCTCGTGACCGAAGCAGGCCGCGCCGCACGGCAAGTGTTCCACCTCATCATCACCGCCCCCGAACCCCTGCGAGCGAAGTTCGCCGGCAAGAAACTGCCCGCGATGATCACCACCGCCGCCCGGCTACGCACCCGGCCCGGTCAAGACATCGAGACCACCACCACGATCACCATCCTGCGCGACCTGGCCCGCCGCGCCCAAGACCTGACCACACAAGCGGCCCAGTACAAGAAACAGATCCACCACATCGTGACCAGCATGCGCGCCGACCTGCTCGATCAGCCCGGCATCGGCCCCATCGTGGCCGCACGAATCCTGTGCGCCTGGTCCCACCCCGGACGCATCCACTCCGAAGCCGCATTCGCCATGCTCGCCGGCGTCGCCCCCATCCCAGCCACCAGCGGCAGAACCACCAACCGACACCGCCTCAACCGCCACGGCGACCGCCAACTCAACCGAGCACTCCACGTCATCGTCCTGACCCGACTACGCCACGACCCACACACCCGCGCCTACGCCCAACGCCGCACCACCCAAGGCCGCACCCACCGCGAAATCACCCGCTGCCTCAAACGCTACATAGCCCGCGACATCTACCGACAACTCGAACACCACAACCCCACAAACACCCCTTGACAGAACATAGGAGCGTCGTTGGATTTCAGGAGGGGGTGAGGAGGGTGCGCAGATCAGCCTCGGCGGCGGCGACGCTCGCGGCCCGGCACCCCTGCGCCGTCCAGGCTCGTACCTTCGCCGGTTCGGCCCGGTAGTGCGCCAGACCGCGGCGGATCAGCGTCACCGGAGGCTTGCGGGACTCGGCCAGATCGCGCAGCAACCGGAACCAGAAGGTCTGCAACCGGGGCCGGACGAGGCAGATCGCATCGGCGAGCACCCCTTCGGACCGCAGGCTCGCCACCAGCTCACTGGCGAAGATCCCCTCGGCGAGCACGATCGGTGCGTCGTCGGCCACCACCGTGGTGGTTCCGGTCCGGCGGGAGGTGGGGATGTCGTAGATCGGCACCTGCGCCTCACCGTCGCGGCAGAGGGCTACCAGTGCAGCCGTCGCCGCGGCGGCGTTCCAGCTCTGCGGCGCGTCCCAGTCCACGCTCCCGAACCGTTGCGGCAAGCCGGGGGTCTCGATGTCGTGATAGAAGTCGTCGAGCGCCACCACCGGCAGGCCCAGGCGCCGGCTCAACGAGCTCTTGCCCGACCCGGACGGCCCCGTGAGCAGGACCACCTGGCGTGGGTACCGGCGGGCGCCGTCGGGAACGGGGAAGAGAGCGGAGTCTGCGGGCGGCACCAGGCGATTATCGCCCGTACGCCACCGTGAGCTGGAGCGCGGGGGTGACGGACATCTCAACGCAACCGGCGTCGTCGGGGATCCGACCTGGCTTGACACGCTCGGGCTGCCTCGGAAGACTCCACTGAATCGTTCCATTCCACTTCATGGGCGGCGGCGCTCGCCACGTCCGGAGTACGGGAGTATTGAGGCATGGTTCAGCGTCGAGTACCCAAGGTGCGCGATCTCGCGCCTCTTCTGCAGTTCAAGCGTCCCGAGCTCGATGGGCGCAAGCGCCGCCTCGATGCGGCCCTGACTGTGGCCGATCTGCGCCACATCGCGCAGCGGCGCACACCCAAGGCCGCATTCGACTACACCGAGGGTGCCGCCGAGCAGGAACTCTCACTGGCCCGTGCCCGCCAGGCGTTCGAGGACATCGAGTTCCACCCCGCGATCCTGCGCGACGTCTCCCGCGTGGATACCGGCGTGGACATCCTCGGTGGGCACTGCGAGCTGCCGTTCGGGATCGCGCCCACGGGGTTCACCCGCATGATGCAGACCGAGGGCGAGATTGCCGGTGCCGGTGCCGCCGCCGCAGCCGGCATCCCCTTCTCCCTCTCGACCATGGGCACCTCCTCCATCGAGGACGTCGCCGCCGCCAACCCCTCGGGGCGCAACTGGTTCCAGCTGTACATGTGGAAGGACCGGGACCGCTCGATGGCGCTGGTGAACCGTGCCGCCGCAGCGGGCTTCGACACCCTGCTGGTCACGGTCGACGTGCCGGTGGCCGGCGCCCGCCTGCGCGACAAGCGCAACGGGATGACGATCCCTCCCTCGCTCAGCCTGAAGACCGTGATCAACGCGATCCCGCGGCCCGCATGGTGGATCGACTTCCTCACCACCGAACCGCTGGCCTTCGCCTCCCTGGACCGCTGGTCCGGCACCGTGGCGGAGCTGTTGGACACGATGTTCGACCCGACGGTGGACTTCGACGACCTCGCCTGGATCAGCAAGCAGTGGCCCGGCAAGGTCGTGGTCAAGGGCATCCAGACCCTCGATGACGCGCGCCGCGTGGCCGACCTCGGCGTCGACGGCATCGTGCTCTCCAACCACGGTGGCCGCCAGCTCGACCGCGCCCCGATCCCGTTCCACCTGCTGCCGGAGGTGGCCGCCGAGCTCGGCGACCAGCTCGAGATCATCCTCGACACCGGCATCATGAGCGGCGCCGATATCGTCGCATCGCTCGCTCTCGGTGCCGACTTCACCCTGGTCGGCCGCGCCTACCTCTACGGCCTGATGGCTGGGGGCCGCGAGGGTGTGGACCGGATGATCGAGATCCTCGGCTCCGAGGTCGAGCGCACGATGAAACTCCTCGGTGTCTCTTCCGTGGCCGAGCTGGAGCCCGCGCACGTGACGCAGCTGCGCCGGCTGCTGCCGGTGGAGCAGGGGGTTCCCGCCCGCACCCGCTGATTCGTCCGCCGTCAGCGGGTGAGTGAGGTGTCCCCGCACAGGTGCACCGGCACGCCCAGGGCGTCGAAGAGCGCGGCTTTGGCGAGCAGCCCACGGTCGGCTGTCTCGGCGTCGGGTGCGTAGACGACGTTCAGGTGGTTGGCCTTGTGCCGCGCCATGAACTGGTCCCGGCTGACGCCGTGCAGCACCGCGTGCATGATCGGCCACTCCGGGTTGGTGGCCTCCTTGCGGCGTCGGGTCTCCTCCTCGGGCAGCGCGACCACCGAGGCCCGGCCCATGTCCACCTGGAGCTTGCCCTCGGCGATGTAGACCCGCGACCAGACGATCTCGCCCGGCTTGGAGATCCCGTTGATCGTGGAGCCGCCCGCCGGGAAGAACACCGGCCCCTGCCGCCAGCCCTCGGCGTCGGCGTAGCCGTTCTCGAAGTGCGACGGCGGCACTGACCCGGAGATCTCGAAGACCCAGACGAACTGGCCGTCGTACTCCTCCCCCCAGCGCACGTCGTGCAACGTGGTGGCCGGGTCCAGGCCCATCGCGGTCCAGATCCGGTTCGTCACCAGTGCGTCGACGGCTACGCCCTCGTCCGCCTCGTTGAAGTGCGGTAGCGCTTTGCCCTCCCAGAGCACGCGCTCACCGTCGCGGGAGCGCACCGGCGGGCGGGAGACGTTGTTCAGCAGGCCCTCGGGAAGGTCGGAGGCGGGGGAGAGGTCCTTCAGACCCTGCTGGTACTGGATACCCACGGCGTCCAGTCCGAAGTCATCGGCGATCCGCAGTGCCGCGATGTACATCTTGTGCTGCCAGCGCAACTGCTCCATCGTGAGCTCGGTGGCGTCGTCGGTGCCGAGCCGGAAGGTCATCCCGGCCTCCTCGAGCCAGGCCTGCACCTCGTCCGCCTCGTCATCGCTGACCCGCTGCATCTCTGCCCAGAGTGCGGACTGGGAGAGTCGCTCCTTGTAGATGCCGAGCCCGTTCAAGAGTTCGTCGTCGAAGATGGCGTTGTACATGCCCATGCAGCCTTCGTCGAAGACGCCGATGATCGCCTTCTCGCGCTGCAACTGTGCGGCGAGCGCCGTGCCCAGCTCGGTCTCGGCGCTGTCAGGCAGCGTGGGAAGCGGGTGCACGTGCGAGGCGTCGTGGGTGATCGTGCCGGTCTGGACCCAGGAGGAGATCGCATCGTGGAACCACTGGTCGGTACCGTCCACGGTCCACACGGTGGAGTAGGCCCTGCCCATCTTGGTCATGCCGGCGTTGATCCCGAGCAGCCCCACCAGGCCCGGCCATTCACCGGCGAAGTTCGCGGCAGTGAGAATCGGTCCGCGGTGGGTGCGCAACCCCGCGAGGATGTGGTGGCTGTATTGCCAGACCGCTTCGGCCACGATGAGCGGGGCGTCCGGGGGGATCGTGGCGAACACCTCCAGGCCCATCCGCTGGCTGGAGATGAAGCCGTGCCCGGTGGCGGGGTCCACGTCATTGGCGCGGATCACCTGCCACCCGTGCACGGCCAGGGCGTCGGTGATGATGTGCTCGAGCTCGACCTGGGTGGGCCAGCCGGCGCTGTTGGCCGACTCGCGCAGGTCACCCGAGGCCACCAGGTAGGCGGTCTTCTCCGGTGCGGCTGCGGGTTCGATGAGGGCGGGAAGGGTGTAGGGCGATGCGGTCATGGACCCATGGTGCCAGGTAATCGATTACATCGCCAGGTGTCGAGGTCGTGTGCGACCTAAGTGACCGGCATGCGTCGAACGCTGCACGATCATGCGTAGCCCGACGCATACGTGTCGACTTGGTCAGGCCGGGGGCTGGGTGAGCCAGGGGTGCGCCCAGTGCCCAGTGCCTAGTGCCGGGCGCCCGCAGGAGTGATGGTCTGCACGATCGAACGCACCGGCGCACCTGGATCGGTGAGGCGGTCCAGCAACAGTTGCGCCGCCGTCGTCCCCAGGGCGCGTGGATTCAGCGGCACCAGGTGCACATCTGTGGTGCGGGACGTGGCGAACGGCAGGTCGCCGATGATCCCCACGCCGATCGCGCCGCCGGGAACGGGTGCGCCAGCAGAGTCCCCCCGACCGTGGGTGGCGAGAGCCACATGCCCGTCCGCCAGCGCGCGCAGCACCCCGACCCCCACCAGGTTGTTCGTTGCCAGCACGGCATCGGGAGGCTCGGGCAGGTCGAGCAGATGAGCCAATGCCTCATATCCGCCGTCCACACGGAAGTTGGCGTGGACCAGCAGTTCCTCCGGTGCGTCTAGACCGGCTGCCTCGAGTGCGCGTGACCACCCGGAGGCCCGTTCGATCGCCGTCCGGGTGCCGACGGGCCCGGTGATGCATGCGACCCGGCGGAACCCGCTCGCGAGTAGTTCGCGGGCGCAGCCCTCACCCAGAGCCAGGTTGTCGAATGCCACCTGATCCACCGGGCGTTCGACCTGCCGGTCCAGCACCACCACCGCCCGGCCACGGTCCAGGAGGGCGTCCAGCTGGGGTTGCCCGCTCGCCGGAGCAATGAGTACCCCTGCCATGTTCTCGTGCTCGGCCACTCCGAGGTACCGGCCCTCCTTGCCGGGATCATCGTCGGTGTTGCACAGCACCACCGAGTAGCCCGCGCCGTGCAGCACGTCCTCCACCCCGCGGGCCACGGCCGTGAAGAACGGGTTCTCGATGTCCGGGAGCACCAGGGCCACCACGTCACTCGCTCCTCGTCGCAGCGACCGAGCCGTGCGGTCCGGGATGTACCCGAGTGCCTCGACGGCGGAACGCACCTTCGTCGCCAGTTCCGGGTTGACGTCCTTGCCGTTGAGCACCCGTGAGACGGTGGCCGTGGACACGCCGGCCTCACGGGCCACATCCACGATCCGCGCCATGTCTCCTCCTTGTCGTCCGCCACATCGTACGGAGGCTGTCGATTCCTGCCGACAGGACGGGCGGAACTTCTTCGCGCACACGACTGGCAGACTGGGCTCATGACTGGTGCTACCCCGCTCTACCTCGACTGTGACACCGGAATCGACGACGCGCTCGCTCTCGCCTACCTCCTCGCCTCCCCGGAAGTGCACGTGGCCGGGATCGGCACGGTCAGCGGGAATGTCTCGGCTGCCGTGGCCGCCGAGAACACGCAGGCCCTGCTGGCCCTGGCGGGCCGCGAGGAGATCCCGGTGGCTGTCGGATCCACCGACCCGTTGCGCGGGACCTTTGCCGGTGGATCACCGGACGTCCACGGCCAGAACGGTCTCGGTGGTGTGAGCCTCGAGCCGGCGACGGCCCGGCCGGACCCGCGGGACGCCGTCGACCTCCTCATCGACCTGGCCCGCCAGTACCCCGGCGAACTGCGGATCCTGGCCATCGGCCCGCTGACCAACCTCGCCCAGGCGATCGAACGTGAGCCGGAGCTGCCGGCACTGGTGCGGGACGTCGTCGTGATGGGCGGTGCAGTCCTGGCCCCGGGGAACGTGAGCGCCGTGGCGGAGGCGAACATTGCCAACGACCCCGAGGCGGCTGCGGCGGTGCTGAGTGCCGACTGGGACGTCATGCTCGTGCCGCTCGACGTCACCATGGAGCACACGCTCGACGAGCTCGGCCGTCGTCGGCTGCTGGAGGCGCCGGAGGCGATCTCACGTGCGGTCGGTGAATCGCTGGAGGCCTACCTCGACCGCTACCTGCAGGTCTACGGTTACCGCGCCTGCGCCCTGCACGACCCGCTCGCCGCCGCGCTGCTGGTGGGAACGGTACAGCCCACGCGCGCGCCCCGGGTTCCGGTGGTGGTTGACCACAGCGACGGGCCGGGCCGGGGCCAGACGATCGCCGATATGCGTGGGCAGCGGCGCGGCCCGGTGGACGTACCGGGGGCACGGTGCCAGGTTGTGCTCGAGACCGACCTGCAGGTCGGACCGGTACTGCTCGACCGATTGGCGGGCCCGCCGGTCGCGTGAGCCGGATCAGATAGCCGAGCCGCTGGAGGCGCGCACGACCAGCTCCGGTTCGAACTCCACCTGCCGTGAGCGCCCGGGCTCGCTCTCGCGCAGCAGCATGTCGGCGGCGGTCCAGCCGAGGGTGTGCATCGGCTGGCGGACCGAGGTCAACGGCGTGGTGAGCATCGAGGCGAAGATGACGTCGTCATAGCCGACGACGGCCATGTCCCCCGGGATGGAGACGCCGCAGTCGCGGAGGGCTCGCAAGGCGCCCAGGGCGGTGAAGTCGTTCGCGCAGAACATGGCCGTCGGGCGTTCGGTCGTCTCGGCCAGCCACCGGTGGACGGCGGCGTCGGCGGCGTCGGCGTTGAGGGCGTCGAGGTTCACCTCGACCAGGGCCTCGGCCGGGTCGAACCCGCGGGAGGTCAGGGTGGCGATGACGCCGTCACGCCGGTCCACACACTGGCGGAGGGTGAGCGGGCCGTTGAGGAACACGAACGTCGTGTGCCCCAGATCGAGCAGGTGGTTCATCGCCAGCGACGCTCCGCCGACGTCATCGACGGCCACGGATCCGATGTCCGGAACCGGGGACGTATGGTCGAGCAGCACCACGTCCGTGCCGCGTTCACGCAGCGCCAGGAGCCCGTTCAGGCTGCCGTGGGAGGGGGTGGCGATGACGCCCCGCACCCCGCGCTCCTCGAACAGGCGCAGGAATCTGGCCTCACGCTCGGGATCCTCGTCGGAACTGCACAGCATGAGCGTGTGGTCGTCCTGGGCGAGTCTGTCCTCGATCCCGCGCGCCATCTCGGTGAAGAACGGGTTCGCGATATCGAGCACCACGGCACCGACGGTGGTGATCTCGCCGCTGCGAAGCTGGCGGGCGGAGGCGTTCCGGACGAAGCGGAGCTCCTCGATGGCCTCCTCCACCCTGGCCCGGGTGGCGGGAGAGACGGAGTCGGGCCGGTTGAGCACGTTGGAGACCGTGCCGACCGAGACGCCTGCTTCCTTCGCCACATCGGTGACGCTCGGGCGCCTCGGGCCGCCGTTCCGCCTGGGCATATTGCTCCTCGTCTGTACCGGGTCTGCACCGATCGCGTGAGTGTATCGTTTCACCGATTCGTGGGCGCGCATCTGCGAGAATGTCGGCGATGGCCGCTCCCGTGCCGACCGGCATACCCGTCAGTGTGCACTGGCATCGCGCCGCCCTCGGCACCGACGAGGCACTGCGCCGCCACCTCGCCGACGACCTGACGCCTCTGCCGGGAGCGGATCTGCGGATCGGCCACCTATGCCCGCGATGCGGAGGCTCGGACCACGGCCGCCCGTGGGCGCGTGCCGGCGAGCGCACCATCGCCGTCTCCGCCGCGCGTGCCGGGGGATACCTGGTGACCGCCGCTGGCCTCCCGCCCGTTCCCCGGATCGGGGTCGATATCGAACGCGCCGACGCGGCACCCATCGACCCCACGCTCGTCCTGCACCGGGACGAGTCCGGTCAGGACGTCCTGCAGGTGTGGGTGGCGAAGGAGGCGATCCTGAAGATGCTCGGGGTGGGGCTCAGCGTGCCGATGCCTTCGATCCGGGTGGCCGATTTCTCGGTGCACGATCTGCCTGCACCCGCGGGCCTTCTTGCGCGAGTGTGCGTGAACTCACCGCCACGCAGGCAGTGTGACCTGGTGGAGCCAGGTGTCGAAGAAGTCGCGCAGCGACCGTCCGCTGATCTCCTGTGCCAGTGAGATGAAGTCCTCGGTGCAGACGACCCCCCCGCGGTGCTGCGCGACCCAGCGGTGCAGCAGCCGCCCGAAGTCCTCGGCGCCGATCAGGTCCCGCAGGGCCGCCAGCGTCAGTGCCCCGCGCTTGTAGACGCGGTCGTCGAACATGTCCGCCGCACCCGGATCGCTGAGCCGCAGGTCCTGGGGCAGTGTGCTGAGCCGCTCGTGCTGGCGGGCCGCATGCTCGGCGATCCCTGGCCCACCGGAGTGCTCGGACCACACCCATTCGCTGAAGCAGGCGAACCCTTCGTGCAGCCAGATGTCGCGCCAGGAGCTCGCCGTGACGGCGTTGCCGAACCACTGGTGGGACAGTTCGTGTGCGATGAGCCGGACGGCGTCCCAGTCCGCTGAGCAGTGGTTGCGTCCGAAAGTCGACAGGGCCTGTGACTCGAGCGGGATCTCCAACGGGTCGTCAGTGATCACGCAGGTGTAGGAGTCGAAGGGGTAGGGCCCGAACGCGTCCTCGAAGCACGTCAGCATCTCGCGTTGCCGGCCGAAGGACGCAGCGAAGGCGTCCGCGGGCAGTCCCTCCGGCCGGAGGATCCGGATCGCTGCGCCGGGTCCGTCCAGCGACTGCTCGCGGTACTTCCCGATCTGCACCGAGGCCAGGTACGGAGCCATCGGGTGGCGCTGCTGGAACGTCCATGTCCGGCGTGAGCCACGGCGTCTGACCTCCCGCGTCTCACCGCTGAAGGCCACGGTGTAGTCGGCGGGCACGGTGAGGTTCACGTCGTAGCGGGCTTTGTCGCGTGCCTGGTCGTTGCACGGGAACCACGACGGCGACCCGTGCGGCTGTGAAGCCACGATCACCCCGTCTGTGAGTTCCTCCCAGCCTGCCTCGCCCAAGGTGGCCGAGCGCACCGGCCTGGGGTTGCCCCCGTACTCGATGCGGACGACGAGCTCCGATCCGGCGGGTGCGGGCTTCTTGAGGGCGACGGTGAGCCGCGTCGGCTTGCGGGTGTACTTGCCGAGCGTGGCGCCCGTCACGGACACCTTCGTCACGCGCAGCTCGTGCAGGTCGAAGCGCAGTGCGGAGGTCTCGGTGAGGGTGTGTAGCCGCACCTCAGCCACGCCGTCGAGCAGGTTGCTGCGGGGCTGATAGGTCAGGTCCAGCTGGTAGTGGTCGACGGCGTAGCCCGAGTCGCCATGTCCGGGCATGTACGTATCGGTCGTGCCGGGTGTCACCGGGGTCTGTGTTCGGGTCACGCTCCCTCCTCCCAGGGGCCGATCGGGTTGCCGAGCCACCGGGTGCGGCTCGGTACGGATTCACCGCGCATCACCAGCGATGCCGGCCCTACTGTCGCATCGCGGTCGAGATGCGCAGCAGGCAGGATCACACTGTTCGGCCCGAGAGTGGCTCCGGCGCCGATGACCACGCGGTCCATGGCGAGCACACGGTCGTGGAACAGATGGGTCTGCACCACGCATCCGGCATTGATGCATGATCCTGCGCCCAACTCCACCAGATCCGGTTCGGGAAGCCAGTACGTATCGCACCAGACGCCGTCGCCGATCTTGGCCCCGAGGGCGCGGAACCATACGTTCAGGGCGACGGTGCCCTGCGCCAGGGAGCAGAACCAACGCGCGGCGAGAACTTCGGTGAAGGTGTCGGCCAGCTCGCCGCGCCACACCGCTGCGCTCCAGAGCGGGTGCTCGCTGACCTGGTGCGCACCCACCAGGAGCCACTTCGCGGCCACGGTGATTCCCGCGGCGATCAGACCGGCGAGCAGCAGGACCAGCGGGCCGAGCAGCACTGCGGCGACGAGGCCCGTCCAGGACCAGGTGTCACCGGCCGAACCGCCGAGGAGCGCCAGCAGTGTGGTGCCCACGATGAGCATGAGGCACACGGAGCCGAACAGGGGGATCACCCGGCCGGTCTCGACCAGTCCACGCAGTACTCGTAGACGGGCGCTTGGTTCATAGGTGCGCGTCGCGTCGGCCGGCCCGCCCTCGCGGCGCAGCTGGGTGGGCGGACTGCCGATCCACGACGTCCCCGCCCGGGCAGTGCCGCGCTTGGGTGCCGCGGAGAGGACGGCCACGAGAGAGGCCTTCGGGATCTTCCGCCCGGGTGCGGCCATCCCGGAGTTGCCGAGGAAGGCGCGCTTGCCGATCTTCACGCGTTCGGCTCGCAGCCACCCACCGGTGAGCTCGTAGCCGCCCACGAGGGTGTCGTCCGCGAGGAAGGACTGGTCGCCGATCTGCGTCAACTTCGGGATCAACACCACCGTGGAGGCCTCGACGCCGCGGCCCACACGGGCGCCGAGGGCTCGCAGCCACCACGGCGTGAGTGCTCCGGCGTACAACGGAAAGAGCCAGTCGCGGGCTTCGTCCATGAGCCGTACCGTGGCCCACACCGCCAGCCCCCGCCCGGAGCGTACGGGTACCGGGCCGCTGCGGACGGCCGGGGCGAGGATCCGCACGACGGCGATAACCAGGATCATCAGGGTCGCGTATCCGGCCAGTGCGGCCAGCGGCAACCACGGCCATACCCTCGCCCACGCGTGGCTCAGGTCCGTCGAGGGACGCAGCGCCGGCCATAGCACCAACGCTCCGACCGCGGCGGCGCACCAGGGCAGGGCGGCCAGGAGCATGCCGATGACGGCGTAGCCCGCCACCCAGGCACGGCCACCGGCCGGGGCTCGCTTCGACCAGGGTCCCCGGGCGGAGCCGGTGACCTCAGCGGGCGATCCGGAGACCAGCCGCTCGGCCCTCACCCTGCCGGCGACGAACGATCCCGCAGCCACTTCGGCGCCCCGGCCCACTGTGGCGCCTGGGCCGAGTGTGCTCCGGGCACCGATCCGCGCCCGGGCGGCGATCGCGATCCGGCCCAGATGCACCCGGTCACCATCGATCCAGGCACCGGTCAGATCGACCTCGGGTTCGACGCAGGCGCGTTTGCCGATCCGGAGGAACCCGGTGACCGGTGGCAGGGAGTGCAGATCCACGTTCGAGGCGATCTTGGCGCCGAGCAGGCGGGCGTACCAGGTGATCGATGCGGCACCGGCGAGACCCGTCGCAGCCAGTTCATCCTGGATCCGGCCGGCCAGCCAGTACCGCAGATGGACCTTCCCGCCGCGGGGGTAAGTGCCCGGCTGGATGCCACGCAGCACCACCCGGATCAGCCCGGCCGCGACGAGCATCCGGCCCTGCGGGAGGAGGAACAGTGCAGTGCTGAGGGCCACCAGCCAGACCGGGGGCGCCGGCCACCAGCCGAGTGCCGGGTGCAGCAGCGCGCCGGCGAGCAGCAGCCAGGCGAGCCACCGCAGCGTCGCCAGTGCGCGCAGCGGGTAGAAGGCGAGGATCTGCCCCACCTTGGTCCTCGTGCGGATGGGGGAGACCGCGCGGTTCGTGCGTGTGGTGGTCGTGCTGGACTGGACGAGGCTGTCCAGATAGGCCGACAGTGCGCCCAGGGTCGGGTAGGCGTAGATGTCCCCGACGGCGACCTCCGGATGGCGTGCCCGGATCCGCCCGACGGTCTGTGCCGCGGTGAGCGAACCGCCGCCGAGGTCGAAGAAGTCCGCTCCGGCATCGGCCGGATCCGCGGCAAGCACATCGCGCCAGATGCCCACCAGCCACTCCTGGGTAGGGGACCACTGTGCGGTCGTGCTCGGCGCGCTGGGCAGCGGCCACGGCAGAGCGTCCCGATCCACCTTGCCGGAGGTGCGGGTGGGAAGGGTGTCGACCACGGCGAGGCGCGGAACCAGGGCCGCCGGCATGCGCTCGCGCAGCAGAGCGAGGGCGGCGCTCTGATCGAAGGTCTCCTCGACGGTGAGGTAGCCGACCAGCACCTGGTTGCCGGCGGAGGTTGTGCGCACGGCGGCGGCGGCGCCGGCCACGCCGGCAAGTCGCAGCAGCTGACCGTCGATCTCGCCGAGCTCGATCCGCCGGCCGCCGAGCTTGATCTGATCGTCGGCCCGCCCGGCGAAGACCAGACCGGCCGGGTCGTTCCTGACCAGATCGCCGGAGCGGTACCCGCGCGCCCAGCCCAGGCTCGGTACCGGTGCGTACTTCTCGGCGTCCTTGTCCGGATCGAGATAGCGAGCCAGCCCCACTCCGCCGATGATCAACTCACCGGTCTCACCCTCGGCTACCGGGACTCCGTCGTGATCGACGACGGCGAGGTCCCACCCGTCCAGCGGCAGTCCGATCCGGACCGGCTCGAACCCGTCCAGGGGCGCTGCGCAGGCCACCACGGTCGCCTCGGTGGGGCCGTAGGTGTTCCACACCTCGCGGCCGGGCCCCTGCAGCCGGGCAGCGAGCTCGGCCGGTGCCGCCTCGCCGCCGAGGATCACCAGCCGGACACGATCGAGCGACGCTGGTGGCCACAACGCCACCAGGGTGGGCACGGTGGAGACGATGGTGATGTCGTTGGCCGTCAGCCATGGCCCGACGTCCACACCGGAGCGCACCAGCGAGCGTGGTGCGGGCACCAGGCAGGCGGCGTGCGCCCAGGCGAGCCACATCTCCTCACAGCTGGCGTCGAAACCGACCGAGAGCCCGGCCATCACCCGATCTCCCGGCCCGATCGGCTCGGCGGTGAGGAAGAGGCGGGACTCGGCATCGACGAAGGCGGCGGCACTGCGGTGGGAGACGGCGACGCCTTTCGGTGTTCCGGTCGAACCCGAGGTGAAGATGATCCACGCGTCATCGGTCGGGCGTGGGGTGCGCTCGGGGGCGTCTGCGGATGCACCTGCGCCGGTGATCACAGTGGAAGGTGCGCTGTGCGCGGCAGGGGGAGGGTCGCCGTCGGGGGTGGTGTACTGCACGGTGGGAGCGGTGGCCGTGATCTCGAGACTGTTGCCGATGATGGCGATCACGGCCGCCTCGGTGAAGACGGTGCGCGCCCGCTCCGGTGGGTCATCCGCATCGACCGGTACGTAGGCGGCGCCGGCCATCAGGGTGCCCAGGATGGCGATGTACAGCTCCGTGGTTCCGGAGCTGACTCGTACCCCCACCCGATCGCCGCGGCGCACACCGAGCGCGGTGAGCCGATCGGCCAGTTCCGCAGCGGCTTCGGCGAGCTCGCGGTAGGAGAGCTGGGTGAGGCCGCTCTCGAGGGCAGGGGCCTCGGGGTGGGCGTTCACCGACTCCGTGAAGATGTCGATGAGGGTGCGGGCGGGGGTGGCGCGGTCGGAGGCGAGCAGCGAGGGCAGCAAGCTGGCGGCGGGCACGGGAACAGTCTGGCCTATGCCGGACCTCGCGCGCCGCTGTGGGGCCGGGTCGCGAGGCGCGTTGCTCGATGGCTCGACATCTTGACGGCAGCGGCTCGAATCTTCTAATCTGAAGGCTGAATCGTTTCAGAGTTGATGTCGATCGTCGTCACCACCGGACTTGGAGTGCACTCCCATGACCACCTCGGCCACCGCCGCCCCGCAGGTGCGCGAAGCCCTCGCCGCCCAGACCATCGAGCTCCCCTCATGGGCCTTCGGAAACTCCGGCACCCGGTTCAAGGTGTTCTCCACCCCCGGTGTACCGCGGGACCCGTTCGAGAAGATCGCCGACGTCGCGCAGGTGCATCGCTACACTGGCGCTGCGCCGCGGGTCTCCCTCCACATCCCGTGGGATCTGGTCGACGACTACGAGGCGCTCGCTGCGCACGCGAGCGATCTCGGCGTGCAGATCGGGGCGATCAACTCCAACCTGTTCCAGGAGGACGATTACAAGCTCGGCTCGCTGACCCATCCGGACCCGGCCATCCGCAAGAAGGCGATCGACCACCACAAGCAGTGCATCGACGTCATGCGCGCCACCGGGTCCACCGACCTCAAGCTCTGGCTCCCCGACGGCACCAACTACGCCGGCCAGGACGACATCCGGGGCCGGCAGGATCGGCTCGCCGAATCCCTGCAGGAGATCTACGCCGCGCTCGACCCGAACCACCGGCTGCTCATCGAGTACAAGTTCTTCGAGCCGTACTTCTACACGATGGACATCCCTGACTGGGGCACCTCCCTGGTGCACTGTCTCGCCCTGGGTGACCAGGCCGCCGTCGTGCTCGACACCGGTCACCACGCGCCGGGGACGAACATCGAGTTCATCGTCGCCCAGCTGGTGCGGCTCGGGAAGCTCGGCGCGTTCGACTTCAACTCCCGCAACTACGCCGATGACGATCTGATCGTCGGCGCCGCGGACCCCTTCCAGTTGTTCCGGATCATGAACGAGATCGTGACCAACGACGCGCTGAAGGAGGAGGCGGGCGTGAACTTCATGCTCGACCAGTGCCACAACATCGAGCCGAAGATCCCTGGCCAGATCCGCTCGGTGATGAACGTGCAGGAAGCCACGGCCAAGGCACTGATCGTCGACCGCGAAGCCCTGCGCGAGGCGCAGATCTCCGGTGACGTGCTCGGTGCCAACGCCGTGCTGATGGACGCCTACAACACCGACGTGCGCCCACTGCTCGCCGAGGTCCGCGCCGAGAAGGGGCTGGCCGAGGACCCCTACGCCGCGTTCAACGCCTCCGGATACCTCGACCAGATCGCCGCCGAGCGCGTGGGCGGTCAGCAGGCCGGCTGGGGCGCCTGACGGAATTGCACGTCGATCTGGCTGCCAAGTCGGGAATTGCACGTCGATCTGGCTGCTTCTGGCAGCCACATCGACGTGCAATTCCAGGCCGCCCCTCTTGCACACAGACAGCACACCTCTGACAGGAAAGCCATCGTCATGACGAACCCGGCAGTGACCGACCTCATCACCCGATCCAACCGACTCGGCGCCGACCCGAGAAACACCAACTACGCCGGCGGCAACACCTCCGCCAAGGGCTCCGAGACCGACCCCGTGACCGGCGAGCAGATCGAACTGTGCTGGGTGAAGGGGTCCGGCGGGGACCTCGGCACCCTGAAGGAGTCGGGCCTGGCCGTGCTCCGCCTGGACCGGCTGCGCTCGCTCGTCGACGTCTATCCCGGCCTGGACCGCGAGGACGAGATGGTCGCTGCCTTCGACTACTGCCTGCACGGCAAGGGCGGCGCAGCGCCGAGTATCGACACCGCCATGCACGCCCTGGTGGACGCCCCGCACGTCGATCACCTGCACCCCGACTCCGGCATCGCGATCGCAACCGCAGCCGACGGTGAGGCCCTCACCTCGACCATCTTCGGTGACCGGGTGGTCTGGGTGCCGTGGCGCCGCCCCGGCTTCCAGCTGGGTCTCGACATTGCCGCCATCAAGGCGGAGAACCCTCAGGCCATCGGCTGCGTCCTCGGTGGCCACGGCATCACCGCCTGGGGTGACACGTCCGAGGAGGCCGAGGCCAACTCGCTGGAGATCATCCGGACCGCCGAGGCCTACATCGCAGAGAACGGCAAGGCTGACCCGTTCGGCGCGGTCCGTCCCGGCTACGAGGCGCTCCCCGAGGCCGAGCGCCGCGCGAAGGCTGCCGCGCTCGCCCCGACCATCCGGGGTATCGCGAGCACCGACGCCCCGCAGATCGGTCACTTCACTGACGCAGGCGTCGTGCTGGACTTCCTCGCCAGTGAGAAGCTCGCCCCGCTGGCCGAGCTCGGCACGTCGTGCCCGGACCACTTCCTGCGCACCAAGGTCAAGCCGCTCGTGGTGGACCTGCCCGCGGACGCCCCGGTCGAGGACGTGGTGGCCAGGCTCGAAGAGCTGCACGAGGCGTACCGCGCCGACTACGCCTCGTATTACGACCGCCACGCTACTGCGGACTCACCCGCCATGCGCGGTGCGGACCCGGCCATCGTGCTCGTCCCCGGCGTCGGGATGTTCTCCTTCGGCAAGAACAAGCAGACCGCGCGGGTGGCGGGGGAGTTCTACGTCAACGCCATCAACGTGATGCGCGGCGCCGAGGCCCTCTCCACCTACGCCCCGATCGAGGAGTCGGAGAAGTTCCGGATCGAGTACTGGGCACTCGAGGAGGCCAAGCTCCAGCGGATGCCCAAGCCGAAGGCCCTGGCCACCCGCGTCGCTCTGGTGACCGGTGCGGCTTCCGGGATCGGTAAGGCCATCGCCACGCGACTGGCTGCAGAGGGTGCGTGCGTCGTCATCGCCGACCTCAACCTGGAAGCGGCCCAGGAGGTGGCCGACGAGCTCGGTGGCCCCGACGTCGCTGCGGCTGTCGCGTGCGACGTGACCGACGAGGGGCAGGTCAGCGCGCTCATCGACGCTGCGGCGCTGGCATTCGGTGGTGTGGACCTCGTGGTCAACAACGCCGGTCTGTCCATCTCCAAGCCGCTACTGGAAACCTCCGTCAAGGACTGGGACCTCCAGCACGATGTGATGGCGCGCGGCTCCTTCCTGGTGGCCCGCGAGGCAGCCCGGGCGCTGATCGCCCAGAAGCTCGGTGGCGACATCGTCTACATCGCCTCCAAGAACTCCCTGTTCGCCGGCCCGAACAACATCGCCTACTCGGCCACCAAGGCCGACCAGGCCCACCAGGTGCGCCTGCTCGCGGCCGAGCTCGGTGAGCACGGTGTGCGCGTGAACGGCATCAACCCAGACGGCGTGGTCCGTGGCTCCGGGATTTTCGCCGGCGGGTGGGGCGCCAAGCGAGCGGCCGTCTACGGCGTCAAGGAAGAGGAACTGGGCCAGTACTACGCCCAGCGCACGCTGCTCAAGCGTGAGGTGCTCCCCGAGCACGTCGCCGCCGCGGTCTTCGCCCTCACCGGCGGCGACCTCAGCCAGACCACCGGTCTGCACATCCCGGTCGATTCCGGGGTGGCGGCCGCGTTCCTGCGCTGATGGCGGGGCAGGTCGCAGCCTTCGCCGCCGTCGACCTGGGCGCCACCTCCGGGCGGGTCATCCGCGCGGAGGTGGCGGCCGGCGCCGCCGAGGTCCTTCCCGGGCCCAATAATCGGCCCCGAAGCGCTTCCGGGGCCGAAAGTTCGGCCCCTGGGGTGGCCGGGACCTCCGACGGCGTGGTGTTGCGTGAGGTAGCGAGGT
The DNA here is from genome assembly GCF_014960965.1 of Ruania alkalisoli. NCBI lineage: Bacteria > Bacillati > Actinomycetota > Actinomycetes > Micrococcales > Ruaniaceae > Ruania > Ruania alkalisoli. The sequence goes on along the minus strand of NZ_CP063169.1, from coordinate 3,608,434 downwards.
TTCCCAACGCAGCCACGGCGGATGACGGCGGAACGTTGCGTTGGCACCTCACCGCCCTCTTTGAGGAGGTGCTCGAGGGACTTCGGGCGGCCGGTGGGGCAGGGCCGCTCGATGGCATCGGGATCGACACGTGGGCGGTCGACTACGGTCTGCTGGACGCCGACGGTCAGCTCCTCGCAGAGCCGGTCGCCTACCGCGACTCGCGCACCGAGGCCGTGATCGATGACGTCCACGCGAGGGTTCCGCCGTCGGACCTGTACGTCATCTCGGGGATGCAGCACCTGCCCTTCAACACGATCTACCAGCTGGCCGCCGAGCAGCGGGGTCCGTGGTGGGGCCGTGCCGAGCAGGCGCTGTTGCTCCCGGATCTCCTCGCCTACTGGCTCACCGGCGCGCGGGTGAGCGAGTACACGAACGCCTCCAGCACAGCGCTGCTGGACCAGCGCACCGGGCAGTGGTCGGGTGAGTTGATGGATCGGCTCGCGATCCCGGCGGGCCTGTTCCCTCCGGTCGTCCAGCCGGGAGAGCAGATCGGGGTGCTGAGTGAGGAGATCCAGCGCCGCACCGGCCTGGGACCGGTGCCGGTGTACGCGGTCGGATCGCATGACACCGCCTCAGCGGTGGCCTCCGTCCCGGCGACGGGCAGCGATTTCGCCTACATCTCCTCCGGCACCTGGTCGCTCGTCGGCGTCGAGCTCGACGCGCCGGTACTCACCGAGGCCAGCCGTGAGGCCAACTTCACCAACGAGCGCGGCGTCGACGGCACGGTCCGGTACCTGCGCAACGTGATGGGTTTGTGGGTGCTGTCCGAATCTCAGCGGGTCTGGGACGAGCGTGGGGAAGGTATCCCGATTGGGCCGCTGCTGCAGGCGGCAGCCGAGGAAGCGCCGCGCCGTACGATCATCGACGTCGACCACCCGGACTTCCTGCCGCCCGGTGACATGCCTGCGCGGCTGGCCGAGCACGCCACTGCGACCGGGCAGCCCGTGCCCGAGACACCCGCACAGGTGGCGCGATGCGTCGTCGATTCCCTCGCGGTGGCCTACCGGAAGGCCATCGAGGACGCTCAACGCCTCTCCGGGCAGCGTGTGTCGGTGATCCACGTGGTCGGTGGTGGGTCGAAGAACGAACTGCTGTGCCAGGCCACAGCGGATGCGACCGGTCTGCCGGTGATCGCCGGCCCTGAGGAGGGCACGGCACTCGGGAACGTGCTGGTGCAGGCGCGTGCTGCCGGAGTGCTCGCCGGCGACCTCACCGCCCTGCGCGCCGTCGGAGCCGGCGGGCTCGAGCTGCGCCGCTACGAACCGGATGCCTCCGAGCGCGAGGGGTGGGCCGCCGTCGGCTGAGTGACTCTTTCCACAGCGCTCGGCGTGAGACAAGGCATGGGTTGGCGCGGCGGTGCGGCAATCCGGATCGAAGCCCACTCCGAATACCAGGCATGCCTGGTTCCCACCGCGCCGCCCGTCCGCCCCGATGGCTCCACGCGCTCTCCGGGGTCGTGGCGGCAGCGGCGGGACTAGGTGTCGGTCACACCGTCGCGGCAGTGACCTCGCCCGCAAGTTCGCCCCTGCTGGCGGTGGGAAGCGTCGCGATCGACGCCGCACCGACCCCGGTCAAGGAGTTCGCCGTCCAGACCTTCGGCAACGCCGACAAGCCCGTCCTACTCGCGGGGATGGCGGTGGTGCTGGTGTTGATCACGGCCGGCCTGGGCCTGCTGGCCTACCGGCGCCGATGGATCGCCGTGGCAGGGCTGGTGGCGCTCGCCGCGATCGCCGGGGCCGCCGCGTTGACCAGGACCCCCGACCCGACCGCCGTCGTGCCCGCCCTCGTCACCGGAGTGATCGCCGTGGCCGGCCTGCTGTGGGTACGGGCCGGCGTACTAGGGAGTACCGGCACTCAGAGCAGCACAGCGACGGGCACAGCGACAGGCACAGCGACGGGCACAGTGCCCGGGCCTGGCGCGGGCGTAACCCGCGCGGGCGAGAGGCCGGCAGCGGAGCGGGATGCGGCGCCGGCACGTGAGTCTGCGCTGGATGGTCCTCGCGTGCGCAGCGGCCAGTTCGTGCCGACGCGCCGCGGGGTACTCATCGGCGGCCCCGCCGCGCTCGCGGTGGCGGGCGCCGCAGGTGGCACGCTGCTGGGACGACGTCGCGATGACGGTGCGATCGGGCGTGACCAGGCGCTGCCGGAACCGAGCGACCCTGCCCCGCCGCTCCCCGAGGATGTCCAGCTGGAACTGCCGGGAATCACCCCCTTCCGGACTCCTTCGCCCGACTTCTACCGCGTGGACATCGCCCTGAGTACACCCCGGATCGATGTCGACACCTGGTCGCTGCCGATCGGCGGTCTCGTCGACGAGCCGATCACCTTGCGATACGAGGACATCCTGGACATGGCGCTGGTGGAACGCTGGATCACCCTGACCTGCGTCTCCAACCCGGTCGGCGGTCCCTATGTGAGCACGGGCCGGTGGCTCGGGGTTCCGCTGCTCGATCTCTTCGAGCAGGTCGGCGTCCAGCCTGGAGCCGATCAGATCTTCACCGAGAGCGCCGACGGTCTCACCATGAGCATCCCACTGGACGCCGCAACCGACGGTCGTGACGCGATGCTCGTGGTGGGGCTCAACGGTGAGCAGCTCCCGGTCGAACGAGGTTTCCCGGCCCGGCTGATCGTTCCCGGCCTGTTCGGCTTCGTCTCGGCCGCGAAGTGGATCACCCGTATGGACCTGTCCACCTACGACCGTGACATCGCCTACTGGACCGAGCGCGATTGGGCGACAGACGCGCCGGTGCTGACTCAGAGCCGCATCGACGTGCCGGGTCCGTTGCAGCGAGTGCCTGCCGGCACCGTGACGATGGCCGGCATCGCCTGGGCGCAGCACCGTGGAATCCGTTCGGTCGAGGTACGGATCGATGACGGCGACTGGCAGCAGGCCGAGCTCGCGGCCGATGGCGGTGCGGATCTATGGCGTCAGTGGCGCTTCGACTGGACCAGCAACGGCTCCGGCCGTCACGACGTGCAGGTCCGGGCGACCGACGGCAGGGGAGAGGCACAACCACAGGAACGCACCACCCCCTTCCCCGACGGCGCCCGTGGGTGGCACTCGATCGCCTTCGTCGTGGAGTAGACGGTGCGACCAATCCATCCAGCCGACCGCATCGAATCAGAGATGTCCGCACTGCACCTCACGACTGGTTCGGCCAGTCGCCTGATACAAGGAGTACGACCATGAAGATCCGCACCTACGCACCGGCGCTCACGCTGGCTGCCGCGCTCACCCTGGCCTCCTGCTCCGGCGGTGAGGCTGACGAGACCGCTGATGCGCCCGAGACCTCGGACCCCACCACCTCGGAGGAGATGACCGAGGAACCGATGGATGAGATGGGCGCTCAGTTCGGCCCCGTCTGTGCCGATATCCCCGACGACGGCCCCGGCAGTTTCGACGGCATGGCTCAGGATCCGGTAGCGACCGCCGCCAGCAACAACCCGGCCTTGTCGACCCTGGTCGACCTCGTCGGTCTGGCCGAACTTGGTGACACCCTGAACGGTGCTGAGGACATCACGGTGTTCGCCCCTGCCAATGCGGCGTTCGAGGCATTGCCGGCTGAGACGGTCCAGGCAGTTCAGGATGACCCGAGCGGGTTGCTCACCGAGGTGCTGACGTACCACGTGGTGCCGCAGACGCTCACCCCGGAGGACCTGGCTGGAACGTTCGAGACCCTGAACGGAGCAGAGCTGACGGTCGAGGGCTCCGGTGAGGACTTCACGGTCGGTGCCGAGGGCGCCGCGGTGGTCTGCGGTAACGTGCAGACGGCCAACGCGACCGTCTACATCATCGACGGCGTGCTGCTCCCGCCGTCGGAGTGAGTCCGACCTGACGTTCGGATAGCGCGATCATGATGAGAGCTAACGACCGGGTGCCGGAGGGGAAGAACCCCTCCGGCACTGCCGGACTCGACGGCGCTGGGCTCGCGGACCTTCTCCAGCGCAGTTCCCGCGGCGATTCGGAAGCCTTTGCCCAGCTCTATGATGCGACGTCGGCGCGTGTGTACGGCGTGGTGGTGCGCGTGGTCCGAGACCCATCCCAAGCCGCCGAGGTGACCCAGGACTGCTACCTGCAGTACTGGGAGCAAGCCGCTCGGTACGACCCGTCCAAGGGGTCGGTGCAGGCGTGGATGACGACGATCGCTCACCGACGTGCCGTGGACCGGGTGCGCTCGGCCCAGGCGGCACAAGACCGGCACGTCCTGTACGAGGCGCGGCAGGCACGTCACAGTGATGATGTCTCGGAGGTGGTGGTCAACAGATTCGAGGCAGACCGGGTGCGCCGGGCGTTGCGCACGCTGACCGCGACCCAGCGTGAGGCGATCGAGTTCGCGTACTTCGGCGGCTACACCCACGTCGAGGTGGCTGGAATCCTGAACATCCCGCTCGGGACGGCCAAGACGCGGCTGCGAGACGGGTTGATACGACTACGAGACTTCTTCGGAGGGGAGGAACGATGACGGACGACGCCTCCATCCACGCATTGACAGGCGCCTATGTGCTTGATGCGCTGGACGAGACCGAACGAGCTGCCTTCGAGGAGCACCTGGCCGACTGTGCGGTGTGCCGTGACGAGGTCGCCTCGTTGCGCGGCGCGACTGAGCGGTTGGCGCACATCAGTGCCGTCGATCCGCCCCCCGAGTTGCGTGAGCAGATCCTCGCCGGGATCGAACGGATCCGTCCCCTCCCCCCGATCGCGGCTGAGGTTGCACAGCCTCCGGAAGCCGACCCTGACATCCCACGCATCAGCGAGTCCTCGCCTGAGGGGACCGACGAGCTCGCGTTTCGCCGCCGTCGCAGGGATCGCAACGGTGCCGCGCGTGCCTGGCGGCTTGTGGCCGCTGTCGCGTGCCTCGTGGCCGTGGTCGCCGTGGGTTGGGGAGTGGGAGCACGGCCGGACCAGGAGTTCCCGAGGCAGGTGGCGCCCATCGAGACGAGCTCCGATGATGCCCGGCTGCTGCAGATCCTTCACGCCAGTGACCTTGAGGTGGTGACGGCGGGCGGTGCTGAGGGGCCGGAGGCGGCGCTGTTCGTCTCGCGTGAGAACGGTGCGGCTGCCGTGACCTTCCGGGGCCTGCCCGCGATCGGCCAGGATCAGGACTTCCAGGCGTGGACGCTCGTGGACGGCGTGCCGACCAGTGCCGGCGTGATGGCTGCCGCTGACGGTGCGGCCACCATGATCATGGATGCGGCCGCGCTCAGCACCGACGCCATGGCGGTCTCTGTCGAGCCGGCCGGGGGTTCGGATCAACCCACGGGCGAGATCGTGGCGCAGATGCCGATGCCGTGATCGGCATCGAGGGTGCCGGTGGAGTTCACCTCCGCCGGCACCCTCTTCTCTGCCTCCACTGGTGGATCGATACACGAACTCGTTGACGTCTCACGGATCCCCGGGGTCGTCATGTTCGCGCGGCCGACCTGGTCGAGTGAATAGTTTCATTGCACAACGATTCGACGCCCAGTCGTTGTGATCAGATCGTGATGATTACAGGCGGACTGCGCTTTCCGAAGGGGTTGCGCTGGGTCGGGTGCCATGTCATTCTTTGTAACGATTCACGACGGGCCGCCACGGACGGCGCAGCCCAGACTCCGAGCAGAGAGGCTCCCTCATGAACTCACCAAGGAATCGTTTCGCGAAGCGACTGTCCGGCGTGGCCGCCGTGGCCGCGACCGGATCTCTCGTCCTCGCCGCGTGCTCCGGCGGTTCCGACACGGCCGGCGGCGAGCCCGGCAGTGGCGGGACGGTCGACCCCGAGCAGGAGATCACACTCACCGTGACCTGGTGGGGCAACGACGACCGGGCCGAACGCTACGAGGCGGCGATCGACCTGTTCGAGGAGGAGTATCCGAACATCACCGTGCAGCCGGCCTTCCAGGCCTGGCCCGACTACTGGACCGCACGTGCGACCGAGGCGGCGGGCCAGTCGCTCCCGGACGTGTTTCAGATGGATCTGTCTTACATCAGCGAGTTCGGTTCGCGTGGGCAGCTGCTCGACCTCACCCCCTACATCGGCGGCGAGCTCGACATGAGTGAGATGTCTGACTCCCTCCTGGCCTCCGGTCAGCTCGGCGGCGAACAGTTGGGCATCCCGCAGAGCACCAATACGCTGGCGCTCTTCTATCACCCGGCCATCGTCGAAGAGCTCGGTCTTGAGCCGCCGAGCGCGGACCAGACCTGGGAAGAGTACGTGCAGTGGGCCGCTGAAGCCGCCGACGCGGGAGCAGGCGAAGACCCGGCCCTGTACGGCACCGGCGACTTCACCGGTGTGCTGTGGCTGTTCGTCCAGCACCTGGTCCAGGAGGGCCAGGACGTCTTCACCGACGAGGGCGACATCGCGTTCACCGAACAGGACGTCATCGACTGGCTCAACCTGGCCGCCCCACTGCGCGAGAACGGTCAGTTGTTCCCGGCCGAGCGCACCACCCAGCTGGACCCGCTCGGCGGGTTCACCGCGAACGAAGTCGCCACCGAGTTCTCGTGGGACAACTTCCTCGCCGGCTACCTGGCTGACTCCGGTGCGGAGTCCATCGAGATGCTGCCCCTGCCGGTCGGATCCAGCGGTGAGCGCGGGATGTTCTTCAAGCCGTCGATGCTGCTCTCGGCGGGTGCGAACACCCAGAACCCGGAAGCCGCTGCTGCGTTCATCGACTTCATCACCAACGACGCCGAGGTCGGTGCGATCTTCGGCACCTCCCGTGGTGTGCCCGCGACCGAGACCGCTCGTTCGCAGCTCGAGGCCGAGGGTGTGGACGCCCAGGTGATCGGCTACGAGGAGGAGTGGGCCGGCGAGATCACCGAGTCCACGCCGGTGCTACCTGAGGGCTTCGGCTCGATCGAGGCCGAGTGGCTGCGACTGGCGGAGGAGCTCGGTTACGGCAACATCACCGTCGAGGACTTCGCCTCCCAGTGGTTCGCCGAGGCCGAGATCGCCCTGGGCTGACCTGTTCCGGCCGCGACGGCGCACGGTGAGCTGACTCACCCTGATCCACCGGCCCGCCTGCTGTGCCCGCTCCGTCCCCTGGGCGGGGAGGGCACAGCGGCGGTGCGGAGCCGGTCCCGTCTGATGCGGCCGCAGGCCCGTCCATCTGCGCGATCCCTTGAGAGGAATGACGTGACCACTACGACGAACCGCCCGGCAGATGCCGTGGAGGAGCGGCCCTCGCTCCGGCGGGCGCGGCTGCGGGAGTCGCTTTCCGGCTATGCCTTCATGGCGCCATGGCTGGCCGGCTTCTTCGCGCTGACCGTCGGCCCGATGATCGCCTCGCTGTACCTGTCATTCACCGACTATGACCTCTTCGGCGCCCCTGAGTTCATCGGTGCAGAGAACTACACACGGATATTCGCAGACCCGCAGTTCCTCCAGTCGGTGAAGGTCACCGCGACCTATGTGTTGCTCGGAACCCCGATCAAGCTGGCCGCGGCGCTCGGTGTGGCGATGCTGCTCAACGCCAAGCGCAAGGGCCTGGGCTTCTATCGCTCCGCCTTCTACGCCCCCTCGCTCGTCGCCGCGTCGGTCTCGATCGCGATCGTGTGGAAGGCCATGTTCATCGACGATGGCGTGGTCGACCGCAGCCTGCGGATCTTCGGGATCGAGCTCGGCGGCTGGGTCGGCAACCAGAACATGACCATGCCGATGTTCATCCTGCTGGCCGTCTGGGCCTTCGGTGGTCCGATGGTGATCTTCCTGGCCGGTCTGAAGCAGGTGCCCGCCGAGTTGTACGAGGCCGCGGACGTGGACGGGGCCGGGCGGATCCGCAAGTTCCGCAACATCACCCTGCCGATGCTCAGCCCGGTCATCTTCTTCAACCTGCTGATGGAGACCATCGGGTCATTCCAGGTGTTCAACTCGGCCTTCATCATCTCCGGCGGGACCGGTGGCCCGGCAGGCTCGACCCTCTTCTACACGCTGTACCTGTACATCCGTGGCTTCGGTGACTTCCGGATGGGCTACGCCTCGGCCATGGCCTGGTTGCTGGTGATCGCCGTCGGGCTCGTCACCATCCTGCTGTTCCGCAGCTCCAAGTCGTGGGTGCACTACCAGGGAGACGCACGATGACCATCACCCACGTGAGCGGCGGGTCCAGCGCCGAGGGTGCACCGCTGCAGGCGGCGATGCCCACCCGCAACGACAGTCACCGCCTGCGGCGCGATGCACAACGACGTAGCCGGTTGGGAAGCGCTGCCTACCACCTCGGGATGATCGTGGTCTGCGCCATCGTGCTCTACCCGGCCGCATGGATGTTCATGAGCTCGCTCAAACCCTCGAGCGAGATCATCGGAAATGTGAACTTGATCCCGGAGAACGGATCCCTGGACAACTTCGCGACCGCATTGTCGGGGATCGCCGGGATCTCGTTCTGGACGTTCTTCCTCAACTCGCTGATCATCGCCGTGTTCTCGGTGGTCGGCGTGGTGGTCTCCTCCGCGGTGGCGGCCTACGCCTTCGCCCGGATCGAGTATCGCGGGAAGAAGGTGTGGTTCGCGCTGATGGTGGCCACGATGCTGCTGCCCTTCCACGTGACGATCATCCCGCAGTACATCCTGTTCCAGAACCTGGGGCTCATCAACAACTTCGGTTCCTTGCTGATCCCGAAGTTCCTCGCCACGGAGGCCTTCTTCGTCTTCCTGATGATCCAGTTCTTGCGCGGTATCCCGCGTGAGCTGGACGAGGCGGCCCGGATCGACGGTGCCGGGCATGTGCGGGTGTTCTCCTCGATCATCCTGCCGCTGCTACGGCCGGCGATGATCACTGCAGCGATCTTCACCTTCATCGCCTCCTGGAATGACTTCCTGGGCCCCTTGCTCTACCTCAAGCGGCCCGATCTGTACACCCTGCCGGTGGCTTTGCGGTTGTTTGTGGACCAGACCACCACCTCCGACTACGGTGCACAGGTGGCGATGGCCGTGCTGGCGCTGATCCCGGTCATGATCTTCTTCTTCGTGTTCCAGCGCTACCTCATCGACGGTGTGGCCACACAAGGTCTGAAGGGATGAGCATTCTGGCAGCGGCACGTGCGGAGCGGGGCGGCGGAAACGATCCGGCGCCGCGCCCGCCTGCCCTGCCGCTGTTCGCCGAGGTCATGTCCACCGCCGTGGTGGTGCTGGTGCTGTGCATTCCGGTACTGACGGCGCCTGCTGCTCTGGCGGCGGGCGTCACCCATCTGCGGCGTCACCTCGACGGACGTTCGGATCGGGTGCGCGAACTGCTGGCGGATTTCGTAGGGCATCTGCGCGGTTCGTGGCTGATTGCCGCGGGATCGCTGCTGCTGGCTGCAGTACTGGTGCTGAATCTGGATATCGCCCGCTTCACCGCCCTCCCCGGGGCTGAGGTGATCCGTGTCGTCTCGATCGCCGGGCTCGTCGCGGTGGTGCTGGTGCTGCTGCGCACGATCGAGGTGCGCGGGTTCGAGCCGGCGGGCAGCTGGCGCACGGCCATCTCCGACGGTGCGAGGCTGGTTGCGGCCGACCCGATCGGGTCGGTGCTACTACTGACCGCCGTCGGGCTGTGCGTGACCATCGTGTGGATGTACACGCTGCTGGTGATCCTCGCCCCTGGGTTGCTCACCTTCGCGATCGTCGGCGTCGCCTCCCGGCGCGGTCGCCCCGACTTCTGACTCCCGGGCGCTGGGGCCCGGGTGGTTCGGGCACGGTTGACCGAGCTGACACAGATGCGTGGAGTGGTGCGGGGACATGCTGCCCCGCATGTGTCAGTACCGGTCGGTTCGGTCACCGCGACGTCCCCACTCGTGCTGAGCATCGACTTCCTCTGCACTGAGAAACCGGTCTCTCGGCTATCCTGTGACGCAGCGGTGCGCCGCCGCCCGCGACCTACGACCCCTGGAGAAGTCCACGATGACCACCCGCCGTCGCTACGCCGTCGCCGGCACTGGCTCCCGAGCCGGCATGTATCTCAACGCCCTCACCCAGGACTACGCGCACGTCGGTGAGGTGGTGGCGCTGTGCGAACCGAACCCCGCCCGGGCCGACTACTACGGCACTGGTCTCAGCCTCGACGTCCCGCGCTACGAGCCGGCCGACCTGGAGCGAATGATCACCGAGCAGCGCGTCGATCGCGTGGTCGTGACCAGCCCCGACCATTCCCACGCCGATGTGGTGGCCCGCGCCATGCGCGCCGGAGCCGACGTCGTGGTGGAGAAGCCGCTGACCACCACCGCCGACGGGGTGCGCACCATCACCGAGGCGATGCGCGAGACCGGGCGCGATCTGGTGATGACCTTCAACTACCGCTACTCGCCACGCAACTCCGAGCTGCGCCGCGTGATCGCCGACGGTGAGATCGGCCAGGTACTCTCCGTGCACTTCGAGTGGGCGCTCGACACCGTGCATGGTGCCGACTACTTCCGCCGCTGGCACCGCGACAAGGCCAACTCCGGTGGCCTCCTGGTGCACAAGTCCTCGCACCACTTCGACCTCGTCAACTGGTGGGTCGGTGCAGCGCCCGCGCGGGTGTACGCCACCGGTGGGCTGAAGTTCTACGGTCCCGACGGCGCAGGTGCGGCAGGTGCAGGTGCGCGGCCTGCGAAGGGGAGGGACGCCGTCGCGGGGGATCCGTGGGCGATCGACCTCGCCGCCGACCCGAAGCTGAAGGTGATGTACCTCGATGCTGAGATACACGACGGCTACGTACGTGACCAGGACGTCTTCGCCCCGGGGATCACGATCGAGGACAACCTCGGCCTGACCGTGGACTACACCTCTGGTGCGTTCCTGACCTACTCCTTGAACGCGCACGCCCCGTGGGAGGGGTACCGGGTCACGGTGAATGGGTCCGAGGGGCGGGCCGAGCTCGAGGTGATCGAGCGCGGATTCGTGGCCAAGGCCTCGGTGGTGGATCCCTCGGCCACGCCCGAGGGCGTCGAGGAGGATCGCGTGCGGCCGCAAGGGGAGAAGCTGGTGGTGCAGCGCCACTGGGAGGCCGCGCGGGAGGTTCCGATCCCCGAGGGCATCGGTGGTCACGGCGGCGGTGACGCGATCCTGCTGCGGGACATCTTCGAACCCGGCACCCAGGATGACCCGCTCGGCCGTGCATCCGGGGTGCTCGACGGGGTGCGGGCGGTGAGTACCGGGATCGCCGGTAACGTGTCACTGGCCGAGGGGCGTGCGGTCACGGTCGACGAGCTCGCACTCGGTGTGGATCTGACCGCGACGACGCTCTAGGAGCGCCATGCCCCGCTACTGCTTCATCAATCGGGTCCGGCCCGACCGGCTGGACGAGTACACCGAGGCGCACGCCGCCGTCTGGCCGGAGATGCTGGAGGCACTGCGCGACTCGGGCTGGCGCAACTACCAGCTGTATCTGGCCCCGGACGGGTTGCTGGTCGGGCACTTCGAGGCCGACGACTACGAGGCCGCACAGGCCGCGATGGGTCGCACGGCAGTGAACGAACGCTGGCAGTCGAACATGGAGAGGTTTTTCGTCAATCCGGGCAACCCGGACGAAGGGTTCGAGCTGCTGCCGGAGATCTTCAGCCTGGAGGATCAGCTGGCGGCGGCGGGTCTGCCGACGGGGCCGGAACAGAACTGACGGGCTGTGGCGTATCCGTGCCACATATGGCACGGATACGCCACAGCCCGTCGACTCTTGCAGGTGCCGCGACTCTGGGCCCAGCGGTGGCCCAGCGAGGCGTGGAAAGCGCTTGCCGTCTGGGGTGCTTGTCAGGCATGATGAAGGGAAGCGCCCCCGATCCGTAGGAGTTCTTCGTGCCCCAGGTTGCTCTCGTCACCGGAGGAAACCGAGGTATCGGCCTCGGCATCACCCATGCCCTGCTCGACGAGGGGTACGCCGTCGCCATCCTGGCCACACGCCCGGAGCCTGAGGACCTGATGGCCGAGCTGCGCGAGCGTGGCGAGGTGCTCTACGTCCAGGGGTCGGTGGCCGAGACCGAGTCGCACGAGCGCTACGTCAACGCAGCCCTCGAGCGCTGGGGCCGGATCGACCTCCTCGTCAACAACGCCGGCGTGGCGCCCTCGGTGCGCGCCGACATCCTCGAGGCCGAGCCCGAGAGCTTCGACCGGGTGCTCGGGATCAACCTGCGCGGTCCGTACTTCCTCACCCAGCGGGTGGCGAACGCCATGCTTGCTGTGCGGGACCAGCGCGACGAGCGCGGGGATACCCCTGACGGTGGCGTGGTCGGCACGATCATCAACGTCTCCTCCGTCTCCGCGACGTTCGTCTCCACCAACCGCGGCGAGTACTGCATCTCCAAGGCCGGCGTCGGGATGGCCACGCAGTTGTTCGCTGCGCGTCTGGCCCCGGAGGGCATCGTGGTCTATGAGGTCCGGCCCGGCGTGATCGCCACGGACATGACCGCCGGCGTCAAGGAGAAGTACGACGCGCAGTTCGCGGACGGCCTGGCCCCGATGCCGCGGTGGGGCACTCCGCCCGACGTCGCGGGCGCCGTCGTGCAGCTCTCCGCTGGGAAGATGCCGTACTCCACCGGCGAGATCATCAATGTCGACGGCGGGATGCACATCCCGCGCCTCTAACCGAAATCGCACGTCGATGTGGTCGTTCACAAGCCACCACATCGACGTGTGATGTCGCGGGAGGCACTCGATAAGCAACCAGATCGACGACGGATTTTGAGGACGAGCACATGAGCACCGCCACCACCGACGTACCCGGAGCCGAGCTGCACACGATCGCCGGCACCGACATCCCCGTCGTCACCGCGAACACAGTGGTGGTCGGCACCGGCTCAGCCGGATTCTGCGCGGCCGACCGTCTGTGGGAGTTCGGCCAGGATGACATCGTCATGGTCACCGACAAGGTGGGCGCCGGGGCCAGCCGCAACGCCGGCTCCGACAAGCAGACCTACTACAAGCTGAGCCTCTCCGGCGCCGAGGGCGACTCGGTCAACGAGATGGCCCAGACGCTGTTCTCCGGCGGCGCGATGGACGGCGACAACGCGCTCGCCGAGGCCGCGCTCTCCGCTCGTGGGTTCCTGCGTCTGTGCGACCTGGGCGTTCCCTTCCCGCAGAGCCGCTACGGGGAGTTCGTCGGGTACAAGACCGACCACGACCCGCGCCGCCGCGGCACCAGCGTGGGCCCCTACACCTCCCGCTCGATGGTGGAGCAGCTGGAGAAGAAGGTCGCCCGCAACGGTACTCCCGTCTTCGACGAGTGCCGCGTGGTCGACCTCATCGTCCGCGAGGGAGAGATTGCGGGCATCCTGTTGCTGCGCACTGACGTCCCGCACGACGGCGAACGCTCGCCCTACCTGCTGGTGCGCTGCACGAACGTCGTCTACGCCACCGGCGGTCCGGCCGGCATCTACGCCACCCGGGTGTTCCCGAACGGGCAGTGGGGGGCATCCGGAGCCGCCTACCGTGCCGGGGTGCACGGCAAGAACCTCACCGAGTGGCAGTTCGGCCTGGCCTCGATCAAGCCGCGCTGGAACGTCTCGGGCACGTATATGCAGGTGATCCCGCGGTTCGTCTCCACCGATGCCGACGGCAACGACGAGCGCGAATTCCTCACCGAGGCGATTCCCGATTACGGCCGGATGCTCACCCTGGTCTTCCTCAAGGGTTACCAGTGGCCGTTCGACATCCGTAAGGCCCGCGACGGCTCCAGCCTCATCGACCTGCTGGTCTACCGGGAGACGGTGCTGCGCGGGCGCCGGGTGTTCCTGGACTTCCGCTCCAACCCGGTGCGGGAGACCTTCGACCACGCTGAGCTGGAGCCGGAGGCGCTGGAGTACCTGGAGAAGGCGGGTGTGCTCTTCGGCACCCCGATCGAGCGGCTGCGGCACATGAACGAGCCCGCCTACCAGTTCTACCTGGACAAGAACCCGTACGTGGATCTCGAGCAGGAGATGCTCGAGGTGGACGTGTGCGCCCAGCACAACAATGGTGGCTTGCTGGTGGACGCGTGGTGGCAGTCGAACGTGGCGGGCTTCTTCCCGGTGGGGGAGGCCGGCGGTGCGCACGGGGTGTACCGCCCCGGTGGCGCCGCGCTGAACAGTGGCCAGGTCGGGGCCACCCGGGCGGCGCAGTTCATCGCCGCCCGCCGTACTGATGCCCCGCTCGCCGTCGAGGACTTCACCGCGGCCGCCGGGCCTGTGGTCACCGGAGCGCTCGCACTGGCAGAAGCCGCTGCCGCCCGCCGGGCCGGTGGCACCCCGGACAACACCGGCGATCTGCTGACCCAGGTGCAGGAGTTGATGAGCGCCAAGGCCGGGCCGGTGCGCTCGCCGGAATCGATCCAGGAAGCGCTGCTGCAGGTGCACGAGTGGCTGAGCAGCTACGACGAGCTCATCAGCGCCGACCAGACCTCTCGCCGTTCGATGAACCGCACCTTTCTCGTGCGCGACATCCTCACCACCGCCTACATCTACCTGTCCGCGATGGCGGACTACGTCGGCCACGGCGGCAAGTCCCGCGGCTCGGTGCTCTACACGGACCCGGAAGGCCAGCTTCCGCTGGTCGGGTACGGGGAGAACGCCGAGGCAGAGCTCGACCTGCCGGAGCTGTTCCGCTTTACCCTCGACGGCGGAGCCCTGGCTCACGAGGTACAGGAGACCGCATGGGTCGCCCCTTTGGAAGCCCGCGGCGCCTGCGCCCCGTCCGAGATCCCGACGGCGGAGCCTGAGTTCTCCGAGATCGTCACCCGGGAGGAGGGGGACCGGGCCGGGCGTCCCGTGTTCCGGTGGCGGCCGGTGCGCCCCCTGCCCGCCGATGACGACTTCTTCGAGAACGTGTGGAAGGCCTACCGGGAGGACGGCAATATTCACTGACAGCTCCTACTGAGCGCGGTCATACTCTCGGTATGACTGTGACGACGATCAAGGTCGATACCGACCTGAGAGACCGACTCAAGGCGCAGGCGGCGGACCATGGAACAACGTTCGGCCAGCACCTGGCTGCGCTCGCAGATCTCGACGACCGATCGCGTCGGTTCGAGCGTTTGCGTGACCAGATTCGGCGGACGCCTCCGGATGAGTGGGCGAGTTACCTGGACGAGACAGCCGCTTGGGATGGTGCCGTTTCCGACGCCTCCGGTGTCTCACGGGTGCGCGTGATCCCCTGCAGCGCGAGTTCGCTGGACCGGTGGCATGCGGCGTCGTGATTCTCGTCGACGCGGGTCAATGCCGGCAGCGTCGTTGAGCACCCGTGATTGGAATCGGCGAAGGTGCACCGTGTGTGGAAGGAGCACCCAGCTGGTGGGTTCATGGGGTCCGGGAGCTCGTCGGGCACGGTGCTGGAGCGTTCGGGCCGGGCGAACGGATCGGGGATCGGCACCGCGTCCAGGAGCGCCTGGGTGTACGGGTGCTGTGGCGCCCCGAACAGGGCGTCGGCCGGCCCCTCCTCGATAATCCGGCCCATGTACATGACGGCGACACGGTCACTCACATGTTCGACGACCGACAGGTCGTGCGAGATGAACAGGTAGGTCAGGCCCAACTCGTCCTGCAGGTCGTTGAGCAGATTCAGGATCTGCGCACGCACGGAGACGTCCAACGCCGAGACCGGTTCGTCAGCGATCACCAACTCGGGTTCGGTGATCAAGGCCCGGGCGATGTTGAGCCGCTGCCGCTGCCCGCCCGAGAAGGCATGCGGGTACCGCGACATGTACTCCGGTTGGATCCCGACCTTGCGCAGCATCTCGGCTACCTGATCGGTGAGGGTGCTTCCTCTGGCCATGCCGTTCGCCCGCAGCGGTTCACCGACGATCTGCTCGACAGTCATCCGTGGGTTCAGCGACGAGAACGGGTCCTGGAATATCACCCGCACCCGGGTGCGGTAGCGGCGTAGAGCCGCCCCGCGCAACGCTGCAAGGTCGACCTGAGTGCCGTCGCGATCCCGGAACAGCACCTCCCCGGAGGAGGCGTCCACGAGCCGGGCGATACTGCGACCGAGGGTGGTCTTTCCGCATCCGGACTCGCCCACGAGCCCCAGAGTTTCCCCCGGTCTGATCGTCAGACTCACATCGCTGACGGCGTGCACGGTGCCCTTGTTGCGGCGGAACATTCCGCCGGAGACGGTGTACTGCTTGGTCAGGTTCCGCACTTCCAGGACCGGGGCGCCCTCGGCCTGGCCGCGTCCGCTGCGGTCGGTGGCGTGCCCGCGCACGGCCGGCGCCGGGAGCGGCACGCTGCCTCCGCCGTCGGGGTGGCTGTACCGATGACAGGCGGCACGGTGGCCGTCGTCGAAGGTCGACTCGGGCGGTTCCTCGACGTCGCACACACCACCGATCGCAGCATCGCACCTGGTCCAGAACGGGCAGCCGGTGGGTCGGTTCTGGGGGTGCGGGACCATGCCGCGGATCGCGGTCAGTGGCCGTCGATGCGTGGTGTCCTCGAGGGTGGGCAGTGAGCCCAGCAGGGCCTGGGTGTACGGGTGTTTCGGTGTGGTGAAGATCTGTTCGACGGTGCCATGCTCGACGGCCTGGCCCAGGTACATCACGGTGACGTCGTCGGCGATCTCGGCCACGACTCCGAGGTCGTGGGTGATGAACATCATCGCCATGCCGTTGTGACGCTGCAGGTCCTTGAGCAGGTCGAGGATGCGGGCTTGCGTCGTGACGTCCAGGGCCGTGGTGGGTTCGTCGGCGATGAGCAGGGCTGGATCGCAGCTGAGGGCGATCGCGATCATCACTCGCTGGCACATCCCGCCGGAGAGCTGGAACGGGTAGGCGTCGAAGCGTCCTTCCGGCTGGGGGATGCCGACCTGGGTGAGGAGATCGATCCCGATCCGACGTGCCTCGTCGGGGGTGACGTCACGGTGCAGGAGGATCGCCTCGGTGAGCTGCGCCCCGATGGTGTACATGGGGGAGAGTGAGGCCATCGGTTCCTGGAAGACCATCCCGATCTCGTTGCCACGGATCTGACGTATCTGCTCACCGTCCGGTTCCAGGGCCGTGGTGTCGACCGGACCGGACTCGCCGTGGTTCCAGCGGATCGAGCCGCTCACGATCTTGCCCGGTGGCTCGACGAGCTGGAGAACGGATCGGGCCATGATCGACTTCCCGCACCCGGACTCGCCGACCACGCACAATGTGCGACCGGCGCGGACGGTCAAGCTCACGCCGTCCACGGCGCGTACTTCACCGTCGGCGGTGTCGAAGCGGGTGTGGAGCGAGTCGATCTCAAGCAGCGGCGCGGCGGCAGCGGGCGGTTCTGTGGGCCGCTCGTCTGTGGCGGTGAGTGAATGCTGCATGGGGGCTCCCGGGAATCTGAGGAACTGGTCGGGGTGTGGTGGCGGCGTTAGTTCTTGTACGGATCGGCCGCGTCCCGTAGGCCGTCGCCGAAGAAGTTCATCGCGAGCACGGTGATAACGACGGCGACACCGGGCAGCAGGATCCACGGTGCGGTGGAAACGGCGCGGATGTTCTGCGCCTCCTGCAGCAGCACACCCCAACTCACGGTCGGGGACTGCAGGCCGAGCCCGATGAAGGACAGCGCGGTCTCAGCGAGGATGATCGTGGGGATCGACAACGAGAGGTTGGCGATGATGTGGCTGGTGAATGAGGGCAGCATGTGACGGAACATCACCCTGCTCTGGCTCGCACCGTCGGCGATGGCCGCCGAGACGTACTCTTCGTTGCGGACGGCGAAGAACTTCCCGCGTACCTCGCGGGCCATCCCGACCCAGCCGACGAGAGAGATCACCACGGTCAGCGCGAGGTAGCGCTGCACCGGGCTCCAGCTGGCGGGTACGGCGGCGAACAGGGCCATCCAGAGCGGGATCGTCGGGATCGCGATGATGAACTCGATGAGCCGCTGGATCGCTGTGTCGACCTTCCCGCCGAGGTAGCCGGAGAGCCCGCCGAGGACCACGCCGAGGAAGAGGGAGAGCAGCACCCCGACCAGGCCGACGGACATCGAGATCGTCGTCCCGTGCATGATCCGTGAGAGCAGGTCTCGGCCATTGGCGTCGGCGCCGAGCAGGTACATGGGGCCGGCGTCGTAGTCGGTGGGACCGATCAGGTGCCGGTCCCAGGGGATGAACCCCAGGATCTCGTACTCGGGTCCCTCGACGAACAGCCCGATCGGGATCACGATGTCGGGATCGACCTCGAACGTCAGCGCGAGCGTGTCCGGGTCCTGCTCGAAGGAGTAGCCGTTGACGTGCGGACGGAAGGTTCCCTCGTGGAAGAGGTGGACCGACTGTGGAGGTGCGTACGTGTACTCGTTGTTGTGATGGCCCGAGGGGTAGGGGGCGAGGAAGGGGGCCAGGATCGCGATCGCGTAGATCGCGATCGTGATCACGCCGCAGACCAGAGCCAGGCGATGCTTCTTGAAGCTCCACCAGACGAGCTGGGACTGCGAGGCGAGAGCAAGCCGGTCCTGACCTGTCGACTCTGTCGGTTCCGGGCCTGGGCCGAGATCGGGTTTGGCCAGAGCGCCACCGGCGTCAGGGGTTGGTGCGTTCGTCATGGGCGACGCTCCTTCTCAGTACCGGAGCCGGACGCGGGGGTCCAGCCATGCGAGGGCGAGGTCGGAGATCAGGGTGCCGATGACCACCAGCAGCGCGCTGATCAGAAGAACTGATCCGGCCAGGTACATGTCCTGGGCGAGCAGCGCATCGAGCAGGAGGGGGCCGGTGGTGTTGAGGTTCAGCACCTGTGAGGTGATCGCGTCTGCGGCGATCAGCCCGGGCAGGATCCACCCGATGGTGGAGAAGAACGGATTCATTGCTACCCGCACGGGGTACTTGATCGTCAGTAGCCCCCGCTTCATTCCACGGGCTCGGGCTGCAGTGACGTACGGTTTGCGCAGCTCATCGAGCAAATTCGCCCGGAGCACCCGGATGTTGGCAGCGGTTCCGGCAGTTCCCCAGATCACCACAGGGATCCACAGGTGCGCGAGCAGGTCGCCGAACTTGGCCATGCTCCATGGAGCGTCCCGGTACTCCGGGGAGAACAACCCGCCGACACTCGTGCCGAAGTACTGCAGGCTCACCCACATCAGCACGAGCGCGATCAGGAAGTTCGGCACCGCCAGCCCGAGGTACCCGAAGAAGGTGAACGTGTAGTCACCCACCGAGTACTGACGCATCGCCGAGTACACCCCGATCGGGAACGAGACGGCCCAGATGAACAGCAACGTCAGCACCGACAGCAAGATCGTCAGCGGCAGCCGTTCGGCGAGCAGCGCACCGACCGGACGGCCGTAGACGAAGGAGTCGCCGAAGTCGCCGTGGAACAGGATGTTCGAGATCCAGGTCCAGTACTGCACGTACACCGGCTGGTCCAAGCCGTATCGCTGCGTGAGTCGCTCCAGCTCCTGGGCACTGAGCGAGCCGTCGCCCTGTGCCGACAGCTGGGCGATCCGGGTGGTGAGATAGTCCCCGGGGGGCAGCTGGATCACGATGAACGTGACCACCGAGATCGCGGCGAGCGTCGGGATGAGAATAAGCAGCCGGCGAGTGATGTAGCGGAGCAATGGTCACCTCCTCCTGGGGCGCGGGCTGGGGCCCGAGCTGGTCACGGCGTGAAGAACCAGGTCGGTGGGTTGATGTGGCCCGGGGTCATGTGCAGCCAGGAGTCGGGGAAGGACTCGACGATGTTCTCGAGGTTGTCTTTAGCGATGGCGTAGCCTGCGGTCGGCAGCGCGATACCGATCACGTAGAACTGCTCCTTCGCGATTTGCAGGATCTCGCGGAAGATCTCCTTCTGCGTCTCGACATCGGGCTCGAGCGGGATCTGCCGAGCCAGCTCCATCTGCCGCAATGTCGGCTCCGGCGGCTCGACGGCGTTCTCCCCCTCGCCTCGGCTCACGTAGTACTCCGCCCACTGTGTGGCGTAGTTCGATTCGCCGCCGTTGGGGAACCACCACCGCTGTTCGAGCATCTCGATCTTCAGGCCACCGTCGCCCGCCCAGATGTTGGCGTCGTGCTCGTTGGCAGCGGCCTCCTTGCGTTCGTAGAACAGGCTGCGCTCGATCGGGTTGACCTGGGCGTCCACACCGACCTCGGCCCAGGTCTGGGTGATCAGATCGGCTGCTGGAGCCCATTCGGGGAAGAGGTTGGTGATGTCGATGCTGAAACGAAGCCGTTCCCCGTTGGGGCGCAGCCGGAACCCCTCGGAGTCCTTCTCGGTCAGTCCAGCAGCATCGAGGTGGCTGTTGGCGAGGTCGAGATCGAACTCCGTGTACTGCTTGGCGAACTCCTCGTCGAAGAACTCCGAGTCCGGGTGCGGTGCCGCCTGCCAGGGCTCGCCCTGGCGTTGGTACGCGGTGTCGATGATGTCCTGCCGGTCGATGGCATGCGAGAGGCCGACGCGGAAGTCCTTGTTCTGGAAGATGCCGCGCAGCTCTTCGTCCCGGTGGTTCAGGTTCAGCGCGATCACGAGCCGGTTCATCGAGGTCGGCTGCACAGGAACGAAGTGGTACCCGCCGCTCTCGCGGCCCTCTGCGAGGACCGGCTTGTTCGCGTCGGAGTTGAAGTGCCTCGAGTGGAAGTCGAGCTCACCGTTGACGGCCTTGAGAAGCATGACCTCCTCCTCTTGGATGATCTCGAACTCCAGGCGGTCGATGTAGGGCAGCTGCGCACCTCCGGAGTCGACCTTCCAGTAGTACGGGTTGCGCTCGGCGTGGACGACGTTTCCCTCATTCAGTGGGTCGGTGATGACCCATGGATAGAGAACCGGCCGGTCGGGGTTGTTCCACCACTCGATCCGGTCTTGCCAGTACGCGGTCCAGTCGCCGAAGCCCGCTTCCTCGGCGACCGATTCGGCGTCGGGGTTCAGAGCGGGCAGGAACTGCTCCAGGTAGTGCTTGGGGTAGAAGAGCAGATTGGGCGAGACGGCGTTCGCTGCGCGGGAGGCCTCCTCGATGAAGTCTCCCTTGGACTGGGCGAACGTCAATGTGACCGTGTGGTCATCCACCTTCTCGGCCTCGCACGGTTCACCAGCTGTCGTGAGCAGTCCGGGAGGTGTGGCGTGGATATCGGTGTTGTAGAAGACATCGTTGACGGCGAACATGATGTCGTCGGCGGTGACCGGCTCGCCGTCGGACCACTTCATCCCTTCCCGGAGGTGGAGGGTGAACACCGTGGCGTCGTCGTTGACGGTGATCTCGCGCAGCGTGCCTGGCTGGGCGAACTCGTCCAGGTTGGGGTCGTATCGCAGTAGGGGCTCGTAGGCGAGCATGCGCTCCAGCCAGGGAGAGTCACCCTGGTCGGCGACGGCACCGTGATAGACGCCGCCGTACACCCCGAGTGCGGCCGTCGCTGCGACGAGGCGATCGGATTCGACCGGGAGACGTTCGTCGAGCGGTGGAAGGTCACCGGCATCGACCCGTTCGGTGAGCTCAGGGGATTCGAGTGGACGGTTCGGGTCCGGCGCCCCCTGCCCCCCGTCTGTCTCCCCGGTGCCCTCGGCGGGGTCGCAAGCCGTGAGCGACAACGTCGCAAGGGCAGCGGCACCTCCGCCCACCTGCAACAGGTGGCGCCGGCTGATCTCTGTCGCCGTGTTCCTGCTCGAGCGCTTCATGTGTAGTCCTCCTCGACTCTGAGTCCCGGCCGAACGGTCGATGTTCAGCACGAGGGTCTGGCTTCAGGCGCTTGGCGTCGCCGTGGCATCGCCGTGGCGATGCCACGTGGCCTGGTGCCTTCGTCACTGATAGCACTGGGCCAGTTGCGGCGGGGTGTGCCCGGTTGTGGTCGTCAGGCTAATCAGCGTGAGGTTCGGAACGACGAAAAGCGACAAAACAGATCATCCGGTTGGTGCAGGAAGCCGAGCAGCAGTGTCGAACCCGCTGCCACGGCCTCTCAGGCCGACGCCGGGGCTGGTGCCGTGGATTGACGCACCGTCAGCCGCGGCAGCAGTTGGAGGTGATGCGGTGCGGCGGCCTCATCCGGCCGCTCGACTCGTGTCATCACCATCCGCAGTGCCTCCCGGCCGAGCTCGACCCGCGGCGGTGTCACTGCTGTCAGCGGTACGGCTGCGTGCGCGGCCAGGACGTCGTCATAGGAGACGATCGCCATGTCCTCCGGGACTCTGAGCCCTCGAAGCTGGCACACCTCGGCGATCTGAATCGCATGATGGTCGGAGTGCACCAGCAGGCCCGTGACTCCGGTCCGCAGATACTCGTCGATCAACTGGTTGGCCGCGTTGGTGATCGCCTCGATATCATTCGGGTCCGAGGGCAGTTCGACGACAGGCACGGGTTCCATCGCGAGTCGCGCGGCCACCTGGAGATAGCCTTGCTGGATCCACGGAGCCGTCGGAGTCCATGTGTCCACCGCCAGGCCGATCCGTTCGTGACCCAGGTCGCGGAGGTGCTCGACGGCGAGTTCGGCTCCGTAGGTGTGGTCGGTGCGCACGCTGTCGATCTGCCGGACCTGACTTGTCGCGTTCACGTGTCGTTCGAGCAACACCACCGGCACAGGGATCGCGGTGAGCCAGGACGCCACGTCGTCAGCGTTCTGGAGGTGGCTCGGTGTCAGGATCAGCCCCTGCACACCGAGCGAGAGCAGTCGTTCCACCCGACTGCGCTCGGTTTCAGGCTGGTATCCAGCCACGCCGAGAATCAGCCGGGCCCGCATGCGCGAGGCCACGAGTTCCATACCGTGCACGACCTCGGGGTAGTAGAAGTTGCGCAACGGGACCACAGCACCGATGAGCGTGCGAGCGGGATCCGGCCGGGAGGTCTGCCGGGCCAGGGAGAGGGCGCCACCGTGCACTCGTTCCATCAATCCCTTGTCGGCGAGCTGATCGATGTCGCGGCGGATCGTGACGGGCGAGACGTCGAGCGCTTCCGCGATCTCACTGGCGCGGATACTGCCGTGCAGCTCGAGCTGGCGGATCAGATACTCGTGGCGTGCGTGCGGCAGCATCAGTTCTCCAGCAGGTGACCAGGTGATGTCGGCATCGTGACGGACAAAGATCACTTTTGTCTATATCTGACGAGATTCGTAGAGTTCTCCGCCATGATGTGCCCGGATCCAATGACCGAGGATGGGTGGAACCGGTGCACAAGCCGCGCACGACGATGGCGATGGAGTCGATCGAGTTACGGGACGGGCTGTTCGGTCCGGAGACGATGGATCGACTCCGGGGCCTGGTGGATCTGGACGACAGGCTGCTATCGCCACTGGACTCCGAGGATGCTGCCCGCGCGCTTGCCCGGACCGAGATCCTCATCACCAGCTGGGGGACGCCGCGCATCACTGCAGAGCTGCTCGACCGTGCTCCGCGGTTGCGTGCCGTGGTGCACAGCGCGGGCTCGGTGAAGTGGTGGGTCGATCCGGTCGCGTGGCAACGTGGAGTCCTGGTCTCCAGCGCTGCGACGGCCAACGCGCAGCCGGTGGCCGAGTACACCCTCGCGATGATCATCCTGGCTGGGAAGCGTGTGTTGTGGCCGGCGAGTCATGACCCCCGGGGTGGGTGGAATCCGCTGCAGCAGGTCGGAAACTATGGGACGACGGTCGGGATCGTGGGCGCCTCGCGGACCGGTCGACGCGTGATCGAGATGCTCGCAGCGCTGGATGTGGATGTGCTGGTCTACGACCCATGGGTCGGCGAGCGTGAGCTCGCCGGGCGCGCCGAGCTCGTCGGTTCCCTGATCGAGCTGGCCGAACGTTCGGACGTGCTGTCCGTCCATGCGCCTGCCCTGCCCGAGACGCGGCACATGATCGATGCGCCAGTGCTGGCGGCGATGTGTGAGGGCGCGGTTCTCATCAACACCGCTCGCGGCTCCCTGCTGGATCATGAGGCCCTGCGGCACGAGATCCAGAGGCGACCGCTCTATGCCGTCCTGGACGTGACGGATCCGGAACCGCTTCCGCCCTCTGATCCGCTCCTCTCGCACCCGGCAGTTCTCCTGACACCGCATGTCGCAGGCTCGGCCGGCAACGAGCTGCGCCGGCTGGGCCGCAGCGCCGTCGACGAGGTCGAACGGCTGGTAGGCGGTCTGCCGCTACGGCACGCGGTCGCCCAGGCTGAGCTTGCGGTTTCGGCTTGAGAGCTTGAAGACGGGATCGCGCCTAGAGATCGAGGACTCCTTCCAGAGCGAGCAAGCGCCCACCCTGACGCACGTAGATCGTCGTGTCATCGGTGGCGATCTCCCACTCCTGTGCGCGCGGGTTCTCCGCGGTCAGTTGTTGCACCTCGAACCGCTCGATCACCTCGGTCCCCTGGATCATCACCAGATCGATCCGGTGCTGTCTTTGCCGGAGCGCCTCGATGTCCTCAACCCAGTAGCCCTGGGCGACCACAGTGTTTCCCACCCACGCGCAGGGGCATCTGAACACGCGGTAGTCACTCACCGTCCCCTCGGCATCGCCCTCGATCAGGGCACGGGTCCGGAGCGTGGCGTAGCCCAGTGGCTCGGTTCCTTCGAGCGCGCTGGTGAAGTCGGGCAATACGGTCGTTGCGACCTCTGCAGATGAGACCGCGATCGGCTGCTCGTCGGCGTCCCACCGCCAGAGCCATGCGCCCTCGACGCTCTCGGCCACGCCACCCGTCATGACAGCCACCGGGTGGTCCGAGGAGCGCGAGTCGGCTTCCAGGTAGGTCAGCGTCCGTTCGAACTCCAGCGGGAGACTTGAGGTGTACGGTGCGGCGGTCAGGGTCGGCAGGCGCTCGCCGGTGGCTGGATCGAGCATGCCAGGCTCGGGCCAGCGCACGTCGTCCTCGGCGAACCACCAGGTCACGTAGCGCCCGTTCACCGTGAGCTCATCGAAGGACAGCTGCACCGAGCGGCTCGGCGATTCGGGGGTCACCACGGTGCGCCACAGTTGCGCGTCGCCGGGGCCGATCCGGGCGAGCCAGCGCTCGTCGTCGCCGGTTCCGCCGGCCACCACCAGGTCCTCGCCGAGAGGGCTCGCCAGCTGCGCGCCCTCGACCTCGGCCACCATCGTTCCACCATCGGCATCGATCACCGTGATCACTCCGCCGGTGGCTCGCGACGGAGGACCGGACGGGACGCATGCGAGCCGCACTCCATCGGATGCACAGCGCGGCTCCCGCACGCCCACCCGCCAGCGTTCGTCGCCGTCGGCGACGGCGCGTCCGACGATCCCGTCTCCTTCGCTCACGGCCACGATGTCATCGATCACCCACACCCCGGGATGTGCTGCCCCGCTGAGCGGAACCGACCAGGCCACGTCCGCCGTCGGCACGGGGCGTTCGCCCTGCGGAGAGGTCACCACACCCGCCACGAGGAGCACGACGGCGACCATCGCCCAGGGCCACGGGCCCGACCAGGTCTGGGGTCGCCGTCGGGGAGGTGGGGTTGCGTGGGCGGCCGCCGGATCCTCACCGGCGATCGTGAACTCGTCGTGAGCCATCTGTCCCATCATGCCCGGGGGTCAAGGAATGCCGACAGGACGCCGTCGGCGAACAGATAGGTCGCGTGCCCGTCCGAGGCGAGCGACCACGGGCCGGATCCGATCGGGAGGCGAGCACGGACCCGGCCTTCACGCTGATCGAGGAAGAGCAACTCGACCTCGCCGGAGCCGGGGCGAGCCACTCCTCCGTCGACGCCGGCGACCGTGAACGTGCCCTCGGTTGCTGCGCACGGGCAGACCGGTTGGACGGACCCGGGCAGGGTCACGGACCATCGATGCCTCCCGTCGGGGGCCTCGACGGCGCTCAGCGCAGCGTCATGGAGATCGTTCGAGGAGGTGTAGACGGTCGTGCCGAGCGCCGCGAGCGGAACTTCTGAGGCCCAGCTGATGACGGCGCCGCCAGGGTCCTCGAACCGGGCGATGCCGGTGGAGTTCTGGAGGTCGACGGTGATCGCTGCATCCGGGTGCTCGGTCAGGTCGCGTGAGGCCAGCCATAGCGGCCGGTGGGTGTCCGATTCGAACCGGGGATCGTCCACTGCGGTGGTCGTGACGCTGCCGATCTGCGCGAATGACATGCTCGCGGGGGCGCCGTCGGCTACGTACGCCGTCCAGATCAGCCCGGACAGGTCAGGCGACGGACCAGCCATGGCGGTCACTACGTCCTGCTGGACGGTCAGGTCCGCCCACGAGACGCCACCGGCCTGCTCCTGCACCCACTGTTCCTCGCCGTCGGGGGAGTAGCGCCCGAGCCAGGAGGTCGCTGCATTGCTGCCGGCCACGACCAGGTCGCCTGTGGGGGTCCTGGCCGCGACGTCGGCGCCGGGCATCGACAGGTCGCTCCATGCGCCATCAGCAGCTACCACGCTCACCGTCGCCTCGCCGGCCTCACCGTGAACGCAGATCAGCTCCTCCTGGGCGGTCGTGCAGGTCGGGTCGTCGAGGTCGAGGCCCCAGAGCCGCTGACCGTCGGCGTCGAAGGCGACGAGCCCGGTTGCTGTGGTCGCGAGCACGACCCGCGGCAGTACCCACACCCTCGGTGCCGACCCCGGGTCCAACTCCACCTGCCAGGCGGCCTCAGGCTCGGGCGACAGCAGGCGCGGGGAGGTGATGGCGCCAGCCACCAGAAGCACCACGGCCAGTAGCACCCACAGCCACGGTGAGGATGCGACCCGCACACGCCCTCGCCCACGAGGTCCGCCGGCCGCTTCCGCCGTGTCCGCTACGTTGGACGAGCTCAGCGCAAACTCTTCGGCGTCCCTTCTCCCCATCGTCCCATCATGCCAACTCGGGGTCGATCGCTCACGGAGCAGTCAGCGCCACGACCTCCCCACCGACCCATACGACGACGGTGTCGCCGTGACTTGCGAGTCGGGCGGGCGAGTTGCGGAACTCGGCCTCAAGCGGGTAGCGCCAGGCGGGCGTGGCGGTTTCTCGACTGACGAACGCCAGGTCGAAGTGGGCCTCTCCTTCGGACAATGTGCGGCCGTCGGTGGTCGTGAGGGCTCGAGCCACCACCCCGCTCGCTGCGGCAGTGCAGGGGCAGGTGAGGTCGGGATAGGGAGATTCAGCCTCGGCCAGTATCGCGCCCGAGGTGAGATCGCGCAGGCGCACGTTCACCGGCTCGAGCGTGCCATCCAGCTGTGGTGGCTCACCGTTGGCCGGGTGCAGACTCTCGTTTCGCATCGCCGTGTAGAGCGCGGCTGCGTCGATGGCCAGCGGGGTCTCGCCGTCGTCCCACCGCCACAGCAGGGGACCAGCGGCATGCTCAGCCACACCGTCGCTGCGGAGGGCGAACTGGGCTGTCTCTGACGAACGTTCATCAGACTCCAGCACGACTAGGTCCTCGTTTTCTTCGGGCTCGGTGAAGGAACTGAGTGGTGATGTGATGCGCAGCATGGAGCCGTCCGACGGGTCGATGGCCTCGACGGCCGGCCAGTAGTTGTCCCGAGATTTCAGTCGCCAGAGGACGCGCTGCTGCGTCGCGTGGAGGTAGCCGAATGATGTGCGGTCGGTGTCGACAAAACGCAGCTCGAGGTTAGAGCGCCATACTGTCGCTCCGGACTGATCGAGGCGCGCTGCCCACGGCGCCTCCATGTCGCCGCCAACCAGGATGACGTCCGATCCCAGCGGGGTGGCCACCTGGGCTCCCGGAACATGCCGTGTCTGGGTGCTGCCGTCGGCTGCGATCAGCGTGACCTCGCCGTCCGGACCGGCCGTGCTCACACACGCGAGCCGCACCCCGTCCGAGGAGCACACCGGGTCCTGAAGCGGAACATGCCATTGCCGCTCTCCATCGGCGGCGGAACGCGCCACGACCGCGTCGGCCTCGACTGTCACGATGTGGTCGTCGACGGCCCAGACCGTGGGGTGCGTTCCGGGCGCAACGTCCACTACCCAGGCGACTTCCGCCGTCGGGATCGGGCGTTCGCCCTGCGGAGAGATCACCACTGCGGTCACGAGGAGCACGACGGCGACCATCGCCCAGGGCCACGGGCCCGACCAGGTCTGGGGTCGCCGTCGGGGACTGTCGGTATGAGGTGCGTCGAGGCTGTCTCCGAGCTCGAACTCCTCGCGTTCCTTCACGACAGATCCCACCCGCTGACGCCCGTCTCGTCCAGGATGTAGAGGCGCTCGCCGTCACTGGAGAAATCGAGGATGACGTCCTGTGGTG
This sequence comes from Ruania alkalisoli, assembly GCF_014960965.1. NCBI lineage: Bacteria > Bacillati > Actinomycetota > Actinomycetes > Micrococcales > Ruaniaceae > Ruania > Ruania alkalisoli. Next base: position 3,580,460 of record NZ_CP063169.1, on the reverse strand, counting down.
CGATCGTCCAGCGCGTGTCGCCGGTGGAGATATCGAGTGCGATCAACTCGGTGGAGTCGGAGTAGAGGAACGTCTCGGGCCCGATCAATGGTGGGTCCCACATCGACACATCCGGCCCGGTGCGCCACAGTTCCTCGCCTGTGTCGGGAGCCTCGGCGATGAGCACGCCGGGACCGTGTTCACGCATGGTGAGGAGCCCCAGAGTCACCTCCGGGAGGAAGGCGACTGGGCGCCAGCGGTTCAGCTCTTTCTCGTCGATGGCCCGGATCAGGGTGGGGTCCGGCGTCGCGATCCCCGAGGAGATCCAACCGCTGAACGCCAGCGGCGGGTCGTTTCGTACATACAGCCAGGTGGCGCTCAGGTCAGTCGACCGCCACAGCCCATCACGGACAGAGTGTGGAGAACGGCTGGCGTCGGGTACGGAGACCTCCTCCCCAGTCTCGGCGTCGAGGAGGGTGCTTCCTGACCTGATGGATCTGACCGCTACCGTGCTATGGATCAGTTCCGGCGGCGCGTTCATCGCGCGGCCGAAGACGATTTCGCTCCGCCAGATGACCCGGCCGCTCCCGTTCACACGACGAATGTCGTGGGTGGTGACCGCGACGATATCGCGGTCCACGCTCGCGGCAGCAGCGACTCCGGGGACGTCATACTGCCGTGCCCGGCCCGATCGTGGGTCGATGACCTCCACCGTGTCGGGGCCGGTGGTGCAGGTGAGGTCGACGCCGTCGGAGGTGCAGGCGGGTTCCTCGGCCTGGACGCTCCAGATCTCCTCGCCACTCGCCGAGTCGAGGCCGGTGACGCCGTCGGGGCCACGCGCGACCACCACACCCGAGAACAGCCAGAACGCATCTGCCGTGAGGTTGGTCTCCCAGGCCTGCTCCGGCTCGTCGTCGAGGTTGGGCAGGTACCCCCATGGGTTGACCACCGGACCAGGTCGCGGGACGGTGAGGACCGCCGCCACCACGAGCAGGACGGCGAGCACCGCCCAGGGCCACGGGCGTGACCAGACTTGGGGTCGCCGTCGGGCTGCCTCTGGGCTGGTGGGCGACGTGGGTGCCGGTTCGAACTCGTCGGTGGAACGCATCAGCCGGTCAGTTCCCAGGCTGAGATGCCCAGGGCATCCTGGAGGAACAGGTAGCCGCCTCCGGCGGTGATCCCGTACAGCTCGGTCGCTCGATCGATCCGCCAGCGTTCCTCGCCGGTGTCGACGTTCAGGGCGATGACCGTCGAGATTCTCCCAAGTTCGGGATTGAGCACCGGGGCGGCCAGGGTGTCACGGTCGACGATCGGCGTGCTGAACCAGTGCATCAGGGCCTCGGATCGCCACAGTTCCTCGCCTGTGCTGGTATCGATCGCCATGAGCGTCGAACCGAGGGTGTCGTCGTTGATGTTTCCGATCGCGACGTCGGGGAGGATGGCGAGCGGGTGCCACTCGTCGTCCGTCGCGGGCAGTTCAGAGTCCAGCAGGCTCGGGTCGGTCGTCACAATCATCGCCGGTGCTGTGGCCGGCATCGAGCGGACGGTCTCGCCGCGCAAGAACAGCCAGAGAGAGCCTGGGTGGCTCGTCACCCAGGCACCGTCCCGGATTCGGTACACGGTCTGGCCGACCTCCGCCGGGTCGCCTGGTTCGCCGGTCTCGACGTCCAGCGGTGGAGGCTGGCCTCCTCGAGCAGCGTCGGTGCCGACCAGGACGTGGCCGTCAATCACCGCCGGACCGGCGTAGACCGGGGTCCCCTCCGGCAGCGGCGTGGACCATACGACGGTGCCATCGGCGCGGATGCGCTGAATCGCGCTCGAGGTGGCCACGATGATGTCGTCGTCGTGAGCCGTGGCTGCGTAGGCTCCTGGCACGGATACCGAGTCGTCCACGTTGCCAGAAACAGGGTCGATCATGATGATCTCGTCGTCGATCGAGGTGCAGGTCAGACGGGACCCGTCCGAGCCGCATTGGGCTGCTTTGCTCTCGACGCGCCACCGCTCGGCTCCGCTCGCGGCGTCGATCCCGCGCACTTGCTCCAGCTCTGCGATCGCCAGCACCCCACGAAATGCCCACATACCCGTGATCTCGGTGGTCTCCAGCTCCCATGCGAGCTCGGGTTCCTCGCCCAGGCCGGGCACGTACCCCCAGGGGCTCACGACCGCACCCGGCGCAGGGGCAGCCACGACGCCGGCGAGGATCAGCGTCAGCGCCGCTGCGACCCACGGCAGTCCCGGCCACAGCCGATGCGGTGCTGAGTGGTCGCCCCTGCTGCCGGGGCGCGGGAGAGTAGCGTCATCGCTGCCCGAGTCGAGCGCGAACTCCTCGACGTCCCTCGTCCCCATCCGTCCATCATGACCTAGCCCTCGGTCCCTAGCGATCTGCGTCGTGGCGGGTGCGTCTGCACGACTCCCTTCGCAGGAACTGTCGTCACGGCTGTATGGGCCGAGTCTGGCCTTCTGACCTGGGTAAACGGCCGGATGTCGGTGGTGGGTGGGAGGGTGATGTCATGACCTCGACAGCTACTGGTTCCGCGTTCTCGGCTTCGGCTGAGCGTGATGTGCTGGCGGCTGTGCGGGAGAACCGGGCTGCGGCCCGCGCGGTGGAGATCGAGTGTGCCGAGTTGGTGGTCTCCTGGGTCGCTGAGCGAGCGGTCGAGCCCAGCGAGGACGGTGCGGGTGCTGTTGGCGTGTACGACCCTGAGGTGGACATCGATCTGCCGGGGTCGACGGTTCCGGGCACGGAAGAACCGATGCGTCTTGCGGGGCAGGGTGCCCCGTGGGTCTCGGATTTGGGGTTTGCCCGGTTGGCGGCCACGTTGGGGCAGTCGAACGAGGCCGCGCTGTCCTATGTCGGGGCCGTGGTCGAGTTGGCGTACCGGCTCCCGGCCCTGTGGTCGAGGGTTCGGGCCGGGCAGGTCAGTTTCCACCGGGCGCGGGCGGTGGCCCGGTTGACGAAGAAGCTTCCGTTCGAGGGTGCGGGGTGGGTGGATCGGCAGGTCGCCTGGTCGATCGGGTCCTGTAGCAGGGCGCAGATCGAGCGGGCGGTGGCGGCCGCGATGGACCACTACGACCCTGAGCAGGCGCGTGCTGAAGCGCAGGCCGCGCTGGAAGCGCGCCGGGTCGAGATCCACCTCGGGGATGCTGGTGACCCTCACGTGCCCGGTTCGACCGCGGTCGTGAACTTCGAGGGCGGACTGGACCTGGCAGACGCGCTGGACCTGGAAGCAGCCGTGGCAGCCCGCGCGGCAGCACTGAGAGCCTTCATGCCCGACGCGAGTGAGGACGTACGCCGCTCGATGGCGTTAGGTGACCTCGCCCGCGGGAAGGTATCCCTGCCGGCTGGCAACGCCGACGCGGAGACGGATAGTGGGGAGGCGGCCAGTGCGGAGGCACCCAACGTCGGCGATATCAGCGCAGGCAGCACCAGCATCGGCACGTGCAGCCGCGTCAGCAGTACCCCCAGTACCCCCGGCGCGGCGGGCGGTTCCGGCCCGGTCCCAGACCCCGGGGTGAACGGGCGCACGGTGATGCTCTACCTTCACCTCGCCGCCAACCCCACTGAAATTGCCGATCCCACCAATCCAGCCGACGTCACCGACCCTGCTGACAGCGGGTTCGATCCTCGAGTGGGTCGGTGTGAGAACACGCGCTCGCCGGTCACGACCGAGCAGGTGCGGTCCTGGTGCGGGGCCGCGGGGGAGTGTGATCGTGCGCCCGGTGATCGATCTGGCCGAGGACTACTCGGCTACTACCTATGAGGCCAGCCCGAAGCTTCGTGAGCAGGCGATCCTGCGCGATCGCACCTGTGCGTTCCCGTTCTGCAACCGGTTGGCCCGGTCAGCGGACCGGGATCACATCACCCCGCACGAGCAGGGCGGGCCGACCAGGTCGGCCAATCTCGGAAGTCTGTGTCGCCGCCACCACCGATGCAAAACCCATGACGGGTGGTCCTATGTGATGCTCAACCCGGGTACCTACTACTGGTGTGACCCGCACGGGACCCAGTACCTGGTCACCCCGGCCACCACCTTCCTGCTGCCCGGCACACGGGGCGGGCCGGTGGTCCGGGCCCGGCAGCGTGCCTTGGCCTCGATGCGGGCGACCGCCCAGGGCATGCCCAACCGCCGCCATCAGGTGCGGCCATTCACTGGAGAGCACGCCCCCGCGAGTAGGACCCACCAGACCACCGCGTACACCAGCACGGGCAGAATTGCCGGGACCGGCGGCACCGACCCGCCGCCGTTCTGACCACCCCGCCCCGGACCCCGCCGACACTGCCTCGTCGACGGGGACACCGGCGCGTCGAGACCGGGTCCGGCCACTGCCACGTCAATCCGCATACGCGGTCACGGTGCCGTCGCTGAGTACGTAGATGTGACGGTCATCTGACGCGATCGCCTCCGGGGCCACCGCCAACGGGATCGACCACTCCGCGTTGCCGGTGTCGAGGTCGAAACCGTGGATCGATTCGACGCCGAACTGGCCCTCTCCTTGGCTCCAGTTGCTGCTGACCAACACCGCCGTCGTGTTGTTGATGGTGCACGGGCAGCCGACGAGTGACTCGGTCGGGGTGCTCCAGCTGGTCTCCCCGGTGGTGATGTCCACGCGACGGACCACGCCGGGCAACTCCTCAGGCAGTGTCGACGGTTCCCACGGTTCCTCGGGTGGGATGAACGCCCACTCCAGCAGGTCTGTCCGGAGCACGGCGACCACGGTGCTTCCGCCGCTCGCATACACCGTGTCACCTTCCGGGCTGGTGAGGACTCCCTCGGTCGTGAGCACGGCGTCGGGATGGTCCGGGAGGTCGAGTCCCGGACCCGCAGCCGGGACAAGCTGGTCAAGGTTCCGCTCCACGTCGGCATTCATACCGACTAGGTAGCCTCGCGGTGTCGGGATGACCACCGGCCTGAGTTCACCTGTGGAGGCATCCACCGCCATCATCGGAACGAACGTCTCCGGATCGGTCATCGGAGTGTAGAAGGTGGCAACGCCCTGACTGAGGATTGCTCGCGCCCACCGGTCCTCACCCACGGGGTGGTCGTATCCCGCCCGCCACGTGCGCTCGGTCTCGCCTGCGTCGTAGCGTTCCACCCACGGTTCTCCCGACGGCGTCCCACCGGCCACGAGCAGAGCGTCACCGACCGACACGGCCACCGCAGCGAACGGGAATGCCTGCTCTGTCACCTCACCGGCCGCGGTGATGGTCGCGATGGTGGCGTCCTCGCCTTCGCCGTGCACGCAGGTGAGTTCGCCATCGGCCTCGGTGCAGGCAGGGTCCGCCAGCGGCACGGACCACACCTCATCACCGGTGGCGGCATCGAAGGCGGTGACGCCGGTGACGGTGGTGACCAGAGCCTGATTCTCGATCGCCCACACCTGGGGTGCGCGGCCCTCGGTGATCTGAACGGTCCACGCTGTTGCCGGTGGTCGAGGTTCGGGACGTTCCCCGCCAGGGGAGGTGGCGATCCCGGCCGCGATCAAGGCGACGGCCGTGGTGCCCCACAGCCATGGTGAGCCGACCGAACTACGGGCCCTGCGCCGTCGGGGATCGTTGCGTGGTGGGCTCCCGGATACCTCGCCCCCGAGCGTGAACTCGTCCTCGTCCCTTCTCCCCATCACACCATCATGACGCGTGCGCCGTGGTGCTCAGCGAACGCGGGCTACTGTGATGGCATCAATGGATGAGCTGGTCGCCCGGGACCGAGAGGTGCACGGCGTCATCCTCCACGGCGGCGATCTCGTCGCTGGTGGTGTAGCGGTCCCGGTGGAACAGTCCGCTCGAGTCGATCCGGACGAAGCCGAGGCGAGCGAGCCGCTCCCTGACAGTGTCGTCGAGGCTCCCGGGGCGGAACGCCTCAGCAAGGTAGGTCACGACATTGCCGTTCTCACCACCGCCGCCCTGGCCCTGTGCCGTGACGGCCTGCGGATCGCCCATCTGGACGTCCCTCACTGTGCCGACCTTCTCTCCGCTGGAGTCGAAGACCGTCATCCCTTCGCGAACCTCAGCGATGGGCTCGGTGCTACCAGTTGCGTCCGTCATCGTCGCCTCCTCGTCGGTGTGCGAACTGTGCTGGACCACATTCCCCTAGCAACTCCCCTGAGTCCCATCCTAAGCAGGATCGCGGCACTCGCCACTCGGCTGCCGCAGACGGTCCACATTCCTGATTCGCGCGTCCGGACAACAAGGCGCCCCACCCACGATCGTGGATGGGGCGCACCTGACCGCGCAGGCCAGAATTGGGGCGAACTCGGCGCCTCAGAGGTAGGGGTGAACGAGTCGGCTGTACCGCTCGGCCATGGTGGCAACAGTCTGTGCACCGGGTGCATTCCAGATCTCCTGGTTGAAGATCTCCACCTCCACGTCCCCGGTGTACCCGGCTTCGCTCACCCACCGGGTGATCGTGGGGAAGTCGATGTACCCGTCGCCCATGAACCCGCGTGAGAGCAGCGGGTCGGCTGCCAGCGGCAGGATCCAGTCGCACACCTGGTAGGAGGCGATCCGGTTCTCCCGGCCCGCCCGCGCGATCTGGTCGCGCAGGGCCGGGTCCCACCACACGTGATAGGTGTCGACCACCACGCCCACCTGCTCGGGTGGGAACTCCGTCGCCAGGTCGAGGCACTGCCCCAGTGTGGACAGCACGGCCCGGTCGGCGGCGAAGATCGGGTGCAACGGTTCCAGCACCAGCCGCACGCCATGCTCGGCCGCGAACGGCGCGAGCTCGGCGATGCGGTTCGCCACCCGGGTGCGGGCCGCGACGATGTCCTTGTCACCATCGAGCTGGGCCGGGCCGCCGGGAGTGCTGGCCGCAGGCAGCCCGCCGACCACCATGATCAGCTCGGACGTACCGAGTGTGGCGGCCTCGACGATCGCCGCACGGTTGTCACCGAGTGCCTCGGACTGACCGGACTCATCCGCCGCGGTGAGGAACCCGCCGCGGCACAGCGAGGAGACCCGCAGGCCCGCGTCTGCCACGATCTTCGCCGCGTTCTCGACGCCGGCCTCGGCTACCCGGTCCCGCCACAGCCCCACGGCGCCCAGCCCGGCCTCGGCGGCCACCTCGACCGCCTCAGCGAGGGTCAGGGCCTTCGTGGTGGCCGTGTTGAGGGAGAGGCGAGACAGGTCAGTCACGGACGTTGCGCCGTCGGGAATCGTTGCGGTGCTGGTCATCACAGGGAGATCTGCTTCAGCTCGACGCGCTTGCCCTCCGCGGACGAGGCAAGCCCGGCCTCGGCCAGCTGCACGCCACGCGCGGCGGAGAGGAGGTCGTAGCGGTGCTCGCGGCCGGCGAGCACGTCGCGCAGGAATTCCTCCCACTGGGCCTTGAAGCCGTTGTCGAGGTCGCCGTTGGCGGGCACCTCCATCCACTGGTCGCGGAAGGACTCGGTGACCGGCAGGTCGGGGTTCCAGACGGGCTTCGGGGTGTGGGCGCGCTGCTGAGCGACGCACTTGTTCAGGCCGGCCACCGCAGAACCATGGGTGCCGTCCACCTGGAACTCGACGAGCTCGTCACGGTAGACGCGTACCGCCCAGGAGGAGTTGATCTGGGCGACGATGTCCTCCCCGCCCGGGCCGGCGACCTCGAAGATGCCGTAGGCGGCGTCGTCGGCGGTGGCGGCGTACTCGGCGCCCTTCTCGTCCCAGCGGGTGGGGATGTGGGTGATGGTCTTCGCGGTCACCGACTTGACCGAGCCGAGGATGCCCTCGAGCACGTAGTTCCAGTGGCAGAACATGTCGGTGGTCATGCCGCCGCCGTCCTCGGAGCGATAGTTCCAGCTCGGGCGCTGGGCGGCCTGGTGCTCGCCCTCGAACACCCAGTAGCCGAACTCCCCACGCAGGGAGAGAATGCGGCCGAAGAAGCCCTCGTCCACCAGACGGCGGAGCTTGACCAGGCCAGGCAGGTACAGCTTGTCGTGGACGACTCCGGCGGTGACTCCGGTCTCGGCGCGCAGGCGGGCCAGCTCGATGGCCTCGTCCAGGGTCTCGGCGGTGGGCTTCTCGGTGAAGATGTGCTTGCCGGCCTTCATCGCCTTGGTCAGGGTGGCCGGGCGTAGGCTGGTCATCGAGGCGTCGAAGACGATGTCGGTGCGCTCGTCGGTGACGATGGCGTCCAGGTCGGTGGTGTACTCAGCGATGTTGTGCTCGGCGGCGATCTCGGCGAGGGCGTTCTCGCGGCGGCCCACGAGGATCGGCTCCACCTGCACCTTGGTGCCGTCGGCGAGCGTGATCCCGCCCTGGTCGCGGATCGGCAGGATCGACCGGAGCAGGTGCTGGCGATAGCCCATCCGGCCGGTGATGCCGTTCATCGCGATGCGCAGGGTGCGGGTGCTCATAGGTGCTCCTGAAGGATCGGGGGTGCGTGGCTGCGGTCTCGCTAGGGCCAGGCCACGAGCGGAATGCGCTTTCCGCAGCATACGGTGCGCCGGTTGGGCTGGTCAAGGCTGTGGGATGCCTCGAGGGGCGGAAGGGGCGTGAAGGGAGTGATGCAGGCGATGCGCACGCTCGGTACCGTAGTTGTGTGCGAATCAGGATGAACATCGACGAGTCGCTGCACCGGGTCCTGGTCGAGACGGAGCAGCAGTGCCCTCCAGCGTCCCTCCCGGTGTTCTCAGGCGACACCGGCCCGGTCGTTGGAGTTGATCTGGCCTCGAAGGAATCGGTTGAGGGTGCGATCGAGGGCTGGGTCCCGCGGGCGCAGTTGCGGTGACGCATGCTGCGGAGCGCACTATTGCCGGAGCGCCTCCGCAGGGCTGAGACGTGCAGAGGTTCGGGCGGGGTAGATGCCCGCGAGAGCCCCGAGGGCCAGCCCGATGCCCGGAGCAGCCAGCCACACCCACTGTGCTAGGACCGGCGCCCAGGGGCTGACGAGCCCAACGACGATCATGGCGCTCAACCCTGTCGCGGTGCCGATGACCGCGCCCAGCAGGCCGATGATGGAACCCTCCGCGACAATGAGCGTGACGATGTGCCCAGGGCGTGCGCCCAGGGCGCGACGCAGCCCGATCTCGCCTCTGCGTTGACTGACGGCGGTCACCATCGCGTTCATGATCCCGAGGCCTCCCACGAGGAGGGACAGGGCCGCGAGACCCAGACCCATGATGTCCAGGGAACCTTGGACTCCAGACCGGAGGCTCTCAGGCTCAGGAGGGCGGGAGACGCCGACGGCAGTCGGCTCCGCCGGGCGTATCGCGAGTGGTAGGGCTGACGCCACGCTTGCGGCAGCCCCCGATTCAGTCCGGACGAGCGCGCTGAGCTCCTGTGGAAGCTGGTAATCGAGCATCGACGCAGATGCTGGACTCAACATGATCGAGTGGCTGAGCTGGGATTCCGATCCTGGGCTGTCGAGCACGCCGGCTAGCGCCACGGACCGCTCGTCGATGGTGAGCATCTGGCCGGGTTCAGCGTCCACAAGGCCGAGAAGCTCGGCCGCGCCTGCGCCGACCAGTGCGACGGGCGTTCCTGCCCTGTCGGTGGCCGAGTCGTAGAGCCGGCCGTCCGCGATGGTCACGAGCGCAGCGTCAAGTGCGCCGCGTGAGGCAACAACGACGCCGACGTCAACCGGTGACCCGGTGGTGCTGGCGCTCACCTGTGCCGAGGCCAGATCCGTCATGGTGCCGCCGGCTACGACACCGGGCAATTCCGCGACGGTGTTGTCGAGAGTACGGACATCGAAGAGGGGATCCACGGGGATGGATCGCGTGTCTTGGACCGTGAGGCGGGTCGCCCGGAGATCGTCGAAGGTGGCGTTGACCTCGGCGTCCAGCGTGGCTGCCAGCCCCATACTGGCGACGAACGCTGCGACACCGATTGCCACTCCGATGGCCGTGAGGATACTCCGCGAGGGTCTCGCGAGAACAGACCCGGCGGCCTGGCGCACGGTCGCAGCGAACACCCGGGCAGCGTGTCCGGGAGGGCGTCGAAGCCTCATAGTCGCTCGATCCGTCCATCGCGGACGACGATGCGCCGCTGGGCGTGTTCTGCTGTCATCTCGTCGTGTGTGACCACGATGACCGTCACACCCTGGGCGTGGACGTCGTCCAGCAGCCCAAGCACTGCTTCAGCGTTACTTTCGTCGAGGTTTCCGGTGGGTTCATCGGCCAGCAGGATGGCCGGCGATCGGGCCAACGTGCGTGCGATCGCGACGCGCTGTCTTTCTCCGCCGCTCAGCGTGGCAGCCCGCTCACGTAGTCGGTGAGAGAGCCCGACCTTCTCGACGACAGCCTCGACCCTTTGGAGGGCCTCTTGTCGCCGCAGTCCTGCATAGGTGAGGCCGACCTCGACGTTCTGGGCGACAGAAAGATGGTCGAGCAGGTGGAAGGACTGGAACACCAGGCCGAAGATCTCACCGCGCAGACGGTCGACCTGGCGAGCGCGTAGGGCCCGGACCTCGGTGTCTCCGACGGTGTATCTACCAGCGGTCGGCTGCTCGAGCAGTCCGAGGACGTTGAGCAGCGTCGACTTGCCTGCGCCGGAGCGACCGGTGATCGCGAGGTAATCTCCGGGATCGATCTCGAGATCGACGCCGTCGAGGGCTCGGATGCGTGCTTGCGCTCCGAAGATACGTTCGATGCCTTGCAGCCGCAGCGGTGGCGGGCCGGTCCTATCGCGCTTCACTGCCAGCCGACCTGGACGGAATCCCCGGAAGCGATGTCTCCGTCGATCGCAGCCAGGCCGCCGGCGGATGCGGTGACTGTGACCGGTACGGGAGTGGAGCCGCCGTCTGGATCCCTGAGCCGCACGAAGGTCTCCCCAGCGGCACTGTCGTACAGGGCGGTGATGGGAACGACTGTTTCATACGTGACGCCATCGCTCACGGTGATCGTATAGGACGCCGTCGTGCCGGCCAGGGTTGCGTCCGTGTCGTCGGCGAGAGGGACCACAAGAGGGAAGACAGGCTCTCCCGCACCGTTTGTCGTGGGAGCTGTGGGAAGGTCTGGGACGGCGACCTCGACACCTGAGCCGATGTCGATCCTCATCGTGGCATCGGTGGTGATCGCCACACGCGCCGCGCCAGTGAGTTCGGCTCTGAAGGTGAGCGCACCATGGTCAACGGTGAGGACAGGATCGGCCCCGACGACGCTGTTGACGCCTGCGACCTGTGACACGACTCCGCTGGAGTCCAGGTAGGCGATCTCGTTGAACGGGACGTACACCTCGCGTTGGGGCGCCTGCGGCGCGCTGTCTCCGGCGTCGGGCTCTTCCGCGGAGTTGTCGGCAGCTTCTGGGTCGTCCCCCGGGCCTGTGTTCTCCGGTGTGGCTGGTCGCGTCGGGGGGTCGTAGCCTGCGGATTCGTACAGTTCGCGCACTGCGGAGGCAGTCTGGGCTCCGAACACCCCGTCGGTCACGAGGGGATATCCACAGGCTTCGAGGGCGACTTGGAGTTGTTCGACGTCATCGCCCGTCATTCCCGGACCTAGGTCGCGATAGGAGACCACCACTCCCTCAAGCGCGATGATGGGCCGCCCGGAGATCTCGATGGCCGCCGAGCAGAGGGGGAGAGCCTCACCCACCTCGACCGGCGTGTCCGAGATCACCGCGCGCCCGGCACTGGTGCTGGCCACTACCGAGGTGCTCTCGCTGGTCTGGATGGTTCCGGAGCCGGTCAGCCTGGTGGAGATGGGGCCGGACGTGACGTCGGTGAAGACGGCGATCGGTGTGGGTTCGGGAAGTGAGGCCTCGGCGGGCGTCTGGATCACCCCGCGGGCGGCCCATCCTGCGACCACGAGGCCTGCCACCACGATCAGGGCGACGACGATCCTTGCGAGGCGCTTCACCAGATGTCCGTTCCGTCGGGGGCGGTCTTGCCGAGGTCGCCGCTCATGTCTGTACCCGCTCGACATCGGCAGCCCGTAGCTCACTCCATCGATCAAGGACGCCCGGCATGAGTTCGGCGAGCATCTCGCCCTGGATGTCGGCGAGAACCGACGACCACAGCGGGATGAGCTGCGTCACTTCCTTGCACTCCGCGTCGGCGATGGCCGTCGCGATCTCCTCCTCGCCCGGCTCATCGCCGGGCCAGACGGAGTAGTACGGCGCCCACGGTGTCTCGAACGTGTGGCCGCGAGCCGCCATGCACTCCGACCATTCAGACCATGCGTCGAGCACGGCCGGATCATCGTTCGACGCCTCGATGGACGGATTGATCACCGATCGCAACTGTGCTTCGAGCTGGACCAGTTCTACCCACTCCGGCCGGACCTCGGCAGTCCCAGAACTGAGGCAGGAGTCAGGATCGTAGGTTCCGAGCAACTCACCGTCGTCGGCGCGAATATCCACCGTGCTCGTCCCAGTGCCGATCAGCGCCTCAACTGATGCCCGATTGAGTTCTTCGGCAGGCGCGGACTCGGGTTCTTGGTCACCACCTGCGCGCGCCGGCCGGTAGCCCGAGGCGGCAGCCCGCTCGCGCGAGACGATGCCGTAGAAGGCTGGATACGATCCCGGCTCGTACGATCCGGGCTGATAGTCCACGCCGCGTGCCTCCATACAACGGCCGATCGCCAGCTGCACCGCATCGAACAACGCGGTCTCAGATTCGTGGTCGGGCCATAGCAGCGGGTCCAGCGGCAGGCTCCAGGCTGATTCGATCGCTACGGACTCCGACGCTGGCGGTGGATGGGCTGGCTCCTCTGATGTGCATCCTCCGGCGCATGTGATCCCCAGTGCTGCTGTGACGACGGTGGCGATGCGCCATCTCCTACGTGCTGGCGGCCGCATCCAGCAGCTCCAGGTACTCGGTCACGAGGCCCGGGTGCTCCGCGAGGCGCTCGTGCTCCTCCTGGGCCTGGAGGAAGGACCACTCTCGCAGAAACCCTGTCTCTTGCTTACAGGTGGCGTCACGAACGGCCGATTCGATTTGTTCCTCAGACAACTCGGCGGTTGCGCCTTCGCGCGATATGGCGTCACTAGGCGAAGCTGCAGCCGTCCCGCCAGCATCCACGACGCACTGGTCCCATTCGGCGAATGCGTCAGCGAACTCGTCACTTTCGAGAACCTCGATCGATGCCCGCCCTTGAATCTCGAATGCCTGTTCTTGCAGATTGTGCATGGTGAAGAAATCAGGAAAGACGTCCAAGGTAGACGGATACAAACAAGAATCTGGGTCGTAGCGGAAGGTGACCGTGCCATCGTCCGAGCGCACTTCCTCAGTCGATGATTGCTCCGTGCCAATCAATGCGACAATCTCGTCCTCGATAGGTGCGGAATTTTGCGGGGGTGGAGGTTCGTCATCGTCGAGCGCCTCATCGGAGATCCCGCCCTCGTGTTGATACCCCCATACCTGCGCCACCGTTGGGTCAGTAACCCCATAAATCCGCATCTCCGCAGCCTCCCGCGCCTCGTGCCGGTACTCGGGAAAGCCCTGCTCGGCCATACAGGCATTGACGGCGGTGACGATGGATTGCTGCATCGCGTCGTAGCGAACCGGATCCGGGTTGGTGACGGGCTCAAGCGGCGTGGCGTACGCGCCGGCGAAGTTGCTCGACTCGTCCAGGTCCGACTCGTCGAGAGGTTCCACCGGGTCTGAGCATGCGACGACTCCGAGGATCAATCCGGCAGCGAGCGCGAACGAGCGCGCTCGCTGCCGTGGAGCCAGCCCTGATCGTGCGCTACTCTTCGCTGAGGTCACCTGGCCTCGAGGGAGGAGGCAACGTTCCGATCGTTGCCATACCAGTTCCGGAAACCTCTGTCGCCAACCAGGTAGCGTTCGACGACAGAGCCAGCGTAGCCGTTTGCGGTAAAGAAGTAGGCATCGTCGATGTTCCACTGGATGTTGGCGGCCTCGATCGAGTTGTCGACGTTCGTTCCAGGGAGTCCGTACCACGTGCCATCGGAGTTGTAGCGACGCCAGTTCTCGCCCTCGAAACTCCAGTTGTCGCCGCCATCCGCTTGTTCGCGAAGCGTGGAGTTGAAGTGGTCGTCGAAGTAGCAGACGTATCCGCTTGCGCATCCTGTTCCAGCAGCAGCCGGCGCGGCAGCCATGCCGACGATAAGGCCACCAGCGATGGGGACTGAACCTGCTGCGCGTGCAATTCGAGAACTCATCAAGAATTCCCCCTCCAATGTCATCGCCCCCCCCCTCTGTCTACGGGAGACTTTGGTAGTTCATTCCTATCACGCATCTGGTCGGTGGCGGGTGCCGCGTCGTGGGTGTTATCAAACCGTGACCTCCTGGTGTGTTGCCTCGCCAAGGCGTTCACGCAGCAGGCGCAGGAGTCCGGCGCGTGCTCCCGACTCATCGGTGCCGAGAAGTGGTCACTGTGGTGAAGGAGCTTCTCCGTTCGTCGAGCCGACGGGCCCGCCGTGTCGTACTGTTCCCACACCGCTTTGCCCATACGAGAGGAATCACGCAATGACGCGCATCCGCACACTCGCCGCCGGCGCGATCGGCCTGGCAGTCATCGCCGCCACCGCGGCACCGGCCAGCGCCATCCGCTACGGCGAGGACGACGCCGGTGAGCACCCCAACGTCGGTCTCATGATTGCCTACGTGGAGGATGAGTCAGGAGTCCTGCAGCCATCCTGGCGCTGTTCCGGCACGATGATGGACCCCGACACCTACCTCACCGCCGGCCACTGCACCTTCGGCGCCGATGCCGTAGCGATCTGGTTCGCCGACGACCTCCAGGGGGACGAACGACCGGACATCTTCGACCTCGACGCGGCCGACGCCACCGGCACCCCCTACTCCCACCCGGAGTACGACGACGCCGCGTTCTACCTGCACGACGTCGGCGTGGTCGAACTCGACGAACCGGTCGCCTTCGACTCCTACGGTCAACTGCCCGAGCAGGGGTACTGGGACGACCAGCTCGCCACCAAGAAGAAGGACCGTGACTCCTTCGACGTGGTCGGCTACGGCCTTCAGCGCAGCCTCCCGGACAACGGAACTGCCCAGCTCACCGAGGCCGAATGGATCAAGCTGCAGGCCACCGTGGACCTCATCCGGGATGACCGGATGTTCGGCGAGCAGGGCGCGGGCAACTCCGTGACGCTCACCAACAACGCCAACACCGGCGGCACCTGCTCCGGTGATTCCGGCGGGCCCACCTTCATCGAGGACTCCAACGTCGTCGCCGGAGTGACTTCCTACGGGGTGAACTCCACCTGCACCGGTATCGGCGGCTCCTACCGGATCGACCAGCCGGACGATCTGGCCTGGCTGAGCCAGTTCATCGGCTGACCCTGAGCACGTCTCTTCCGTGGTGGTGCTGCGGTCAGTCAGGGCCCTGGGGTCGAGTCCCGCAGCACCACTACGGTGTCCAACTGCTCCACGACAGCGTCACCGTCAGAGTCCAGCGCCATCCGGGTGGCACGCACGCCCGCATCCACGAGCGGGACCGCCACCGTGCTCAGCCCGGGCGTGACGTCCCGCAGAGTGACGATGTCGTCGAAGCCGGCGATCCCGACGTCCTCACCCACCCGCATGCCGGCATCCCGGGTGGCGGCCATCGCTCCCATCGCCATCACGTCGTTGACAGCGAAGACGGCAAGAGAGCCGAGACCGTCCCGGCGCCGATGATCGGCCTGCCGAGAGATCAGCTCGGTCATGGCCTCATAGCCGCCGTCGCGGGTGAATTCGGAGGCGACCACGCGATCGGCGGGTACCTCCACGCCGAGGCCGGCCAACGCCGTCGTGAATCCTTCGGTGCGCTCGCGGGCAGTCAGGTGCGGTGCGGGCCCGGTGAGGACCGCGAACTGCCGGTAGCCGCGCCCGTGCAGCGCGCGTGCCAGCTCGGCCGCCCCACCGACGTTGTCGATCGCGACCGTGTGCACGTCCAGGATCGGCTGACCGATCACGGCCACGGTGCCGCCGCGAGAGCGGTAGGTGGCGAGGGCGGCTCGTAGGCGCTCATTGGCCTCCTCGGCGTCCTGGCGGCCACCGGCGATGACGATGGCGCGCGCCCGCTGGCTCTGCAGCAAGTCGATGAACGCCAGCTCCTTCTCCGGACGATGCCCGGTGCTGGCGAGCGTGACCATCAGCCCAGCGGCCTCCGTCGCCGTCGTGACCCCCGCGGCGATGGAGGAGAAGTACGGGTCGGCGATGTCGTGGACGATCAAGCCCAAGGTGGACGTGCGACCGCGCGCCATCGCCTGGGCGTTGGCATCGGGGGAGTACCCGAGCCGGGCTGCCGCGGCGAGCACGCGTTGCTGCAGGTCGGGGCGCACGGTCCGGTTGGCGCTGCCGTTGATGGCGCGTGACGCCGTCGCCAAGGAGACGCCCGCCTCGCGGGCCACATCGCTGAGGGTCACGGAGGCCATGGGCACATGGTAAGCGCTCTCACGCTGTCAGGGCTGTACACAACCGACGGCCCACAGCGCCTCTGTGCCAGATGTGGCACGGTCGTGCCCTCTGCCGTCGTCTCGGTTCATCGCGCGCTCGCATCGGTGAGGCGCCGTCGCCGCACGTACTCCTGCCCTCACCTGAGGGACGTGCTACGCGGCCTCAGCCCAGCGCTCCCCCGGCGAAGAAGCGTTCCAGGCGCTCGCGGTAGGGGGCGGGGTCGATTCCTTGACCGGCGAGCCAGGCGTCGTCGTAGTAGGTGGAGCCGTACAGGTCACCGGAGTCGCAGATGAGGCTGACGATGCTGCCCGTCTCTCCGGAGTCGCGCATCTGCTCCACCAGGGTCCACACGCCCCACAGGCAGGTGCCGGTGGAGGCGCCCGCGCGGCGCCGGAACGCCTCGTCCAGGTGGTGCATGGCGGCCACGCTGGCACCATCCGGCACGGGGATCATGTGGTCGATCACCGACGGGACGAAGCTGGCTTCAATCCGGGGCCGGCCGATGCCCTCGATCCGGGACGGCATCCCAGTGGTGTAGTCCGAGACTCGGTCGCACCATCCCGGGTAGTAGGCGGAGTTCTCTGGGTCCACGACAGCCAGCCGGGTGGGAAAGCGGCGGTAGCGCAGGTAGCGCCCGATCGTTGACGACGTCCCACCTGTTCCCGCGGCCGCCACCACCCAGGTGGGCACCGGGTGCCGTTCGGCGCTCATCTGTTCGAAGATCGACTCGGCGATGTTGTTGTTGCCGCGCCAGTCGGTGGCGCGCTCGGCGTAGGTGAACTGGTCCAGGTAGCACCCGCCGCTCTCTTCGGCGAGTCGTTCGGCCTCGGCGTAGATGTCGGGTGCAGCGTCGACGAAGTGGCACCGGCCGCCGTAGGCCTCGATCCGCTCGATCTTGGTCTGGGAGGTGGAGCGTGGCATCACCGCGATGTAGTCGAGGCCGAGCATGCGCGCGAAGTAGGCCTCGGAGACGGCCGTGTTCCCGCTCGTCGCCTCGATCACCGTGGTGTGCTCGCTCAGCCAGCCGTTCGCGAGCGCATAGAGGAACAGCGACCGGGCGAGCCGGTGCTTCAGGCTGCCGGTGGGATGGACCGACTCGTCCTTGAGGTAGACGTCGATGCCCCAGTCCTGCGGGAGTTGGAGCTGGTGCAGGTGGGTGTCGGCCGATCGCTGCGCGTCCGCCTGCACCTTGCGGATCGCCTCGTCGCACCAGGCGCGGTCGGAACGTGAGTCGGTGCGTGCCATGGTGTCAGTCTGTCGACTCGGCGTGCTGGAATCCACTTGCCCGCGAGAGCCACGCACTTGGGTCCTCGACCACCGGCGCGAGCGCCGCCCGGGCGGCACCGGTCAGGGCCGGGTGAGTCAAGGGTGCCGCCCTCCGTAGCTGCGGTGGGGCCCATCGCGCCGCCAGTACCCGAGCCCTGAGTTCGTTCTCGATCCCGGGTCGGAGGGCCTCGGTGAGCTGGGCGAGAGTGTTTCCGAGCACGATCGTGGGCACGTCCACGAGGTTCACGAACGCCGCCAGAGCTTGCCCCAGGGCTATCGCGGCACGCTCGACGGCGGCCCTCGCCTGAGCCTCGCCGGTCACCAGCCGTTCGGCGAGCTCTGCCATGCTCGCGCCCGGTAGCCCGGCTGCTGCGAGAAGCGCATCCGTACCGGCCACTGTCTCCAGGCATCCGGTGGCGCCGCAGCGGCATCGGTGCCCGCCCGGATCGACCATGAGGTGGCCGAGCTCTGCCCCGAAACCGTGCACCCCCGTGACGATCTCGCCATCGCGGACGATCGCCGCACCGATCCCCACCTCTCCCGAGACGTACAGGAACGAGGCGGCCGGATCGGCCGCGAGCTCGGCGAGCGCGGCCAACCGCGCTTCGTTGTCCAGCGTGACCGGCCCCAGTCCCGGCGCGGCCCGGGTGAGCACATCCGCCGGGTCGAGGTCGTGCCAGTCGAGGTTGGGCGCGGTCAGCAACCGGTTCTCACGTACCAGTCCGGGCAGGGCCAGCGCCGTGCCTGCGGTCGGTACGTCCGGTGCGGAGTCGAGGGTCTGCTGGCCCAGGTGAGCAGCGAGGCCCAGGATCTCGTCCGGATCGGTGTCGCGGAAGTGGCCGGGGGTGATTCGTTCGGCGACCACCCCTCCGGCGAGATCGATCAGCCGCGCACCCACGAAGTCGATGTTGATCTCCAGCCCGAGGCCGGCGACCGTTCCAGCGGCCGGGCGCAGGGGAGTGGCGGGTCGCCCCGCGCCGGCGGCGACCGGATCGTCCTCACTGAGCAGGCCACCGGCAACCAGTTCCGCCACGAGCCGGGAGACGGTGGCGCGGTTGAGCCCGGTGCGTGCCGCCACATCGGCGCGCGAGGGCGGTCCCGGGGCGAGCAGGACGGTCCGCGCCACCAGCGCGAGGTTGTGTTCTCGCAGGCTCTCCTGGCGCGCTGCGCGCCGCGGCCGGTCGGGATATCCGTCCATGACTGTTGACCTTAGCCGAAACAAGCCGATAAGTTGTGCAGCGCAACAAACAACGACAGGCCATCACCTTCCTGCTGCGACGAGGAGCCCGCCATGGCGCGCACGCCAACCCCTGACGACAAGTTCTCCTTCGGTCTGTGGACCGTCGGCTGGGCCGCCCAGGACCAGTTCGGTCAGGCCACCCGCCCGGCACTGGACCCCACTGAATACCTGCCCCATCTCGCCGAGGCCGGTGCCTGGGGAGTCACGTTCCACGACGACGACGTCGTGCCCTTCGGCGCTGACGACGCCACCCGGGAGAAGGGCTTTGCCGACTTCAAGAAGGCCGCTGACGCCGCCGGTCTGACCATCGAGATGGTGACGACCAATCTGTTCTCTCACCCGGTGTTCAAGGACGGCGGCTTCACTGCGAACGACCGCTCTGTACGCCGCTTCGGCCTGCGCAAGGTGATCCGCAACGTCGACCTCGCCGCCTCGCTCGGCGCCACCACGTTCGTGATGTGGGGTGGCCGTGAGGGAAGCGAGTACGACGGCGCGAAGGACGTCAACGCCGCCCTCGACCGCTACCGCGAGGGTGTGGACACCGTCGCCGCCTACATCAAGTCCCAGGGCTACGACCTCAAGATCGCGCTCGAGCCGAAGCCGAATGAGCCCCGCGGGGACATCCTGCTGCCGACCGTCGGCCACGCACTGGGCTTCATCGCCGAACTCGAGCACGGCGACATCGTTGGCCTCAACCCCGAAACCGGGCACGAGCAGATGGCCGGGCTGAACTACACGCACGGTATCGCCCAGGCGCTGTGGGCCGGCAAGCTCTTCCACATCGACCTCAACGGCCAGCGCTCCATCAAGTACGACCAGGACCTCGTCTTCGGCCACGGCGACCTGCTCTCGGCCTTCTTCACGGTGGACCTCATCGAGAACGGCTTCCCCGGCGGTGGCCCCACCTACGACGGTCCGCGCCACTTCGACTACAAGCCCTCCCGCACTGAGGGCTTCGAGGGAGTCTGGGATTCAGCCCGGGCCAACATGGAGACCTACCTGCTGCTGGCGGAGAAGGCCAGGGCTTACCGTGCCGACCCCGAGGTGCAGGCAGCGCTGGAGGCCTCCGGCGTCTTCGAGCTCTCCCAGCCGACGCTGGCTGAGGGGGAGAGCCTGGCCGACCTGCTGGCCGACCGCTCCGCCTTCGAGGACTTCGACGCCGACGCCTCCGGTGAGCGCAACGCCGGCTTCGTCCGGCTCAACCAGTTGGCCATCCGCCACCTGATCGGGTGAACTAGCCCGATGACGTCGTCGACACCGCAATCCTCCCCTCGCTCTCTCGCGGGGCAGCTCGTCGCAGGGATCGACTCCTCGACCCAGTCCTGCAAGGTGGTCATCCGGGACGCGGAGACCGGGGCGCTGAAGCGCTTCGGCTCCGCGCCGCACCCGGACGGCACCGAGGTGGACCCCGGGGCGTGGTGGGACGCCCTCCAGGTGGCGGTCTCCGCCGCCGGTGGTCTCGACGACGTCGCTGCCGTCGCCGTGGGCGGTCAGCAGCACGGCATGGTCGCCCTGGATGCCGACGGGAACGTGGTCCGCTCGGCGCTGTTGTGGAACGACACCCGCAGCGCCGGGGCTGCCCTCGACCTGATCGACGAGCTCGGCGAGGGCGATGCCGAGGCGGGAGCGCGTGCCTGGGCCGAGCAGGTGGGCGTCGTGCCAGTGGCCTCGTTCACCATCACCAAGCTGCGCTGGTTGGCCCAGCACGAACCCGAGAACGCCGCCAAGGTCGCCGCCGTGGCACTTCCTCACGACTGGCTCACGTGGCGGCTCGCCGGGGACGGCCCCGGCAGCGGCGCGGACGGACTGGAGCGTCTGACCACTGACCGCTCCGACGCCTCCGGCACCGGCTACTTCGACGCGGCCAGCGGCGAGTACCGGTTCGACCTGCTCGAGCGTGCCTTCGGTCGCCGGATCGGTGTGCCCCAGGTGGTGGCTCCCGGCGCCGTCGCACGGACCACCGACACCTTCGTACTCGGGGCCGGGGCAGGGGACAACGCCGGTGCCGCACTCGGGCTCGGCATGGGGGCCGGTGACGTCGCGATCTCGATCGGCACCTCGGGCGTGGTGAGCGCAGTCAGCGACGCATCGGTGTCTGACCCGGAAGGTCTGGTGGCAGGCTTCGCCGACGCCACCGGCCGCTACCTGCCCCTGGCCTGCACTCTCAACGGCAGCCGCGTCTTCGACGCCGTCGGCCGCCTCCTCAGCGTGGACCACCAGGAGTTCGCCGCACTCGCTCTCTCTGCCCCCGCAGGCGCCGATGGACTCACGTTCGTGCCCTACCTCGAAGGTGAGCGCACCCCGAACAAGCCCGATGCCAGCGGCGCCCTGCACGGGGTGCGGCTCGGGAACACGACCCCCGCGCACGTGGCGAGGGCCGCCGTCGAGGGGGTGTTGTGCTCCCTGGCCGACGGGCTGGGTGCGCTGCAGGCGCAGGGCGTGCCGGTCGAACGGGTGCTTCTCATCGGTGGTGCCGCGCAGTCGGCGGCGGTGCGACAGATCGCCCCCGCGGTGCTCGGGGTGCCGGTGACGGTGCCGCAGCCGGGGGAGTACGTCGCCGACGGCGCCGCTCGCCAGGCCGCATGGGCGCTCTCCGGCGCCGATCAGCCGCCAGAGTGGGGCCTGGCCGGCGCGAAGGAGTACGACGTGCCCGCCGAGCGGGACGCCTCCCTTACCGACCGGTACGCACAGGCACGGGAGATGACCTTCGGCGCCTGAGCAGTTGCCTGCTGGACGTCGCGGCCGTCAGTGCAACAACGCCACCACGCCCACCAGCAGCGGCACCGACAGTGCCGTGGTGATCACCTGCGCGTCGCGGGCGATCCGCAACCCCCGGTCGAACTGCAGCGCGTAGACCAGCACGTTCTGCGCCGTCGGGAGGGCGGCCATCAGCACCACGCCCAGCATGTGTTCCTCGTCCACTCCCAGACCGTGCGCCACGGCAAAGGTCAGTGCGGGATGCACCACGGCGCGCAGCGCGGCCACGATCGACACGTCGACCCAGTGGCCGGGCGGCCTGGCATCGGCAGATGTGGCTGGCTCGGAACTGGGTGTCTCGCCGCGTCGTTTCGGCGCAAAGGACATCCCGAGCGTCAGCAGTGCCAGCGGAGCGGCCGTCGTCCCCACCAGTCGCAACGGCTGCAGCACCGCATCGGGCGGGGTCCACGGCACCACCGCCAGCGTCAGGCCGATGAGCGCCCCGATCGTCAGCGGACTGCGGAGCGGGCGTAACAGCAGCTCGCGCCGGCTCGCCCCGGCCGTGTCCAGCACCGCGTAGGCGACCGGGGCCAGCACGAGCAGCTGCATGAGCATCGTGGGCACCACGGCGAGCGCGTCGGCGAGCACATAGATCGCCACCGGGATGCCGATGTTGCCGGCGTTGACGTAGCTGGCGGCGAGGCTGGCCACCGT
The DNA here is from genome assembly GCF_014960965.1 of Ruania alkalisoli. Lineage (NCBI taxonomy): Bacteria > Bacillati > Actinomycetota > Actinomycetes > Micrococcales > Ruaniaceae > Ruania > Ruania alkalisoli. Next base: position 3,558,284 of record NZ_CP063169.1, on the reverse strand, counting down.
GGTCTGCCCCCGGCCACGTCGTAGCAGCACGCCGAAGATCACGACGGCGGCCGTCGCCACGGTCAGTGTGCTCACCCAGGTGGTGGCGGCCGTACGGGTGAGGAGCAGGGCCAGGTCTGCTTCGCCGATGGTGGTGATCAGGAGAGACGGTGTGGCGAGGGCGAACACCAGGCGTGCGAGCACCTGCTGGGCGCCCTCCCCGAGCACCCGGAAGGTGGCCAGCACCCAGCCGGCGAAGGCGATGACCGCCATGGTGGCGAGTGCGGAGAGGACAGCGCTCACGAGCGGCTTCCGGTGCTTGCCCGGACGATCAGCTGAGGCCGGAAGTACTGCGTGCGGGGTGTGGCCTGCCCGGGTTCTTCCAGTAGCTCGCGCAGATGGTCCCAGGCCTGCTGCCCGAGCTCGGCCTGGGGGACCGACATCGTCGTCAGTGAGGGGCGCGCGTAGCGGGCGAAGTCGATGTCGTCGAAACCGGCCACGGAGAGCGCACCTGGTACGTCCACCCCGGCCTCGTCCAGCTTGCCGAGCAACCCGAAGGCCACCAGGTCGTTGAACGCGATCACGGCGGTGGCGCCGGAGCCGAGCACGGTGTCGATGGCGCGGTAGCCGTCCTCGATCATCGAACCGCAGGGCACCGGCTCGATCGTCACCTCGGGGTGCTCGGCCTGCCACTCGCGTAACCCGGCCAGTCGGGCCGCGTTGGAGGCGCTTTCGGTGGGCCCGGCGAGATAGACGATGCGGTGGTGGCCCAGCTCGAGCAGATGCTGGGCGACGGCCCGGATTCCGTGCACGTAGTCGACGGTGAGGGTGGGCACGTCCGAGCCGGTCAGCTCGCGGTTGACAAGGACCACCGGCCGGGTGGCGTTGAGTACCTGCACCAGCTCGGCTTCCGGCATCCGCGGTGAGCACAGGATGAGAGCGTCGCAGCGGCGCCGGGCTTCGATCGCGAGCTCGGCCTCTCGCTGCGGCTCCTCGATGCTGTCGGCGACCAGGATCCGGTACCCGGACCGGCGCGCGGCCTGGTTCGCCCCGCGCAGCACCTGCTGGAACATGGGGTTCCCGAGATCAGGCACGAGCAGCCCCACGGTCTGGGTGCGGCCGAGCGAGAGGCTGCGTGCGACGCGGCTGGGTGAGTAGTTCAGCCGGGCGGCCACCTCACGTACCCGGGCGGCGAGCTGCGGGTCGACAGTGGCGCGGTCGTTCATCACCCGGGAGACGGTTGCCCGGGAGACCCCGGCTTGACGCGCCACCTCGGCGATGGTGGTGACGCCGTCGCTGCTCACTGTGCCTGCCCGGGGTGTGTGGTCTGTCGATCTCCGACCATCCTAGGCAGAAACCGGTTCCTGCGTGGTCGGTGCCCACGTCGGCGCTGGCGCGTTGCCCCGAATCGTCGGGTGCGCGAGAGGTCGGGCGACAGAACGCGGCAACAGGCGGCCGACGGACGGGGGGAGTCACCCATACCCGCCCGTCGGCCGCGACTGCGCGAACCTAGTCGTTGTCGGCATCCACCCAGTCGAAGGACTTGGTGACGGCCTTCTTCCAGAGCCGGTAGGTGCGCTCGCGCTCGTCGGCGTCCATGGCAGGCTCCCAGCGCTTGTCCTCGGCCCAGTTGTCGATGACATCCTGCTCACCCGACCAGAACCCGACGGCGATCCCGGCTGCGTAGGCGGCTCCGAGGGCAGTGGTCTCGGCGATCTTCGGGCGCACTACCGGCACGCCGAGGATGTCAGCCTGGAACTGCATGAGGGTCTCGTTGGCGATCATGCCGCCGTCGACCTTCAGCTCGGTCAGGTCCACCCCGGAGTCGGCGTTCATCGCGTCCAGCACCTCGCGGGTCTGGAACGCCGTCGCCTCCAGTGCGGCCCGGGCGATGTGGCCCTTGTTCACGAACCGGGTCAGCCCTACCAGCACACCGCGGGCGTCACCGCGCCAGTACGGAGCGAACAGGCCGGAGAATGCGGGTACGAAGTAGGCGCCGCCGTTGTCCTCGACCGTCTTGGCGAGGTCCTCGACCTCGGGCGCGGAGGAGATCAGTCCCAGGTTGTCCCGCAGCCACTGGATCAGTGAACCGGTGACGGCGATCGAACCCTCGAGTGCGTAGATCGGCTTGCGGTCACCGATCTTGTACGCAACCGTGGTGAGCAGGCCGTTCTCCGAGGGGACGATCTCCTCACCGGTGTTGATGAGCATGAAGTTGCCCGTGCCGTAGGTGTTCTTGGCCATCCCGACCTCGAAGCACGCCTGCCCGAAGGTCGCGGCCTGCTGGTCCCCGAGGATCCCGGCGATCGGCACACCGGGCAGCATCCCCTTCGGGCGGCCGTCCCCGTACACCTCGGAAGAGGACTTGATCTCGGGCAGCATCGACAGCGGAATGCCCATGTCAGCGGCAATATCGGCATTCCAGCTGAGCGAGTCGAGGTTCATCAGCATGGTGCGGGAGGCGTTGGTGACGTCGGTGACGTGCACGCCTCCTTCGACACCGCCGGTCATGTTCCAGAGCAGCCAGCAGTCGGTGTTGCCGAACAGCAGGTCACCAGCTTCGGCCTTGGCGCGTGCACCCTCGACGTTGTCGAGGATCCACTTCACCTTCGGGCCGGAGAAGTAGGTGGCCAGCGGAAGGCCGCAAATCGCCTTGTACTTCTCAGCGCCTTCGTCGCCGGCCAGTTCATCGGCGATCTTCTGGGTGCGGGTGTCCTGCCAGACGATCGCGTTGTAGACCGGCTCACCGGTGTTCTTGTCCCACACGACGGTGGTCTCACGCTGGTTGGTGATGCCGACGGCGGCAAGATCGGTGGAGGTGATGTTCGCGCGGGTGAGGGCCAGGCCCACCACCTCGCGGGTGTTGCGCCAGATCTCCATCGGGTCGTGCTCGACCCATCCCGCCTTCGGGAAGATCTGCTCGTGCTCGAGCTGACCGCTGTCGACGATCTCGCCGGCGTGGTTGAAGATGATCGCCCGGGTGCTTGTGGTGCCCTGGTCGATGGCGAGGACGTAGTCCGCCATGATGCTCCTTCGGTGGTGGGGTGTCCGCAGGTCGCGGACTGTTCATGAGCGGTGCGGCGTTCGTCGCCGCACCGGTGGTGGGTGTGCTCAGACGAAGACCGCGGCAGCCACGAGGCCACCGAGCACGCCGCCGATGATCGGACCGACCACCGGGACCCAGGCGTAGCTCCAGTCGCTGCCGCCCTTGCCCTTGATCGGCAGCAGTGCGTGCGCAATGCGAGGACCGAGGTCACGTGCAGGGTTGATGGCGTAGCCGGTCGGGCCACCGAGGCTGGCGCCGATGCCGACCACCAGGAGGGCGACGGCCAGCGGGCCGAGCTGTCCAGCGGCGGTGCTGGCGTTCTCGCCGGCCCAGCCGAAGGAGATCACGACGAACACCAGCACGAAGGTGCCGATCACCTCGGTCACGACGTTCCAACCGTAGGAGCGCATCGCCGGGCCAGTAGAGAACACGCCGAGCTTGGTGGGTCCGTCGCTGTCGGCGTCGAAGTGGGTCTTGTAGGCGAGCCAGCAGAACACCGCACCGAGGAATGCACCCGCCAGCTGAGCCAGGATGTAGATCAGCGTGTTGGCGGCGTTGACCGGGATGCCGTCGGCGAAGTTCTCCGCGCCGTTGGCGATGAGCCCGATCGTGACCGCCGGGTTGATGTGGGCTCCGCTGGAGATCGCGACGAACACACCGGCGAAGACGGCCAGACCCCATCCGAAGTTGACCATCAGGAAGCCGCCGCCATTGCCCTTGGTGCGAGGTAGTGCCACGTTGGCCACCACACCGCAACCGAGCAGTGTCAGCATCATGGTTCCGAACAGTTCGGGGATGAAGATCGCGGAAAAGTTCACGATCACACTCTCTTTCTCATTAGGAGTAGGACGCGGCGCGTTGGGTCGAAGCGCCGCTCGCACGTCTCTGGGCGTGGTTGGTGCCTGGTTGTGGTCTCCGACGTCGGAGCCCGATGTGCGTAGGCACGTCACCTCTCCCCTTCGAGCCGTGTGATCGAGGTGGCCGACCGAATGTGGCGGACCCCTCTGGCCGCCCATGCTTGCCCTCAGCGCACGAGTGCGCAACCATCATGCACAGATGTGCACTACGGCGACAGGAGAGTGAGAGTGCGTGAGGACGATGCCTACCGCGCAGCGACGATGTACTACCTGCAGGATCAGACGATGGAGGTCATCGCCAAAACGCTGGGCGTCTCCCGGTCCACGGTCTCCCGGCTGATCAAGTCGGCACGCGAGGAGGGCGTCGTGCGGATCTCGGTGCGTCAGCCCAGCGGCAGCGGCACCGACGTCGGCCATCGGCTGTCGGCGACCTTCGGTATCAAGACGCACGTGGTCCCGGTGCGCGAGCACGCCACGGAGGTCTACAGGCTGGAGCAGGTGGCGATGGTGGCTGCGCGATTGCTGACCGAGTGGGCCACGCCTCAGATGGTGCTCGGCATCGCCTGGGGGACGACCGTCACGGCGATCGCACGCCACCTGACACCCACCCCCGTGCGCGGCAGTTCGGTGGTGCAGCTGAACGGGGCCGCAAGCACCGCGGCAGGTGGTGTCACCTACGCCGGCGACCTCATCGCGTCGTTCGCACGCGCCTTCGACTCCACCCCGTACCTCTTCCCAGTTCCTGCCTTCTTCGACTTCGCCGAGACGAAGGCGGCGATGTGGCGTGAGCGCAGTGTCCGGCGCGTGCTGGATGTCCAGCGGCACGTCGATCTGGCGCTGTTCGGTGTCGGTGCGGTGGCCGCTGATGTGCCCTCTCACGTCTACAACGCCGGATACCTGGACGATGCGGAGATGGCCCGGCTCACCGCAGACCGGGTGGTCGGTGACGTGTGCACCGTCTTCCTGCGCGAGGACGGCAGCTATCGCGACATCGCGATCAACGCACGCGCGACTGGTCCTTCGCCCGGTGATCTGCGCCAGCTCGCTAGGCGGGTGTGCGTGGCGGTCGGGGAGGCGAAGGTGCCGGCATTGCTCGGTGCGTTGCGAGCGCGGGTGGCGACCGATCTCATCATCGACGAGACGACCGCTCGGTCGCTGCTCGACCGGCTGCGGGGTTCGGTCCGGCCATAGTCAGGGATGATGGGATCCATGACTGACGCTTCGATCGAGATCCGCCCGGCCCGGCCCGCAGACGTCGGCGCGATCCGAGGGCTGGTCGAACCGTATGCGGACGAGCGCATCCTGCTGGCCAAGGACATGGTGGGCTACTACGAGTCCGTGCAGGAGTTCCTCGTCGCAACCAGAGACGGATCCGTCGTCGGCTGTGGTGCGTTGCATGTGATGTGGGAAGACCTGGCTGAGGTACGCACGCTGGCTGTGCGCAGCGACATGCTCGGCCAGGGTGTCGGGCACGCGCTGCTGGAGGCATTGGTGGACCGCGCCCGCGACTTCGGCCTGATCCGCCTGTTCTGCCTGACCTTCGAGGTGGACTTCTTCGCCCGGCACGGCTTCTCCGAGATCGAGGGGGATGTCGTGGATCCTGAGGTCTACCAGGAGATGCTCCTCTCCCGCGATGACGGGATCGCCGAGTTTCTTGATCTGGCCCGGGTCAAACCGAACACACTGGGAAACACTCGGATGCTGCGCCGACTGGTCTGAGGCCCCTGAGCGCTGACCGGACTGGTACGCACCAACCTGGCACGACCAGATCGCAGATCGCAGATCGCAGATCGCAGATCGCAGATCGCGGGTCAGGGGAGTTCTGCCCAGTGCAGGGCGTCCGGGCGCCCACTACCGTCTCCGCATGGGCAAACGCATGGGCAGTATCGGCCGCCGTTCGGGCGGCCGCTCATTCGGCCGCCGATCCGGCGGCCGGTCCTTCGGATCCTCACGCCGTTCGCGAGGTTCTTCCTCGTCCTTCGGTCGAAGCGCGCGTCGTTCGACCCATCGCAGGTCTGGTCGCAGGTCATGGTCGTCCGACCGCTACCACGGCTCCAGCAGCAGGGGCACCGCGTCGGGCTCGTGGTGGTGGCTGGTGGCGGTCATCGCCGTCATCGTGGTCCTCTACTTACGCTTCTCCGGCTGAGGGCAACACCGCACACGGACCGCACCGGTGGGATGCTGGGTACATGCGTTATGTGGTGATCGGAGCCGGTGCCGTGGGTGGCACCATCGGCGGGCAGTTGCACGCAGACGGGCACGACGTCGTCCTGGTGGCTCGCGGCGAGCACGGGCGGGTCATGGCGTCGGACGGGTTGACGTTGCTGACGCCGGACGGCACGAGCACATTGCACCCCCGGGTGGTGAACGGACCAGAGGAGTTGATCCGTGACGATGGGGGACTGACCGAGAACGATGTACTCGTGCTTGCCGTCAAAGGGCAGGACACGGCCGCGGCCTTGCAGGTCTGGGCGGACGTCCCGGTGGCCTCCGGCGGGACTGCAGCTCAACGGCTGCCGTTGCTGTGCGCCCAGAACGGCGTCGCGAACGAACCGGCTGCAGCCCGGGTCTTCTCGCGTGTGCACGGGGTGTGCGTGTGGCTTCCGGCCACCCATCTGCGGGCGGGCGTCGTGGTGGCAGAAGGCGTCCCGCACCGGGGAGTGCTGCATTTAGGGCGCTATCCCGAGGGAACCGACGACACTGACCTCGTGGTCGCCGCGGACCTGGAGGCCAGCGAGTTCCTGGCTCCGGTGCGCGAGGACGTCATGCGGTGGAAGTACGCCAAGCTGCTCAGCAACCTCGCGAACGCGGTCGAGGCGCTCGTCGGCTCGCTTGCTGGTGATGAGGCTCAGGAGCTCGCCCGGCAGGCGCGCGCCGAGGCAGCGGAAGCACTCACCGCCGCCGGAATCTCCTTCGCCTCACTGGAGGAAGAGCAGGCGCAGGAACGTGCCCGGCTGGGTGAGGTTCCCGGTCACCAGCGCGGCGGCGGCTCGAGCTGGCAGTCGCTCCAGCGCGGTACCGGATCGATCGAGGTGGACTATCTCAACGGGGAGATCGTCGCGCTCGGCCGGGCCCATCAGGTGCAGACCCCGGTCAACGCTGCGCTGGTCGGCCTAGCGCACCGGGCGGCGCGCGAGGGATTCGGTCCGGGGGCCTTCAGTGCGGCACAGATCCGTGCCGCCGCAGGCACCTGAAGCCGCCGTACTGTCTTGGGCCTCCTCCAAGGTGATCGCTAGGTTCAACCCGGCCGGCCGCTTGGGGACCACCCGGCCGCAGCGGTGGCCCTCATCGCCGCCCTTGGCCGCCAGACGCTCGGCCATCGCGTGCACTGCAGGACTTCATCGCTACGGACAAAGTGACGGTGCGCGCCCTGAACATGCTCTCGGAGCATGACGCCCGCATCCACCCGCGGGAGGACGCAACCACTGTCCACCGCCCGTACCTTGAATGGAATGAGATCCTTGATCACACGCGAGCAGCGTGTCCCTCTCATTGCCGGCTTTGTGCTGGCAGCGGCGCTTCTCGTCGTTCCTTTCCCGGGCAGCTTGAGTGTCGTCGTCACTCGCTCCCTCGCTTCAACGTGGGCTGAGATGAACGGGATCGAGTTGCTCTCGGAGGTGACGTTGCTCGCGCTCGCTCTCGCGACAGCAGCAACCGGGATCCTCGCGTGGCGTCGTAGCAAGGAACGCCGTGCGCTTCTCTTCGCAGCGTCGGCCGGGGTCGTGTGTGCCTATGGGCTCAGCGAAACCGCAAAGTTGTTGTTCGCGCAGGAGCGGCCGTGCACTCGATGGGCCCTACCGGGCGAATGCCCGCCGCCGGGCGACTGGTCGCTCCCATCGAATCACGCGACGTTGGCATTCGGCGCTGTGATCGTCATCGCTCTCGCCACACGCCATGCATGGGTGACCTGGGCGGCGTTGACCACTGCGATCCTTGTCGGGACGGGTCGCATCTTGCAAGGCGTCCACTACCTGCACGACGTCGCGTTCGGTGCGCTTCTCGGTGCGTCTGTACCAGCGGTCGCCGCGCTCATCATCCACGCTTGGATGAAAAGACGCCCAGGGCGTGTCTGACATTGTCTTGGACCAGGCGACAACTGCGCGGCGCACCGGAGGCGGCCAACGTGGCCATGATGATTCGATTACCGGCGTCCGTGCGCGAGGTCAGCGTCTCTCCTGCTGACGCGAAGCCGACTCTGCAGCCCGGAGCTCAAGGACGTCGTGGATGCAGCAGCAGGTGCGTGCGCACCAGCGTGATCACCACGGCGACCTGTGCCACCAGCACCGCGCCGACGGCCGCGCCGATCACGCCCTCGACCGCGATCACCGCCCAGGCCGTCACGCCCAGCACCGCGACGCCGAGCGTCACGCGCAGTAGCAGGGCCAGACGGCGGCCAGTCACCTGAACCTGCTCGACCGGGATACCGTCGGCGACCGCCCGGGCGCTCTGCGTACTCCCCGGCGTTCCGACAGCGCGCACGATGTGCAGCCATCCGGCACCCGCGAATGCAGCCGCGGCGAGCGCCAGCACCTGTCCCGCCCCCAGCATCGTCAGGCCGGCCACCACCCGCGGGTCGCCGGCATTCCCGCCGGCCATGCTCAGGGCCCCCGCGCCGATGAGCATCAACACCACCACCATCGTGCACATCGCGACCAAGGTGCGTGTGTGAGCGCGCAGGGTGCGCGCGATCACCACATCGGGCGGGAGAGTTCCGGAGGGCACAGGCCGAGCCTAGATGAGTCCGTAGCGATCAACCGACCTGAGTGATCGCCACGCACGCCGCATCATCTCGGAAGAGGTCATGTGCTCGGAAAGTGCAAACTCATCCTCGACGTGTCCTCTGTCTGCCACCGGCTCGTGACGACCTTCTCGCGGGTGTAGAACCGGACGCCGTCGGGGCCGTAGATTCGCGCGTCGCCGAATAGGGACGCCTTCCAACCGCCGAACGAGAAGTGGGCAACAGGAACTGGCACCGGCACGTTGATGCCCACCATGCCCGCCTCGACGTCGAACGAGAACTGCCGGGCAGCGCCGCCGCTGCGGGTGAAGATCGCGGCGCCGTTGCCGAACTCGTGCTCGTTCACAAGCGCGAGAGCCTCGTCATATGTGTTGACTCGGGACACGGCCAGCACGGGGCCGAAGATCTCGTCGGTGTAGACACTCATTGTGGGTGTCACACGGTCCAGCACGCACGGCCCCATGAAGTAGCCATCGCCGGGATGATCGCCGGTGCGACCGTCGACCACGAGGTCGGCGCCCTCGGCCATCCCCGCCGCGACGTAGCTGAGGACGCGATCGCGGTGCTCCGCCGAGATGAGTGGCCCGATGTCAGCGTCCGGGTCCGAGGCGGGCCCCACCCGCAGTGCGGAGATGCGGTCCTTGATCGCTGCCAGAAGCGGCTCGGCGATGTCACCGACCGGCACGACGACGGAGATTGCCATGCAGCGTTCGCCCGCCGACCCGAACGCAGCACTGACCGCGGCATCAGCGGCCGCGTCGATGTCGGCGTCCGGCAGCACCACCATGTGGTTCTTCGCGCCGCCGAGCGCCTGAACGCGCTTGCCGGCCGCGGTGCCCGAGGTATAGATGTGGCGGGCAACGGGTGTGGATCCCACGAAGCTGATCGCCGCGATCTTGGGGTGCGCGATCAGTGCGTCGACGGTCTCCCTGTCCCCGTGTAGGACGGAGAACACCCCGTTGGGCAAGCCCGCATCGCGCCACATCTGTGCCAGCAGGATGGCGGACGTGGGCACCTTCTCGCTGGGTTTGAGGATGAAGGCGTTGCCGCACGCGATCGCCGTGGTGCACATCCACAGCGGCACCATCGCCGGGAAGTTGAACGGGGTGATACCTGCGACGACTCCGAGCGGCTGCCGGATGGAGTGGACGTCGACACCCGTCGAGACCTGCTCGGAGAACGAGCCCTTCAGCAGCTCCGGGATGCCGGTTGCGAAGTCAGCGTTCTCGGCACCACGGGCGACCTCGCCGAGGGCATCGCCGTGGGTCTTGCCGTTCTCGCGCGAGATGACGCGCGCGAGTTCGTCGGCCCGCTCTCGCAGGACGTTCCGGAAGGCGTACAGCACCTCCGCTCGTCGTGCGAGGGACGTGGCGCGCCAGGTTCGGGCGGCGCTCGCGGCAGCGGCAACGGCCTCGTCGACCTCCTGGGCCGAGGCGAGTGGGGCGATGGTCACCTCGGCTCCACTCGCGGGATCGAGGACGGGCAGGGAGCGGCCGGAACTGCCGGCGTGCGGTCTCCCGTTGATCCAATGCTGCAGGTCGTGGTGCTCGGGCATGGCATAGCTCCCTTGGGGGTGCGCAGTGACGGGCTGAGGTGGCGGGACTGAAGGGTTGCTGCAGGTGACCTCAGTAACGCAGGGCCTTACCGCCGTCGGCAATGATTTCCTGCCCCGTGACGAAAGTGAGGTCGAGTGCAACGGTGACGATGGCCCTGCCGATGTCCACGGCACCAGCAAGGCGCTGAAGCGGAACGAGGTCTGCCTCGGCTTCGAAGTTGCTCTGGGCGGCGTCGGCGCCGACGAGGCGCTCGTGCCAGCCCGAGATGACGGTCCCGGGGGCGATGGCGTTGACCCGCACCGTGGGGGCGAGAGCGAGGGCGAGTGCCCGCGTCATCTGTGCCAGTGCTGCCTTGCTGACGCCGTACGGCAACGAGCTCCCGACGACGCGTGTGCCTGAGATCGAAGTGACGTTGACGATCGTGCCGCCGCGTTCCTTCAACGATTCCGCGAAGGCCTGGCAGACCCAGAATGCGCCGAGCAGGTTCACACCGAGCAGGTCGTCCCAGAGTTGGGGTGTGATCGCGTCGAGGTCGGCGAACTCGATCTTCTGGGTGGTTCCGGCGCTGTTGACCAGTACGTCGAGGCCACCGCTGGTCTGCAGCAGCTGGGACGTCGCCCGATTGACGGCGTCACGGTCGGAGACCTCGATGTGCAGCGGGTGGGCCGTGGCACCGAGGGCCTGCAACTCGGTGACGAGTTCCTCGGCCGCCTCGGCCGATCGTGAGTGTCCGATGTGGATCTCCTCGATGCCGCGACGGGCCAACTCCAGACATGTTGCGCGGCCGATCCCAGTGGCTCCACCGGTGACGAGTGCGACCCGGCCATCGGTGCTCACCGGACCGCCTCACGGGCACTCTCGGTCAGTTCGTCGGCGGCGAGGCGGTCGGCGTCGGACATCGGCAGTGAAACCGGAGCGTTCCGGGCTTGGGAGAGGTAGACCCCCTTGACAACTTCGAGCGCGAGGAGTCCATCCCGCCCGGTGATGGCCGGTGGGCGACCGGCCCGCACCGCCTCGACGAACTCGGCGATCTGTAGTCGATGGAACTCCGGCAGGCTGGGCCGGCCCGCTTCCTGCTCACGCCACTGTGCAGCCTGCTCCGCCTCGCCGTCGAAGGTCCACAGGTCCGTCGTGGCCTGGGCGAGTTCCGGACTCTCCTGCAGGCCGACGCTGTGGCCCATGGATCCGTGCATGGCGAGCCGGAAGCCGGGGGCCTGGTAGCGGACCGTTGGACTGGGTTCGGAGGCGAAGCCGTTCTCGAAGGTGGTCATCGCCTGGATGGTGGCGATAGCGCCACTGTCATAGGTGACGACAGCGCCGGCGACGTCCTCGACGTCGATGTAGTCGGCATGCTTGAGCGTTGCCCACCGCCCGTACACGGAGGTGGGGGTGCCAAGCATCCAGTTCATCATGTCGATGTAGTGGATGGCCATGGTGAGCAGGGCTCCGCCCCCTTCGCCCACCCAGGAGCCGCGCCAGTCGTCGCGCTCGAAGTAGGTGCGGTCACGGCCCAGGTGCGCGAGGCACTCGGCTGCGACTACCGACCCCAGCCGTCCACTCTGGATGGCGTCGTGCATGCGCTGCGCGGCCGGGAAGAACCGGCGTTGAAACACCGTCCCGAGCGTCACGCCAGCGTCCTCGGCCGCCTGCACCAACTCGCTGGCCTCCGCGAGCGAAGTGGTCAGGGGCTTCTCGACGAGTACCGCGACGCCACTGCGGATCGCCTGCATCGCGGGCTCGAAATGGTGCTTGTGCGCGGTCGCCACCAGCACGGCATCGAGTTCGGCCTCGGCGAGCATGGCCTCGACGGCGTCATAGAACACCACGTTCGGGAACCGACCGGCCAACTCCCGTGCCCGTTCGACGGTGCGGTCACACACGGCGACGAGCTCAACCCCTGGCAGGGCCGAGGCGGCCTCAGCGTGGGTGGCACCGATCTTGCCGCAGCCGATCACGGCTACTCGCAGGTCCCTAGGCATCGTGATCCTCCTCGATCTTCTGCATTCTGTGAACTCCTGCATCGGCGCAGGCCTGAACCAAAGTCCGGTAGGACAACTCCGCTGCCTCGATCTCGTCGAACCCGGGCTTGGCCTGCCGCCGGACACTGATCTCGACCGAGACCGTCCCGTCATAGCCCAGCTGCTGCAACTGTGACAGGAACGGCACGTAGGCGAACTCGCCCTCACCGGGTACAAGGAAGTCGAAGCCGGTGTCGGTGCGGACGTGGTCCTTCACCTCGACGACGAGTGTGTGGGGCAGGAGCTGGGCGACCACATCCTCGAGGACGAAGTCACGCACCGCGAAATGTGAGATGTCGAGGTTGATCCCCAGCGTGGGGGAGTCGACGGCCGCGAGAACCGCGAGCGCTTGTTCGGGCGTGGAGACGACGGCACCGGAGTGCGGCTCCAGTGCGAGCCCGCAGCCGGCGGCTGTGGCGAGTTCTGCCAGGTCGCCGAAGCGGTCCTCGATCAGGTGCCGGTCGGCGTCCCAGGTGGTCTGAGCCACGATCGGCGGCGGACTGCCGCCCAACAGTGGGGGCTTGGGCCGGTGCGCTCCGAGGCTGACTGGCAGGGGCGTGCCTGCGCCGAGCAGGGCGGCGATCTCGAATGACCGGATCAGCCGGTGCCGGCTGCGGGACCAGATGTCCTCGTCGCACACCAACGGTGCGTTCGCGGTGACGCTGGAGATCTCGAGCCCGTTCTCAGCAGCGGTTGCCCTCCAACTCTCGACATCGTCGTTGGTCGAGGTGAGCGCATCGGTGGGCCACCCGTCGCAGACAGTGACCTCGATACTGTCGTACCCGATCCGCGCGAGGGTGCGGGCCGCCTCGTCGAACGGCAGCGACGGCGTCGACCAGGTGTTGTACCCGAGCTTCACAGCGCTCCGTCCGGGCACAGCAGTTGCTTGACGCCGGCGCTCCCGCGCACGGCGTCGAGCGCTTCCTGCCAGTCGCGCAGGGAGTATCTCCGGCTGACCAGCGGCTCGAGATCGATGAGCCTGCTGTCCAGGAGGCGCATGGCGCGGTCCCATGATTCGGGTGTGCTGGCGAACCCGCCGGTGATGATGAGTTCGTGGAAGGAGGCCAGTGCCAGGTTGATCGGCACTGCGTCCCCGCGCTGGCCGATCTGGACGTAGCGGCCGCCGCGGCGGACTCGTTCGATCCCCAGCGCCATTCCCGGGCCCGAACCGGAGCACTCCAGCACGACGTCGACGTCGTCTGGCACTTGCCCAGGGTCGGTGGTCCCGGGCAGCCCCAGGGTGCGCGCGATCTCGAGGCGCTCGGAATCCGCTGGGGTACCGAGAACGGTCGGATGCCCACCCGAGACCCGGGCAACCTGCGCCGCGAGAAGCCCGATCGCTCCGGGTCCGATCACGAGCACACGATCACCCGGGCACACAGCCGGTGTCGGCTGGAACAGGGATCGGCACACGCATGCCAGGGGCTCACTGAGTGCCCCGGCGGCGAGCGAGACATGCGCTGGCAACACGCGTGCGTTGCGGGCGGGCGGGACCATCTGCTCAGCGAATCCACCGTCGGCGCCGGAACCTATCGAGACCCGGGACTGGCAGCGGTTCGGTGAGCCGGTGCGGCAGTCGCGGCATTCGCCACAGGTCGAGAAAAATGTCTCCAGGGCGACTCGCTGGCCCATGCGCGCGCTGTCGACGCCCGTTCCGACGGCGGTGATCGTGCCGCTGACTTCATGGCCCAGCGTCACCGGTGGCCGGGAGCCGTAGCTGCCGTCCAGGATGTGCAGATCGGTCCCGCACAGACCTGCCGCCGCGACATCGATCACGACCTGACCTGCGCCAGCGGTGGGACGGGGGACGTCCTGCAGTTCGAGGTCACCGGGGCCGGGTCCGGTCTTGCGCAGTGCTTGCATCAGAGGCAGTGCTTGCATCAGCCGACCCGTACTCCTGTGTAGCGCATCGCGCAGGATCTGTAGGTGGAGGCGATCTGTTCGATCGCATCCTCGCGTGACAGTCTGCCATCCAACCAGGCGGCGACCGGCTCGCCCCAGATGCTCCGCCCGATGGCGAATCCGCTGAACCCGGGGGTGGCGGCGGCGACGTCGAGCCAGTGGCCGACGATGTCGCTGGGCGCACCTGCTCCCAGAACCACGCACGTGGCCAGCGGGTCGGTCAGCATCGCTTGGGCGGCAACCCGAGCCGCGTTCTCCTGCGAGGAGACGCCCTCGACCTTCCACAGGTCCACCTGTACGCCTGCGTGCTGTATCTCTGCCATCGATCTACAGAGCTCGTCGACGTCGACAGTGGGGACCGCTCCGTCGGGTCCGCTGGTGCCGCTGGTCTGCCCGACGATCAGCTCGAGCATGAAGGCGATCGACTGTTCGGCCAGGAAGTCTGAAAGTTCGCGCAGCCTGGTGAGCTGGGTCTGCTTGGTCTGGTCAGTGTCCGTCGTGCGGTAGTGCACGAGCGCCTTGGCGAAGGTGGGCCGGAACTCCAGCAGATGCTGCTGGTAGTCGCTGCCATATTCGAAGGTGAAGACCGCTTCCGATGCCCGTTCGACCGGCATCGACACGACGTGGCCGCGTGCGGCAGCCTCACGGGCGATGGGCGCGCCGAACTCTTCGTCGACGAGCAGTCCCGGCTGCACCTGCCCGAGTCCACGGTCGACAGCGAGTGTGTACGCCTCGAGGATGAGTTGCTTGGACAGGCGGATCTCATCGTGGGTCATCCCCGTGGCGCGAACCGCTGCGAACGCGCGTTCGCGATGGTCGAACGCCAGCACGGCCCACGGCTGCATGGGGTCGTTGCCCTCTACCGGCTTCCCCTGACTTGTGAACATGACCGCATGTTAGCACATTGTTAGTATGTATCTATGTCAACACAGATGACCAAGGAATTTGATGTCGTCACCGTCGGGCGAGCGGTCGTCGACCTGTATCCGGGCGAGGATGCGCGTGCGCCGAAGAGTGTGGAGTCCTACCGTCAGTACCTGGGCGGATCTCCCACCAACGTCGCCGTCGCGGCGGCTCGAGCCGGCCTCAGGGCAGCCGTGGTGACGCGCACCGGTGACGACCTCTTCCATGATTTCGTCGTCGACCAGCTGGAGCGATTCGGTGTCGACACACGATGGGTGCGTTCGGTCTCCGGGTCCCGTACAACGCTCGCGGTGTGCGATCTCGAGGAGCCGTCCGTGCCCGGTCTGGACTTCTTCCGCCACGCACAACCTCCCGAAGATGCTCTCGAGGGCGAGGGGCTCATCGCTGCCGCGAGTGTGGCGCGCGTCCTGTGGCTCACGGCGTCCGGTTTCGCGACGCCGCGGTCGGCTCGAGCTCACGACGCGGTGCTGGGTGTCCCGGAGCGCTTGGTGCTCGACCTCGACTACCGGCGTGACTTCTGGCGCGACAAGCGTGATCTGCATGAGCGACTGCGTTCGGTGCTGCCGCATGTCGACACGGTGATCGGCAACGTTGAAGAGGCCGAGATTGCCCTCGGTGTGCCAGGGAGTCCGCGCGAGCTTGCGCTCGGCTTGCTGCGCACCGGTCCTCGGCTCGCGATCGTCAAGCTCGGCGCCGAAGGGGCCCTGGCCGCCACGGTTGATGGCGTGACGGAGCAAGCGGCGTATCCGGCCGAGGTTGTCAACGGGCTGGGTGCAGGTGATGCGTTCGGCGGCTATATCGTCAAGGGAATGATCGCCGGATGGTCGCTGGCCGACATGCTGCGCCATGCGGCCGCGGCCGGCTCGATCGTGGCCTCGCGTCGTGGCTGTTCCGTGGCGATGCCCACAGCCGCCGAGGTGGCAGAGCTCGTCGCGGATGCTGACCGTCAGGGCTGCGGCCAGGGGGGAGACGTCCATTGTTCCTGACGTGATCTCCGCTTGTCTCACCTGCATCGCGCCGGTATTGTCACATTGATATGACAAGTTGTATGTACGCGAAGGGTGGTAGCGGTGGCTGATGAAGCGGTGGTACAGGTGGCGCTCGATCGAGCTTCCCCTGTCCCGCTCTACTTCCAGCTTGCCGAGCAGCTCACCGCGGCGATCACCGACGGCAAGGCTCAGGCGGGCGATTCTTTCGAGAATGAAGTTGCCATGAGCGAGCGACTCGGGTTGTCCCGCCCGACCGTGCGCCGAGCCATCCACCACCTCGTCGATCAAGGCTTGCTCGTGCGCCAGCGGGGACTCGGTACCTTCGTCGCCAGCCGCCGTGTTCATCGTCGAGCGAGCAGGGGCAGTCTTTACGACGACCTCTCGAGTCAGGGGCGTAAGCCCAGTACGCACGTACTGGAATACGGAATCGAGAATGAGCCGAAGGCGGCGGGCTCGCTGGACCTCGATGCTGATACGCAGCTGCTCGCCGTCAAGCGGCTGCGCCTTGCTGACGGCGAGCCGCTGGCGATCATGCGGAACTGGCTCCCGCCTCGCCACAGCTCCATCACGCGGGAGCAGCTCGAAGCCCGAGGTCTGTATTCGTTGCTCCGGGATCATGGAGTCGGTTCGGTGGTGGCCCACCAGTCTGTCGCTGCGCGCCTGCCCACGGTGGAGGAGCGCGGGGTGCTCAAGATCTCGAGTCGACTCCCGGTGATCGCGGTCTCGCGGACGGCGTTCGAGCCGACCGGTGCTCCTGTTGAGCATGCCGAGCATGTGTACCGATCTGATGGGTACACGATCGACCTCGTGCTCGAGGAGAACTGACTCCCTGCGTGCCATGACTGGCAGACTCATCTCTTGCTGCGAATATGTGTTGACATATTAACGTATGACCATCTAGGCTCGGGGTGTGTCGACGAGCAGTGACGCTTCGCCGCGATCGCTGTCGTGCCCTGCTGGGCTGTGCGACGCCGTTCGGCCGTACGAGGCCGGACGCTCAGCTGGAGTCATATCAAGCGTGTGAGAGGTGCATCGGCATGGACCGGATTCCCATCGCGATCGTCGGCTGTGGTGGCATGGGCACGCGGCACCTGTTTGGCCTGGCAGAACTCGAGGGGGCGGGCCTGAACCCGTTCGATCTGGTGGCTGTCTGCGACGTGGACTCCGCCCGAGCTGACGATGTGGCCACTCAGGCGCAGACGCTGCTCGGTCGTCGCCCAACGCCGTGCGCGGACCTCGAAGCGGCGCAGCGGGCCGGTGCGGTGGCCATCGATATCACCACGGTCCCCCAGGCCCACCACAGCCTCGCCGCTGAGGCAATTGGGCTCGGCCTGGATGTGATGGTGGAAAAGCCCGTCGGGCTCACGATTGCCGCAGCGCGAGAGCTGCGGGAGAAGATCGCTGGCTCGGACCGGATCCTCAGCGTGGCGGAGAACTTCCGACGCGACCCGACTAACCGGCTCGTGAAGACCCTGATCGACGGTGGCATCCTCGGAGAGCCCCGGTACTTCCACCAGAGCTCAGGTGGTGGCGGCAACTTGATGGCGATCTCGAAGTGGCGTCACATGAAGGACGAGAGTGGCATCCTGTTCGACGCCGGCACGCACTACACCGACATGATGGAGTACTACCTCGGCCCGGTCACCAGCGTCTACGCCCAGATGCGGCTGTTCGAGACGATCCGGTATAACCCGGCAGCCACCGGCGGCGCCCCGGCCTCCAACCCGGGCGGCGTGTACGGTAAGTCCCAGGCAGCGATGCCCGCGCAGTTCGAGGCGACGGCCGAGGACGCCCTGTACGCGATGGTCAACTTCGCCTCCGGGGCGATCGGTCAGTACGCGGAGAACCGGGCCGAGCACGGACGCGACGCCTGGGCGCGAAGCGTGCACGGCTCCGCGGGCGCCGTCGAGATCCCCAAGGACCGCAGCGGTCAGCCGCTGGTCCTGACCCTGGATCGGAAGAACACCTACACCGGAGCGGAGATCCTCCCCCTCGTCCCGGACTTCCGGCTCGACGAGGTGACCGCCGCGCTGTTCGGTGGTGACCAGGCCACCGCGTACGGGCTCGACTTCGAGACCGTCGACCGACTCTTGCTGGCTGTCGAGTACGCCGAGTTCGGCTCCTGCATCGCCTCGCGCAGCGAACCCGAGGTCGGCTTCGACGAGGGGATGCGCGCCATCGCCGTCTGCTACGCGATGATGGAGTCCGGGGCCGCCGGCGGCACGATCGTCGCCGTCGACGCCGTTCTGGACGGTTCGATCGGTGGCTACCAGGCGAGTATCAACCAGGCCATCGGTTGCGAGGTCTGAGGACATGGAGTCCTTCACCCGCATCACCGAGAACGTCTACTTGTTGAAGGTCCCCTTCACCGGGGTCTGGACCGGCGTCACGCTGGTCCTGGGGGAGGGGGCGCCGATCCTGGTCGACAGCGGCGGGTTCGCCGAGACGGTCGATTCGACCATCGTGCCGGCACTGGCTGAGCTGGACATCACGCTCGCGGACATCGGCTGGGTGCTCGCCACCCATATCCACGGCGACCATGTCGGCGGCATCGCCCGGATGCGTGAGCTGGCGCCGTCGATCCAGGTAGGTGTGCTCCGTGAATCGGATGCGCGTATGCGTGATCCGCTCGCCTACAGTCGCGAGATCCGGGCGAAGTTCCCCGAGCACAGCGCGGCGCCACCGCCGGTGCTCGACGGTGTCGTACCCGACCGGTTGCTCGACGACGGCGACATGGTCGGACCGCTCCAGACCATCCACACGCCCGGCCACGACACCGACGCCTGCTGCTTCTTCGACGTGCGCTCCGGCACGCTGATCACCGGCGACTCGCTCCAGCTGAACGGCACGACCTCGCAGGGGTGCTCGCTCCTGTTCGATCCCGCACGGTACCGGGCATCGCTGCTGCGGCTGCTGGCCATGCCGGTGCAGAACATTATCTGCGGGCATCCGTACCTGCCGCTCGGTGAGGTCGCCGTCGGTGATGTCGCAGCCCGCCAGTTCCTCGCCGCCTGCCTCGGCTGCTACGAGCACGACCGCGGATTCGTCGCCGGTATGGCGGCGGCAGGCGTCACCGACCCCCACACCGTGGCGCGGGCGCTGGTCGCCGCCGTCGGTGGTGTGGAGCCTGCCAAGTTGTTCCTACCGATGCACACGGTCGCCGCCTTCCAGGAGGCAGACAGGAGATGACGGATATGAGCGCTGCGCTCATCACAGGGGCTTCACGCGGAATCGGCGCCGGTTGCGCGCTCGCGTTCGCCCGCGAGGGATACGCCGTGGGGATCAATCACCGGTCCTCAGGTGAGGACGCCGAACGGATCGCGCAGCATTGCCGTGAGCTGGGTGTCGAGGCGGACGTCTTCGCCGCCGATGTGGCCGACGCCGACCAGGCCCGCGGCATGGTCGAGCGCTTCGTCGAACGCTTCGGCCGGATCGACGTGCTCGTCAACAATGCGGGGGGAGCGTTGCGGATGCCGCCGGGCGGCTTCGTCGACATGCCGACCGACTACTGGGACAGCCAGATCGCGTTGAACCTGAGCGCCGCCACCTACGGCTCCCAGGCCGCGGCGCGGGCGATGATCGCCCAGAACGTGGCGGGAGCGATCATCAACATCTCCTCGATCCACGGTGACGTCACCTGGGTGCGCCGCAAGGCGCTGCCGTACTCGGCCGCCAAGGCGGGCCTGAACATGTTGACCAAGTCCCTCGGAGTCGAGCTGATCGCGCACGGCATCAACGTCAACTGCATCGCTCCGGGGCTGATCCATACCAAGGCGCTCGATCGCTACTCCGAGCGCGACCTCAACGGCTTCAACCGCAAGATCCCGTTCGGTGGTGGTGGAGAACCTGCCGACATCGCCGAGCTTGCGATCTTCCTGGCAGACAAGAGCAAGAGTCGGTTCATCGTGGGTCAGACGATCACGGTCGACGGCGGTCAGTCGATCGATGGTTCGATCGATGCCATGCTGGACGACGCGTACTGAGTAAGCGGCCGCGAGCCAGTGAGGCCTGGCGGCGACGGGAGCTGGCTGTCCCTGTGGCACTACTTTCGTCGTGAGTGGCGACGACTCGCGGCCCTCGGCGGCGCGCTTCTGGGAGCGACGGCAGCGGCGCTGGCCAGCCCATTCGTGGTGCGGGAGTTCATCGACGGAGTGCTCGTCCTGGCGCCCTGCAGCAGCGCACCCGCCAGACCGCGGGCGATGTGTCTGCCCTGCTCCGTGAGTGTTTCGCCAGGATCGAGACCCTCAAGGCCAACGGCGCTGGCCCCGACGGCGATCCTCCCGTTCTGGAGGTCCGTGGCCTGAGCCATGACCACCCGGGCGCACACCGGCGTGCGCGGAATCGACCTGACGGCACGTGCGGGGGAACTGATCGTGATCACCGGAGGAGTCGGCGCCGGCCCGACGACGCTGCTCCGTGCGATCCAGGGAACCCTGCGCGTTCCGCCGGCAGCGTGAGGGTCCGCGGGCGAGAGCTCCCTCCTGGCATCGCGATGACTCCACCGCTCATGTCGCTGACACCTCAGACGCCACACGTCCTGGGCGACACGATCGCGGACAACGTCCTGCTTGGCGCCCGGGCGCCCGATTGGCAGGCGCCTTGGCTCCTAGCGCACTCGATTACGATCTCCCTCGCATGGTTGACGGTGTGAAGACCCAGATCGACACTGAGCACCAACTGCTCGCGACGCACGCGCCACGACAGATCGGCCAGGGTCGCGACGGTGCCCTCCATTCATGGTCAGGGCACGAAGGCGCTGATCTTGTCGGCCAGTGCGATCGGGTTGATGGTCATCGTGTACTCGGTCGAAAGCGGGGCGGGATGCCCCGTACCGTTGCCGATGCTCAACGTGGTGCCGCTCGCTACGTAGGGCTCGATGAAGGCCTCCCGGGCGGCGCCGCGGTTGGTGCCGGGACGGGCCTGGTACGTGAACCAGTCGTTGCCGTCGTGGTCGGTGAACGTGGGCCCGGTGCCGGTGGAGATGACGTACTCGTTCTTGGACATGATCGGCGTCGGGTTCTTGACCCAGTTGGCGGGGTCGAACGGGTCGCCCCCGGTGTAACGCAGGTAGCCGATCGCGTAGGCCGTCGTCCAGTACCCGCTGGCGGAATAGGCCATGAAGACCTCGCCGTTGTCGCCGTAGACGGCGGTCGCCCCCTCGACCACCTTCGGCCACCAGAGATCCGGGTTGTTGATGGACTGCCCGTAGCCGACCTCCTCCCATGCGTACTCGGACTGGGTGATCACGCTCGGGGTCCCGGAGAGTGTCCACGGGTTGTCCATGGCGCTGAGATTGATCGTCTGGTGGAAGGCCGAGGTTCCACGGCCCTCCTCTGCGACGTAGGTGATGTAGGTATCGCCGGCCACGCGCATGATGGAGATGCCGGCGACGAACTCATCGACGTTGAAGTCCGGATTGTCGGCGTTGACGATCCGCTCCGGGACATTCACCTGTCCGGTGACGGGGTTGCCCCAGCGGCCGAGCAGGTCATCGCCGTCGAGTGCCTTCAGCACGTACTGCCGTTGGCCGGCCGCAGCCGGGTCGTTCGGATCGCTGGCCGATAGGTACAGGTACCAGCCCTCGTTGGCCGCGCCGACGTCGGCGGCGCTGAGGAAGTGGATCTCCGGAGACCAGAGGTTCTCCAGGTTGCTGGGAGCGAAGATCACCGAACCGATCGAGTACGGCAGGTCGGACGGGTTCGCGACCTTGTGCAGCCGCATCGTGCTTCCCGCGGTGGAGAGGAAGTAGTACTGGCCGTCATGGGTGAACATGTACGGGTCGGCTGCTTCTCGCAGCGTATTGGTGAAGGTGACGTTGCCGGTGGGCTGGGCATTCAGGTCCACTGCCGGGCCGACGGTCAGCGAGCTTGTCATGTCTCCGGCGTAGTCGTCGCTACCGCTGAGATCGGTGAGATGCCCGAAGGTGCCTCCGGTGACCTCGACATCGAAGCTGCCGCTGAGGTCGGTGGTACGAGAGCGGGCCGGTGCGATCATGCCCCAGAAGTCACCCCCGGTGATCGTCAGGTCCACGTCGTAGTCGGCCGCGTAGGCTGAGCCGTCCTCTTCCAGTACGGCGTACAGACCGGCACGGAAGACGCCGCCCGAGACGTCCGCGACGATCGAGCCGGATCCCTCACCCCGGTGTGCCAGCGCCACGGGGCCGTCGAACACGCCGTCGGTGATCTCCACGTCGGTCTGGATCGCGGTCGTGACGGCGCCGGTGGCATCGGAGCCGCCGCGCAGGCCGTTCCAGTGCCCCGATGCCACCGAGAGCGTGATCGCCGGTGCGGCGAGCGTGTCGTGCCGTCCGCCGACCAGGCTGAGATAGGTGTCTCCCCGCCGGGACAGTTCGGTCTGGACGTCCGCGCCGATCGTCAACGGCAAACCCATCCCGTACACGGCACCGGAGATCGTCGGCGAACGCAACGTGATCCGATCGATGGCGAGTTCACCGCCGAGCCGGAAGGCTGCCTCGATCGACATGTTCGCGCCGTTGGTGCGGAAGTCGATGTCGCCGTCGTGCGAGGTCAGCTCGATCGGGTAGGCGTGGGCGGCCATGGTCGAGTCGTTGCGGATGGTGTAGTTGCCGACCAGGACCACGTGACCGGGGCCGCCGAGAGCGCTGCCGGCCGCGCTGAGGGTTCCGAGTGGGTTCTGCGGGCTGAGGCCGTCTCCGGTTCCGCCCCGGGCGAAGTACAGGTAGCGGTCCTGGGTGATCTCGGTGAAGGCGGTCTCGATCGCGGCGATGGTGCCGGCATCGGCTCCCGGGAGCTCGATCAGGCTGCGGGTCGCACTCGATGACGGCGCCCATCCCGCGGTCGTGACACTTCCCACGGAGGTGGTACCGAGGCGTACGTGCGCGTCGGCATCGACGTCGTCGAGATGGAGCGTGGTGACGGTGCCGCCCAGGAACCGCGCGGTGAGCGACTCCGTCGTGCGTGCCGCCGAGGCGTGCAGGGTGGTCACGGTGCCCCCGGACACGGTGAGCAGGCTCGTGGCGACGTCGTAGGCGGACTGGTCGGTTCCGGCCCACAGCTCGGTCACGGTGCCACCACTGACCGTGACGGACGTGGAGCCGGTGAAGTCGGCCGACAGCCCGCTGATCCCGGTGACTTTCTGGAACTGGCCTGAGCCGACGACGACCTCCGCCCCGTCGCTGACGCCCATCAGCTGGGTAGCCGACGGGTTCGACGTCGTCACACCGCTGCCGATCTCCAGGCTCGAACCATCTGCCTGCAGGACGAGGTCGCCGGCATTCGCCAGCGTCAGGTTCTCGAACGTCAGGTCTCTGCTCGTGTGCAGAGTCGTGCTCGATGCGAAGGTGAGCTGAGCCGAGGAGACGCCGGAGAGGACGACACGCCCAAGGCCGGCGTCGAGCGTGGCCGCAGAGACGTTCCACGGCACCGAACCGCTGACCTCTACCGTGCCGCCGTCCGAGGCGAGCTGGGCTACCGCAGCGGACAGGCTCGCGCACGGCGCCGCCTGCGTGCATGCGGATCCGCTGCCACCGGCGGAGACGTAGACCCGCCCGATGTTGGCGGCCTCGTCGAAGATCGAACGCACAGCGGCGACCTGGGCAGCCGTGTAGTACTGCGCCGCGTACTCCACCGTCCGGACGCCGGCCGCTTCGCGGATCGCCTCGTTGACGGTCCACTTGGAGCTGGCGTTGCTGGCCTGGATGGTCGTGAAGGCCGTTCCCGCTAATGTGAGATCGACATCCTCGACCACGTTGTTCACGTCGATGGTGCCAACCGTCCCGCCGGTCAGCGACAGCGCCGCTGAACCGAGCAGGTACCGAGAGCCGTCACCGGCGGTATGCAGGGCGCCGACGACGCCCCCGGTGACGCTGATATCGGTACTGCCGGAGTAGTGGTTCTCGATTGACGCTCCGAAGACGTGAGCGATGTCGCCCCCCGAGATGTCGATGTGGGACGTACCCGTGTACGTCCGTGTCCCGTTGCCCATCGCACGCGTGAAGCCGACGACCTTGTAGAAGGTCCCGGATCGGATCGTGATGTGGGAGTCCGCGCTCAGGAGCGTGTCACCCGATGTGGGTGCGTGGTGTCCACCGAGGACGAACACCCGTCGCACGGACGGCGAGACCGGATTCACGGTGACGACGCCTTGATTGAAGGTGATCGGATGGAAGTTGGCCGCGAAGATGGCCCACTCCGATGCCCGTACCTCGATGTTCGTGAACGTGGTGGGGCCCGAGAGGTTGTACTCACGGAACGCACCTTGGAACTCCAGGGCGCCCGGATAGGTCGTGGAACCGATCGTGTTGGTGATCGTGATCTGACCGCTGTGCGCAGGCTCGGTCATGTTGAGCGGGATCGGATGCGTCGTCATCACGACGATCGTGCCGCCATCGTCCGCCATCCGCCGGACGGACTCCTTGATCGTCCTCAAGGGTGACGAGGGGGACTGGCCGGTGGCCGAGTCGCTACCGCTGCTGGCATTGACATAGAGCACGTCATGCGTCGCGGTCGCGGGCGCACTCGGTAGGCCCGCGAACAGCAACATCAACGCGGCCACAAGGGCCAGCACCCGGGGACTGAACGACTTCTTCGTCATCGCAACTCCATATCGATCGAGGCGCACGCGTCGATGCGTGCGCTCACGCCTGGTCACAGTTCTCAGTCAGGGTGGCCGTCAGCCTGTCGCGAGCTCGTCGTACAGCTCGGCGTCGTAGTCGATCAGGTCGTTGATCCCGCGCAGATGGCTGACCGTGACCCACGGCAGCCACTCGCGGTGACGGCCGAACCCACGAGGGAGGGTGAAGGAATAGTGCTCCTGCTGCCATCCGGGGCCCCGCGTGCCGCGATGATCCTCCGGCGTGCCCACCATGGCCTTGGTGTTGTGCAGGAGGATGCGTGCCACGTCCAGATAGTGGGAGTCGCCCGTCGCACCCGCCAGCCGCGCGTAGCTCTCGACGTCCCAGGCCATGTACGCGTCGTTCAACGAGTGGCCGGTGGCGATCAGCTGGATGCCGACCGTCGGTGCACCGTGCTTCCAGTCGAGGTCCTCGGCGTCGGCGTCCTCGGGCATCGGCACGTTCCAGATGTACATCCAGGTCTCGGCCACGTCCGCAGCAATGCGTGCCCGATCCAGCCAGACCTCGTCTCCGGTGAGCGTGTGAAGCGCGAGGTACGCCTCCAGGGCGATGGTGGCGGCCTCCTTGTCGACCACATCCGGATTGTCGATTGTGCCACCGGTGAACCGGCCGTGGCTGTGTGCGTGGTCGTCGGATGCCCATGCGAACTCACCAGCACGCACGGCGGCGCTCCGGTAGGGCTCGTGGCCGGTGATCCGGTACAGCTGCGCGTACAGCGGCACGGCGTTGTAGGTGCCGGTGGTCGAGGCCGAGAACAGCTCACCCGTCAATGCATGCCACGAGCGGGGGAAGCCGCCCCCGGGCTGCTCCTGGGTGAGCAGCCAATCCGCGAAGGTACGGACCCAGTCGAGCCAGGCCGTGCGCTCCCGGCCCGCTGCCTGTTCGCGCTCGTACGCACGCAGGAGTGACTTCATGTCGTCGGTGAAGCTGCGGAGGTAGATCGACTGCTCGCTGGTCAGCATGCGACCTGTCGGCCACGTAGACGCGACAGGCTCGCCAGAGCCCAGCATGAACCCCTCGTCGAGCGGCGGCGCGACCGGCCTGCGCAGGAAGGAATCGATCGCCCTTTCAGCGTTCCGCACGAGCACCTGGCTGCGTTGCGACTCCGGATCCCGTGCCGCCTCGACCAGCATCATCTCGGCGCAACCCAGCGCGTAGCCGGTAAAGCCGAGGACGACCTTCGAGTCCGGGTGCTCCCGGCCGCCGAGGGGCCGGGCCGGCGTCACGAACCGCACACCGGCGCGGTCGTTCACCTGGATGAAGTTCTCGGCAAGCACATCGACCATGGTCGTGCGCATGGTGTGGATGTCCTGCGGGTTCGGACGCGGGTCGAGCACACTCCAGGCCCACCGCCACGAGCGGGTGATCAGCTCGTTGGTGCCGGCTGCGCGGTCGAACCGGAACGTCACCTCGTAACGTTGCGTGAATCCATCCGTGAGCGGGTTGAACCGGTGCCGCCACTGTTGCTCCGCCGTCGCGCCCGTCTCGCCGCCCCCCTTCAGTCCGTAGCTCAGCGTGCCCTCCGAGCCGGGGACCGCATAGCCGAGCGTGGTGCCATCCGGCCGCTCCTCGGCGAGAATGGCGCCGAAGCGGAACTCCGCACCGACCATCGGCTCTCGGGAGAAACTCTGGCTCTCGGCTGCCGTCGTCCGCGAGTCCGGTGACGAGTTCAGGACCGCGAGCGTCGCGCCATTGGGAAGCCGGGTCGCCAGCAGCGGCGCGGGCATCCGGTCCTCACGGATCCATACGGTGTAGTTGCCGGGCTCGTAGTAGTTGCCGGCACCGAAAGAGTTGTCGCGCATGTGGTCGAAGTTGCCGTAGATCATTCCGGGCGCGAACCACTCCATCTGCGGCCACGGCCGGGCGTCCACGACGCGCAGCGCGGCGACGCTGGTGAAACCGCCCGAAGCATCGCCGTGCACCCGCACCTCGCGACGCAAGCGCATTGTCTCCTCCTCGAGTGTCCAGCGATCGGCGAACTCCAGCTCTGCGCCGCTCGTGGCCTCAAGGCGGCCCGTCCCGAGCCACTCGCCGCCGGTGCCGCGCAGCGACTCGTAACCGCCGGAGACGGTGACCGGCTCGGCATCCGCCTGCCCGGGCCAGACCGTGGCCCGCAGCGGCGCCGTCTGTGCTGCGGACGCTCCGCCAGGTGCGGTCACGCTCAGGCCGAAGGACCCGTCGGCATTGGTCAGGACGTGCATGGAATTGCTACCTCTCAGAGTTCGGCTTGGCTGGACTAGCGCGAGGAGCGCACGCGTACGGTGACGGACTTGCTCACTGTCTCCTCCGGGCCGATGGACAGCTCTGTGCCGGTGAGTGCCCGCGCTCGCGCCAGGCCGCTCGGGTAGCCGGTCGCCGGCTCGATGGAGAACCCGTGCGCGGCCCCGTACCAGGGGTAGCCGAGTCGCCCGCCCGCCTCGTACCAGTAGCACGCGTAGGGGAAGTCACTGGCCAACCACTCCACGTCGACACCGAGGCCGAGGGTGGGGTTGCGGACCTGCGCGCAGACCTGCTCGCTGTCGAACTCGCCGAGGAACGCCAGCCGGCTGCCGCCCACGCGTGCTGCGGTCAACCGCGACAGATCCACCGGTTCGGCGCCCGGTGGGTGGTGTTCGGGCCAACGGGGCGGCGGCGCGGTGCCGGGTATGTCGTCCGGCATGTCCGGGTGAACGGAACAGCCGGTGATGCTGATGGTGGTGTCCGGGCCGATGAGTGGCGCGCCGAAGGTCGGGTGCTGCCACCACATCACATCGACCGGGTGCGCCCCGATATGGGTGACGGTCTCGGTCACTCGCACGCGATCGCCGTCGAGGGTGATGTCCTTGACCACAGCGAACGGGCTGCGCGCCAATGTGGTGTGCAGTCGGAGCCCTGCAGCGGTCGGTGCGCACTCGTACGGGGCGAGCCAGGCCTCGCCGTGAAAACCCCACTCGACCCCCTGCTCCACGCAGGCCCGACCGGCGTTCGGGAAGAGTGTGTGCCAGCCGCCGCCGGACCGGTCGAGAGCCTCCGCCTCCGGGTTGCCGGGAGGCGCGAGTGCCGTCGGTGGGCGAAGCCCCCACCGGGTGGACCACATCAGCTCGGTCCCCGTGGAGCGGTCGATCATCGACGTGATGTCCGCGCCCTTGCCCGGCACGACGGTCAGTTCGACCCGCTCGTTCGACAGTCCGAGTGCGGGCCAGCCCGAGACGGCGGTTTCCTGGTGCTCGACGGCTCTCATCGACTCACCGGAGGCCCACGCGGGCCATCGAACGCAGGAAGTGCCGCTGGAAGATCAGGAAGATCACCAGAACCGGGATGAGCGAGGAGACCGAGCCGGCCATCGCCGGGCCCATCGAGACCGTGCCGTCCTCGGACATGAACCGGGTCAATCCCAGCGGCACCGTGTATTTCGCCTCATCCGTGATCATGATGAGTGCGCTCTCGTAGTCGTTCCAAGTCGAGTCGAAGATCAGGATGGCCAAGGCCGCGAGAGCTGGCCTCGCCATCGGGAGATAGATCGACCAGAAGATCCGGCCCTCACCGGCACCATCGATCCGGGCTGCCTCCCCGAGCTCACGCGGTGCCGAGGCGAAATGCTGCCGCAGCAGGAACGTCGCGAACACCGATGCGAGGCCGGGCAGGATCAGCGCCCACAGCGTGTCGTAGAGCCCGATCTGGCGGAAGAACATGAACCGTGGGACCAGCAGGAGCTGAGCAGGAACCATCGAGGTAGCCAGAAACGCGAGGAACAGTGCGTTCTGGCCCTTGAAACGTAGTTGCCCGAACGCGTAGCCAGCGAGCGACACCACGGCCAACTCGCCCACGATCGTCGCAACAACCACGACCGTGGAATTGCTGAAGTAGCGCAGCATCGACCGCTCGCCGGTCCAGACGTCGGCGTAGTTGTCCCACACGAGGGGGTTCGGGATCCATCGGAGCGGGATCTCGAAGATGTCGAGGTTCTGCTTCAGCGAGGACGAAACCATCCACGCGAACGGGACCAGGAACAGCAGGGCAAGTAGTGACATCAGGACGCCGCGAACGATCCAGGCCATCCGCTCCTTGCGCTGACGTCGGATGAGGCCGGGGCGCGGTGCGTGGTGAGCTGCCAGTGCGGTGGTAGTGCTCATCGCATGCTCCTCATGTGTACAGCCCTCGTCCCCGTTGCAGCTTGAACAGCGCGATCGACAACGCCAGGACGGCCAGCATGCTCATCACACCGATGGATGCGGCATACCCGAAGCGGTACCAATGGAATCCCACCTCATACATGTAGTAGGAGAGGACCGTCGTCGCATCGCCGGGTCCTCCGCTGGTCATGAACTGAATCAGGCCAAAGCCCTGCGATCTGCCGATGAAGGATGTGATCAGCAGGAATGTCAGGACGGGAACCAGACCCGGGAACGTGATGGTGGTGAACTGCCGGATAGTGCCGGCACCGTCCAGCTTCGCGGACTCGTACAACTCCGTAGGAAGGTCCTGGAGGGCGGCGATGATGAGGATCGCCACATAGCCGGCACTGACCCAGACTGACATCAGCACGATCGCCGGTAGGGCCCACTGCTGCGACGTGAACCAGCCCGGCGGATTGTCGAGGCCGACTGCGCGCAGGAACTGATTGACCATCCCGGATCTGGGGTTGAGGAGTGTCAGCCAGACCGTTCCGGCCGCGATGACGTTGACCAGCGACGGCAGGAAGAAGATCGCCCGAATGACGCCTCTGGCAGGCATTGGCCGATTCAGCGCGAGCCCAAGAAACATCCCGCAAGTGACGGCGAGTGGCGTCCCAACTCCTGCGTAGAACAGGGTCCGCACGGCCGAGGACCAGAACATGTCGTCCTGGAACAGCTCCTGGAAGTTGCCGAACCCCACCCATCTGATGCCTCCGATCCCGGAGACGACGTTCCACTCGGTGAAGGCGATGAACAGACCCGCGGTGAGTGGGACGATCAGGAACGCAAGAACCGCGACTATGGTTGGTAGCAGGAACACCCACGGAATCCACCACTTGTAACCATTCACCAGGCGGGATGAGCGTTTCGTGGTAGCCGATGGCGGAGCCGAGCCGTCGTGGGAGTCGGTTCCCGCGCGGCCCGGCTTCGCAGTGTCTTCGATCAGGGGAGTCACGCAGAACTCTCCTCAGCCGAGCCAGTCCGCGATAGCCGCGTCTGCCTCTTGCTTCATCTCGGCGATACCGTCGTCGACCGACTTCGTCCGAAGCCGGATCTCGTCTTCGATCTGCGACTTGAGGCTGGCGATCTCGGTGTAGGCGGTCGTGATGCTTCGGACCGACAACGGAGGCTCGGGAACGAAGAACGTCTCGTGGAAATCGTCCACATTGAACAGCCGGTCCCGTTCCGGCCCGAACAGCGCATCCATCATCTCGTCGGTCGGGTTGTCGAACTGGTACGGCGACACCTTGCCTGCCGGTGACATGTGGTTCGCGCCCTCGTCGATCCAGAACTTCACGAACGTCCAGGCCGCCGACGGGTACTGAGACTTCGAGGAGATCTGGACATCGTCGCCTCGAACGCCCGGATTGAAGTAGTCCGCACCGGCAGTCGGCGCTGGGTAGGGCCTGAACGTGGTGCGGAAGTCGTGCGGGTACTCGTCGAGGTTCTTGAGGAACCGTAGCGCGGTCGTGCCGTCGATGTACATCGGGAACGTGCCGTCGACAAAGTAGTTCTGCACGTAGCCGCCGAGCTGTTCGGCGGTGATCCGCTCCTGGGTGAAGATCGATCCGTCGTCTTCCATCGCCAGGATGAGCTCCAGTTCCTGCTTGAACAAGGGATCGTCGAGGTTGGACTCCTGGCCGCCGTTCTTGTAGATGTAGTCACCACCCAAGGACGTGGAAGCCATGCGGGGCGGGTGGTAGGCACCCACGTCGAATCCGGCGCTCTTGAACTCCCGTGCCACCCGGTGGTAATCCTCCACCGTCCAGTCGAACGGGATCTCGATGCCCGCCGATTCCATCGCGTCCTGGTTGAGCACGACGAACTGTGGCCAGTGGGTCGTCGGGATCGAGTAGAGCTTTCCGTCGATCAGCGTGCTGATCGGCTCATCCTGCACGAAGACCTGAGCGAGATCGTCCTCTCGGGCCAGATCAGTGAGGTCCAGAGCGAGCCCGGCCTGCGCGCGACGGACGACATCGACCGTGCCGTAAGAGAAGAAGACGTCGATCGGAACTCCGCCTTGCAGCGCTGTGTCGAGCTTCAGGATGCCCTCGGCGTTGTTGACGAAGCGAACGTACTCGACCTCGATGTCTGGGTACTTCGCCGTGAACGCGTCCACGAGCGCCTGCGGGCCCATCTCCGGGGGCAGACCGCCCCACACGACGAGCCGACCTTCTTCTGCCGAGCCCATGTCCTCGGGCGGCTCGTCGCCGCTTCCGCCGCCATCGCCCGGACCGCACGCCGAGAGCGCGCCCACCCCTGCCGTAAGACCGAGTGCGCCACCCAGCAGACCGCGTCGGCTGAGCCTCTGATTGCTAGTGATCACCGTGACAACCTCCTTGTTTTATGAGTGAGAGCCACTGGTGGCGCTCTCCCAAACGGTGCTTCACGCAGGCTAGCCCTGCCTGACAGGTTGTGTCAATGTCCGGTGTTACTTACATTTCTACAGATGGATGCTGTGAGTCGTCGAGCTGGCTCAGTAGCCAGATGCCGGGCGTCGGCCGTGGATCTTGTGCACGCGGCCCCCTGGGTGATGGCACTTCGTGTCGTCGCGCACGAACGAGTGACTAAATGTATGGACATTTTAGTGACCAGACTTCCTGGGTCGGCGTAGCCGCCCATGCTCGAGACGACGCAGGTGAGATCTCAGGATGACCCAGTTCGCCGGGTCGCCCAGTCGCTTGGTGGTCGGGTGGTCGGAGTTGAACCGTTGACCTGGGCACATCATCCCGCTACGGTGACATTCGAACAAACACAACAGTTAGTTGTTCTTACAAATATCGTGCTACGCCAACATCCCACCACCGACGTTGTGGATGCGTAGCCCGAGCCGAGAACTCACTCCTTGGGAGCCCTTCATGACTCGCGTGTCCACGTCGTTCACCGCGGTCCTCACCGCACTTGTCATGGTTCTGTGCGGACTGTCTGCAGCACCACCAGCAGTCGCCGACGGCCAGATGGTCGCCTACGTCGACGCCGTCGCCGGCGACGATGCCGCTCCCGGCACCGACCCGGCCGAGCCCGTCCAGACGCTCGAAGCAGCGCTGACGCTTGTGGCTGGTGACGGCGGCCGGGTCGTCCTCATGGGTGACTACCCGCTCGATGCCACGCTCGTCGAGCCGGACCACACCGAACCGATTCTCGTCACGAGTACCGACGGCGAGAACACCTATCCGGGCCGGCTGGTCTTCGGGGACACGCCCTTCATCGAGTACAACCTCGCCGGACCCACGACCTTTGCAGATCTCGGTGTTGTTCATTCACAGTGGTCGGTCTTCGCCGCGAACTGGAACCCGATCACCTTCGGTGAGGGGGTCACGATGGAGAGCGTGCCCACACCGGGCAAACGGCAAGTGTTCGTCGTCGGCGGCTATCACGGGCCCTCCGATGAGGACACCGTGCGTGATGCCGACTCCTACATCACGATCAACTCGGGCACCTTCTACAAGGTCTCCGGTTTCACACGAGGCAAGGGCGTCGGGACGCAGACCTACACCGGGACCTCGCACATCACCATCAACGGCGGCGTCATCCAGGAGGTTTTCGGGGCATCGCTCGAGAACCATTACTCAGGCAGCACTGAGATCACGATGACCGGCGGTCGCGTGGGTGCCCTGCACACTGCTGGCGATGTGACCCGCTACATCGTGGGCAGCGCAGACGTCGAACTCACCGGCGGGCACATCAACACGATCGACATCAACAACGTCGTCGAAGACGTCAACCTGACGCTCGACGGGGTGGACTACGAGGCCATTCAAGCTCAGAACGCCTGGGGCGGTGAAGGTCGCCACCAGCAGATCCTCGAATTTGCGGCGGTCCGGACGGTGGTCTTCGCGGGGCAGTACTACACGGCCGATCAGGTGGCCGCGCTCAAGGAGATCTTCGACGTCCTGATCAACACCGCGGACGTCCACGTCAGCGCCGATGGTGGCGGCGCCGAGTGCAGCGCTGAGAACCCGTGCAGCAGTCTCGAGGCCGCGCTGGGCCTACTGGCCGCCGACGGCGGTGCCATCACGGTCCATGGCGACGTCTCCTGGGATGTCGATCCCGGCACGCTTGCCGCGGGAGCGGGGCAGATCACGTTTACCGGTGCCGGCGATGCTTCGATCGCCTTTCCCGACGACGCAGAGGTACCGCTGGCACGGGACGTCACCTTCGAAGGGGTACGGCTCGCGAACGCTGGCAGCCTTGAGCTCCAAGCCGATGGCGCACACCTCGCGCTGGGCGCAGGGGTGACAATGGAGGAGGGCCGTCAGGTCAGCGTGGTCGCGATCGCCGATGACAGCCAGATCACGATCGAGAGTGGCGAGATCGCCCGGGTCGTGGGCATCTCCGGGCTGAACAGCGCCTTCGCCGGCAGCACGGATGTCACAATCGCCGGCGGCGAGATCGAAGAGGTGTGGGCCGGAACCGACCAGCCCTACGACGTCGAGAACGCGATGGTGACGATCGACGGAGGTGAGATCGAGACCCTGCACGCATCCGCAGCCGGGCTCGGTTCGCTCACCGCACGGCTGATCGACGGCGAGATCGCAACCGCGGCGCTCGAGCGCGTCGAGACCGACGCCCGCCTTCGGATCGGCAGCGTGGAGATCAAGGACCTCAGCATCTCGGGCTGGGAGGCTGCCGACGGATCCGAACGCGTGCTCGTGCGCCTGCCCGGAGCCGAGGACGACCTCGTCGACCAGCTCGCGGACCAGGTGTCCACCGTCATCGACGATGACGTCGTCTACCTGGCTCCCGGCGGCGACGGTGACGGCAGCAGCCCGACCCACGCCAGCGGCGACCTGAGTACAGCGATCGCCGAGCTCAGCGGCGACGGACGCGTGGTGGTGACCGGCCCCTACACGGTCGAGGAGGGCTACGACCTCGGCGAGTACACCTCCCGCGTCGTGCTCACCTCCGACGACGGCGACCTCGACTTCGCCGCCGACGGAGCGGCACTGCAGATCGAGGGTGCCATGCGACTGGGCGGCCCGACCACGTTCGAGAACCTGCTGCTGCAGTCCCCGACCGTCGACGGCGCCATCTACGCCATGGGGCAACAGCTGACCATCGGCACCGGCGTCGACACCGAGTTCACCCGTCGTGGCGAGACCTACCTGACCATCATCGGCGGAAGCAACGACACGGTGCCCGCGCCGTCCACCTCGGTGACGGTCGAGGGCGGCCAGTGGGCCGGCCTGCGTGGCGGTTCCGACCACACCGGAGCGGTGACCGCCGGCGCAGACATCTCCGTCCAGGTCGATGGGGGCACCTTCTACGGGCCGGTCGTCCTCTCGCATCGTGGTGAGAGCTCGGGATCAGCGTCCGCGACCATCAACGCAGGCACGTTCATGCGCGGCGTCTACGCGGTCTACGAGGAGGATGGCAGTGACTACGCCGTCGACTATGACGCGGACATCACCGTCAACGGCGGTGAGTTCTGGGCGACGATCGCCCCGGCGAAGTCCCGCAGCACGGTCCTCTCGGGCACCTATGACCTCACCGTCGAAGGCGGCGACTTCGGGCACCTCACCGATCTCCTGGGGAGCGAGGGGTTCGCAGGGGACATGGTCAGTGCCCTCCACGTCGACCCCGCGATCGCCCAGGCAGCGCCGGAGGGGGACCTGACGTTCACGAACCCACTGGTCCGTGCCGCCGATCCGTACATGTTCACCCACGAGGGGCAGTACTACTTCATCGCCACCGGCGGCTCCACACTGTCCCTGCACAAGGTCGCGAACCCCTCGGACATGAGCGAGTCGGTGGGGTCGGTGATCTTCGCCCCCGACGAGATGCGGAACCTGTGGTCACCGGAGATCCACCACCTGACCGCAGAGGACGTCGGTGAGGAGAACGCGGGGTGGTACCTGTTCCTGTCCGCGACGGACCCGAGTGATCCTGCAGCTGAGGGGCAGCGCCAGTACGTGCTCAAGGCTCTCGACGGCGATGATCTGCTGGGCACGTGGGGCAACCCCGTCACCGGTGCGGCGAACGTCCCGGAACGCATTACGAACGAGGATGATCCCGAGTTCAACACCGATGAGTTCGTCGCCGGAACGTCTGTGTTCCGGATCGGTGGCGAGACCTACATCTCGTACGTGACCGAAGCGTATCGAGGTACCTCGGAGTTCCATCAGAGGCTCAACCTCAGTCACATGGTCAATCCGTGGACGCTGACCGGGGAGCCGAGCATCATCGCCGTGCCGGAGTATGAGTGGGAGGAGCACGGGTACGCCCAGTCCTCGAGCGACCCCAACATGTGGTGGCCGAAGGTCGTGGAGGGCGCGACCGCCGTCTACGGTCACGACGGCGAGGTGTACATGGCCTACTCCGCCAGCGGCTACTGGACCATCCACTACGCGATCGGATACCTGCGCTACACGGGGGGAGACCCGATGGACGCCTCGAACTGGGCGAAGAACCCGACCCCTGTGATGAGCAAGAACGATGAGGTTGTCGGGACCGGTACGGGCCCCACCTTCACCGATCACGAGGGCACCGACTGGTTCATGTTCCAGGCGCGGCCGGGGCCGAACACCCAGACGGCCAGGTACGCCTTCATCGAGCCGTACGTGGCGGGTCAGGATGGCCTCACCATCGGTGATGGTTCGGGACATCCGGCACCGCTAGATGCCGAGTACACGATGAGCATCAACCCGATCCCGCTCGAGGACAAGGCCAGTGGTTTCACCACGCACTGATCCCGAAGTCCGGCGGAGGCGGCAGTGACGACAGGTCACTCCGGAGGTATCGCCCGCAGCGGCTGAGACGCCGCTGCGGGCGATACCTCATGCACGTCCCGGCGGCGAATCGCCGAAGTGCATGCTCACTGCTGTGGCAACCGGTACCCGGTCACCACACCGTCGGAGTCGGTCTCGGCCACGATCAACCGGTCGGTGCACAGGCTTGCCAGCACCCGCTGCAGCTGGGCGGGGTCCGGCCACAGGTCACCGGCCTCGTCCGGCCGCAGCTCGTCCTGACGGCGCAGCGCAGCGAGGACCCGGCCCCGCGCCTGACGGTCGGTACCGTGCCAGGCCTGGGTGCGACGAGCGGTGGCGAACTCGTCCGCCGGATACTCAGCAGCCCGCCACCGGCAGTGGGTCGCCACCGGGCATTGACCGCACTGCGGTGAGCGGGCCGTGCACACGAGTGCGCCGAGCTCCATCATCGCCACGTTCCAGCGCGCGGATCGCTCCGGCTCCTCGGGCAGCATCGCCGCCGCCGTCTCGTTCTCCGCACGACGCTGCGAGGGCGGTGGCAGCGCCATCCCCGATACCAGGCGACCCAGCACCCGGCGCACGTTCGTGTCCAGGACGACCGTGCGCCGTCCGTAGGCGAAAGCAGCAACTGCCGCTGCCGTGTAGGCCCCGATCCCCGGAAGCGCACGCAGGGCCGCTTCGTCGGCGGGCACCGCGCCGCCATGGTCGGCCACGATCGTGCGAGCCGCCTCGCGCAGTCGCAGCGCACGCCGCGGGTAGCCGAGCCGGTCCCACGCGCGCAACACCTCCGCCGGGCTCGCTGCCGCCAGATCCGCGGGGGTGGGCCAGCGGTGCATCCACGCCTGCCACGCGGGTTCCACCCGCACCACTGGTGTCTGCTGCAGCATGATCTCGCTGACCAGCACCGCCCACCCGTTCGTCTCCGGTGCACGCCACGGCAGGTCGCGGGCATGATCGTCGTACCAGGTCAGGATCGCCTCGTGCAGGGTCGAGGCGCAGCCGGTGCACGGGCAGTCGGGGGCAGTGGTCATCGCTGCTCCAGCGTAGAGGTCGCGCAGGATCCGCCTGTGCTGCGCCGCGATCAGGGCCGCCCGCGGCGGTTGCCCCGCTGGTTCGGGCCGCGGCGGGCGGATCGGCGTCCAGCCGAGGAACTGCGTCCACCGGAGCCGCGTCCTGCTGAGGAGCTGCGCGCGCCTTGCTCTGGCCGGACCGGCTTCGTCGACGGTGGAGTCGGCCGCCCCCGAGAAGAGTTCACGGTCCGGCCCCGCACCACGCCGATCAGATCCTCCACCTCGTCGGTGGTGCGATCGGTCTGCCAGCACAGCGCCACAGGTGCTGCCGGCCCGCCGTCGAGGAACCGGTAGGTCAGGTCGCGCCGGTGGTGCAGGCGCGCCAAGGACTGCGGGACGATCAGCAGTCCGGTACCGGCCGCGACGAGAGTGATCGCCTCGGCGGTCGTCGGCGGACGATAGCCGGCCAGCTGGCCCGGAGGTCTGCCCAGGACGTCGTCGGCCGGGTACAGCATGACCTCGTCCGCCAAGTCCTCTGAGGTGACCGGCTCATCCCGATCGAGGGCCGCGATCACGTGATCGATCGGCGTCACCACGACGCACGCCTCCTCGTAGAGCACAATCGCGCTGAGCATCTCCCGGTCCACCGGGGGCCGCAGCAGCGCGGCCGCGACCTCACCCTCGCGCACTGCGCGTTCGGCGTCCCCGACGGCGAGAGGTACCAGTTCGAGCTCGGTGCGGTGACGCTCCCGCCAGATCCCTGCCCACTTCGCGGGGGTCACGCCGGGGACGTAGCCGAGTCTGAACGGTGGCGTGGTCACGCGCCCAGCCTAGCGAGCGGGCATACTGCTCCCATGGGAGCCGACCAGCAACGAATGAAGGCGATCACAGCCGCGAAGAAGCTCGGTATCTACCTTCCGGCTGCGCCGCAGGAGTTCCAGGCGGCCCAGCTCAGCCGGCAAGAGGTGGAGGAGCTCGAACGACACCCACCGGACTGGCTGACCGACCTGCGTCGCAACGGCCCGCACCCGCGGCCGGTGGTGGCCGGCCGATTGGGCATCTCGATCTCCGGTCTGACCCGGGCCGGTATCGAGGGAGCGCTCACGACCGCCGAGATCAATGAACTGCGAGACGACCCGCCGGACTGGCTGACTGCCGAGCGCGCGGTCCAGGAGGACACGCGGCAGCAGGATCAGCGCCGACGGGAGAATGAGGCCGAGCGTCGGGCGCGGGCCGAGTCCGGCAACCGCCCGCGCCCGCACTCCTGACGGTCATCACGAGACCTGGTGTGCGCGCGTCCTCGACGTGGCTCCGCGCGTGCCCCGGGGGCGCGGGATACCGTCTGTACCGTGCCGAACCGAACCCCTCGTGATGCTGGGCACCGCACGCGTTCAAGGCGCAGCGGTACCGACAGGGCCGTGAACCGGGGGACCGGTGCCTCACGGGGGCGTGCGAACGCGACCTCCCGTCCGAGCAAGGCCTCCTACCGCCGTCGTCGCCTCGTGGTCGGTCTTCTCGCGTTGGTGCTCGTGGCCCTCGTCGCGCTCGCCGGGACCCTCGGCGTGCGGGCCCTGCTGGAGCGATTCGGACCAGGCGAGGGACCGACCGCGACCGAGCCTGCCACCGATGCGGCCACCACCCCGGCTCCCGAGGCCACGCCGGACGAGGAGGCGCTCGCCAATCCGGTGGGATGCGTGCCGCAGGCGATCGACGTCGTCACGGCGCTCGACTCGACCCAGGTGAGTGCAGGCTCCGACGTGCCCGCATCGGTCACGGTCACCAACCGCGGGCAGGTGCCATGCCTCCTGGACGTCGGCCACGCCGCCCTGCAGATGACCGTCACCTCCGGCGAGGATCAGGTGTGGACGAGCGTTGAGTGCCCGGCGGGATCATCGGAGATTCCGATTCTGCTGGACATCGGCGCCGAGGAGCAGCGCACCCTCACCTGGAGCGGGCGCCGGAGCGCCGAGGGCTGTCCGGGCGACACGGCGATGGCCGAGGCCGGGACGTATGTGCTGGAGGTAGCGCTCACAGTGGGAGAGAGCCGCGTCGCGACAGAACAGGCGCTCACGCTGCGCTGACCGGTGCGTTGCACCGCTGCGGTGCTACGCGTGCCGCCTACTCCGGAGTTCGCGAGGAAGCCTCAGGCGAAACGCTCCAGCAGTGAGGACTCCGCCTGCCGGGAGAGCCCCTCGCGCACCGTCCGGGCACGCTGGCCACCGACGCTGTGGACCACCTCGAGATCGTCGGTGGTGGCGGCGAGCATCTTCTGCAGCGACCCGAAGTGCTCCACCAGATCGTTCACCACAGTCATCGGCAACCGCGGGATCCGCGTCAGCATGCGGTATCCACGCGGCGAGAGAGCCGAATCCAGCGAATCGCCCTGCCGGCCGCCTACGCCGAGGATGCGGGCCAGCTGGGTCAGGTCGATCAGCTGAGTCGAGTCGAGGCCACCCAGCGCGTCGAGCACATCGTCCAGGGATCGGGCGCTGCGCGGGTCGAGATAGTCCCGGACCACGAGTTCCAGATCCGGTCCCACGCCGCCGATGAGCTCGTCGAACTGCAGTGACAGGAGCCGGCCGTTCGTCCCGAGCTCGACCACGTAGTCGGAGATCTCCGCCGAGATCCGTCGCACCATCTCCAGCCGCTGCACCACCGCGGCCACATCCCGCACCGTGACGAGATCCTCGATCTCCAGGGCAGACAGCGTGCCGGTGACCTCATCCAACCGGGACTTGTAGCGCTCCAGGGTCGCGAGGGCCTGATTCGCGCGCGAGAGGATCGTGTCGGAGTCTTCGAGCACGTACCGCTGGCCGCCGACGTACAGAGCCACGATGCGCATCGACTGGCTCACCGAGATCACCGGGAACCCGGTCTGCTTCGCCGTCCGTTCGGCGGTGCGGTGTCGCGTGCCGGATTCGGTCGTCTCGATCGAAGCGTCCGGCAGCATCTGCACGGCAGCCCGCAAGATCCGGCCGGCACGGTTGTCGACCACGATTGCCCCGTCCATCTTGGCCAGCTCGCGCAACCGCGTGGAGGAGAACGGAACGTCGAGTTCGAAGCCGCCCGAGCAGATCTGAGCGACCGTCTCGTCGTAGCCGAGCACGATCAGCGCACCGGTGCGGCCACGCAGGATCCGTTCCAGCCCGTCCCGCAGTTCGGTACCGGGTGCGACGGCGCGCAACGTCTCACGCAGGAGTGGTGGGAGAGTGGAGGCGGGCACCCGGGAACCTTTCTGCAGGGCGGTGGTCGTGGTCACGAATCGACCGGTCTGA
Organism: Ruania alkalisoli; assembly: GCF_014960965.1. NCBI lineage: Bacteria > Bacillati > Actinomycetota > Actinomycetes > Micrococcales > Ruaniaceae > Ruania > Ruania alkalisoli. The sequence goes on along the minus strand of NZ_CP063169.1, from coordinate 3,518,515 downwards.
TCGAGGTGAGCCGACCTCGCTCGCGATCCATCGTAGACGGCGCCCCCGTGGACTCGCGGGCACTGGGCTGCAACTGCGTCAGCGTGAAGAAGGCATTGTGGATCGTCGCGACCTCCAGCAGCTCCACACCGTCGGACTGGTGCCCGAGCGAGCTGCCGGTTCCGAGGGGGACCATCACCCGGCGGTACCCCAGGCGCCTGGCCTCAGCCAGCCGCTGCGTCATCATGCCCACCCGGCGGATGTCCCCGGAGAGCGAGACCTCGCCGATGGCGGCGACATCGAGGGGGACCAGCAGGTCCTGGGAGGCGGAGGCGATCGCCAGGCACACCGCCAGATCCGTCGCCGGATCGCTGGAGCGCATCCCGCCCACTGTCGCGGCGAAGACGTCCTTGTCATGCAGGCGCACGCCTCCCAGGCGTTCCGTGATCGCGACCAGCATCGACACCCTGGAGGTATCGAGACCGCTGACCCCACGCCGCGGGTTCGGGGTGGTGCTGGGCGAGACGAGCGCCTGCATCTCGGCGATCATCGGCCGGCGGCCCTCGACCGTCACGGTCAGGCACGTCCCGGGGACCGGTGAGGCGCGCAGGCTGCGGAACAGACTGCTCGGGTCTGGCACCTCGACGACCCCGGTGTCGGTCTGCTCGAAGCAGGCGACCTCGTCGGCCGGGCCGAAGCGGTTCTTGATGGTGCGCAGCATCCGCAGTGGCGTCTGCTTCTCGCCCTCCATCGCCAGCGTGGTGTCGGCGATGTGCTCCAGCGCTCGCGGACCGGCGAGCGTGGACTCCTTCGTGACCTGACCGACCAGGAACATCGGCAGGTTCCGGGACTTCGCCAGCCGGGTCAGGGTGGAGGCGACCTCCATCACCTGAGCCACACCGCCGGCGCGGCCCTCGACCTCGGCCGAGGCGATCGCCTGCACCGAGTCGACGATCAGCAGAGCCGGTTCACCCTCGACGGCCTCGAGATGCCCGAGCGCCTCCCCGAGCTCATTGCTGTCCGCGAGGAGCAGGTGCTCGCTGGTGGCCTCGATCCTGCGGGCGCGCGCGGCGAGTTGGTGGACCGACTCCTCACCGGAGACGTACAGCACCGGCCGTCCGGTGGACTCGGCGACCGCATCGGCGGCCGAGAGCAGCAGCGTGGACTTACCTGCCCCCGGCTCCCCGGCGAGCAGGACGACCTGCCCAGGCACCAGGCCCCCGCCGAGGACCCGGTCCAGTTCCCGCAGGCCGGTCGAGGTGCGCGCCTGCCGCGAATCGACCTCGATCTCGCGCACGCGGCGCGCAGGACGGGCCGGAGCTCGGGTGGTGCGCGTCGACTTCAGACCGGCATTCGCGGGCGCTGCCGCCTGCTCCTCGATCGTGGCGTAGGCCCCGCACTGCTGGCAACGTCCGTACCACTTCGCATACTCGGCACCACAGCCCGTGCATGCGAACGTCGCCCGTGCCCTCATCGATCCTGCCCTCGTCGGCCCTGTCGGCCCTGTCGGCCCTGCCCCGTCGTCGCCATGGCGCCACGGTAGCCGCCTGCGCCGACATCTGGCCCCTGGGTGGGCCCGCCAGCTGTGGACGGCGCCCGCAGGCGTGTTCGGAAACCAGACGTCAGCCGCGCCTCGCCCGGGCGCCGCGTACAGTGCGGGGCAGCAGAGCACAGGCCCAGGCAGGGCAGGCAGGTCCATCGATGTGGGCCGACGGCGGGAGTTGAGAAGGCGAGATGACGAGCCAGACAGATGCAGGCGGGCCCGGTCACGGGCCTGGCTCCGACGGACTCGGCCGAGGTGAGTCGAAGGGCCGCCGCCCACGCTGGCTGCTGCCCACTTTGATCGCCCTCGTCGTGGGCCTGCTCATCGTGCTGGTGGTCCTGCTGGTCCCTCGGCTGGGAGACGAAGCCGAGCCTGGCGCGAGCCCGTCGTCCACGGCCTCCGAGCACGCCACGACGGCTGCCCCGGACCCGATCGAACGCGAGACCTCCACCCCCCTGCTCGCCGCTCTGCCGGACACTGTGGAAGCCACGGCCCCCTACGCTGTCACCGCCCAGGACGCTGACCCCGAGCCCCTCGACCCGAACGCCCTGGAGAGCTGGCACCTGACCTACACCGGGCCGAGCGACGCCGTCACCCTCCGCATCGCGCAATGGAAGGAAGCCGGCGAGGCGGACGAGACACTCTCGACCCTGACCGAGGGCACGGACCCGGTTGAGACCGGTGAGGTGGACGTCGACGGTGAGGTCGCTGGACGCTACGTGGTGTGGGAGACCGACGACGGTGCCCGGGTGGCATGGACCAACGCCACTGTCATGCTGCTCGCCGAGGGGCCGGACGTCGAGACCGTCACGACCTTCTACCGTGCCTACCCCCTGTGATGTGAATACTGGCCGCATGACCAAGCACGACTGACTGGAGTCCGCCATGGCAGAACGTATTTCCCTGATCGGCGTCGGAGTGATGGGGGAGGCCATCCTCACTTCGATGCTGCCGACTGTGGATGCTGGAGGCGTGCGTGTGGCGGACGGGCGCCCGGAGCACGCCCGCACCCGCGCTGCGGCCCTCGGTGTGCAGGCAGCCGACAGCAACACCGAGGCGGTCACCGGTGCTGACGTGGTGATCCTCGCCGTCAAGCCGAAGGACATCGGTGGAGTCGCCACCGAGATCGCTCCGGCGCTCGCACCGGGCGCCATCGTGGTGAGCGTGGCGGCTGGGATCTCGACGGCGTACCTCGCCTCCCGCCTGCCCGCAGGCACCCCCGTGGTGCGTGTCATGCCCAACACCCCCGCCACGATCGGTGCCGGGGTGAGCGTGCTCAGCGCTGGGGAGCACGCCACCGGTGACCATCTCGACCAGGTGGCCTCGTTGCTGGCCGGGACAGGCGCCGTCCACCGGGTCGAGGAGTCCTATCAGGATGCCGTCACCGCCATCTCCGGATCCGGTCCCGCGTATGTCTTCTACCTCATCGACGCCCTCGCCGAGGCCGGGGTGCTCGGCGGTCTCAGCCGTGAACTCGCTCGCGATCTGGCCGTGCAGACAGTCGCCGGCGCCGGGGCGATGGCTCAGCAGACCGGTGAGCACCCGGTGGTCCTGCGTGAACGCGTCAGCTCCCCGGCCGGGACGACTGTTGCGGCGATCCGGGAGCTGGACGAGCGGGGAGTGCGGGCTGCGGTGATCGCCGCCGCCGAGACGGTGCGGCTGCGGTCGATCGAGATGGGGCGCGAGCTCGCGGACTGACCTGCACGAGCCGCGGGCGAGTTATCACGCGGGTGACAGATCCCCCAGTGGCGGTTGACGGTTCCGCCAGTCCCGCTACAGTGCTGCTCGTGTCGATCACCCAACTGCAGAGCCAGTTCACCGACCCACATCGTTTCGGCAAGTCGTTGCGCATCGAACGACCAGCGATGGCGTTCGCAGGTCTCGTGCTGATGTTCGCCGTCGTCGGGCTGCTGTGGAATCTCCGTTCCACGATACGCACGCTCGACAACGACTTCTCCGCGATCGGTTCCTCCCGCTTCTGGCGGGTGTTCTGGTCCACGCTCGGCGAGGACCAGGTCACCTCGGTGTGGCTGAACTTCGTCGTCTACGGCCCGCCGATCCTGCTGGTGCTCGCGGCCCTGCTCTTCGCCTACGCGATGATCTCCCAGAATGCGCTCTACCGGCGCCTGCACCAGGCCTATCTCGAGCGCGGCTACCTGGCCCTCGCTCGCGAGACCGGTTTGCGGGTCTCCACGGGGAAGAAGGGCGAGGTGCTCAGCGTCGACCTGCTCACCCACCCCTCCCTGTCCGAGCAGGACAACGAGAGCCTGCTCCAGTACGTGCGCCAGCAGGTGGCTGCCGGTGGGCCGCAGGTCGTCGAGTGGGAGACCACCATGAGCAAGGCGCGGTCTACGGGCCGGCCCTTCCCCTTGGCGCGGTACGTCCCGGGAACGCCGGAGGGCCCCGTGCTGAGCATCCGCAAGCGCGACCGGCAGGCCGTCGTGGTGATCAACCCGAAGCCGGGCAAGAAGGCGACGGCGGTCGATGCCTACGACGTGAAGTAGCGCCTCATGGCCGGGCGGCGAACTTCTCCAGCAGCGCCGTGTCACCGGAGAGGATGAGCGTGTCGCCGGCGTCGATCCGGGTTTCGGCGGTGGCGTACTCGAACGGCTGCCCCGGCTGCTTCACGCCGATCACGGTCACCCCGTACTTGCTCTTGATCTCCGCCTCGCCGACGGTGAACCCGTGCGTCTCCTTCGGCGGACGCATCTTCACGATCGTGAAACCGTCCTCGAGCTCGATGAAGTCGAGCATCCGGCCCGAGACCAGGTGTGCCACCCGCGCCCCGGCGTCATGCTCGGGGTAGACGACGTGGTGGGCGCCGATGCGCTGGAGGATGCGCCCGTGCTCGGCGGAGATCGCCTTCGCCCAGATCAATGGGGTGCCGAGGTCCACCAGGTTCCCAGTGATCAGCACGCTTGCCTCCAGTGAGGTTCCCACCCCGACGACGGCGATCGGGAAGTCCTTGACCCCGAGTTGCTCGAGGGCGACAGGGTTGGAGGCATCGGCCTCCACCAGCGGGATGCGGCCCGTCCAGTCGCGGATCAGGTCAGGATCCCGCTCGACGGCGAGGACGTCGCGCCCCAGCTCGTCCAGGGTCGCTGCCAGCGCTCCACCGAATCGGCCCAGTCCGATCACCAGAACACTCGCATCGGCGCCTTGATCGAGATCCGGGGTGCTCCCGCGCGGAAACTTCTTATCCAATGGTCGGCCTCTCTTCGGGAAGTCGGATCACACGGCGGCGGTCCCGCAGGGCGAGGGCCGCGGCCATCGTCATCGTGCCGAGCCGCCCGGTGAACATCAGGGCGCTCAGGACGTACTTGGCGGAATCGGGCAGGTTGGCGGTGATCCCGGTGCTGAGTCCGCAGGTGGCGAAGGCGGAGATCACCTCGAACAGGACCACGTCCAGGTGCAGGTCGGTCAGGACGAGCAGGGCGAGCGTTCCGGCGCCCACGAGGGTGGCGCCCACGAAAGCTACCGCCACGGCGAGCCGGAGCACGGTGGGCGCGATCCGCCGTCCGAACGCTTCGATGTCCGGGTCGCCTCGTGCCTCGGCAAGGATCGCGAGCACCATGACGGCGAAGGTGGTCACCTTGATCCCGCCTCCGGTGGAGGCGCTGCCGCCACCGACGAACATCAACGCGTCCTGGATGAACCAGGTGCTCTCGGTCATCGTCGCGATGTCCACAGTCGAGAACCCGGACGATCGTGGGGTCATTCCGGCGAGCATCGCGTTGAGGATCCGGTCGGCAGCCGGGAGGGTCCCGAATGAACGAGGGTTGGCCCATTCCAGCAAGCCGATGGCGAGGGTCCCGACGACCCAGAGGATCGTGCTCGTGGCCACGGTGAGCTTCGCGTGCAGCGACCACTGCCGGGGGCGGCGCCAGTTCCGGCTGATCGAGAGGATGGCGGGGAATCCCAGCGCACCGATGAATGCCCCGATGATGATGGGCATCACCATCCACCAGTCGCCGGCGTACTGGCCCAGACCACCTTCTTCGATGATGAAGCCCGCGTTGTTGAAGATCGAGATCGCCTGGAACAGGCTGTGCCAGAGCGCTTCTCCGAGCGGGTAGCCGATGAGGAGGTACTTCGGGAACAGGACGATCCACAGTGCCCCCTCGATCACGGCGATGGTCGCCAGGACGGCGCGCAGGAGTGACCCGACCTCGCCGAGCCGGGTGGTCTTCGTCTCGGCCGCAGCTAGCAGCTTCTGCGTCAGCCCGATCCGACGAGAGACGGCGAGACCCAGGATCGAGGCGAGGGTCATCACCCCGAGCCCGCCGATCTGGATCCCGACGAGGATCACCACCTGGCCGAACGGGGACCAGTAGGTAGCGGTATCGACCGTGACCAGTCCCGTCACGCACACAGCGGAGGTGGCGGTGAACAGGGCGTCGGCGAAGGGAGCGCGCTGACCGGTGCTGGTGGCGATCGGCAACGAGAGCAGCGCTGTCACGATCCCGACGACCGAGGCGAACACCACCAGGGTCATCCGTGCTGGGGAGTGCCGGGCGACGTCATCGACGGCTTCACGCAGGCGGGTGAGCACCCCGACATCGTCGCCGGGGCGAGGGGTCTGCTCGCGTGCCACGTCTCTCCTGACAGCCTGCGGTCGGGACGTGCCTACTGTGCCACGTCGATCCATGCCGGAGCAGGCGGTCACGGGCGGGTCGGTCAGCTTGATGGCGGATCCGGCCGCAGGAGGCATCGAGGCGGGGTCGTTCGCGCTACCGTGAGGTATGCCCTGCCCCGTCACGCTGCCCTGGAACGAGCAGCTTCTGGCGTACGACTTCGGCGCCGGGCACCCCATGGCACCGGTCCGGTTGCGCCTGACGGTCGAGTTGCTGTCCGCGCTCGGGTTGCTGTCCGCTCCGGGGGTGCGGGTGGTCGACGCCGAGCCGGCGTCTGACGACGAACTCGCTCGCGTGCACGAGCGGGCCTACATTGCGGCGGTCCAGGCTGCCTCCGAGGGCGTCCCGGATCGCTCCCGTGGGCTCGGCACCATCGACGACCCCATCTTCGCCGGGATGCATGAAGCCTCGGCCCGGATCGTGGGAGCGACGCTGGCAGGAGCGCAGGCGGTGTGGCAGGAGGGTCCGGCCCGTGCGGTGAGCATCGCCGGAGGCATGCATCATGCGATGCCCGGCCGCGCCGGCGGGTTCTGCATCTACAACGATGCCGCGGTGGCGATCTCCTGGCTGCTGGCGGCCGGCTGTGAGCGTGTGCTGTACCTGGACATCGACGCCCACCACGGCGACGGGGTGGAGCGGGCGTTCTGGGACGATCCGCGGGTGGTGACGATCTCGGTGCACCAGAGCGGGCAGACACTGTTCCCGGGAACGGGCTTCGCCCAGGATGTGGGGGGCCCGGACGCGCGGGGATCGGCGATCAACCTCGCACTTCCGGAAGGTACAGGCGATGTCGCCTGGTTGCGGGGCATCGAAGCGGTCGCCGGGCCTGTGGTCCGTGAGTTCGCACCACAGGTCATCGTCAGCCAGCACGGATGCGACACGCACCGGCGAGACCCGCTGACAGGGCTGGACATCACGATCGACGCCCAGCGCGCTGCGGCGGAGATGGTGGGCCGGTGGGCGTCGGAGCACGCCGGTGGGCGATGGCTGGCCACCGGTGGTGGGGGGTACGACGTCATCTGGACCGTCCCACGTTCCTGGGCGCATCTGGTTGCGGTGAGTGCCGGGGTGCCACTCGCGGTACAGACCGACCTGCCCGCCGGGTGGTTGGAGCGGGTGCGTGACCTGGTCGACGGAGACGGCCCGACCACCATGTCTGACGGTGGTGACACGGATTTCAGGTGCTGGGTCGACGGTTACGATCCCGCAGATCCGGTGGACCAGTCGATCGCCGCGACACGACGCGCGGCCTTTCCTTGGCGCGGACTTGACCCACTCACGGCGGACTGATCTGCCTCCGGCGGTTCCCGTCGCCGGCGTTTTACCCCTAAGATGCTCGTCTGGGGCTTTGTCCATGTCCGACGAGGCGCACGTTCGCCGGGCTACCAGGTGCGACGACCGACAGAGGGAGAGACGAGGATGGCCGACGACGGTGCACCGCGCTTCCTCACGGTTGCCGAGGTGGCCGAGATGGCCCGTGTCTCCCGGATGACGGTGTACCGGATGGTTCACTCCGGTGAGCTGCCGGCGATCCGGGTGGGGAAGTCCTACCGGGTACCGCAGGCCGCAGTGGAGGAGATGCTCTCGGGCGGCCTGGGTGACTGGGGCGATCCGCGAGCCGCTTCCGGTCGCTGACCCGCCCCGGCGGGTGCTGCCCTCCCGGGCAGGTAAGATAGCTCGATGTTCTGTCCGACGCGAGCGCCGGGGATTCCCCGGAGCGTTCGCGTGATCGCCTGAGTCGTAGTGAGGTCCCGTGGGTTCGGTCATCAAGAAGCGTCGTAAGCGGATGGCGAAGAAGAAGCACCGCAAGCTGCTCCGCAGGACGCGTCACCAGCGCCGCAACAAGAAGTGAGAGGTTCCGCTAGTAAGGGCCGCGCAGCCCGCATCGCCCTACTAGCGGCACCTCGACGCGACGCTCACCTGCGCTGGGCCGGACCGCTGCTCCCCAGTGGAGCCGGTCCGGCCCTTTCGCGTGCCCTCAGACGCTCGGCTCGGGCCAGAACTGACGCTCGGCTCCTGGCTCGCTACCCGTACCCTGGGATTGTGGATGCGCGCGTGATTCTCTACTCCCGGGACGGCTGCCACCTGTGCGATGCCGCCAGGCGTGTGGTCCGGGTGATCAGTGAGCGTCGAGGAGCGACGTGGGCCGAGGTGGACGTCGATTCCGACGCTGACCTCACTGCTCGGTTCGGGGAGTTGGTCCCGGTCGTCGTGGTCGACGGCGAGCAGGTCGGGTACTACCGGATCGACCCGGCGCGGCTGGAGGCTGCGCTGGGCTGATGGGCTCAGTATGCAAGTGACGGCCCTCAGCGACTTCGTGCCACATTGGCGGTGTCAGACGATGAGTGCACTGTGCTGGTCGTGTGGATGGGGTTGCTGTGGTTCGGGTGTTGTCGTGGGAGTTCAGGGTTGAGGCGCTGTCCAGGGTCGAGGATGGTGAGTCGTTGGCGTCGGTGGCACGACGGATGGGGTTCAACAAGGAAACTCTCAGGGATTGGGTGGCCGAGTATGGGTACCGGTTCCGCTCGGGCCGTCAGGGGGCGGGGCTCGCCCTCGGGTCGAGTTCGCTGATGGCTGGCAGACTCGGCCGGTGGTGCACACAGGTCATGGACGCCGGTTGGATATCTACCATCGAACGCTGATCGAGGTGTATCGGGCCCAGGGCAAGACTCATGCCCAGATCGCTGGGCTGGTGGGCTGCTCGGCCTCGACGATCACTCGCGAGATCAACAAGCATCGAACCGCTGGCGGGCACTATTTCGCCCGCCGCGCCCAGGTGGGGGCGGATCGGCTCAAGCGGCGCCCCAAGATGGCGAAGCTGGAGCAGAACACCCACCTGCGCCGGGTCGTGGTGGAGTGCTTGAATAAGCACTTCTCCCCGGGACAGGTAGTTTTGCACCTGCGGCGCCACTACCTCGACCGTGAGGACATGCGAGTGTCACACGAGACGATCTATCAAGCACTGTATGTGCAGGGGCGCGGCAGTCTGCGCGAGGAGATCCGGCGCGAGAAGGCCCTACGAACCGGCCGGACGACGCGGATCCCGCGATCACGGCTCACCACGGGCCGCACCCGCAGTTGGGTGGAGGGCTGTCATATCTCGACCCGACCCGCTGAGGCGGCCGACCGGGCCGTTCCCGGGCATTGGGAGGGTGATCTCGTGCTCGGGGCCAAGAACCAGTCCGCGATCATCACCCTGGTCGAACGTGCTTCACGCTTCACCTTGATCCGGCGTCTTCCTGCCGATCACCTCACCGGAACCGTCACCGCAGAACTCGTCGCGATGATGAGCTCACTACCGCAAGCCCTGCGTAAGAGCCTGACCTGGGACCAAGGCGATGAACTCGCTCGACACCGCGACTTCACGATAGCCACCAACATGGCGGTCTACTTCTGCGACCCGCACTCACCATGGCAGCGTGGCACCAACGAGAACACGAACGGCCTGATCCGGGAGTTCTTCCCCAAAGGCATCAACTTCCGCACCGTCTTTGACGCCGACATCCACACCGCCCAGGACCTCCTCAACATCCGACCCCGCGCGACCCTCGACGGGATGACACCGGCAGAGAAACTCGACCAACTCATCACCAGTGCACTCACCACTTGACACCGCCCATTTGGCGTGGAGTCGCTGAGGGCCGTCATTTCGTACGGCGCGGAACCGGGCAGTGCTGAACCGGCTGAACCGGGGGAGGGTCAGGCCTGGCTGGCGACGGCCTGCTTCGCGGCCTGGACCTCGATGGAGATGGTGACCTTGTCGCCGACGAGGAGGCCGCCACCCTCGAGGGCGACGTTCCAGGTCAGGCCGTAGTCCTTGCGGGAGATGGTGGTCTGGGCGGAGAAGCCGACCTTCTCCTCGCCCTCGCCGCTGGCGAGTGCACCCTCGAACTCAACCTCGAGTGACACCTGCTTGGTGACGCCGTTGATGGTGAGGTCCCCGTGCACGGTGAACTCCTCGCCGCTGCCCTCGACGGAGGTCGAGGTGAAGGTCCACTCGGGATTGGAGGCGGCGTCCCAGAAGTCAGGGCTCGTCAGGTGGCCGTCGCGCTGCTCGTTTCCGGTGTGCACCGATGCCGACTGAATCGTCACCTGGGCGGAGGAGTCGGCGAAGTCGTCGGCGATGGTGAAGGAGCCGGCGAACTCGGTGAACCGGCCACGCACCTTGGAGATGCCCGAGTGACGGACGACGAAGCCGACCTCGCTGTGGACGGGGTCAATGGTGTAGATGCCGGCGGGGATGGTGCTCACGATGGATCTCCTCGGGTCGAAGGATATAGTTGAATCTTGTAGTAATTACTGTGCGGGACAACTACCCTTGCTGTCAAGAGGTCGGTCGAGATTGATCACGTGAGAGGGACGACATGGCAGAACCACGATGGCTGGACGCTGATCAGCAGCGGCACTGGCGTGCGTTGCTCGAAGGGACGTGGTCGCTGTTCGACGCGCTCGGCCGGGACCTCGAAGAGGCGGCTGGTCTGTCGATGAACGAGTACGAGGTGATGGTGCGGCTCAGTGAGTGCGAGGATCGGACGATGCGCATGTCGCGCCTGGCTCACGATGTCGTCTCCTCACGGTCGCGCTTGACGCACACGGTGCGGCGGATGGAGGCGGCCGGACTGGTCCAGCGCCGCAGTGCCGCCGACGACGGGCGTGGCGTGGACTGCGTGCTCACCGACGTCGGGTTCGAACAACTGAAAGCGGCGGCCCCAGCCCATGTGGAGTCGGTGCGTCGTCGTCTCGTCGACGTCCTCACCCCGGAGCAACTGGCGACCGTGGGGGAGGCGTTCACCGAGATCATCCGGGAGATCGACCGACGCGATCGCTGAGACGTGAGGTGACCGGCTTCACGCCGGTTGCCGCGCACGAGGGTGAGGGACGTCGTCGGGGTTTGCGACACTGGTGCCATGGTCTACACGACGGTCCATCTGATCCGGCACGGCGAGGTCTATAACCCCGACCGGGTGCTCTACGGCCGTCTCGAGGGGTATCCCTTGTCGGCCCGTGGGCGCGAGATGGCCGAGCGAGTGGCCTCCACCCTGCAGGAGCAGGGTGCCGACATCGTGGACGTGACGGCCTCGCCACTGCTGCGCGCTCAGCAGACCGCCACCCCGATCGCCGAGGGGTTCGGGCTCGATCTCGGCACCGATGAGCGGGTGATCGAGGCCGGTAACCACTTCGAGGGGACTTCTGTGGCGAAGGACCCTACCCACCTGCTGCGACCGGCGCGGATGGTCAAGCTGATCAACCCGTGGAAGCCTTCCTGGGGGGAGCCCTACGTCGAGGTGATCGAGCGGATGACCGCCGCGATCCGCGATGCACGCGCCCGGGCAGTCGGCCACGAGGCCGTGCTGGTCTCCCATCAGTTGCCCATCTGGACCATGCGCCGCCATCTCGAGGGCCGGAGCATGGTGCACGACCCGCGCAAGCGCAACACCACGCTCGCCTCGATCACCTCGCTCACCTTCGATGACGGCACGCTCATCACTGTCGACTACGCCGAACCGTGCCGCGACCTGCTGCCGGACTCCTCGACGGCGGTCCTTCCATGACCGGTCCCTCGCGGCGCCGTGTGGTCACCGGGGCGCTGGCCGTAGTCGCCGGGCTGACCGTGGCGGCGTGCAGTGCGGACGCCACCACCACCGCCGACGCTGACGTCGACACCGGCTACGTCTCCGGAGATGGCAGTGTGCAGACCTGGCCGCGCGGCGAGCGTGGCGACGTCGTCGAGCTCGCGGGGGTCACGTTCGAGGACGAGACGGTCGATCTGGCCGACTGGCGCGGCGATATCACCGTGCTGAACTTCTGGTACGCCGAGTGCCCGCCCTGCCGGGCGGAGGCTCCCGATCTGGCCCAGGTGCACGAGGAGTACTCCGACGAGGGCGTGCATCTGCTCGGCGTGAACCACACCAACGAGCCGGCGACGGCACTCGCGTTCGAGCGGCGCTTCGAGGTGCCGTATCCGAGCCTGTACGACTCCGACGCCGCCGGGGTGGCGGCGTTGCAGGGGGTGGTGCCGTTGCAGGCGATGCCTAGCACGGTGGTGATCGATCAGGACGGCCGCGTGGCCGCCCGGGTCGTGGGCCGGGTGGAGGCGAGCACGCTGAGCGCACTGATCGACGACGTACTGGCCGAGGCGCCGTGACCTGGTGGGAGCAGCTCGGCCGCACCTTCGCCGAGACCGTCTTCTCGGGGCCGCTGCTGGCGGCAGCCCCGGTGGCACTGCTGGCCGGGTTCATCTCGTTCGCGTCGCCGTGCGTGCTGCCGCTGGTTCCGGGGTACCTCGGTTACGTCGGGGGAATGGTGGGAGCCGATGCCGGTGGGGCGGCCGGAGGTGGCGCTAGCGTGAGCGTCGGTACCGGCCGGGCAGGGCGCGGCCGCGGAGCGACATTCACCCGCCGTGCCCGCACGCGGCTCGTCCTCGGCGTGCTCGGCTTCATCGCTGGTTTTACGGCGGTGTTCACCGCCACCACGATGGCGCTTGCCGGGATCGGCGTGGCGCTGATCCGCTGGCAGGACGAGCTGTTGCGCGGCCTCGGCGTGGTGGTGATCGTCATGGGGCTGGCCTTCCTCGGCACGCTGCCGTTCTTGCAGCGGGAGCGCCGACTGCACTTCTCCCCACGCGCCGGGGTATGGGGTGCGCCGCTGCTCGGCGTGGTCTTCGGCATCGGCTGGGCGCCCTGTATCGGTCCGACGCTTGCCGCGGTGCAGAGTCTGGCGATCGGTGGTGCCGATCCGGCTCGCGCGCTCGTGCTGGTGCTGCTGTACTGCCTGGGCCTCGGGTTGCCGTTCGTGCTCGTGGCGCTCGGCCTGCGCTCCTCGGAGCGGATGATGGCCTTCCTGCGCCGGCACCGGCTCGCGATGATGCGGATCGGCGGTGGTCTCCTGGTGCTGCTCGGGCTGGCGATGGTGACGGGACTGTGGAGTCAGCTGGCGTCGTGGCTGCAGGGGTATGTCGCGGACTTCGAGGTATTGGTGTGAGTGCCTACCGCCCCGAGGGTCTGAAGACCGCTCCCGACCAGGGCGAGCAGCCGCCGTCGAACGCTCCGGTGGGCCCGCGGCTGGGTCTGCGAGGCTGGCTGCGGTGGATGTGGCGGCAATTGACCAGCATGCGGGTGGCCCTCATGCTGTTGTTGCTGCTGGCCGCTGTCGCGCTCCCGGGGGCGTTCTTCCCGCAGCGCCCGGTGGACCCGAACGGGGTGATCCAGTACTACCGCGACCACCCTGAGACCGCGGAGGTGCTCGACGCCCTGCACCTGTTCGACGTCTACTCCTCGCCGTGGTTCTCCGCGGTCTACCTGTTGCTGTTCGCCTCGCTCATCGGCTGCATCGTGCCGCGTACCATCGCCCACGCCCGCAACCTGCGCGCCGAGCCCACGCGGGTTCCGAGGCGGTTCTCCCGCTTCGACGTCCGCTCCGAGCTGCGGACCGGGCTCAGCCCTGCCGAGACCGAGCGGACACTCATGGCTGCGCTCGGGCGGCGCTACGTTCGCCGTACCGGCGTCGAGGATCGCACGACGGCGTCCGGCAGCCAGGTGCAGGTGCGCACCATCTCCGCCGAACGGGGGAGGGGTCGGGAGACGGGGAACGTCCTCTTCCACCTTGCCCTGGTGGGACTGCTGGTCGTGACGGCGTGGGGCCAGCTGGTGCACTACCGCGGTCAGATCGTGGTGGTCGAGGGGCGCACCTTCGTCAATGCTCCGCTGGACTACGACTCGTTCGATACCGGTGCCTGGTTCGCCGGGGAGTCGGTCGAGCCGTTCCGTCTTCGCCTGGATGATTTCTCCTCGGTCTTCACCGACGACGCCCAGCCGCGCGACTTCACCGCCTCGGTCACGCTGCTGACCCCCGACGGCGCCGAGCGTGAGCAGGACATCCGGCTGAACCACCCGCTGGAGACCGATTCGACCCGCGTGTACCTCTCCGGCAATGGGTATGCCCCCGAGGTGACGATCACCGACGCCGAGGGAGAGGTGGCGTTCGCCGGTTCGACGATGTTCCTGCCCTCGGGCGACCTGTTCTATACCTCGAACGGTGTGATCATGGCCCCGGATGCGAACGGCGGTGAGTTGCAGTACGGCTTCAGCGGGGTGCTGTTGCCGACCGTGCTCGAATCCCCGGAGGGCGACCCGGTGGGCTCGGTCTACCCGGAAGCGCTCGACCCGGTCATGGTGCTCAACCTCTACACCGGTGATCTCGGCCTGGACGACGGGCTGCCGCAGAACCTGTACACCTTGGACACCACGAATATGGAACCCGTGGCAGCGACCGGGCCAGACGGTAGCCAGACCCCGGTGCAGCTGGTGCTGCGCCCGGGGGAGACGGTCGAGCTGCCGGACGGGCTGGGCACGATCACGTTCGACGGGCTGCCCCGCTTCGCGGCTCTGGACGTGCGATACGACCCCTCGATCCCCTGGATGGGCGTGTTCGCGGGGTTGGCGTTCGTGAGCCTGATGGCCTCTCTCTTCCTGCCGCGGCGGCGCGTCTGGGCGCGCATCGCCCCCGGCCCGGGCGGGACTACAGTGGTGACGGCGGCTGCCCTGGCGCGCGGGGACGACCCGGGCCTGCGCCGTGAGCTGGACCGGGTTCTGAGTCCGCTCGGCCAGATGACGAAGGAGAACTCGTGAACACCGACCTCGGCACCGTGAGCACGCTGCTCGTCTACGGCGCGATGGCGTGCTACGTCGTCGCCATGGTCGCCTTCGCCGTGGACGTCTCGGCGCTGGGCACCGGGGCGAGCAAGGACCGGCGCCGCCGGGCCGCCGGGATCGGGATGGCCACCACCTGGCTCGCTGTCGCGGTGCTGCTGGTGGCGATCCTGCTGCGGGCGTTCGCCGCCGGCCGGGTGCCGTGGGCGAACATGTACGAGTTCACCCTCATGTTCACGTTCTTCCTCACGGCGATCTTCCTCGCGGTGCAGCAACGCCGGGACATCCGCTACGTGGGCGTGGGTATCGCCCTGCTCTCCTTCCTCGCCCTCTTCCTGGCAGTGGCCGTGCTGTTCGTGGCGGCCGACGGGGTGCAGCCGGCCCTGGACAGCTACTGGCTGGTCATCCACGTCTCCGTCGCCACACTCGCCACCGGACTGTTCGGGGTGAGCGCGCTGGTCTCGATCCTGCAGCTGGTCAAGGGTCGTGGTGATGGCGGCAGCGCCGCCACCTCCACTGCCGCGCAGGAGTCCGACGGCGGGTCCCCGGTTCCGGGGGAGGGAGGCGGCGTGGCCACAGCAACCACGGCAACCACGGTCACGCGGTTCAGCCGCGTGCTGGAGGCCCTGCCGGCCTCGGATGGGCTGGAGCGGATCGCCTACCGGCTCAACGCCGTCGGCTTCGTCGCCTGGACCTTCACCCTCGTGGCCGGGGCCATCTGGGCCGAGCACGCGTGGGGCCGGCCGTGGGGCTGGGACCCGAAGGAGACCTGGACGTTCGTGATCTGGGTGATCTACGCCGCGTATCTGCACGCCCGGGTCACCACCGGCTGGGCCGCCAACAAGTTCGCGCACTTCGCCCTGGTCGGATTCATGGCACTGCTGGCGAACTTCTACATCGTCAATATCTTCTTCAACGGCCGCCACTCCTACTCGGGCCTGTGAAGCACGGGCGCTGACCTCGGGCGCCTGATACCGGGCTGCGCGGTTGTGGGTAGTCGTGTGGTTGCTGCGAGCAACCGCGCAGATCGTGGAGGGTTCGGTTCCTGATCAGCCGGACCGGCCGTCGCCCCGCTCCTCAGGTCCATGCCCTTCGTTCTCGGGGCGGTCCTCGCCGGTGCTCTCGTCATCGTGGTGCTCGGTACGGGGATGCCGGTCGAGGTCGGCGAGGAACGCCGGGTCGTCGTCTGGAGCGACAGGTCGGGTGGGACGTCTCGGCGTCGTGGCGCCACCGTTTCCATACGTGCGCGACATCAAGAGCCAGATCAGCGGGCCCAGCCCAGGGAGCGCGATGATCAGCAACACCCACAGCCACGTCGGGACCCCCAGGCGCCGCCGTTCCTCACCGCCGACGCAGTCGATCACGCAGTACACAGCGAGCGCCAGCAGGCCCAGGCCGATCACGATCCTCATCACAGACAGCCTACGCTGTGTCTGTGCCCGTCATCGTCTACAGCGCCCTCCGCCTGCTCCTCATCGGCTTGGCCGGAGCGGGCTTGTACCTTGCCGGGATGCGAGGGGGGCTGCTCGTGGCAGCGGCGGTGCTGATCGGCGCCGCGCTCTCCTACGTGCTGCTGGACCGATTCCGGCAGGCCTCGGCGCTGTGGCTGCAGCAACGGTCGGCCGGGCGGGAGGGGAGATTCTCCCGATCGCTGCGCGAGGATGCCGACGCCGAGGACGACGTCCTGGACCAGCACGGGAGCGGCTCGCCAGGGGCGGATCACGCGGTGGAGGAGCAGTCCCCAGAACCTGGACCGGCATCCCAAGTGGACTCAGATCGTCAGCACCACGGCCAGACCGACACCGAGCGCTAGCTCCAGCATCCCGGTACGGCCCAGGACCGTGATCAGTTCCCGCCCGGCGGCACCGCCAACCACCTGGCTCGACAGGTGCAGCACGGGTAGCGCCAGCCCGGTCAGCAGGAGCGCCCACGGCGCCCAGGCACCGATGGCTACGGCGCAGACCACACCGGCCACGAGCAACCCGGCGTAGGCGATACGCGCCTTGCGATCGCCCAGGCGCACCGCGAGCGTGCGTTTTCCGGCCATGGTGTCGGTGGGGATGTCGCGGACGTTGTTGACCATCAGCAGGGCGCAGGCCAGGGCGCCGATCGCGCAGGCTGCGAGGACCGCCGGAACGCTGATCCGGCCCGCCTGTGTGTAGGTCGTTCCCAGCGTGGCCACGAGCCCGAAGAAGACGAACACCGCGACCTCGCCGAACCCCTGGTAGCCGTAGGGGTTCTTGCCGCCGGTGTAGTACCAGCCGGCGAGCACGCACAGGGCCCCGACGCCGATCAGCCACCAGGTCCCGGCCACCGCGCACAGCACGACTCCCAGCACCCCTGCCACCCCGAAGGCGGCATACGCTGCTCGCTTGACCGTTGCGGCGGGGACAGTGCCGGAGGCAGTGAGCCGCACGGGGCCGACGCGGACATCGTCGGTGCCCCGGACGCCGTCGGAATAGTCGTTGGCGAAGTTCACGGCGACCTGGAGCGCCAGTGCCACCCCGGCTGCCAGCAGCGCCCGCACCAGCGAGGCCGAGTCGTCGTAGGCGGCGGCTCCGGTGCCGGCGAGCACGGGGGCGAGGGCGGCGGGCAGCGTACGTGGACGTGCGCCGCCCACCCAGTCACGCAGGGTGGGCATGCAGGCTCCGATCGGCTAGGCGGCTCGATGCAGGATAGTCGCTGCGGGCTCGCTTTCCGGTGCCGCTCGGGTCCAACTCCGCACCGGGTCCAGAGCGGAGGACGGGCGGTCAGCCCCCCGGCCGGTGTAGCTCCGCCCGCCCCTCCGCCACGGCGAGCGCCGCCAGAGCGGCTGCCGCCCGCCGGTCCGGCTTACCTGGTCCTCGGCGCGGCAGTTCCGGCAGGTGCACCAGCGCCTGGGGCGCCAGGGGTCCGCCGCCGACGGCGTCACGCACCTGCGCGAGCGTGACCACCCCTGCCGCTTCTGCCGCACCTTCAGGCGCTGCGACCACGGCCGTCACGCGCTGCCCCCATTGTTCGTCCGGAACCCCGACGACGAGGCACTCCACGAATCCGGCGGCCGCGAGTCGTCGCTCCACGTGCGCCGGATGGACGTTCACCCCGCCGGTGATGATGACATCGTCGAGCCGGCCCAGCACCTGCAGGCGGCCGGCCTCGAACTGGCCCGAGTCCGTGGTGCGCAGCCAGCGGGCGCCGTCTCGCTCCACGAGCTCCGAACGCAGGGCGCTCTGTGCTGCCGGCTCCTCGCCCAGGTCGAGGTACGCCGTCGCGAGCACCGGACCGGCGATCTCGATCCGTCCGTGCGAGCCTGCCGTGCGCACCTGCACACCGTCCAGCGGGACGCCGTCGTAGACGCAGCCACCGCAGGTCTCGGTCATGCCGTAGGTGGTGACCACGGCGATCCCGGCCTTCCGGGCGCGTTCCAGCAGCGCCGGCGGGGTGGCGGCTCCGCCTACCAGCACGGCGGCACAGGTGCGCAGCGCGGCGACGCACGCTGCGCCGTCGGGAGCCTCCAGGATGCGCAGGAGCTGGGTGGGCACGAGGGAGAGGTACCGCGGCACGTCGGTGCGCATCCGAGCCACGGCTGCGGCCAGGGCGGCAGGGCGGAACGGGCCCGGTTCCATCAGCACTGGTGAGGTGCTGGCGAGGATCGAGCGCACCAGCACCTGCACCCCGGCCACGTGATCGGCAGGCAGGGTCAGCAGCCACTGACCCGGCCCGGCCAGACGGGCGTGGGTGGCGTCAGTGCTAGCGCGCAGTGCGGCGGCGCTCAGGGCGACGGCACGTGCGGTCCCGGTCGACCCGGAGGTGCCGAGTACCAATGCCGTGCCGGGCAGTGTGCCCACCTGATCGGCCACCGAGTGCGCTGCAGGTCCGAGCAGTACCGGCTCTGCGCCGTCCAGAGCGTCGGCAAGGCGGGGTAGCAGGGTGCTCGCGAGGGTGGACACGAAGCCAGCCTACGATCGCTGCACATCACGAGCGGTGCTCCTTGGCCAGGGAGGCCCGTCACGGGAGAGCGTCTAGAGTGGGGTTCGTGCTTCACGCGCTCGCCACCATCCGACCCTCATCCCGTCGACGGATCGGGCAGGCAGCGGCGGCAGCATTGGTGCTGATGGTGGCAGCCTGTACGAGCCCCAGCGATCCTGCCCCCTCGCCCACCCCCTCGGCAGACCCCACCCGCACCCCCACGATTGCGGACAAGCAGCATCCGCCTGAGCCTGAGGTGCTGGCGACTTGGCCGCTGACCGGGGAACTGCTCGGGGAGGACGCGGGTGACCATCCGGCGATGTCGATCAAGATCGAGAATTCCGATCAGGCGCGACCGCAGACGGGGCTGCAGGCGGCAGACGTGGTCTGGGAGGAGATGGTCGAGGGCGGGATCACCCGTTTCAACGCCGTATACCACTCCGAGCTGCCCGGCCAGGTGGGTCCGGTGCGCTCGGTGCGGCCGATGGATGCTGCGATGTCCGCGCCGTATCAGGGGCTGCTCATCGCCTCCGGGGGTCAGGTGCCCTTCATCAACGCCGCCCGCAGTGCCGGCTCGCAGATCCTCACCCACGATCTCGGGCACAGCGGCTTCACCCGCAGCAGTGCCCGTGCCGCACCCCACAACCTCTACGGCACGCCGTCCCTGTTCCTGGACCAGGCCGACGGCGACCACTCGGATCCGCCTCCGGAGCAGCTGGTTTTCGCTCGCCAGGGCACCGGCGCGACCGCCGTCACGGACGGAAGTCCTGCGGAGCAGGTGACGATCTCGTTTCCGCGAGCGACGCCGTCGTGGACCTGGGATGGTGAGGCCTGGCTGCGCAGCGAGGGCGGTGCGCCGGCCACGACGGAGGACACGGGGCGCCTCAGCGCGGTGAACGTGGTGGTGCTGCGGGTGCAGGTGACCACCACCTCCTACGTGGACCCGTCGGGGGCGAACGTTCCGGAGACCATCATGACCGGTGGTGGTGAGGCGATCGTGGCCAGCGGAGGCCAGTCGATCGAGGCTACCTGGTCCAAGGACGGCGTGGCCGATCCGGTCGTGCTGTCCACCGCTGACGGGGACGAGGTGCTCCTCGCGCCCGGCAATACCTGGATCGAGCTGGTGCCCACGTCCGGGTCCAGCGTGGACGTGTCCTGAGGAGGACCCATGACTGACGTGCGCATCGGTGTTCAGCTCCAGCCCCAGCACGCGGGGGAGTACCGGCTCGTCCGGGATGCGGTGCTCCGCGCCGAGGACGCGGGCGTGGACATCGTCTTCAACTGGGACCACTTCTTCCCGCTCACGGGTGACCCGGACGGGTACCACTACGAGTGCTGGACGATGCTCGGTGCCTGGGCCGAGCAGACCGAACGGGTGCAGATCGGGGCGCTCGTCACCGGCGGTGGGTACCGCAACCCTGACCTGCTCGCCGACATGGCCCGGACCGTCGATCACATCAGCGATGGCCGGCTGATCCTTGGGGTCGGCGCCGGCTGGAACGAGCGCGACTACGCCGAGTACGGCTACGAGTTCGGCACGCCGGGCACCCGGCTCGCACTCTTCAAGGAGTACCTGCCGCGGCTCGTGGGTCGCCTGCAGCGGCTGACCCCTGCCCCCGTCGGAGAGCTGCCGTTGCTCATCGGCGGTGGGGGAGAGCGCAAGACGCTGCGGTTGGTGGCCGAGTACGCCGATATGTGGCACGCCTTCGGCGACCTGGAGACGTTCACCCACAAGAGCGGTGTACTCGAGCGGCACTGCGCCGATGTGGGGCGCGACGCCTCCCAGATCCCCCGGTCGACCGCCTGGCCCGGGGCGGACCAGGCTGATGCCTTCGTCAATGCCGGGGCGAGTCTGTTCACCATCGGCACCACCGGACCGGACTACGACCTGGACGAGGTGCGGGCCGCCGTCGCCTGGCGGGACTCACGAGGCTGAGCGGGATGTCGTCCGGGGGTCCACCCCCGGGATGAGGTCCGGTGCGCCGTCAGGTGGAGGAGGGGACTCGCACACGATCCCCGGGGCCGATGTGGTGAGGCCCGAGTGGCAGCGACGATCGAGACATGACCACGATCGACGTTCACACCGACACCATCAGCGGCCCTGAGGGCGCCTACGCCACCGATACCCCACAGCCACGCCCCGTCCGCGACTCCCTGCTTCCCGCCACACTCTCGCTCGTCGCAGTTCTCGCGCTGCTCACCGGCGCGGCCGTCGGGCTGGGGATGGTCGTGCGGGTGGTGGCGGGGTATGTGATCGGCTGATCCTGTCTGGCCGCGGTCAGGTACGTCCGGCGGGAAGGGGGCCGGCGCCTGTCCGGTGCCGTGGCCACTCGAACGCGAGCCGAAGGAACGCCATCTCGCTCATTGTCACGATGCCAAGGTCACCCGGCCCTCAGGAAGCCGCGACTCGCGCGACGAAGTCGTTGCCCCTAAACACGGCAGCTTCCACGTCGGCGAGTACGTCGACCTCGGCAGCGCGGGAAGTGATGCGAGCCCGCCAGTTCTGTGCCTCATCTCTCCCAGATCTGGAGGCAAGGTTCCTTGACGTGCGGCAGCGTGCCAGATCAGTAGTAATACGGGAACCCCGACCAGTCCGGGTCCCGCTTGGCCAGGAACGCATCGCGCCCCTCCACAGCCTCGTCGGTCATGTAGCCCATCCGGGTGGCCTCCCCGGCGAACACCTGCTGCCCGGCCATCCCGTCATCGGCGAGGTTGAACGCGAACTTCAGCATCCGGATCGCCTGCGGTGACTTGGTGGCGATGATCCGCGCGTACTCCAGCGCCCGCTCTTCCAGTTGCGCGTGCGGCACTGCCTCGTTGATCGCCCCCCACCGCTCGGCCTGCTCCGCCGAGTACTCCCGGGCCAGGAAGAAGATCTCCCGCGCTCGCTTGTCCCCGACCTGCCGGGCCAGCAGCGCGGACCCGTAGCCTGCATCGAAGGAGCCCACGTTCGCATCAGTCTGCATGAACTTCGCGTGCTCGGTCGAGGCGATGGTGAGATCGGCCACCACGTGCAGGCTGTGCCCGCCTCCGGCGGCCCACCCCGGTACGACGGCGATCACCGGCTTGGGCATGGTGCGCATCAGTCGCTGCACCTCGAGGATGTGCAGGCGGCCCGCCCGCGCCGGGTCCACCTCCCCGGCCGTCTCACCCTCGTAGCGGTAACCGTCCCGGCCGCGGATGCGCTGGTCGCCACCGGAGCAGAACGCCCAGCCGCCGTCCTTCGGGCTCGGGCCGTTGCCCGTGAGCAGCACTGCGGCCACGTCGGAGCTCATCCGGGCGTGATCGAGTGCCCGGAACAGCTCGTCCACGGTGTGCGGGCGGAACGCGTTGCGCACCTCGGGCCGGTCGAAGGCGATTCGTACCACCGGAAGGTCGGTGGCTGCGTCCTCGGAACGTCGCACCCCGCGGTGGTAGGTGATGTCGGTGAAGTCGAAGCCGTCGATGTCGCGCCAGCGGTGCGGATCGAACAGGTCCGAGACCGGGGCGGGTACTGGGGGGTTCTCGCTCACGATTCGACTGTAGCGAGGTTCGGCCACGCTCTCCCATGCGCCGAACTACTCAGCGCTCGACCTGTGAGAAACTGGTACGAACGTACTATTTATCGGAGGATGTCATGGCATGGGTCGTGTTGATCGTCTCGGGGATGTTGGAGACGGCGTGGGCGACGAGCCTGAAGGCGTCGGAGGGGTTCACGCGCCTATGGCCAACGGTGATCTTCGCGGTCACGCTCGCCGCGAGCATGGCAGGCCTCGCCTACGCCCTGCGGACCCTCCCGGTCGGCACGGCCTACGCCGTCTGGGTGGGGATCGGAGCCAGCCTGACGGCGATCATCGGGATGGTCTGGCTCGCGGAGGGGGTGAGCGTGGTCAAGATCGTCTCGCTCGTGCTGATCGTCGCCGGCGTGATCGGGCTCAACCTGGCCGGCGGTGGGCACGCGGGCGGGCAGGAGAACGCTCCAGCGGACGCGCAGGCTGTCGTCGAGAGCGCTGAGAGCGAACGGCACTGAGAGCGAGAGGCAATGAAATGCACGCCAAGGGACGCCAGCGTCATGGTCAGCTGGTGCAGGCTGCCGCCGGCCTGTTGCTGGATCAGGGGCCCGGTGCTCTGACGCATCGGGCCGTCGCCACCAGGGCAGGATGCTCACTCTCGGCCACCACCTACTACTTCGCCTCGCTGACCGATCTGGCAACCGCGGCCGGTACCGAG
Source organism: Ruania alkalisoli (assembly GCF_014960965.1). Lineage (NCBI taxonomy): Bacteria > Bacillati > Actinomycetota > Actinomycetes > Micrococcales > Ruaniaceae > Ruania > Ruania alkalisoli. Next base: position 3,495,554 of record NZ_CP063169.1, on the reverse strand, counting down.
GTTGTGGGCCGGTGGGCGGACCAGGCCGAGGCTGTCGCAGCCAGCATGGATGAGCACGCCGGCCGGCAGGAACGCATCGCCGCCGCGGTGGAAGCGCTGCTGCCGGCCGCCGAGCGGGTCCGTGGCCACTACGAGCACCTCGCGGGAGCCGGCCGGAGCACCGCGGTCGCGGCTGCCTACGCTGATGGGCGCTCCCGGGTGGACGCCGCGATCGCCCGGATCGTCGAACCGCTTGGACTGGATCCGCCGATCGCCGTGGCGATCGTCGACGGAGCGGCCGTCAGCGCCCTCAGTGAGGGCTGCGATCCCGCCGCGCTGGCTCGTGACCTGCTCGCGGCGGTGTGCCGGCCGCGGGAGTCCGCATAGGCTGGTCCGGTGAGGCGAGCGACGTACTCGATCGGGCTCCGGACCCGGTTCCGTGGCCTGTGTCAGCGTGACGGGATGCTCATCGAAGGTGAGGCTGGATGGGGCGAGTTCTCCCCGTTCTGGGAGTACGACGCCGTCGAATCGCGCGCTTGGTGGGCGGCGGCACGCGAAGCGGCAGACCTACCATTTCCCGACCCGGTCCGATCCAGCATCCCGGTGAACGTGACAGTCCCGGCCACCACCCCCGAGCGCGCCCACGCGATCGTCATCGGCAGCGGCGGATGCCGGACCGCGAAGGTCAAGGTGGCTGAGCCCGGTCAGGATCTCGCCGCGGAGCAGGCGCGCCTTGAAGCGGTCCGCGACGCGCTCGGCCCCCACGGGAAGATCCGGATCGACGCCAACGGCGGGTGGGATCTGGACGAGGCGATCCGCCGTCTGCCGCTCCTGGACCGGGCCGCACACGGCCTCGAATACGCCGAGCAGCCCTGCGCTGCCGTCGACGATCTTGCAACCTTGCGACGCCGCGGGGACGTTCCGATCGCCGCCGACGAGTCGATCCGCCGTGCCGAGGATCCCTACGAGGTAGCCCGCCGGGAGGCCGCCGACGTCGTAGTGCTCAAGGTGCAGCCGCTCGGCGGGGTGCGTGCCGCGCTGCGCATTGCCGAGCAGATCGGGCTGCCGGTCGTGGTCTCGTCCGCGCTGGAGACGTCGGTCGGAATCGCTGCCGGGGTAGCTCTGGCCGCCGCTCTGCCCGAGCTCTCCCATGCGTGCGGCCTCGCCACAGTGCACCTGTTCCATGACGACGTCGCCGACGTCCCCCTGCTACCCACGGCGGGCGAGCTGGACGTGCGCCGTGTGGCGCCGTCACCGGATCGTCTCGCCGCGCTCGCGGCTCCCGCGGAGCTGGTCCAACGGTGGGAGAGGCGGTTGGCGGACGTGACAGGATCGCCGTCATGAGTCCCTCCGCCACCCGGGCACGAGCCCTCGTGACCGCCCTCGTGGCCAGTGGTGTGCGTGACGTCGTGCTCGCGCCCGGCTCCCGCAGCGCCCCGCTGGCCTATGCCCTGCATGCCGCCGAGCGCGCCGGCTGGCTCGAGCTGCACGTGCGCATCGACGAACGCTCGGCCGCCTTCGTGGCGCTCGGGATCGCCCGGCATCGTCCTGCGGCGGTGGTGACGACCTCCGGGACGGCGGTCGCAAACCTGTATCCGGCGGTGCTCGAGGCTGCTCACAGTGGACTGCCGCTGCTGGCGATCACTGCCGACCGGCCGCACGAGCTGCGCGGGGTCGGTGCGAACCAGACCACCGACCAGGTCAAGCTCTTCGGTAGCGCCGTCCGGTACTTCGCCGAGCTGCCCGCCGATGACGATGCCCCGGGGCGTGGGATCGACGCCGTCACCACCCGCGCGGTGCTGGCCGCCACCGGCACCCGGACCCGCGCTCCGGGGCCGGCGCATCTGAACGTCGCCTTCCGTGATCCATTGGTCCCCGACGGCGAGTGGTCGCCCGGTCCCGTGCCCGGACCGCTCCAGGTGGTCGCCTCGTCGGGAGGGGCGCCGGTCGAGCTGCCGCGCGGGCCGCGCACCGTGGTCGTCGCCGGTGACGGGGCCGCGCGGGTGGCCGATCCTGGGATTGTGGCCGGGTGGGGGTGGCCCGTGATCGCCGAACCGTCCTCCGGCTTGTGCCACGTCCCGACGGCGGTGCTCGCCGGCCGTATCGCCGTGGAGGTGCTGGGGGCTCAGGTCGAGCGGGTGGTGGTGCTGGGCAAACCGACGCTGAGCCGCCCGGTGGGCCGGCTGCTCGCGCGCACCGATATCGAGGTGCTGGTGGCCAGTGGATCAGCAGACTGGGCCGATGTGACCGGGACCGCGCAGCAGGTGGTCGACGGGATCTCGCCGACCGGGCCTGCGGGTGCGGCGGAGCAGGCATGGGTGACCCGGTGGCTGCGGGCATCTGCGGCCGCCGCCCGAGTGCTCGACCAGCCACGGGAGCTGGACGGGCCGGCTGTGGCCGCTGCGATGCTGCACGCGGGGGGCACGGTGCTGCTCGGTGCTTCGATGGCCGTTCGTGATGCCGATCTGGTCTGCGCCGATGCGGCCCGGGGCACCCAGATCGTCGCCAACCGTGGCCTGGCGGGCATTGACGGAACTCTCTCCACCGGTGCCGGCCTCGCGCTGGCCACCGGCCGGCCGGTGCGAGTGCTGGTCGGTGACCTGACCTTCCAGCACGATCTGGGAGGACTCGCCCGAGGTCCGCTCGAGACCGAGGTGGACCTGCAGGTGATCGTCCTCAACGACGACGGCGGGTCCATCTTCGCCACGCTGGAGCACGGGGAACGTGCCGAGACCTTCGAGCGCATCTTCCGGACGCCGCAGGGACTCGACCTCGCGTCATTGGCGACCGGTTTCGGCGCCCGCTACACCGAGGTCGTCGACGCCGAGCGCCTCGCCGGAGTTCTCGCCTCGCCGCTCAGTGGTCGCAGCGTGGTGGAGGTGCGTCTCGACGGAGCCACTGCCCGGGAGCGCAACCAGCGGTTGAGCGACAGCATCCGAGCTGCGATGGCTGCCGCTGCGGACGAAAGCGACGGGAGTACTGCCACGTAGGTCGCTGACGGCACGACATGGCAGTATTCCCGTCACTTTCATTCAGCAGTTCATCCAGCAGCTCATCCAGCACGGTACTCAGCAAGTTCCCAGGTTCCCCCCAGCGCGGCGACAGGTCCGCGTCGTGTCATGGAGTCATCACCGCAAGGGAGGAACCATGAACGAGTACGACCGTGACCAGCCTGGCCACACCCCGCAGCCCGACCCCTATTCGCAGCCAGCGGCCCAGATCCCGGCCGCTCAACATCCAGCCATGCCGCAGCAGCAGCCGCAGATTCCCGGGCAGCCTGCGCAGCATCCGTGGCGCTCGCACGAACCCCACTTCGCCAGCCCCAACCCCTACACCTGGCAGCACCCAACTCACACTGCCGACACCAGTCGCCCGGCACCGCTGGGTGCGGGTGAGGGTGGAGGAACCCCGCCTGGTGAGACTGCACGGAATGAGGCACCGCGAGGCAAGCGGCAGCGCCCGTGGTTGATGGTCGGCACCGCGGCGACCCTCGCTGCGGTGCTGGCCAGCGGTGGCACAGCAGCCGTCCTGCAGAACACCCAGGGCGATTCGGGCCTGACGCAGGTGACGTCGTCGGGAACGACGGTTGCCCCGGCCTCGGACGGTCGTGCCGACTGGCAGGCCGTCGCCGAGACCGTCCGGCCCAGCGTGGTCGCCATCTCGGCACGTTCGCAGGCGGGGCAAGGTGCGGGTTCCGGCGTGATCATCGACGCCGGTTCCGGATACGTGCTGACGAACAACCATGTGGTCGAGGGAGCTCAGCAGCTTGCCGTGACCCTCAGTGACGGCAGGATGTACGCCGCCGAGATCGTCGGTACCGACGCTGCCACCGATCTGGCGGTGCTGCAGCTGCAGGATGCTCCGGACGACCTCGTCGAGGCGACGCTGGGAACGTCCGGTGAGCTGGCCGTCGGTCAGGATGTGATGGCCGTCGGCAACCCGCTCGGCCTGGACTCCACCGTGACCACCGGCATCATCTCGGCGCTCGACCGACCGGTGAGCACCACCGACCAGAGCTCTCGCCAGATGGTGGTCACCAACGCGATTCAGATCGACGCTGCTATCAATCCCGGCAACTCCGGGGGGCCGCTGTTCGACTCGGCTGGGCACGTCATTGGCATCACTTCCTCGATTGCCACCGACGGTGCCTCCAGCGGGAGTATCGGCCTCGGATTCGCGATCCCGGTCGATCTTGCCGCCGGTATCGCCGATCAGCTGGTCACCGACGGTTCAGCCGAGCACGCCTACCTCGGCGTGACGCTCTCGGACGAGACAGTCTCCTCCGGCGGAGTCACCCGCACCGGAGCCGCGATCGAACAGGTGGTCGAGGGGACGCCGGCCGCACAGGCCGGGCTGCAGCAAGGTGACGTCATCGTCCAGATCGACGACGACGCCGTCGGCGGGGCCAGCTCCCTCACCGGGTACGTGCGCACCTACGGCTCGGGCGACTCGGTGACGCTGACCGTGGTTCGCGACGGCCAGACGGAGACGGTCGACGTGACCTTGGCAGCGCGTGAGGACGCCGCAGCCTGACTCGCGCCCTGTGCACGACTGACGGCTCACGGGGATCCCGTGCCGCATGTGGCACGGGATCGCCCAGGGCCGTCAGTTCGGTACGCCTCTCAGTCGCCGAGAGCCGTCCGCATCGGTTCCAGCTTGGCCTCCGACTCGGCGATCTCCGCTTCCGGGTCAGAGGCCGCCACGATGCCGCATCCGGCGAACAGCCGCAGCGATCGGCCGTCGGGGGCAACCTCTGCCGAGCGCAGCGCGATCCCCCACTCGCCGTCGCCGTCAGCCCCGATCCAACCCACGGGCCCGGCGTAACGCGCCCGGTCCATTCGCTCGTGCCGCCCGATCACGTCGGCCGCTGTGTCGGTGGGTGTACCGCACACGGCTGCCGTTGGATGCAGTGCCGCCGCGACCTGGAGGGAGGACATGTCGCTGTGCTCGTCGTCCAGCACGGCCGTGACGTCGGTGGCCAGGTGCATGACGTTCGGCAGGTGCAGGACGAACGGCGCATCCGGGGCGTTGGTCGACGCGGCGTACGGCTCCAGCGAGCGAGTCAGCGAGTCGACGGCGAACTCGTGTTCTTCCAGGTCCTTCGAGGAGCGTGCCAGGGATGCCGCCCGCGCGAGGTCCGCCTCGTCGTCACCGGTGCGCTGGATCGTCCCGGCCAGCACCCGCGAGGAGAGCAGTCCCCGTTCACGGCGCACCAGCAGTTCCGGGGTCGCCCCCACGAGCGAGTCGACGGCGAACGTCCAGCACATCGGATAGTCGTCCGCGAGCGTGGCCAGCAGCTCGCGCACGTCCAACGGTCCGTCGAGCTGCGCCGTCACGTCACGCGCCATGACGACCTTCGAGACATCACCGGAGCGGATCAGGCTGACGACCTCCCCGACGGCCTCGCCCCAGCGGCTGGCGCCGAGTGCGCCATCGGAGTAAGTGACCCCGGGCCGGGGGAGGCGCTCCTGCCGGGCGGTGCGCAACGCCGTCGGATTGGGTGGCGGCTGCAGCTCCGAGGCCGAGGTGATCGTGGTCAACCAGGCATCGCAGCCGCGCCGCCCCGCCACCACCCGTGGAACCACGAGTGCGCCGCCGGCGGCGGAGTCAGCGGCGAAGGCGAAAGACCCAAAAGCGATCGGGCCGGTCCCGGGCTGACGGATCTCGTCGCGAACGACCATGTGTGAGGCGAGCTCTCGCCATCGGCGGTCTGCTTCGGCGAAGCGGTCCGGCCCGGAGGTCTCGATCCGGAGCGCCTCACCCCATCCCACGACCCCTTCACCCTTGCGCACCCAGGCGAGAGCATCGGCGGGGCCAGCGGAGGGGAGGAGGTCGAACAGGTCGCCGATCGCCTGCGCGGGTACGGAGATCGTGCGCGCGAGCAGGGTCGGTGGCCACGGGTCCACAGCGGCGTCTGTCATCGTTTGTCAGCCTATTCCGCACCGGCAGCGAGAGCGTCGCCAGGGCTGGTGATGCTGGTCACGCGGTCGGGTGCGCGATGATGGGGGTATGTCACGAGCCAGCCTGGCCAAGGATCCGCGCGAGGTCGCGGGCATGTTCGACGGCGTCGCCCCCGCGTACGACCTCACCAACGACGTGCTGTCGATGGGGTTGGACCGGCTGTGGCGGCGCCGCACCCGTGAGGCTGTCGCTGCCGAGCCCGGCCAGCGGGTGCTCGACCTTGCTGCGGGGACGGGCACCTCCAGCGAGCCCTACGCCGACGCCGGAGTCGACGTCGTGCCCTGCGACTTCTCCGCCGGGATGGTTGCAGTGGGCAAGCGGCGGCGCCCGGACCTCGACTTCGTCGTCGGGGACGCCACGGCGCTGCCGTTCGCGGATAAGGTCTTCGATGCGGTCACCATTTCCTTCGGGTTGCGCAACGTCGTGGACACGACGGCGGCCCTCACCGAGATGTTCCGGGTCACCAGACCGGGTGGCCGGCTGGTGATCTGCGAGTTCTCCACCCCGCCGAACGCCGCGTGGCGCGAGATGTACGGCTTCTATCGCGATCGTGTGTTACCCCGGGTGGCGTCCATGGTGAGCTCCAACACCGACGCCTATTCGTATCTCTCCGAGTCGATCGCGGACTGGCCGGACCAGCGCGCGCTAGCCGCGTTGCTGCACGGGGCCGGGTGGCGCCGCGTCGCCTACCGCAACCTGACGGGCGGTATCGTCGCGCTGCACCGGGCGACGCGTCCGGTCTGAGCCGCCGCTGACTCCCGCGAGTACGAGACGCCGGCATCGCTCATGATCTGGTGACTGAGCACGCCCCGCATCGGCGATGATGCCCGGGGTCGGGTGAGGGATTCCCGCCCAGAACGCCCGGATCCATCAGGACCCGAATTACGGCACTTGGTTGTAACAAAAAATCGGCGGAAACTCGGGCCAAACCGGGTGCTGCCGTGGTCTCGCACACGTCCCGGTCGGGGTAGCCTAGGCACCGAGAACCGACCCGCCGATGCAGGTTCGGGGCTCAGCCGTGGCCGCGTGCAGGCTCGGTGGTACTTCGATTCAACGACGACACAGGGTGGGAGACCGTGAGGAGCGCAGCCGACGACGCCGACGTCATCGTCGTGGGCGCCGGACCCGCCGGGGCCGCCAGTGCGCACTACCTGGCGGCCGCTGGACTCGAAGTCCTCCTGCTCGAGAAGGCCACGTTCCCGCGAGACAAGATCTGTGGCGACGGTCTGACTCCGCGCGCGGTCGCCGAGCTGGTCCGGATGGGTGTGCCCATGCGCGCCGAGGATGGCTGGATCCGCAACCGCGGGCTGCGCGTGATCGGCGGCGGTCACACGATCCACCTGCCGTGGCCCGAGATCGAGCGCTATCCCAGCTACGGTCTGGCCAAGGCACGCACTGACCTCGACTCCACGCTGGCATTCCATGCCCGTAGCAGCGGTGCCAAGCTCATGGAGGGTGTGAACGTCAGCGGCCCGATCCTCGACGATCGCACTGGTCGCGTCATCGGGGTGAAGGCGCGCAAGGTCGACGAGAACGGCCGTCGAGTCGATGCCGAGCCGCTGACGTTCCGGGCACCGGTGGTGATCGGAGCCGACGGTGTGTCCGCTCGCATGGCCACAGCGCTGGGGCTGGCCAAGAAGGACGAGCGGCCCATGGGTGTGGCGGTGCGCACGTACTTCCGCACTCCCCGTCACGACGACGAGTGGATGGAGTCTCACCTCGAGCTGTGGGACGGTGAGCCGGGGAAATCGCAGCTGCTGCCTGGGTACGGGTGGATCTTCGCGCTCGGAAACGGACTCGCGAATGTCGGACTCGGTTCGGTCAGCTCGACGGCCAAGGCGACGCAGCTCGACTACAAGTCCCTGTTCGCCGCCTGGATGCGCAATGCGCCGCCGGAGTGGGAGTTCACCGCGGAGAATCAGGAAGGACCGGTCCGGGGCGCCGCACTGCCAATGGCGTTCAACCGGCAACCGCTCTACACACGGGGACTGATGCTCGTGGGTGACTCCGGCGGGATGGTCTCGCCCTTCAACGGTGAGGGCATCGCCTACGGGTTGCAGGCGGGGCGGATCGCGGCAGACGTGATCGCGCAGGCGCGAGCGCGGACCAGTGACGCAGCGCGAGAGCGCACGTTGGCGACCTACCCTGACCGGATGCGCGCCGATCTCGGCGGGTACTTCACCCTGGGCCGGGCGTTCGTGAAGTTGATCGAGAACCCGCAGGTGATGCGGGTGTGCACGCGATACGGACTGCCGCGGCCAACGCTGATGAAGATCGTGCTCAAGTTGCTCTCGGACTGCTACGACACCAAGGGTGGGGACGTGACCGACCGTGTGATCACGGCACTGACGAAGGCGGTGCCGAGAGCATGAGCGTGAGGAGCCCCCGCGTAGGGGCGGCGAGGAACGAGGCGCACCGGAGCGAGGCACCGCAGCGTTCATGCACAGACGAGCAGAGCATGAGCCTCGGTCTGATCCTGCCGCAGGTAGATCGCCCGAAGGACCACGTCCGTCGAACGACGCCGGACACCAGAAGGATGGACGCATGACGAATCCGTACGTTCCGCTGCTGGTCATGGGCCTGCTCGCGTTCGTGATGGGCCTGGCCGGTCTGCTCTCGAGCGCTGTCATCGGCCCCAAGCGGTACAACAAGATCAAGGTGGATGCGTATGAGTGCGGTATCCAGCCGTCACCGCATGCCGCCTCGGGCCGGTTCCCGGTGAAGTACTACATCGTGGCGATGACGTTCATCATCTTCGACATCGAGGTGGTGTTCCTCTACCCGTGGGCGGTGGCGTTCACCGAGCTGGCCACCTTCGGGCTGATCGCGATGATCGCGTTCCTCCTCCTCATCACGGTGCCATTCGTGTACGAGTGGCGCCGTGGCGGGCTGGACTGGGACTGAGGAAGGAGGAGCAATGGGACTTGAAGACAAGCTTCCGGCAGGATTCATGCTCGGCAAGGTCGAGGACCTGGTCGGGTGGGTCCGGTCATCGTCCATGTGGCCTGTCACGATGGGCCTGGCGTGCTGCGCTATCGAGATGATGGCGACGGGGACATCGCGCTTCGACATCTCCCGGTTCGGGATGGAGGTCTTTCGTGCCTCGCCGCGCCAGGCCGACCTGATGATCGTCTCGGGACGTCTCAGCCACAAGATGGCACCGGTGATCCGCTCGGTCTACGACCAGATGTCGGACCCGAAATGGGTGATCTCGATGGGGGTGTGTGCCTCCTCGGGCGGGATGTTCAACAACTACGCGATCGTGCAGGGGGTCGACCACGTGCTCCCGGTGGACGTCTACCTGCCGGGCTGCCCGCCGCGGCCGGAGATGCTGATCAACGCCATCCTGGAGCTGCACGAGCAGGTGGTGAAGCAGGAGCCGCTGGGCCCCAACCGCGCTGAGGTACGTGCCAAGGTCGAGGCCGCGGCGCTCGAGGCGACACCGACGCACCAGATGAAGGGGTTGTTGGCGTGAGGGCGAGGAGCCCCCGCGAAGGGGCGGCGAGGAACGGGTTGCACCGGAGCGAGGCACCGCAGCTCTCATGCGAGGAGGACGCCGCGTGAACGACGAGGACAAGCAGGTCACCAGCCCTTCGCAGGAGGCGCAGGAGGCGGGCTCGCAGCACCTGGAGCAGGTGTCGGAGTCGACCGGTCGGGCACCGCTGGACGTCGTCGAGGTCCGTGAGGGCATGTTCGGCGTCCGTGGAAGTGGTGACACGTCCGGCTTCGGCGGCTTGCGCCGGGTCGTGGCGCTTCCCGGACCGAGTCAGCGACCCTATGGCAGCTACTTCGACGAGGTGGTTGACGTCCTCGCCGAGGTGCTCGGTGAGGCCGGCGTGGACTACGACGACGCCGTCGAGAAGGTGGTGGTGTTCCGGGACGAGTGCACGTTGTTCGTGCGCCGCGAGCATCTTCCGCTGGTCGCGCGATCGCTGCGCGATGACCAGGACCTCCGGTTCGAGCTGTGCCTGGGCGTCTCCGGCGTGCACTACCCGGAGGACGAGGGGCGTGAGCTGCATGCGGTGTACCCGCTGTTCTCGGTGACGCACAACCGCGCGATCCGTCTCGAGGTCGCTGTGCCCGACGCGGACCCGCACATTCCGTCGATCATCGACACCTACCCAGCCAACGACTGGCACGAGCGCGAGGTGTGGGACTTCTTCGGCGTCATTTTCGACGGCCACCCGTCGCTGGCGCGTATCCAGATGCCCGACGACTGGCCCGGTCACCCACAGCGTAAGGACTACCCGCTGGGCGGGATCCCGGTCGAGTACAAGGGCGCCACGGTGCCCTCCCCGGACAACCGGAGGTCGTACAACTGATGTCCACTCCATCCTCCACGTCCCGGCCCACCGCCACCGGTCCTGCCGGTGATACCGGCGGCGCACGTGAGTACACCGCGACCGGTGGCGACTGGGACGAGATCAGCGCCGATGCGATGGCGAACCCGGATGAGCGCATCGTCGTCAACATGGGTCCTCAGCACCCGTCCACGCACGGGGTGCTGCGGCTCGTTCTCGAGATCGAGGGCGAGACGGTCACCGAGGCGCGCGGCGGGATCGGCTTCCTGCACACCGGCATCGAGAAGAACATGGAGTACCGCACCTGGACCCAGGGGGTGACGTACTGCACTCGCATGGACTACGTGGCCCCGCTGTTCCAGGAGGTCGGGTACTGCCTGGCCGTGGAGAAGCTGCTCGACATCACCGACGACGTCCCGGAGCGAGCCACGCTCATCCGGGTGATGATGATGGAGCTCAACCGGGTGGCCTCCCACCTGATCGCCCTCGGGACCGGCGGGAACGAGCTCGGCGCCACCACCATGATGACGATCGCGTTCACCGCGCGTGAGGACATCCTGAAGATCTTCGAGTCGATCACCGGGCTGCGGATGAATCACGCCTACATCCGCCCCGGCGGCGTGGCGGTCGATCTGCCGCCCGGTGCCACCCAGATGGTGCGCGAGTACATCCCGCAGATCCGCGACCGAATCGGCCAGCTGGAGAAGCTCGCGCTGAAGAACCCGATCTTCCTCGGACGGCTTCAGGGTGTGGGATACCTGCCTCTCGCCGGTGCCATGGCGCTCGGCGCCGCCGGACCGATCCTGCGCTCGGCCGGACTGCCCTTCGACCTGCGCAAGTCGCAGCCATACTGCGGCTACGAGACCTACGACTTCGACGTTCCCACTCACACCGACGCCGATTCCTACGCCCGCGTCGTGCTCCGCTTCAAGGAGATGCGGGAGTCGTTGAAGATCGTCCAGCAGGTCCTCAGCCGGCTGGAGGCGCAGGACCGCAAGGGCAAACATCCGGTGATGGTCGCCGACAAGCGCATCGCCTGGCCCGCCCAGCTCTCGGTGGGCAGTGACGGTCAGGGCAACTCACTGGACCACATCCGGCAGATCATGGGGTCCTCGATGGAGGCGCTCATCCACCACTTCAAGCTGGTGACCGAGGGCTTCCGCGTCCCGGCCGGGCAGGTCTACCAGCAGATCGAGCACCCCAAGGGCGTGCTCGGGGTACACCTCGTCTCCGACGGCGGAACTCGCCCCTACCGCGCGCATTTCCGTGACCCGTCGTTCAACAACCTGCAGACCCTCGGGATGATGTGCGAGGGCGGCACGATCGCCGACGTGGTCGTCGCCGTCGCCTCGATCGACCCGGTGATGGGAGGGGTGGACCGCTGATGGCCACATCCATGACCAGCTATCCCGACGACGTCGCCGAGCGCCTGGCGCAGGACGCGCAGCAGATCCTCGCGCGCTACCCGGAGCCACGGTCGGCGCTGCTGCCGCTGCTTCATCTGGTCCAGTCGGAGGACGGCTACGTCAGCCCGGCCGGGATCGGGTTCTGCGCCGACGTGCTGGATCTCTCCCGGGCCTCCGTCTCCGCGGTGGCCACCTTCTACAGCCAGTACAAGCGCCACCCCAATGGCACCTACACCGTGGGCGTGTGCACGAACACGCTGTGTGCCGTCATGGGGGGTGACGCCATCTTCGACCACCTCGCGGCGAAGCTGGGGATCGGGCACGACGAGACCACCGAGGATGGCACCATCACGCTCGAGCGGGTGGAGTGCAACGCGGCGTGCGACTACGCGCCGGTGATGGTGATCAACTGGGAGTTCTTCGACAACCAGACGCCCACGACGGCAGCGGAGACTGTGGACAAGCTCCTCGCCGGTGAGCCGGTGGCACCCTCACGTGGAGCCGACCGGGTCGCGACCTTCAAGGAGGTCTCCCGGGTGCTGGCCGGGTTCGAGGACGGTCACGCCGACGAGGGCCCGGGAGCCGGCCACGCCAGTCTCGTCGGGCTCGAACTGGCCCGCAAGAACGGCTGGCGAGTTCCCGGCGAGGAGGAGGCCGGGGAGGCCGCGGGTCCGCAGGTGGCAGCGCAGGCCGCTGCCAGCGGCACGGACCCGGTCGGTGACGAGGGCTCCAGTGCCGAGCGGGAGCCGCGCACCCCTGGAGATGCCGACGCTGACCCGGTGAAGAGCACCGACGAGGAGGGTACGGACTCGTGAGCACCCTGGCACCCGTCCTGAGCGACCTGTGGGACGCCCCGCAGTCGTGGAAGCTGGACACCTACGTCTCCCGGAACGGCTATGACGGTCTGCGCAAGGCCATGGAGACCGATCCGGCGGAGCTGATCACGATGGTCAAGGACTCCGGTCTGCGCGGACGAGGCGGCGCCGGCTTCCCGACCGGCCTGAAGTGGTCGTTCCTGCCCAAGCCGGACGGCGGACCGCGCTACCTGGTGGTCAACGCCGACGAGTCCGAGCCGGGAACCTGCAAGGACATCCCGCTGATGATGGCCAACCCGCACGCGCTGATCGAAGGGGTGGCGATCACCTCGGTGGCGATCGGGTGCCACCACGCCTTCATCTACCTGCGCGGTGAGGTCGTGCACGTCTACCGGCGCCTGCTCGCGGCCGTACGGGAGGCGAAGGAAGCCGGCTACCTGGGCTCCGACGTCCTCGGCACGGGCTACGACCTGGAGGTCACGGTGCACGCGGGCGCCGGCGCCTACATCTGTGGCGAGGAGACGGCGCTGCTGGACTCCCTCGAAGGCCGGCGCGGGCAACCGCGCCTCAAGCCCCCGTTCCCCGCGGTCGCCGGGCTCTACGCCCGCCCCACGGTGGTGAACAACGTCGAGAGCATCGCCTCGGTCCCCGGGATCGTGCGCCGCGGCGCCGACTGGTTCGCCTCGATGGGCACCGAGAAGTCCAAGGGGCACGGGCTGTTCTCCCTCTCCGGGCACGTGGCCCGGCCGGGCCAGTACGAGGCGCCGCTGGGGATCACCTTCCGTGAGCTGCTGGACATGGCCGGGGGAATCCGGGACGGACACGAGCTGAAGTTCTGGACGCCGGGTGGCTCGTCCACGCCGATCCTCACGGCCGAGCACCTCGACGTCGTTCTCGACTATGAATCGGTCGGAGCAGCCGGTTCCATGCTCGCCACCCGCGCACTGCAGGTCTTCGACGAGACCACCTCGGTGGTGCGCTGCGTGAGCCGGTGGATCGACTTCTACCAGCACGAGTCCTGCGGCAAGTGCACCCCCTGCCGGGAGGGCACCTTCTGGCTGAAGCAGATCCTGCAGCGGCTCGAAGCAGGTGAGGGCACCGAGTCCGATATCGACCTGCTGCTGGACGTCGCGGGCAACATCGAAGGCCGTTCGTTCTGCGCGCTGGGCGATGCTGCGGCCACGCCTGTCAAGAGTGCCATCAAGCACTTCCGGGACGAGTTCGAGCAGGGGTTGCATACCCCGGCCTGGGAGCTCTTCCCCTACGAAGCCAACGCCGCGTTCACGGGAGTCTCCTCATGACCGCCACGACCAGTACTGCCACCTCCGCGGTCACCAAGCCGGAGGAGGTCACCCTCACCATCGACGGTGTCGAGGTGTCTGTGCCCAAGGGCACGCTGGTGATCCGTGCGGCCGAGCAGATCGGGGTCCAGATCCCGCGGTTCTGCGACCACCCGCTGCTCAAGCCTGCCGGCGCCTGCCGGCAGTGCCTGGTGGAGGTGGCCGCACCGGACCGGGAGGGCAACGTCCGCCCGATGCCCAAGCCCCAGGCCTCCTGCACCCTGGAGGTGATGCCGGGGATGCAGGTGAGCACCCAGCACTCCTCGGAGGTGGCAGAGAAGGCGCAGCGTGGACAGATCGAGTTCCTCCTGATCAACCACCCGCTCGACTGCCCCGTCTGCGACAAGGGCGGTGAGTGCCCGCTGCAGAACCAGGCGTTGTCCAACGGCAGCGGAAGCTCCCGGTTCACCGGGATCAAGCGCACGTTCCCGAAGCCGATCAAGATCTCCACCCAGGTCCTCCTCGACCGTGACCGGTGCATCCTGTGCCAGCGGTGCACCCGATTCTCCGATGAGATCGCCGGGGACCCGTTCATCGATCTGCAGGGTCGCGGTGGTGGCACGCCAGGCAGTGACGAGCACGGGCTTCCGGCCCAGCAGATCGGCCGGTTCGATGAAGCGATCCTCGGCTTCGCCGGCGGTGAGCAGGCCCCTGACGGCGACACCGTGGGTCCGGGTGGTCAGCCCTCCCTGGCAGCCGGGACCGGTGAGAGCACCCCGACCCTCGGGGAAGCGGCACTGGATGCCTCCGGGCGTCCCTTCGCCTCCTACTTCTCCGGCAACACGATCCAGATCTGCCCGGTCGGAGCACTGACGTCGGCGGCCTACCGGTTCCGTTCCCGTCCGTTCGACCTGGTCTCCTCACCCTCGATCGCCGAGCACGATGCGTGCGGAAGCGCGATCCGTATCGACCACCGGCGCGGTGTGGTGCTGCGCCGTCTGGCCGGCGACGACCCGGCCGTGAACGAGGAGTGGATCACCGACAAGGACCGCTTCGCGCACCCGTGGCAGAGCGCGCCGGACCGTCTCACCAGCCCACTGGTCCGGGACGAGGAGTCGGGCGAGCTGGTTCCCACGAGCTGGTCCGAGGCGGTGCACCTGGCGGCACAGGCACTGACGAGCGCCCACGGGCGGGTCGGCGTGCTACCTGGTGGGCGGCTCACGGTCGAGGATGCCTACGCGTGGTCGAAGTTCGCCCGCGTGGTGCTGGGCACCAACGACCTCGACTTCCGTGCCCGGGCGCACTCGGCCGAAGAGGCCGACTTCCTCGCCCACCGCGTGGCCGGTTCGACGATGGAGGTCACCTTCGGCGACCTGGAGCGCGCGGGCGAGGTGTTGCTCGTCGGACTCGAGCCGGAGGAAGAAGCGGGCACGATCTTCCTGCGACTGCGCAAGGGCGTGCTGGCCGGGGGAGTGCACGTCAGCTCCATCGCACCGCTGACCACACGCGGGGCGTCGAAGCTGCGGGCGGACGTGTTCCACACCGTTCCCGGCTCCGAAGCAGCCGTGCTGACGGGCTTGGCCGAAGGCGCCACCGAGGCGGACGGCGTCGAGCTGGGTGACCTCGCCGAGCGCCTGCGAGGAGGAGTCATCCTCGCCGGAGAGCGGCTCGCGACCGTGCCGGGTGGCTTCACCGCCCTGCAACGACTGGCCGAGGCCTCCGGCGCTCGGGTGGCGTGGGTGCCGCGGCGCGCCGGTGACCGGGGCGCGGTCGAGGTCGGACTGCTGCCCGGGCTGCTTCCAGGCGCCCGCCCTGTCTCCGATGCGCAGGCACGCGTGGATGTCGCAGCCGCGTGGGGCGTCGAATCGTTGCCGAGCACCCCTGGCCGCGATCTGACGGCGATCCTTGAGGCTGCACGCGATGGTGACCTCGGCGCTCTGCTCGTCGGTGGCGTCCACGTCGAGGACCTCCCGGACCCGGCCCTGGCGGAGGCGGCCCTGGCCGCCGTCGGCACGGTGGTCCAGCTCGAGGTGCGACGCTCCGCCGTCACCGAGCATGCCGACGTGGTGCTACCGGTGGCGCCACCCACGCACAAGGCGGGCACCTTCCTGACCTGGGAGGGCCGGCCGCGGGCGTTCGCCGCGGTCTTCGAGGACCACTCCCTCAGCGATGCGCGCGTGCTGGATATGGTCGCCCGGGCCGCCGGCGTCGATCTCGGCGCCCGGAGCCTCGACGACCTCTATGCCGAGCTCGCGGAGTTCAGCGGCTGGGACGGTGAGCGTGCCGGTGCGCCCCAGGTGTCGCCCGGACCGGGTCATCAGCCTGGGAGCATGGCTCCGGGGACGGCAGTACTCGCGACGTGGCGTCTGCAGCTCGACTCCGGCCGCGGTCAGGACGGCGAACCACACCTGGCCGGCACCCAACGCCGGCCCGTGGCGCACCTGTCCGCCGCGACGGCCGCCGAGATCGGTGTGGCCGAGGGGCAGCTCCTGCGGGTCGCCGGACCAGCCGGCTCGATCGACCTGCCGGCCTCGATCGTGGCGATGCCCGACCGTGTGGTCTGGCTGCCGCAGCACTCACCAGGATCCTCGGTGCACCGCATGCTCGGTACGGGTGCGCCAGGCGTCGTGGACCTGTCCGTCCCCACCTCGGAGGTGCAGCGATGACCCCGCCGACCGTTCCCGTCCTCGCCTCGGCGGGTGCGGACTTCTCGGCCGACACCATCGGCCTGGTGTTCATCAAGGCCGCGGCCATCCTGGTGTTCCTGCTGCTCTCGGTGCTGTTCGCGCTGTGGTTCGAACGCCGTATCATCGGCCGTTTCCAGCAGCGGCTCGGACCGAACGTGCGCGGCCCGTTCGGCCTCGTGCAGTCGATCCCGGACGCCTTGAAGCTCCTGCTCAAGGAGGACATCACCGTCAAGGGCGCGGACAAGGTGATCTACCGGATCGCCCCGATGATCTCGGTGTTCTGCGCGTTCATGATCTTCGCGATCATCCCGTTCGGCCCCGCCGTGCAGATCCCGTTCACCGACATCATCACCCCGCTGCAGCTGACGGACCTGCCGGTGTCCGTGCTGTACTTCCTCGGTATCGCCGGACTCGGCGTGTACGGCATCGTGCTCGGTGGCTGGTCCTCGGGCTCCACGTACCCGCTGCTCGGTTCCGTGCGCTCCACGGCGCAGGTCATCTCCTACGAGCTGGCGATGAGCCTGTCCCTGGTCAGCGTGCTGATCGTCGCCGGGTCGATGTCCACCTCCGAGATCGTGAACTCGCAGACCCAGTTGTGGTGGTCGGTCGCGCTCGCGCCGGCCTTCGTCATCTATCTGATCTCGATGACCGGTGAGGTGAACCGGCTCCCGTTCGACCTGCCCGAGGCAGAGGGGGAGCTGGTTGCCGGGTACACGACCGAGTACTCGTCGATGAAGTTCGCCTGGTTCTTCCTGGCCGAGTACATCAACATGCTGAATGTCTCGGCGATCGCGACCACGCTGTTCATGGGCGGGTGGCGCGCTCCGTGGCCGCTCTCGGCGATCAACGACGGCATGTTCAATGAGGGCTGGTGGCCACTGCTGTGGTTCCTCATCAAGCTCTGGGGCTTCATGTTCTTCTTCGTGTGGCTGCGCGCAACCCTGCTGCGGTTCCGCTACGACCAGTTCATGAACCTGGGCTGGAAGGTGCTGATCCCCGTCGCGCTCGCCTGGGTGGTCGGCGTCGCAGTGATCCAGGGCGTGCGTCAGTTCACCGACATCAGCCTCCAGACGTTGCTCTTCGCACTAGCCGGCGCTCTGGTGCTCTTCGCGGTCGTCCTGCTGCTGATTCCGGAAAAGAAACCAGCAGCCGGTGCGTCCGCTGCGACGGCCGGCGGATCCGGAACCCCGGGGTCGCGGAAGTCCGCGACGGCGGAGGCGGAGGCGTTCGACGCATTCGCCGGCGGCTACCCGGTCCCGCCGCTACCGGGCCAGAGCCTTCCTCCCTCGCCCCGCCGGGCGAAGGTGACCGCGCCGGCCGACGCCGGACCCGCCACCGACAAGGAGAACACCGATGGCTGACTCCACGGGCAAGGGGCGCGGGCGTAGTCCCGAGCCGCGCACCACGAAGACGGCGATGGGAGCAACCCACGACGTCCAGAACTTCGATGTCGACAGCGACGAGGACAAGAACGCGCTCGAGGAGTTCTTCGCTCCGGTCGCCGGTTTCGGCGTCACGATGGCCTCCCTTTTCCGGCCGGTGGTCACCGAGCAGTACCCGTTCGAGAAGAAGCCCACGGCGCCGCGGTACCACGGCCGGCACCAGCTCAACCGTCACCCGGACGGACTGGAGAAGTGCATCGGGTGCGAGCTGTGCGCTTGGGCATGCCCGGCAGACGCGATCTACGTCGAGGCGGGCAATAACACCCCGGAAGCCCAGTACGCCCCGGGCGAGCGGTACGGCAAGGTCTACCAGATCAACTATCTGCGCTGTATCTTCTGCGGGCTCTGCATCGAGGCCTGCCCCACCCGCGCACTGACGATGACCAACGACTACGAGTTGGCCGACACCACCCGCGAGAAGATGATCTTCGAGAAGGATCAGCTGCTCGCGCCGCTACGGTCGGGCATGCTCTCGGCTCCCCACCCGATGGTCGAGGGGACCACCGACGGCGACTACTACCGCGGTGCGGTCACCGGCCCCACGCCCGAGCAGGTCGACTGGGTCCGCGAGCACCGGCCGGAGGATCCGAGCCTCGAGTCCGCGGCCGATCCGGGCCGGGCGCAGGGAGGAAAGCGATGACCGAGCAGCTCGTGCTCTCCACGGGTGAGGCAGTCCTGTTCTGGGTGCTTGCTCCGCTGATGGTGCTGGGTGCCCTCGCTCTGCTGTTCGCGCGGCGTCCCGTGCACATCGCCGTCAGTATCGCCGGCGTCATGGTCGCTCTCGCCGTCCTCTACATCGCGCTCGAGGCCCCGTTCCTGGGCGTGGCGCAGGTCGTGGTCTACACCGGCGCGGTCATGATGCTGTTCCTGTTCGTCATCATGCTCGTGGGTGTCGATTCCACGGAGTCCCTCACCGAGACACTCGCTGGGCAGCGATGGATCGCGGTCGTTGGCGGCCTCGGACTGGTGGCGTTGATGATCGCCATCGTCACCCGGGCGACGTTCGGCAGCCCCGTTGGTCTGGAGGCCGCGAACGCGGATACGAACCCGGTGGGTGTGGCCCGGCTGATCTTCGGCGACTATGTCTTCCCGTTCGAGCTCACCGCCGCTTTACTCATCACGGCTGCGCTAGGCGCACTCGTGCTCAGCCACCGCCGCCGGCTCGGCCCCAAGCGTGGCCAGCGCGAGACCGTGGAGAAGAAGCTCGCCACCTTCGCCGAGAGTGGCTCGGCGACTGCGGTGGTCTCGGCACCCGGGCCCGGCGTCTACGCACGCACGAACTCGGCGGACATGCCGGCGCTGGCGGCCACAGGTGAGACGCTCGACGCATCCGTGACCACGGTGCTGCGGGTTCGCGGGCAAGTGCTGCGGGACGAGGAGGCTGCAGCGCAGACGGGCCGGGTGGCAATGATCGCATCAGGTCTGCCGATGCTCGACACCACCGACGAGGCCCAGCTCGAGGCCGAGACTCCCGAGACCGATGGAACGGCCACTGAGTCCGAGGGAGCCACTGGGACTGAACCCGCCGAGCGTGGCCACGCAGACCAGGACGAGGCCGGCACGTTGTTGCCGGAGACCGACGAGGGGGATGAGCGATGACGCTGGTGCACTACCTGGTGCTGTCCGGGATCCTGTTCTCGATCGGCGCCGTGACCGTGCTGGTCCGGCGCAACGCCCTGGTGGCCTTCATGGGCGTAGAGCTCATGCTGAACGCTGCGAACCTGATGCTGGTCACCTTCGCCCGGATGCACGGTGATCTGCACGGGCAGGTGATCGCCTTCTTCGTGATGGTGGTTGCCGCGGCGGAAGTCGTGATCGGCCTGGCGATCATCGTCTCCATTCACCGAACTCGCGGGTCCGCGTCGCTCGATGACGCCAACCTGCTGAAGAACTGAGGGGTCATGCAGGACACACCCTTGACGAACCTTGCCTGGCTGCTGATCGCCATCCCGCTGGCCAGTGCTGCCGTGCTCCTCGTCGGTGGCAGGCGCACGAATGCCTGGGGGCACTGGCTCGGCGTGGTGGCTGCTGCGGCCGCTGCGTTGCTGGGGATCGGGATCCTCATCGAGATGCTCGGCCTTCCCGAGACTGAGCGCATCCACGACATTCATCTCTTCTCCTGGATCCCTGCCGGAGACCTGAGCGTGGACGCCGGGCTGCTGGTCGATCCGCTCTCGATGACGTTCGTGCTGCTCATCACCTTCGTCGGTGCCCTGATCCACGTCTACTCCGTGGCGTACATGGAGCACGACGAGAATCGCCGCCGGTTCTTCGCCTACCTGAACCTGTTCGTGGCAGCGATGCTGGTGCTCGTGTTGGCCGACTCCTATGCCCTGCTGTTCGTCGGCTGGGAAGGCGTGGGCCTGGCTTCCTACCTGCTGATCGGGTTCTGGAACCAGCGCACCGAGTACGCCGTGGCCGCGAAGAAGGCCTTCGTGATGAACCGCGTGGGTGATATGGGCATGCTCATCGCGATGATGCTGATGTTCGCTTCCATCGGGGCGGTGGACTTCGAGACCGTCTTCGCTGCGGCGGAGGGGACGAACGAGGGCATCCTCACCGCGACCGGTCTGATGCTGGTGCTCGCAGCCTGCGGTAAGTCGGCTCAGTTCCCGCTGCAGGCCTGGCTCGGGGACGCGATGGCGGGCCCCACCCCGGTCTCGGCCCTGATCCACGCCGCCACCATGGTCACCGCCGGTGTGTACCTGATCGTCCGCTCGGCGCCGGTCTTCGAGGGGGCCCCGACGGCGCAGCTCGTCGCTGCGATCATCGGTGCGATCACGCTGCTGTTCGGTGCGATCGTCGGGTGTGCGAAGGACGACATCAAGAAGACCCTGGCGGCGTCGACCATGAGCCAGATCGGATACATGGTGCTCGCCGCTGGTCTGGGCCCGATCGGTTACGCCTTCGCCATCTTCCACCTGGTCACGCACGGGTTCTTCAAGGCTGGGATGTTCCTCGGTGCGGGATCGGTGATGCATGGCATGGGCGATGAGGTGAACATGCGCCGGTTCGGCGCGCTGCGCCGTTCAATGCAGATCACCTGGATCACCTTCGGAGCCGGATGGCTCGCCATCCTCGGTATCCCGCCGTTCTCCGGGTTCTGGTCCAAAGACAAGATCATCGAAGCGGCGTTCGTCGGCGAGGGCTGGCAGCCCTGGGTCTTCGGACCGATCGCCCTGCTCGGCGCCGGCATCACCGCTTTCTACATGTCACGCCTGTTCTTCATGACCTTCCACGGCAAGGCTCGCTGGAACGATGGCGACTCAGCGAACGGCGACGACAGCGATCTTCCCGTGAAGCACCCGCACGAGAGCCCGGCGCTGATGACCGTGCCGATGATCATCCTCGCCGTTGGATCGGTTGCTCTGGGTGGCCTGCTTGCGATCGGGGACACCTTCACCCACTGGCTGGAGCCGGTGACCGGGCACGTGGAGCATCACGACCCGGTGATCGCGATCCCGGTCCTGATCGCTGCGACGATCGCGATCGTCCTGGCCGGAGCGTTCATCGCCTGGCGCCAGTACGCGGTGAGTGCCGTGCCGGTCACGCCGCCCGAGGGCTCCGTGCTCACCCGCGCCGCCCGCGTGGACCTGTACCAGGACGCGGTGAACGAAGCCGTGTTCGCCACGCCCGGCGCCCGGGTCACCGAGGTGCTCACCGAGGCCGACACCACGGTCGTCGACGGCGCAGCCCGCGGTCTGGGGTCCGGTGCCGTCGGTCTGGGCACATGGTGGGGCAGGTTGCAGACGGGATTCGTCCGCAGCTACGCCTCGATCATGGTGGTCGGGGTCGTGCTGGCCGTTGTCGTCGTCCTCGCCACGCGAGTCTGAGTCGGAGGATCCATGACTTCCATCCTTGTTGATCTGCCCTGGCTCTCTCTGCTCGTGGCGGTGCCGTTGGTGGCCGCCGCGGTGATCTGGCTGGTGCCGGGGGTGCAGAAGGTCGCGCGCCCGCTGGGTCTGGCGGTGAGCCTGCTGGTTCTCGCGGGAGCCATCGCCATGGTTCCGGGCTTCGACGCCGGCGGCGGTTATCAGTTCTCCGAGACCTACTCCTGGATCCCGGCGATCGGAGCCTCATGGGCGGTGGGGATCAACGGCCTGGGACTGGTCATGATCCTCCTGGCCGTCGCGCTGGTCCCGATCGTGATCGCCGCCGCCTGGCATGAGGTGCGCCTACCGGACGGGGCACGCCCGGGTGAGACGGGCAGTGGCGAGCCGGACGCGAAGGCCCTCGACCGCCGTCGGGCGGGCTATGTGGCCCTGGTGCTGGCGCTGGAGGCCATGATGGTCGCCATCTTCGCCGTCCGCGATCTGTTCTCGTTCTATGTGGTCTTCGAGGCGATGCTCATCCCGGTCTACTTCATGATCGGAGTGTTCGGCGGACCGAACCGGCGCCCGGCGGCACTGAAGTTCCTGCTCTACTCCCTCGCCGGGGGACTGGTCATGCTCTCGGGTGTGATCTACCTCCTCGTGCAGACCGGTGGTGGCGAGCAGGCGCTGCTCCTCGACAATCTGGCAGGTGCGCTCGAGGGCAACTACACCGCGCAGCTGTGGGTCTTCCTCAGCTTCCTGATCGCATTCGCCATCAAGGCCCCGATGGTCCCGGTGCACACGTGGCTCCCGGACGCCGCCGCCGAGGCGCCGCCAGGGACGTCGGCACTCCTCGTCGGAGTGCTGGACAAGGTCGGCACCTTCGGGATGATCGCGATCTGCCTGCCGCTGTTCCCGGAGGCGGTCGCGAATGTCGCGCCGTACCTCGTGGTGCTGGCGATCATCTCCATCATCTACGGCGGGATACTGGCCATCGGGCAGAAGGATGTGATGCGGCTGATCGCGTTCACCTCGGTCTCGCACTTCGGCCTGATCGTGCTCGGCATCTTCATCGGCACGCAGACGGCGATGGTCGGCTCGATGATCTACATGGTCGCCCACGGCGTCTCGACCGCAGCACTGTTCCTCGTCGCCGGATTCCTCACCCAGCGCGGCGGCTCGGCACAGATGTCCTCCTACTCCGGAATGCAACGCGTGGTCCCGGTACTGGCGGGGGTCTTCCTGATCTCCGGCCTCGCGACACTCGCGCTGCCTGGGCTGAGCGGCTTCGTCCCGGAGTACCTCGTGCTGCTCGGGAGCTTCGAAGCCTCGCCGGCTGCGGGTGTCTTCGCCGTCATCGGGGTGGTGCTCTCCGCCCTGTACATCCTCCTCGCCTACCAGCGAGTGTTCACTGGTCCGGTCGATCCGGACCGGTCGGACCTCCCGGACCTCGGAGGGCGGGAACGGTGGACCATGGTGCCGCTCGTTCTCGCGATGCTGGTGCTCGGGTTCTTCCCCGCACCGGTGCTCGACGTGCTCACGCCAGCCGCTGACCAGTTCGCCGCGATCCTCGGGAGCGCCTCATGACCTTCGTCCCGCCGT
Organism: Ruania alkalisoli; assembly: GCF_014960965.1. NCBI lineage: Bacteria > Bacillati > Actinomycetota > Actinomycetes > Micrococcales > Ruaniaceae > Ruania > Ruania alkalisoli. The sequence continues at coordinate 3,472,269 of NZ_CP063169.1, read as the reverse complement.
CGATCGACTGGGCCGCGCTGGCCCCGATCGTCATCGTGCTCGGCGCCGCCGTGATCGGCGTGCTGATCGAGGCTTTCGTGAAGGACGCCGTGCGCCGGATGGTGCAGGTGATCCTCGCCGTGGTCGCGCTCGGCGCCGCTCTCGTCACCGTCGCGTGGCGCTGGACCGTGGTGCAGGCGCAGGGGCCGGCCGAGCTGGTCGGCGGGGCGATCGTCGAGGATGCGCCTGCGCTGCTGGCTCAAGGCGTCGTGCTGCTGTGCGCGTTCCTGGGCATGCTGGTGATCGCCGACCGTGTCGGCGGTGAGGACGGGTTCACCCCCGCAGCCGCGGGCGCTCCCGGTTCCGCCTATGAGGCACAGGCCAGGCGTCTGGGGCTCGTCCAGACCGAGGTGTACCCGCTGGTGCTGTTCTCGGTGGGTGGCATGCTGGTGTTCCCGGCCGCCTCCGACCTGCTGACGCTCTTCATCGCCCTCGAGGTGCTCTCGCTGCCGCTGTACCTGCTCGCGGGCCTTGCCCGACGGCGGCGCCTCCTCTCCCAGGAGGCTTCGCTGAAGTACTTCCTGCTCGGGGCGTTCTCCTCGGCCTTCTTCCTCATGGGCCTGGCACTGCTGTACGGCTACTCCGGTTCGGTGCGTTTCGCCGACCTCGCTGTTGCCGTCCCGGCGATGGTGGGGATGGACGTCGTGCTGCTCGCCGGTGTCGTCCTGGTGCTGGTGGGGCTGCTGTTCAAGGTCGGGGCCGTGCCGTTCCACTCGTGGGTCCCGGACGTCTATCAGGGATCGCCCACCTCGATCACCGGCTTCATGGCTGCCTGTACCAAGATCGCGGCCTTCGCGGCCCTGGTGCGCTTCCTCTACGCGGTCGTGCCTGGCCTGACGTGGGACCTGAGCCCGTTGCTGTGGACGATCGCGATCCTGACGATGATCGTCGGGACAGTGCTGGCGATCGTCCAGACCGACATCAAGCGGATGCTCGCCTACTCCTCGGTCGCCCACGCCGGTTTCGTCCTGCTCGGCGTGATCGCTCTGACCACCTCCGGGATCAGCTCGGTGATGTTCTACCTGCTCGTCTACGGGGTGGCCACGGTCGGGGCGTTCGGCCTGGTGACGCTCGTGCGTGAACGTGACGCCGAGGGCAATGTCACCGGCGAGGCCACCCGGGTGGAGCAGTGGGCCGGGCTCGGCCGGCGGCACCCGGTGCTCGCCGCGTGCTTCACACTGTTCCTGCTCTCCTTCGCCGGGATCCCCCTGACGGCCGGCTTCGTCGGCAAGTTCACGGTGTTCGCCGCGGCAGTCGAGGGCGGTGCATGGCCGTTGGTGGTGGTTGCGGTGCTGGCCAGTGGGGCCGCCGCATTCTTCTACGTGCGCATGATCGTGCTGATGTTCTTCACCGATCCTGACCAGGATGCTGGTTCGACCGTGGTGCGCACCGAGGGCACCACGGCGATCGCGGTCGCTGTGTGCGCCGTCGCAACGGTCGTGCTGGGCGTGGTTCCGACGCCGATTCTGTCCCTCGCCTCCGAAGCGACTAAGTTCATGCTGTGACCACATCCGTACCCGCCATGGGCGACTCCGAGCTGGAGTCGCGCATGGGCCATGAGCTAGACGAGATCGAGCGACGCCTGCGCGCGGCGGCCAGTCACGCCGAGCGCATCGTGGATGAAACGTCCCGGCACCTGCTCGCTGCCGGCGGGAAGCGGATCCGGCCGGTCCTGGTGTTGCTCACGAGCCAGTTCGGGGACGGCGTGAACGAGCAGGTCCGTCAGGCCGCGGTCGCTACCGAACTGACTCATCTGGCGACTCTCTATCACGACGACGTCATGGATTCGGCCCCGCTGCGGCGTGGCGCACCCAGTGCGCACGAGGTGTGGGGCAATTCGGTGGCGATCCTCACCGGAGACCTGCTGTTCGCGCGTGCCTCGCAATTGGTCTCGGAACTGGGACCGCGGGCGGTGCGGGTGCAGGCCGACGCCTTCGAACGGCTCGTGATGGGGCAGCTGCACGAAACGCTCGGCCCATCCGAGGATGAGGATCCGATCGAGCACTACCTGCAGGTACTGGCGGACAAGACCGGTTCGCTCATCGCGGCCGCGGCCTGTTACGGGACGATGCTCTCGGGTGCCGACCCCTCGATCCAGGACGCGCTGGTCCGCTATGGGGAGAAGGTCGGTGTGGCGTTCCAGCTGGCCGACGATGTGATCGACCTGACCTCGGACTCCGACACGACCGGTAAGACACCAGGGACGGATCTACGGGAAGGAGTGGCCACGATGCCTGTGCTCCTCCTGCGTGCCAGGGCCGGCGCCGGGACGCTGGACGCCGCGGGGCAGCAGCTCCTGGCCGACCTGGACTCCGACCTGGGCGCTGATGACACCCTCGCCGATGTGCTGCAACGGCTGCGAGAGCACGACGTGCTCGAGGAGGCGCGGCAGATGGCGCGTCAGTGGTCCGGGGAGGCAACAGCCGAGCTGGCGGCACTGCCGGAGTCGGCGGAGCGGGAAGCGCTCGAGGTGTTCGCCGGGCTGCTCGTGGACCGGATGGCCTGAGGAGGACTCAGTCTCGTTGGGTCGGCCCCACGAGGGTGGCGTGAGTGTCGTTCCTGCGCGAAGAATCGACACTCAGGCCGCCGTCGCGCAGCCCATGCTCAGCCGGCGCCGAGCTCCGAGACGAGGCGGTCCACCCGGGCTGCGATGTCGTCCCGGACGAGTCGCATCCGCTCCATCCCGGTGATGCCACGTTCGGAGGGTTCGTCGGTCTCCCACCTCTCCACCGGGGCAGACCCCGGCTCCAGCTCGACCTCCGAGCCGAGGAGTACCACTCGGTCCACCTCGTCCAGCAGCCGTGGATCGACGGGCTTGGGGTGCTCACCCTCGACCGAGGCGCCCACCTCGGTGAGTGAGGCGACGGACTCGCCGTTGAGGCTCGTCCCGGGTCTCGTGCCAGCGGAGTGCACGGTGATGCGCTCACCGGCGCGGGCCCGCATCAGGGCTGCAGCCATCTGTGACTTGCCGCCGTTCTTCACACAGACGAACAACACACTGGGCATGGCATCTCCTGCTCGGGTGAAGGTCCAGTGGTTGAGTCTAGGGTCCGAGGGAGGGAGCAGGCGACGATGAAGGGTCACCCGCGGCGCCGCCGATGACCCATGCGCAGCCCGTCCCAGGTCAGCGCTACCAGGGCCATCCAGACCAGCGCGAAGCCAGCCCAGCGGCCGGCGTCCATCTGCTCGCGGATCAGCACGCCCGTGAGGAACTGCATCGTCGGGGTGAGGTATTGCAGCAGTCCCACCATCGCCAACGGCAGGCGCCGGGCTGCCGAGGCAAACAGCACCAGCGGGACTGAGGTGACGACGCCAGCAGCCATCAGCAGGAGTGCCAGTCCGGTGGCGGGCATGCCGGCAGTACCCGGCTGGCCGAACGATCCTTGGCCGGTGACGGCGAGCACCACCAGGAAGATCACGGCAGCGGGTGCGAGCACCATGGTCTCCACCGCGAGTCCTGGCAGCGCCGGCACCCGGGCGCCCACCTGCTTCTTCACCAGGCCGTAGCCACCGAAACTCAGGGCGAGCACCAACGAGATCCACGGGAACGCGCCATATCCGATGGCGATCACGAGTACACCAGCAGCTCCGAAGGCGACAGCGATCCACTGCGCTCGTCGCAACCTCTCACCCAGCACGACAACAGCCAGGACCACCGTGATCAGCGGGTTGATGTAGTACCCCAGGGCGCCGTCGACCACATGGCCGGAGACGACGGCCAGCACGAACACGACCCAGTTGGCACACAGCAGGGTTGCTGCCAGGGCCAGTCGTGCCGTCACCTGCCGGTCCCGCAGCAGACCTGTCAGCTGGCGCAGGCGGCCCAGGACGGCCAGCAGGCCGACGCACGCCAGCAGTGACCAGACGATGCGGTGAGCGGTGATCTCCAGTGGGCCGGCGGGCGCCAGGAGCGGAAAGTACAGCGGGAGCAGACCCCACCACGCGTACCCGCCGATCCCGGCAGCCAGCCCGCGCGGATCGAGCCGGGGCTGCAGGGGTCGCTCTGGTATCGGCACTGGCTCAACGTACCCGCCCGCGCGGCCTACGGATCCAGCGACGTCGTACTCGCCATCGGTCCGCTGGTTCTCCAGTCGGGACAACTCTGATCGCAGAGTGAGACGAATGGCCGTCCAGGTCGTATCGGTGAGGCAACCCTTAGACTGGGGGCCAGATCGCCTTCTGACCGCGGCACTCCGGTGCCCTCCGACCGATTCGAAAGAGGCATCCGACCCCGTGCCTACCACCCAGATCCGCGTTGCCATCGTTGGGGCCGGCCCCGCCGGCATCTACGCTGCCGACATCCTGTCGAAGTCCGATCTCGAAGTCGAGGTCGACCTGTTCGAGCGGCTGCCGGCGCCTTATGGGCTGGTGCGGTACGGCGTCGCCCCGGACCATCCGCGGATCAAGGGGATCATCACCGCCCTGTACAAGGTGCTGCAGCGGGGCGACATCCGGCTCATCGGCAACGTCGACTTCGGCACCGACCTCACGTTGGAGGACATGCGTCAGTACTACGACGCCGTCATCTTCTCCACCGGTGCTATCCGCGATGCGGACCTGAACATCCCCGGGATCGACCTGGACGGCAGCTATGGGGCGGCCGATTTCGTCTCCTGGTTCGACGGTCACCCTGACGTCCCGCGCACCTGGCCGCTGGAAGCCCAGCACGTCGCCGTCCTGGGGGTGGGGAACGTGGCCCTGGATGTCGCCCGCATCCTGGCCAAGCATGTCGAGGATCTGATGCCCACCGAGATTCCGGCGAATGTCGCCGAGGGGCTGGCGAAGAGCCCGGTCACCGACGTGCACGTGTTCGGTCGGCGCGGGCCGGCGCAGGTGAAGTTCACTCCGCTGGAGCTGCGTGAGCTCGGGCACGTCCCCGACGTCGACATCGTCGTCTATCCGGAGGACTTCGACTTCGACGAGGGATCGGAGGAGGCGATCCGGTCCTCCAACCAGACCAAGCAGGTCGTCAAGACGCTCACCGACTGGACGCTACGGGACCCGAGCGAACTCACCGCATCGCGCCGGATCCACTTGCACTTCCTGCACAAGCCGCACGAGGTGCTGGGTGCCGACGGCAAAGTCGTCGGGCTGCGCACCGAACGGACAGAGCTCACCGGTGACGGGAACGTCCGCGGCACCGATCAGTTCGAGGACTTCGAGATCCAGGCCGTCTACCGGGCCGTGGGTTACTTCGGCTCCCCGCTTCCGGACGTCCCCTTCGACGACGGAGCCGGAGTCATCCCGAACGACGGCGGCCGCGTGCTCGGTGCTGATGGGGAGCACATCCCGGGCCTGTACACCACCGGGTGGATCAAGCGCGGGCCGGTCGGTCTGATCGGCCATACGAAGTCCGACGCAGCTGAGACGATCCGTCATCTCGTCGAGGACGTCACCAGCGGGTTCGAGGACGGCACGCTCACCCCGGCGCCCGAACGCGACCCGAACGCGATCATCGAACGTCTCGAGAACCAAGGTGTGCCGTACACCACGTGGCAGGGTTGGGAACTCCTGGACGCCTACGAGCGTTCCCTCGGTGAAGAGCAAGGACGGGAACGCGTCAAGGTGGTCCCGCGCGAAGAGATGACCGAGATCTCACGCGGAGTCACCGCTCGCGCGTGATCGCGTGATCGCCCTCCTGCTCTGCATCCGAGCAGAAGGGATCGACAGTGACGCGCAGCTGGGCGAACGGCCTGAAGACGGCGGCACTGTTCGGTGTCCTCTGGGCCGTGGTTCTTGGCCTCGGGGCGCTCGTCACGAACGGGACCGGCAACTCGATCTGGATCTGGGTATTCGCCGGTGTGGGCGTGGTGTCCACCTTCGTCTCCTACTGGCGATCGGACACCATCGCCATCCGTGCGATGCGCGCACGCCCGGTGAGCGAGGCGGAGGCACCGGCGATGTATGCCATCGTGCGCGAGCTGGCCACGCAGGCACGCCAGCCGATGCCGCGGCTGTACATCTCCCCGACCGAGGCGCCGAACGCCTTCGCGACCGGCCGTAATCCGCGAAACGCCGCCGTGTGCTGCACCATCGGCATCCTGCGGCTGCTGGACGAGCGGGAGCTACGTGGAGTCCTCGCCCACGAGCTCTCCCACGTCTACAACCGGGACATCCTCACATCCTCCGTGGCTGCGGCGATGGCCGGTGTGATCACCTCGGTTGCCCAGTTCCTGCTGTTCTTCGGTGGGGGAGGCCGCGAGCGGGACTCGGGGCCGTTGGGGATGATCGGCATGCTCGCGATGGCGCTGCTGGCGCCGTTCGCCGCGATGCTGATCCAGCTGGCCATCTCCCGCACCCGGGAGTTCGATGCGGACGCCGAGGGTGCGAACCTCTCCGGTGATCCGCTCGCCCTGGCCTCCGCGCTGCGGAAGCTGGAGACGGGGACGGCGGCGCGACCGCTGCGCCCCGACGGTGACCTGGCCGACGTCTCGCACCTGATGATCGCCAACCCGTTCAAGGCCGGGGCTGTCTCGAAGCTCTTCGCCACTCACCCGCCGATGGCGGAGCGCATCTCCCGGTTGGAGGAGATGGCTCGCGGCGGCTGGGAGCGCTGAGACAGGCTCAGCGGTAGTTCACGAACTGCAGCGCGGCGTCGATGTCGGCGTCCTTGAGCATCGCGATGACCTGCTGCAGGTCGTCCCGCTTCTTCGAACTCACGCGCACCTCGTCACCGCTGATCTGCGTCTTCACACCCTTGGGGCCCTCGTCGCGGATCAACTTGGTGATCTTCTTCGCGTTCTCGCTGGACAGCCCCTCCTTGAGGGTGCCCGCGAGCCGGTACTCCTTGCCCGAAGGCTGCGGCTCATCCTCACCGGTGTCGATGGCCTTGAGGGAGACGCCCCGGCGGATGAGCTTGGACTGGAAGACGTCAAGGATCGCCAGCACCCGCTCAGAGGTGTTGGCGGTCATCACGATCGCCTCACCGCTCCAGGCGATCGACGCACCGACGTTCTTGAAGTCGTACCGCTGAGAGATCTCCTTCGCGGCCTGATTGAGGGCGTTGTCCACCTCCTGCCGGTCGACCTTGCTCACGACGTCGAACGAGGAGTCGCTCGCCACTGTTGCTCCTTACGTGTGGGACTTGCCACCCTGGGTGGCCGATGGTCACGAGATGCTGCCGGAGTTGGTATTGTTTCACCCGGTCCACCGACCATACGGCGGGTTGCCCGAGCGGCCAAAGGGAGCTGACTGTAAATCAGCCGCGGAATGCTTCGCAGGTTCGAATCCTGCACCCGCCACCATCGACAGGGCGTCTCCAACACGGAGACGCCCTTCGTCGTCGGTAGGCCCGCTGGTGTGCTTCGATCCTGCCCTGCCCTGCCCTGCCCTGCGCCGAGCCGAGGCCTTTGTCATACTGTGCGGGACGCCACACCGCGCGGGTGCGGCAGGCGAGACGAGGGGTGATCGCACATGGCTGACCGCCGACGAGGAGTCCTGGCCCGAGTCTGGGCGGCGATACGTCACGCCGCCGCCTGGCTGTCCGACTCCTCCGTGAGCGACCAGGTGGACCGCAACCACGAGCGCATGCACCCTGCCCAGACTCAGCGGGGCCGCACCATGGGTGGAACGGGAGGTTTCTGAGCTGATCACGCGTGCGCCGCGCGCCCAGCAGATGCCAGGGATCACCCGGGCCAGCCGGCCGGTTCGAGCGACGGGCAGGGGGTGCCTGACGTGGTGCCCGCCACATCTCGGCCCCGGATTTCCCCCGGAGGCTCCAGAGCATGTACTCTCGTTCCCGCTGCCCCGATAGCTCAGTCGGCAGAGCATCTCCATGGTAAGGAGAAGGTCAAGGGTTCGATTCCCTTTCGGGGCTCTGGTCGTGTCCGGTCCCGCGACCCTATGTCGCGGGAGCCGGCAGGACGCGGCGGGGTAGCTCAGACGGTCAGAGCGCACGACTCATAATCGTGAGGTCGCGGGTTCGATCCCCGCTCCCGCTACACAGTAAGCGCCGCAAGCTGCCCGGGCCCGGGCTAGCAGTATCGTGAGGAAGAGCAATGGCTACCAAGTCCGCGGATGTCCGCCCGAAGATCACCCTTGCCTGCGAGTCGTGCAAGGAGCGCAACTACATCACCAAGAAGAACCGGCGGAACAACCCCGACCGGCTCGAGCTGGCGAAGTACTGCCCGCGCTGCAACGCCAAGACCAACCACCGCGAGACGCGCTGACGCAACGATCGATGAGTGCAGTCAACGCTGACTTCGTAGGGCGGGTGTTCACCGGAACCCCGCCCTACGTCGCGTCCCGGGCCAAGATCGCCGAGTTCGCGACAGCGGTCGGTGCCGAGGCGGCCGTGCACGTGGATCCGGCTGCAGCACAGGCGCTCGGATATGCCGATGTGATCGCTCCCGGGACCTTCGCCGTCGTGATCGCCCAGCGCGCTGAGGCTGAGTACGTGCAGGACCCGGCCGCCTCCATCGACTTCTCCCGCGTGGTGCACGCGAACGAGGTGTTCACCCACCACCGTCCGATCGTGGCGGGGGACGAGTTGCACACAGCCGTGCACGTGGACTCGATCACCGTGCGCGCCGGGATCGCCATGGTCACCACACGCAGCGTGATCTCCGACGCCGCAGGCGAGCCGGTCTGCGAAGTCACCTCGACGCTGGCCGTGCGTGGGGAGGACTCATGACGACGCTCAGCACCGCAGTCGAGAAGGGCACCGAGCTCTACCGCGTGAGCAGGACCGTGACCCGTGATCGGCTGGTCCGCTACGCCGGCGCCAGCGGGGATTTCAACCCGATCCACTACAACGACCGCTTCGCCACCGAGGTCGGTCTGCCGGGTGTGATCGCCCACGGGATGCTCACCATGGGCCTGGCCTGCGCCACGCTCACCGACTGGCTGGACGATCCAGCCGATCTGCTCTCCTACGGGGTCCGCTTCACCCGGCCCGTCCCGGTACCGGATCCGGGCGAGGTGGCGCTCGAGGTGCGTGCCGTCGTCGGGGCTGTGGACCCGGAGGCGGGTACGGCGAGGATCGACCTGGCAGTCACGCTCGAGGGTACGAGCGTGCTGGGTAAGAGCCAGGCCCAGGTGCGCCTGCACTGACCGGGCCCCCAGCCTTTGCCGAACGCTGACTTGTTCGGCGCTTCGGGCAGATTCGCCCAACACCTCAGCGTTCGACGGGTGCGCCGGATCAGTCAGGGACCGGCCCGGTGGTCGTGCCCACCCGGAGCTGGCATGCCAGCGACACCGGCTCGGGACGTTGCCCGTCGGCAAGCATGATGGCGGCGCGTGCGGCGCTCTCACCCTTCTCCTGCGCAGGTTGGACCACCGAGGTGAGCTGGTGCTCACCCAACCAGGGCAGGTCGACCCCGTCGAAACCAGCCACGGAGACGTCCTCGGGGACTCGCAGCCCCCGCTCGGTCGCAGCCAGCAGCAGTCCTGCGGCGATGAGATCGCTGAAACCCACCAGCGCCGTGGGTCGGGGCGAGAGGTCCAGCAGCGCGTGCCCCGCACGGATGCCCTCCTCCACCAGCGACCTCCGGGTCGATTCCGCGGCGACCGGCTCGATACCGGCGTCGAGCAGTCCCGCTACCCGATCCGCGATATAGCGCCCCTGCGGTCGCGTCCCGATGACGTCGACAGGTCCCGCCACCCGCTCGCTCGTCCACGGCATCGTCGCCAACGCCACCCGGCGGTGGCCGAGTCCGACGAGGTGCTCACCCAGGGCTGCCATCCCGGCCCGGTCCTGCACCCGGACCGAGACCGCGCCGGGGCCCGTACGGTCCACCCACACCATCGGCACCTCTCGCTCGCGCAGCACCCGGCCGGCGTCGCGCCCGAGGGCGTGCAGGACGACGACGGAGTCCATCGACCCGTGCCGGATCAGGTGCTGGCCGGCGGGATCGTCTTCCCCGGCGGGGATCAGCAGCATGCCGCGGGCGGCATCGCCGAGAGCGCTGGCCACGCCACCGAGAGTCTGCACGGCGACGGGATCGCGGAAGTTGGTCCGCACGTCACGTCCCACGAGCACCCCCACCACCCTGCTGCGTCCGCGGCGCAGCGATGCGGCCACCGGATTGGGCCCGGCGTAGCCGAGCTCGGAGGCGGCCCGCAGCACCCGCTGCTTGGTGGCCTCCGCGATCGGGCCGGCACCGGAGAAGGCGAGGGACGCCGTCGAGAGGGAGACGCCCGCCGTGCGGGCGACATCGGTGAGGGTGGCGCGTCTGCTCATCTGCTGGTTCTGTGCTCCTCGAGGTTTGACCGACGCTCACGGTCGGCCGCACCATAGCCTAGGCGCGCCGCACCCGCCGACCTCCCGGTGGACACTGCCCAGCTCACCGTTCCGCGGAGTCCACTGCCGAAAGATCTCGATGTCACCTACTGTCTCTCCCGAGCGTGCACGCCGAGGCGCAGCCCTGGTCATGGCGACTTTCACGCTCAACGGCTTCACGCTGGCGAACTGGCTCTCCAGGATCCCTACGGTCCGCGACGAGCTGCGGTTGAGCGAGGGGCAGCTCGGGATGATCATCCTCATCGGCTCACTCGGGTCGCTGTTCTCGATGCCCGTCACGGGGCGGATGATCCACCGATTCGGTGCCCGCACCACCGTCGTTCTCGCGGCGACATTCGCCTCGGCGGGGTTGGGCGTCGTCGCCGCCGGGGTGGGTACCGGGGCCGTGTGGCTGCTGATCGCCGGATTGTTCCTGGCGATGATCGGCGTCGGTGGCTGGGACGTCGCGATGAACTATGCCGGGACGGTCGCCGAACAGGCACTGGACCGGGCGATCATGCCGTGGTTCCACGGCGGCTTCTCGATCGGGACTGTGCTGGGGGCCGGCGCTGGGGCGCTCGTCATCCGCGCCGGCATCGGTGTTCCGTTGCACGTGCTCACGGTGGTCGCCGTGGTCTTCGCCCTGGTGGTGCTGTGCACGCGCGGGTTCCTCCCTGCCGAACCAGAGCCCCAGTCCCACGACGGCGTCCCTCACCGTGGTCCTGGCACCTCCTTCCTGCGCGTGTGGTTCGAGCGCCGCACCCTGCTCGTGGGCCTCGTCGTGCTCGCGGCTGCCCTCACCGAAGGGGCCGCCAACGACTGGCTCGCGCTCGCCGTCGTGGACGGGTTCGGTGCCCCGAACGAGGTGGGAGCGATCGGTCTGACGATCTTCCTCGTGGGCATGACCGTGATGCGGTTCCTGGGCACCTTCCTGCTGAACCGGTTCGGCCGAGTGCCCGTGCTCCGGCTGTGCACCGCGATGGCGATCGCCGGGTTGGCGATCTTCGCGTTGGTGCCGGTGCTGCCGGTGGCGATGGCCGGGGGAGCGCTGTGGGGGATGGGCGCGGCGCTGGGCTTCCCGGTAGGGATGAGTGCCGCCTCCGACGAACCAGCGAAGGCGGCCGCCCGGCTGGCGGTGGTCTCCACCATCGGGTACTCGGCGTTCCTGGTCGGTCCGGGCGTTCTCGGTCTGCTCGGTGAGGCGGTCGGCACCCGGCACGCGTTGCTGGTGATCATGGTCCCGCTCGTCGCGGGGCTGTTCGCGATTCCCGCGGCGCGCGAGCTCAGGGCTTCCGGAGAGCAGGTAGGGTCGCCGGTCGGGGGCTCCGGAGCCGGTCAGGAGGCACAGTCATGAGCCGTTCATCTGACCTGGGAGCGGGCAGCGCCGTAGAGTGGTCGCCCATGACCGACCTGTCCGCTCCGAGCACCGTTCGGCTCGCGGACCTGACCACGTTCCGCGTGGGTGGGCCGGTGCACCGGTTCGTGGAGGCGAGCACCGAGGACGAGATCGTGGCGACGGTCGCTGATGCCGACGCCGCCGGCGAACCGGTCCTGGTACTCGGTGGGGGTTCGAACGTGCTCGCCGCCGACGACGGTTTCCCCGGTGTGGTCGTCCGTGACGGGCGCCGGGGGATCGCGGTCGAGAGCCAGGACGCGTGCGGTGGTGCCGCCATCCGTGTGCCGGCCGGGCAGCCGTGGGAGGACGTCGTGCTGAGGGCGGTGACCGAGGGGTGGCGTGGGATCGAGGCGCTCGCCGGCATCCCCGGCTCCACGGGTGCCACACCGGTGCAGAACGTCGGTGCCTACGGTCAGGAGGTGTCAGAGGTGGTCGCCTCGGTGCGTACCTGGGACCGGGCGACCGGCCGGATCCGCACACTGGCGCGCTCGGAGCTCGGTTTCGGGTACCGCTCCTCGCTGCTCAAGGACACCTTCACCGACGACGGTGCCGGACGCGCTTGGCTCCCGAGCCCCCGGTACGTGGTGCTCGAGGTGCATTTCCAGTTCGTGCTGGCTGACACCAGCGCTCCGATCGCCTACCCGGAGCTCGCCGCGACGCTTGGTGTGGCACTGGGGGAGCGGGCGGCATCGGCCGAGGTGCGTGACGCCGTCCTGGAGCTGCGCCGCAGCAAGGGCATGGTGCTCGACCCGGCTGATCACGATACGTGGAGCGCCGGATCGTTCTTCACCAACCCGATCCTGTCGGCTGAGCAGGCGGACCGGCTTCCTGCCGGTGCGCCCCGGTTCCCGGAGGGTGACCGAGTGAAGACCAGTGCCGCTTGGTTGATCGCTCGCTCGGGCTTCGCCAAGGGCCACGGTCTGCCCGGCCCGGCGGCCCTGTCCACCAAGCACGTGCTCGCCCTGACCAACCGGGGTGGGGCGCGTGCTGCGGACCTGCTGGCGCTCGCTCGCGAGGTGCGAGACGGTGTCCGAGCCGACTTCGGCATCGACCTGGTGCCCGAGCCGGTGCTGTTCGGGGACCACCTCTAAGCGGATCCGCCAGGAACTCAGGTGCGAGCGAGGTGCTGCAGGGTCAGCTTCGCGACCTGATCCGAGTGCTCGTAGACGACCCCGTGTGCAGCACCGGACAGTTGGACGTGGCAGGCATGGGGGAGGAGGGTGGCCATCGTCTCGACCCACGTGGGTGGGACGACCGTGTCGTGCTCTCCGTGCAGCAGCAACGTCCTGGTGCGGATGAGCGGCAGCCGCGTGGCGATCGGGTAGCGCATCATGGACGGAAGCACCTGGGTGAACCAGGCGGGACCGCAGCGCAGGTAGGAGCTGGACGCCACCATCCGCATCCGGCGAGACTCGTGCGAGGCCGACTGAAGCAGCCGTCCGGCCTGCTGCCACAGTGCCGGTTCCGCTGGGTTCACGGGTGGGCCGATGAGCACGGCCGACCGGTAACTGGCCTCGCGGCTGAGCATCTCGACCACAACCTGCGCCCCCATCGAGTGACCGATGAGAACAGCGTCTGTGATCTCCTCGGCGGCCAGTGCTGCCCGCACTGTCTCGGCGAAGCCAGCGATGCTCAGCGGCCTGCGGGGATGTGGCAGACCCCCGAAGCCGGGCAGGTCGACCAGCAGGACGTCCCCCGCATGGTGCAACGCGAATGCCAGCGGCTCGAAGTAGCGTGAGGAGACCCCGATACCGTGCACGAGCACGAACGTCGGCCCGCCGGTGCCGGTGAGTTCGCGGACCCGGATGCGCGCGTCCTGGTAGCGCATCACCCGCCGTGACATCCGCCGTCGGGTACCGCGCGCCCGGGTCACGGGTGCGTCTCGGGGTCCGGGGTCCTCAGCCAGGTGTCGACCTCGGCGAGCATCGTGGCACGCGATCTCGCCGAAGCTCGGCTGGCGCGGATCGAGCCGCGTGCGAGCTCGGCGATCTCGGCATCGCTGAGTCCGTGTACCTGCCGGGCGGTCTCGTACTGGTCCAGCAACCGGGAGCCGAAGAGGAGCGGGTCGTCCGCGCCGAGGGCGATATCGGCTCCTGCGGCCAGCAGTGTGCGCAGCGGCACCTGCCCCGCATGAGCGAAGACGCCGAGGGAGACGTTCGAGGCGGGGCAGATCTCGAGCGCGATCCCGTCGGCCACGATCCGCTCCAGCAGCGCTGGATCCTCTGCCGCCCGGATCCCGTGCCCCAGCCGGTCGGGGCGCAGGTGCGCGACCACTTCTGAGATGTGGTCCGGTCCGAGCAGCTCGCCGCCGTGCGGCGCCAGCAGCAGCCCCGCACGGGAGGCAATCTGGAACGCCGCACCGAAGTCGGTGGTGGCGCCTCGGCGCTCGTCGTTGCTCAGGCCGAACCCGATCACCTCACCCGGTCCGTCCCCGGCATGGCGCACGGCGAGGCGCGCCAGCGTGCGAGCGTCCAGCGGGTGCCGGGTCCGGGAGGCGGCCACGATGACGGCGACCTCCACCCCGGCTGCCGCGCTCGCCTCACGTGCGGCGTCCATGACGATCTCCAGCGCCGGCGTGATGCCTCCCACGTGCGGTGCGTAGGAGGTCGGGTCGACCTGGATCTCCAGGCGACGGGAGCCTTCCGCTGCATCGTCCTCGACCGCCTCGTGGATGAGCCGGCGCATCGCCGCCTCCGACCGAACGACCGCGCGCGCAGCGTCATACATGCGCTGGAAGCGGAACCAGCCGCGCTCATTGGCGGGCAGACGCAGCGCATCGGGGGCTGCGACAGTCTCCCGAAGCGTCTCCGGGATCCGCATTCCGGCCTCGTCGGCCAGCTCGACCAGCGTTCCCGGGCGCATCGACCCGGTGAAGTGCAGGTGCAGGTGCGTCTTCGGCAACCTGCGCAGATCACGAGCCACGCCGTCACTCTATGAGAACTTTCTCATCGTGATCTCACGTTCGCCTTATCCGGGCGCGGTGGGATCGTCGATCATGACCATCTGTGTGCCCGAGGACCTGGCCCTGCTGTCAGGGCCGGACTCCCACGACCTCGTGCGCGCAGCGCTGGGGCCCGCCGGGGTCGAGGAACTGGCGGTCGAGGTGGAGGCGGTGCACCATCGCCCTGGTTTCGGGGTGAGTGCGGTCTACCGCGTGGGATATCGGCACGCGGGTGCCACGGTCTGCGAACACATGGTGGCGAGCACCGCCGAGGTTCCTCATGCCGAGGGCGTCGCGACGTTGCAGGACGGCGAGCGCCACGTGCGCGTCTGGCGGCGCAACGACGATCCGGCTTTGCCGGGCCTACGGACGGCGACTGACGCCGTCGCGATGGGGGCGTGGCTGCATGACCTGGCCGACCTCGGCGACGGCGGGCGGGCGCACGTGAACGTGCTCGGCTACCGGCCGACCAGGCGAGCAGTGCTGCGCGTGCGATGCGGTGACGACGTCGCCTACCTCAAGGTGCTCCCCGCCCACCGGGCTCATCGGCTCGTGGCCAGGCACGAGATGCTCACCCGCGCTGCCGTGGAGGCACCGCGTGTGCTGGGCACCACGAAGTCCGGGATCGTCGCCCTCTCGGCGATGTCCGGGGTTCCCTTGGCAACGGTGATTGCCGACGCCCCGCGCCGGCCAGAGGCCGTGCCTGCACCGGAGCAGGTGATCGCGTGGCTGGAGACGTTGCCCCCGGAGGTAGTCGATCTGCCGAGGCGCCCCTCGTGGGTCGACCGCATCGACTTCCACGCCACGGCCGCGCGCGCGGCCCTACCGAGCAGTGCGGAGGCGATCTCGACGCTCGAGGACGGTATCGGCGACGTGCTCGCTGCGAGCCCCTCAGGGCCGGTCGTTCCCACACACGGGGACTTCTACGAGGCGAATGTGTTCGTCGCCGACGGCCGCGTGCGCGGTGCCATCGACCTCGACTCCCTCGGCCCGGGCGCCCGGGAGGACGACCTGGCCACGATGCTCGGCCATCTCAGCGTGCTCCCTTCCCTCGCGCCAGCACTGTACGGGCACGTCCCGGAGCTGACCGAGGAGTGGTTCCACTCCTTCGCCGGGCGCGTTGATCCCGCAGGGCTCGCGGCTCGTGCCGCCGCGGTGGTGGTCTCTCTGATCGCCGGGGCATCGCCGGGCCAGCGGGAGGCGCGTCTGGTCCAGGCGTGCTGGTGGCTGCGGCGCGCACACCTGGAGATGGGCGTACACGAGGAGATGGGGAGAACACGATGAGCCGTAGCGGTCCCTGGATGGTGACAGGAGCACTCGGAGCCCTCGGCGTGGTCGCCGCGGTCTCGGCAGCGAGCCCGGCCCCGCCGGTCGAGCATCCGAGTGGCGCGGTCATCATCGCGGTCCCGAGCGAGGGCTCGGCGACTCCGCCGGAGAAGCTCCCGGACCCGGCGACCGCTGAGCCGACAACGCCGGTGACCGCGGTGACAGCGGTCACGCCCGAGGAGCCGGTGCAGGCGCCTGAGGCGTCGGGCTCGGGCTCGTCGAGTTCGGGCTCGTCGAGTTCGGCCGCAACGTCAAACTCGAGCGGGTCCAGCTCGGTCAGCGCAGGCTCCTCGGGCTCATCCTCCCCCGAGCGCGTCCCGCTCGCATCACCTGTGAGCCCTGACTCTCCGGACAGTCCGCCCTCGGCTGACAGCGGTGACGACTGATGAGAAGGCTCTCATCGCCCCCTCCCACGCCTCTCATGGGGATACGGAAGTCTCAGGCATATCAGGACGAGAGTCCCCGCGACGGGGACCTGACCAGAAGGAGACATCGATGAAGACGCGCAATGCTTGGATCGTGACGGGAGCGCTTGGTGTGGTGGCGGTCGCCGGCGGCGCCGTGAGTGCGATGGCCGATCCCGGAGATGACTACGAGGGCTCGGCCATCGAGGTCGACGGTGTCCAGGCTGCCTCGCTGCCCCGCGTGGTGGGTCAGGACGTGACCGTGGATCCGGCGGTGGTGACATCCTCGAGCGCCATCACGTCCGTGACGGCGGCATCGGCACCAACTGCCGCGAGCGCTCAGACGCCCGCGAGCCCGGTGAGTGCGCAGTCCCCGGCCAGCCCTGCGAGTGCGCCATCGCCCGCAAGTCCGGTCTCCGCACCGAGTCCGGTGAGTGCGCAGTCCCCGGCCAGCCCGGCCTCTGCACCGAGCCCGGCCTCTGCACCGAGCCCGGCGTCGGCTCCGTCGCCGGCCAGCCCGGTGTCCCCGCCCTCGCCCGCGAGCCCGGCCTCGCCCGCGAGCGCTGAGTCGGCAGAGTCGGCTCAGAGCGCACCCTCCGCCGACTCCGGTGACTGACCGCCGGGAAGTCTGACCGGACCACAGCGATGTGCCGAGTTCCGCACGATCTGGCGGGACTCGGCACATCGCTGTCGGCTACGCCGTCCGAGATGGCTGGTGCCGTCTCAGACCAGGCGGTACCCCATCCCACGCACCGTCTCGAACCGTTCAGCCCCGAGCTTCTTACGCAGGTATCGCACGTAGACGTCGACGACATTCGACCCTGGATCGAAGTCATAGCCCCAGACCCGCGAGAGCAGTTGCTCCCGGCTCAGGACCTGTCCCGGGCTGCGCAGGAAGGTCTCGGCCAGGGTGAACTCCCGCGCGGAGAGTTCCACGTCCCGGCCGTCGGTATGAGCCTTTCGGGTGCGTAGGTCCAACGAGAGACCAGCGTGGTTGAGAACGGTCGATTCGGAGCCGCCGTTCTCGGACCGTAGCCGCAGCCGGACCCGAGCCAGCAGTTCTTCGAAACGGAACGGCTTGGCCATGTAGTCATCGGCACCTCCTTCAAGACCGGCGACCGTGTCGGTGACCGAGGACCGGGCGGTGAGGATGATGACGGGGATAGCCACGCCCAGGGAGCGCACCGTGCTCAGGACATCGAAGCCGTCGCGATCGGGAAGGCCGAGGTCGAGCACCAGCAGGTCGAACTCGCCCGTGCTCGCCAGGTCGATCGCCTGCTCACCGGTGGCGACCGTCGTCGGGACATAGCCGGCCGAGCGCAGGCCTTTGGCGACGAACGAGGCGATCCGTTCCTCGTCCTCGGCGATCAGGATCTGGCTCACGTGTGCTCTACCTGCCTTCCTCGACCTCGGCGGCCTGGTGTGGGATGTGGATGGTGAACGTGGAACCGTGACCCGGCGTCGAGGTGACGCTCACCCGGCCGCCGTGGGCCTGGGCGATCGAGGCGACGATGGGCAGGCCGAGCCCGCTGCCGTCCACCGTCGGGTCAAGTCGCTCGAATCTGTCGAAGATGCGCTGCTGATCTGCCTCGCCGATCCCGGCGCCAACGTCTCGGACCCAGAGGCGGATCTCGCCGGCATCGGCAGCCGATCCGATCGCGACGGTCGAACCCTCGCCGGAGAACTTCACCGCATTTGAGGCCAGCTGGAGCAGCGCCTGCGTCAGTCGCCGGGGATCTGCGTGGATCTGCACGTCAGCGAGCTCGTCCAGTATCCAGCGCCGGTCGCCCAGCGACGTGGCCTTCACGAGCACGTCGTCGGTGAGCAGCGCGAGGTCGACGTCAGTGCGGGTCACGAAGTCGGGACGACGAGACCGGGCGAGCGTCATGAGGTCGTCCACCAGCATGTTCATCCGGTCGAGCTCATCGAGGGCCAGTGTCCGCGTGCTCGCGACCTCGGTGGTGTCTGCGGGGTCCATCAGCTCCAGGTGGCCGCGCACGATCGTCAGCGGCGTCCGGAGCTCGTGCCCGGCGTCGTCGAGCAGTTGCCGCTGGGAGGCGAAGGCCTGCTCGAGCCGGGCGAACATCCGGTTGAACGTCTCTGTCAGCAGTGCGAGGTCATCATTGCCGGCCACGGGTATGCGGCGGCTGAGGTCGTCCGAGGAACTCACTTCGTCCGCTGTGGCGCGCAGCACCTTGATCGGTGCGAGGAGCTGACCGACGACGAACCAGGCGATGAGCGTGATCCAGGCGAGCGAGGCGACGGCCACCAGCGCGTAGGTCCGGAACGTTTCGTTGAGATTCTCGTACTCGGCGTCGAGGTCGAAGGCGAGAACCATGGCGCCTTGTTCGCTGGGCGGGTCGGTGCGGATCGGGAGGGCGAGCACCCGGTACGTGCGCTGCGAGGTCTCGATCGTGAGGAGGTCGGGCTCTTCCCATCCGCTTGCGGGTGCCAGGGCAGCCACCAGTTCCGGGTCCGCCTCGATCCGGAATGACGTGGCGACCTCCGGCACATGCGTGATCTCACCGTCGACGAAGCCTGCGAGCGCTTCGTGCGTCGCGGGTGCCACCCGGCTGAGCACGGTGCGCAGTACCGAGGAGACCGAGGCGAACGGCTCCCCGGTCTGGGGGTCGACTCCGATCTCGGCCAGTGTCTCGATCTCAGCGCCCGATCGGGCGAGGGAGTCGTCCAGGCGGAGCACGCTTCGGTCGCGCTCCAGTGAGTAGGCACTGATCCCGGCCGCAGCCAACGCCATCGCCGAGAGGAGCGTGAGTGCCGCGAGCACTCGTGTGCGCACACTCATCCGGAAGCGGGGGCGTCGACGGGGCACGCGGCTAGTATCCATGCTCGCCGTCTGCCGCTCATAGCTGCGTCATCGCCGTGCACCCCGAATCCAGCGAGGTCGTACCTGGCAGGAAGTCACGCGTTCTGCGCGCCAGCGAGTGTCGGGGATCATGGTGAGGGCGGTTCGACCCGGTGCCCTCGGCCGGGTACACTCGCTTCGGTGGTTGACGTCCGCCACGCTGGTTCGCGCCTCGGCGGGTACTAGTAGGGTGGGCCGATCTGCGAAGGGCAGTGGCGCAATTGGTAGCGCACCGGTCTCCAAAACCGGCGGTTGTGGGTTCGAGTCCCTCCTGCCCTGCTTCCTCGCCCGTCCCGGGCACCTGAACGACCGGTCGATCCAAGGACATCCTCGTGAGCACTCCTCCCAACGCCGATTCGGGCGAGCCCGACGACGTCGGTCGTGGCGACGACCCTCGGGACGAGTTCGACGCGCCCGAGACTGAGCCAGGCGCCGTCGACGACTCTGAGGGCGCCGCTGACGCGGAAGCCGGCGATGAATCCGGCGACGGTGAGACCGACACGACGAGCGAGTCCAAGGCCGCGAGTGCCGTCGCGCGACCGGCCGCAGCCGCTCGCTCCGTGCGAGCGCAGGGGCAGGCCAAGGGACGTCCGACAGCGTCCCGCAAGGAGGCCGAGGCTGCTCGGCAGGTCGAGCCCAACATCTTTGCCAGGATTGCTCGATTCGTCCGCCAGGTCGTCCAGGAGCTGCGCAAGGTCGTCACCCCGACCCGGAACGAGTTGTTCACCTACATCGGTGTCGTCATCGTCTTCCTCGTGGTGATGATGATCTACGTGGGGGTGCTGGACTTCGGCTTCGGCCGGCTGGTTCTCTGGGCATTCGGCGGCTGAGGGTCGCCAGGCCCGGCGCGGGCCCGAGACAGCGGTGAACGATCAACGAACCATGGAAGCAGGTCAGGACGTGTCTGAAGAGACTCAACCCACCGGTGACGTGACCGAGGAGACCTCGGTCGATCTCACCGACGGCGACGACGCCGCGACCGGTGACGGGGGAGCCGAGGATGCGACCACCGACACCGCGGGGGAGACCGCCGAGGCGGTCGAAGACCCGGTTGCCGCGTTCCGCTCCGAGCTGCGCTCGCTGCCGGGCGACTGGTATGTCATCCACTCCTACGCCGGCTATGAGAACCGTGTGAAGGCGAACCTGGAGTCCCGGATCCAGTCCCTCAACATGGAGGACTACATCTTCCAGGTCGAGGTACCGATGGAAGAGGTCGTTGAGATCAAGAACTCGGTGCGCAAGGTTGTGCGCCGCGTCCGGGTCCCCAGCTACGTCCTCGTCCGCATGGATCTCACGGACGAGTCCTGGGGCGCCGTCCGCCACACCCCCGGTGTCACCGGATTCGTCGGTCACACCCACTCCCCGGTTCCGCTGACCTTGGACGAGGTCATGTCCATGCTCGCGAGCACCATCGAGGCGAAGACCCCAGCGGCCCAGCCGGCTGGTGGGAAGTCCGCCTCACCGGCTGTGCAGGTGGACTTCACGGTCGGCGAGTCCGTCACGGTCACCGACGGACCGTTCGACACGCTGCCCGCCACGATCTCCGAGATCAACGCCGAGAGCCAGAAGCTTAAGGTGCTCGTCTCGATCTTCGGCCGCGAGACTCCGGTCGAGCTGTCGTTCAACCAGGTCGCCAAGATCTGAAACGCACGGGGGCTTCGCCCCCGTGTACCCCCAAGAGAACACACGCGCACTCGGGCTTCGCCCCCCGTGTGCCCCCACGCACAGGGGGCTTCGCCCCCCGTGTTCCCCCCCAGAAAGAAGCAAGGCTCACAGACTTCCGAGGGCTTCGCCCTCGGAACCCGAAGCAAGTTTCGGGTTTGCAACCGGGTCATCGCCCGCGGCGTCGGCCCATCACCGGAAAGAGAAATCGCATGCCCCCCAAGAAGAAGGTCGCCGGCCTCATCAAGCTCCAGATCCAGGCCGGTGCGGCCAACCCCGCTCCGCCGATCGGCCCCGCGCTCGGTCAGCACGGCGTGAACATCATGGAGTTCTGCAAGGCCTACAACGCGGCCACCGAATCCCAGCGCGGGAACGTGATCCCGGTGGAGATCACGGTCTATGAGGACCGTTCCTTCACGTTTATCACCAAGACGCCGCCGGCCGCCGAGCTGATCAAGAAGGCTGCCGGGGTCGCCAAGGGTTCCTCGACTCCGCACACCGCCAAGGTGGGTGCGCTGACGCCGGCTCAGGTCCGCGAGATCGCCGAGACGAAGATGGCCGACCTCAACGCCCGCGACATCGACGCCGCGTCGAAGATCATCGCCGGTACCGCTCGTTCGATGGGCATCACGGTCTCGGACTGACCCTCGCCCATCGCCTCAACCACCGGGGACGATCGTCCTCGGAACGCAGTGGAAGGGTCCGCGCGGGCCCGCACCACGACTGCTCGAAAACTAGGAGAAGCAGATGACCACGCGCAGCAAGAACTACCGTAAGGCGGCCGAGCTGATCGACCGCGCCGAGGTGTACCCGCCCCTGGAGGCGGTGCAGCTCGCCAAGAAGACCGCGAGTTCGAAGTTCGACGAGACGGTTGAGGTGGTCTTCCGCCTCGGTGTCGACCCCCGCAAGGCGGACCAGATGGTCCGCGGCACGGTCAACCTGCCGCACGGAACCGGTAAGACCGCCCGGGTGATCGTCTTCGCCACCGGTGAGCGTGCCGAGCAGGCGATCGCTGCCGGCGCCGACGAGGTCGGCGGCGACGAGCTGATCGAGAAGGTGGCCGGTGGGTACACCGACTTCGACGCAGCGGTCGCGACCCCGGACCTCATGGGTAAGGTCGGCCGCCTCGGCCGCGTGCTCGGTCCGCGGGGACTGATGCCGAACCCGAAGACCGGCACTGTGACGATGGATGTGACCAAGGCCGTCACCGACATCAAGGGCGGCAAGGTGGACTTCCGGGTCGACAAGCACGCCAACCTGCAGTTCATCGTGGGTAAGGCTTCCTTCAGCGAGACCCAGCTCGTCGAGAACTATGCGGCGGTGCTGGACGAGGTGCTGCGACTCAAGCCGTCCTCCTCGAAGGGGCGCTACATCTCCAAGGCAGTGCTGAGCACCACGATGGGCCCGGGCATCCCGCTCGACGCCACCAAGACCCGTAACCTCACCGAGGCCTCGGTCTGAGTCTTCGACTCTCGTGAGGCATCGTCAGCCTCGTCACGAACGGCCCGGTCTGCCATGGCAGACCGGGCCGTCGTACGTCCGGCGCTCCGGCACGCAGGCGTGCTCCGCGCCGGAGCGTGGTGGACGTCACGTCCTAGGAGATTTGGATACTGGCCAGAGAACGGGCTATCCTGGACTCTGCCTCAGACCGCCGGTCGCCCGTCACCAGACGGGGATAATTCCGCAGTAGCGGAGCCAGCGCAGGTGAACGTGTTCTGCAGATCGATCCGCGTCCTCGTGCGTGGTGTGAGCTCAGGCCCCGTGCTCCTGCGCGGGGCCTTCGTCATGTGCGGCGGACGACAGCGGACCATCACGGAAGGGAGGGCTCATGGCACGGCCTGACAAGGCGGCAGCGGTCGCTGAGCTGACGGAGAAGTTCCGCCAGTCCTCGGCGGCAGTGCTCACCGAGTACCGCGGGCTCACCGTTGCCCAGCTCCAGGAGCTGCGCACGACGCTCGGCACGACCACCAGCTATGCCGTGGTGAAGAACACGCTCACCAACATCGCTGCCAAGGAGGCCGGCGTCGACGCGTTCGACGGCCAGTTCTCCGGACCCACGGCCATCGCCTTCGTCGAGGGCGATCCGGTCGAGGCGGCGAAGGGGCTGCGTGACTTCGCCAAGGCGAATCCGAACCTCGTCGTCAAGGGTGGTGTGCTCGACGGGCGCGCACTCAGCGCCGAGGACGTCACCAAGCTCGCGGACCTCGAGTCCCGCGAGGTGCTCCTGGCCAAGGCCGCGGGTGCGATGAAGGCCAAGCTGCACCAGGCGGCCTACGTCTTCAACGCTCCTGCCTCCAAGGCGGTTCGCACCATCGAAGCCCTGCGTGAGAAGCAGGCGAACGAGGCCGCTGCCTGACCGGTTGCACCTCGTCTCACCACCCACCCCCAGCTGCTTCTCGCGTCTCGCGCAAGCAGGCACAACAGGAAGGAACGCCGATCATGGCGAAGCTCAGCACCGACGAGCTCATTGACGCTTTCAAGGAACTGACCCTCATCGAGCTCTCCGAGTTCGTGAAGCAGTTCGAGGAGACCTTCGAGGTCACCGCTGCGGCCCCGGCCGCCGTCGCCGTTGCCGGTGGCGCCCCCGCCGGTGGTGGCGAGGCCGCCGCCGAGGAGGAGAAGACCGAGTTCGACGTCATCCTCGAGAGCGTCGGCGACAAGAAGATCCAGGTCATCAAGGAGGTGCGCGGTCTCACCAGCCTTGGGCTGAAGGAGGCCAAGGACCTCGTCGACGGCGCCCCGAAGCCCGTGCTCGAGGGTGTCGACAAGGAGGCCGCTGACAAGGCCAAGGAGGCCCTCGAGGGCGCCGGCGCCACCGTCACCCTCAAGTGATCCGCGCGGGCGGCCGGCTCTGGCCGGAGCGCTCGCCGGAGAACGCGGCTGACTAGCCACAGGCGAGGAGGCCCGCACCGCTCGTCGGTGCGGGTCTCTTCGTCGTCTGGGCTCGAACAGGTCCAGGTGCGTCGGTCGCAGTTCGCCCACGGATCGCGCGATCACGCGCGATCCGGCTCGGGGCTCCGCCCCATCGCTCGATACTGGACAGCGACCCGTTCTGCGGGTATGCTGTCGCTTTGCGCTGTCGTCTGCCCCAGCCTACCTCTTGCAGCACCTCTGCTTTGCCGTGCCGGACTACCGGTGAGGCAACGAACGAGGGGTTTGAAAGCGGTGTGCGCGGGCGGGCGTGAGCGTGTGTGCACACAATTCGTAGGGAAGGACCCCTCTTGGCTGCCTCGCGCACCCCTTCTGCTCCGACCGCTGACGCCATCGCCCAACGTACTGCCTCTCGCCGTGTCTCCTTCGCCAGGATTCACGAGCCGCTCCAAGCACCCGATCTGCTCGGTCTGCAGACCGACAGCTTCGATTGGCTGCTAGGGAACGAGAAGTGGCAGGCACGGGTCGAGGCTGCGGTCACCTCCGGGAACAACGACGTCACCACGACGTCAGGTCTTGAGGAGATCTTCACCGAGATCTCCCCGATCGAGGACTTCGGATCCACGATGTCGCTCTCGTTCCGCGACCACCGTTTCGAGCCGCCGAAGTACACGGCCGAGGAGTGCAAGGAGAAGGACTTCACCTACTCCGCACCGCTGTTCGTCACGGCCGAGTTCGTGAACTACACCACGGGTGAGATCAAGTCGCAGACGGTATTCATGGGCGAGTTCCCGCTCATGACCGATCGCGGAACCTTCATCATCAACGGCACCGAGCGCGTTGTCGTGTCCCAGCTCGTGCGTTCCCCAGGTGTCTACTTCGAGCAGACCCCGGACAAGACCTCCGACAAGGACATCTTCACCGCGAAGGTGATCCCGTCCCGTGGTGCATGGCTCGAGTTCGAGATCGACAAGCGTGACGCCGTCGGCGTGCGCGTGGATCGCAAGCGCAAGCAGTCGGTGACAGTCTTCCTCAAGGCTCTGGGGATGACCGAGTCCGAGATCCGCGAGGAGTTCGCCGACTACCCGACCGTGCTGGAGACGCTCGAGAAGGACTCGGTGCACACCCAGGACGAGGCGCTGCTGGACATCTACCGCAAGATCCGTCCGGGTGAGCCGCCGACCGTCGAGGCCGGGACCGCGCTGCTCGACAACTTCTACTTCAACTCCAAGCGGTACGACCTCGCCAAGGTGGGGCGCTACAAGCTCGACAAGAAGCTCGGCGTGGACGCCCCGCTGGAGAACTCGGTGCTCTCGCTTACCGACGTGACCGCCACGATCAAGTACCTGGCGGCGCTGCACAAGGGCGAGACTGAGCTTCCAGGCGTGCGCCACGGCGAGCCGATCGAGCTCCGGGTCGAGACCGACGACATCGACCACTTCGGCAATCGGCGCATCCGTGCGGTGGGTGAACTGATCCAGAACCAGGTGCGCACCGGGCTCTCCCGGATGGAGCGCGTGGTGCGCGAGCGGATGACCACTCAGGACGTCGAGGCCATCACGCCGCAGACCCTGATCAACATCCGCCCCGTCGTGGCCTCCATCAAGGAGTTCTTCGGCACCAGCCAGCTCTCGCAGTTCATGGATCAGAACAACCCGCTGGCGGGACTGACGCACAAGCGCCGTCTGTCCGCGCTCGGTCCGGGTGGTCTCTCCCGTGACCGCGCCGGCATGGAGGTCCGGGACGTTCACCCGTCCCACTACGGTCGGATGTGCCCGATCGAGACGCCGGAAGGGCCGAACATTGGCCTCATCGGATCGCTCGCCACGTACGCGCGCATCAACCCGTTCGGTTTCGTCGAGACGCCGTACCGCAAGGTTGTCAAGGGCACAGTGACCGATCAGGTCGACTACCTCACCGCTGACGACGAGGACCGCTACGTCATCGCACAGGCCAACGCGCCGATCGCCGAGAGCGGGCGCTTCGCTGAGGAGACCGCCCTGGTGCGGCTTCGTGGTGGCGAGGCGATCGACATGCCGGTCGATGACATCGACTACATGGACGTCTCGGCGCGCCAGATGGTGTCGGTGGCGACCGCCATGATCCCGTTCCTCGAGCACGACGACGCCAACCGTGCCCTCATGGGAGCGAACATGCAGCGCCAGGCCGTGCCGCTGGTGCGCTCCGAGGCACCGCTGGTCGGAACCGGTATGGAGCGCCGTGCCGCAGTGGACGCCGGTGACGTGATCGTGGCGTCCAAGCCCGGTGTCGTGACCGAGGTCTCCGCCGACGCGGTGGTCGTGGCCAACGACGACGGCACGACGATGACCTATCGCGTCGCGAAGTTCCGCCGCTCCAACCAGGGCACCTGCTACAACCAGCGGGTTCTCGTGGAAGAAGGCGCGAAGATCTCTGCGGGTTCTGTGCTCGCGGACGGCCCGGCCACCGATGAAGGCGAGCTCGCGCTCGGCCGCAACCTGCTGGTCGCGTTCATGTCCTGGGAAGGGCACAACTTCGAGGACGCGATCATCCTCTCCCAGCGTCTGGTGCAGGACGACGTCCTCTCCTCGATCCACATCGAGGAGCACGAGGTCGACGCCCGTGACACCAAGCTGGGCCCGGAGGAGATCACGCGGGACATCCCGAACGTCTCCGACGACGTGCTCGCCGACCTGGACGAGCGCGGCATCATCCGGATCGGTGCTGAGGTTGGCGCCGGCGACGTGCTGGTCGGCAAGGTCACTCCGAAGGGTGAGACCGAGCTGACCCCGGAGGAGCGTCTCCTGCGTGCGATCTTCGGTGAGAAGGCGCGTGAGGTCCGCGACACCTCGCTGAAGGTGCCCCACGGTGAGTCCGGGACGGTGATCGCCGTGCGCGAGTTCAACCGTGAGGACGGCGACGAGCTGCCCCCTGGCGTGAACCAGCTGGTCCGTGTCTACATCGCCCAGCGTCGCAAGATCACCGACGGTGACAAGCTCGCCGGACGTCACGGCAACAAGGGTGTCATCTCGAAGATCCTGCCCGTCGAGGACATGCCGTTCCTCGAGGACGGAACCCCGGTCGACATCATTCTGAACCCGCTCGGCGTACCGGGCCGCATGAACGTCGGCCAGGTGCTCGAGACGCACCTCGGATGGGTGGCCAAGCAGGGCTGGGACGTCGGCATCGAGCAGGCGAAGAACGGGCAGCTGCCCGACTGGGCGAGCCACCTTCGCCCGGAGGCGCTGGTGGGCGAGCCCGGCACGCCGGTCGCGTCCCCGGTCTTCGATGGTCTGCACGAAGAGGAGCTCCAGGGGCTGCTCGAGAGCACCCGTGAGACTCGTGACGGTGACCGCCTGATCGATTCGACCGGGAAGGCGCGCCTGTTCGATGGCCGCTCCGGCGAGCCGTTCCCGTCGGCGATCGCCGTCGGCTACATGTACATCCTGAAGCTGCACCACCTCGTCGACGACAAGATCCACGCTCGCTCGACCGGACCGTACTCGATGATCACCCAGCAGCCGCTCGGTGGTAAGGCACAGTTCGGTGGTCAGCGTTTCGGCGAGATGGAGGTGTGGGCGCTCGAAGCCTACGGAGCGGCGTACGCCCTCCAGGAGCTGCTCACCATCAAGTCAGACGACGTCCCCGGCCGCGTCAAGGTGTACGAGGCGATCGTCAAGGGCGAGAACATCCCCGAGCCGGGCATCCCCGAGTCGTTCAAGGTGCTCATCAAGGAGATGCAGTCCTTGTGCCTGAACGTGGAGGTGCTCAACTCCGACGGTACGTCCATCGAGATGCGCGACACCGACGAGGAGGTCTACCGGGCTGCTGAAGAACTCGGCATCGACCTCTCCCGTCGCCCCGACGCGAGCAGCGTCGAAGAGATCTGAGCGCCGCGTCCGGTGTGTGAGGGCCATGCCCAGCGCACCGGACGCGACCTCGACTTGATTGGTTCCACACGGTGATCCACCGAAGGAAGTAGGAAAATTGCTCGACGTCAACGTCTTCGACGAGCTGCGAATCGGTCTCGCGACCGCGGACGAGGTCCGCGCATGGTCGCACGGCGAGGTGAAGAAGCCAGAGACCATCAACTACCGCACCCTCAAGCCCGAGAAGGACGGCCTCTTCTGCGAGAAGATCTTCGGCCCCACCCGGGACTGGGAGTGCTACTGCGGGAAGTACAAGCGTGTCCGCTTCAAGGGCATCATCTGCGAGCGCTGCGGCGTGGAGGTGACCCGTTCCAAGGTCCGTCGTGAGCGGATGGGGCACATCGAGCTGGCCGCTCCGGTCACACACATCTGGTACTTCAAGGGTGTGCCGTCCCGGCTCGGTTACCTGCTCGACCTGGCGCCGAAGGACCTCGAGAAGGTGATCTACTTCGCCGCACACATGATCACGTGGGTGGACCAGGAGGGTCGGCACGAGGACCTTCCGAGTCTGCAGAACGAGATCGATCTCGAGAAGGATGAGATCACCAAGAAGCGCGATCTGGACATCGCGCAGCGGGCCGAGCGCCTCGAGGCCGATCTGGCCGAGCTCGAGGCCGAAGGGGCCAAGGCGGATGCCCGTCGCAAGGTGAAGGACTCCGCCGAGCGGGAGATGGCGCAGCTGCGCAAGCGTGCTGACGCTGAGCTGGACCGTCTCGAGCAGGTGTGGGATCGCTTCAAGAACCTCAAGGTCTCCGACCTCGAGGGTGACGAGATGCTCTACCGCCAGCTCCAGGACCGCTATGGCAACTACTTCGAGGGTTCGATGGGTGCCGGCGCGATTCAGAAGCGCCTCGAGTCTTTCGATCTTCAGGCTGAGGCCGATTCGCTGCGTGAGACCATCCGTTCCGGGAAGGGCCAGCGCAAGACTCGTGCCCTCAAGCGGTTGAAGGTCGTCAACGCCTTCCTCACCACGAAGAACTCCCCGCAGGGCATGGTGCTCGACTGCATCCCGGTGATCCCGCCCGACCTGCGCCCGATGGTTCAGCTGGACGGTGGCCGGTTCGCGACCAGTGACCTCAACGATCTCTACCGACGGGTCATCAACCGTAACAACCGCCTCAAGCGGCTGCTCGATCTGGGTGCACCCGAGATCATCGTCAGCAACGAGAAGCGGATGCTGCAGGAGGCCGTCGACTCCCTGTTCGACAACGGCCGCCGTGGCCGTCCGGTGACTGGTCCGGGAAACCGGCCGCTGAAGTCGATCTCCGACATGCTCAAGGGTAAGCAGGGCCGGTTCCGGCAGAACCTGCTCGGTAAGCGCGTCGACTACTCCGGCCGTAGCGTCATCGTCGTCGGACCGCAGCTCAAGCTGCACCAGTGCGGTCTGCCGAAGCAGATGGCTCTCGAGCTGTTCAAGCCGTTCGTGATGAAGCGCCTCGTGGATCTCAACCACGCGCAGAACATCAAGTCGGCGAAGCGGATGGTCGAGCGAGCTCGTTCCGTGGTGTGGGACGTCCTCGAAGAGGTCATCACCGAGCACCCGGTGCTGCTCAACCGCGCGCCTACCCTGCACCGCCTGGGCATCCAGGCCTTCGAACCCCAGTTGGTCGAAGGTAAGGCCGTCCACCTGCACCCGCTCGTGTGTGGCGCGTTCAACGCCGACTTCGACGGTGACCAGATGGCCGTGCACCTGCCGCTGTCGGCAGAGGCCCAGGCCGAGGCGCGCATCCTGATGCTCTCCTCGAACAACATCCTCAAGCCCTCTGACGGGCGTCCGGTGACCATGCCCTCCCAGGACATGATCATCGGTCTGTTCCACCTGACCTCCGACAAGGAGGGGGAACCGGTCGGAACCGGTAGGGCGTTCACCACGGTGGCCGAAGCGATGATGGCCTTCGACGCGGGTGACCTCGATCTGAACGCGGAGATCACGATCCGCCTGGAGGATGTCGTCCCGCCGCCCGGCTGGGAAGCCCCGGAGGGATGGGAGCAGGGTCAGACCGCACTCCTGAGCACGACGCTGGGCCGGGTGCTGTTCAACGAGGCGCTGCCGGTCGACTACCCGTTCTTCAACGAGGTGGCTGACAAGAAGTCGATCTCGGCGATCGTGAACGACCTCGCCGAGCGCTACCCGAAGTCCGTCGTTGCTGCGAGCCTCGACGCCCTGAAGGACGCCGGGTACTACTGGGCCACGCGGTCCGGGCTGACGATCGCGATCTCTGACGTCGAGGCTCCGGAGGCCAAGGCTGAGATCCTCGCCCGGCACGAGGAGAAGGCTGCCAAGGTTCAGGGGCAGTTCGACCGTGGTCTGCTCACCGATGACGAACGTCGTCAGGAGCTCGTCGAGATCTGGAACCAGGCCACCGACGAGGTTGCCACAGCGATGCGGGAGAACTTCTCTGCCTCGAACACGGTGAACCGCATGGTGACCTCCGGTGCCCGTGGTAACTGGATGCAGGTGCGTCAGATTGCGGGTATGCGTGGTCTGGTGGCGAACCCCAAGGGTGAGATCATCCCGCGTCCGATCAAGTCCAACTACCGTGAGGGCTTGTCGGTACTGGAGTACTTCATCGCCTCCCACGGTGCCCGTAAGGGTCTGGCGGACACGGCTTTGCGTACCGCCGACTCCGGCTACCTCACGCGACGTCTGGTCGACGTCTCCCAGGACGTCATCATCCGTGAGGAGGACTGCGGCACAGAGCGTGGTCTCACGCTCCCGATCGCCGAGAAGAACCCGGCGGGGAACGTGCAGCGAGCGGACACGGTGGAGACGAGTGTCTACGGACGCACCTTGGCCGGACCGGTCGAGGGACCGGATGGCACGGTGCTCGGCCAAGGCGGTGAGGATGTCGGCGACGTCCTGATCGAGACCCTGCTGAACGCGGGTGTCGAGCAGCTCAAGGTGCGCTCGGTGCTCACCTGCGAATCCCGCGTGGGTACCTGCGCCAAGTGCTACGGCCGCTCCCTGGCCACGGGCAAGCTCGTGGACATCGGAGAGGCAGTCGGCATCATCGCGGCACAGTCCATCGGTGAGCCGGGAACCCAGCTGACGATGCGGACCTTCCACACCGGTGGTGTGGCCAGTGCCGAGGACATCACCCAGGGTCTGCCTCGTGTGGCCGAGCTGTTCGAGGCCCGCACCCCCAAGGGTGAGGCTCCGATCTCCGAGGTCGCGGGCCGCGTGGCCATCGAGGACACCGAGCGTTCGCGCAAGATCGTCGTCACCCCCGACGACGGCAGCGAGGACTTTACCTACCAGGTCACCAAGCGCGCCCGTCTGTTGGCGCACGACGGCGACCGGGTGAGTGTGGGCCAGCAGCTCGTCGCTGGTGCGGTGGACCCGAAGAAGGTGCTGCGTATTCTCGGCCCTCGGGCTGTGCAGAAGCACCTGGTGGACGAGGTGCAGGAGACCTACCGCAGCCAGGGTGTGGACATCCACGACAAGCACATCGAGGTCATCGTGCGGCAGATGCTGCGCCGCGTGACCGTGCTGGACTCCGGTGACTCCCACCTGCTTCCGGGTGAGCTCTCCGAGCGTGGCCGGTTCGAGGACGAGAACCGTCGCGTGGTCTCCGAGGGCGGTCAGCCGGCCTCGGGACGTCCGGAGCTCATGGGAATCACCAAAGCCTCCTTGGCCACCGAGTCGTGGCTGTCCGCGGCGTCGTTCCAGGAGACCACCAAGGTGCTCACGGAGGCCGCGATGAGCGGTCGTTCCGACTCCCTGCTTGGCCTGAAGGAGAACGTCATCCTCGGTAAGCTCATCCCGGCCGGTACGGGCCTTCCCCGCTACCGCAACATCCGGGTGGAGCCCACCGAGGAGGCGAAGGCGGAGATCTACCCGAGCTTCGGCTACGACGAGATCGACTACGGCCCCGTCTCCGACGGCGGCGAGGCGATCGCGTTGGAGGAACTCGACCTCGGGCGTGGCTTCGAGGCGGACTTCCGCTGAGACGCTCGAGCGCCACTGCCTGAACCGATGGCCCGGTACCCGTCAGGGTGCCGGGCCATCGGCCTGTCCGAGGGAGTGTCAGATCCCGGTGTAGAGCCTACGGACGACTTCCTCGATGTCGGGTTCGCTGATCGCCAGATCCCGGACCTCGGCTCGTTCGGAGACCGCAGCGAGCACTGTGGCGGCGGTCGTCTGCGCCGAGAAGCTCAACCGTTGCCGCAGCCCGTCGGCCTCAGTGCGCACCAGTGTGGTGTGCGCGATCCCCGTCAGCGCAGGCGTAGGAGCGACCAGATCGAGCTGGAGTTCGCGCTGTGCGCCGACCCGGCTGACCAAGCCCGGCAGGGTACCGTCGAAGACGAGCCTGCCGGAGTCCACCACGAGCACCCGGTCGGTGAGACGGTCGACGTCGTCCATATCGTGGGTGGTCAGTAGCAGCGTGGTTCCGCGTACGGCCCGTTCGGCGACGAGGAACTGCCGCAGCCGCTCCTTGCTGAGCACGTCCAGCCCGATGGTGGGCTCGTCCAGGATCAGGAGTTCGGGGGAGTGCAGCAGGGCGGCGGCCAGCTCGCCGCGGATGCGTTGTCCGAGGCTGAGCTGACGTACGGGAGTGGTGAGGAATGGGCCGAGGTCGAGTTGGTCAACCAGTTCGGTGCGGCGGCGGTTCAGCTGGTTGCCGGCGATCCGGTGGATCGCCCCCAGAGCGGTGAACGACTCGTGCAGTGGCAGATCCCACCACAAAGCCGAGCGCTGCCCGAACACGACTCCGATACGGCTGGCGAGCTGACGTCGTCGGGCGACCGGATCCAGGCCGCAGGTGCGCACCTGACCCCGGCTGGGCAGGAGGATTCCTGTCAGCATCTTGATCGTCGTCGACTTCCCGGCTCCGTTGGCACCGATGTAACCGACGGCGGCGCCTCGCTCGATCTCGAAGGTCATATCGGTCACGGCATGGGTCAGGGTGGACCGTCGGCGCAGTCCACGCCCGTGACGCAGGACGAAGTCGCGGCTGAGGCCCTCGCAGGTGATGATCGTGTCGGTCATGATCCTGTCCCGGTGTAGTGACGCAGGCCGGCACGCCAGCCGAGCAGGGCAACCACCCAGATCACGGCCGCGGCCAGCGGGGCGAACAACCCGAGGGCCGAAGGTGTCAGCGCGGGGCCGGCGAGGTCGAGCAATACGAGCGTCGGAAGGTAGGCAGTAAACGCCGCTGGCACAACGAAAGTGAACAACACTCGCATCGGCAGCGTGAAGATCGAGGTGGGATACGAGGCGGCGTAAGAACCGCCGTAGGTGAAAGCGTTCGCGAACTCGCCCCCTTCCACCAACCAGAACTGCAGTGCGGCGGCGCACACGAAGAGAGCGGCGAAGATGAGGGCCCCGGTGATCGGAGTCAGTACGGCCAGAGCGAGCAGCGCAAACGTCCAGTCGATGGGTGCCGCTACCAGGGCGAGTGCAAGGATCACGATGGCGAAACACGTCCGGCCGAGTCGCCGCAGCTGGATGTCGCTCGTGATCAGCTGAGCCAGCACGGGTAGTGGGCGGAGCAGAAAGGCATCGAGAGTGCCGGTGCGGATGTAGCGCGGCAGGGTGTCGAGATGGCCCACCACCATGTCGGCCAGCGAGAACGCGATATTCGCGAATGCGAACAGCACAGCGGCACCGACGAAGTCGAGCTCACCGAGAACCGTGATCGAAGAGAAGATCACGTACACCTCAGCGAACTCCAGGACCCCGATCGCGACCGATCCCAACACGTCCAGCGCGAACGAGCGGCGGTAGGTGAGTTGGGCGCGCAGCCGGGACCCGAGTAGTGCCCGGTAGGGGGAGAAGTCAGCCACCCTGGATCACCACCCGGCGTGCGCCAGCCGCAAAAGCCAGGCGTCCGACAAGCAGGAGCCCACCGGCCCAGAGCGCTTGCTGACCGAGTAGCGCGACCGCGTCGACGTCACTCGCCCGGCCCATCACGATGTCGATGGGGTGCTGGAGCATCGCCGGGAACGGCGTCCACGAGGCCACCGTGGCGAGCCAGTCGGGGAACCAGTGCACGGGCACGATCAATCCGCACAGGACGTTCGATGCGACAAGGTACAGCGTGCTGGTGCCGCGCAGGTCGAGGAGCCAGAACGCCGTCACATTGAGCAACCACCGGCAGGCGAAGGACACCACAACGGCCAGAACGAGACTCGCTAGTCCCAGCAGGTACGGCCGGGCATCGGCCGGGAGGGCCAATCCGGTCGTGAGCGCGCCGACGAGAAGCGGAGGGCCACCTCGAGGAAGGAGCTGAAACGCGGCCCGGCCGAGGTCGGTGGCGAGATAGGCGAGCTGCGGGTCCACTGGGCGGGCGAGGTCGATCGCCACATCGCCCGAGCGGATCCGCTCGGCCAGTTCGGTCCATGTGAAGACGTTGACAGGTGCGAGAAATGCTTGAGCCAGCCACGCATAGGTTGCGCCGGCAAGCGGGCCGTAGCCCGCGAGGCTGCCGCCTGCCGCCCCGACGGCGCCCATCACGATGGCCGCCTTGATCAGCCCGAACACCGAGTTCGTCACCGCTCCGGCGGCTGCTGCCATCCGGTAGGCCGACCAGCGGCGGAAGCCGAGCGCCATATACCGGGGGAGAGCGCGCACAAGCGCAAGAACATATCGGCGCACGCGGTCAGGGTCAAGGCCGGCGACCGGACTCCTGCCTGCCTGGAGGTCAGACGTACCGGTGCGACTTCGGGTGATGCCCACCGCAGTCGAACTGGTGGTGACTCCGGGGCGCCGCCTGGAGGAGATCCGACGCCGTCGTCGGGTGCCGATGGCGGAACAGCGGCCCCCTGGGTAGTGTTCCGTACCACATCACACCCCTGAGGCTTTGACGCTGTTGCCGGGCTCGGAGTAGTCTGGTCGGCAGTGCCCGCTCTGGCGGGCCCTCGCGTGCGCGCTTTGGCGGACCCGCAGAACCCGAGAGGGTGCTGCCGGACGTCGACAGCGCGGTGGACCACCTTCCGTGGGCGCGAGCACGATCCTCAACGTCATGCGTCGGGTCGTGCTGTGAACCGGAAGGGAGCGACACGCCCGAACGCGGGGGTCCTCCCGGGGTGGTTCATCCGGCCCCGGCCGGCCAGGATCGCACCGGCGATCACCAGAGCAGTCAGCAAACGTTCGAGACGGAGATGTAGTGCCCACCATTCAGCAGCTGGTCCGCAAGGGCCGCAGCGCAAAGGCTGGCAAGAACGCCACGCCGGCGCTCAAGGGAAGCCCGCAGCGTCGTGGTGTGTGCACCCGCGTGTACACCACCACCCCGAAGAAGCCGAACTCGGCGCTGCGCAAGGTGGCGCGTGTGAAGCTCTCCAGCGGGATCGAGGTCACCGCCTACATCCCCGGCGTGGGCCACAACCTGCAGGAGCACTCCATCGTGCTGGTTCGCGGCGGTCGTGTGAAGGACCTGCCCGGCGTTCGGTACAAGATCGTCCGCGGTGCCCTCGATACCCAGGGTGTGCGTGGTCGCCAGCAGGCCCGGAGCCGCTACGGCGCGAAGAAGGAGAAGAAGTAATGCCTCGTAAGGGCCCGGCCCCGAAGCGGCCGCTCGTCGTCGACCCGGTCTACGGGTCGTCCACCGTGACTCAGCTCGTCAACCGCGTCCTGCTGGACGGCAAGAAGTCCACTGCGGAACGCATCGTCTACGGCGCGCTCGAGGGCGTGCGCGAGAAGACGCAGACCGAGCCCACCGTGGTGCTCAAGCGCGCGCTCGACAACATCCGTCCCACCCTCGAGGTGCGCTCCCGTCGCGTGGGTGGTGCTACCTACCAGGTTCCGGTCGAGGTGCGCACCTCCCGGCAGACCACTCTCGCGCTTCGCTGGCTCGTCGACTACGCGCGCGCTCGCCGCGAGAAGACGATGACCGAGCGCCTCATGAACGAGATCCTGGACGCGTCCAACGGTCTCGGCGCCGCTGTGAAGCGCCGTGAGGACACGCACAAGATGGCCGAGTCCAACAAGGCATTCGCGCACTACCGCTGGTGAGTCTCGCGGCGTACGGCACGGGCCGTACGCCGCCTGAGACTGACCTACTGACCACGCTCGCACCGACGAGAAGAGAGCAACTGTGGCACAGGACGTGCTGACCGACCTGAAGAAGGTCCGCAACATCGGCATCATGGCGCACATCGATGCCGGCAAGACCACCACCACCGAGCGGATCCTGTTCTACACCGGGGTCAACTACAAGATCGGTGAGACCCACGACGGGGCGTCGACGACCGACTGGATGGACCAGGAGAAGGAACGCGGCATCACGATTACATCGGCCGCGGTGACTTGCTTCTGGAACGACAACCAGATCAACATCATCGACACCCCGGGTCACGTGGACTTCACGGTCGAGGTGGAGCGCTCGCTGCGCGTCCTCGACGGTGCCGTCGCCGTCTTCGACGGCAAGGAGGGTGTGGAGCCGCAGTCGGAAACGGTGTGGCGTCAGGCTGACAAGTACAACGTCCCGCGCATCTGCTTCGTCAACAAGATGGACAAGCTCGGCGCCGACTTCTACTACACGGTCGACACCATCGTGAGCCGTCTCGGAGCGACCCCGCTGGTCATGCAGCTGCCGATCGGCTCCGAAAGCGACTTCGTCGGTGTTGTGGACCTGATCTGGATGAAGGCACTGGTGTGGCCCGGTGACGCCAAGGGTGACGTGACGATGGGCGCCGCCTACGAGACCCAGGAGATCCCGGACGATCTCAAGGAGAAGGCCGAGGAGTACCGCACCAAGCTGGTCGAGCAGGTGGCCGAGTCCTCCGAGGCGCTCATGGAGAAGTACCTCGAGGGTGAAGAGATCACCAACTCCGAGCTCGTCGCGGGCATCCGCGAGATGACGATCAACTCTGAGGCATACCCGGTCTTCTGCGGTTCGGCGTTCAAGAACCGTGGCGTGCAGCCGATGCTGGACGCCGTTATCTCCTACCTTCCCTCCCCGCTCGATGTGCCGGACATGATCGGTCACCCGCCGAACGACGAGGAGACCGAGATCGTGCGCCGGCCTGCGGAGGACGAGCCGTTCTCCGCACTGGCGTTCAAGGTTGCCGCACACCCGTTCTTCGGGCAGCTCACCTTCATCCGCGTGTACTCCGGCACATGCACCCCCGGTACGCAGGTCCTGAACTCCACTAAGGGGAAGAAGGAACGCATCGGGAAGCTCTTCCAGATGCACGCCAACAAGGAGAACCCGGTCGAGGAGCTCCACGCCGGGCACATCTACGCGGTCATCGGCCTCAAGGACACCACCACCGGCGACACGCTCACAGCGCAGGACGCGCCGGTGATCCTGGAGTCGATGTCCTTCCCGGAGCCGGTGATCTTCGTGGCGATCGAGCCGAAGACCAAGGGCGACCAGGACAAGCTCTCCACGGCGATCCAGAAGCTCTCCGCCGAGGACCCGACCTTCACGGTCAACCTCAACGAGGAGACCGGCCAGACCGAGATCGGCGGAATGGGTGAGCTGCACCTCGACATCCTCGTCGACCGGATGAAGCGTGAGTTCAAGGTCGAGGCGAACGTCGGGAAGCCGCAGGTCGCCTACCGCGAGACGATCCGTCGCAGCGTCGAGAAGTTCGACTACACCCACAAGAAGCAGACTGGTGGGTCCGGTCAGTTCGCCAAGGTGCAGATCACGTTCGAGCCGCTCGACTCCGCCGAAGGCGAGATGTACGAGTTCGAGAACAAGGTCACCGGTGGACGCATCCCGCGCGAATACATCCCCAGCGTCGATCACGGCGTGCAGGATGCGATGGGAACCGGTATTCTCGCCGGCTACCCGGTGGTGGGCGTCAAGGCCATCCTGCTTGACGGTGCCTACCACGACGTCGACTCTTCGGAAATGGCATTCAAGATCGCTGGTTCGATGGCATTCAAGGAAGGCGTCAAGCGCGCCGACCCGGTGCTGCTCGAGCCGGTGATGGACGTCGAGGTGCGTACGCCCGAGGAGTACATGGGCGACGTGATCGGCGATCTGAACTCCCGACGTGGACATATTCAGTCGATGGAGGACGCCAGTGGCGTTAAGGTGGTTCGCGCCTTGGTGCCGTTGTCCGAGATGTTCGGATACATCGGCGACCTGCGGTCCCGGACCCAGGGTCGTGCGGTGTACTCGATGCAGTTCAGCAACTACGCCGAAGTTCCTCGGAACGTCTCCGAGGAGATCATCAAGAAGACCCGGGGCGAGTAAGTCCCACAGGTCGACCCGCAACACCCATCACAACCCGACCCGTAGGACGCACCAGCTCTGGGAACCCCCACGCTGCGTACAACTACCCGAGTTCCAGGAGGAACACCAGTGGCGAAGGCCAAGTTCGAGCGGACCAAGCCGCACGTCAACATCGGCACGATCGGTCACGTCGACCACGGAAAGACGACGCTGACCGCGGCCATTTCGAAGGTGCTGGCAGACAAGTACCCGGACCTCAACACGGCGGCGGCGTTCGACATGATCGACAACGCGCCGGAAGAGAAGCAGCGCGGTATCACGATCAACGTCTCCCACCAGGAGTACCAGACGGAGAAGCGCCACTACGCGCACGTCGACGCTCCGGGACACGCTGACTACATCAAGAACATGATCACCGGTGCTGCACAGATGGATGGCGCGATCCTCGTGGTCGCAGCCACCGACGGCCCGATGGCGCAGACCCGTGAGCACGTGCTGCTCGCCCGCCAGGTCGGCGTGCCGTACCTGCTGGTGGCGCTGAACAAGTCCGACATGGTCGACGACGAGGAGATCCTCGAGCTCGTCGAGATGGAGGTGCGAGAGCTCCTCTCCAGCCAGGAGTTCCCCGGCGATGACCTGCCGGTCGTGCGCGTCTCCGCGCTGAAGGCACTCGAGGGCGACCCGGAGTGGGTCAAGGCCATCGAGGAGCTGATGGACGCCGTCGACGAGAGCGTGCCGGACCCGGTGCGTGACATCGAGAAGCCGTTCCTGATGCCGATCGAGGATGTCTTCACGATCACTGGCCGCGGTACCGTGGTCACCGGTCGTGTCGAGCGCGGTCAGCTGAAGGTCAACGACGAGGTCGAGATCGTCGGAATCCGTGAGTCGCAGAAGACGACCGTGACCGGTATCGAGATGTTCCGCAAGCTGCTCGACACCGCGGACGCGGGTGAGAACGTCGGTCTGCTGCTGCGCGGTACCAAGCGCGAGGACGTCGAGCGCGGTCAGGTCGTTGTGAAGCCGGGTTCGATCACCCCGCACACCAACTTCGAGGCCCAGGTCTACATCCTGGCCAAGGACGAGGGCGGTCGTCACAACCCGTTCTACTCGAACTACCGTCCGCAGTTCTACTTCCGCACCACCGACGTCACCGGCGTCATCGAGCTGCCCGAGGGCACTGAGATGGTCATGCCGGGGGACAACACCGAGATGACGGTTGAGTTGATCCAGCCGATCGCCATGGAGGAGGGTCTGGGCTTCGCTGTCCGCGAGGGTGGACGGACTGTCGGCTCCGGTCGTGTGACGAAGATCCTCAAGTGATCATCTGCCGGGAGTGATCCCGGCACCGGGGAAGGCCCGTCGGCACGGCCGGCGGGCCTTCCTTCTGCTACGGACGACTGTGTCCTGGGCGGTGTGGCTTAGGCCACCAGCCCGCAACTTGGGTAATCAGCGTCGGGTGTGGCAGACTAGTCAGGTTGCCTCGTGCAGAGGTGTGGGCGCATGTGTGTCGACTTCGGTCGGTCCATCTGCGGCCCCAGGTTCGCACGGATGAGCAACCATCCTGTTCGGTTCGCTCCCGACTGGCCCTCGCGGCCAGGCGGAGAACCACACAAGTCATCTTCCGACCGGCGCCCGATGAGGGTGCTCGCGGGAGGGATGTGTCGGAGTTTGCGACACGCCCGAGCGCGGGGGTCGGTCAGTTGCGGTACGAAGAGAGAGAGTCAGACGACGCCATGGCGGGACAGAAGATCCGCATCCGGCTCAAGTCCTACGACCACGAGGTCATCGACAACTCGGCGCGCAAGATCGTCGACACGGTGACTCGCGCTGGTGCAACGGTCGTGGGCCCGGTGCCGCTGCCAACCGAGAAGAACGTGTTCTGCGTCATCCGTTCTCCGCACAAGTACAAGGACAGCCGTGAGCATTTCGAGATGCGGACGCACAAGCGGCTGATCGACATCGTGGACCCGACGCCGAAGGCAGTCGACTCGCTGATGCGACTCGATCTCCCGGCGGACGTCAACATCGAGATCAAGCTCTGAGGACTCCCGTCATGACTTCACTTCCCCAGCAGTCCGAGCGGGTCGTCAAGGCCGTGCTTGGGACCAAGCTCGGCATGACCCAGGTGTGGGACGACGAAGGCCGGCTCGTGCCGGTCTCCGTGGTCCAGGTGGGCACCAACGTCGTGACCCAGATCCGCACCGTCGAGGCGGACGGCTATTCGGCCGTCCAGCTCGGCTTCGGCCAGATCGACCCGCGCAAGGTCACTCAGCCGCTCAAGGGCCACTTCGCCAAGGCCGGTGTGACGCCGCGACGTCACGTGGCCGAGATCCGTACCGCGGATGCCAGCGACTACCAGCTCGGTCAGGAACTGACCGCGGAGACCTTCGAGGTCGGCGCCAGCGTCGACGTTGTCGGAACCACCAAGGGCAAGGGCACCGCCGGCGTCATGAAGCGTCACGGCTTTGCCGGTGTGAGCGCCTCTCACGGTGCGCACCGTAACCACCGCAAGCCCGGCTCGATCGGTGGCGCAGCGACGCCGTCGCGTGTGTTCAAGGGACTGCGTATGGCTGGCCGCATGGGTCACGACCGACAGACCACCCAGAACCTGACCATCCACGCGGTCGACGCGGAGAAGGGCTTGCTGCTCGTCTCCGGTGCCGTGCCGGGCCCCAAGGGCGGCCTGGTCGTGGTTCGAACCGCCGCGAAGGGGGCCTGAACCCATGAGTACTGTGGTTGACAACGCGCAGACCACGTCCGTCGACGTGCTCGACGCCGCCGGTAAGAAGACCGGCACCGTGGATCTGCCAGCCGAGATCTTCGGTGTGCAGACGAACGTGCCGCTCATCCACCAGGTGGTCGTCGCTCAGTTGGCTGCTGCCCGTCAGGGCACCCACAAGGCGAAGACTCGCGGTGAGGTTCGCGGTGGTGGCAAGAAGCCATACAAGCAGAAGGGCACCGGCCGGGCTCGTCAGGGCTCGATCCGGGCTCCGCAGTTCGCCGGTGGTGGCACCGTGCACGGGCCGGTCCCGCGTGACTACAGCCAGCGCACGCCCAAGAAGATGAAGGCGGCTGCTCTGCGGGGAGCGCTTTCTGACCGTGCTCGCGCCGGCCGCGTCCACGTGGTTGAGTCGTTCGTCTCGGGCGAGACTCCCTCGACGGCGACGGCAACCTCGGTGCTGGCCAAGGCGGCTCTTGCGCGTCACGTCCTGGTCGTTCTCGACCGTGCGGACGAGCTCAGCTGGCTGAGCCTGCGCAACGTGCCGACGGCGCACCTGATCCACCCCGATCAGCTCAACACGTACGACGTGCTGGTCAGTGACGACGTGGTGTTCACGTCCGCAGCGCTCGAGGCGTTCCTGACGCCGGGCGGCGCTCGCGAGTCCGAGGAGGAGCAGAAGTGACCGCACTCACGAAGGACCCGCGCGACATCGTGATCGCGCCGGTGGTCTCTGAAAAGAGCTACAACCTGCTCGATGAGGGCAAGTACACGTTCGTGGTGGATCCGCGCTCGAACAAGACCGAGATCAAGATCGCGATCGAGCAGATCTTCGACGTCAAGGTTGACTCGGTCAACACGATCAATCGCAAGGGCAAGACGCGTCGGACCCGGTTCGGTCTCGGCAAGCGCAAGGACACCAAGCGCGCCATCGTCACCCTCCGCGAGGGCACCATCGACATCTTCGGCGGGCAGGTCGGCTGAGCCGGCCCCGCGTAGCACAGATTGAGGATCGAAACTCATGGGAATCCGTAAGTACAAGCCGACGACGCCGGGCCGCCGTGGCTCGTCCGTCGCCGACTTCGTCGAGGTCACCCGCACCACGCCGGAGAAGTCGTTGGTCCGTCCGCTTTCGAAGAGTGGTGGCCGCAACAGTTCTGGCCGGATCACTGCTCGTCACATCGGTGGTGGCCACAAGCGCGCCTATCGGGTGATCGACTTCCGTCGCCACGACAAGGACGGCGTTCCTGCGAAGGTCGCTCACATCGAGTACGACCCGAACCGGACTGCGCGCATCGCGCTGCTTCACTACGCCGACGGCGAGAAGCGGTACATCCTGGCCCCGGTGAAGCTCAAGCAGGGCGACCGCATCGAGAACGGCCCGGGTGCTGACATCAAGCCCGGCAACAATCTGCCGATGCGCAACATCCCG
Organism: Ruania alkalisoli; assembly: GCF_014960965.1. Classification (NCBI taxonomy): domain Bacteria; kingdom Bacillati; phylum Actinomycetota; class Actinomycetes; order Micrococcales; family Ruaniaceae; genus Ruania; species Ruania alkalisoli. The sequence goes on along the minus strand of NZ_CP063169.1, from coordinate 3,430,359 downwards.
GTCGGTACGGTGATCCACGCTGTCGAGCTCAAGCCCGGTGGGGGTGCGAAGATCGCACGCTCGGCCGGCGCCTCCGTGCAGCTGGTTGCCAAGGATGGGCCCTACGCCCAGCTGCGGATGCCTTCCGGTGAGATCCGGAACGTGGACCTTCGGTGCCGTGCGTCGGTCGGCGAGGTCGGCAACGCCGAACAGTCCAACATCAACTGGGGCAAGGCCGGCCGGATGCGCTGGAAGGGCAAGCGCCCTCACGTGCGCGGTGTCGCGATGAACCCGGTCGACCACCCGCACGGTGGTGGTGAGGGTAAGACCTCTGGTGGCCGTCACCCGGTGAGCCCGTGGGGCCAGACCGAGGGTCGTACCCGCCGTCCGAACAAGCCGAGCGACAAGCTGATCGTGCGCCGCCGCCGCACCGGCAAGAAGCGCTGATAGGGAGAAGACGACGAGATGCCTCGCAGTCTGAAGAAGGGCCCCTTCGTAGACGGCCACCTGCAGAAGAAGGTGGATGGCCAGAACGAGCAGGGCACCAAGAACGTCATCAAGACATGGTCACGTCGGTCCGTCATCACGCCGGACTTCCTGGGCCACACCTTCGCGGTGCATGACGGTCGCAAGCACGTCCCGGTGTTCGTCACCGAGTCGATGGTCGGCCACAAGCTCGGGGAGTTCGCCCCGACCCGTACGTTCCGCGGGCACGAGAAGGACGACCGCAAAGCGCGTCGTCGCTGATACGCGGGTCACCGAGAAACTCTGAGTCTGAGAAGGCAGGACATCGATGGAAGCCAAGGCGCAGGCGCGATTTGTGCGCGTCACGCCCCAGAAGGCCAGGCGAGTCGTGGACATCATCCGCGGCAAGCAGGCTGATGAGGCCGTGGCGGTGCTCACCTATGCCCCGCAGGCGGCGGCAGAGACCGTTCGCAAGGTAGTCGAGAGCGCGGTGGCCAACGCCCGTGTGAAGGCGGACCAGGACTCCGTCGCGTTCAACAGCGGCGATCTGGTGATCGCCGAGGCGTACGTGGACGAAGGTCCCACGCTCAAGCGGTTCCGGCCCCGCGCACAGGGCCGGGCCAACCGGATCCTCAAGCGCACCAGCCACATCACTGTGATCGTGGCGGAACGACAGACCAAGGGAGGGGCTCGCTGATGGGCCAGAAGGTCAACCCCACCGGGTTCCGACTCGGCATCACCACCGATCACCGTTCCCGCTGGTTCGCTGACTCCACCAAGAAGGGGCAGCGGTACCGCGACTACGTCCGCGAGGACGTCCAGATCCGCAAGCTGATGGCCACCGGCCTTGAGCGCGCCGGTATCGCGAAGGTCGAGATCGAGCGCACACGCGACCGTGTGCGCGTCGACCTGCACACCGCACGGCCGGGCATCGTCATCGGCCGCCGTGGAGCCGAGGCCGACCGGCTGCGTGGTGAGCTGGAGAAGCTGACCGGCAAGCAGGTTCAGCTGAACATCCTTGAGGTGAAGAACCCCGAGATCGACGCTCAGCTGGTCGCGCAGGGAATCGCCGAGCAGCTTGCCTCGCGCGTCTCCTTCCGTCGCGCGATGCGCAAGGGCATGCAGTCCGCGCAGCGTGCGGGTGCGAAGGGGATCCGTGTGCAGTGCTCGGGCCGCCTGGGCGGTGCTGAGATGAGCCGGAGCGAGTTCTACCGCGAGGGTCGTGTTCCGCTGCACACTCTGCGTGCGTATGTGGACTACGGCTTCTTCGAGGCGCGTACCACCTTCGGCCGGATCGGCGTGAAGGTGTGGATCTACAAGGGCGACCAGACCGAGCGCGACTTCGCGCGTGAGCAGGCTTCCGCCGCTCCGCGCAACGCACGTGGACGCGGCGAGCGCGGCGGCCGCGGACGTCGTCCCGATGCGCGTGGTGGCCAGGCTGCCCAGGCCCCGGGTGCATCCGCTCCTGCGACCGACACTCCCGCAACCACTTCCGGCCCTGCTCCCAGCGGTGCCGGTTCCGAGACGGAGGCCTGAGCCATGCTCATCCCCCGGCGCACCAAGCACCGTAAGCAGCACCACCCCAAGCGTTCCGGCGTCGCCAAGGGCGGCACGACGATTGCCTTCGGTGACTACGGGATCCAGGCTCTCGAGCCGGCCTACGTCACCAACCGGCAGATCGAGGCCGCTCGTATCGCGATGACCCGGCACATCAAGCGTGGCGGCAAGGTCTGGATCAACATCTTCCCAGACCGTCCGCTGACCAAGAAGCCGGCTGAGACCCGTATGGGTTCCGGTAAGGGCTCGCCCGAGTGGTGGGTGGCCAACGTCAAGCCCGGTCGGATCATGTTCGAACTGGCCGGAGTTAACGAAGAGCTCGCTCGCGAGGCCTTGCGTCGCGCGCAGCACAAGCTCCCGATGAAGACGCGTTTCGTGCGTCGCGAGGGTGGTGACGTCTGATGGCTATCGGGTCGAAGGATCTGACGCCGGCCGACCTGGACGGCATGGACACCGAGCGGCTGTCCGCGGAGCTGAAGAAGGCCAAGCAGGAGTTGTTCAACCTGCGGTTCTCCTCGGCCACCGGCCAGCTGGAGGATCATGGACGACTGAAGACCGTGCGGCGCGACATCGCCCGCATCTACACGATCCTGCGGGAGCGTGAGCTCGGTATCCGTACCGCTCCGACCGCGGACGCGAAGTGAACGAGGCGAAGACGATGAGCAGCGAGAACATCACCGAGGCGCCGCAGCGCAACTACCGCAAGACCCGTCGGGGCTATGTGGTCAGCGACAAGATGGACAAGACCGTTGTGGTCGAGGTCGAGGACCGCGTCAAGCACGCGCTGTACGGCAAGGTCCTCAAGCGCACCAACAAGGTCAAGGCACACGACGAGGAGAACGTCGTCGGAATCGGAGATCTCGTCGAGATCATGGAGACCCGGCCGCTGTCCGCCACCAAGCGGTGGCGGGTCGTGGAGATCCTCGAAAAGGCCAAGTGACCACCACCGGAACCGTCCGAGTGACGGGTCCGGATGACGACCATCATCCGTTCGGCCAGGCTCGCTATCGGCGAGAACCGGCACGACGACAGGAGTAGATCGAATGATCCAGCAGGAGTCGCGACTCAAGGTCGCCGACAACACGGGTGCCAAGGAGATTCTGTGCATCCGTGTGCTCGGCGGCTCTGGACGTCGCTACGCCGGCATCGGCGACACCATCGTCGCCACCGTCAAGGACGCGATCCCCGGCGGCAACGTGAAGAAGGGTGACGTCGTCAAGGCGGTCGTCGTGCGCACGCGCAAGCAGCGCCGTCGTCCGGACGGTTCGTACATCCGCTTCGACGAGAACGCCGCGGTGATTCTGAAGAACGACGGCGAGCCGCGTGGTACGCGCATCTTCGGCCCGGTTGGGCGCGAGCTGCGTGACAAGCGGTTCATGCGCATCGTCTCGCTGGCCCCGGAGGTGCTGTAGACCATGGCAAAGATCAAGAAGGGCGACCTGGTGGTCGTCATCGCTGGCCGCGACAAGGGACAGCAGGGCCGTGTGCTCGAGGTGCAGCCGGAGAACGACCGCGTGGTCGTCGAGGGCGTTCAGCGGGTGCAGCGTCACACCAAGGTCTCGCAGAGCCAGCGCGGATCGAAGACTGGCGGCATCGAGACGATCGAGGCGCCGATCCACATCAGCAACGTGATGGTGGTCGACCCGGAGACCAAGAAGGGCAGCCGTGTCGGCTACCGCACCGAGGACGTCGAGCGTGACGGTCGGACGCGTACCCAGCGGGTCCGGGTGGCCAAGCGCTCCGGTAAGGACATCTCATGAGCACCGTGACCGCAAGCTCTGACAACGTGACTGCGCAGCTGCCCAGGCTGAAGTCCAAGTACCGCGAGGAGATCCTCCCGGCGTTGCGCGAGGAGTTCGACCACGCGAACGTGCACCAGGTGGCCGGTCTGACGAAGATCGTTGTCAACATGGGTGTGGGAGACGCGGCGCGGGACTCGAAGCTGATCGAGGGCGCCGTGCGGGATCTCACCTTGATCACCGGCCAGAAGCCGAGCGTCACTAAGGCCCGCAAGTCGATCGCGCAGTTCAAGTTGCGCGAAGGGCAGCCGATCGGCACGCACGTCACACTGCGTGGTGACCGGATGTGGGAGTTCTTGGATCGGCTGTTGACCCTGGCACTGCCCCGGATCCGCGACTTCCGTGGTCTGTCCTCGAAGCACTTCGACGGCAACGGCAACTACACGTTCGGTCTGACGGAGCAGTCGATGTTCCACGAGATCGACCAGGACAAGATCGACCGCGTGCGCGGTATGGACATCACGGTCGTGACCACGGCGACCACCGACGACGAGGGCCGTTCGCTGCTGCGGCGCCTCGGCTTCCCGTTCAAGGAGGACTGACGTGGCGAAGACCGCTCTGATCCAGAAGGCCAACCGTAAGCCAAAGTTCGCGGTGCGTTCCTACACCCGGTGCGCGAAGTGTGGACGTCCGCACTCCGTCTACCGCAAGTTCGGCCTGTGCCGCGTGTGCCTGCGTGAGATGGCGCTCGCCGGCCAGCTCCCCGGCGTCACCAAGAGCAGCTGGTAAAACGACTACGTCGCAGGTCCGACTAGGAAACCGCGACGAGGAAGGGCATCAGCCCGATGACAATGACTGACCCCATCGCCGACATGTTGACGCGCTTGCGCAATGCGAACTCGGCGTTCCACGAGACGGTTTCCATGCCGTACTCCAAGCTCAAGTCCCACATCGCGGAGATCCTGCAGGCGGAGGGCTACATCAGTGGCTGGACCGTCGAGGACGCCGAGGTGGGCAAGACTCTCAGCCTGCAGCTGAAGTTCGGGCCCAACCGTGAGCGTTCGCTCGCCGGTGTGCGCCGGGTTTCGAAGCCAGGGCTGCGTGTGTACGCGAAGTCGACCAACCTGCCCAGGGTGCTCGGCGGACTCGGAGTGGCGATTCTGTCCACCTCCTCTGGTCTGCTGACGGACAAGCAGGCAGCCAAGAAGGGCGTAGGTGGGGAAGTCCTCGCCTACGTCTGGTGATTGAGGGAGGAGCCACAAGTATGTCTCGCATCGGCAAGATCCCCGTCGCCGTGCCCAGTGGGGTGGACGTGTCCATCGACGGCCAGGCCGTGACGGTCAAGGGTCCCAAGGGCACGCTGTCGCACAATGTTCCCGCCCCGATCACGGTCACTCGTGATTCCGATGGCGCGATCGTGGTCAGTCGGCCGGACGAGGAGCGCGAGTCGCGCTCGTTGCACGGACTGACCCGCACTCTGATCGCCAACTGCGTGCAGGGTGTGACGCAGGGCTACGAGAAGAACCTCGAGATCGTCGGCACGGGTTTCCGTGTGCAGGCGAAGGGCTCCGATCTGGAGTTTGCGCTGGGCTTCTCGCACCCGGTCACAGTGACGGCACCGGAGGGCATCACGTTCAACGTCGAGTCGCCGACCAAGTTCTCGGTTGTCGGCATCGACAAGCAGGTCGTCGGTGAGGTTGCGGCGAACATCAGGAAGATCCGTAAGCCCGAGCCGTACAAGGGCAAGGGTGTGCGGTACGCGGGCGAGCAGGTCCGCCGCAAGGTCGGAAAGGCTGGTAAGTAGCCATGGCTGTGTCCATCAAGGGCAAGGGCAAGCGGACGGCACGAGCGCGTCGTCACCTGCGGGTCCGCAAGCGGATCACCGGTACCACCGAGCGTCCGCGTCTCGTGGTCAACCGCTCTGCGCGCCACATCGTGGCGCAGCTGGTGGACGACACCGCGGGCGTCACACTCGCGTCGGCCTCCTCGCTCGAAGCCGACCTTCGTGCGGACTCCGGCGACAAGACTGCCAAGGCGCGTCAGGTCGGTGAGCTGGTCGCCAAGCGGGCCAAGGCCCAAGGCGTCGGCCTCGCCGTGTTTGACCGAGGCGGCAACAAGTACCACGGACGTGTCGCGGCAGTGGCCGACGGCGCCCGCGAGGGAGGGCTGTCCCTGTGACCGTTCCTCAGCACACCAACGAGCAAAGGATCGCATGATGGCTGCTCCCCAGCGCAGCAGGACCGGTTCGTCCGCCGGCGCCGGCGGCGAGCGCACCAACGACCGTCGTGATCGTCGCGGCGGCGACAACCGTCGAGGCGACGACCGCAACACCTACGTCGAGCGGGTCGTGACGATCAATCGCGTCGCCAAGGTCGTCAAGGGTGGTCGTCGCTTCTCCTTCACGGCTCTCGTGGTGGTCGGCGACGGTGAAGGCACCGTCGGCGTGGGCTACGGCAAGGCCAAGGAGGTGCCGGCGGCGATTGCCAAGGGCGTCGAGGAGGCGAAGAAGAACTTCTTCAAGGTCCCGATGATCCAGAAGACCATCCCGCACACGGTGCAGGGTGAGGACGCCGCCGGTGTGGTGCTTCTTCGCCCGGCTTCTCCGGGTACCGGTGTTATCGCCGGTGGTCCGGTGCGCGCCGTGCTGGACTGTGCCGGCATCCATGACATCCTGAGCAAGTCGCTCGGGTCGTCCAACGCGATCAACATCGTGCATGCCACGGTGGCGGGTCTGAAGGCGCTTGAGCAGCCCGAGGCTGTGGCGGCCCGGCGTGGCCTGCCTCTCGACGAGGTCGCACCGCACGCGATGCTGCGGGCTCAGGCCGCGGGGCGCGCGGACGCCAGCGTCGACAAGGAGAGCGCCGAGGTGGCGTCATGAGTCAGCTGAAGGTCACCCAGAAGAAGTCCGCCATCGGCGGGAAGCAGAACCAGCGTGACACGCTGCGCTCGCTCGGTCTCAAGCGAATCGGCGATTCCGTCGTGAAGGAAGACCGTCCCGAGGTCCGCGGCATGGTCACCACGGTGGCGCATCTCGTCACCGTCGAGGAGGTTGACTGACATGGCCGAGAAGAAGAGCGGGGCTGCAGGCAAGAGCGCCGGGCCCGCACCTCTGAAGGTGCACCACCTGCGTCCCGCGCCCGGGGCACGCACCGCGAAGACTCGCGTCGGTCGCGGTGAAGCATCGAAGGGGAAGACCGCAGGTCGGGGCACCAAGGGCACCAAGGCTCGTTACCAGGTGCCCGCCGGGTTTGAGGGTGGTCAGACGCCGCTGCATATGCGTCTGCCAAAGCTGCGAGGGTTCAAGAACCCATTCCGTACCGAGTACCAGGTAGTGAACCTGGACAAGCTCAGTGCCCTCTTCCCGGAGGGCGGTGCGGTGACGGTGGAGGACCTCGTCGCCAAGGGCGCGGTCCGCGGCGGGAAGCCTGTCAAGGTGCTCGGCACCGGCGAGGTGAGCGTCAAGCTCGAGGTCACCGGCGTGAGCGCCGTGTCGGCCTCTGCCAAGGACAAGATCGTCGCTGCTGGAGGCAGCGTCGAGCTCGCCTGAGGTCTGCATGAACTCTGGGGACGGCGGCGTGGGAGTGCTCCCGCGTCGCCGTCTTCGTATCCAACCGTGGTTGCGACACTCCGCGGTGTTCTGTCTGCCGGACGAGGTCACGGCGCTGATGCCGTACCGTAGGCAGTCGGTACCTGTCATTCGTTCGACGGGGCTGGTGCTGTCGGCCTCGAGAACCCACTGATCCCTCCCAGGAGGACCATTGCTCAGCGCATTCGTCCGCGCGTTCCGTACGCCGGATCTGAGGCGGAAGCTGCTCTTCACGCTCGGGATCATGGCCATCTTCCGGTTCGGGTCGTTCGTTCCGACACCGGGGATCGACTACACCAACGTGCGGGTGTGCACCGCGCCCGGCACGGACGGGAGCGTCCTCGGCCTGGTGAACCTGTTCAGTGGTGGGGCGCTGCTGCAGCTGTCAGTGTTCGCACTCGGGGTCATGCCCTACATCACCGCCAGCATCATCGTGCAGTTGCTGCGGGTCGTAATCCCCCGATTCGAAGCTCTCCACAAGGAGGGGCAGTCCGGTACGGCGGTGCTGACCCAGTACACCCGCTATCTGACGATCGGCCTGGCTATCCTCCAGGCCACGACGATCATCACCGTGGCGCGTACCGGCAACCTGTACCCGGACTGCAACCTGGACATCCTCGTCGACGAGTCGGTGATGACGATCCTGCTGATGATCCTGACCATGACAGCCGGGACGGGTCTGATCATGTGGCTGGGAGAGCTCATCACCGAGCGCGGAGTCGGCAACGGGATGTCGCTGCTGATCTTCACCTCGATCGCCTCAAGCTTCCCCTCAGCATTCCGGCAGATCCAGCTGGCTGAGGACGGACTGATCAAGCTGGCGATCTTCGTCGTCATCTCGCTGCTGGTGATCGGTCTGATCGTGTTCGTCGAGCAGTCACAACGTCGTATCCCGGTTCAGTACGCCAAGCGCATGGTCGGGCGGCGTATGTATGGCGGGTCCAGCACGTACATCCCGATCAAGATCAACATGTCCGGCGTGATCCCGGTGATCTTCGCGTCCTCACTGATGGCTCTGCCTGTGCTGGCCGCGCAGTTCGTCGATGACCAGACCACACCGTGGGTGCAGTGGGTGGCGAGCAACCTCGCCGATCCCGGGCAGAACATCTACATCGCGGTCTACGTGGTGCTGATCCTGTTCTTCGCCTTCTTCTACACGTCGATCACGTTCAACCCCGACGACGTCGCTGACAACATGAAGCGCTACGGAGGCTTCATCCCGGGCATCCGGGCCGGCCGCCCGACGGCGGAGTACCTGCAGTATGTGATCACCCGCATCACCACAGCGGGCGCGATCTATCTCGCGATTGTCGCACTGATCCCGACGATCGCCTTCAAACTGATGGGAATCAGCACCACGATCCCGTTCGGCGGCACCTCGCTGTTGATCCTGGTGAGCGTGGGGCTGGAGACGGTCAAGCAGATCGATTCCCAACTGCAGCAACGGCACTACGAAGGGTTCTTGCGATGACGAATGCGCGACTGGTCCTGCTCGGTCCGCCCGGCGCAGGAAAGGGTACGCAGGCCGCCCGCCTGGCTGATCACCTGGGCGTCCCGGCGATCTCCACCGGCGATATATTCCGCAGCAACGTGGCCGAGGGTACCGAACTCGGACAGCTCGCCCAGAAGTACATGAATGCTGGTGAGTATGTGCCCGACGAAGTGACGAACCAGATGGTTGCCGGGCGGCTCTCCGAACCGGATGCGGCAGATGGGTTCCTGCTTGACGGATACCCCCGGACCGCATCTCAGGTGAACGAACTCGATCAGATGCTCGCTGGCAGGGGCGGGCTCACCCACGTGATCGAGCTGACTGCCGACACCGACGAGGTCGTCCAGCGACTGCTCAAGCGTGCTCAGGAGCAGGGGCGCGCCGACGACACCGAATCGGTGATCCGGCGACGGCTCGAGGTCTATGCCGAGCAGACGGCTCCGCTCGTCGACGTCTACTCCGAGCGCGGTCTGCTCATCCAGGTCGACGGAATGGGCGAGATGGACGAGGTCACCGAGCGGCTGACGGCCGTTCTCGCCTGACGATGTTCGGACGGTCGTCGATCGAGCTGAAGTCTCCCGACGAGATTCGCCTCATGCGCAGGGCGGGCCTGGTGGTTGCGGATGTACATGACGCTGTCAGGGACGCGATGACACACGGTGTGCGCACAAGGGACCTGGATGCTGTTGCAGCAGACGTGCTCGATTCGGCGGGAGCGCGATCGAACTTCCTCGGCTACCACGGCTTCCCCGGTGTTCTGTGCGTTTCCGTCAACGACGAGGTCGTGCACGGCATTCCCGGTGATCGCGTCCTGCGCGAGGGTGACGTGGTTTCGGTCGACGCCGGCGCGATCATCGAGGGTTGGCACGGTGATGCGGCCTTCACCGCCATCGTCGGTGAGAGTGACCCTAGCGACCGGGCGATGGTGGACGCGGCGGAGGTAGCGCTCTGGGACGGGATCGCAGCGCTTGCAGGTGGCGGGCGGCTAGGGGTGGTCGGTGACGCGATCGAGGACTCCCTCGAGTCGAGGGAGACCAGATACGGGATCATCCGCGACTACGTCGGTCACGGAATCGGCACGGCGATGCATCAGCCACCCGACGTGCTGAACTACCGTTCCACGCACCGGGGTCCCAAGATCAAGGCGGGTCTGTGCGTAGCGATCGAGCCGATGATCACGCGTGGGACAGAGGAGACCTCAGTGCTCGAGGACGAGTGGACTGTCGTCACCACTGATGGCTCCAGGGCAGCGCACGCTGAGCACACTGTCGCTGTGCATGAGGACGGAATCTGGGTGCTGACGGCCCGAGACGGTGGCGCCGGAGCCCTGGCAGCGTTCGGTGTGACCCCGGTGCCGCTCGACTGACACGGGACCCCGTCTGGCCACGACCCGGACCACGGTCTCAGGGACCGGGATCAACCGCAGTCTTGCTCGCTCGTCGTCGACGAGTTGCCTGTGGATGGGAGGCTGCTGTGGCGAGCCCTGGATGCTAGCGTCGGCCTCACTCAGCCCGGGAGGTGAGGCACTATGGCGCGTCCACAGCCGCCGCGTCCTCAGGGTGTGCCACGCCTTCCGCGCGATGCCGAGATTCCGGACGCGGTGCTGGCTACATTGTCGTCCCACTATCCGCTGACGGTTATCAGGGGTCCCCGCGGCTATGGCAAGACCAGCGCCCTCCTGCAGTGGTTCGACATCAGTCCCGACCGGCCTCAGACCGTGTACGCGGCGCTGACCATGGAGAGCAACTTCGGCGACGGGTTTTGGTCGGAGGTCGCGGTGGCGCTCACCGTCGCCGGGCTGCCTGACGGTGGTGACGATGCGCGCACCGCAGTCACTGAGTTCCTGCGCACCCATCCCATGCCGCTGCTCCTGGTCATCGACGACATGCACGAGGCTGGACTGCACGAGGATCCTGGAGCGATCGATGACGAGCTGGTCGACCTCGTCAAGCACAACGACCAGCTGTACGTGGTGGTCGCAGGGCGAACGCTCCGTCCGATCGAAACGACCGGGACGTTGTCCGTTGACGCCGCGGTCATCGATCCGGACGACCTCCGCCTCACCGGGGATGGCGTGTTTCGCCTTGCGCGTCGCCTCGGAGCGGAACTGACGAAGGACGAGGCTCAGCAGGTTGCAGTGGACCTTGGCGGATGGCCGTCAGCCATCCGCGCCGGCCTGGTCCGGTCGAGTGGTGATGGTGCTCCTGCGACGATCGATCGCGACGTCGTTGAACACTACGTGGCTGCAATGGTGCGCGATCTGCGGTTCGAGAAGGTCCGGGCCTTCTTGTTGCGCACGGCGATCCCAGAGGAGTTCGATCTTGAGATCGCGCGCGAGATCGTTCCCGAGGGAAACACCGCTCGGCTCTTGCGCAACGTGCTGATGGCTGGCCTGATCTACGAACGCGAAACCGTTGCTGGACCGCGCTACTCCTACGCCCCGGCGATCAGGTCGGCCCTCGTACGCATGGTCCGAGAACGGCACCCAGAGCTCGAGATCGAGGTGCACCATGCGCTCATGCGGTACGCGGAGCGGCGGCAGCTACCCGCGCAGGTGCTCTCGCATGCCGCGCGAGCAGGCGAGTGGGAGCGCGCGCTGGACGTACTCGACCACGACTGGGACCGGTTGCTGGTGGAAGAGCCGCTGTTGCTGGGCGAAGTTGCGCGTATGTTCCCAGCGCCGTTGGTTGCCGAGAACGCCCGGCTGCGGGTGGCAGTCGACTATCTGGACGGCGATGTGGTTCCTCGTGATGGACGGCACCGTCGGCGCGGCCCGGACTCTCCTGCCCTCTACGCGGAAGTACTCCGCCAACACGCGGATCTACGGGATAGGACGACGCCGTCGGGCCACGACGGACAGGACGTGCAGATGGTCCTGCTCCAGTGGGGTGTCGCCAGCGCACTGCACGGCGAGCTGGATATCGCGCTGTACGCGTTCTCGCAGGCGCGTGCGGTCGCGCTCCTGGACGGCGCAGGCAAGCAGACTGCCGTATTCGGAACGACAGGGCTCGCGCTGGTGCATGCCATCCAGGGGGAACCGCGCACCGCCCTGCGTTGGCTTGCCGAGCTCGAGCTAGAGCCAGGCCAGAACAATGGGATCCTCGGCGCCAGCGCATCCGTGGCCCGTGCACTCGCCAGTGTCGATGCTGCTGGCGAGGACGCGAACGAGACCGTTGCAGCCCTACCAGAACGTCATCATCGGGACGAACTGTGGGCGCTGGCGGTCTTCGTCCGGGCACATCACGCCGTGCTCGCCGGAAGCCGCGATGACATCGTCGCTGTCACTAACGAACTGCGGGCAGCTGTGCGCTACCTCAGGCGAGGTTCACGCGCCGAGGCGCTCTTGACCGAGACCCTGGTGGAAGCGCTGCTGGCTGCGGGAATGGCGGACGTCGCACACCAGGTGGTCGCTCGCGTCGAACCCCACCAGCTGGTCCGTGTCAGCCAGGCGAAGCTGGCGTTGCATGAGCACGCTTACGACGAGGTCGTGCGACATGCCTCCAGGGTGCTGGACTCACGTGCACTGACGCAGCGGTATTCCATGGAGTGCCGGGTCCTGCTTGCTGCTGCTTTTCACGCCACGCGGCAAGCAGGTCGCGCCGCGGAGGCCTTTGACACAGCCGTCTCGCTCGCTCAGCAGACTGGTCAGCGACGGCCGTTCGTACTGATGGGCAGGCATGCATTCGTGGCCCTTGCGGCCAGCGACGGTGATGTCCTGAGACTCTGGCCCGGTCCCCACAGGGCCGAGCCACCGGCGACCGAGTCGCGCGGCTTCAGTGCGCTCACATCCCGCGAACTGGAGATCCTCGAAGCGCTCGCGGATCACCCGGGCCCGGTGGGGATCGCCCAAGCCCTCGGTCTGTCGGCCAACACGGTGAAGACTCAGCTGCGGTCCGTCTACCGAAAGCTCGACGTGTCCAACCGTGCGGAGGCCCTGGCCGCCGCACGGCGGCAAGGGTGAGAACCGGCATGGTTGACGTGTCGCCTGGGTTGCCCCGGCTATCCACGTCGTACGTGCCGCCGTCGGAACTGGCCGCCACCACGACGGCCCTGCCGGCCGTGACCGTGGTCCGGGCCCCCCGTGGCTGGGGCAAGGCCTCCTGGGTGCGATGGATGGTGACACGGTCCACAGAGGAGGTGCTGCCCGTCTGGGTGCGCCTCACACCGGGCCTCGATGAGCGGGGGTTCTGGCACCGAATGCGGCACGCGGCTGGCGTGAGCGCAGCGATTGAGGATTCTCGTGCAGACAGTGCCGCGTTCGCTGCGGTGCTCGGTGCGCAAGCGGCACGCCGGGCCCGTCATGTCGTGCTTGTTCTCGATGGCTATCACCACGTGACGGACCCGCGCATCGATCGCGGGGTCGTCGGTCTCGTTCGTCGAGGAGGCCTGATCCGTACAGTGGTGCTGACGCGGCGGGAACAGCCGATCGAGCACCTGCTGTTGGCAGAACCTGGCGCGACGCTCGTCCGCGCACCCGACCTCGCACTCGGAGCGGACGAGGTGGCGCAGAACGCGGAACTGTCTGGCCGGCCGATAGATCGCGAGGAAGCGGCGGCGCTGTGTGCCGACGTCGGTGGTTGGCCGGCGCTGGTTCGCCTACTGCTCCGGGATCGCCAGAGCCGGGCGCCTCGCGGCGGGTTGGAGCGGTTCCTCGCCGCAACGCTACGAGAACCGGATGCAGCGGAATTTGCCCAGCCATTGATGGTCCTCTCCGCTTCAGAACATCTGGATGGACCAACGCTCGCGGACCTGTGTGGCGAGGACGCGACGCCGGAATCGGTACGTCGCGTGCTCGCGGAGTCCGGATTGCTGGTCGGGGGCCAGATCCCGGAGCGGATCCGACAGGCAGCGGCCGCGCTGCTCGCTGAGACCGATCCGCCTCTGGCACGGCGCGTGCGCCAGCGCCTCGCGGACCGATGGCGTGGTGCCGGTGACGCCGTGCGGGCATTGGAACAGGCAGTTGCGGCCGAGGACCATCGGCTGATCGAAGAACTTGCCACCAGCTCGTGGATGTCGCTCCTCGATCATCCGGATGTTGCCTCACGCGCTCTGGCACAACTGCCGGATCGTCTGGTGGCCCAGCGAGCGGAGCTGCTGCTCCTGCGGTCAGGTGGCGAGCTCAGAGCGAGGCGCCCCGTGACGGACGAGTTCGGTCAGTCGCCTGCGCTCGCGCGTGTACCTGAGCTCCTCGAGCGGCTCGCACTGAGGCGGTTGCTGGCGGTCGATCTGGCGCGCGCTCAGCACACATTCGCTGAGCTCTATCGCAGCGTCGAGGTGCCGGGGAAGCCACGACAGAGGCGGACGGCTGCCGCGGGGCATGCGCTGGCGTCGGCCCTGCTCGGTCAGCGCCGCCGCGGTCTCGCGTGGTACGAGCTGGCCGAGTCTGTGACCGAGGCCCGTGCTCTCCACGACATCGGGGCGTGCCTGGCGGGCCTGGCACGGTGGGTGCTGCACTTCGACGGGGCAGAACCGGGCAGTCCCGCCTCCATCGAGACCAGCGGCTGCCCAGTACCCGAGTTGGTCGAACTGGCGGAGGTCATTGAGGCTGCGTTCGCTGTGCGCGATCCGGCCTCACATGATCTGATGCGTGTCGAGTTCGCGAGCGATCGGGTAGACGCCGATGAGACGTCTCCGTTGATCGTGTCGGTAGCGCTCTCGCTGCAGGTCGACGTGTTCCTGCTGGCCGGCGAGCTCGACCGCTGCCGATCACTACTGGCCCGGACCAGCGGCGGGCTGCGAGTCGCCGAGACCCTCGCTGCCCGGGTGGACCTCTACACCGGAGACAACGTGGGCGCGCTGCGGCGGACCGGAGGTTTCGATCAGTGGGCAGCGGCTCATCCCCGCCGCGCGGTGGGACTCGCACTCGTACGAGCCTGTGCGCAGCATCGCCTGGGGCTCCACACGGAGGCGAAGGACACGCTGCGATTCGCCGTGACAGTCGCCCAGATGCACTGGCTCGTCAGTGCGTTCTTAATGGTGCCGCGGCAGGATCTGCTTGCCATTGCGGGTGAGCAGCAAGACCTGCGAGCATTCCTCGACCGGATTCCCTTCGATCGCACCGGACCCGGCTACCCACCTCCGGGGGCCCCGGTCCATCTCACCGACCGGGAGTTCGCCGTTCTGCGCGATCTTCAGGGCCCGTGGTCTCTTACGGTCCTGGCACACCGGAGTTACGTCACCGTCAACACCGTGCGCACCCAGGTCCGTGCCATCTACTCCAAGCTCGGCGTGCACACGCGGGCGGACGCGGTGCGCCGAGGTCGTGAGCTCGGGCTGCTACCGCCAGAGTCGTGATCGGGAGGTACCGCCGCCGTACACGGATGTGAGGCAGACCGCAGCCCTTGTGACCGCTGCGAACTTCCCACGAGGGGACCCATGCCGTAACATAGACCGTTGGGCGTGCTCTGCCACCTGCACACATCGTCCGACCACTCCCTGGCTGGCCCCTCGGCCGTGCCGTGGAGTGCGCGAACGATGGCAGGTGGTGCACAGAGACGTCGGTGTCAGAACAGCACTGCAGTTAGCGGAGGATATGGGTAAGAAGGACGGTGTCATAGAGATCGAGGGCAGCGTGGTCGAGGCTCTGCCGAACGCGATGTTTCGCGTGGAGCTCAGCAACGGTCACAAGGTTCTCGCTCACATCTCAGGCAAGATGCGACAGCACTACATCCGGATCCTCCCCGAGGACAGGGTGGTGGTCGAGTTGAGCCCGTACGACCTGTCCCGCGGCCGTATCGTCTACCGCTACAAGTAATCCACCCTCCGAGCACGCCGGTCTCGGCGCCAGGGGCCCAGCGGGCCCGGTGTGTGTCGCGCCCGGCAAAGGGAATCCACCATGAAGGTCAAGCCGAGCGTCAAGAAGATCTGCGACAACTGCAAGGTCATCCGTCGTAGCGGGACCGTGCGCGTGATCTGCACGAACCTGCGGCACAAGCAGCGTCAGGGCTGACAGCCCCGATGCACGTCGCGTCACCTGGTGACGCACCACAGCGCATCATCGTCCGTCGTCCGCGACGGCCCACCCCCGGTCGGAGGCCGGGGCCCGGATTACCCGGGGTGATGGTGCGGAAGACCTCCGCGACTCACAGGAGTGAGAACGAATGGCACGACTCGTCGGTGTCGACCTCCCCCGCGACAAGCGGCTCGAGGTGGCACTCACCTATATCTTCGGTGTCGGACGCACCCGTGCGGCTGAGACCCTGAAGGCGACCGGGCTGAGCCCGGACCTGCGCGTCAAGGACCTGGGCGACAACGACGTCGTCGCCCTGCGTGACTACCTCGAGGCGACCTACCAGCTGGAGGGTGACCTGCGGCGTGAGATCGCTGCGGATATCCGTCGCAAGGTCGAGATCGGGTGCTACCAGGGCCTGCGTCACCGTCGCGGGTTGCCCGTGCACGGGCAGCGCACCAAAACCAACGCCCGTACCCGCAAGGGTCCCAAGCGGACCGTCGCCGGCAAGAAGAAGGCCGGTCGCTAGTAGTCCGACGACGGCCGGCCCGACACCGCCGGCCCGTCCGGACCGACGACCTCACCGAAGAAAGAGAACGCACAGATGCCTCCCAAGACTCGCCAGGCGACTGCCACGCGCAAGCCGCGCCGCAAGGAGAAGAAGAACGTCTCCCAGGGCAACGCCTACATCAAGTCCACCTTCAACAACACGATCGTCTCCATCACCGACCCGTCCGGTGCGGTGATCTCCTGGGCTTCCTCCGGCCAGGTCGGGTTCAAGGGTTCGCGCAAGTCGACCCCGTTCGCGGCCCAGCTCGCTGCGGAGGCCGCTGCTCGCAAGGCTCAGGAGCACGGGATGAAGAAGGTCGACGTGTTCGTCAAGGGCCCGGGTTCGGGCCGTGAGACAGCGATCCGCTCGCTGCAGGCGACTGGCCTTGAGGTCGGTTCGATCCAGGACGTGACGCCGCAGGCGCACAACGGCTGCCGCCCGCCGAAGCGTCGTCGCGTCTGATTCTCGTCCTGAGGGCTACGCGCCCAGGACCACCAGCACTGCAGGACCCCCTCGCCTGGACAGATGGGCAGGGGAGACGCATGGCGTCATATAGCGGACGCCTGCCGAAAGGACACTCACCGTGCTCATTGCACAGCGCCCCACCCTGACCGAGGACATCGTTGACGAGTATCGCTCGCGCTTCGTCATCGAGCCGCTCGAGCCTGGTTTCGGATACACGCTCGGTAACTCCTTGCGCCGGACCCTCCTCTCCTCCATCCCTGGTGCAGCGGTCACCAGCATCCGGATCGACGGCGTGCTCCACGAGTTCTCCACGATCCCTGGTGTGAAGGAGGATGTCACCGAGATCATCCTCAACATCAAGAACATCGTGGTCTCGTCGGAGAACGACGAGCCGGTGGTGATGTACCTACGCAAGCAGGGCCCAGGCACGGTCACTGCTGCCGACATCACCCCGCCGGCCGGAGTCGAGGTGCACAATCCGGAGCTGCACATCGCCACCATCAACGCCAAGGGCAAGGTGGAGATCGAGCTCACTGTCGAGCGTGGCCGCGGTTACGTCTCGGCCGCGCAGAACAAGCCGTTCGATGCCGAGATCGGCCGAGTCCCCGTGGACTCGATCTACTCGCCGGTGCTCAAGGTGACGTACAAGGTCGAGGCCACCCGTGTCGAGCAGCGTACGGACTTCGACCGACTGATCGTCGATGTCGAGACCAAGCGTTCCATGGCGCCGCGTGACGCACTCGCCTCGGCTGGAAAGACCTTGGTGGAGCTGTTCGGTCTCGCTCGTGAGCTGAACGTCGAGGCGGAAGGAATCGAGATCGGCCCGTCGCCGACCGACTCCGCGCTGGCCGAGGACCTCGCGCTGCCGATTGAGCAGCTGGACCTGACGATCCGTTCGTACAACTGCCTCAAGCGCGAAGGTATCCACACCGTCGGTGAGCTCGTTGCACGCAGTGAGGCGGATCTGCTCGACATCCGCAACTTCGGCGCCAAGTCGATCACCGAGGTGAAGGAGAAGCTGGTCGGACTCGGTCTGTCCCTGAAGGACAGCCCGGCCGACTTCGACCCGACGCTCGTGGCCAGCGCCTACGACGACGGCGACGACTTCGACGCCTACAACTGAGCAGCCGGCCCCATCAAGAAGAACTGAGGAAACATCATGCCCAAGCCCACGAAGGGTCCTCGCCTCGGTGGCGGACCGGCGCACGAGCGGCTCATCCTGGCGAACATGGCCCAGTCCCTGTTCGAGCACCAGAGCATCCGCACCACGGAAGCCCGTGCGAAGCGGCTGCGCCCCTTGGCAGAGCGGTTGATCACCAAGGCCAAGCGTGGCGACCTGCACGCGCGCCGTCAGGTGCATGCCGTCCTCTCTCGCAAGGACATCGTGCACGAGTTGTTCGCTGAGATCGCTCCGGCGATGGCCGAGCGGCAGGGTGGCTACACCCGGATCACGAAGGTGGCTCCGCGCAAGGGCGACAACGCGCCCATGGCGGTCATCGAGCTCGTGATGGAGCCGGTGAGCCCGAAGCAGGCCACGGTGAAGGAGGCCGAGGCTGCCGCCAAGCGCGCCGTCAAGGAGGAGGCAGCAGCCGAGGCGACGGACGCCGCCGTCGAGGAACCGGCCGCCGAGGTCGTAGCGGAGGAGCAGGCTCAGGCCGGCGACGAGGCTGAGACCACGGACGCCGTCGAGGAGACCGACGCCAACGAGGGTGCCGACGAGGCCGAGGCCAGCAAGTAGAACTTCCTCCTCGTGGGGAATCGAGGCGATGACGGCCGGACCGGCCGATGCCTCGGCGAAGGGCCCGCACCGGGATGACCTCCCGGGTGGCGGGCCCTTCGTTGCGCCCGGTGGACCGGTCGCGGACTAGGGTGCCATTCGTGAGTTCCACCACCGTGCTGCTCGTGCATGGCATCCGTACGTCGAGTTCGATGTGGACGCGGGTCCAGGCGGATCTGGATGCTGCCGGTATGCCGAGCATCGCTGTCGATCTCCCCGGCCATGGGAGGCGGATGGACGAGGAGTTCACCCTCGCGGCCGCTGATGAGACTCTCGAACGAGCTGCAGCCCAGGCGCCGGCGTCAGTCGTGGCGGTCGGCCTGTCCCTCGGTGGCTACCTCACCCTCAGGTGGGCCGCACGGACCGATGCGCGCGTCGCAGGCGTGCTGGCCGCGTCGTGTGCGGTGCGTCCGCGCGGTCTCCCGCTGGCTGCCTATGTGGCGATCGCCGGACTGATCCATCGACTTCCCGACCGCGGCAGGGGACTGCACGATCTCACGACCTATGCGATTCTGGGCGGTGTCGCTGCCCGTGAGGTCTCCGCGGGAGGCGTGGCTCTCGATGCGATGGTTCCGACTCTGCAAGCCATGGGTGAGGTCGACCCCATCGCCGACCTGGCCCGGCTCGAAGTTCCGGTCTGGCTGGTGAACGGGGCGTGGGACCACTTCCGGCTCGAAGAGTCCCGGTTCGCTCGCGCCGCGTACTGCTCACGGCGGATCCGGATACGCGGAGCCGGGCACGTCCTGACGGCAGATCGTCCGCACGAGTTGGCACGGCTGGTGCGGACGCTGGTGCGGAGCGTGGCATGACCGAGCAGGACGTCCTGGCCGAGTGGACGTGGCCGGGTGGGCTCAGGTGGTCAGGGACCAGACGCGGACCCCGCCGATGATTCCTGCGCTGTTGGGGACGATGACGACGTCGTCATCCAGTTTGTCGAGCACCCCGGGCACGAGCCGGCGTGAGTTTCCACCCCCGATGTAGAGCCGGTCCCACAGGTAGACCGGCCGCAGTGCATCGACGACCCGCCGGATCCGCCGCGACCACATCGCGTCGCCCAGCCGTAGGCGTTCGTGCTCGCCCACGTACTCGTCGTAGGTGAGCCCCCAGCGCACTGGCCCTTGGGACAGCTCCTGGTGCGGGGCAAGGACTCCGCCGTCGAAGAGGGCGTTCCCCAGGCCCGTGCCGAAGGTGAGCATCAGCTCCAGGCCGGCCCCGGCTATCACGCCGGCTCCGTGCACCTCCGCATCGTTGAGGACGATCGCCGGCATGTCCAGGCGTCGGGAGACGGCCGCTCGCATATCGAAACCCGACCACGCCTGCACCAGTTCAGGGACGGGACGCGTCCGCGGACCTGCTCGGGTGATGTAGTGCGGTGTCGATACCACGACGCCGTGTCGGACCATTCCGGGCATGCCCACAGTCACCCGGCCGGCCGGGGGCAGCTGGTCGGCCAGGTCGGCGATGACCTGGAGCAGGCGCTCCGGCGGAAGTGGGTACGGAGTGGAGGCCCGGACGGGCTGTGCGTGCATGGTGCCTGCAGCGTCGAGGACGGACGCCTTGATGCCGCCCCCGCCGCAGTCGACGGCAAGCGTGGCTGGAGAGTCGTGCACGGATCGCACTGTACGGCACCGACGCCGTGCGGCGAGTCGGCTGCGATCGGGGGAGACGGTGCGAACGCGCGTGCCCGACGGCGCGCCATCTGTGATGGACTGATCCTGTGTCGTCCTCCACCATCTCGCTCGACCAGTCGACAGAACTGCTCAGGGTGCGCCTGGATCTGGCCTACGACGGCACGACGTTCTCGGGCTGGGCTGCCCAGCCGAGGCTGCGCACGGTCGAGGGCGAGCTGACCTCGGCCCTCGTGCGCGTACTGCGACTGGATGAGGTACGGGTGACGGTGGCGGGCCGTACCGACGCCGGGGTACATGCGCGTGGGCAGGTCGTGCACCTCGACATTCCGGCACCGGCCTGGCGGGCGACCCCTGGTAGGAGCGACCGGACGCCGGGTCAAGCCCTCGTGCATCGACTCGCGGCCGTGCTGCCCGAGGACGTGCGCGTCCGGTCCGCTCAGGTGGCACCTCCCGGGTTCGATGCCAGGTTCTCGGCCGTGTGGCGACGCTACGCGTACCGCATTGCCGACCGCGACAGTCTGCATGATCCCCTCTCGCGTGCGTGGGTGACGTGGCACCGTCGCACCCTGGATGTGGGGGCGATGGATCTCGCCGCTCGTCTGCTCGTGGGCGAACACGACTTTGCCGCGTACTGCAAGCCACGACCCGGGGCGACCACGATCCGCACGCTGCAGGAGATCAGATGGGAGCGGGACGAAGCCGGGATCGCCGTGGCGCACGTGCGCGCGGATGCCTTCTGTCATTCGATGGTGCGCGCACTCGTGGGCGCCAGCATCGCCGTCGGTGAGGGACGCCGGCCCGTGGACTGGCCCGCTGAGGTGCTACGGGCGGGGAATCGCGATCCCGCCGTGGGTGTCGCGCCGGCGCGCGGGCTCGTGCTCGAAGAGGTCGGCTACCCGCCGCCATCGGAGCTGGCAGAACGAGCACGCACGGCCCGCGCCGTGCGGACCCTTACCAGGGAAGATGCCAGCGTAGCGGCACGTGACGAAGATCCCTCGTCGGCGCTTTGACCGTTCCCGGCGCCGCGCAGTACTCTTATGAGTCGTTGTGCGTCCATGCACGCTGGTCGGTGCCTCCCACTCACCGGTCCGGGACCTTCTGGACGCTCACCGCCGTAGAAGTGACCAGAGGGATCCGCTTCCACTGCGAGCGCACCGCGCCGCGGTGAGTGATCCCCGCAGACCAGCAGAGAAACGAAGGCTACGACCGTGCGTACGTACACCCCCAAGCCCGGCGACACCGAGCACTCCTGGTACGTCATTGACGCTACCGATGTGGTGCTCGGGCGACTGGCGAGCCACGCTGCCGCACTGTTGCGTGGCAAGCACAAGCCCACCTTCGCGCCGCATGTGGACGGCGGTGACTTCGTCATCGTCGTCAACGCCGACAAGGTCGCGCTCACCGGCGCGAAGCGGGACAAGAAGATCGCCTACCGCCACTCCGGATACCCGGGCGGTCTGAAGGCGACGAACTACGCCGAGCTCCTCGAGAAGAACCCTGAGCGGGCCGTGGAGAAGGCGATCCGGGGCATGATCCCCAAGACGCGACTGGGCCGGGCCCAGCTGCGCAAGCTCAAGGTCTACCGCGGAGCCGAGCACCCGCACGGTGCGCAGCAGCCGGAGACCTTTGAGATCACCCAGGTCGCGCAGTAACGCGACGCCCGCGAGACTGACGCACTGAACGAGGAGAACCCCGTGTCCCAGACCACCGCCGAGACCCAGGAGCTCGAGGGCGAGGCCCCGAGCTCATACACCTCTGAGAGCAGCGCCCCGACCACCGGAGGTGGAAGCTCGCTGACCGCACCGGGCCAAGCCCTCGGTCGCCGCAAGGAGGCTGTCGCCCGTGCACGCCTGGTGCCGGGCACCGGAACCTGGAAGGTCAACGGGCGTACGCTCGAGGACTACTTCCCGAACAAGTTGCACCAGCAGCTCGTGAACTCGCCGTTCACTCTGCTCGACCTTGAGGGCCGCTTCGACGTGGTCGCCCGGATCGACGGCGGTGGCCCGTCCGGTCAGGCGGGCGCATTGCGTCTGGCGATCGCCCGTGCGCTCAACGAGATCGATGGCGAGTCCAACCGTCCGGCGCTCAAGCGTGCAGGCTTCCTCACCCGGGACGCCCGCGTGACCGAGCGCAAGAAGGCTGGTCTGAAGAAGGCCCGTAAGGCGCCGCAGTACTCCAAGCGCTGACGCGCTGATGGCATGGGGCCCCGGCCGACCGTTCCTGGTCGTCCGGGGCCTTGTCGTGTATCACCCGGTCCGACCGGACCGGACTTCAGGGAAAGGACGAACGGATGGCTCGACTTTTCGGGACGGATGGTGTTCGAGGACTTGCCAACCGCGAGGTGACGGCGTCGCTTGCGTTGCAGCTGGGGACTGCAGCCGCGCACGTGGTCGCCGAACGAACGGAGGGGCATCGCCCGCGGGCGATCGTGGGACGCGATCCGCGGGTGTCGGGCCAGTTCCTCTCCGCCGCTGTGATCGCCGGTCTTGCCAGCGCCGGCGTCGACGTCGAGGATCTCGGTGTTCTGCCGACACCGGCGGTGGCCCACCTGACCAGCGCTGAGAAGGTCGACCTGGCTGTCATGATCTCGGCATCGCACAATGCGATGCCCGACAACGGCATCAAGTTCTTCGCGCGCGGTGGTCTCAAACTCGCAGACGACATCGAGGACGCGATCGAGGCGAGGCTTTCGGAGGCGTGGGACCTGCCGACCGGCGCAGACGTGGGACACGTGACCATGAACCGGGGCGCGGCGGGGGACGCCTATGTCGAGCATCTCCTCGGGAGTATCGACACAGATCTCACCGGGCTTCGAATCGCGGTGGACTGCGCTAACGGTGCGGCAAGTGAGGTGGGACCCGCGGCGCTGCGTGCGGCCGGCGCGGACGTGGTGGTCATCAACGCCTCTCCTGACGGGCGCAACATCAACGAGAAGTGTGGTTCGACTCACCCGGAACAGCTGCAGGCGGTGACTGTGGCGTCTGAGGCGGACTTCGGTGTCGCCTTCGACGGTGATGCCGACCGATGCCTGGCGGTGGATCACAACGGCGCCCTGATCGACGGCGATCAGATCATGGGAATCCTCGCCGTCGCCATGAACGAGTCGGGCCGGCTCACCGACAGCACGCTGGTCGTGACTGTGATGAGCAACCTGGGTCTCACCTTGGCGATGCGTGAGGCGGGGATCCGGATCGAGCAGACCGGAGTGGGGGATCGATACGTGCTCGAGAGAATGCGAGCCGGCGGCTATGACTTGGGTGGTGAGCAGTCTGGGCACATCATCCTTGCCAGGCATGCCACGACCGGAGACGGTGTTCTGACGTCTCTGCACCTCGCAGCGCGGGTGGCACAGACCAAGCGCACGCTCGCGGACCTGGCGGCGGTCATGACGCGGCTGCCGCAGGTACTTGAGAACGTACGCGGAGTGGACAAGAACCGGGTGGGTCAGGATCCGGTCCTGGCCGAGGCGATCGCGGAGACTGAGCGCAGGCTCGGCGATAGTGGGCGCGTGCTGTTGCGATCCTCGGGTACGGAGCCGCTGGTGCGGGTGATGGTGGAAGCGGCCACGCATGAGCAGGCCGAGCGTGAAGCCTCGCTCCTCAGCGAAGTTGTGCGCACGCAACTGAGCATGGGGTGACAGCAGGGACCGGCGGGTTGGGCCCGCTGGGATAACCCGAGATGGACCCGTACTGGAAACCCGGTGCCGCAGATGCCCGGTGCCGACGTATCTCACCTGCGTCGGCACCGGGCATCAGCACATGCGGAGGACGATCCGCAGTTCGCAGACTGTCGTGAGAGTGCACGCTCAAGAAGGAAGCGGTGCGTGTGTCGTGAACCACATGTTGCGCCGACTGCCCCGTGTAACGCTCCTTAGCGGCCGATCCTGAGGCCAATCACAGGGGCCGACAGTGTGAAGGAACGGCGGAATCCTGCGGTTCACGGCGTGTCGCAAGGCGACATGACCGGTCGCCGGTCACGGCAACGGATCCGTAGCCACTGGATTTGACCCGGCCGGGGAAGGTGCGTAATGTATCTACTCGTTGCCCCGGAGCAAGGGAGAAACGGACACCGACAAGGTGGCCGATCCCGCCGGAGCGGCCCTCGGATCGATCAGAGTCAGCCATGTGCCGATGAGATCGCCGGACGAGGAGGTGCGACGGAGAGTCGCAGCGCCTGGTACGGTTTACGAGGTCAGCGACAAGCCCCGATCGGGACGTGCATAGAGCACGGTCTGAAGGTGCGCGTTCGTTGTTTGAGAACTCAACAGTGTGTTTGTAGTGATTGATGCCAGTTTTTTATGGTTGGTGTGCGCTCTTTTTGGGTGTGCATCTGCTGGGATTGTTTGTTTCGTATGGTTTGTTGGCGCCTTGTGCTCTTTTGGGGTGTGGGGTGTTGATAGATTCTTTTACGGAGAGTTTGATCCTGGCTCAGGACGAACGCTGGCGGCGTGCTTAACACATGCAAGTCGAACGATGAAGCGGTGCTTGCACCGTGGATTAGTGGCGAACGGGTGAGTAACACGTGAGTAACCTGCCCCTTTCTCTGGGATAAGCGCTGGAAACGGCGTCTAATACTGGATATTCAGGCATGCTCGCATGGGTGTGTTTGGAAAGATTTTTTGGTGAGGGATGGGCTCGCGGCCTATCAGCTTGTTGGTGGGGTGATGGCCTACCAAGGCGGTGACGGGTAGCCGGCCTGAGAGGGTGACCGGCCACACTGGGACTGAGACACGGCCCAGACTCCTACGGGAGGCAGCAGTGGGGAATATTGCACAATGGGCGAAAGCCTGATGCAGCGACGCCGCGTGAGGGATGACGGCCTTCGGGTTGTAAACCTCTTTCAGTAGGGAAGAAGGCTTCGGCTGACGGTACCTGCAGAAGAAGCGCCGGCTAACTACGTGCCAGCAGCCGCGGTAATACGTAGGGCGCAAGCGTTGTCCGGAATTATTGGGCGTAAAGAGCTCGTAGGCGGTTTGTCGCGTCTGCTGTGAAAACGCGGGGCTCAACTCCGCGCCTGCAGTGGGTACGGGCAGACTAGAGTGTGGTAGGGGAGACTGGAATTCCTGGTGTAGCGGTGGAATGCGCAGATATCAGGAGGAACACCGATGGCGAAGGCAGGTCTCTGGGCCACTACTGACGCTGAGGAGCGAAAGCATGGGGAGCGAACAGGATTAGATACCCTGGTAGTCCATGCCGTAAACGTTGGGCACTAGGTGTGGGATCCATTCCACGGATTCTGTGCCGCAGCTAACGCATTAAGTGCCCCGCCTGGGGAGTACGGCCGCAAGGCTAAAACTCAAAGGAATTGACGGGGGCCCGCACAAGCGGCGGAGCATGCGGATTAATTCGATGCAACGCGAAGAACCTTACCAAGGCTTGACATACACCGGAAGCCTGCAGAGATGTGGGTCTCTTTGGACACTGGTGTACAGGTGGTGCATGGTTGTCGTCAGCTCGTGTCGTGAGATGTTGGGTTAAGTCCCGCAACGAGCGCAACCCTCGTCCTATGTTGCCAGCACGTAATGGTGGGGACTCATAGGAGACTGCCGGGGTCAACTCGGAGGAAGGTGGGGATGACGTCAAATCATCATGCCCCTTATGTCTTGGGCTTCACGCATGCTACAATGGCCGGTACAAAGGGCTGCGATACCGCGAGGTGGAGCGAATCCCAGAAAGCCGGTCTCAGTTCGGATTGGGGTCTGCAACTCGACCCCATGAAGTCGGAGTCGCTAGTAATCGCAGATCAGCAACGCTGCGGTGAATACGTTCTCGGGCCTTGTACACACCGCCCGTCACGTCATGAAAGTCGGTAACACCCGAAGCCGGTGGCCCAACCCTTGTGGGGGGAGCTGTCGAAGGTGGGATTGGCGATTGGGACGAAGTCGTAACAAGGTAGCCGTACCGGAAGGTGCGGCTGGATCACCTCCTTTCTAAGGAGTTTCACGTTGTGAAGCTCGCTGCTGCTGTTGTGGTGCCTGTTGTGGGTGTCATGTGGTGGTGGTGTGCCATGCCCTGGGCGAGTGTTCTGGGGGTGGTGCTTCTATTGGGTGGAACATTAATCACGGTCTCTGGTGCTTGCCTTCCTGTGTGGGGGTGGGTGTTGGGGCGGACACACTGTTGGGTGTCCCAGGCAATGAGCCCGCTTTGGTGGGGTTGTTGGTTGGTTGTACACCGTCTGGTCTGGTGCTGGCTGTTGCTGGTATGCGGGTTGGGTGAGTGTCGGTAGCTTGAGAACTGCACAGTGGACGCGAGCATCTTTGATTTTTGTGGCAAGTTTTTAAGAGCATTCGGTGGATGCCTTGGCACCAGGAGCCGAAGAAGGACGTAGTAGCTTGCGATAAGCCTCGGGGAGTTGGCAAACGAACTTTGATCCGAGGATTTCCGAATGGGGAAACCCAGCCGGGGTCATGCCCGGTTACCTGCACCTGAACACATAGGGTGTGTGGAGGGAACGTGGGGAAGTGAAACATCTCAGTACCCACAGGAAAAGATATTCCGAGAGTAGTGGCGAGCGAAATCGGATGAGGCCAAACCATGGGTGTGTGATAGCCGGCAGGCGTTGCACTTGTGGGGTTGTGGGACTCGTTGGCTGATCCTGCCGGGTTGGCGAAGAGTGATCAAGTCGCGTGATAGTCGAAGGGCATTGAAAGGCCCAGCATAGAGGGTGTTACTCCCGTAGACGAAATTGCGTGGCCTCTTGATGAGTATCCCAAGTAGCACGGGGCCCGAGAAATCCCGTGTGAATCTGCCAAGACCACTTGGTAAGCCTAAATACTACCTGGTGACCGATAGCGGACAAGTACCGTGAGGGAAAGGTGAAAAGTACCCCGGGAGGGGAGTGAAATAGTACCTGAAACCGAATGCTTACAATCCGTTGGAGCCTCCTTAGCAGGGGTGACAGCGTGCCTTTTGAAGAATGAGCCTGCGAGTTAGTGGTACGTGGCGAGGTTAACCCGTGTGGGGAAGCCGTAGCGAAAGCGAGTCCGAATAGGGCGACCGTAGTCGCGTGCTCTAGACCCGAAGCGAAGTGATCTATCCATGGCCAGGTTGAAGCGCGGGTAAGACCGCGTGGAGGACCGAACCCACCTAGGTTGAAAACTGGGGGGATGAGCTGTGGATAGGGGTGAAAGGCCAATCAAACTTCGTGATAGCTGGTTCTCCCCGAAATGCATTTAGGTGCAGCGTCACGTGTTTCTTACCGGAGGTAGAGCTACTGGATGGCTGATGGGCCTCACCAGGTTACTGACGTCAACCAAACTCCGAATGCCGGTAAGTGAGAGCGTGGCAGTGAGACTGCGGGGGATAAGCTTCGTAGTCGAGAGGGAAACAGCCCAGACCACCAGCTAAGGCCCCTAAGCGTATGCTAAGTGGGAAAGGATGTGGAGTTGCACAGACAACCAGGAGGTTGGCTTAGAAGCAGCCACCCTTGAAAGAGTGCGTAATAGCTCACTGGTCAAGTGATTCTGCGCCGACAATGTAGCGGGGCTCAAGCATACCGCCGAAGCTGTGGCATTCACGCATTTACTTGGCTTACCTCTTCGGGGGTGGGTCCAGGTGTGTGGATGGGTAGGGGAGCGTCGTGTGGGGAGTGAAGCGGCGGAGTGATCCAGCCGTGGACGCCACACGAGTGAGAATGCAGGCATGAGTAGCGAAAGACGGGTGAGAAACCCGTCCGCCGAATGACCAAGGGTTCCAGGGCCAGGTTAATCCGCCCTGGGTAAGTCGGGACCTAAGGCGAGGCCGACAGGCGTAGTCGATGGACAAGCAGTTGATATTCTGCTACCGGCGAAGAACCGCCCATACCGAATCCGGTGATGCTAAACGCCCAACGTCTGCTAGATCCCCTTCGGGGGACGTGCAGTCCGAGCGCGTGACCCGAACCGGTAGTAGGTAAGCGTAGTAACAGGGGTGACGCAGGAAGGTAGCCCAGCGTGTCTTATGGCTTGGCACGTCCAAGGCTGTAGGGCGAGGTATAGGTAAATCCGTGCCTCATGTGCCTGAGAGCTGATGGTGACAGCGTATGCTGGATGATTGGGTGATCCTATGCTGCCTAGAAAAACCTCGGCGCGAGGTTCTAGCCGCCCGTACCCTAAACCGACTCAGGTGGTCAGGTAGAGAATACTAAGGCGATCGAGTGAATCGTGGTTAAGGAACTCGGCAAAATGCCCCCGTAACTTCGGGAGAAGGGGGGCCGGACGCGTGACCTGCCCATTGCGGTGGTGAGCGTTGAAGGCCGCAGAGACCAGGGAGAAGCGACTGTTTATCAAAAACACAGGTCCGTGCGAAGTCGCAAGACGATGTATACGGACTGACGCCTGCCCAGTGCTGGAAGGTTAAGAGGACGGGTTAGTCACCTTTGGTGGCGAAGCTCAGAATTTAAGCCCCAGTAAACGGCGGTGGTAACTATAACCATCCTAAGGTAGCGAAATTCCTTGTCGGGTAAGTTCCGACCTGCACGAATGGCGTAACGACTTCTCCGCTGTCTCAACCGCGAACTCGGCGAAATTGCACTACGAGTAAAGATGCTCGTTACGCGCAGCAGGACGGAAAGACCCCGGGACCTTTACTATAGCTTGGTATTGGTGTTCGGTACGGCTTGTGTAGGATAGGTGGGAGACTGTGAAGCGCCCGCGCCAGCGGGTGTGGAGTCAACGTTGAAATACCACTCTGGTCGTTCTGGACATCTAACCTCGGTCCGTGATCCGGATCAGGGACAGTGCCTGGTGGGTAGTTTAACTGGGGCGGTTGCCTCCTAAAAAGTAACGGAGGCGCTCAAAGGTTCCCTCAGCCTGGTTGGCAATCAGGTGGCGAGTGTAAGTACACAAGGGAGCTTGACTGTGAGACGTACATGTCGAGCAGGGACGAAAGTCGGAACTAGTGACCCGACGGTGGCTCGTGGAAGCGCCGTCGCTCAACGGATAAAAGGTACCCCGGGGATAACAGGCTGATCCTGCCCAAGAGTCCATATCGACGGCATGGTTTGGCACCTCGATGTCGGCTCGTCGCATCCTGGGGCTGGAGTAGGTCCCAAGGGTTGGGCTGTTCGCCCATTAAAGCGGTACGCGAGCTGGGTTCAGAACGTCGTGAGACAGTTCGGTCCCTATCCGCTGCGCGCGTTGGAAATTTGAGAAGGGCTGTCCCTAGTACGAGAGGACCGGGACGGACTAACCTCTGGTGTGCCAGTTGTTCCGCCAGGAGCACGGCTGGTTAGCTACGTTGGGAAGGGATAACCGCTGAAAGCATCTAAGTGGGAAGCCTGCTTCAAGATGAGATTTCCATACACCCTCGAGGTGTGAGAGGCTCCCAGCTAGACCACTGGGTTGATAGGCCGGATGTGGAAGCACCGAAAGGTGTGAAGCTGACCGGTACTAATATGCCGATGACTTACCACAACACACAATCATTGCGTGTACGCGTCCACTGTGCGGTTCCCGAGAGACCGCCACCACCACCCACCCCGCCCAGGGTCTGTTCAACAAGCCCGGGGTAGGAACAGGGGCAGAGTGTGCAGTAGTCATCTCCATAGAGTTACGGCGGCCATAGCGAGGCGGGAAACGCCCGGTCCCATTCCGAACCCGGAAGCTAAGCCCCTCAGCGCCGATGGTACTGCGACCGCGAGGTCGTGGGAGAGTAGGACACCGCCGGACACCCATTCCAACAAGGGCCACCCCACCACGGGGTGGCCCTTGTTGCGTTAACCCCGGTAGTGCGTTCACCCGGTCGTGCGGATGACCTGCGCAAGCCCTGGGACACCAGCCCGACGGCGCCTGCGGTCGTGATGGCAGTGACCGGATTGGCTGTCCTCGAGTCTGGCTGCGCGCCATGGGAGCCCAGCGTGACCACGGTCTGCTACCGCAGGTGTACCTCTCGTGCGTGCCTGCCCACCCGGGGAGGGATGACGTAGTGACCTGCCGTCAGGGATGATTCAGGGAAGACCCCGATGACGTCAGGCATGGGCTTGCGTACGGTGGGACTTTCCGATCAGAACGCGAGGAGCGCAGGTGCTAGACGCCGTTGAGGGCCCCATCCTGGAGTTGGCGGCTTCGCCGTGGGTACTGCTGGTCCTTCTTGCCTGCTGCATCATCGATGGTTTCTTTCCACCGATCCCGAGCGAATCAGTCGTGATCGCGCTCACGAGCCTGTCGATCTCCCACGAGGCTCCGAGTCTCTGGTGGATCGGGATCGTCGCGGCAGCCGGTGCGTTCATCGGTGACAACATCGCCTATCTGATCGGCACGCGATTGCCGATCCACCGCTTCCGCATCTTCCGCAGCAGGCGGGGTGCGAAGACCCTCGCATGGGCAGAGAGTGCGTTGGCGCGGCGCGGGGCGGTGTTCATCCTCGCCGCCCGCTACATCCCGATCGGGCGCGTCGCGGTCAATATGACTGCTGGTGCGGTGGGGTACCCGTATCGACGCTTTGTGCCGATCGCCGCGGTAGCGGCGGTGATGTGGGCGGTGTACTCGATTGCGCTGGGAGCGGGCGCTGGAGCTGCGCTGCACGCCAATCCACTGCTCGGCGTGGTGGTGGGCGTCGTTCTCGGCGTAGCAATGGGATTCCTGGTGGATGGTGTGGTCCGGCTGATCCTGAGACGTCGTGGTGTCGATCCGGTCGCGGAGATCAGGCAGGCGGAGGTACGCAAGGAAGCAGCCGACACCGGGCCCATCGAGTCACGATCCTGAGAGTACCTCGAGGGCGATCCGCTCGAATCGGAATGGATCGCGCCCTGTCCACGCTGGTGTGTCCCAGACCCGCGCCGTCGGCTGTTCGGGCCCAAATGGCTGCCAGCCTGGGTGGCCTCCGTTGACGAATCGCGCGATCGCCGAATGCACCTCGCGCTGCAAGGTCTCGGGTGGACTCGCTCCCGCGATCCGCTGCACCCGCTCGGCGTTCAACCGACCCCACGCGAAGGGCAGATCGACGCAATGCACGGCCCGACCGGAGACGGGGGAGCGCCACCGGAAGTCCCACAACCATGTGTGACTCGCGGGTGATGCGGCGCGCGCGGTCGACACCTTGACCGCCGGGATGCGGAAGACGCGGTCTGTGACCGCCTGGCCGAGCAACTCGGCAGGGTTCCAGTCCGGGAACGCACGGGGGTAGGCACGTGCCAAGGCTGGAGGCACACCGAGGCCCATGAGCACCGCAGCGCCCACTCCTCGAGCGAGATAACGCTCGATCGGCGCCGTGACCCGATTGAACTCGTGGCTGGTGGCACCGAGCATCAAGGGGATACCGGGATTGCCCTGCAGCAGATCCTGTGAGTCCTCGGGAAGCAGGTCGCCGTCCAGTACCGGACCGAACGTCGTGACCGGTTCCTCCCCTGAAAGCATGCGGTACAGGTTCGCGAGGGCGGCGAACAGATCGGCCGATCCGGTGGCCCGCTCGGCAGCCACGACGTCCGTGCGAGGAACGCCGCGCCAGCCGTCCAGCGTGTGTTCCACCCCGCACGCTGAGGCAAGGTCTCGACCGACCCGCTGCGCCGTGGCGACGTCGATATCCGGAAGTGGAGCGGAGTGGGAGACGGCACGGTGGAACAAACCCGTGGCACGTGGCGCGGCGAGCAGGGCCAGCACGGCTCCTGCGCCGGCGCTCTGTCCGCCCAGGGTGACTCGGCCGGGGTCGCCGCCGAAGTCCCCGATGTTCTCCTGCACCCACTCCAGCGCAGCGATCATGTCCCGCAGCGCACGGTTCGACGGCGCGCCGGGCACGTCGCCATAACCTTCGAACCCGAGCCGGTAGGTGATCGTGACCACGACCACTCCGGAGGCGTTGAATGTGGCGCCGTCGAACCACGGGCCCCCGGGTGAGCCACCCACGTAGCTTCCGCCGTGCACCCAGACGTAGACCGGCAGCCGGGCCGCCGTGTCCGGGGTGAACACGTTGAGATTGAGCACCTCGCTCCCGCTGACCACAGGTTCGGGGATCGAGTACGCGTCCCCGACCGGCCCCAGCGACGGTGTCGGCCCGTTCTCCATCGCGTCTCGGACGCCGTCCCAGCCCGGGTGCGGCGCCGGCGCAGCGAACCGCAGCTCGCCCACGGGTGCCGCTGCGTACGGGATTCCGCGGAAGGCCAACGACCCGGGCCGCGCCACCCCGCGTACGGTGCCGGCCCGGGTGGCCACGAGCACGGTGTCCTGCGTTCCAGCAGCCACGGCTCAGATCTTCCGCAAGCCGAAGCGACTGAGCCGGTGGTCGGAATCCTTGGTCAGCACCAGCGTCGCCCGGCCACGCGTCGGCAGCACGTTCTCCACCAGGTTGGGTTCATTGATCGACTCCCAGATCTGCAGCGCCCGGGCGCGTGCCTGCGCATCGTCGAGGGCGGCGTACCGGTGGAAGTACGAGCGCTCGTCGGCGAATGCCGTCTGCCGCAGGTCGAGGAACCTGTCGACGTACCAGCGCCGGATATCTTCGGTCGCAGCGTCGATGTAGATCGAGAAGTCGAAGAAGTCGCTGACAGCGAGCGACGCCTCTCCCTGCGCTGTCACGCGCGCCGGCGCCAGCACGTTCAGGCCTTCCACGATGAGCACCTCGGGAGCCCGCACCTCGACCGTCCGGTCCGGCACGATGTCGTAGGTGAGGTGGGAGTACACCGGTGCGCTCACGCGATCGGCTCCGGCCTTGACCTGAGTGAGGAAGTCGAGCAGGGCCCGCCGGTCGTAGGACTCGGGGAAACCCTTGCGGTCCATCAGCCCTCGGCGCTGAAGCTCGGCATTGGGGTGCAGGAATCCATCCGTGGTGACCAGTTCCACCCGCGGTGTCTCCGGCCACCGTCGCAGCAGTTCGCGTAGCACCCGTGCCGCAGTCGATTTCCCCACCGCGACCGAGCCGGCTATTCCGATCACGAACGGTGTGCGGTGCGTGCGTTCACCAAGAAAGGTCGATGTCGTGGCCCGTAGCCGCTGCGAAGCGGCCACGTACAGTGTCAGCAGCCGCGAGAGTGGCCGGTAGGCAGTGTCCACCTCGGCCAGGTCGATCGGATCGCCCAGACCGCGCAGGTGCTCAACGTCATCGGCGGTCAGCGGGAGCGGTGTGGAGGCGGACAGACGGCTCCAGGCCGTCCGGTCGAACTCCACGTACGGACTCACCGGAGTGTCGGCACGAGTGAGGTCGGAAGCAGTCACGCGCCTACTCTTCCACTCTTGCGCCTCGCGCGCGTACACGCGGTTACGCTGTGCGCATGTGCGGAATCGTCGGATACGTCGGCCCCGCGGCTGCCAGCAGCCGCCCGCTCGACGTGGTCATGGAGGGGCTCGGCCGGCTCGAGTACCGAGGGTACGACTCGGCTGGGATTGCGATCGCTACGCCCGACGGCCTGGTATCGGCCAAGAAAGCGGGCAAGCTGACCAATCTCACCCGGGAGCTCGACGAGCGCCCGCTCGCCGAGGGGACGGCCGCGATCGGTCATACCCGGTGGGCCACCCACGGTGCACCTACGGACGTCAACGCTCACCCGCACCTCAGCGGCGACGGTCGCCTCGCCGTCATCCATAACGGGATCATCGAGAACTTCCACGCCCTGAAGAGCGCGCTGGTCGCCGACGGGACGCAGTTCCACTCCGAGACCGACACCGAGGTGGTCGCCCACCTGCTCGCGGGCGCTTACGACGAGACCGGTGACCTGACGGAGGCGATGCGCCAGGTCGTGCGTCGCCTCGAGGGCGCCTTCACCCTGCTCGCCGTGCATGCTGACCAGCCCGATACCGTCGTGGGTGCCCGGCGCAATTCGCCGCTGGTGATCGGCCTGGGCGAAGGCGAGAACTTCCTCGGCAGCGACGTCTCCGCATTCATCGCCTTCACCCGCGAGGCCATGGAGATGGGGCAGGACCAGGTCGTCACCATCACCGGCGCAGACGTCGTGGTGACCGACGCCGCCGGCACCGTCGTTCAGCCGCGCCGGTTCACCGTCGACTGGTCCGCCGACGCCGCTGTCAAGGGTGGCTTCGAGACCTTCATGAACAAGGAGATTCACGACCAACCGCAGGCCGTGGCCGACACTCTCTTGGGAAGGGTCGGAGAGAAGGGCGAGCTGATCCTGGACGAGATGCGCATCTCCGAGACTGTGATGCGCTCGGTCGACAAGATCGTGGTCATCGCCTGCGGGACTGCCGCCTACGCCGGGCATGTCGCCAAGTACGCCATCGAGCACTGGTGCCGTATCCCGGTGGAGGTTGAGCTGGCGCACGAGTTTCGCTACCGCGACCCGGTGGTCAGCGAGAAGACGCTCGTCGTCGCGATCTCCCAGTCCGGGGAGACGATGGACACCATCATGGCCGTCCGGCACGCACGCGAGCAGGGGGCCAAGGTGCTGGCCATCGTCAACACCCACGGCTCCACCATCGCGCGCGAGTCGGACGCCGTGCTCTACACCCATGCGGGCCCTGAGGTAGCTGTCGCCTCCACGAAGGCGTTCCTCGCCCAGATCACTGCCTGCTACCTCCTCGGCCTCTACCTCGCTCAGCTGCGCGGTAACAAGTTCCCCGACGAGATCGCCGAGGACCTCGAGGAACTGCGGCTGATGCCCGAACGCATCCAGCAGGTGGTCGACACCGAGGGCCACGTGCAGGCCGTCGCTCGCGAGCTCGCCGAGGAGCGCACCGTGCTGTTCCTGGGCCGGCACGTGGGATTCCCGGTCGCCCTGGAAGGGGCGCTCAAGCTCAAGGAACTCGCCTACATTCACGCCGAGGGGTTTGCCGCCGGTGAGCTCAAGCACGGTCCGATCGCACTGGTCGAGCCCGGGCAGCCGGTCTTCGTCATCGCCCCGTCCCCGCGCGGGCGCGATGCCCTTCACGCCAAGGTGATCTCGAACATCCAGGAGATCCGTGCCCGTGGCGCCCGCACCCTGGTGATCGCCGAGGAAGGTGACGACGCCGTTGAACCGTTCGCGGACGTCGTCTTCCGGGTCCCTCAGACCCCGACCCTCCTGGCGCCGTTGGTGACCGTGGTTCCGCTGCAGATCTTCGCCGCTGCCCTGGCCACGGCGAAGGGGCTCGATGTCGACCAGCCACGCAACCTCGCCAAGTCGGTCACCGTCGAGTAAGTGGACAGTCGGATAGGCGCGTGATCTCATGATCGTGGGTGTCGGGATAGACGTGGTGGACGTCGAACGTTTCCTCGCCACGCTCGACCGTGCCCCCGGGCTGAAGGAGAGGCTGTTCACCCCGGCCGAGCGTGAGCTCCCGCCCTCCTCGCTTGCCGCCCGGTTCGCGGCCAAGGAGGCGATCGCGAAAGCGCTCGGCGCCCCAGGCGGGATGAGCTGGCAAGACGCCACCGTGCACCGCGTGGTCGGTGGCGCGCCCGTGGTCGACCTCAGCGGCACCGTGCTCGCGGCCGCTGAGGCACGCGGGGTGAGTTCCTGGCACCTGTCGATCTCCCACGACGCCGGTATCGCCTCGGCGGTCGCAGTTGCGGAGGGCCGATGATCCGCGGCTACGGCAGGCAGGCGGTCCAGGCGGCTGAGGGACCGGCACTCAGCGCCGGCCGGCCGTTGATGCGCTGGGCCGCCGGCGGTGTCGCCGCGGCCGTCCGAGGGGAGCTGGATGGCCTCGGAGTCCCGCGGAGCAAGGCGCGTGTGCTGGTGCTCGTGGGAGGGGGGAACAACGGCGGTGACGGCCTCTTCGCGGCTGGACTCCTCGCCGAGCGCGGTGTGGTCGTCTCGGCGCTGCTCGTGCGCGAGCAGGTCCATGCGGATGGGCTCGCCTTCGCTCGGCGCCACGGCGTGCGCATTCTGGTCCACGCCCCCGACGGCGCACCTGCCCTTCGCGAGGAGGATTCTGCAGGCGAGGCTCACTCTCCGATTCCCGACGGCGTCGCGTGGGTTCGCGAGGCAAGTCTCGCTCAGGTGTGGGTGGATGCGATGGCGGGAATCGGAGTCCGGGGTGGACTCCGCGGGGCGAGCGCCGCCGTCGTGGGAGTGCTGGACCGGCTGCGACAGGGGCAGGTTCGCCCGGCTCGGCGGGTCATCGCCGTCGACACCCCGAGCGGGCTCAGCGCCGACGGGGGCGTCGTGTCCGGACCGGTGCTACGCGCCGACCGGACCGTGACCATGGGGGCGATGAAGGCGGGCCTGCTGCTGCCGCCGGCGGCGGGTCTGGCCGGTCGGGTTGAGGTGCTCGAGCTCGGCCTCGAGCCAGAGTTCGCCGCACAGGCGGCGCTTGTCGAACGGCTGGAGGCGGCGGATGTGGCGCGGCTGTGGCCAGTCCCGGGACCAGGGGACCACAAGTACACCCGCGGCGTGCTCGGCGTGGTCGCCGGCTCGGGGACCTATCCGGGTGCGGCCGTGCTGACCGTTGGGGCCGCCCTGCGCACGGGCTGCGGCATGGTCCGCTACCTCTCGAAGGACGGGGCGGTGGCCGATCGAGTGCTCGACCATTACCCCGAGACCGTGACCACCCCAGGCCGGGTCCAAGCACTGGTCCTGGGACCAGGTCTGTCGGATGAGCGTGACCAGGATCGTGTCCGGGAGCGCCTGGCCGAGGTGGACGAGCTGGCCGATGCGGCAGGTACGCCGCCGCCGGCGCTCGTCTATGACGCCGGTGCGTTGTCCGTGCTCCCACAGGACCCGCAGGTCAATCGGAGACGACGCGCGGTTCTCACCCCGCACGCGGGTGAGCTGGCCGAGCTGCTCAGCGCTCGCGGAACACCGGTCGACCGGGCCCGAGTGGAGGCCGACCCGGCTCGCTGGGTGCGGATCGCCGTCGAGGTCACGGGGGCGACGGTGCTGCTCAAGGGGGCGGTGACGTTGATCGCCGGACCTTCGCAGGCATTCGACGGCGGGAAGGGGATTCGAACGGGCGAGGTCGGGCTCCTCAGCCAGGCGGACGGGTCGCCCTGGCTGGCAACGGCAGGCTCCGGAGACGTGCTCGCCGGGATTCTCGGGGCACTGCTGGCCACCAGCGAGGCACCGGTGCCGCTCCTGGCTGCGATGGCGGCGCTCGTGCACGGTCGCGCCGCGCACTGGGCGAATCCGGGTGGCCCGGTCACGCCGTCCGACTTTGTCCGTGCCCTCCCGGGGACCCTCGCGCAGGTTCTCACGCTCCGATAACCGACACCGACAAGCACAGTCTGCCCTCGAGCGTTGCCCCGTTCTGTCGTCCACGGCGCGGCACGGGCGACAGAACAGGGCAACGCGCGGAGTTGTCGCTGACCTCGACCGGTCACCACCCGGTGGCAGACTGAGGGCGTGACCTACTACCCGGGACGCGCGGTCGTCGACCTGGACGCCATCGCCGCGAACGTCGGCTGGCTGCGCGAGTGCGCCCCGACCGCGCAGGTCATGGCCGTCGTCAAGGGGGATGCCTACGGCCATGGCCTGGTACCCGCGGCCCGGGCCGCGCTACGCGGGGGTGCCACGTGGCTGGGGGCTGCACAGGTGCCCGAAGCCCTCGCCCTACGGGCGGCCGGGATCACTGCCCCCGTGCTCACCTGGTTGTACGGCCCGGGTGCACCGCTGACCGAGGTCCTGCGCAGCGACATCGATATCTCCGCCCCCGCACCGTGGGCGCTGGCGGAGATCGCCGACGCCGCACGGACCACCGGGCGCACGGCCCGGCTCCACGTCAAGGTCGACACCGGTCTCGGACGCGGCGGGTCCTTCCTCGACACCTGGACCGAGATGCTCGGGGAGGCGATGCGCCTGCAGGCGGAGGGACTGGTGCGGCTGGTGGGTGTCTGGTCGCACCTGGCGCGCGCCGACGAGGTCGACCACCCCAGCGTGCGGGAGCAGCTCGCCGTCTTCACCGAGGCCGTCCACCGCGCAGAGAACGCCGGCGCCACACTGGAGGTGCGGCACCTGGCGAACTCGGCGGCCACCATCAGCCTCCCCGAGGTGCACTATGACCTGGTACGCCCCGGGATCGCCGTCTACGGACTCTCCCCGATGCCGGTGACGCACCCGTCACCGCAGGTAGGACTCACCCCGGCGATGCGGCTGGAAGCCGACCTGCATGTGGTCAAGAGCGCGGCCCCCGGGCAGGGCGTCTCCTACGGGCACACCTATACCACCTCCTACCCGACCACCCTGGCGACGGTGCCGCTGGGGTATGCCGACGGCATTCCGCGGCGGGCGAGCAACGCCGCGCCCGTGCAGGTGGCCGGTCAGCAGGTGCGCATCGCCGGGAGGGTGTGCATGGACCAGTTCGTGCTGGACGTGCGTGAGCTTCCCGTGGCCGCGGGCGACACCGCTGTCCTGTTCGGCAGCGGCTCCCAGGGTGAGCCGACCGCGCAGGACTGGGCGGACGCCGTCGGGGGTATCAGCTACGAGATCGTGACGCAGATCGGCCCGCGGGTGCCGCGGGTCTACACCGGGCAAGGAGCAGTATGACGGCGCACAGCGGGATCACGACGGGGAGCCAGGGTGGAGTGGAGTCCACCCTGGCGGACGCCTCCGCCACCCAGGAGCTGGGGCGCCGCCTCGCGCAGGTGCTGCGAGCCGGGGATCTGGTGATCCTCACGGGGGACCTGGGCGCCGGCAAGACCACCTTGACGCAGGGGATCGGGGAGGGCCTCGGGGTGCGCGGCCGGGTCGCCTCGCCGACGTTCATCATCGCCCGCGAGCACGCCGCTACTGGATCCGGGCCAGGGCTCATCCACGTGGACGCCTACCGCCTGGGTTCGATCGCCGAGGTGGACGCGCTCGATCTGGACTCCTCGATGGCCGAATCGGTGACCGTGGTCGAGTGGGGTGCCGGTCTGGTGGAGGGCCTGGCGCAGGACCGGCTCGAGATCGACCTGGAACGTCCGCGCGGGGTGGGCGAGGGCCCCGGCACCGATGTGGCTGAGGCCGCCGCGGCCGACCAGCCGCGGCGTGTGATCCTGCGAGGCGTCGGGGAGCGCTGGGCGGGCGTCGACCTGCCGGTGTGAGAGCGAGCGGTCGGCCTCCGAGCCGTTCCGCTCGTAGAGTAGGTGCGTGACCACGACCTCCACTCTGCTGTGCCTGGACACCTCCGACGGGGCGGCTGTGGCCGTGCTGCACAACGGTCAGACGCTCGCCGCGGCCCGCAGCGATGACCCGCGCCGGCACGTCGAGTACCTGGCCCCCCTGATCGTGGGCTGTCTGGACACCGCAGGCATCACCGCCTCCGACCTCACCGCGATCGCCGTGGGAACCGGACCCGCACCGTTCACCGGATTGCGAGTCGGCCTGGTGACCGCCCGCACCTTCGCGCAGGCGCGCGGGTTGCCGATCCACGGTGTCAGCTCCCTCGACGCGATCGCCGCGGATGCGCTGGCCGAGCAGGACATCGAGGAGGTGCTCGTGGTGACCGATGCCCGGCGTCGTGAGGTCTACTGGGGTCGCTACCGCCGCGACGAGGCGAACGTCGTTCGCGCCGTGGCCGGACCGGGTGTCGACACCGCCGCCCAGGTCGCGACCGACCACGCCGACCTCGTCGAGGCAGGGCAGGTGATCGGCCGGGGGCTTGCGCTCTACCCCGCAGACCTCGCGGGCGGGGTGAGCGAGGAGGAGAGAGCAGCGGACGCCGTCGTGGATGCGTCGCGACTGGGCCACCTCGCCCTGGTGCGGGCCCAGGCCGGGGTGACACAACCGACCGAGGCGCTGTACCTGCGCCGCCCCGACGTCCACGTGCCGGGGCAGGCTACGGGCAGGTGACTTTCCTACCCCCCGGGCTGCGCCCCCTGCGCGCCTCGGATCTGCCGGAGGTGATGCGCCTCGAGCCGGTGCTGTTCGGGGCTGGGCAGTGGAGCCGGGCGGTCTACCAGGACGAGCTGGCGCTACCGGATCGTTGCTATGTGGCTGCCGTCGAGGGTTCGCGGCTGGTGGGCTACGCCGGACTGGCCCACGGAATCGATGCCTCGGTGATGACGATCGGAGTGGACCCGGCCTTCCGCCGCCGGGGGCATGCCGCCCGGATGCTGGCGGAGCTGATCGCACGGGCACGTGCGGCCGGGTCGGAGAGCGTCTTCCTCGAGGTACGGGCCGCCGACGGCGGAGCACAGGCTTTGTACGCCTCGTTCGGTTTCGAGGCGCTCGGTATCCGGCGCGGGTACTACCAACCGGAGGGGGCCGACGCACTGGTGATGCGGCTACGGTTGAGGCCGGACCCGAGCCCCGGACCGGTGGGGGCGGAGGCAGTCGAGGAGGCGAAGACGATGGGCAGCGCGGACACGATGCGGCGGGCCGTGCTGGTCACGGCCGAGGAACTGGCCGAACTGGTCTCGGAATCGGATCACGCCCGGCGCCCGGTGCTGCTGGATGTGCGCTGGTCCCTCGCCGAACCGGACGGCCGGCGCTTCTACCTCGCCGGTCACGTGCCCGGTGCCCAGTACGTGGATCTCGATCACGATCTTGCCGCACCCGCCAGCCGGGAGGAGGGCCGGCACCCGTTGCCCGATCTGGAGACACTCCAGGCTGCCGCGCGCCGCTGGGGGATCGATGACGGGGACCCGGTGGTGGTCTACGACGACACCGGCGGCACCTCCGCGGCCCGCGCCTGGTGGCTGCTGCGGTGGGCGGGTATCGCCGATGTGCGCATCCTCGACGGTGGTCTGCGTGCCTGGAGCGAGAGCGGGGGGATCCTGGAGGACGGGGACGTGCAGGTGGTGCCCGGCACCATCACCCTCTCCGCCGGTCACATGCCGGTGGCCGACGCCGAAGAGACGGCGGCCGTCCCCTCCCACGGGGTGCTGCTGGACGCCCGGGCCACCGAGCGCTACACCGGTGAGGTCGAACCGGTGGACCCGCGGGCCGGACACATTCCGGGGGCGGTCAGCGCCCCGACGGCAGAGAACCTCGACCCCGGGCAACGGTTCCGGCCCAGCGAGGATCTGCGGCGGCGCTTCACCGCCGTGGGTGCCGGCGATGCCGAAGACGTGGTGGTCTACTGCGGTTCCGGAGTGACCGCGGCGCACGAGGTCGCGGCGCTCGCGGCCGTCGGCGTCCCGGCCCGCCTGTATCCGGGGTCGTGGTCGCAGTGGTCGGCCGACGAGGCGCGTCCGGTGGCCACCGGGCAGGCGTAGGCTTGGTGGTCATGGCAGCAGTGCATGATCACCCGCCCCTCGTCCTCGGGATCGAGACTTCCTGCGACGAGACCGGGATCGCCCTGGTCCGTGGGCAGGAGTTGCTCACCGACGTGACCGCCTCCTCGATGGATGAGCACTCCCGTTTCGGGGGGATCGTCCCGGAGGTGGCCAGTCGTGCGCACCTGGAGGCCTTCGGTCCCACCCTCAGCGCCGCCGTCGAGCGCGCCGGAGTGAGCCTGGGTGATATCGACGCGGTCGCGGTGACCTCCGGGCCCGGGCTGGTCGGGTCGCTCACCGTCGGGGTGGCGGCGGCGAAGTCCCTCGCCCTGGCGCTCGGCGTACCGCTGTACGGGGTCAACCACATCCTCGGCCACGTGGCCGTGGACGTCCTGGTGGACGGCCCATTCCCGGAGGAGTTCCTCGGTCTCGTGGTCTCGGGCGGGCACTCGAGTCTGCTGCATGTACGCGACATCGCCACCGACGTCGTGGAGCTGGGCCAGACCCTCGACGACGCCGCCGGCGAGGCCTTCGACAAGGTGGGCCGGCTGCTCGGGCTGCCCTATCCGGGCGGACCGCACGTGGACAAGCTCGCCCAGCAGGGTGACCCAGCGGCGTTCGCGTTCCCGCGCGGGCTCTCCCGCCCTAAGGACATGGCCGCCCACGCCTACGACTTCTCCTTCTCCGGCCTCAAGACCGCCGTCGCCCGGGTGGTGGAAGGCTTCACCGACCGAGGTGAGGAGGTGCCCGCTGCCGACGTCGCAGCCTCCTTCTCCGAGGCCGTCGCCGACGTGCTGGTCACCAAGACGCTGGCCGCATGCGA
Source organism: Ruania alkalisoli (assembly GCF_014960965.1). Taxonomy (NCBI): domain Bacteria; kingdom Bacillati; phylum Actinomycetota; class Actinomycetes; order Micrococcales; family Ruaniaceae; genus Ruania; species Ruania alkalisoli. Next base: position 3,388,371 of record NZ_CP063169.1, on the reverse strand, counting down.
GCGCCACGACGTCGGGTGCGTGGTGATCGGGGGAGGGTTCTCCGCCAACAGCAGGTTGCGCGAACTGGCTGTGGAGCGGTTCGGGAAGGCGGGGATCGAGGTGCGCATCCCGCCGATCCGGTATTGCACGGACAACGGGGCGATGATTGCCGCCCTCGGCTCGGCCGTGGTGGCCGCTGGGTTGCCGGCCTCGGAGTTCGACATCACCATCGACTCCCAGATGCCGCTGACGCAGGTACTGGCGACGGCATGACGGCCGCCACAAGGCGCCGGCGAGGTCGGGCGGTGACGGTGCTGGCCGCCGTCGGGCTGCTCGCCCTGGCAGGGTGCACCTCACCCACCGGCGACGGCGCAGGCTCGCCCTCACCCTCGACGTCACCGAGCGCATCGCCCGAGCCGAGCGAAGAGCCCACGTCCTCCGCCTCGCCGGCCGGCGAAACCCTGGCCTGGGGGCCTACCGAGGGTGAGGTGGCGGCGGCCACCGCACTCGCTGCCAGGATGAGCCCGGACGAGGCGGCCGGGCAGGTAATCCTCGCTCGCTATCCGGGCACGGATCCCGATGCTGCTGCCGCCGAGCTCACGCAGTACCACCTCGGCGGACTCGTCGTCTTCGGAGCTAACGTGGACTCTACCGAGCAGGTCGCGCAGACGGCGGCCGCCGTACAGGAGGCGCAGGCCGACCTCGGTAGGGACTGGCCGGCGATCATGGCGGTGGACAACGAAGGCGGGCTGGTGCAGCGTCTCTCCGCCGCGACTGGCGACTGGACGTCGTTCCCGCCGTTCATGGCGGCAGGCGCCGCCGACGATGCGGCGGTCGTCTCGGACGCGGCCGAGGCGATGGCGATCGAACTGCGGGCGACGGGAATCAACTACGACTTCGCACCCGTGGCGGACGTGACGATCGGCTCGGCCGACCCGGTGATCCGGGACCGGTCGCCTTCCGGTGATCCCGACCGGGCCGCGCGGGCGGTGGAGGCTGCAGTGCAGGGTTTCGCCGACGGTGGCCTGCTCTCCAGCCTCAAACACTTCCCCGGTCACGGGGCGCTCACCGTGGACTCACACGAGGACCTGCCGGTGCAATCGGCATCTGCGGACGAGCTCGCCGAACGAGATCTCACCCCCTTCCGAGCCGGGATCGAGGCGGGTGCGCCCACGGTGATGATGGGGCACATCTCAGTCGAGGCCTGGGACCCGGGAGTGCCGGCGTCGCTCTCCCCGGAGGCGTACCGGGTGCTTCGGGAGGAACTGGGCTTCACCGGAGTAGCGATCACCGACGGACTCGACATGGGCGCACTGACGCAGACCCGGACCTCAGCTGAGATCGCGGTGGAGGCGCTCGCGGCCGGGGCCGATCTGTTGCTCGGGCCCGTGGACGTGGCCGAGGCGCATCACGGGATCGTCAGCGCACTCGAGGACGGGACGTTGGAACGTGACCGCGTCGACGAGGCTGCCGGGCGCGTGATCGCGCTCATGCAGTGGCAAGAGCAGTCAGCGCAGGACGCCGGGCCGGTGGATCTGGCCGAGTCGGACTCAGGGGCGCAGGCCTCGGCCGCGCTGAGCGAGGCGGCCGTGACGATCGTGCAGGGCGAGTGCTCGGGCGCGCTCGCCGGGCCACGGATTCACGTGCGGGGCGGATCCGCAGACGACTGGGATGCCTTCGTGGCCGCGGCCGAACGGGCCGGATTGCAGGTGGTGCCGCTTGAGCAGCCCGCGGACACTGACGTGCGGTTGATCACGGGGGCGACGCCGTCGGGGACGGGCGACGTGGCGGTGAGCCTCGACGCGCCGTGGTTACTCACCGGGACGGATGCGCCGGTGCGGGTGGCGGCGTTCGGCCGGACGACCGGGGCGATGGACGCGGTTGCCGCCGTGCTCGCGGGGGAGGCGCCGGCACCGGGGAGCCTGCCGATCGACGTGCGCGGGCTCGCTGCCACGGCCTGCTGAAGGATGGGTTCACGCACGGGGCAGCGGTGGCGGCAATGGGTGCTGCCCGAGGCGCGCCGCTCGGTTGTCAGCACGGTCGTCGCGGTTCTCGCGACGGCCATCATTGGGTCACTCTGGCTGATCCGGGATCCGGGCCTGCAGGAACACGCGGCCGCGGTTGCGGCGGTCGTGGCGTGGACGATCTTCACGTTCGTTCATCTCGTGCTGACCAGGGTCGCGTACGGGCGCCTGGCCGAAGCCGATCTGCGGGTGGCCCTGGTCCGGGACGATCGTGCTGGGCAGGACAGCCGGTGGCTGCGGCTGCGTCACCAGCTGTGGGACCGATGGTGGCGAACTGACGCACCCTCCTGGTCGGTGCAGGTCTCGGTGCTGGCGCTGGTGGTGGTCGCGATGATCATCGCGGTGCCGGCGCTGCGGGAGTCGCAGCCCTTGCTGATGTGCGCCCTGGCCATGGTGGCCGGCTCCTGGGCCAACGTTGTGGTGATGTACGCGGTGCACTATGCGCGCCTTGACCTACGCTTGGCGGGGCTGGAGTTCGCGGGATCGGATCCGCGGGTCTTCAGCGACTATGCGTACCTGGCGTTGACGATCCAGGCGACGTTCGCCACGTCCGATGTGGTGGTGACGACGGCAGCCATGCGCCGAACCGTGATGGTGCAGACCGGCCTGGCATTCGTGTTCAACACGGTGATCATCGCGCTGATCGTGTCCTTGCTTCTCGGCGTGGCTCGCTGAGGAGCAGGTTCCCGGAGGTTGCGGGACTGTGCGTTGCTAGGTACCTTGTGAGGCATGGTACCTAGCGAGGAGGGGATCCTCACCAATCTGCGCCGGGGCGCGCTCGAGTACTGTGTGCTCGCGTCCCTGCGAGGCGGGGCCTCCTACGGCCGGGACATCGCCCGGCAGCTCAGTACCGATGGTGTGCTGATGAGCGGTGAGGGAACGCTGTACCCGCTGCTCGCGAGGCTGCGGAAGTCAGGGCTGGTGGAGACGCACTGGCAGGAGTCGGCGTCCGGTCCGCCGCGGAGGTACTACGCGCTCACCGGCGAGGGAGAGCGGGCGCTTGAGGTGTTCATCCGCGTCTGGTCGCCGTTCCGGTCCGCAGTCGACTCCAGTTTGGGGGAGGGAGAACAATGACGGAGACAGTTCAGCGGCTGGCCCGCTATCAGGACGATCTGGCACGGCTGCTCGCGGCATTGGAGCCCGCGGAGCGGGCCGAGGTGCTGGACGGCGTGCGCGAGCACATCGAGGCCGCGCTCGCCGAGGTGCCGGGGGAGGCGTCCGAGGCGGACGTGAACCGGATCCTGGCCGAGCTTGGCTCGCCAGGGCAGGTGGCCGAGGCGGCGCTGGCTGAGCGGCCGGCGACGGGGCCTTACACGCCGGGCGCAACTGGCGTCGTCACCACGATCGACCTGCTTCGGTCGAAGCTGGTGGGCCGATGGGTGCCGCCCGTGGCCCTGGTGGCTGTGATGGTCGGTGGGGCGTTCGTCTTCTGGGGCTTCCCAGCCATTCTGCTGGGTGCGGGAATCCTGGCGATCGCGATCGCTCCGCTGTGGACCGGAGCGGAGCGAGTGTGGGGTGCCATCGGGTTGCCGCTGTGCAGCTTCATGATCTTCCCCGGGTCGCTGTTGTTCCTGCGCGCCTCAGTCGGTGGTATCAGCCTGTTCACCGTTGGCTTCTATCTCTTTGCCGCAGCCTCAGTGACCATCGCCATCGTTCTCGTCATCCGTGGCTCCCGGCGCGCCGCCCAGTACGCCCGTACCCATCACGCAGCCCCTGCTTCAGGAGGAGTGTCATGACCATGACCACTGACTACACCGACCACACCGGCCGCACCGCCCGCTACCTGGACGATCTCGCCCGGCTGCTCGACCCGCTGGATCCGCTCGAACGTGCCGAGGTGCTCGATACCGTCCGGGAACACCTCGACTCGATGATCGCCGAGCTGGACGAGGAGCCGACCGATGCCGATATCGACCGCATCCTCACCAGTCTCGGGACACCTGGTCAGGTGGCCGAGGCGGCCCTTGCCGACTGGACCAACCGGAGTGCATCGCCCACGGCTCCAGCACCGGAGCAGCGACCGGCCCTGAGTCGCGCCTGGGTGCCGCCGGTCGCACTGGCTGCGATCGTCCTCGGCTCACTGACGGCGCCGTTCATCCTGCCGGTTGTCATCCTCGTCGCGGGAATCGTGCTGCTGTGCGTCTCGCCGCTGTGGTCGCCCGGGCAGAAGGCGCTCGGCGCGATCGGGATCCCGGCCGGACTCATCCCGATCCTGATCGCCTCCCTCGTAGTGGTGCAGACGAGCGCCGGCGGGCCTGACCAGGGCCTGAACGCCTGGGCTGTGATCGTCCCCGCCAGTGCGATCGCCTCCCTGGCGATCACCGCGTACGTGCTGGTGGTGGGCATCCGCCGCGCCACGGGGTGGAATCGGCCAGACTGAGCTCGACGCTCCACTTATTGGAATCCACATCGTGCGTTGGAATCCGGTTCTGACGCTTCACCACCCTCAGCACGGATCGAGCGGACGCCCCGCGTGGAACTCGGCCACCAGGTGCGCCACCACCGGTGCCAGATCCCCGGGTGCCGACGCCGCCGCGATCGTGCGCTGCCGTGCCGCGGACCCACCGGTGCGGATGATCTCACGCACGCCCTCCAGCTCCTCTGCACACCCCAGCTCTGCCGCGATCGGCGCCAGATCAGCAAGCACCGCCTCCAGCGAATCGGTCACGATCTGCTCGTTGCCCGCCTCGTCCAGGATGATGATCGCCTCCATCCCGTAGCGAGCAGAACGCCACTTGTTCTCCGCCAGGAACCACGGTGAGATCCGCGGCAGCTCCTGGCCGGCGTCGATCATCCGGGAGAACTTCTCCACCAGGCAGTGCGTCATGGCCGCGACTGCCGCGAGCTCGAGTCCGTTGGAGATTCCGTCGCAGATCCGCATCTCCAACGTTCCGAACTTCGGTGAGGGCCGCAGGTCCCACCGCACTTCATCGAACTCGTCGATCACCCCGGTGAGCAGCATGTCGTCGACATACCGTTCCAGGTCCGCCCACGTGGCGATCGACGTGAACGGAAGCCCCGCCGTCGGGAGCTGCTGGAAGAGGAGCGCACGGTTGGAGGCGTAGCCGGTGTCACGCCCGTCCCAGAACGGTGACGACGCCGAGAGTGAGAGCAGGTGCGGGTAGTACGTCAGCAGCGCGCCCAGGATCGGCAGCACTTTGTCCCGGCGCTCGATCCCGACGTGCACGTGTACGCCGTAGATCAGCATCTGCCGCCCCCACCACTGGGTCCGGTCGATCAGGGTGGCGTAGCGCTCCTTGTCGGTCACGCGCTGGTTGCCCCAGTGGCCGAAGGGGTGCGTGCCCGCGCACATCAACTCCACCCGCAACGGGTCCGTGACCTCCCGTACGAGCGCCGTGGAGCGCTCCAGATCTGCCATGGCCTCCGGCACCGACCGGCACACCCCGGAGACGATCTCCACCGTGTTCAGCAGGAGTTCCTGCCGGATGGTCGGGTGCTGGGAACCGTCCGCAGGCGCGACGGCATCGAGGACCGTCTGGGCCACCTGGCGAAGATCGCCGGTATCGGTGTCCACGAGCGCCAGCTCCCACTCGATCCCGAGAGTGGAACGCGCCGAGGGCGAGAACTCAATCGTCACGTGGTCATCCTTCCACCCACGCCCGTCGCATGTGCCGCTCAGCCCCGCGTCAGCGGTTCGACCACGATCACGCTCTGCTTGCCGCGCAGCCGGGTGAGCACGATCGTGGCCTCGTTCGGCCCCCGCAACCCCAGTTGCTGGCGTAGCTGGTCGGGCACGACGGCGGTGCCTCGCTTCTTGATCGTGACTCGCCCGACCTCCCGCGTGCGCAGGTACGCCCGCAGCCGTTTGAGGCCGAAGTCGAAGGAGTCAAGGACCCGATACCCGACGGCGAAGGGCGTCTCGTGCGCGCTCGCGGTACTCACGTAGGCGATGGACTCGTCCAGCAGGTGTCCCTCGATCCGCTCTGCGAGCTGGGCCACCAGGCCGGCCCGGATGACGGCACCGTCGGGCTCGTACAGGTAGGCGCCCAGATCGGCCGCGGGCGCCTGCACGGGCCGTGCGTCGGCGTCGCCGGGTGCCGAGATGACGTGGGCGCTCTCGCCGGAGAGTAGCAGCGCACTCCGTCCTGCACCCTCGGTCGCCAGGTCCCCGAACCACAGCCCTGCCTCGACGACGTTGCCGTCCACGCTGATCCACTGGGCGTGAGTCTGGGACGGGAGAGCCGTGTACGGGATTCCGGGGCCGACCTTGAGCCCGAGATTCGGCACCTGGTGACGCAGCCCGAGCAGAGTGTCGAGATCGGGGGAGTACGCACGGGGGTCGAAGACGCGAGCCCCGGACCGGGTGCGGCGGGCTGGGTCGGCGAAGACTGCGTCGATACCGTCGGCGGCCAGATCCACCTCGGTCGCATCGGCGAGGCGCACCTGCGCGTGCTCGAACGCGCGCAGGTTCACTGTCGCGAGAGTGGCGGTCTCCTCGTCGAGTTCGACGGCCAGCACCCGAAGTCCGAGTGCGGCCATCGCCATCGCGTCGCCGCCTAGCCCGCATCCCAGGTCGGCGACGTGCTGGACCCCGGCGTCGGCATAGCGGCGTGCGTGCCGGGCGGCGACTGCCAATCGCGTGGCCTGTTCGAGCCCGCTCTCGGTGAAGAGCATCTCGCCGGCGAACTCGCCGAATTTGCTTCGTGCGCGGTTGCGGAGGCGGCTCTGCGTGAGAGCACCGGCGACGAGGTCGGGATCGAGCCCCCGAGCCCGCAGCCCTTCGGACAGCCGCAGCGCCTGCTCCTCGTCGTAGGGCGGGAGTTGGGCAAGCAGCGCCCACCCCTCGGGGGAGAGCAACTGAGAGAGAGTCCGGCGATCCACTCCCCGATCCTGCCACGTGGATGGGCAGATCAACCCACTCGGATGTTCGCCCACCACAGTCGAACCCACTAGCGTTCGGCTGTGAGCTATCAACACCCGAACCAACCGCCTCCTGCGCGAGAGCCAGACGGACACGGCCAGCAGCCGCCGCAGGGCTACCCGGTGCAGCAGGCGCCCCAGGGTGCACCGCACCAGCCCTATCAAGCCTCCTATGGCGGGCCCGCTCACCCGCAGCAACGGTCGGCCTACGGCAGCCACCTGCGCTATGCGCAGGCGCCTGCCCCTGTCTCGGTGGCGCCGCCATCGGAGCAGTACGCCCCGTCGGCGCAGCACGGGTGGGTCGCTGCGCCCGCTCGTCGGCACCCCCGCCGCCGGGTGGTCTTCGAGATCCTGCTGCTGGCCCTGGGCACCCTGGGTGTCCTGTCTTTCGTCGCGGTGACGGCGCTCCTCTTCGGCGTCGGCAACAGTGTGGTCGCCACGTTCTTCTCGCTCATCCCGCTGGCCATCGTCGGGTTTGCGGTGCTCTGGGTGGATCGGTGGGAACCCGAGCCGCGTCTCTTGCTCGCAGCAGCCTTCGTGTGGGGAGGCGGTGTGGCCGTGTGGTTGTCGAGCCTCATGAACGAACCCTTCGGGACCGCTCTCGGCAGCAGCCTGGCGCCGTCGATGCCTCCCGAGGCGTTGCCGGCGGTCTTCGGGGCTCCGGTCGTGGAGGAGTTCTGGAAGGGGCTCGGCGTGCTGTTGATCTTCCTCATCCGGCGCCGTCACTTCAACGGCCCGGTCGACGGGATCGTCTATGCCTCGGTGATCGCCGCAGCCTTCGCTTTCGTCGAGAACATCCAGTACCTGAGCAGTGCCGGTGACCAGATGGCGTTCACCTTCATCCTGCGTGGTCTCGCCTCCCCGTTCGGGCACCTGATCTACACCGCGTGCATCGGAGTCGCACTCGGTCTCGCCTCCCGCCACAAGAGCAAGCTGGCCTGGCTGTGGATGATGCCGATCGGCTACCTGGGCGCGGTGTTGCTGCACGGTGCCTGGAACGGTGCCGCGTCATTCGCCGGTGGCCTGGGCGGGCTCGCGGCCATGTTGGTCTTCCTCAACTGGCTGCCGCTGGTGATCTGGGCGATCATCCTGGTCTGGTTGCGCAAGAAGGAGACCCAGCTGCTGGCTGAGCGGTTGAGCGACTACGTGCCCTCCGGATGGCTGGTGCCACAGGAGGTCGCGATGCTGACGTCGATGCAGGGGCGACGCAACGCCAAGGCATGGGCTGCCCGGGGTGGGCCGCAGGCGGCGGCCGCGATGAAGTCGTTCCAGAAGGCGGCGGTCGATCTGGCCTACGCCCGTCAAGATCTGTACACCGGGCACACAGGGATCCGTGCCCGGCAGGACGAGATGGCGTTGCTGGAGACCATCGGACGGACCCGCGCCCAGTTCAAGACGGCGCTGGGGGTGTGAGGCCAGGAGTGCGGAACACCGCACGCGGGTCCTAGCTGCTGAGCAGCTCCCGCATCGCCGCTACCGCCGCACCGCGGGCGTACAGGCCGAATGTGAAGAGTGGGCGCTGCACGAGGACGTCCTCGACATCGCCCTGCTCGAGGAACTCCGCCATCGCCTGGTGCACGTGCCCGGGAGCCAGGTCGAGCATGTCCACTCCCTCGCCCATCACCGCGACAGCCTCCGGGTCGAAGGCGTTGACGGCGTCGGCCACGACGGCCCCGAGCGCACGCGCGGCATCCTGGAAGGCGCGCACCGCCGTCTCCTCGCCGGCTCGTGCGCGTTCGAGGGCGAGGGCGTACTCCCCCCGCCCGACGCCCGCGTTGTGCTCGGTGGCCGGGATCGTCACGAAGCTGTGCACACAGTCGAGGTGACCGTTCTCGCAGCGGCGCCCCTGGCCACCGATGCGCGTGTGCCCCACCCGCCCGGCGCGGCCGTGCGCCCCGGGATGCAGCATGCCATCGATCACCACACCGGAACCGATCCCGGCGCCGACGCCAAAGACGACCATCGATCGGTGGCTGCCGTCAGTGCCGAACCAGTGGTGGGCTCCGGCCAGGGCGTGCACGTCGTTGACGACTGTCGCAGGCATCCCTGTCGCCTCGCTCACCAACCCGCTGAGCGGCACGGCATCCCACCCCAGGAAGTTGGAATGCCGGAGCACTGTGCCCTCGGCGGTTGAGCGGACGTCGCCGGCCACGGCGATCCCGATGCCGACGACGTCACTCACCCCGGTCTGCCGGATTGAGTCGGCAATGAGGGTCACCACGTCAGGGACCTCACGCGAACGCAACGGGACTGCGACCTCGGCAACAGGTTGGGCACGCAGATCCGTCACCTCCAGGTACATCGTCTCGGCGGTCAGCTTGACTCCGGCGAAGTGCGCTGCGTCGTGGCGTAGGTGCAAGGACTCGGCAGGTCTGCCCCGGCCGCCCAAGGGGACCGATTCGCCTTCTGCGATCAGGCCGGCCTCGATGAGTCCGCGGGCGATCCGAGACAGGCTGGTGCGCGAGAGGCTGAGGCGTTCGGCAATCCGCACCCGGGGCAGTGCGCCATGGACGAGCAGCTCCAGCAGGACTCGGCGCTCGGTGTCCGGGACCGCCGGCCAGCGCGACGACGGTGTCATAGTGTGCACGGCCACAGCCTAGGCTCGCCCGGGCCTCGTGAAGTCGGCGGCTACGAGCTCGAGTGGCTCGCTCGTCACGACCCGGTCCAGGTGATGGCCCGCCCACTGAACCCGCACGGGGACCGCCCCGGCGCCCGACCGGAGCCGCGCGCTGACCAGTGCTCCCCCCGACCAGGCGAGGTCGACGATGACGCCCGGTCGGGCCAGTAGACCCTCGGCGCGTCCCTCCTGCAGTGACGGCGGCAGCGCAGGCAGCAAGTGCAGGCCGTCGTGGCTCTGCAGCACCGCCTCGGCGAGCAGCGCCGGGAGCCCCAGGTTCGCATCGATCTGGAACGGCGGGTGGGCGGCGAACAGGTTCGGGTACAGCCCGCCGGCGAACGGGCCCGAGAGGCCCTCTGCATCACGCACCAGGAGCTGCAGGTGCGACTCGACCCGTTCTCCACGGCCCAGCCGTGCCCAGAGCAGGCCCTTCCATACCAGCGACCAGCCCGAGGACTCATCCCCTCGTTCCGCCAGCGTCCGGGCCGCTGCTTCGCGTGCCCGCTCCGACCAGCATCCGTGCCCGGGGTAGAGACTGACCAGATGGCTCACGTGCCGGTGGTGGGGGTCGGTGGCGGCACGCTCGCTCGCCCACTCCACCAGCGTCCCGTCGGTGGCCACCTCGGGTTCGGCCGGCAAGGTGGTCAGGCGCTCGCGCGCCTCGGCCACCACCTCATCGTCCACGTCGAGCAGCTCGGCCACCCGGACGGCGGTACGACAGGCCTCGTAGGCCAGGCTCAGGTCCATCGCACTCGTCACATCGAGCGCTGCTTCCTCGCCGTCTGCTGTCCAGTAGGCATTCTCCGGGGAGGATGCCGGAGCGCTGGTCCAGCGGCCGCCCTCCTGACGGACGTGGTCGAGCGTGAACGCGACGGCACCGCGCACCGCCGGCCACATCCGGCGCAGGGCCGTCTCGTCGATCGCGCCGAATTCGACGGCGTCCAGCACGTGCCGTACGAGCCACGGTGCGGCCATCGGCCAGGCCGACCAGCGCACGTCCCCATGCCCGCCTCCGACGGGGGAGGTCAGCAGCCAGGCGTCGGAGTTGTGATGGGCCACCCAGCCACGGCTGCCGTACAGCCGCTCGGCGGTCGGCTCACCCGCCTGGGCGAGCGCCGCGACGAAGTCGTGGAGGGGTTCTGCGCACTCGGGCAGTCGGGTGGTGTGGGCCGCCCACATGTTCATCTCGGCGTTGATGTTCAGGGTGTAGTTCGAGCTCCAGGGTGGCTGCATCTCCTCGTTCCAGATGCCCTGCAGCGTCGGCGGCAGCGAGCCGGGCCGGGAGGAGGAGAGCAGCAGGTAGCGTCCCAAATCGAACAGCAACGACAGTAGGCCCGGGTCGGCGGCGAGGGGAGCGTCAGCATGCTGGGCCCTGCGTACGCGTTCATCGGGGCTGAGGTCGGCCACGGCGGCGTGCTGCTCGGGCGTCCCGAGCTCGATCCGGGACCGGGTGAACCGCGGCTCGTAGTCGCGTGCATGCGCTTCCGCCAGGGCGTCCCAGCCGAGGCGGAGCGCGTCCTCGACCCGTCGCCGGGCAACGGCTGCAGCATCCTGTGCCGATCCGTGCGGTGCCCTTCCCAGACCTGCGTAGGTGGTCTCGGTGGCGAGCACCAGCACCGTGGCACCGCCCTCGCGGCGTATCCCCGCCACGACGGCACCCTCCAGGGACTGGCCCGGACCCTGCGCCCACGTCACCGGCGTCGCATCGGGTTCATGCCCGGGGGCGACGTCGGCCGGCAGTCGTAGCAGGAGTTCGGCCTCGTCCGCGGATGTGCTGCTCGCCAGCACCTGGTGCGGGGTGTGCAGTTCCACGCCGGTGAGCGCGGTGCCGTCGATCCGGTGCACCAGCACCCCGTGCGGTGCCGAGACAAAGGTCCTCTCGACGACCGTGCCTGCCCCGCTCGTGCGGTGCGTGGCGGTGCGTAGGTCGAGCTCGCGTTCGTATCCGGTGACCGGGACCTCCCGGGTGAGCTCCGCCGTCGCGAACGGCAGAAAGGCCTGGGAGTAACGCACCTGGGTGGGCATGAGCGCCTGAGCGGCTGCCATGGGGTCCCCGGCCGCGACGGCGTCCCTCGCCTGCCGGAGGCAGGTGGCGGCGCTCGCGGCGTCGAGGACACCCCCGGCGTGCTCGCTCTCCGGTGATCCGGACCATGCGGTCTCGTCGTTCAGCCGGATCCGGGTGACGGAGGGTGCGCCGTCGAGCATGGCACCGAGGGTGCCGTTGCCCAGCGGTAGACATTCCAGCCAGCGGGAGGCGGGTGTGCGATAGCGAAGCGTGGTCATGGACATCGTCATGGGCGTCAGCCTCGCACGCTGCCGGCGGTCAGCCCGGCCTTCCAGAACCGTTGCAGGGAGAGGAAGACGATCGCGATCGGGATGATCGAGACGAGTGAGCCCACGACCGTCAGGATCTGCAGTCCGGGAATGGTGATCGAGGCCTGATTCCAGCCGGTGAGCCCGACCGTCAGGGGCATCAACTCAGCGTCGGTGAGCACCAGTAGCGGGAGGATGTAGCTGTTCCAGCTACCGAGGAAGGCGAACAGCAGCACGGTCACCAGGCCGGATGCCAACAGGCGCAGACCGATGGCGACGAAGATGCGCAACTCACCTGCGCCGTCGAGCCGGGCAGCTTCCACGAGCTCCAGCGGGACGGAAGACTGGGCGAAGATGAAGCACAGCAGCACTCCGAAGGGGTAGACGAGTGCCGGCAGCAGCAGGCCGGCGTAGGAGTTGTCCAGGCCGAGCGTGACCAGCAGCACGTAGGTGGGCTGTGCGATCACGGTTCCTGGCACGAGCAGGCTGGCCAGGACCACCGAGATCAGTGCGGTGCGACCGCGGAAGCGATACACGGCCAGGGCATACCCCGTGATCGCGCAGACCAGCGTGGTCAGCGCGGATCCGAGGACGGAGTAGATGATCGAGTTCAGACCCCACCGCCAGAAGATCCCGCCCTGGTAGGTGCTCAGTGCGCGCAGGTTCTCCAGCAGGTTGAAATCGGCGAAGGCGAACCCGGGCGTGGAGAAGAGGTCTCCGGTCGACTTGGTCGCCGCGATCACGAGCCAGACCACCGGTACGAGGAAGTAGATCGAGGCCAGGGCCATCACCGCGGTAGCGATGACCATCCAGGTGCGGGAGACGCGCTCGCCGCTGACGAAGGTGGTGCGGCGGCGCCCGTCGGGCACCGGTGCGGAGTCGCGGACGGGGGGAAGGGCAACGTCAGAGGCCATGGCCGGCTCGATTCGTCGTGCGCTTGTTCGCGGCGAGCACCAGCAACGAGACGACGAGGGTGGCCAGTCCGAGGATGACGGCCATCGCCGACGCCAGGTGCGGGTCCTTGCCGAGGGTGGACGTGGCGTAGATCGCCATGTTCGGCGTGTAGTCGCTGGGGATGTTGGAGGTGATGGTCTGCAGCACCTGCGGTTCGTTGAACAGCTGCAGGGTGCCGATGATCGAGGACAGGGTGGTCAGCAGGACCGCGGGCGCGATCATCGGCAACTTGATCTGCAGTGCCGTGCGTACCTCCCCGGCACCGTCGATCCGTGCGGCCTCGTACATCTCCCGCGGCACCGACTGCAGCGCCGAGAACAGGATGATCATGTTGATCCCGACCAGCGACCACAGGGCTACGTTCGCGATCGACCACAGCACCACGGTGGAGGCGAGCGGACTGAGGGTGATGCCGATCGACTCGAAGAACTGCAGCACCGGGCTGACCGAGGGCTGGTAGAGAAATCCCCACAACAGGGCGGCGATCACACTGGGTACCGCATAGGGCAGGAAGACGGTGAACTGGAAGAACCGGCGTGCCTTCACCAGCGCGGTGTCGAAGAGCAGCGCGAAGAACGCGGCGATGGTCATCATCACCGGCACCTGCACGGCTCCGTAGAGGAGCACGCGGGGGAAGCCGACGAGGAAGTCCCGGTCGGCGAAGGCGCGCACGAAGTTGGCGAGGCCGACGAACTCGATGCTGGAGCCGCCGAAACCGAGCCCGCTGGACTGCCGGGAGAAGAGGCTGTTGACGAACGCGACGACGATGGGGGCGACCAGGAAGAGTAGGAAGAGCACCACGAACGGTGCCACGAACAGGTAGGGAGCCCAGGGGCTCACGGCGCCGTGACGACGGCGCCGTGAGCCCGTGGCGGTGCTGGTGCTCATGGAGCGGCGACCTCGAGCCCGCGGTTCTCCAGGTCTGCGACAGCGGCTTCCTGAGTGACGTCGAGCGCCTCGGCGAAGGTCTGATCACCGTTGACCACCCGGGCGAACTCGTCCAGGATCGTGGTCTGGATGAACCCGAAGTTCGGGCCCTCGACCCAGGTGGCGGGTGTGTTCTCGGCGGCTTCGATGAAGACCTCGTTGATGACCTGCCCGCCGTAGAACTCGTTCTCCTGCAGCAGCGCGGGGGAGGCCAGGCCGTTCTGAGTGGACGGGAACAGTCCACCGACGGTGATCAGTGCCTCCTGGGTGTCGTCCGAGCCGTTGAGCCAGCTGGCGAACTCGGCCGCCGCGGCCGGCTGCTCGGCGTTCGCGAGGACCACGACGGCCGCGCCACCGGAGTCGCCGCCGTTGGTGGACCCCTCGTTCGTGGGCATCGGGGCGATCGACCACTGCCCAGCCAGCCCGGAGGCGTTCTCGGCCAGGATGCTGGGGAACCAGGCGGCGTAGGTGATCGAGGCGATCGAACCGTTGTTGACCAGGGACCAGTACTCGGGTGTCCACATGGGTTCAGTGGTCACCAGGCCCTCGTCGAGCAGGGTCTGCCACCGCTCGGCGACCAGTTGGCTGCCCTCGTCGTCGACCCCGACCGTCCAGGCGTCGTCGGCGATGCCGTACCAGCTGCCCTCGGCCTGCTGGATCTCCTGGAGCCACTGGCCCATCTCGCTCGGGGAGAGGTTGGCGATGTAGAGATCCTCGTCCGCCTCCTGCAGGGCGCGGGCTGCGTCCAGGTACTCGGTCCAGGTGGTGGGGAACTCGATGCCGTGCTCGGCGAAGATGTCGTGGCGGTACATGGTCGCGGCGGGGCCGATGCCCTGCGGGACGCCGAAGACGCGTCCGTCGAAACTAACCGACGCCCAGGAGGCGGGTGTGTAGTTGCTCTCGTCGTCGGCGACGTAGTCGGTGATGTCCTGCACCCGCTCGGCGATGACATAGTCAGGCAGGTTGTGGGTGCTCAGCTGGACCAGATCGGGGCCGGCGCCCGCGTCGACGGCAGCTTCGACCTTCTGTCCGTCGTCACCAGTCATCCGATGAAAGGCGACCTGGACGTCCGGGTTCTCCTCGTTCCACTGGGCGACGAGGTCCTCGAGCCCGGGAACCCAGCCCCAGAACTCGATCTCGACCGGTTCGCCGCTGGTGCCAGCCCCTTCTTCGGGTGAACAGGCGGCGATCCCGGCGACGGCGACGGCGCCTGCGAGCATCGTTGCCGCGGTTCGTATTCCTCGCCGTGCTGGACGGTGATGTGCACTCATGGGGTTCCCTTCCGGACAGCTCTGTCGGTCTCCCGGCGGCCTCCTTGTCGGCACCCGGGTCTCCGAGGTGACTGCGATGGGCAGTGCTACGCTCGGCGCCGTCATTTTGTGTCATGCAGGAACAAAAAGTCAAGACGATTCAGCCGCAGACATCCGATGAATAGTCCGGGTGGATGGTTGGCCTGGTTCCCGGCGCGGCGTGAACGCCCTCGCGGCGATGGAAGGATGAAGCCATGGCTCTCAGTCGCACCGATATGCCCCTGAACGATCTGCGTCAGTACGCACCGGATCTGCCCGAACCGCCGGATCTCGACGACTTCTGGTCACGTACGCTGGCCGAGGCGCGTGCCGCTGGTTCGTCCGCGCAGCTGGAGCAGGTGAGCGGCCCGATCCAAGAGCTGATCGTCGAGGACCTCACCTTTCCCGGGTTCGCCGGCGACCCCGTCCGCGCGTGGATCACCCGGCCCAAGGGCGAGGGCCCGCGCCCCGCCGTCGTGGAGTACGTCGGCTATGGCGGTGGTCGTGGCCTGGCCGGGGAGAAGCTCGCCTGGGCGGCGGCTGGATATGTCCACGTGCTGATGGATACCCGTGGCCAGGGCAGCGGCTGGGGCACCGGTGGCGACACCCCCGACCCGCACGGATCCGGCCCGGCCACGCCGGGTTACATGACCCGTGGCATCACCTCGGCAGCCGAGCACTACTACCGCCGCGTGTACACCGACGCCGTGCGTCTCGTCGACCACGTGGCCGAGATGCCGTTCGTGGACCGGGAGCGGATCGCCGTGACGGGCGGCAGCCAAGGGGGCGGGATCGCGATCGCGGCCGGAGCACTCTCGCCTCAGGTGCGGGCGGTGATGCCCGATGTGCCGTTCCTGTGCGACTTCCCGCGGGCGATCACGCAGACCCCGCAGCCGCCGTTCACCGAGATCACCCGGTATCTCTCGGTCCACCGGGACGAGGTGGATGCGGTGCTGACCACCCTGTCCTACCTCGACGGCGCGATCCTCGCCCGCCGGATCCAGGTGCCCGTGCTGTTCTCGGTGGCGCTCATGGACGAGGTGGTCCTGCCCTCCACGGTCTTTGCGGCGTTCAATGCCGTGCCCGCTGCGGACAAGGAGATCGAGGTCTACGGCTTCAACGGTCACGAAGGCGGCGCGTTCTGGCAGTGGCACCGCCAGGTGGAGTGGTTGCGCGAGCGCTTCTGAGCGCCTCCGAACACGAAGTCCCTCGTCGATCTGGTCGCTGACGGCGACCAGATCGACGAGGGATTTCTGGGGAGGGGCGCCAGACTCCAGCCCCGGCACCCGACCACCGACGCCAAGTTCACCCCCGGTGAGGGTGGCGTCGAAGATCGGGCCGTTACCGACGTCAGGTTCACCCCCGGTGAGGGTGACGTCGAAGATCGGGCCATAACCGACGTCAAGTTCACCCCCGGTGAGGGTGCTCGCCGGGGGTGAGGGCCGAGGTCACAGAGCCCGGAAGCGCAGCCGCAACGTCCGCGCCTGCGGGCGCAGCATCGCCGTCGGCCACACGTCCGGACCACACGCACGTGAGCCCAGGCCGTGCTGGGCGGCATCGATGTACAGGTGGTGCGCCGTCGGGCTGGGCAGCTCGTGCGGGTGTGCGGCGCTGGCCAGCTCGTGCGCACTGTGCCTGCTGAGCGTGAATCCCGGACGGCGGCCCTGCGGGTCGGCATCGGCGCTCACCTGCAGCCAGTCCTGCCCGCCGCGCTGCAGCACCAGTTCGCGGAGGCCGGAGCGGTGCCCGGACTCCTGCGGGCGCGCGTACGGCACGGTGAGATCATCGATGCCAGCGCTGAACCGGCCCAGCCGCACCGAGGTGGCGGTGTCCGGGTAGGAGTCGTGCGGGCCAGTCCCGAACCATGCGGCGCCGTCGACATCGGTGGGCAGTTCCAGATGCAGGCCGAGCCGGGGCCAGACGTCGCGCCAGAGGGTGTTCGGGGTCATCGTCACCTCGAGCACCGCCTCGACCGTTCCGTCCGCGTCCCGCTGCGCCGACCACCGCTCGGTGACGTCCACAGCAGCTCTGCTCTGCGCGGCCGAGACTCGCCGGATGACGGTGTGGGAGGCCGGGTCGGCGGTCACCGACACCACCCGCCGCACCAGCCGGTCCAGGCCTGCCTGCGTCCACAGGTCGGCCAGAGAGGGCGTCATCACGCCACCGGTGCGATCAGCCGGATCGGCGTAGTCGTAGTTGGTGGAGTTCGTGCCGCGGTCGTTGTCGGTGGGCGCCCGCCACAGCTCCACGTGCGGACCGCGCACGGCGGCCCCTGCCAGCGTGGTCAGTACCGGACCCTCGAGCACCGCGGGGGAGTCGCCCAGGCCGACGACGGTGGTGCGTGCCCGGCCCGCGACCGGCAAGTTCGCCCCGCCGAAGGTGCCGGGTGCGCCCACCTGCCACTGTGCCCGGGCGACCACGTGGCCCGCCGGAGCCCACGGGGTCTGCTCGGCCAGCTCCACGGCCAGGGTGACCGTGACCTCGGTGCCGGGCCGCGCCGTCGGGAGCTCGGAGAACAGGTGCAGGCTGCCGGTGCCGCCGGCTGGGATCGGGGCGCCGGACTCATCCACCAGCGCCGTCTCGCCCTCGGTCACCACGCGCCCGTCGTGCTCGATACTCCAGCGCACCCGCAGATCGGAGGTGTCGGCGATGAACCGCCGGTTGCGCACGACGGCGGAGCCATCGCCGATGGGAGTGAGCAGGATCGGCTGCTCGACGGCTGCGAACTCCAGCAACCCGGGGGAGGGGGTGGAGTCGGAGAGCACCATCCCGTCCATCACGAAGTTGCCGTCGTGCACCACCTCGCCGAAGTCGCCGCCGTAGCCGAAGTACTCGGTCCCGGTGGCAGTCCTCGTGCGCAGTCCGTGGTCGCGCCACTCCCAGATGAATCCGCCATGCAGGCGCGGGTAGCGGTCGACGAGCTCGCGGTAGGCGTCCAGCGCACCGGGACCGTTGCCCATCGCGTGCGCGTACTCGCACTGCAGGAACGGCTTGGAGCGCTGGCGGGCGCTGTCACCGGCGGTGATGTCACGCCCGAGCACGCTCGTGTCATCATCCCGGGCGATCGACTCTGTCTCGGGGACCGAGGCGTACATCCGGGAGTAGACGTCGGTGTACTCGCCGGCGTAGTCGCCCTCGTAGTGCACCGGGCGGGTGGCGTCGCGGCCATGGGTCCACTGCGCCATGGCGGCGAGGTTGGTCCCCGTGCCGGACTCGTTCCCCAGTGACCACATGACGATCGAGGGGTGGTTCTTGTCCCGCTCGAGGGTGCGCTGCATCCGGTCGAGGTAGGCCTCGCGCCAGCGCAGATCGTCACTGGGATTGTCTACCCAGCCGCCGGCCTCGAACCCGTGCGTCTCCAGATCGCACTCGAGGATCACCCAGAATCCCAGCTCATCGGCCAGGTCCAGCAGCCGCGGGTGCGGCGGGTAGTGGCTGGTGCGGATGGCGTTGACGTTGTGCCGCTTCATCAGCGCGAGGTCCTCGCGCGCGAACTCCTCGTCGAAGACGCGCCCGCGGTCAGGATGGACCTCGTGGCGGTTCATCCCGGAGAACGTCACCTGCCGGCCGTTGACGAGGAAGCGGTCGCCGTCGATCTGCACGCGCCGGAACCCGGTGCGCAGGGTGATCGTCTCGGCGGTGCCGGACACGGTCGCCTCGTACAGCGTGGGCTCCTCCGGAGACCACGCGGACACCTGCCCGACCTCCACCGGTGCCACGTCCTGCGGGGAGTCCCATGTCACGTCCACCTCGAGCTCCGGCAGGCGCAGGTGCACCGGGAACGCCTCGACGGCGGCCCTCACCTCCGGCAGAATCGTGCCCACTCCCGTGGCCGGGTCGTAGTCGGCAGTCAGCCACACGTCCTCGATCCCGCCCTCGGGGCGGTGCAGGAGCGTCACGTCTCGGAAGATGCCCGGCAGCCACCACTGGTCCTGGTCCTCCAGGTAGCTGGCGGCCGACCACTGCACGACCCTCACGGCGAGGGTGTTGACGCCGGCCTGCAGCTGCTCGGTGACGTCCACCTCGTGCGCGAGCCGGCTGCCGGTGAACATGGCGACCTCGGTGCCGTTGACCCAGACGCGCGCGTGGGACTCGACGCCGTCGAAGCGCAGCAGCACCTGGCCGGACTCGAGCCACGCGGCGGGCACGTCGACGCTGCGGCGGTAGTCACCGGTGGGGTTCTCGTCCGGGACGAACGGCGGATCGACAGGGAAGGGGTACTGGACATTGGTGTAGATGGGCTTGCCGTGGCGGAAGTCCTCGGCGAGCACCCAGTGGGATGGGACGGCGAGGGTGTCCCAGCCGGTGGCGTCGTAGTCGGGCCCGGCGAACGCCGTCGGGGACTCCTCGCCCAGCACCCCGTGACCACCCGGAGTCCCGGGGACGGCCGGGGACAGGCGGAACTGCCAGTCTCCGGCGAGGTCGATCCGCGGCGCGTCGCTGGTTAGCCAGGATCGGGCCGGGGCCAGGGCGCCGGCGACCGGGTCGTAGGACGTGTGCAGGGGGAAGGTCGTCACGTGCTTCTCCGAGTGTCGGGTGAAGCCGCGGGCGTCTGGGACCCGCGGCCCGGTCCGGGCGTCGACGTCCGGAATCCGCACCGTAACACAAACTCGATCAGTCGTTCGAGATTGGTTCGGGTACGCTGGCGGGCCATGACCAGCAGCGATCCGCGCGAGGTCCCCGGAGTCTCCGAGCCGGCCGGCTCAGTCGGCTCGGGCGCCGCGGGGGAGATGGCGCATCCCGGTGCCCGGGGACCGCGCGGTGAGTACCGCAAGTCCGCCGAGCGGCGCCGGCGGATCGTCGACGCAGCGGTCAGCGTATTCTCCGAGCGTGGCTACCGCGGGGCGACCATCCGCCAGATCGCTGCGGAGGCGGACCTGAGCCCGTCCAGCCTGCTGCACTTCTACGCCTCCAAGACCGAGCTGTTGTGGGCGACGATGACCCATCGCGACTCGGTGCGTTTCGCCGGTGGTCCCGGGCACTCCTTCCCGGACCGCGTGGTCGGCCAGGCGATCGCCAACGAGGACGTCCCGCACCTGGTGCGCCTGTACGGGGTGCTCATGGCGGAGTCGGCGACGGCCGAGCACCCCGCACGGGACTATTTCGGCGGACGGTTCGCGGTGTTGCGCCGTCAGTACGCCGACGAACTCGGGGCGCTCGCGGCGGCCGGACTGCTGCGCCCCGGGGTCGATCCCCAGGTCGCGGCCGTGACGTTGGTGGCGCTGTGGGACGGCGTGCAGCTGCAGGCGCTCTACGAACCGGATGTCGTCGATGCTGCCGAGGTGCTACGCGACTACTTCAGGCTGGTGCTGACCGACCCGCGGGTGCTGACCGCTCCGGCGGATCTGCGTCAGTGGTGGGCGGACCAGGGGCGCGACGACGGCGATGGAGAAGGTCGTTCGCGGGAACTCGTTTAGCACTCGCCTTGACCGAGTGCTAATCGGTGCCTAGATTGTTCCTTGAGGCCTCTTCCCTCGGGAGGAGGCGTCACCCACGTGCTGTGGTGCATGCCCGACCCCCGCGACGGCGGACGGCACCGAGGCCGGGGGAGACCCTTGTCATTGTTCACCACTCATGCGAAGGGGAGGTCCGCAGTGTCGGTCTCCATCAAGCCGCTCGAGGACCGGATCGTCGTCAAGACGCTCGAGGCCGAGCAGACCACTGCGTCCGGGTTGGTTATCCCGGACACCGCCAAGGAGAAGCCGCAGGAGGGCGAGGTCCTGGCCATCGGCCCGGGTCGCGTCGACGACAACGGCAACCGCGTCCCGCTCGACGTGGCCGTGGGCGACGTTGTCATCTACAGCAAGTACGGCGGCACCGAGGTCAAGTACGCCGGCGAGGAGTACCTGATCCTCTCGGCGCGCGACGTGCTCGCCGTCGTGTCGAAGTGATTCACTGACGACCTGACGACGTAGCGAAGGCCCCGGTCCGGATGGATCGGGGCCTTCGTTGTACCCACGTGGTCGTGTCTGGGTGGTGGCGCTGTGCTCAGCTCGCCGCCGGAGTCTGCCGGGCGAGAATCGCGGCCCGTTCGTCCTCCGACAGTCCGCCCCACACTCCGTAGGGCTCCCGTACGCGGAGTGCGTGCTCGCGGCACTGCTCGATGACCGGGCATCGAGCACACACGGCCTTGGCGTTCGCGTCGCGTCGTCGCCGCGAGGCGCCGCGCTCGCCGTCGGGGTGGAAGAACTGCTCGTCCCCGGTCTCGCGGCAGGCGCCTTGGTACTGCCACTCCCACACGTCCATGATCGGCCCCGGAAGCCTCGAGAGTTCCGCCATGGTCTCACCCTTCCGTTTCGCCCTGAGGTGCCGTATCGGACGATGCGGCACCGGACCTTCCTGCCGCTGAGGCCCATCCCCTCGGGCCTCGGTGCGGCGTACCGCCAACCTACAAGTGATGCAGAAGTTGTTCAAGAGACTTGTTCAAGATCGATGCGAGATCGGTGCGTTGGACGGTCTCAAGTTGTTCGATACCGGGCCGCGCCGTAGGCTCGATGGCGGTTGGCGACGAGTGGGACGAGAGGAGACGGGCGTGCCCGCAGCACGGTCCGGACCTGACGAGGGCGAGCGCGCCCGGGTGCGCCTGACCGTCGCTGCCGTCGCAGGGCGTCTGGGTGTGGCGGCATCCACGTTGCGCACCTGGGATCGGCGCTACGGCCTGGGCCCCTCGACGCGCACCGCGGGTCGGCATCGCCGGTACAACTCCGACGACGTCACGCGGCTGGAGACGATGCGTCGCCTGACCCGCGAAGGCGTCGCCCCGGCCGATGCGGCACGGGTTGCGCGCGGGCTGGACGCCGCTGACGAGACTGTCGCTGACCATGCGTCCGATCACCCGGACGACATCCTCGACCCGCTCTCGATGGCGGCCGCCGCAGTCGAGGCGGATGAGCGCCGGCTGCACCGGATGGTCCACCGCGCCGTTCGCCAGAGCGACGGGCTGAGCACCTGGCAGAACCTGGTGCGCCCGGCCCTGGACCTGCTGGAGGCCCGCGACCACGGTGATCAGCCCGGCCGGGATCCGGTCTCGGCGCTCGGTGCTGCTCTGCTGGCGGCGCTGCGCGCAATCGCACCCGACCCCGGTGCCGAGGCGCCCGTGATGATCCACGCCGATCTCGACCACCACCTCGATGCGCACGTACTCGCTGCGGAACTGGCCGGTCATCGGATCGGTGCACGGGTGCTGCGCCCGGCCCGACGTAAGCGGGCGGCTGATTCCGCCGCGGTAGCCGCAGCGCCCCATATCCAGATCGCCGTCCTGCTCGGTCAGCCGCACGACGGCGCGGCCGTGGTCGACGCGATGCGGGCCTCGGATCGAATCGCGTTCGTGATCTCACTCACGGGCGTCGCATCGGAGTATGCGGACCTGCCCCGTGCCAGGACCCTTGCTGGTGCGGTGCACGAGATCGCGAGCCTGCTCGCCGACCCTGCCGCGGTCCGCCCGGCGGGAGCGCTCGGTTGATCGATGGAGGTGACCTCGCGGTTATGATCGCCACGTGACTGAGCCGCCCGCCATGCCCACCACGCCCGCCTCCTCTGCCGCGCCATCCGACCCCTTCGGTTTCGTGGGGCTCACCTACGACGACGTCCTCCTGCTTCCGGGGGAGACCGACGTCATCCCCAGCGAGGCTGACACTGCTACCCACCTGACCCGCGATATCGAGCTCGCCATCCCGTTGGTCTCGGCCGCGATGGACACCGTCACCGAGGCGAGGATGGCGATCGCCATGGCCCGCCAGGGCGGGATCGGCATCCTGCACCGCAACCTCCCGATCGCCGACCAGGCCGGGCAGGTCGACCTCGTCAAGCGGTCCGAGTCCGGCATGGTGACCAATCCGTTGACGATCGGCCCCGACGCGACGCTGGCGGAGATGGACCGGCTGTGCGCCAAGTACCGGGTCTCCGGGATGCCGGTGGTGGACGAGGCTGGTGTGTTGCTGGGCATCATCACCAACCGGGACATCCGGTTCGTCGCTCTCGGTGCCTTCGAGACGACCCTCGTGCGCGAGATCATGACGCCGATGCCGTTGGTGACCGGCCATGTGGGCATCTCGACCGATGACGCGGCCGCCCTGCTGGGCAAGCACAAGATCGAGAAGCTCCCGCTGGTGGATGACGCCGGCCGGCTGCAGGGCCTGATCACCGTCAAGGACTTCGTCAAGTCCGAGCAGTATCCGCTCGCGACGAAGGACGCCGAGGGGCGGTTGCGGGTGGGGGCCGCCGTCGGGTTCTTCGGTGACGCCTGGGAGCGGGCGACCGCACTCGTGGAGGCCGGGGTGGACGTGCTCGTGGTGGACACCGCGAACGGTCACGCCCGGCTCATGCTGGACATGGTGCGCCGCCTGAAGAGCGATCCGGCGACGTCGCACGTCCAGGTGATCGGCGGGAACGTCGCCACCCGTGAGGGTGCTCAGGCACTCGTGGATGCCGGCGTGGACGCCGTCAAGGTGGGCGTCGGACCGGGGTCGATCTGCACCACCCGCGTGGTCGCCGGGGTCGGTGTGCCGCAGGTGACGGCGATCTATCAGGCCTCGCTTGCATGCAAGCCGGCCGGTGTGCCCGTGATCGGTGACGGGGGACTGCAGTACTCCGGTGACATCGCCAAGGCACTGGTAGCCGGGGCCAGCTCGGTGATGCTCGGCGGTTTGCTCGCCGGGTGCGACGAGTCTCCGGGGGACCTGGTCTACGTCAACGGCAAGCAGTACAAGCGCTATCGGGGTATGGCCTCGCTCGGGGCCATGCAGTCGCGCGGGGACCGTCGTTCCTACTCCAAGGACCGGTACTTCCAGGGTGACGTCTCCGATGACGACATCATCACCGAGGGAATCGAGGGGCAGGTGCCCTACCGCGGCCCCCTCGCACAGGTGGCGCACCAGCTCACCGGCGGGCTCGGTCAGTCGATGTTCTACGTCGGTGCCCGGACCGTGCCCGAGTTGCAGGCGCGTGGGAAGTTCGTGCGCATCACCTCCGCCGGGCTGAAGGAGTCCCACCCGCACGATGTGCAGATGGTGGCCGAGGCGCCGAACTACGGGGGCCGCTGAGCGTGATCCCACGCAGGCGCACCGTGCGGTGCCCGCGCGTCTGACATACCTGCGGCAGTGTGACTAGCCGACCACGTCGTAGCTCTTCATCCGCTTCCGGGCGGACGCGGTCGAGGCGTTCTGCAGTGCCAGCAGCTCGGCGTAGATGCCTCCGGAGGCGGCGAGCTGCGCGGGTGGGCCGATCTCGTCGATGCGTCCGTCCCGCAGCGTGATGATCCGGTCGACCTCGGAGATCGTGGAGAGCCGGTGGGCGATGATCAGCGAGGTCCGATCGGCCATCAGGTTCTCCAGCCCGGCTTGGACGAGACGCTCGGACTTGGTGTCCAGTGCGGAGGTCGCCTCGTCGAGCACCAGGATCGGGGCGTCCTTGAGCATGGCCCGGGCCACCGCGATGCGCTGCTTCTGACCGCCGGAGAGTTTCATCCCGCGCTCGCCGATCATCGTGTCGTACCCGCGGGGGAGCTTGCGGACGAACTCCTCGACGGCGGCGCGACGGGCCACTGCCTCGATCTCCGCCCGCGTCGCCTCCGGCCGGCCGTAGGCGATGTTCTCGGCGATCGTGCCGGAGAACAGTGATGCGTCCTGGAAGACGACGCCGATGTTCGTCCGCAGCGACTCCAGGTCGGACCCGGCGCCGACGACCTCGATCTGGCCGTCCCGCATGGCGTACAGGCCCATCAGCAGATTGATCAGGGTGCTTTTGCCGCCACCGGATTCGCCTACTAGCGCCACGCGCTCACCCCGGGCGATCTCGAAGGTGATGCCGTCGAGCACGTCGGCGTCGTTGTCGTAGCCGAAACGGACGTCGCGGAACCGGACGACCGGACCATCCGGGTCCGACGTCGCCGGCTGGTGCGGATGACTGCCGGTGGGTTCGATCTGCGAGGGCTCCAGGCTCATCACCTCGAAGTAGGACCGTGACCCCGCGATCGCCCGCTGGGCGGTGTCCACCACATAGCTCAGGCTCGTCACCGGCTGGCGGGCCATCGCCATCAGCTGCACCAGCATCACCATCTCGCCGGGAGAGAAGTGGCCCTGCACGGTGCGCACGAAGATGATCGCGTAGAGCCCGAAGAAGATCAGGTTCAGGGCGGCGCGGCGGATCACGTCCATCCGGTGCCAGTGGCGCGACTGCTCCCCGGTGAGCTCGACGGTGGTGTCGAAGTGCTGGGCGAACTGATCCTGCTCGCTGCGCTCGCGGCCGAAGGACTTCACCACGCGGATCTGCCCGACCACCTCGGCGAACCGGCCGGAGGCGACGTCGACGTGCTCGTTCTTGCGTCCCTCCAGGTGCTGCCAGCGGGTTGAGGTGAGGGCCGTCAGCCACAGGTACAGCGGGTAGGCGATCAGCAGCAGCGCGGCGAGCGGCCAGTAGTGCCAGGCGCTGATGATCAGCACGGCGATCGTCGTCATGATCAGCGTGACGAACATGTTCGCCAGCGACTTCATGAAGTTGGTGATCTCGGCGATCGACCGGTTCAGCCGCGCCACGATCGTTCCCGTGAGCTCGTTGTCGAAGTAGCGCTGGGGCAGCGAGAGCAGCTTCTCGAAGTAGCGGGTGGACAGGATCGTGCGCATCCGGGCGCTCATCACGTCACCCCAGTAGCCGCCGACGTTACTCATCACGGTGTCGACCAGTTCGGCGAGCAGCAGTGCGAGGGCCAGCAGCAGTACGGTGCGGATCGTCGCCGCGAGAACATCGTTCCCGGCGCCGGACTGCTCGATGGCATCGACGATCACGTCGGTGGCCCGCCCGGTGATGAAGGGAATGGCCAGTCCTGCGCCGGTTACCACCATCGCCGCGAGCATGATGCCCACGTAGTAAGGCGTCAGGGAACGCGTGAACCGCAGGATGCGCGCGAGCGCGGACATGGATCTCCTCGAGCTGGTGCGGGCAGGGAACCACCAGGTGCAACGCGCGCCGGCGCGGGAGATTCCTCCCGGTCCAGCATCCGTGCCGTCTCAGGCGGAACGCGCTCCCGGGCCGCGGGCGCCCGGCGCAGTGGGGTCACTGGTGTGCAAGGGCCAGCCAGGAGCGGGCGCGGCGCGGCTGGAGCGCCGGCGGCGCTCCACCTCGGCACGGGCCCACCGGCTGTGCTGGTGTGCCTGCCAGTGGTGGAGGGTGGCCGGAGACTGGCGGGTCAGCTCGGGATGGTCGCGGACCTGCGCGGCGAGAATGTCCAACGTGGCGGCGACATCCACGTCCGCCGTGTGCAGGCGCCCGTTCTCCTGCACGCCGTAGTATCCGCACAGGTCCAGCAGGGTGCGCCGGCCATTCCGGTCGGCGGCCAGCCCCCGATCGAGCAGCAGGGGGTCGAGCACCGGGGCGAGCGGGCCGCCGAGCTCTTCGCCGAGTGTGGGGAGCCCGTGGCGCTCCAGCTCACGTTCGAGAATCGTCAGGTCGAAGGCGGCGTTGTAGGCCACCACCGGTGTGCCGCGGCGGAAGGCGGCCAGCAGCTCGGCGGAGATCTGGGCGAGCGCTTCGCGAGGTGCCATTCCGTGCTCGGTGGCGTGCGCCGTCGTGATCTGGTGGATGGCGGCGGCTTCCTCCGGGATGGGGACGCCAGGGTTCAGCAGCCAGACCCGCTGGGCACTGCCGCGGGGACCACGGCCGATCAGGGCCGCGCTGACGATCCGGTCGCGGAACGGGTTGACGCCGGTGGTCTCGGTGTCGAACCCGAGCAGTGGTCCGTCCAGCCACGTGGTCATCTGCGCCTCACCTTCCGTGCACCTTCAGCCAACCACAGGGTGCTGACACTGGTGGTGAGCACACCGGCGTTTCGCCGTGCTCCGACGGCGTGGCGTCAGGGTGCGACGATCTCGACCTCGAATCCGTGCCCGTCCTCGAGGTAGGCGGCGTAGTGATCGTCTCCTCCTGCCCACGGATGCCGGTCGGCGAACATCAGGGTCCACCCGTGGTGCCCCGCCGCCACGGTGAGGGCGTCCACCTGAGCCCGGGTTCCGCCGTCGAAGGCGAGGTGGTTCATTCCCGGCTGACGGCGCAGCGCGCGATCTCCGGTGACGTCCGGCCCGTGCTCGAGCACCAGGTAGGTGGGTCCGAGCGACCAGGACGATCCTTCGGGCCAGCGGGAGGTACAGGTGTAGCCGAGCTCGGTCAGCAGCCACGTCCAGCTGCGCGTTGCTTCCTCACTCGGTAGCCAGATCTCCAGGTGGTGCAGGGTGCCGCGAGTCATCGGACTCCTCTTGTATCGAGTATTTGACACAAACTGTCGGGCTGGTGCATCTTTGTGTCAAGTAGACGATACAAGAAGGAGGGTGTGATGACCGGGATCGTCTGGGTCTTCCTCGCGCTCGTACTCATCGCCGCTGTGGCGATCGTGGTGGTGCTCGTGGCGCTCACCCGAGGGCCGGCACCGCGTTCGGGTCACGACGGTGTCCGTCGGGTCCGGCAGGTGATCACGCTCGCACGGGTCGTCGCCGTTGTCCTGGCGGTGCGGGTGGTCATGGACGTCTCGGCCCTGGGGGCGCACGGCCAGGGTCTCGCGCTCACCCCGTTCGTGGCCGCGATCGTGTGGGTGATCGGCGGGATCGCTGCGGAGATGGTGACGCGTTCGGCCTTGCGGGACGGGGGAGCCGCGTTGGAGGTGCGCAGTCTGCGGCGTTATCTCCCCCGGCGTGGTGCGGTGCTGCTGGGTCTCGGCATCGTGCTGCTGGTGGCTGCGGCGGTGATCACGACGCTCGCGGCCGATCCGGACGGTCGCTCCCTGAGCTACACCTGCGGGCCGAACTGCCACGGAACCAGGTCACCCTGGGCTGGGGCCTTCTACACCGGACCGTTGGCCGTGGCGTTCGTGGTGCTGCTCGTGCTGGTGGCGGTCAATGTCCGGCTCGTCGTCTCCCGCCCACGCGGGCAGCTCGACGCGCCCGACCAAGCGGCCGATGACGCCACACGCACCAGCGCGGTGGCCGCCACACTTCTCGTGGTCGCGCTGGCAGTCGGGGCCACGGCGGCAGGACTGGTGATGTTCAGCCTGCTCTCGCCGGCGTTCGCGCCCGATACACCGGCATCCGTGCGGGTAGCGATGGCCACAACCCTCGCCTCCCTGGTGCTCGCGGCGGTGAGTGCCACGGCCCTGGCCGTGACTGCGTTCTCCCCGCGACCGGC
This sequence comes from Ruania alkalisoli, assembly GCF_014960965.1. Classification (NCBI taxonomy): domain Bacteria; kingdom Bacillati; phylum Actinomycetota; class Actinomycetes; order Micrococcales; family Ruaniaceae; genus Ruania; species Ruania alkalisoli. Next base: position 3,360,219 of record NZ_CP063169.1, on the reverse strand, counting down.
CCGCACCTCGCGGGAGGCGTGAGTCGTGCAAGTACGCATCGATGACGGCGACCCCACACCTCCGTACGAACAGCTCCGCCGCCAGCTGCTCGCCCTGGTGCACGCCGGTGGGCTTCCCGCAGGAGCCCGGCTGCCTCCGATCCGCCAGCTCGCCGCCGATCTCGGGGTCGCTGCCGGGACGGTCGCCCGCGCCTACCGGGAGCTGGAGGACGCGGGGTGGCTGGTCTCCCGGAGAGGCGGCGGGACCCGGGTAGCCGAGGGGGCCGTGGCCCCACAGGTGCCGCCAGCAGTGCTCACACTGGCCGAGGAACTCGTTCAGCGTGCCCGGGAGCTCGGTGCCGACTCGGCCGCGGTGCGGGCAGCGATCGATCGCGCGCTCGCCCGGCCGGAGCCCTGACCCGCGCTCACCCCCCGCTCCACCCACCCTCACCCTCACCCACCACCCGCGAAGGCCGAGCAAGTCAGCGTTCGTGCAGGTCAGGAGTGAGATGATCGGGTCATGGTCGACACTCCCTCCACTCCCGCGCTCGAGGCCCTCGCAAGCTCCGGGATCGCCCACGAGGTCACGCGCCACGGGCCGGTCGGCTCGCTCGAGGAGGCCGCCGCCGCACGCGGGCTGGAACCAGACCGGCTCATCAAGACGATGGTTGTGCGTCGAGGTGAGGGCGATTACCTGTTCGTGCTGGTTCCCGGCAGCCGCTCCATCTCCTGGCCGAAGTTGCGCACACTGCTGGGCGTGAACCGCCTGTCCATGCCGGATGCGGCCACCGCCAAGGAGGTCACCGGGTACGAACGCGGCACGATCACCCCGTTCGGGGCGACCCGTGCGTGGCCGGTCATCGCCGACGAACGCATCACCGGGCGGGTCTCCATCGGCGGCGGGGCCCACGGAGTCGGGGTCACGCTCGACGGCGGGGCACTCATCGCTCACCTGCAGGCCACCATCGCGGACGTGACGGATGTATGAGCCATGCCCCTGAACCGGCGCCGACGACTCACTGACCATGACCTCACGGCCGCACCCACGCACCGGAGACCGCTTCGACTCCCCGGTCCCGCCCGGCACTGGCTGGCCCGGCGACCCTGCTCGTCCACGCACCACCCGCGCCCGCACTCCTGAGGATGTCGCCCGCCTGGCCGCCTCCGCGCGCGACCTGCCTATGCTCGATGCCCGGTCCAGTGTCTGCCGTGCCTGCCCACGGCTGGTGTCGTGGCGTGAGCAGGTGGCGACCACGCGCCGTCGGGCATTCGAGAATGAGCCCTACTGGGGCCGGCCGGCCCCGGGGTTCGGCGATGAGCGTGCCCAGCTGCTGATCGTCGGCCTCGCGCCCGCAGCCCATGGAGCCAACCGCACCGGCCGGGTGTTCACCGGGGACCGCTCGGGGGACTGGATCTTCGCAGCTCTCCACCGTGCCGGCTTCGCCAGCCAGCCGGAGAGCCTCGATGCGGCTGACGGTCTGCGGCTCACCGGTGCGCGTATCGCGGCCGCCGTCCGGTGCGCACCCCCTGACAATGCCCCCACGCCTCAGGAGAAGCGTGCATGCGCCCCGTGGCTGGACCGCGAGGTGGAACTACTCTCACCCCACCTGACGGCGATTCTCACTCTTGGTGCTATCGGGTGGCAGGCATCCTTCGCCTCCCTGCGCCGGCTCGGCTGGCACGTGCCGCGGCCGCTGCCTCGTTTCGGGCACGGCGCCGAGGCACTGGTGAGGAGCCCGGGCGGGCGAGGGGTCGCCGTCATCGGCAGCTATCACGTGTCCCAGCAGAACACCTTCACCGGGCGGCTGACCGAGGCCATGCTCGACGAGGTGTTGCTGCGATGCCGCCCCGGAACGGCGTAGCTGTCCGAGGGCACATCGGGCGCATCGAGGGTGCCGGCGATGGTGCGCCGGCGAAGGCGGTGGTGTGCAAGCACACAACGTCCGCACGCGCCTGCGGTCCTAGACTGAAGGGATGAGCGAATTGGCCGCCACCACGCACGCTGTCTCCAAGGCCCGGAAGGTCCCGCGCATCCTCATCCTGGGTGGCGGGTACGTCGGTCTCTATACCGCGCTGCAGATCCGCAAGCGCATGGGGCGCCGTGAGGTCGCGATCGTCGTGGTGGACCCGCGCTCGTACATGACCTACCAGCCGTTCCTGCCCGAGGCAGCGGCTGGCTCGATCGAGCCGCGCCACGTGGTGGCCCCGCACCGGCGTCTGCTGCGTGGCTGCACCGTCATCTCCGGTCGCGTAACCGGTCTGGACCACGCCACGCGCAAGGCCAGCATCGCCCCGATCGAGGGCGACCCCTACCAGGTCTCCTACGACCACGTGGTGGTGGCGCTGGGGGCCGTGGCACGCGTGCTGCCCATTCCGGGCCTGGCCGAGAACGGCATCGGCTTCAAGCAGATCGAAGAGGCCATCGCCCTGCGCAACCAGGTTCTCAACAAGATGGATGTGGCGGCATCCACCTGGGACCTCGAGCTGCGGCGGCGGATGCTCACCTTCACCTTCGTCGGCGGCGGATTCGCCGGTATCGAGGCCATCGCCGAAGTCGAGGACATGGCCAGGCACGCCTGTAAGGACTTCGACTCGATCCGCCAGGAGGACCTGCGGTTCGTCCTCATCGAAGGAGCCCACCGCATCCTGCCCGAACTCGGTGACGAGCTTGGCGGCTACGCACTTGAGCAGCTGCGCGCTCGTGGCATCGAGATCAAGCTGAACACCTTCCTCAGCTCCGCGGAGGACGGCAAGATCGTCTGCTCCGACGGTGAGGAGTTCTACTCCGACACGCTCGTGTGGACGGCCGGTGTGAAGGCCAACCCGGTGCTCGCCGAGACCGACCTGCCGCTGGACCAGATGGGGCGCGTGCGCGCCCTGCCCACGCTGCAGGTGGCCGACGAGGACGGGGAGATCATCGACGGCGCCTGGGTGGCCGGCGACTGCGCCGCCGTCCCGGACATCTCCACGAGCGAGGAGGGCGTGTACTGCGCCCCGACCGCGCAGCACGCCGTGCGCCAGGCTCGCCACCTCGGCGACAACATCGTGCGCTTCCTCGGCGGCGAACCGGTCGAGGAGTACTCGCACCGGAACGTCGGCACGGTCGCCTCGCTCGGGCTCTACAAGGGCGTCGCGCAGATCCAGGGCATCAAGCTGCGCGGTCCGATCGCGTGGTTCATGCACCGGACCTACCACATGTGGGCGATGCCGAGCTTCAACCGCAAGGCGCGCATCCTCCTCGACTGGACCACCGCGCTGCTGTTCAACCGCGAGATGGTGGCCCTCGGATCGCTGCAGAGCCCGAGGGAGGCGTTCATCACGGCCGCCACGAGCAAGAAGCCAGGCGCTCAGAAGGCCAGCGCCGGGGCACGCAAGTAGCGCGACGGTCGGCCCGTAAGATCGAACGGCCGCCCCCATAGCCCAATCGGCAGAGGCAGCCGACTTAAAATCGGTCCAGTCAGGGTTCGAGTCCCTGTGGGGGCACGAACCTGTCGATGGAGCGCTCACTCCTCGATGACATGGACCAGGACCAGCGTGGACTCGCTCGCTGCGATCCCCAGCTCCGGGGCGACGTTCACGAAGTACGCCTCTGGGGCTGCGGCCAGCACCACCAGCCCTGGCGTGACCGGTTCGGCCAGATCCAGCCCATCCCGCAGCGCACCGGCCTCGACCTCGATCAGCGTCCCGGTCGCCTCGCCCTCGTGGGGGTTGAGCACGACCGTGCCGCCCTGGGCCCACACCTCGGCATCGAGGGAGAGCAGCACCGTGTCACCCTCATCCAGGGCCGGGCCAGGGACCGCGGCCACGACCCGGGACTGCACCTCATCGGGCGGGGCCAACCCCTCCGGCACGGTCACGTCATAGGCGCCCGCCGAGGTGAGCCTCACCTCAAGATTGTCCACCGTGCGGCCGCTGAAGTGCGGGACGGAGAACCAGTCCACGAGGATGCTGGCGCCCGCGACCAGGGCCAGCACCACGAAGGCCACCCCAGCGATGAGCGCCACTCGGCCCGCCGTACGAGCCGCCGGGCTGTCATCGGTGGGCAGGTCGGTGGGCACCATCGGCGTCAGGGTCGCCGGTCCGGCCCGCCAGCGGCCGGAGGAGAGGGCCCCCGACGGCGGTGCCTCCTCCCGGAGTTCCTCGCCTTCACCCGGTGCTGAGATGCCCTGTGCTGGGTTGTCTCGTGCTGCGCTGCCCGGTGTGCCCGCGGCGGCAGCATCCTCCCCTGGCAGCCAGGTGGACTCACCAGGTGCGGCGACCGGCAGTCGTGTGCCCGGGGCGCCCTCAGTCTCGGTGACGGGCGCGGCGGGGGAGGGGACGCCGTCGGGAATCTGCGTGGGTGCCGGATCGGCCGCGGCGAGGCGGAGCAGGTCCTGTCCGACGCCGCGGGGGACCTCGAGCGCCGTGACGCCCGCGCCGAGTTCGCGCTGGACCTCTTGCAGCGCCAGTGCGAGGTCCAGGCACGAGTCGAACCGGTCCGAGGGGGCGTGGGCCATCCCGGTGCGCAGGACGTCCTCCAGCGACGGCGGCACATCAGTACGTGCCATGGCGGCGACAAATCCGCTGCGGATCCGGCCGGTCAGATGCGCCGACCCGTTCGGGCCGTCCGGGATCTCGTGCGGGGAACGTCCCTCCAGGAGCGAGTACAGCGTCGCCGTCAGCCCGTACTGGTCGGAGCGGGCATCCGAGACCGGAGGTGAGGCGAGCGCCTCCGGTGCCGCCCACGGCAAGCTCATCCCGACGGCGGAGCTGGTGTGGTCGTGCATGTCCAGCTCGAGCCGGGTCGTGCGGGCCTCGGGGAAGGCGTCGTCGATCGTGGAGATGCCGAAGTCGGCGAGCACGGCCATCCCGTACTCGGTGAGCAGGATATTGGCCGGCTTCACATCCCGGTGCACGATGCCCTGCTGATGCGCCGACTCCAGGGCGCACGCCAGCCGTACCCCGAGCCGCAGCACCTCCGGCACATTCATCGACTGTGTGCGGTAGACCTCACCCAGGCTGCCACCGGGGCAGTACTCCATCACCAGGTAGGGCTCACCGTCGGCGTCCACATCGGCGGCGAGCACGTCAGCGATCCCGGTGTGCCCGGACAGTCGCGCCATCAGGTGGGCCTCGGCCGCGAATCTGGCGCGTGCGTCCCGAGTCAGGGAATCGGTGCGCAGCACCTTGATCGCGACGTCCCGCCGCGGCATCTGCTGCTGGTACAGGTAGACATCGGAGAACCCGCCGTGCCCGAGTGGGCGGAGCAGCTGGAAACCCGGGATGGTCGGGGCGTCGAGGTCGGTCATGGCCCTTCCTTCCCGGCTCGTGGTCGTGCACTCTTGCGGTAGCGATCCTACGCAGGGCGGGCGTTGGATACGTTGGTGCTGACCACCGCGAGACTTGGAGCACTTCGATGCCACGATCCACCCCGTCCTGGCGGCGCCTCGGTGCCGCGATGAGCCTGACGGCGTCGCTCGGCCTCGCCGCTGCCTGCGCCCCTGCCCCGGTTCACGTCCTTGACCCTGCGCCGGAACCCGCGCCGGGTACAGGCACGGTCAGCGCGGACGTGCAGGCGTTGCTGACCGAGGTGGCGCGGGCATTCGGGACCGAGGCAGCAGCGACGGACATCGTCTCGGCGGGAGCGGGGCCGGCGATTGCCGCCAGCGAGCTCGCCGACGCACTTGAGCTGGGCGATCAACCCACCGCCGTGGCTGCGGCACTTGCGCACGCCTGGTCTGCGAGCGGTGGGGCCCGGCAGGTGAACGTCGAGGTGTTGACCGCGGAGGTGGTGGGTGCCTATCGGGGCGATCCGGTGGCGCGCCTGCAGGTGGACCTGGAGGTCAACCGAGCCGGGGAACCGAGCAGGGTCACCACGATCGCGTATCTGGCCGCTTGGGACGGCGGGGAGCTGACGCTGCTTGTTCCCGCCCAGGACGAGCGTGGTCGTCCCGTCGTGGATTCGGGGACGGGCCTGAACTCTGCGACCGGTGCGGCCCGGCGGTTCCTGCAACTGCTCGACCGTGGCAACTGGGCCGCGATCGCCGAGCTATCCGACGCCCAGAACACCGACCGCACCGAGTTGGAGGTGCTGCGCTCGGTGGTGGAGGACGCCGCCCGGATCGAGATCGTGGAGATCATCCCACCGCCGCCCGCTGAGGATACCGGCGGCGAGGCACAGGCGCCGCACACGGTCTATGCCGTGGCAGGGACTCACCAGGTGGTGGGGAGGTTCGCGGTCAGCGTGGACGAGCGTGAGGTGGTCTACGAGCGGACCGACTGAGCCAGCGTCGCGACATCCGCAACCATGGTCGTGGCGGTCTCCTGCTCGGAGTGCGTGGTGAACCCGAGCCGCTCATACAGGCTCTTGGCCGGGTTGCCGTGCTCGACGCTGAGGCTGATCCGGGTGATCCCGGCCGCCTGAAGTCGAGTGGCGAGCGCACGCAGCAGACCGGAACCGATCCCGCGCCCGCGGTGGTGGCTGATCACCGCCATCGACAGTTCCGGCACATCCTCGGAGATGAAGCCGAACCCGGGGTTGCGAGCCGGGAAGCGGCGCACCCAGGCGGCCCCGATCGGAATCTGCAACCCGTTGGGTCCGGCGAGGTCCACGGCGATCACGCCGAGGTCACCCTCCCGCTGCCACCCAGCTACATAGAGAGACGTCGACTTGTCCTTGAGGATCTGCTTACGTGTGTAGCGATCCTCTCCGGTCCAGTTAATGGCGGCGAGAAGCATGTCAACGAGGAACTCGGCATCCTCCGGACCTGCCTCACGGACGCCGACCGGTCCCTGGCGGACCTGCTCACCCATCAATGCCCTTTCCTGCACGCGCTGTTTCATGCGGGGCGGATCAGACCGTTCTCATAGGCGTAGACGACAGCCTGCACACGGTCCCGCAACCCGAGTTTCGCAAGCACTTTACCCACATGAGTCTTCACTGTCGCCTCGGAGACGTACAGCCGCGTGGCGATCTCGCTGTTGGAGAGCCCTTCGGCAATGGCTAGGAGCACCTCGTGCTCGCGCTCGGTGAGCCCGCAGGTCCGGTCTGCGATCGCGTCGGCGGCGGCCGGAGGAGCCTGTTCGGTGGGCAGCGAAGGAGCGAACATCTCCAGCATCCGCCGCGTGATCCTGGGGGAGACGACGGCATCGCCGGCATAGACGGTGCGGATCGCGGCCACGAGTTCGTCGGGATCGGTGTCCTTGAGAAGGAAGCCGCTCGCACCGGCACGCAGGCCGGCGAAGGCGTACTCGTCGAGATCGAAGGTGGTGAGGATGATCACCCTGGTGTCCGGGCGTTCAGCGACGATCTGCTTGGTGGCATCGATGCCGTTGGTGCCCGGCATCCGCACGTCCATCAGCACCACATCGGGTTTGAGCTCACGCGCCATGCGTGCTCCCACGGCACCGTCGGCCGCCTCGCCCACCACCGTCAGGTCCTCCTCGGCGTCCAGCACCATCGAGAATCCCATCCGCAGCAGTGACTGGTCGTCCACCAGTAGTACCGAGATCACCCGTGTCTCTCCTTCTCGTCCGGTCCGGAAGTCGTCCCGATGTCAGGCTCGGCTGCGAGAGCACCTTCCAGCACCAGGGTGGCGTGGGTTCGCCAGCCCCCGGCGTCATCCGGTCCTGCCTTGACGGTACCGCCGTAGGTGGCGGCACGTTCGCGCATCCCGATCAGTCCTTGCCCGCTGCCCGGGCGCCGTTCGGCCGGCGCGTCCGAACGGCTGTTGTGAACGGTGACCGTGACCTCGTGCGGTCGCCGAGCCACGATGACGGTGATCCTGCGTGCACGGGGGGCGTAGCGGAGCACGTTCGTCAGACCCTCCTGCACGATCCGGTAGACGGTCAGCTGCAGGGCGGCGTCGTCGGGGATGGCGGGGCCGCTGTGGCTGAAGGCGACCTCGAGGCCCGCGGCGCGGAACTGCGCCACCAGATCCTCCAGTGCCGGTGCATCCGGTTGGGGCTCCATCGTCGCCCGTGCGTCCTCTTCCCGGAGCACACCCAGGATGCGGCGCATATCACCGAGTGCGGACCGGCCGGTCCGGGAGAGCTCGGTGAGGGCGTCTGCGCTGCGTTCGGGAGCCTTGACCACGCTTGCCCGGGCACCGTCGGCCAGGGCGACCATCACCGAGAGGCTGTGTGCCACCACGTCGTGCATCTCCCTGGCGATGCGGGCGCGTTCGTTGGCAGTGGCGATCTGCTCGCGTTGATCGCGTTCCAGGCGGAACTGGTTGGCATGGTCGACGAGCCGCTGCAACTGCTCGCGGCGACTGCGGACGCTGACCCCGATGGCGAGAGCGACCAGCAACGTGGCGAGGATGCCGACGACATTCCCGGCCACATAGGCGGCACGGTCCAGCAAGGCCGGTTCGCCGTCGACAGTGAACTCCGCGGCCGAGCTCTGGTCACCCCACAGCAGGACCGCGACGGAGGAGACGACGGTGGCGACGGCGAGGCCGAGCCATCCTGCGCGAGAACCGTAGGTAGTGACGACCGTGTACAGCGAGAAGGCGAGAGCGAGCTCGATGCCACCGGTGTCCCCGGCGACGAGCACATGAATGGCGATCAGTGCGCAGAGCGTCAGCAGGACCGTGCGTGGCCGGTGGCGGCGCCAGAAGAGCGCGGCTGCGGCTGCCAGCAGCGTCACGTACGGGGCTGGACGGGGGTCGATCACGGCCCGCAGCACCACGTGCGGCACCAGGAAGATCACGACCAGCAGCACATCCATCGCGATCGGATGGGCCACGAAGAAGCGGCGGATGGGTCCGCGCCTGATGTGATCGTCGAGGATCACCGGCGCACCGGCTGAGCCCGGATGCGGTTGTCCGGACATGCCAGACGCCGGCGGGTGGTGACCCGCCGGCGTCGGCCCTCCAGCAGTGCTCAGGCGTCCCTCCGACGCAGGAGCACGATCGCCGCGATCCAGACCACGGCGACGTAAACGCCCAGGACGCCGAGACCCTCCCAGGGGGTCAGCACCTCCTGGCCGGTATCGGTCCCCATGATCCGCTCACCGGCGGTCGAGGGGAAGTAGGGTGCCATGTCCTGCAGCCAGTCGAGAGTGATGAACTGCGTCAAGATGGGCAGTACGAGAATGACCCCAAGCACCGCTGAGATCGCGGCAGCCGAGTGCCGGAGCATGGCAGCGATCCCCAGTGACAGCAGGGCGATCGCCATCAGATACAGCGGTGCGCCGAGCAGGACGCGTAGGTGCTCGCTGTTCCCGAGATCGGCGGCCATGTCGTGCTGGTCCAGCATCGGCAGCGTCACCACATAGGCGACCGCGACACCGATCACGCCCGTCACGAAGGCGACGGCTGCAGCCAGGACTCCCTTGGCGGCAAGAACCGGCCACCTGGACGGGACGGCGGCGATCGAGGACTTGATCTGACCGGTGGCGTACTCGCCACTGATCAGCAGCACCCCGAGCACGACCACCACGATCTGACCGAAGGCATATCCGAAGCTGGCGGCGAACGCTCCGGCGGTCGGGTCGGTCATCCCTTCCTGCGCCTCCGGGGGCAGGTCGCCGGATGCGGCCATCTCCGCCGTCTGGCTCATTCCCCAGGCCATCGCCAGGCTGATCAGGACCATCACGGCGATCGTGACCCCGATGGTCCACGGGGTGGAACGCAGGGTCGTGAACTTGATCCACTCCGAGCGCAGCACGCGCGGGAAGGACACGTGGGCGTGGGCCAGTGGCCCGGTCTGCTGAGCCCGCCGGGACTGGGCGGGGGCGACGGTGGTCATCGGTTCGCTCCTTCGAGGGTGCTGGCGTCGGGCTGCTGGCCGGCCGCTGGTCCTTCGCTGTGCTCAGGGACGGCCTGGGAGTGGTACTCCACATCGCCGGCCGTCAGCGTCATGAACGCGTCCTCAAGCGAAGCGCGCTGCGGCGTGAGCTCGTGCAGCACGATTCCGCCCGCCAGGGCAGCCTCGCCGACCTGGGGTGCGGTGAGGCCGTCCACGTCCAGCAGGGACGGCTCCACACTGGTGACGGTGACGCCATCGGACTGGAGCCGTGCGGCGAGGTCGGTGGCCTGCGGGGTGCGCACCCGCACCGTCGACTTGGTGGCGGAGTCGATCACGTCCTGCACGTCGCCGGTGGCGACGATCTTCCCGCGACCGATCACGATGAGCCGGTCGGCTGTGATGGCCATCTCGCTCATCAGGTGTGAGGAGAGGAAGACGGTGCGGCCTTCGTCGGCGAGATAGCGGACCATCGTGCGCACCCAGCGCACACCGTCCGGGTCCAGGCCGTTGACCGGTTCGTCCAGGATCAGGGTGCGAGGGTCGCCGAGCATGGCCGAGGCGATGCCGAGCCGCTGGCCCATGCCCAGGGAGAAGCCCCCGGCACGCTTGCGTGCCACGGCGGCCAGCCCGGTCATCTCGATGACCTCGTCCACGCGTTTGCGGCCGATTCCGTGGGTGGCGGCCAGGGCGCGCAGGTGGTTGGTGGCGCTGCGACCGGTGTGCACCGCCTTGGCCTCGAGCAGGGCGCCGACCTCGCGCAGTGGTGCCTTGTGCTCGGCGTAGTGCTTGCCGTTCACCGTGACCTCGCCGTCGGTCGGTCGGTCCAGGCCCACGATCATCCGCATCGTGGTGGACTTTCCCGCGCCGTTCGGTCCGAGGAATCCGGTGACCTGGCCGGGCTCGACAGTGAACGAGATGTCATCGACGGCGGTCTTGGCGCCGTACCTCTTGGTCAGGCCTCGTGCCTCGATCATGATGGGCTCTGCCTCGCTCTCGTGTGGGTAACGATGCCACCGTATTGCGCGGTACTACCGCCGCGGCACCCGCCCAGGGTTGATCTTCGCGGCGCGGGAGTTCGTCCGGCAGGTGGAGACCTCATCCTTCTGGTGGAGCCCGCGGATGGTTGCTGGTCAGGGAGGACCCTGACGGTGGCGGGTGGGTCGCTGCGGCCGGGAACACCGGGCGCTGGGCCTGCGTTGAACAGATCGAGAGCCCACCGTGAGTCCTGCGTGTGATCGCGCCGTCAAGACGGCGTGGATTCTGCGTAGGATGAGACGAGGCAAGGCCGCGCGTGCGGCCTGACGTCCAGCGCCCACAACCAGGAGGCGAGATGAGCAACCCGTACCTGTCGAACAGCTCGCTGTTCGGCAAGAGCAAGCCCGGGGCGGTGAACCCGTACGGCGGCGTCCCACAGGGCGCTCAGTCCAGCGGGTATGCCACCACGGCCACCAGCCCCAGTTATGACCAGCAGTTCGCCGGAGTCGAGCAGTCCTACTACGGGCCGGATGCCGGACCTGCGCAGACTGGCCGGCTGACCTACGACGACGTGATCATGAAGACCGGTGGTCTTCTCGCGGTCGTCGTAGCCGTCGCGGCAGCGTCCTGGTTCCTCGTCCCGGCTTCGCTCCAACTGCCGGCCATGATCGTCGGAGCGGTCGGCGGCTTGATCCTGGGGCTGGTCAACTCCTTCAAGAAGGAGCCGAGCCCTGCGTTGATCATTGCCTACGGCGTGCTCGAGGGTGTCTTCCTCGGTCTCATCTCGGGGTTCTTCGAGACGATGTGGCCGGGAATCGTGGTCCAGGCAGTACTCGCCACGTTCATCACGTTTGCTGTCACGCTGGCGCTCTACAAGTCCGGCAAGGTGCGGGTGACACCGAAGTTCACCCGTTTCCTGATGATCGGGCTGATCAGCTACGGCATCTTCTCCCTCGTCAACATCGGCCTGATGCTCTTCACGAATGTGGGCGGCGCGTTCGGCGTGCGGAGCATGGAGATCTTCGGCATCCCGATCGGTGCCGTGATCGGGCTCGTTGCTGTGGTGCTCGCGGCGATGAGCCTCATCATGGACTTCGACATGATCGCCAAGGGCATCCGCAACGGCGCCCCCCGCAAGTTCGCCTGGTCGGCCGCCTTCGGCATCACCGTCACGCTGATCTGGCTCTACATCGAGTTCCTCCGCCTGATCGCCATCCTGCGTGGCGGTGACTGATTCACACCTGCTGTGGCTGAACGGCACGTTGAGCGGTTCCTGAGTTGTTGAGGACCCGCACGACGTGCCGTTCGCCATGTCCGACTCCCCTCACCGATTGGATGAACCCATGACTGCACTGCCCACCGCCACCGGTACCTTCGGCGACAAGCCGGTGCTGACGTTCCCCGACAATCCGGCCCCCGCCGAGCTCGCCGTGGAGGTCCTCAGCGCCGGGGAGGGGCCGCTCGTCGAGGCCGGCCAGACCATCGACGTCAACTACTACGGCCAGGTCTGGGGCGGGTCGATGTTCGACAACTCCTACGACCGCGGCTCCTCGATCCAGTTCCCGATCGGCGTCGGTACCGTGATCGCCGGGTGGGACAACAGTCTGGTCGGCCAGCCGATCGGCTCGCGTGTGCTGGTCTCCATCCCGCCGCACGAGGGATACGGGCCGAACGGTGTGCCGCAGGCGGGTATCGGCGGCGACGACACCCTGGTCTTCGTGGTGGACATTCTCGGCGCCTCCTGAGCCGCCACCTCCAGACGAACGAACGCCAGAACCCCGGCGCCTTGTGGCGCCGGGGTTCTCGTGTGCCTGGCCGGGTGATCGGGCCCGTCAGCAGCTGCTCGCGATTCCGCAACCGGTGTTGGCGCACTGCAACTAAAGCGGTATAGTTCGAGTGCTGGAGTGGCGACGGAGCCCATGGTCCTCGTCCACCTTCGTTCCCGGCACACACCGACCCGGCCACCGCAGGTCCGGGTCACATGCTCGAAGGAGAGATGTGATGAAGAAGCGCAACGGCGTCGTCGGCTTCGGCGCGGCCGCCCTGGTGGCCATGCTCGCCGCGTGTGGAATGAGCCCGCAGGACGGGGGTGGTGCGGACTCGGAGTCGATCGATACCTCCGGAGAGCTCTCCGGATCGATCGACTTCCAGACCTGGTCCCTTCGCAACGAGAAGTTCACCCCGTACTTCGAGGGCCTGGTGGCTGCCTTCGAGGCCGAGCACCCAGGCACGACCATCAATTGGATGGATCAGCCCGGCGAGGGGTACGAGGAGAAGCTGCTCCAGCAGGTGCAGACGGGAGAGCTTCCGGACGTGGTGAACATCCCTCCGAACTTCGCCTACCAGCTCAATGAGGTGGGTGCGCTGGTGGACCTCGAAGCGGCCGACGCCGAGACGCTCGGGGTGTACACCACAGGTGGCGTCGACGCCTACCGCTTCGACGGTGCGCAGGGGGCGTATGGCTACCCGTGGTACCTGGGCACTGACCTGAACTGGTGGAACACCGAGGAGATGGCCGCGGGAGGTGTGGACGAGGTGCCCACAACCTTCGAGGAGATGGTCGACGCGGCGCTGACGATGAGCGAGAACGGCGCCTTACCACTCTTCTCGACGACGCCCGGTATCGGCGAGCTCGCGGCCGAGGGGGTGCAGATCCTGCAGGACGGCGAGTGGGTCTTCAACACCCCGGAGGCGGCCCAGATCATCCAGCAGTACGCAGACCTCTACCAGGCGGGTGCCATGCCGGCCGAGACGTTGTCGAACGACTACGCCGGCAACGCCACGCTCTATCAGCAGGGTCAGGTGGCGTGGACCACCGGAACCGCGAGCTTTGCCACCGAGCTTCAGAACAACGCGCCCAGCCTGGTGGAGATCACCGAGACGTCCCCTCGGATCGGTACCGCGCCGCTGTTCGTGCAGGGCATCTCCGTGGCCTCCGGCTCGGAGAACCCCGAGTTGGCGCTCGCGTTCGCGCAGTACGTGACCAACAACGAGAACCAGGTGGAATTCGTCAAGCTCGCTCAGGGCTTCCTTCCCGGCACGCTCGAAGCGAATGAGAACCCCGAGTCCTTCACCGGGGTGATCGAGGACCCGCTCGTGGCAGATGCGGTGGACATCGCCGCCACGGCGCTGCCGGATGCGCAGCAGCTGCAGCCGGTGGAGTGGACCGACGCGATGAACACCTTCGCGCAGCAGCAGATCTCGCTGGCACTTCGCGGCGACATCACGCCTGAGGAGGCACTTGACCGCGCAGTGGAGAACGCCACCACCACCATGGGCTGATCAGGGTGCCCAATGGCCGGTCCCGTGCCGGCATCCGATCGCCGAGAGGTGAGGCCGGCAGCACGCCGAGGCGCTGCCGGCCCGGTGACCCGTCGCCCGCTGACCTACGGGCACGTCCGGGAGTCGGCCGGCGAGCGGCCCTGACGATCTTGCAGCGTCACCCCCGCGTCCACGAAAGGAGCTCTGCATGCGTTCAGAGCGTTGGTATACCCCCTGGTTGCTGATCGGCCCCGCCGTGATCTGGGTGCTGGTGTTCTCGATCTTTCCGTTCCTGAACACCATCGTGCTGAGCTTCACCGACTCCCGTCCGCTCAGCGGCGGTGCGTTCATCGGGCTGGAGAACTACGTTCGTCTCTTTGACGACCGGCTGTTCTGGAATGCGATCGCCACGACGTTCGTGTACGTGATCGTCTCCGTGCCGCTGCTCACGTTCATCCCGCTCGGTGTGGCGTTGCTGGTCGAGAAGAGGGTGCCCGGGATCTCCTTCTTCCGCACGGTGGCGTACTTCCCGGTCATTGCCTCGGTGGTGGTGGTCGCGCTGATCTGGACCTGGATGTTCAGCTCCCGGGGCATCGTGAACGAGGCGATGAAGTTCGTCGGCCTGATCCAGGACTCGGTGCCCTTTCTGGTGGACAGGTGGCTGGTGGTCTTCTGCGCCATCCTGCTGACCGTGTGGAAGGGGCTCGGCTACTACATGGTGGTCTATCTGGCCGCCCTGACCTCGGTTAGCCCGGAGCTCCACGAAGCGGCCGCGCTGGATGGGGCCAGTACGTGGAAGCGGTTCCTGCACGTCACGATCCCGGGTGTCCGTGGAGCGATGATGCTGGTGAGCGCGCTCATCGCGGTGGCGGCGATGCGCATCTTCTCCGAGATGGACATCCTGACCGGCGGGACCGGCGGGCCCGGTGGGGAGAGCATCACCATCGTGATGCTGGTTCGCCAGGTCGGGTCCGGCCTGAACGGGCAGACCGGCTACGCCTCCGCGATCAGTGTGGTGCTGTTCTTCCTGACCCTGATCCCGCTGCTGACGATCGCCTGGATGAACAACCGGAACAAGGAGGGCGCCCGATGAGTGAGGTGACCGACAAACGTCTCTCGCTGGAGGCGATCCAGCGCGCGCAGCGCAGGCCGTGGCGCCGCCGGGAGGCCTTCGATATGACCCGGCCCACCTTGGCCGGTCTCATCGGCCGGTACGTCCTGCTCCTGGCGCTGGTGCTGCTGTCCGTGGGGCCATTCCTGTGGCAGTTGTCGACCTCGCTGAAGAGCGTGAACGAGGACATCTCCGCATTTCCGCCATCGTTCATCCCGGACGATCCCACACTCGCCGCCTACGAGACCGTGAACAACCTCGTGCCCGTGTACAGCTACGCGATGCACTCGGCGATGGTGGCGATCGCGACCGTGGTCTCCAACGTGGTGCTCGCCACGGTGGCCGGATACGTGCTCGGGTGCCTGCGTTTCCGCGGTCGCAAGATCGTCCTCGGGCTGTTCCTGTCCACCCTGCTCCTGCCGGGTGAGGTCACTCTCACCAGCCAGTTCCTCCTCGTGAACGGGATGGGGCTGGCGAACTCGCTCGCTGGCGTGTACATCCCTGGGGCCATCGGGGCAGTCAACGTGCTGCTGATGATGACCGCCTGTCGCGCCATCCCGACCAGCGTGCTGGACGCGGCGATCCTGGATGGCGCCAGCACCGTGCAACGGATCCGGCATGTGGTCTGGCCGAACGTACGCGGGATGGCCTCGGTGGTCGGTGTGTTCGCGTTCATCGGCGCCTGGGACGACTACCTGTGGCCGTTGATCGTGCTCTCCGATCCGGCCAAGTACACACTGACGGTCGGGATGGCGTACCTGAACTCCGCGCTCGGTGCGAACCCGCGGGAGATCGCTGCCGGAACGATCATTGCCCTGGTGCCGATCATCATCCTCTTCGCTGTCATGCAGCGGCACTTCTTCCGGGGTGTGGACAGCGGGGCCGTGAAGGGATGATCGACCGTGTGCCCACGCCACTGACCCTCGTGCCCGATTCCGGACCGCCGGCTCCGCCCAGCTCCCGCCCGCACGCTGGGCTGTGGACGGATCTGCCCGTCGCCCGGTACGGCCCGCCTGCACAGGCCCACGACGGCGTCCCTCGCCTGGCCGTGACCGGTGCGGCCGGGCAGGTGGGCAACTCTGGACAGGTGCTCCAGGTAGCCATCTACCCGGCCCGCACCAATCCTGTCGGGGACGAGTCCGACGTCACCGTGGAGGTCCGCTCGCACGGCCCGGACGGCCAGTCATGGCTGGCCGACGAGGCCGGGAACCCGGTGGACGGCAGCAGCCCTGGCGCCCTGCTGGCCGAGCAGTGGAACCTGCTCACTGCACCGGCGGGGGCGCGGCACATCAGCGTGCACGGCGGCGGCGTGACCGGGTGGGTGCAGGCCCGTCAGGTCAGGGCCGAACGGCTGCCGGAGGACGTGCTGGACCAGGTGTCCACCATCCGTGGCTCGCACTCCGGGTTCGCCCACTCCCGCGGGAACACGGCGCCTGTGGTCGCGGCCCCGCACGGCATGATCCACCTGGGGCCGATCACTGACGCCGATGACGCCAGCTGGCACTACCGCTGGCACAGCACCAACCTGGTGGGAGTCGCGGTGACCACCCGGCCCAGCCCGTGGCTGGGTGGCCCGGCCTGGCTGCAGGTGCTGCCGTGTGATGTGGACGGCGGGTACATCCCGGTGCCGCTGGACCACGACGCCGAGGCAGACCGGCCGCATCGCTACCGCCATCCGTTGCCCGGTGGCGGCGCCGGCGATGGCCCCGGTGATGGCTCGGTGCAGCTGACCGCGACCGAACGCACCGGAGCGGTCCTCGTCACGGGCGTTCCGGCCCTTGCCCTGCGCGCCCCGGACGGGCAGATGTGCGTCGAGCACCTGGACGGCGGCCGCGTCCGGGTGCGCGTGCGGTCCGTGCGCGTGGGTGAGCCTGAGCGCCGCCCCGTGGTCGGGCACGTGGTGGTCGAGACCGTTGGCGCCGTGGTGGTGCGGGCGTCGGGCGCCACCGGTGACGTGCTGATGGTCGCGCCGACGGACGTGCTCGAGCTCCGGTTCGCCTTCTCCTATCTCTCCCACGAACAGGCGCTGCGCACCCTGGAGCAGGAGAACCGCCCGCACTCGTTCGCCGAGCTCAGCCGCCGCACCGGCGAGCAGTGGCACACCCTGCTGGAACGCCTGGAACTGCTGGGGGCCACCGACGCACAGACCCGCACCGCGCGGACGGCGCTGGCTCGGCTGTACCTGTGGCCCAGCCTCGCCCATGAGAACGCCGGCACCATCGATCACGTCCGGTGGGTGCACGCCGACCTCTATGGCCGCACCGACGGCACCGTGCCCGGCCAGGTCGACCAGGTTCCCGCCGTCGACGGACCGCTCTACGTCAACAACGGGTACTGGGACACGTACCGCACCTGCTGGCCCGCCTACGCCTTGCTCACTCCCGACCATGCCGCCGGGCTGCTCGAGGGGATCCTCGCGCAGTTCCGTGACGGCGGCTGGATGGCCCGCTGGGCTGCCCCCGGCTACGCCGACTGCATGGTGGGCACCTCCTCCGACGTGGTCTTCGCCGATGCCGCCACCTATCGCATCCCCGGCTGGGACGAGGTGACCGCCTACGACAGCGCCCTGCGTGACGCCACAGTGCCGGCCGACGAGCCCGCCGTCGGGCGCCGTGACCTGGCTCGCTCCCGCTTCCGCGGCTGGGTCACCGACGATGTCCCGGAGGGGTTCAGCTGGTCTGTGGAGAGTGCCCTGTGCGACGACGCCATGTCCCGCTGGGCGGATGACCTCGCCCGACGCGCCGATGCCCTCGGGTACCCCGAGCGCGCCGCGCAATGGCGAGCCGACGCCCGCTACCTCGGCCACCGTGCCCTGGCCGTCCGGGGACTGTTCGACCCGGGCACCTGCTTCTTCCGAGGGCGCGACGTCCAGGACAGGCCGAGCTCCGCCGTCGGGGACTTCGACCCGGCCCGCTGGGGTGGTGACTTCGCCGAGACGAACGCGTGGGGGATGAGCGTCTCGACCGTGCACGACGGCCCCGGAATGGCGGCGCTGTACCAACGGCACGGAGGAGGGCTGGCCGCGCACCTGGACCGGCTGCACGCGGAGCCGGAGACTGCCGCTGAGGCCTGGTGCGGTACCTACCCCGGCGTGATCCACGAGATGACCGAGGCGCGATCGTTGCGCACCGGGATGTGCGCCCTGTCGAACCAGCCGGCGCACCACATCCCCTTCATGGAGCTGCACGCAGGCCGCCCGTGGCGCACCCAGGAGCTCACCCGCGACGCGCTGGAACGGCTCTTCACCGGGGCTGAGATCGGGCAGGGCTACCCGGGCGACGAGGACAACGGGGAGATGTCTGCCTGGTGGCTGTTCACCGCTCTCGGGCTCTACCCGCTGCACCCGGGCAGCGGCGAGCTCGTGCTGACCGCCCCTCTGCTGGAACAGATGCGCTGGACGCGCGCGGACGGCACCGTCCTTCAGGTACGCACCACCCGGCCGGACGGGACGACTCTGCGGGAGGCGCGCTACATCGCCTCCGTCCGCGTGAACGGCCAGGTGTGGGAGCGGGTGAGCATCGCCGTCGAGACCTTACGGGGTGACTGCCTCGTGGAGGTCGAGCTGAGCACAGCCCCGACGTCCTGGGGTGCGGCATCTCGTCCCGCCGGTGCGGCCGTGGACGTGCCCGAGGCCGGCTGGCTGGTCGATGCCACGCCGCGCGCGACCGTCCGGCCGGCCACGATGGCGGCGCTCGTCGATGACGACGGCAGTGGCGTCGTCCATTGGCCAGCGGGGGTGGCGCTCACGCTCACCTGGCCTGGTCTGGTCGATGCGGACCATCTGACGGTGACGTTGGACGCCCCGGCGCGCTTCGCCGTCGAGATCCGTACCGGCGAGCGGTGGCGGTCGGTGGCACCGCTGGACTTGCACCCGGCGTGGTCGAACCAGACGGTGCCCGGGCTGCTGCCGGCGCCCCGGCTGCGGGCCCTGCGGCTGCGCGCCCTCGACGATGCCCACGTGCGGCAGGTCGAGGTGTTCGGCGAGATGCGGCGGCGGTGAGTCAGCCGGAGGTGGACCCGCGCGGCACGATGGACGGTGCCGGTGCGGTCAGGTGCTGGGCGACACCGGTCTCGATGGTGGCCAGCAGCGCCTCGGCCGCCATCCGGCCCAGATCGGCCGGGTCCCGGTACAACGCGGTCAGCGGGGGAGAGACCACCCGGCACACGGGGGAATCCTCGAATGAGACCAGGGCGACGTCTTCGGGCACGCGCAGGCCGGCGTCGTGGACTGCGACCAGTCCGCCCAGGGCGAGCAGCTCGTTGTCGAAGACGATCGCGTCCACGTGCTCCTCTCCCGCGTCGCGCAGCACCTCAGCGGTGGCATGGCGCCCGGCGTCCTCGGTGAAGTCAGTGGTCCACGAGGCCACGACGTCAAGTCCTTCTTCGGCAGCCACGTCCCGGAACGCTCGGCGCCTGGTCTCCACGTGTACCAGACCGCTGAGTCCTGCCACATGCGCCACCCGGTGCCGGCCGGTCTCGTGCAGGTGCTCCACCACTCGCCGCATCGCCTTCGCGTCGTCGGTGACCACCGACCCGACGCCTGCGAGCCCGGAGCACGCTGTGGAGACTCCTACCACGGTGCACGGCAGCCCGAGGTGGGCCAGGGCGGCCGGGCGATCGTCCTGCTCCCGCGGGTCGGTCAGGATCACCCCGTCCACGTGTTTGCCGGACCACCAGCGCGCGTGAGCGAGCCGCTCCTCCTCCTCGGTCTGCACCATCTGGAGCAGCAACGACTGGTGCTGCCGGGTGAGCACGTGCTCCACCCCGGCGATGAAGCGCAGGTAGAAGCCCTCGTTCGAGATCGTGTCGGTAGGTCGGGTGATCACCAGGCCGACCGCCTGGGCCCGGTTGTTCGACAGTGCGCGGGCGGCGGCGCTGGGCTGCCAGCCGATCTCGTCGGCGACCTTCCGCACCCGCGCGCGGGTCGCCTCAGAGACCCCGGGCTGGTCGTTCAACGCGAACGAGACAGCACCCGGTGAGACACCGGCAGCGTGGGCGATGTCGCGGATCGTGGGGCGCTTCACGGGCGTCAGTGTGTCGTGACCGCGGCGGCGGAGCAAGTGACTGAACCGCTTTAGTACAGTGGTCCACGGAAATCTAGGATGTGACGTACAAGGAAGCAGGAGGATGCCGATGCACCGGCACGAGGGCATAGACGCGGGACGGGTGCGCAGGCACCTCGCCGAACGAGTGGCGCCTGCGCAGACGGAGCCGGTGGTCGCCCTGGAGGTGCGGGCCGCGCAGGTGACCGCGGCTGACGGACCTGCCGCCGGCGTGCCGGGTCAGGGGGAGCCGATCGGATTCACCGCCGCAGGCGACCTCGATTACCGGCCGGTCGCCGTCGGTGAGGCATGGGGGCCGGCCTGGGGCACGACCTGGTTCCACCTCAGCGCCGTGGTGCCACCGGAAGCACGCGGCGGGCTGCTGGAAGCCGTCGTCGAACTCGGCTGGCAGGACCACTCGCCCGGCTTTCAGTCCGAAGGCACCGTGTACCGCCCAGACGGCACGGTGATCAAGGGGCTCCATCCGCGGAACAGCTGGATCCCGGTGGAGCTCGGCCCCGACGGCCGGTTCGAGGTGATCGTGGAGGCGGCAGCCAACCCGATCCTGCTCGACGTGCCACCGTTCGTACCGACTGAGCGGGGGGACCGGCACACCATGGACCACGCCCCCCTCTACCGGCTCACGCGCGCCGAGATCGTCCGCGTCCACCCGCAGGTGCGCGAACTGGTGGCGGACCTGACCGCACTGGAAGGGCTCACTCAGGAGCTGCCGGCTGACTCCGGCCGCCGCGCCGAACTGCGGGTCAGCCTGGACCGCGCCCTGGACGCCCTCGACCTGACGGATATACCCGGCACGGCTCAGGAAGCCCGGAACCGGATCGCCGGAGCACTCGCCGCACCGGCGGCGCCGAGCGCGCACCAATTAGTGGCCGTCGGGCATGCGCACATCGACTCCGCCTGGTTGTGGCCGCTGCGCGAGACCCGCCGCAAGGTGGCGCGCACCATCGCGAACGTGCTGCGCCTGCAGGCCGACGGGCACGACGTCGTGTTCGCCTTCCCTGCCGCCCAGCACGCCGCTTGGCTCGAAGAGGACCAACCCGAGCTGTTTACCCGGGTGCAGCGTGCGGTGGCCGAAGGGCGCATCGTGCCGGTGGGGGGCATGTGGGTGGAGGCCGACGCCAACCTGCCCGGTGGTGAGGCCATGGCACGTCAATTCGTGCTCGGCGGTGCCTTCTTCGAGCGCGTCTTCGGCCACCGGTGCGAGGAGGTGTGGCTGCCGGACAGCTTCGGCTACTCGGGCGCGCTCCCGCAGCTGGCCCGGCTCGCCGGGGCACGGTGGTTCCTCACCCAGAAGATCTCCTGGAACCAGGTGGACGACTTCCCGCACCACACCTTCTGGTGGGAGGGCATCGACGGCAGCCGGGTGTTCACCCACTTCCCGCCCGCCGACACCTACGGGTCGGACCTGTCCGCCAAGGAGCTGCACCACGCTGCGGCGAACTTCCGCGACAAGGGTGCCGCCCGCACCTCGCTGGTGCCATTCGGATATGGCGACGGTGGGGGCGGTCCCACCCGGGAGATGCTCGCCCAGGCCACCCGTGCAGCCGACCTGGACGGCTCCCCGCAGGTGCGCCTCGGCAGTCCGCGGGAGTTCTTCACCCAGGCCGAGGCCGAATACGCGGATCCGCCGGTGTGGTCTGGTGAGCTGTACCTGGAGCTGCACCGCGCCACCTACACGACGCAGGCGCGGATCAAGCGGGCCAACCGCGAGGCCGAGCATCTGCTCCGCGAAGCCGAGCTGTGGGCCACCACGGCCGCGGTCCGCGGGCTGCTCGACTACCCCCGCGCCCTGTTCGAGGAGTGCTGGCGCACGACCTTGCTCGGCCAGTTCCACGACATCCTGCCCGGCACCTCGATCTCCTGGGTGTACCAGGACGTGCTCACTGATCTCGCCGCCGCCGCCGAGCGGCTCACCGAGGTGATCGAGCGCAGCCTCGCCGCTCTCGCCGCGGAGCAGTCCGGTGAGGTCACGGTCAACGCCGGGCCGTACGCCCGGGGAGGTGTGCCGGCCCTCGGGGCTGCCGTGGTGCCGCCGGCCTCCGGAGATGTCCGGGTGTATGCCGACGGCGGAGCCTACGTTCTCGAGGACGCGCACCTACGGGTGCGTATCGACTCCGACGGCCTGATCACGTCCCTCGTGGACAGCACGTGCGGCCGCGAGGTGATCCCGCCGGGGGAGCGGGGCAACCTGCTCCAGGTGCACCAGGACTTCCCGAATATGTGGGACGCCTGGGATGTGGATCCGTTCTACCGGAACACGGTGGTCGACCTCACCGAGGTGGAACGGATCGAGGCCTCGACCGACGCGGGCTCCGCGACCGTCACGGTGCACCGCCGCTTCGAGGGCCGCCCGATCGTGCAGACGCTCAGCCTGCGCGCCGGGGAGCCGGGTCTGCACCTCGGCGTGGATGTGGACTGGGCAGCCAAGGACAAGTTCCTCAAGGTGGCTTGGCCGGTAGACGTGCACACCGACCACGCCCGCTTCGAAGTGCAGATGGGGCACCTGAGTCGACCCACCCACACCAACACCAGTTGGGACTTCTACCGGTTCGAGGTCTACGCGCACCGGTGGCTGCACGTGGGTGAGCCCGGGTACGGCGTCGGTCTGGCGAACGAGGCCACCTACGGCTATGACCTCACCAGGCACTCCCGCCCCGGCGGCGGCACCTACCACCTGGTGCGCGCCAGCCTGCTGCGCGGACCGGCCTACCCGGACCCGCGCACCGACCACGGCAGCCACCACTTCGCGTTCCGGCTGCTGCCGGGAGCGGACATCCCAGCCACTGTGGCCGCAGGCTACGCGGCCAACCTGCCGCTGCGCAGAGTGCCCGGTGGGGAGTTCGAGCCGCTGTTCACGGTGAGCGAGGGCGCGGTGGTCGAGGCCGTGAAGCTCGCCGAGGACGGCAGCGGGGATGTGGTGGTGCGCCTCTACGAGCCGTACGGCCGGCGTACTCAGGTGCACCTGACGCCGTCGTTCGCCACGATGGGTGTGGTGGAGACAGACCTGCACGAACGACCGCTCACGGAGGAGACCACAGTGCAACCGAGCGTGCTGGCCGGCGGCGCCGGGGCCCACGGGCCGATTGCGGTGCGGCTGCGCCCGTTCCAGGTGGCCACGATCCGGCTGGAGGTGGTCCGATGAAGGTCGGCGTCAACTACACGCCACGGCGCGGGTGGTTCCACTCCTGGTACTCCGTGGACCTCGACGAGGTGCGTCGCGACCTGGACGCGATCGCGGGGCTGGGCCTGGATCACGTACGCATCTTCCCCGTCTGGCCCATCCTGCAGCCGGACCGTGCTGTCATCAGGGCTGAGGCGCTCGCCGACGTGGCCGCCGTCGTGAGTGCGGCGGGCGAGCGCGGACTGGACGTGTGGGTGGACGCCCTGAACGGGCACCTGTCCAGCTTCGACTATCTACCGGCCTGGGTGACGAGCTGGCACCGCCGGAACCTGTTCACCGATCCCGACGTGCGCTCCGGCCAGGTGGCGCTGGTGACGGCGCTCGCAGGCGCCGTCAAGGATCTTCCCGGTGCTCGTGGGATCGGGCTGGGCAATGAGTTCTCCCAGTTCGCCGCTCCGCGCCACCCGGATCGGCACGTGGTGCGTTCGGACCAGGTGCACGGCTGGCTGGCCGAGCTGATCGGGGCGGCGGAGGTCGCATGGCCGCACGGGCGGCACTCGCACAGCTTCGACGACGACCTGTGGTTCGTCGACTCCCACCCCTTCGGGCCCGCGCACGCCGTGCGCCACGGGGCGATGACCACGGTGCACTCGTGGGTGTTCGGTAAGAACTGGGACCGCTACGAGAACGAGGTGGAGCAGGCACTGCCGTACTTCGCGCGCTACCTGCTTGAGCTGGCTGCGGCGCACTCGGGCCCCGGCAGACCCGTCTGGCTGCAGGAAGTGGGCGCCCCGATCTCGCATGTGCCCTCCCGCTATGCGCCCGACTTCCTGCGGCGGACACTGGAACTGGCCGCCGGGGCTCCTGGCCTGGAAGCGGTGACCTGGTGGTGCAGCCACGACGTCACGCGCGCGATGCCGGACTTCCCCGAGCTGGAGTACTCCCTTGGCCTGTTCGACGCCGATGGCGCGGTCAAGCCGATCGGCTGGGAGCTGGCGGCCATGGTGGAGGATCTGCGCGCCGTGCAGGCCAGCCCCTCAGGCACCGAGCGGTCGGTGGTCGCGGTACCGGCTGCTACGGCCCGGGCGGATCTGACACCCGATGGTGAGGTGTTCGCGCAGTGGTACGCCCAGGCTCGCACCGGCACGGTGCCGGCCCTGCAGCTCCCCTGAGCGGTGCCGCTGGACTCCTGTTTCCCCAGCCTGGCCCGGGCGCCCTCGCGCGCCCGGGACTACTGTGGTCAGCGCGCCCAGGGTCGGTGCACCCCGCGCGGCTCGTAGCGCAGGGCTCCGGACTCGCCGAGCAGATCGGCCAGGTACCAGGCGATCGCGAGCCACATCTCGGTGCCCTGCAGGCTCGGGGTGGCATCGCCGCGCGCATCGGCGCGTTGTGCGAAGCCGAACCCAGCGCCAGGGTGCCACGCCTCGGCCAGTCGCGGTACCTGCGCGGCCGCCCAGGCGCGAACCTCACTGCGACGGTGGTTCGTCTGGTGGCCGGCGAGCCACAGCGGGTGGGCGATATCGAGGACGTCGCACGCAGTGGCGCGAGCGGGTGCGAACCGGCGGTCGTCCCGGGCATGGGCGAGGACGGTGTCGATCGCGCGCTCCGGCTGTGGCAGTGGCAGACCGAACTGTGCGAATGTGCCGCGGGTGAGGCGGTAGAAGCCGTTCACCGGTTGCCGCAGCCCGTCGCTGGGTCGCGGTGAGCCCCACATGCCCGAGTGCCGGTCGACGTTCAGGTGCAGCCAGCCGATCAGTGTCTCCAGCGGTCCGGTACGGCCGAACCAGTCGCGGTTCCACAGCAGGGCGGTGCCGACCGAGTCGACCCAGTCGCCTGCGCCCCAGGCGCGCTCGGACCATGGCTGCTGCTCGACCGCGGCGATCATCGCGTCCCCGCGCAGCTCATCCACCACGCGGATCGGATGGGTGAACCGCGCTCCGAGCAGGTCGAGCGCGTATCCGGCGCACAGCAGGTGGTACCGGATCGGTCCGCCGCCCAGATCTGCCGCGGTCGGTTCCATCGCGGCTTGCGCGATCGTGCTGCGCAGCTGCGGGATCAGGCCAGTGGCCGGATCCTGGGAGCGTGTCAGCGTCTCGACGATCTCCTCCCGCTCGAGCTGCTCGGGAACACCGAGGCCAAGAAGGTCGGCCAGTTCGACGGCGTCACACAGCGCCCGGACTGTGGGATCGGCCCCCGGGGTGTCCGAGAAGGTCCTGGTGGTCTCGTCCCAGCAGCGGGCGAGAAGTGCTGACGCTTCCTCGCGGGCCCGCTCGGCGAGCTGGGCGAGGGCTCTCGATGGGCTGGACCAACCGTCGCTGTCACGGCTGTCACGGCGGTCACGGATGCGCCGGGCCGGGTTGCCGACGACGATCGACCACTCCGGGACGTCCTTGGTGACGACGGATCCAGCGCCGATGACGCTGTGCGCTCCGATCGTGACGCCGTCGACGACGCTGACGTGGGAGCCGATATAGACGTCGTTGCCGATGGTGATGCCCGCGCTCGTTACCGGCTGCTCGTGCACGGGGCGCTCGGGGGCGAAGGTGTGGTCGAAGCCCAGCAGTGCCGTGTGGGCGCCGATCCGCACGCCGTCACCGATCCGGATCGTCCCGCGGACGACGGCGTAGGCGTTGACGGTCGAGTTGGCCCCGATCTCGATATCTCCGGTCACGTAGCTGAAGGCCGCCAGGTACGAGCGATCACCGAGCGTGAGCGAGTCGGCATAGCAGGCGGCCCACTCGGAGACCACGCAGTTCTCGCCGAGGTGAGCTCCGCCGTCGGCGAGGGCGTGCAGGCGTGCACGTTGCGCCTGCTGCTGCTCCGCACTCGCCGTGGACCAGAACGCCCAGGTGTTGAAATCGGGTTCAGCGTCGATCAGTCCGGTGGTGTGGTCACTCATCGGGTGGGTGGCTCCTCGAGTCGGCCTTGACGATGTCTTGTCGCTGTGGCTAGAGTCACGCTACACGTTGATGCATCGATGCATCACAGAGTGACGGTTCGATGTGGCACTGTGTGGCTGGTCGCATCGCCCGCCGCTCGGCAGCACAACCCATCCCTTACCCGCACGAGAGCGGAACCCCCGTCCGCGACCGTGCACCAGAGCGCAGCGAAGCCACAGAGCTGGAGGTTGGTCATGAGTGGAACCGCGATCAGTAGGCGTCGGATTCTTCAAGGTTTCGGTGGTGCCGCACTTCTCGGCACCACCGGAACGCTGGCAGCATGCGGAGGTTCGTCCTCCGGCGAGGAAACCGGTGCGCCCGATCCGTCGGCCGGGAGCGCTCCGAGCGACGTCATCCCGAATTTCGTCGCGAGCTCCTTCGTCGAGCCCGACCTGCCCGGATCCGAGGCAGGCGTACAGGCGGGGTTCCTGAGCTACCCGGCCGACCCGGTCCAGGTGCACAGCGAGGCGCCCGGAAAGGGTGGGACAGTCTCGGCGCTCACCTTCACCTGGGACGCGGCCGCGCCGGGCCTCGGGCAGAACGCCTACTGGCAGACCCTGAACGAGAGGCTCGGAGTCGAGCTCGACCTCACCTACTCACCCGGTGGGGATTACCCGAACAAGTTCGCCACCACTATCGCCGGTGGTGACGTCCCGGACATGACGGTCGTGCGCACCCCGCAGCCGAATCTGCCTGACTTGCTCGCCGCACAGTTCCAGGACCTGAGCGAGTACCTCGGCGGCTCGGCCGTGGAGCGGTACAGCGGCCTCGCCGCACTGCCCACGGTCAGCTGGAAGGCGTGCGTCTTCGGGGGCCGGCTGTTCGGTATCCCGATCGCCCGGCCACTGGTGGGCACCGTGCTCTTCGCACGTCGCGACATCCTGCAGGACATGAGCCTGCCGGAGCAGCCGGCCGACTACGACGAGTTCCGCGAGCTCGTCGGCGAGTTGTCCAACGCCAGCGAGAACCGGTGGGCGATGGCTGACCCCGGCGCCGGTCTGCAGGCGGTCAAGGAGATGCTCCACCTGCCCGCCACCTGGATGGAGGACGGCGGCTCTTTCACTCACGTGATGGAGACCGAGGAGTACAAGCAGGTCCTCGCCGACGTCACCGAGATGTGGGAGGCGGGCGTCTTCCACCCGGACTCCCTCAGCGCCAACAACAACCAGCGCAACGACTGGTTCACGGCCGGCACCATCAGCCTGAACCGCGCCGGTGCCGCGGGCTGGAACAAGTTCTACGACTGGGGTGCCGACGTGCCGGGCTACGAGCCGATGGGTCTGGCGATGCCAGGCTACGACGGCGGTCCCGGCGGTCACACTGCCGGTTCGGTCACCACTGGGATGCTCTCGTTCAAGCAGGCCGACGCCGGTCGGATCGAGGAGCTGCTCGCGATCGCCGATTACCTGGCCACCCCGTTCGGAACCGCGGAGTACCTGTTCCGTCACTTCGGTGAGGGCGGGGTGCACCACGAACTGGACGGTAGCGACCCGATCCTCACCGACCAGGGCAGTGTGGAGACGGTGCTGCCGGTGAAGTACCTCGCCGACTCCGACGGCGTCGTGTACGCACCTGGCAACGAGGCCGCCACCCGGTCCCAGCACGACTACCAGTCCACGGTCATCCCGAATGTCATCCCCGATCCGACCGTGGGGCTGTTCTCCAACCTGGACGCGACGGATGGGAAGACCATCAACGGTGCGTTGCGCGATTTCCAGATCGACGTCATCGCCGGGCGTCGCTCGCTGGATGAGTGGGATGCCGAGGTGGCCTCCTGGCGTGAGGCAGGCGGCGACGACATCCGCGCCGAGTACGAGGCTGCCTTCGCCGAGGCGAACGGCTGAGTCGGCTGGTGTAGGCCCGAGGCGCCGGGTGGGGGAGCACTCCCACCCGGCGCCGACCGAACCATCGAATCCCCTTTCGCCGCCGAATCCCCCGCGCCCCTCCCCACCGCGGTTCGGCGGAGAAAGGGGATTCGATGCGCGTGCTCCCAGACAGAGAGGTCTGACATGACACACGACACGCTTACCATCGGCCGCCGCGGCTTCATCGCGGGAGCCTCCGCGGTCGCCGCCTTCGGTCAGGCAGTCGCCGCCGCCGCACAGGCTGCTGGCGGCCCGCGGCCGGGCCCGGCGCCACGCACCGTCGGCAGCATCTCCTTGACCGGGGATCTGCACCCGGCCCACCCCCGTCTGCTGCTCCACCAGGCAGATATCGCCCCGCTGCAGAGTCTGGTCACGACTGACCCCATCGCCCAGGACTGGTGCAGCCGCCTACGCGCCGATGCGGACCAGATCTGCACCGAGGCGGTGAGTGTCCACGAGCAGCAAGACGGCCGTTCCCTGCTGCCCGTGGCCCGGACGGTACTCGACCGGGTCCGCACCCTCGGCCTTCTCTTCCTCATCGACGAGGATGCCTCCTACGCGCAGCGGATGTGGGAAGAGCTCGAAGCCGCCGCGGGATTCCCCGGCTGGGAACCCGGCAACTTTCTAGCCACGGCCGAGCTGCTGCACGCCTTCGCCATCGGGTACGACTGGGGCTACGACTACTACACCGCCCCCCAGCGTACGATGCTGCGTACGGCGATGGTCACGCTCGGGTTCGACGAGGCCGAGACCCAGTACGCCACGCCGGGTGCCTGGCACGAGTCCCTCTCCAACTGGAACTTGGTCTGCAACTCGGGCATCGGCATGGCCTGCCTGGCCATCGGCGACGAGGTGGTCCCGCAGTGCCAAGCGCTACTGGAGGAGACCCTTGCGTCCCTCCCGAACGGACTGGCCGCCATCGACGCCGACGGCGGCTACCTCGAGGGTGTCATGTACTGGGAGTACGCCATCCGCAGCCTGACACCGTACTTGGCCGGTCTGGTGACCGCCGTCGGTAGCGACGAAGGTCTGTCCAGTTCACCCGGGCTGTCGGAGACCGGCTACTTCCCGCTCTATCTCACCGGGCCAACTGGTCTTGGGTTCAACTTCTACGACGCCGTGGACGACGCGCGCTCCCCACACGCCATGCACTGGCTCGCCGAGCGCTACTCCGAGGATGTCTTCGCCTGGTGGGGAGAGGAGGGGGCGCGGGAGAACCTCAGCGCCTACCACCTGCTCTGGTACCAGCCCGGTGCCGCGCAGTCCCCGACGACGCTCGGTCTGGCTCGCGAGCGGGACTTCGGCGGGCTCGTGGCGACCACGCGCAGTGCCTGGCAGGATCCGGCAGCCGTGTTCACCGCCGTCAAGGGCGGCACCCCGGACGCCGGGCACCGTGACCTGGACATGGGCGCCTTCGTGCTCGATGCGCTCGGGCGGCGGTGGGCGCTCGAGCTGGGCGCGGAGGCCTATGACGTCGGCAGGTACTGGGAGGACGGCCCCGGTGGCGCCCGCTGGAACTACTACCGCAAGCGTACGGAGGGCCAGAACACGGTGGTGTTCGGTTCCGGGCCGGCGGAGGAGCAGGTGGTTTCCGCCACGGGCAGCGTGACCCGCGTGGAGGCGGCGCCCACGGAAGCACTCCTGGTGGCCGACCTCTCCGCCGCCGCGACGGACCGGGGCGTGACGTCCTGGCTGCGCGGTATCCGGCTGCTGAGCGGCCGCCGTCAGGTGCTCGTGCAGGATGAGTACACCGCGAGCAGTGCCACCGAAGCCTGGTGGTACCTGCACACGCGAGCCAGGGTGGACGTGGCGCCGGACGGGCAGAGCGCCGTGCTCAGCCACCTCGGCCAAGGGCGGGTGGAGGCGCGCATCCTGAGCCCTTCCTCCGGTGCCCGGTTCTGGGTGATGGACGCCCGGCCCGCGTGGGACTCGCCCGATCCGTGGAACCAGGACCGCAACCTCGGCACCATCAAGCTCGGCGTGGAGGTCGACGCCGCCACCTCCGGCACTCTGGCGGTGCTGCTCACCCCGTTGCGCGACTGGGAGAGTGCTCCGGCCGCTCCAGTCGTCACCCCCATCTCGCAGTGGGCGGTCGAGCCCGACCCGCCGGCGGCGCTGGCCACGCTCACCGTGGACGGCGTCAGCGTCGGAGGCTTCGATCCCGAGGTGTACACCTACGAGGTGGAGATTCCCGACGGCGTCACCACAGTCCCGCAGGTGAGCGCCACCGGGGCTACCGGTCACACCCAGGTGAGCCTCACGTCTGCCTCGGCGCTGCCCGGAACGGCCGTGGTGGAAGCCTCGCGCCCCGGCTCGGCGACCACCCGCTATCACGTGCGGCTCGCGCACCCGCCCCAGGTTCCCGTGCTCGGGAGCATCATCGGCACCAACCCTGCCGAGTTCGCCATCGACGGCTGGGACGCGACGTTCTGGTCTGCGAAGGGCGACGGGCAGTGGCTGCGACTCGACCTGGGCTCGGACCAGAGCGTGGACGGCGTCTCGATCGCCTGGTCGCGCGGGGACGAGCGGGTCTTCACCTTCGAGGTGGAGGTCTCTTCGGACGCGCAGACCTGGACGAACGTGCTCGCCGCGCAGAGCTCGGGCACCACGCTGGCACTGGAAGACCACACCTTCACGCCGACCACCGCGCGCTACGTGCGCATCGTCGGGTTCGGGAACAGCTCCAACGACTGGATGAGCGTGACCGAGGCGCGAGTGCTCACGTCGAGCGGTGCCTGGCCGGATTCCACTGCGATCACCACACGGCTGGCGGCGGTCGAAGTGACGGCGGACCTCGCCGAGATCGAGCTGACCGGGTCGGCGCAGGTGTCGGTCTCGGGCAGGATGACGGACGGCGCTGCGGCCGACCTCTCCGGAGCCACCGTGACTTATCACAGCACCGACACCGCAGTGCTGACCGTGGACGCCAACGGGCAGGTGACGCCTGTGGCTCCTGGAACGGCGTTCGTCGCGGCGGTGGTGCGTACGACAGATCGCTGGCAGGTGTGGGCGAGGGACGCCGTCACCGTGCTCGATCCGAACCCACCCGTGGTAGCGGAAACCGACGGGGACACGACCGTCCGTGGCGGGGCTTACAGCTCCGCGAACTACGGTGGCATCGCCTCGATGATCGTGATGGCCTCGACCGCTGCCGATGATGTGCGGGAGGCCATGCTCCGCTTCCCGCTCACAGACGTCACCGCCGCCGCGGCGTCAGCCACGGTGCGGATCTACGGCAAGGTCGATGACCCGGGCGGCAGCCAGATCGACCTCGATATGCACGAGATCCCGGCCACCTGGGACGAAGCGACCGTGACCTGGGCAAGTAGACCGGCTCTCGGATCGCTGCTCGGGACCGCGACGGTGACCTCGTCCTACGGATGGATCGAGGTGGACGTGACCGCGGCGGTCAATGATGCGCTGACCGCCGGCACGAGTGCGTTCGCGGTGGTCGTCCGGCAGGACCCGGCGATCGGTGATGGGCTGCGCGTAAGCCTGCGGAGCAAGGAGTCGATGCCGGAGGAGGAAGAGGTCGAGCGCCCCGAGCTGGTCGTCCAGCAGGTCTGATCGCCCCCGCACCTTTCCCTCTCGCCGGCCCTCTTCCCGGCCGCTCCCTGCCACCGAATCCCCTTTCCGCCATCGAACCAGGTTGCCGCCCTCCGCAGCGTGGTTCGATGGCGGGAAGGGGATTCCGCGCGCTCAGTGCTGTTGTCACGGGCGCTACCGGAGTTGGCGAGGCAGGCGCGGGCGGGGAACTCCCGCTCGCTCGAGTTTCGCCTCCAGCGGGGTCCGTAGCCATGCCTCCCGCCAGTTCCACCGCACCAGACCATGCAGCTGCGCTCGCAGCTCGTCCTCGCGGTGCTTCTCCTCGAGCACCGTGGCCCCGGCATCGGAGCCCGGCATCAGGTACTTCGTGTCACCGTCGGCCTCGCCACCGATACCGGCTTCCTCCCAGTAGAAGTCCAGATACGCCGAGCCGGTCGACACGCTGAAGCGGACCTGGTGGCGTGGGGCCGCGAAGCCCAGCTCGTCGATGGTGAGGTCGCTGAGCGTCTCCAGCGGGGACTCCGCGTTGTCCCGGACTCGGTCGAGCACCGCCTGCACGCGGCGGTGGCTGCGGTAGGGGAGGAGCCGCTCGTGCTCGGCCCATAGTCGGGCCGGTGTGGTCAGGCCGTCGTCGCCCTGGCGGGTCAGGCATGCGGCGTTCGCCGCCACGAGTGCGCTCACGAGCGGAGCGTGGCGGGCGAGCTGGATCAGCGTGAACTCTACGTCAGTGAGCTCGAGGCCACACGTCGTCGTCACAGGGGCGTCGGATCGTCGGGCTACGCTCACCAGACCACGCCGCCGCTTGCCGTGCGCGGTCCGTGACAGCACGTAGATGTCCTGCGGCCAGCGCCCCACGATCGGTAGCCCGAGCAGCGCGACCGCAGACCAGCTCGTGAACACGGGCGAGTGCAGCCGTCGCGCGGCGGCCAGCACGAGCCGGAGGTAGTCGGCGGCGCGCTGCTGGCCGGCCGAACCCCGGGCCGTGGCGCTGCGTGGGACGTAGACGCCTCGCGACACCCGCTCCACTCGCCCGTCCCGGTGTGCGCGCAGCAGCGGCTTCTCCAACCCGAGCTCTGCGGCGGCAGCGTAGGTGATGAGGTCCTTGCCGAGGTTCCAGGCGTGTGTCATCGCTTGAGCAGAGCACTGATGGCGCTGCTCCCACTGGCGTGCGCGCTCGGGTTGTGGACGTGGGTGCATCATGGTGAGCCCTGTGGACGGCGGTGCGGACACGCCGAATCCCCTTCCCGCCACGGAACCACTCACCGGAGGGTGGAGAGGGGATTCGACGGCGGAAAGGGGATTCGACAGGGAGGAGCCTCGGGAGGCGGGGCGGTGTGAGGGCCCGCGCCGGGCCTCAGCCCTTGACGGCACCGATCACCACGCCCTGGGCGAAGTGCTTCTGCAGGAAGGGGTAGACGAGGCAGATCGGTACCAGCGAGACCACGAGGATCGCCATCTGGAGCGAGAGCTGCGGCGGCACCATCTCGCCGGAGACGTCGGCCTGAACGGCAGTGCCGTCCACGACGTAGGTTCTCAGTACCAGCTGCAGCGGCCATTTCTCCGTCGAATTGATGTAGAGCACCGCGTTGAAGAACGCGTTCCAGTACGTCACCGCGTTGAACAGCGCGATCACCGCGACGACAGCCTTCGACAGCGGCAGCATGATGGTGGTGAGGATCCGCAGCTCACCGGCACCGTCGATGCGAGCGGCGTCGATGATCTCGCCCGGTACCTCGAGGAAGAAGCCGCGCATCAGGATGATCTGGAACGCGTTCGTGAGCGTGGGCAGGATCAGCGCCCAGTAGGAGTCGATCAGCCCGAGTTCCTTGATGAGCAGGTAGTTCGGGATCATGCCGGCGTTGAAGAGCATGGTGAACAGCACCAGCAGCAGGATCTTGCTGCTGCCGAAGGTTCCAGGCCGGGAGAGCGAGTACGCCAGTAGCGCCACGACGGTCACGGACAGGCCTGATCCCACCAGGGTCACGAAGATCGAGACCAAGGTGGCTCGCGTGACCACACCGCCGCGGAAGATTGCCTCGTAGGCGGCGAGCGTCGGCTCCTTGGGCCACATCACGTAGCCACCTTCGGCCAGCACCTGCGACGGATCGGCCAGGGAGGTGGCGATCACCGACCAGAACGGTACGACCACCAGGGCGCAGCAGGCGAGCAGAATGACGCCCTTGAACCCGCGCACCAGGGGGTTCGGTGGTTTCGCGCCGTTGATCAGCCGCAGCTGTCCCGCACGGTCACTCGGCCCACGAGAGGGGCGTTTCGTTGTTGCGTCGGTCACCACTTGGAGTACACCCCTCTTTCACCGAACAGGTGCGCGATCTTGTTCGCGCCGAGCACGAGCAGTGCGCCCACGAGACCCTTGACCAGCCCGACGGCGGCCGAGGCGCCCCAGTTCCCGCCGATGACGCCGTAGTTGTAGACGTAGGTGTCGAGCACTTCTGAGGCTTCACGACCCACAGGCGCCTGTTGCAGGTAGATCTGCTCGAAGCCGACCGTGAGCACGTCGCCGAGCTTGAGGATGAGCAGCAGGATGATCACGCCGCGGATCGCCGGGAGGGTGACGTGCCACAGCTGTCGCATCCGACCGCCGCCGTCGATGGCCACAGCCTCGTAGAGCTCGATACTCACCCGGGAGATCGCCGCGAGGAAGATGATCGTTCCCCAGCCGGCGTCCTTCCAGATCACCTGTGACGTGATGAGCGTGATGAAGAGCTCCGGTTCGCCGATGAGGTTGATCTCGAAGATGTTGTGCTCGCGGGCCCAGGTGTTGTAGAGCCCGGCATCGCCCAGCATGTGCTGGAAGATCGCGACCACGATCACCCAGGACATGAAGTGCGGCAGGTACAGGATGGATTGCACGGTCCGCTTGATCTTCTCGCTCAGCAGCGAGTTGAGGAGCAGTGCGAGCGCGATCGGGATGGGGAAGACCAGCACGATCTGCACGAAGGAGATCACCAGCGTGTTGATCAGGGCGTTGATGAATGCCGGGTCGCCAGTGAAGATGATGTCGAAGTTCTCCAGGCCCACCCACGGCGATTCCCAGATGCTCAGGTAGGGCTGGTAGTCCTTGAACGCGATGATGTTGCCGATCAGCGGGACGTACTGGAACAGCAGCACCAGGAAGACTCCGGGAACGGCGAGCAGGAGCAGGAACTTGTCCCGTTTGAGCCGTGCCCACCAGTTCGTCTTCCGGTTCGGTGCGGGGGAGCGGCTCGTGTTCGTCGCGCCTCCTGACGGCGGTGCGTCGTCGGGCGATCCGCTCACCTCGGGCCGGGGCGAGCGTGCACCTCGACCTCCGGTGGTTACTGCCATGCCGCGCTCCTTTCGACCCTTCCTTGGGCCGTACCTGATCGTGGGCGGAAGATCCGTCTGATGTAACGATGCATCTATTGCTGTTCCGGGACGTTAGTCCGCAATGGTGCGCTCGTCAAGGCCGACCGACCCTCGGGTCGCCTGGACCGGTGGTTGAATGTCGCTCGCGTCGTCGCGAGATTGAAGGTTGCATCGTGCCCTCACCTGCGGAGATGACGAAACCGGCCGGGTGTTAGCATCCCCTCTCATGACCACCTTGCGCGATGTGGCCGAGCGGGCCGGTGTCTCCGTCTCGGTGGTCTCTGCGGTGCTGAACGGCAGCAAACATGTGCGCACCAGCACCGCCGTCCGTGAGCGGGTGCTGCGGATCGTGGACGAGATGCAGTACGTGCCCAATCATGCGGCACGGTCATTGCGGTTGGCCAAGTCCGGTCTGGTCGCGGGTGTGATTCCACAGCTCGGGATCCCGGTGTACGCCGAGATGCTCCGCGGTATTCAGGACGCCGCCGAGGCGACTGGGTATGTGCTCATCCTGACCGAGGCGAATCGGATCCTGCCTGAGTCGAACCTGCTGCGAAAGCTCGTCGGGGAGGGGCGGGTGGACGGACTGCTGCTCCGATCTCCGCACACGTTCGAGGTGGACATGAAGAGCGCGAAGCGCCAGTACTCGGTGGTCCAGCTCGACCACGGGACGACTGCCGCGGACCGCGGCGGCGTGCAGCTCAACCACCGTCGAGGTGCTCGTGTGGCGACGGACTATCTGATTGGCCTGGGTCACGAACGGATCGCCTTCGTCGGCGGCACCACCGGCTACTTCGCCGACGACGAGCGCCGTGTCGGGTTCCGGGAGGCGCTGGCCAACGCCGGCCACGATGTGCGCGAGGAGTGGATCTGTCCTGTCGGTTTCGCGCCGAAGGATGGCTACGAAGCGGCGCTGTCGCTCCTCGGGGGTGCGCAGCGCCCGACGGCCATGCTCGTGTCCAACTCCACGACCGCCACCGGTGTGCTCGGCGCCGCTGCCGATGCGGGCATCCGCGTGCCCGAAGAGCTGTCCGTGATCGGCTACCACGATATCGAGGCGGCTGACTTCACCCGGCCGGCGCTGACCACGCTGAAGATGCCCTTCTACGAGCTCGGTTATGCCGGGCAGTCCGCCCTGGCCGCGATGATCGATGGCGGCGCGCGGGTGGACGAGGTGGTCGATGACCCGGCGCCCCGCGTGATTGTGCGTGGATCGACCGCCGCGTCGCCCTGACGTTCGCACCTTGACGCGCGCGCTCTGATGCGCGCTGCGGCGCCCCTGCCGGTCACCTGCCGCTTGACAGGCTGCCGTCACATGATGCAACGTTCCATCTCACAGGAGCAAAGACGCACCTACGCACAGAAGGAGCACTGCACGATGACTGAGACGAGCCCGCACCACACGCTGCCGCCCCTGACCCGCCGGACCATGCTCGGGGTGGGTGCGCTCAGCGCAACGGCGATCCTCTCCGGACCGATCGCGGCCGGCCCTGCTCATGCCACCTCGGCGGGAACGGTGCTGCCACTGGTGGCGCCCCTTCCCGCGGGCCTGCCGGACCGCTCACTCTTTGCGCCCGAGGAGCAGGTCTTCGCCGGCTATCTGATGATCCTCGCGCCGCTTGCGAACAGTGTGGTCGACGACGATCCGGCCACGTACGGGTGGATGGAAGACGGCTGGTGGCGCACGCCGAATGTCGAGAACAACTCCCGCATCATGGAGCATGTCGCGACCCTGGCCTGGTTCCTGACCAACGACCGCTCCTGGAACCCGTACTACCTCGATGCGAATCTGGCCGGACGCTTGGATGCCGCGATCGGCTACTACCTCGGTCTGCAGGGGGCGAACGGCGCCTTCCCGGTCGACTACCAGGCCAACAGCCTGGCGGCCACCGGGTTCGGTGCCGTGGCTCTGGCCAGTGCCTATGCTGACCTCGATCGCGAAGGCGTGCTGACCGCGCGGTTGCCCGAGATCGAGTCTGCGCTGCGCGCCGCGTGCGCCTACCTGCTCGACACCACGACCTTCCACTGGCAACTGCCGATCCGGTACACCAACCAGATCGCGGCGGCCCTGGCAGGAGTGGGGCACACGGCTGCGGTTCTCGGTGACACTGCTATCGCCGCTGACCTGGACGACCGGATCGAGCTACTCGCCGACGAAGGCCGAGCGCCCGCCGGGTACTTCCATGATCCGGTCGGCTTCGACCTGGCCTACAACGCCACCGTGATGCTGCCTGACCTCGCTGATCTGTACCTCATCACCGGCAACCCGACGCTGGTACAGATGGTCGAGGACTGGATGGACTTCGCCCAGTACGTCCTCCTCCGAGAGCCCGGTACCACTGCGTTCGCTACCCTCTCCGCCGCTTCTGCCCGTAATTTCGGGGTCTCACGGGACGACACTCCAGAGGACGCCGATGATCGATCCGCACTCTCGCGCGTGTTCGTGCCGGAGGTGCCCATGCTCGCGGCCCTGCACGTCAGTTCGGGTAAGAAGCATCAGAAGCGCACCCAGTGGGCATCCAACCCCGATCCGGTGGCCCCGCTCGCCAAGGGAAAGACGTCGCCACGGCTGTGGATGCACGTCCCCGAGGCGCCGGAGAACGTCTCCGGCACGTCCCGGCTCGCCCAGATCGCCGCCATGCGCCCACTCGCCGAGAGCACCTTCACCGAGCATCGGGCAGGCACGCTCGACCAGGACCTGCTCTTTGTGCGCCGTCCCGGCTACTACACGGCTGCTGTCGAAGGCGAGATCGAGGGGCGTGCACGGACCGGCACCGGCCTCTATTGGCATCCTGAGGCAGGAACGATCGTCTGCTCCTTGAACGGATACTTCGACTCCTGGTGGACCACCGTCATCCCGGGAGCAGGGCCTCAGGGGGCGGATCTGGACAGCGCTCTGACGGACTCCACCGTCACCTACTATGCCGGCCCTGATGCCAGCGGCGCACCGCTGACGGCAGGCGACCTGTCCGCCGTCACGGGCACCTTCACCGCACGGTCCGTCAGCGCCGACGGCATGGTCAGTACCGACGTCGTCCACCACCAGAACGGCATCGAGCGGAGCGTGACCGCGAGCAGTGCTGCTCAAGAACGCATTCCGTTGCTGCTGTTGGCCGAGGATGAGGTCGAGCTCTCCGACGGCACTCACTGGAGTGCTGGTCAGGCCACGATCTCCACCACCGCCACCTGGATGGCGGTGACCCGCGGCACGCACCGCTTCCTGTTCTCCTGGGGAACGTCGTTGCCGGTGCGGTTGGAGTCGACCTCGAAGTGGTACTTCCCCGCGGGCACCCACAACGTCACCCGGTGCTGGATCGATCATCCCGGCACGATCACGCTGGAGCTGACCACCGTCGACATGACGACCGTCTCCGGTGACGTTGCTGTGGCCACGACCGGCACCGTCGTCGACGATCCGAGCGGGCGGTACGTGGACGTGCACGCCGTGAACCTCGAGCCGACTGCCGTGGATCTGCGCATCGCCGGTCCTGGCGGCACGCAGCACCAGCTACTCGCCCCGGGCGAGAGCGTGCGCCGTCGGGTGCGTACCGAAGATCCAGATGCCGGAGCTGTCGTACTCGCCCGGCTGCACAGCAGCAGGGGCGTGCGCGTCTCGACCACGCACGTGCCCACCTCGTCCTGACGTCCGCCCCAACGACCCGAATCCTGGAGAACCTTCCGTGACCACCACCGCTGCCCCTGCCCGCCGAATCCTGCTGCGTTCATCCTGGGCGACCGTGAACATCGGTGACGTTGCGCACTCGCCAGGGGCGGCGGCGGTGCTGCACGAGGCTGACCCGGAGGCGAGGATCACGCTGTGGGCGATGCGCCTGAACGATCGTGAACGTGCGATGTTCGCCGAGCGTCAGCCCTGGTTGGAGATCGTCGAGGGACGGTTCGATGAGCACGACGTGGCCAGTACGCCTGAGCTCGCCCGGGCGTGGGAGGAGGCAGATCTGCTCGTGCACGGCTCCGGCAGCGGATTAGTGGCGGGCCGGGACATGTACCGGTGGCAGCGCACCGGGCGCCCCTACGGAGTCTTCGGCATCACCTATGACCCGTTCGGCCTGCTCACCCCGAGCACCTTGGCGCAGGCGCGTGCGCAGATCGAGGCGCTGCCCGGCGACTACATGTACGAGCGGGACCGTGAACTGTTCGCCGGTGCGGCGTTCCTGTACTGCCGCGATTCCCTCAGTCGTGACTACCTTGCCGGTCAGGGCACGGGCGCACCATGCCTGGAGTGGGGGCCCGACGCGACGTTCGCCTACGACCTGTCGGACGATGGTGCAGCGGCGGCGCTGATCGCCGAGCTCGACGTGCGCCCCGGATTCCTCGTCGCGGTACCGCGCTCGCGGTATGCGCCCTACCACCGCATCTACAATCGCGTGCCCGAGCAGCTGGATCACTATAAGGTCGCCGTCAATGCTGCACATGACGAGCAGGACATGGCCGTACTGGCCTCGGCGATCACCTCCTGGGTGCGCCGCACCGGGCAGGACGTGCTCATCGGACCCGAGATGAGCTATGCGGTGCAGCTCGCCGCGGAACACTTCCCGCGGATCCTTCCCAGTGACGTGGCGCCACGGGTGCGGGTGCTGGCCGAGTACTGGGACCTCCCGACGGCGACCGCCGTGTACCGGCAGGCCGCCGCAGTGCTCTCGATGGACTGCCACTCGCCGATCCTGGCGACTGCGGTTGGCACCCCCTCGTTGTACCTGCGTCAGCCCACGGAGACGATCAAGGGCGTGATGTTCGGCGATCTCGGCGCGCCTGAACGGGTGGTGGAGATCGAAGCCCACGACGCCGCCGAACGTCTCGCCGACGGGCTGGCTGAACTGGTCGCCGACGGTGGCCGGCCGGCTCGGGAGCTGACTGCCCGGATGCGCGAACAGGCGCAATCCCGCCTGGTGCAGATGGCTCATCGAGCTGTCTCGGCGGCGGGCCGGCCGGGGGTGGTCGAGCGGCCCGTCCCGACCGCCCTTGGGCGCGTCTGACCCCCCGCCAGGGGAGCGCCATGGCGAGAGTGCCGGATCGGCACGCGGGTTGCCCGTGCGACCCGTAGTGCGCGAGGTACCCTGACGGCATCGCCGAGGAGGGGATAGCAGCGCACATGTCGCACACTCACGAGCCTCAGCCCCAGGCCCATCCGGACGCTGACCCGACGTCCCCCGTGACTCGCCCAATCCGGGCAGCTGCGGCGTGGTCCTGGCGATTCGTCATCATCGTTCTCGCGATCGCGGTGGCTGTCATCGCCCTGGCGCAGATCAAGACGGTCGTCGTCCCGGTGCTGGTGGCCGTCCTCGTCTCCTCACTGCTCTCGCCTCTGGTCAACTGGCTCGATCGACGCGGGATCCCGCGCACGCTTGCGACGGTCGGCACCCTCCTGGCGACGATCCTCGTGCTCGGTGGCCTGCTGACTCTGGCGGGTGCCTCGATCGCTTCCGGCATCCGGGACCTCGCGGACACTGCCTGGGAGGGGATCCAGGAGTTCTTGGGATGGCTGAACACCGGTCCGTTGCAGCTGTCCACCGAGGAACTGGACAGCTACATCGCACAGATCCAGGGCCAGCTCGAGGCGAACGCTCAGCAGATCTTCAGCGGTGCGCTCTCGGTGGGCACCTCGGTCGGGCACGTCGTGGCCGGTGCTCTGATCGCGATCTTCTGCCTCTTCTTCTTCCTCAAGGAAGGTCGCCTCGTCTGGAACTGGGTGGTGCTGTTGTTCCCGCGCTCCACGCGGGAGCGTGTCGATGGTGCGGGCCAGAGGGGCTGGGTGAGCCTCAGTGTCTACGCCCGCACTCAGCTCCTGGTCGCCTTCATCGACGGCGTCGGTATCGGGC
Organism: Ruania alkalisoli; assembly: GCF_014960965.1. NCBI lineage: Bacteria > Bacillati > Actinomycetota > Actinomycetes > Micrococcales > Ruaniaceae > Ruania > Ruania alkalisoli. The sequence continues at coordinate 3,319,445 of NZ_CP063169.1, read as the reverse complement.
TCGGCGCGTGGATCCTCGGTGTCCCGCTCGCGCTACCGCTCGGGGTGCTGGTGTTCGTCGGGTCATTCATCCCGATCGTCGGTGCGATCGTGACCGGATCGATCGCCGTCGCGGTGGCCATGGTCGACCAAGGGCCGTGGATCGCGCTGGCGATGCTCGGTGTGGTGCTGCTCGTGCAGCAGGCAGAGTCTCACCTGCTGCAGCCGATCCTCATGAGCCGCGCCCTCAAGCTGCATCCCGTTGCTGTGCTGCTCGGGGTGGCCACCGGCACCATCATCGGGGGAGTGGTCGGTGCGCTCTTTGCCGTTCCGGTCATCGCGGTCAGCAACACTGTCGTCAGCTTCCTCGCGGGGCGGCCCGAACCGGCACCGCTCGAACCACGGCGGCGCCGCAAGCCGCGCCGCAACGCTGAGGTCCAGGATCCCGGCACGCAGAGCGCGCCGGATAGCTGAGGTGGGTGCTGCGATGGCGCAGTTCCCGCGAGGCTGAGCTCCGCCGTCCTGGCGCTACCGGGAACGACAGTGCCCGCCCGATCTCAGCGATCGGACGGGCACCAGGGGAGTCGGGGGCGTCAGCCGGAGAAGGGCTTCGCCTTCACGATCTCCACGGCGATGGTCTTGCCGTTGGGTGCCTCGTAGGAGGCCTTCTCCCCGACCTTCTTGCCGAGGATCGCCGATCCGAGCGGGGAGCCGGAGGAGTACACGTCCAGATCGGTGTCCCCGGCTACCTCGCGGGAACCGAGCAGGAAGACCATCTCGTCGCCGGCAACCTTCGCCGTGACCACCATGCCGGGTTCGACCACGCCATCATCGGCAGGTGCCTCGCCGACCTCGGCGTTGCGCAGCAGGTCGTCGAGCTGACGGATGCGCGCCTCCTGCTTGGCCTGCTCCTCGCGAGCGGCGTGGTAGCCCCCGTTCTCCTTCAGGTCCCCCTCGTCGCGCGCGGCCTCGATGCGGTCTGCGATCTCGGCCCGGCCGACACTGATGAGGTGGTCGTACTCCGCCTGAAGACGTTCGAATGCGTCCTTGGTCAGCCATGTGGTCTCGGACACGGTTCCTCCTTCAATCTGCGTTGGCCGGTGCTCGACCGCATCACACCGCGATGTGGGTGTGCGGGAGTTCCGGCCCCCGGGCTGGCTAGCCTATGTGCGGCCGCACCGGGGCGGCGGGAAACAGTAATGATAGCGCGTTCGGGCCAGAACGTGCGATTCCGGGCGCGGTGAGTCGCTGCTGGGTGTGAACCGTCGAAGCGGCTCAGTCGAGGAGCCGGCACTCCCGCACGATGCCTGTGGTCGCCAGCTCGGTGGTCGCGATCTCCGCGCTCATCCTGGTCGTGTGTTCGGTGCTGGCCGGTACCGGAACTTCGAGGAGTCCCACCTGCCCGAATCCGGTGTGCAGGGCCTCCAGCGTGCACTGGGCCTCGCGGCCGACCGGGCGGGAGACGTCGAAGGTCACCCGGACCGTCTGGGCGTCGACGACCTCGAATCCGACGTCCTGTGAGGTGACAGTCGGTTCGAAGAACTGGACCGACACCATGGCCAACGCGGCCAGGCCCAGGACTGCGCAGATCGCGGCTAGCACCCAGGTCCAGCGACGCCGGCGTGCGGCATCGCCCGGACGCTGCCCGTATCGCTGGGCCATCAGGTCCGCCGTGTCGGCCGCGGCAGATCGGTCGCGGTCGTGACCAGGGCGCGCATCGGCTTCGGGCCGGGGCGGTGCTGGCGGCACGCGTTCGTCCTTAGACTAGAGGTCATCACGTCTCGCCGTCGCGGCGAGATGTGACCATTGTCCATCATCTCTCCCCCGGAGGATCCAGCTGTGTCTGGCGAGAACTTGCGGCTGATGGCCGTCCACGCTCATCCGGACGACGAGTCGAGCAAGGGCGCCGCCACGATGGCTCGCTATGCCCACGAGGGCGTCGAGGTGCTCGTGGTCACCTGCACCGGTGGCGAGCGGGGCGACATCCTCAACCCCCGCCTGCAGGACGACCCCGAGGTGCAGCGGGACATGACCGGCTACCGGCGCCGGGAGATGGCCGCAGCCGCGCAGGCGCTGGGCGTCCGCCAGCTATGGCTCGGGTTCGTCGACTCCGGGCTGCCGGAGGGCGATCCGTTGCCCCCACTCCCGGAGGATGCCTTCGCGCTGGTGCCGGTGGACGAAGCGGCCGAGGCGCTCGTGCGCGTGGTGCGCGAGTTCCGCCCGCACGTGATGACCACGTACAACGAGAACGGCGGCTACCCGCATCCGGACCACATCATGACCCACAGGGTGTCGATGGCAGCCTTCGACGCTGCCGCCGACCCGGAGAGGTTCCCGCAGGCGGGCCAGCCGTGGGAGGTCTCCAAGCTGTACTACGACCACGGTTTCTCGCGGGCGAGGATTCACGCGGTGCACGAGGCCATGGTCGAGCAGGGCCTGGAGTCGCCGTTCGCCGAGTGGATGGATCGCTGGGACCGCGACGATCGTGCTGAGAAGGTCACCACCCGTATCCACTGCGCCGACTATTTCGATCGCCGTGACCGTGCGTTGCTCGCGCACGCCACCCAGATCGATCCGGACGGGTTCTTCTTCGCCGTCCCCCGTGATCTGGAGCGGGAGGTGTGGCCGATCGAAGAGTACGAGCTGGTGCACTCGCGGGTGCCGACCTCCACGCCCGAGGACGACCTCTTCGCGGGGTTGCGCCCATGACCGGCGTACCGCTGGCCGAGGGGGTCGATCCCACCCTGGTGAGCCCCGGCGTCGGGGCCTTCTGGGCGCTGCTCGCCCTCGCCCTCGTGATCATCCTGATCGCCCGCTCGTTCACCGTGCACATGCGGCGGATCCAGGCGCGTGCCGCCGAGCAGGCCGAAGCCGACCGGCAGGCGCAGGAAGATCCCCAAGAAGGAGAGGAGCCCATCGACGGCGCCCCCTCCTCCCCGGATGAGCCTCCCCGGGAGGGTGGAACCCCATGAGGGTTGCCGTCGTGCAGCTGAGCGCCGATGACGATCGCGGCCAGAACACCCGGGCGGCGCTCGCGCGGGTGCGGGCGGCGGCCGAGGCCGGGGCGCGCTTGATCGTGCTGCCCGAGTACACCTCCGGATGGTCTCGGCGCCTGAGGGCAGATCTCGGCGAGGACCCCGGAGGAGAGTTCCACGAGGCGATCTCGCAGGTGGCGGCCGAGCGGCACGTGACGGTGATCGTCGGCGCGTTGGAACCTTCGTCGCAGGAGGGGCGGTGTGTGAACGTCACCCTCGTGTACGGCCCCGACGGCGCAGTGTCCGGCCGGTACGAGAAGGTGCACCTTTTCGATGCGTTTGGCGTGAGGGAGTCCGAGGTGCTCGACCCTGGCGCTCCCGGCCAGGCTGCCGTGGTCGAGGTCGATGGCATGAGCGTCGGAATCGCCACCTGCTACGACCTGCGGTTCCCCGAGTCCTTCCGACTGCTCGCCGACGCCGGAGCGCAGGTGTTCGCCGTCGGGGCGGCCTGGGCGGACGGCCCGGGCAAGGCGGACCAGCTGGAGGTGCTGGTGCGTGCCCGTGCGATCGAGAACACGGCCTATGTGCTCCTCGCGAGCCAGGACGGTCGTGGTCGCAGCGGCCACAGCCAGGTGGTGGACCCGGTGGGCCGCCCGATCGCCCGGGCCGGTGACGAGAGCGCGCCCGACGGCGTGATCGTCGCCGATCTCGACCCCGAACTCCTCGCCCGCGTCCGCGACCAGGTACCGAGTCTCGCACACCGCAAGTACGCAGTCGTTCCTCGCGCGTGAGCCAACGGTGCGGGCGGGTCGTGGTGTCCGCTCGCCCATGATCCGGATGCCCGGGTCGGCCTGACCAGCGGCGGCTACTTCTTCTTCGACTTCTTCTTGCCGGACTTCTTCTTGCCGGACTTCGTCGAGTCCTTCTTCTTCCCGGACTTCTCGCTGTCCTTGCCGGTGTCCTCGCCGTCAGCGCGGATGGTCTCGGCTAGCAGTTCGCGCTGAGCCGTGATGTCGAAATCGGCCTCGGGCCAGGTGAGGTCCATCGATTCCAGTGCCTCGAGCAGTAGTTCGGTGACCGCCAGTCGCGCATACCACTTGCGGTCGGCCGGGACGATGTGCCAGGGCGCCTCGTCGATGGAGGTGCGGTCGAACATCTCCTGGTACGCGGCCTGGTAGTCGTACCACTTGTCTCGCGTCGTCAGGTCGGCTTCGTTGTACTTCCAGTGCTTGTCCGGCCGGTCGAGCCGCTCCATCAGACGTTCGCCCTGCTCCTCGTGGGAGACCATGAGTGCAACCTTGATGACGATCGTGTCGGACTCGACCGTCTTGCGGTCGAAGCGCACCAGCTCCTCGTACCGCTTGTCCTGCAGCTCCAGCGGTTCGAGCTCCTCCACCTTCACCACGAGCACCTGCTCGTAGTGCGAGCGATCGAAGACGCCGATCTGACCCGGGCGGGGCAGGGCGCGGCGCACCCGCCACAGATGGTGGTGCTTCTGCTCCTCCGCGGTGGGCACACCGAAGGAGGCCAGATCCACGCCCTGCGGGTCGACCATGCCGATCGCGTGCCGGACGATGCCGCCCTTGCCGGCCGTGTCCAGGCCCTGCAGTACGAGCAGCACCGACCGGGTACCGCCGCCTCGACCTTCTGCGAACAGCCGCTCCTGCAGCTCGGACAAGCGCTCACCGCGCTCGGCGAGTGCTTCTTCGGCGGCCTTCTTCCCGTGCTCCCAGCCCGGGGTACTCCGGCGGTCGAAAGTTCGCAGGTCGAAGCCCTCATCCACGCGGAGAAGGTCACCGACGGGTGCGTCGAAGTCGTGAGCCATGGCGGTCCTCTCGTTCGCGAATGGCCCCACCCTAGCGGCCCGCGGATCTGCGGGCCGCGGGTGCCCACCCTGTGACGCACCTGACACGGATGCGTGGAGGCGTGCACCATGATGCGCGGCTCCACGCATCCGTGTCGATGCGGGCAGAGTCAGAGCGCGAATACGGCCAACGCGATGGCCGCCGCGTGGCAGCCGTACCCCACCACCGTGCCGGCGTGGAAGATCTCGTGGAAGCCGAACCACTCGGGGTTCGGGTTGGGGCGCTTGAGACCGTAGGCGAGAGCTCCGAGGGTGTAGCCGAGGCCGCCTGCGATCACCAGGCTGGCGATCGCGGGACTGCCTCCGGTCCAGAACTGCGGCAGGAACCAGATCGCCACCCAGCCGAGGGCGATGTAGACGGGCACGTAGAACCAGCGCGGGGCGTTCATCCAGAACACGCGGGCGAGGAGCCCGGCCAGCGCACCGGCCCAGACCACGATCAGCAGGATGCGCGCCGTGGCCTCCGGCAGCAACAGTGCTGCCAGCGGCGTATACGTGCCCGCGATCACCAAGAAGATGTTCGAGTGATCCATCCGCCGCAGGACGGCGTGCACCGCCGGCGACCACGTGCCCCGGTGGTAGACGGCGCTCGTGCCGAACAGCACCACCGTGGTCAGGGCGAAGACGGCGGTGGTGAGGGCCGCCGTCGTGGTCTCGGAGCCGATCACCAGGACGAGGCCGACGATCAAGGCGACGGGCGTCATGACCGCGTGGATCCACCCCCGCAGGCGAGGTTTGCTGACCGCTGTCTCCTGGGCAGGGGCCTCGGCCGGAGCCGTGCGGTGAGGTGCCATGGGTGCTCCTGGTGTGAGGGGTCGCCTCCGGACCGGATGCGCTTCCTACGCCATCGTAGGTTACGTAAGCGTAGGTATGCGAGCGATCCTGTGAAGGTACGGTGTGGACGCACACGTGAGAGTTGGCCGGTGCGGATGGACCCGCCATGCTGTGACGCGAAGGAGGTCACCACACGATGCGTCCACCCGCATTTCTGTACGGGCTGTACGAGCGGCGGCTCACGCGCTCCCTCGACGGCGCCCGGTTGCCGCACCACGTCGGTGTGATGCTCGACGGCAACCGCCGGTGGGCACGCTCGGCCGGACTCGAGCCGGCGCAGGGCCACCAGGCCGGGGCGGACCGGATCGCCGACCTGCTCCGGTGGTGCGAGGACGTCGAGATCCCGGTCGTCACGCTGTGGATGCTCTCCACCAAGAACCTGCACCGCGACACTCGTGAGGTCACCGATCTGCTCGAGATCATCGCGAGCACGGTGGCGGGGCTCGCGGCCGCGCGCAGGTGGCGCCTGCAGCTCGTCGGAGAGCTGGATCTGCTGCCCGAGGAGATCGCGCAGCGGTTGCGGGCGGCCGAGTCGCTGACCAGCGATGTGGCCGGGCTGCATGTCAACATCGCCGTCGGCTATGGCGGGCGGGACGAGATCGCGGGGGCCGTGCGCTCCTTGATCACCGAGTTGCAGGACTCCGGTCGCGGGTTGGACGACCTGGACGAGGTGATCACTCCGGAGGCGATCGCGGGGCATCTCTACACCAAGGGTCAGCCGGATCCGGATCTGGTGATCCGCACCTCCGGCGAGCAACGCCTCGGTGGCTTCCTGCTGTGGCAGAGCGAGCAGAGCGAGTTCTACTTCTGCGAGGCGTTCTGGCCGGACTTCCGACGGGTCGACTTCCTGCGTGCGCTGCGTGCCTATGCCGGCCGGGAGCGGCGGATGGGCCGGTGAGCCCTCCTCGTCACTCCAGCGAACGCTGACGTGCTCGGCGTTCGCGGCGCCAGACGTCGAACAACTCAGCGGTCGTGGCAGGTGGGGAGGGGCGGGATGAGTGCGCGGTAACGGGCACGTGAACTCTTGCCCCGGATGTACCAACGCGGCGCGCCGATCGACGAAACCGCTCGAACGCCGTCGTAGGTTGGGGCTACCGGACGACATCCCGGTCGTTCGCCGGAAGGCCAGCCCATGACGCAGACGAGTCCGCAGGTGGAGCCACCGGCCGCCCGCGCTCATGTGGCGCCTCCCGCTCTCACCCCGATCCTGTCCTGGTCGCGTGAGCGGCAGGGCAGGCCCTGCTGGAGGAGCTAGCCGTGAGCCGAGAGTCCCTCACGTTCGACACCCCGGTCCCCGATGTGCCGGAGGGTGGTGAGGGACAGGCCGCACCGTTGCCGGTTGCCGGTCCCTCGCCGGACGGTGAGCGCATCACCTATGTGCTCGATACGTCCGTGCTGCTGTCGGATCCGCGGGCGATCTACCGCTTCGCGGAGCACGACGTGGTCCTGCCGATCGTCGTGGTCACCGAACTGGAAGGAAAGCGCCACCACCCCGAGCTCGGGTACTTCGCCCGCAGTGCCCTGCGGCACCTCGACGACCTGCGCCAGACCCACGGCTATCTCGACCGGCCCGTCCCGGTCGGTGAGGCGGGCGGGACCATCCGGGTCGAGCTCAACCACTCCGACCCGGAGATCCTCCCGTCCGGGATGCGGCTCGGTGACAACGACACCCGCATCCTCTCCGTCGCGGCGAACCTGCGTGCCGAGGGCGTCTCGGTGGTGGTGGTCTCCAAGGACCTGCCCATGCGGGTCAAGGCGTCTGCCGTCGGGATGCGTGCCGAGGAGTACCGGGCCCAGCTGGCCGTCGACTCCGGGTTCCGAGGGATGGCTGAAGGGTCGCTCTCGGAGGAGGAGATGAATCGCCTCTTCGCCGAGGAGACGCTCGCGGTGGCCGATGTTGTGGCGTCGGAGCCGTTGCGCGACCTGCCCTGCCACACCGGTCTGGTGCTGCACTCCCAACGCGGGTCCGCCCTGGGGCGGATCACCCCGGACAAGCAGATCCGCCTCGTGCGCGGGGATCGCGATGTGTTCGGGATGCACGGTCGCAGTGCCGAGCAGCGGATCGCTATCGACCTGCTGCTCGACTCCGACATCGGCATCGTCTCCCTTGGTGGGCGAGCGGGAACGGGGAAGTCCGCGCTCGCCCTCAGTGCCGGGTTGGAGGCGGTGCTGGAGCGGCGCGAGCACCGCAAGGTGATGGTCTTCCGGCCGCTTTACGCGGTGGGCGGGCAGGATCTGGGTTATCTGCCTGGGAACGAGTCCGAGAAGATGAACCCGTGGGCGCAGGCGGTCTTCGACACGCTCGGCGCGGTGGTCTCCTCCGACGTGGTGGATGAGGTGATGGATCGCGGCATGCTCGAGGTGCTGCCGCTGACCCACATTCGCGGGCGCTCGCTGCATGACGCCTTCGTGATCGTGGACGAGGCGCAGTCGCTGGAGCGCAACGTGCTGCTGACCGTTCTCTCCCGGATCGGGCAGAGTTCGCGGGTGGTCCTCACCCACGACGTCGCCCAGCGCGACAACCTGCGCGTGGGGCGCCACGATGGCGTCGCGGCGGTCATCGAATCGCTCAAGGGGCACCCGCTGTTCGCGCACGTCACGCTCACCCGGTCGGAGCGTTCGCCGGTGGCCGCGCTCGTCACCGAGATGCTCGAAGGGGCCTGACCAGCCCACGACGGCGTCCCTTGCTCGCCTGCGCCGGCCCGCCTCAGTTCATGGCTGAGGTGGGCCGGACTATGCTCTGGCTGGGTGAGTGATCGTGAAGATTTCGTGATTATGGTCTCAAGCGCCTGACGATATCTCAGATCCGAGATAACGTGGGCCGTATGACGGTGATCGACGAGACCCAGACCTCACTCACGGAGATCGGCACGCTGATCCGGGGGGCGCGACAGAATCGGGGGCTGACCCAGACTCAGCTCGCCGAACGTCTCGGCACCAGCCAGAGTGCCATTGCCCGCATCGAGCAGGGCAGCCAGAACCTGTCGGTTGAGCTGCTCTCGCGGATCAACGCCGCCCTTGACGCTGATCTGTTGTCCATCGGCACCCCGCGTGCCTCTCATCTGCGCGTGACCGGCGGGCAACGGCTCTCGGGCACGATCACGGTGAAGTCGTCCAAGAACGGGGCGGTCGCGCTGCTGTGTGCCTCGCTGCTCAACCGTGGCCGCACCACGCTGCGATCAGTGGCCCGGATCGTCGAGGTCGATCGGATCGTCGACGTGCTGCGCTCGATCGGTGTCCGCGCCACCTGGTCGGCGGACGGCAAGGATCTCGAGATCGTGCCCCCGGCTGAGCTCGACCTGAGCTCGATCGACGCCGATGCGGCTCGTCGTACCCGTAGCATCATCATGTTCCTCGGCCCGCTGCTGGGGAGGGAGCAGTCGTTCGAGTTGCCCTATGCCGGTGGCTGCGACCTCGGCACCCGCACCGTGGAACCGCACATGATCGCGCTGCGACCATTCGGGCTGGACGTCGTGGCCACGGCCGGGAACTACGAGGCCACCGTCAGTAGCATCAGCACCGACCGCGGTGACGGTCCCACCGTCATCCTCACCGAACGCGGCGATACCGTCACCGAGAACGCCCTGATGGCCGCGGCCCGCCACCCAGGTGTGACCACGATCCGCAACGCCAGCCCGAACTACATGGTGCAGGACCTGTGCTTCTACCTCGAACTGCTGGGTGTGCGGATCGAGGGCATCGGCACCACGACCCTGCGGGTCCACGGTGTGCGCGATATCGACACCGACGTGGAGTACTCCCCGGGAGAGGACCCGGTCGAGGCGATGAGCCTGCTGACCGCCGGGATCGTGACGGACTCGGAGATCACCGTGGCCCGGGTGCCGATCGAGTTCATGGAGATCGAGCTCGCCACGCTGGCCGAGATGGGCCTGAGTTACACACTCTCGCCGGAGTACGCGGCCGCCAACGGGCGCACCCGGCTGGTCGATGTGACCGTCCATCCCAGCCAGCTGCGAGCCCCGATCGACAAGATCCACCCGATGCCTTTCCCCGGGTTGAACATCGACAACCTGCCGTTCTTCGCGGTCATCGCGGCCACGGCTTCGGGGACCACGCTCATCCACGACTGGGTCTACGACAACCGGGCGATTCACCTGACCGACTTGACCCGTCTCGGTGCGGACGTGCGGTTGCTGGACCCGCACCGGCTGGACGTCACCGGTCCGACTCGCTGGTCCGGGGCCGAGGTGAGCTGCCCGCCTGCGCTTCGTCCCGCCGTCGTGATCCTGCTGGCGATGCTCGCAGCCAAGGGGACCTCGGTGTTGCGCAACGTCGACATCATCGCCCGCGGCTACGAGCAGTTGCAGGAGCGGCTGATCGAGCTGGGTGCGCAGATCGAGACGTTCCGCGACTGATTGGCCCGCGCGGGCAGGCGGTCCCTGCCCGCGCACGGCACGCCGACGCGCTCGCCGTCGCCACGAGTCGGTGGCGGTTGCCTCAGATCTCGCCCAGCACCTCGACGACCCGTGCGGTGCCCTCGCCGAGCGCGTACTCCATCCCGACGATCGCGCAGCGACCCTCGGCCACTGCATCGGCGAGCGTCGCCGAGTACGAGTGCAGCATCCGCACCGTGGCGCGCACGTGCTCGGCCTGCAGGTTCTCCGGGGCGGGAAGCCGGACCGAGCGTGGGTCCTCGGACTGCTCGCGGGCGCCGTCGGCGCTGCCGGCCCCGGTGACCAGGCTCGGGATCACCCTGTCCACGACGGCGCGCACGAAGTTACGTGGCAGGTCCCCGGTTGTCAGTGCCTGGTGAGCGGCGGCGATCGCACCGCAGCTGTCGTGGCCCAGTACGACGACCAGCGGTGTGCCGAGCATCTCGACGCCGTACTCGATCGACCCGATCACGGTGGTGTCGACGACGTGCCCGGCGGTGCGGACCACGAACAGGTCACCGAGGCCGCGGTCGAAGATGATCTCGGCTGACAGGCGTGAATCCGAACATCCGAACAGGACCGCGAACGGGTGCTGCGAGGAGGAGAGCTCAGTTCGTCGCTGAGCGTCCTGACTGGGGTGGGCCATCTCGCCGGCGACGAATCGCTGGTTGCCCTCGGTCAGGGCTGCGAAGGCTTCGGCGGGTGTGGTGGGTCGCTCGCTCACGCGTTCTCCTCACGGGTCAGCTCGGCAGTGGTCGGTGGGTTGGCGCCGGCCCGGGAGACGACGATCGCGGCGATCCGGGCGGCGTGGGTCATGGCCGCACGCAGGGCGTCCTCCTCGATCAGGCGGAGCGCGTCGCGGCGCTTGGCGCCGAGCAGGTTCGCACTCCAGAGACCGTCCAGCAGGCCCGCCATGTAGGAGTCGCCTGCACCGACGGTGTCGACCACCTCGGTGCGCGGAGCCGGGACCTCGACCGATCCTCCGGTGACAGTAACGCCGACCGAGCCCGTCCCACCGCGAGTGAGGACGACGACTGACGGTCCGGCGTGCACCCACCGCTGGATCACCTCGATGTCGCTTTCTCCCGGGTAGAGCCAGGCGACATCCTCGTCCGAGACCTTGACGACGTCGGCGAGGGAGACGAGATGCTCGATCACCGGCCGTGCCTCGTCGGCACTGCCCATGATGGTCGGGCGGGCATTCGGGTCGTAGCTGATCGTCGCGTGCTCGCGTGCTGCGGCAGCGATCTCGGCGACGGCCGCTCCTCCGGGCGCGAGCGTCCCGGCGATCGAGCCCGAGTGCAGCACCGTGACAGTGTCATCGAGGGCGACCTCGGGCACGCGCCACGCGAGGTCGAACTCGTAGGTCGCACTGCCGTCCCCGGCCAAGGTGGCCACGGCGGTCGGGGTGCGCTCGGCCCGGTCGGAGCCCGGTACCAGCCGAACCCCGCTCGCAGTGAGATGAGAGCTCACCAGCTCACCGCGAGCGTCCTTACCCAGCCAGGTCGCGAGCTCGGTGTTGCGTCCCAGCCGTGCCAGTCCGAGGGCCACATTCGCCGGTGACCCCCCGGGGTGTTCGGTCACCGTTCCGTCGGCAGCGCGGACCACGTCCACGAGGGCCTCGCCGATCACCAGGGCGTGCGTCATCTCAGTTCTCCTCGTCCGGGTCGCTCGCCGCGACTGGCTCGTTCGTGACAGCCATCGTGCCTTCGCCCTCGTCCTCGCCGCTGTTCTCGTCGTCGGGATCGGTACTCGTCTCGGCGGATGCGCCGCGGGTAGCGTCGATCCTCGCGCGGGCCGCGTCCAGCCAGCTCTGGCAGCGGTCCGCGAGCGCCTCGCCGCGTTCCCACAGGTCGAGAGACTCCTCGAGCGAGGCGGCGCCGCTCTCGAGCTTGTTCACCACCTCGACGAGCTCATCACGGGCCTGCTCGTAGCTGAGGTCACGGACGTCGGTACTGGCGCTCACGCAGGTCATCCAATCACGTCGAGGTCTTGCGGGTGGGTTCGGTTCCACGCACCGACACGGTGAGCTCGCCACCGGCTACCAGCGCACGCAGATCGTCCCCGACGCTGACGGTGGCTGGGTCGCGCACGACCGCTCCGGTGGGGGTGCGGAGCACGGCGTATCCCCGTCGCAGGGTGGCGTCGGGGGAGAGGGTGCGCAGCGCCGTCCTGAGATTGGCCACCTCACCGGCCGCCCGCTCGAGGCGAGAGGTGAAAGCCGCCCGGCCCTGGTCGCGCCACCGGTCCATCTGCTCGGCTCTGCTGTCGGCGAGCACGTGCGGCTGGGCAAGGACCGGGCGCGAGCGCAGTGCTGCCAGGCGGTCGGATTCGACCGCGAGCCTGCGATGCAGTGCCGCTCCCATCCGGTGCCGGGCCTGGTCGATGCGACTGAGCTCGGCGGCCATGTCGGGCACGATGCGCTTGGCGGCGTCCGTGGGGGTGGAGGCGCGGTAGTCGGCCACGAGGTCCAGCAACGGGCAGTCGGTCTCGTGACCGATGGCCGCCACCAGCGGGGTGCGGCAGGCAGCCGCCGCGCGGACCATGCTCTCGTTGGAGAACGGCAGCAGGTCCTCGACCGAACCGCCACCGCGCGCCACGACGATGACGTCCACCTCGCGATGAGCGTCGAGCTCGGCGATCGCACGGCTGACCTCGCCGACGCTGCTCGTGCCCTGGACGGCCACCTCGCGCACCTCGAACTGCACCTGCGGCCACCGGGCGGAGGCGTTGACGATGACGTCGTGCTTGGCCTTGGCGTCCCGCCCGCAGATCAACCCGACCCGGGTGGGCAGGAACGGCAGCGCGCGCTTGCGGTCGGCGTCGAACAGACCCTCCGCGGCGAGGATCCGTTTCAGGTGCTCGATCCGGGCGAGCAACTCGCCGAGGCCGATCGCGCGGATGTCAGTGGCTCGCAGGCTCAACGTCCCGCGTTTGGCCCAGAACGACGGTTTGCCGCGCACCACCACGTGCGCGCCCTCCTCGACGGCGGTGCCGGCACCGGCGAGCAGGCGCTTGAGCATGGTGACGTTCAGGGACATGTCCACATCGGTGTCACGCAGCGTGAGGTAGGCGTTCGCGGACGCATTGTGAGCATTGACCTGGACCAGCTGACCCTCGACCCAGACGGGGGCCATCTTGTTGACGTAGTCGGCGATCTTCGCCGAAAGGAGCCGAACCGGCCACGGGTGCTCGGCCGTGGTGTCCAGCGCCCGGGCGGGCAGCTCGGTGGGCGCAGCACCGGTGGAGGCGCCGGGCCTTGGCTCGGGCGGTTGCATACCTCTAGCCTGCCGCATCCCGCCGACATTCCCGCGCCATCCTGTGCTTGCCCTGCACCCGCGACCTGCCCACGCCCTGCCTGCCCTGCAGCCACCACCTGCCTCGCGTCGAATCCCGTTCCGCCGCCGAGCCACCTTCCCCCTGGGGGGCCCGGCGGAATGGGGATTCGGGGCGGAGCACGATCACTCGCGATAGGGAGATGCGGCCGCGCAGATCCCCCGCACGGACGATGTGGTCGCGCCTCACGCAGTGTCACGGTGGCGCTATGACTGAGCCCGGCCGGATCGCAGATACCGCAGACGCCCTGACCGCATCGAGCACGAGTGCTCTCGTTCGAGGCCCCTCGACCGCAACTGAGCGGGCCCTGGCGCCCGATCTCGCGCGCGGATTCATGCTGTTGTTGATCGCGCTCGCGAACACGCCGTGGTACCTGTACGGGCAGGCCTCCGGCATGACCTCGGCCCATCCGATCGACGGTTCCGTCGTGGACCGCATCGTCCAGTTCGTGCTGATCACGGCCGTCGACGCCCGCATCTACCCGCTCTTCGCGTTCTTGTTCGGGTACGGGATCGTGCAGCTGTACCGGCGCCAGATCGAGGCCGGTGCAACCGAGCAGGCGGTGCGCGCGATCCTCCGGCGGCGGCACTGGTGGATGATCGTGTTCGGCGCGGTCCACGCTGCATTGCTGTGGTTCGGGGACATCGTCGGTGCGTACGGTCTGGTCGGGCTGATCATGGTGGCGATCTTCCTGCGGCGTATGGACCGGACCCTCATCGTGTGGGCGGCCGTGCTCACCGGGATACTGACTGTGATCACCCTGCTGGGGCTGGTCGCGCTGCCCTTCATCCCGGCCGACCCAGCGTTCGAGCAGGGCGGCGGCTTCGTCGACCCTGCCGCCCTCAGTGGTGAGGAGGACTACCTTGCCTCCGTCCTCCTGCGGCTGGCGACCTGGCCGCTGATCGCGATCGGTCAGGGCATCATCGGACTGGTCGTCCCGACCATGATTCTGCTGGCGTTCTGGGCGGCGCGCCGGCAGATTCTCGAAGATCCGCGGGCTCATGCACGACTGTTGCGCCGCACCGCGGTAATCGGAGTCGCCGTCGGAGTGGTGGGCGGGTTGCCCAATGCACTCACCCATGTGGGTGTGTTCGAGCTCGGCCCGCACCAGTCGTGGATCTTTACCCTGACCCAGTCGGTGACCGGGATCTTCGGCGGCCTCGGCTACGTCGCCGTCTTCACCCTCCTCGCCGACAGGCTCCAGCGAGCAGGTGCCATGAGTGGGCCCGTCGTGGCGATCAAGGCCGTGGGGAAGCGGTCGCTGTCGAACTACCTGGGCCAATCGGTCATCTTCGCGCCGCTGCTGAGTGCCTGGGGCATCGGACTGGGGGCGGACCTGAACAGCGCAGGGGTCGCTGCGATCGCGGTCGCGGGGTGGACGGTGCTGGCTGCGGTGACCTACCTCTACGAGCGCCGCGGTTGGCGGGGGCCAGCCGAAGGGCTGCTGCGCCGCCTCGCCTATCGGTGAGGGACGCCGTCGTGAGCCGGACGGGTGGCTGATCCCACAGGTCAGCCCCCCGGATGGGCCTCGACCTGGCACGTAGACTGAATCCGTGACGACTTCCACCAAGCGCATCCTGCTCGCTGCACCCCGCGGCTACTGTGCGGGGGTCGATCGGGCTGTCGAAGCCGTCGAGCAGGCCCTGGACCACTACGGTGCGCCGATCTACGTGCGCAGGGAGATCGTCCACAACAAGTACGTGGTGGAGACCCTCTCCAAGCGCGGGGCGATTTTCGTGCACGAGACGGACGAGGTGCCTGAGGGCGCACGGGTGATCTTCTCCGCCCACGGTGTCTCGCCGGCCGTGCATGCCCAGGCAGCTGAACGCAACCTCGACACGATCGATGCCACGTGCCCGCTGGTGACGAAGGTGCACAAGGAGGCCGTCCGGTTCGCCAAGGACGAGTACGACATCCTGCTCATCGGGCACGACGGCCACGAGGAGGTCGAGGGGACCGCGGGCGAGGCGCCCGACCACATCCAACTGGTCGACGGTCCTGCCGCCGTCGACAGTGTGAGCGTGCGCGATCCCGAGAAGGTGGTGTGGCTGTCGCAGACGACGCTCTCGGTCGACGAGACGATGGAGACGGTGCGCCGGCTGCGGGAGAAGTTCCCGCAGCTGCAGGATCCGCCCAGTGACGACATCTGCTACGCCACGCAGAACCGCCAGGTGGCGGTGAAGAAGATCGCTCCGGATGCAGACGTAATGATCGTGGTCGGCTCGGCCAACTCCTCGAACTCTGTGCGTTTGGTGGAGGTGGCGCTCGAGGCCGGTGCACGCTCCGCCTACCGGGTCGACACCGCCGATGGACTCGACCCGGCATGGTTCGAGGGTGCGCGCAGCGTGGGCTTGAGCTCGGGCGCGTCAGTGCCGGAGATCCTCGTGCGCGACGTGATCACCCAGCTTGGCGAGTGGGGATTCGGTGAGGTGGAGGAGGTGCGCACTGCCACCGAGGACTTGATGTTCTCCCTCCCGCGGGAGTTGCGTGCCGATCTGAAGAAGGCAGGCCAGCCGGTGGGCCGGCCCGCCCGGGGTGCGCGTCGCTCCCTGGACGTCTCCGCTACCTGACGGCGTCCCTCACGGGGCCCGGCCGAGCCCCGTGAGGCATAGCGTTCCGTCGATCCGCTCTACCGGGCGAGCGCCGTGCCTCAGGCCTTCTTCGTACGGCGTGCCGCCGAACCGTGGCTGACCTTGTCTGCGTCCCGGGTGGCGTCTGCGACGAGGGACTCGATCTCTGGATCCGGTTCCAGCGCGAGACCCTCCAGCGGCAGCGCTGCTGTGTTCTTCCGGCCCGGCAGCTGGGCCGGTCCGGCATTAGTGCGCTGTGTTGTCTCGTAGACGTCGGGCTTCTGAGCGGGGGTGGCGAGCACCTCCAGCGGCGGGTGCGACTCCAGCGCCGGATCCAGACCCTGGAGGTTGCTGAACCGGCGAGCCTGGGTGATGACGTTGGAGTCCAGGGAACGGTTGAAGGCGTTGAACGCCTCGACCGAGGAGTTGAGCCGCTTGCCGAGCGTGGTGAGGTGCTTGCCCATGGTGCCGAGCCGCTTGTGCAGCTCCCGCCCGACCTGGAAGACCTGCTGCGCCTCGTGTGCGAGCAGCTCCTGGCGCCAGGTGTAGGCGACGGTGCGCAGCAGTGCCACGAGTGTGGCCGGGGTTGCGAGCACGACGTTCTTCTCGAAGGCGCGTTCCATGATCGTCGGATCCTGCTCGAGTGCCGCCTGCAGGAACGACTCCGCAGGCAGGAACATCACCACGAACTCCGGAGTGTTCTCCAGATGCTCCCAGTAGGCCTTCGCGCCGAGGGAGTCCACGTGATCGCGCACATGGCGGGCATGAGCCTGCAGTCGAGACGTACGTACAGAATCCTCCCGGGCCTCCATCGCCTCCAGGTAGCCGTTGAACGCGACCTTGGCGTCCACGACGACGCGCTTGTCGCCAGGAAGGGTGACCACCAGGTCCGGACGCAAGGCCCCGTCGTCGGTGCTGAGGGTCTCTTGCTCGACGAAGTCGACGTGCTCGATCATCCCGGCTGCTTCCACCACACGGCGCAGCTGCAGCTCGCCCCACCTGCCCCGGACCTGTGGCGCACGCAGCGCCGTCACCAGCTGGTTCGTCTCCTGACGCAGGTGCTCGGAGTCCGATCGCATCTGCTTGACCTGTTCGGCGAGCGTCGAGTGCGCCTGCAGTCGCGCCTTCTCCGCCTGGTCCATCCCGGACTTCACCTCGGTGAGCGTGCGGCTCAGCGGTTCGACGAGCGACTTGACGGCGTCTTCCCGCTTGGCGAGTTCGGCGTCGGAGAGCTGCTGAGCACGTGCGAAGCGCTCTTCTGCCTGCTTGAGGAACGATTCTTGCGTCTGGGAGAGCACCTTCGCTGAGAGTGCCTCGAACTCGTCCGACATCCGCTTGCTGTCGGCGCGCAGTTCCTCAACGCGCTCCTGCGCCTGCGCGATGCGCTCGGCGGCCCGTGCGCGCTCGGCCTCGATCGTCCGCTCGAAACCGGCCCGTTCGAGGTCGGCCCGCTCGTCTGCTGCACGTTCTGCTGCGTGGAGTGCGCGTTCGTGAGATTCTCGCTCGGCAGCGAGCCGCTCGGTCAGCACCGGGAGCTGGGCCGCCCTCTCTTCGGCGGCGTGCAGGCGATCGGTGAGATGGGCGATCTCGTTCGCTTCCCCCGCCCCGGTGGCAGACGTGCCGCGCGCGGCACGCATGAGCCATGCGCCGGCGAGGCCGCCGAGCACGAGGCCCACGGCCAGTCCGAGTAAGAGCTGTGCGAGATCCATGCCTTCACCGTGCCACGAGGCACCGACATCGTCCCTACGGGCGCGCCGCTGCGGTCGAGACGCACCGGTCGGCGGCCACCTCGACCACGGTGAACGGCGAGTCATCCTCGCGGGTGAGGCTGCGCCGTCGGCCATCTCCTACATCGGACGGATCCGCACCGTCGGTGCGGCGATCTACGGTGGAGCCATGAGTGATCCATCTGCGCCCGAGCAGACCACTGGTACCCCGGTGGCCGCGCCCGCGGCTCGCCCACCCGACCCTGCTGCGGCCCTGTCGATCCGCGGTCTGTGGAAGCGATTCGGCCAGAAGACGGCCGTGGCCGGTATCGACCTGGACGTCCCTCGCGGGTCGTTCTACGGTTTCGTCGGCCCCAACGGGGCGGGTAAGACCACGACGCTGTCGATGGCGACCGGCCTGTTGCGACCCGATGCGGGCACCGTGATGGTCAACGGCACCGACTTCTGGAGCGCGCCTGACGCTGGGAAGGCGCAGATGGGCGTACTTCCCGACGGGGTGCGCCTCTTCGACCGGCTCACCGGCGCCCAGCTGCTCACCTACTCAGGGCTGCTGCGGGGGATGGATCGTGACGTCGTCGCCGAACGCGCGGACGATCTGCTGCGAGCGATGGATCTCACCGAGGACAAGGACACCTTCGTCGTGGACTACTCGGCCGGGATGACGAAGAAGATCGCCCTGGGCTGCGCGCTCATCCACGCTCCGCGTGTGCTCGTACTGGACGAGCCGTTCGAGGCGGTCGACCCGGTCTCGGCGGCGAACATCCGGGACATGCTCGCCGACTACGTGCGCTCAGGGGCCACCGTGATCGTCTCCTCGCACGTGATGGATCTGGTGCAGCGGATGTGCAGCCATGTGGCGGTGATCGCCGACGGGCAGATCCGCGCTACCGGGACTGTGGACGACGTCCGCGCTGGTGGGTCGTTGGAGGACAGGTTCGTCGAGCTCGTCGGCGGTCGGCATCAGACGGAGGGACTGGCGTGGTTGCGCACTTCGTCCGACTCCGACTGATGATCCTTGCCAACACGTTCCGGCGGAGCGTGTGGCAGATGATCGGCTACCTGTTCGCCATCCTCTACGCGTTGTTCGTCATCGGTATGGCTGTGGTGGGGGCGGTTGCTGGTGGTGGTGTCGACCCGCAGCTGACCGGGCAGATCATCCTGCTGGCAGGCGCGCTGGCGATGGTGGCCTGGTGGGTGGTGCCGATCTTCGCCTTCGGCACAGATGCCACGCTCGATCCGCAGCGATTCGTCTCCTTCGGCATCCCGCGACGGCAGCTACTGACCGGCCTGACGGCCGCGGGTTTCACCTCCATTCCCGCAGCCGCGACGGTGCTGGTCTCGGTCGGGCTCGCCTTTGCCTGGTGGCGTACGCCGGCACTGATTCCGGTCGCCCTGGCGGGGGGTGTGCTCGCCGTCGCGCTGTGCGTGATGGGGTCCAGGGCCGTGACGACGGCGCTGGCCCCGTTGCTGGACTCGCGCCGGTCCCGTGAGGTGCTGGCCGTCGCGGCACTCGTGCCGATCGTCATGATCGGACCGGTGATCAGCTGGTCCACCACGCGGCTGGCGGACGGGGCCGCGAGTGGGGACCAGGTGCGGTCGCTGGTGACAGACATCGCCGCCGTGGCGGGGTGGACGCCGTTCGGTGCGCCCTGGGGGATCGCGCCGGCCGTCGACGCCGGTGACTGGGGCTTGGCGGGCGCCCGGCTGATGATCTGCCTCCTCAGCCTGATGCTGGTGGTGATCGTGTGGGATCGTGGCCTCGCCCGGGCATTGGTGACGCCGCCGACGGCCGGCGCCGGGGGACGCGGCAAGGGGCTGGGGTGGTTCGACCGGCTTCCCTCGACACCCACGGGGGCCGTGGCTGCTCGCGCACTCACGTACTGGATCCGTGACCCGAGGTACTCGGCGTCACTGGCGGTGGTGCCCCTGCTGCCGGTGATTCTGGCGGTGGCGGGCGGTAGCGGGGGGCTCAACGAGATCATCTTGATCCTCGCGCCCTTGACCGCCTGGATCCTGGGCTTCGCCATCTCGGCTGACATCGCCTATGACAGCAGCGCCTTTGCGCTGCACGTGGCCACCGGTGTGTCCGGCCGCGCCGACCGCGCCGGGCGAGCGCTGGCGATCGGTGTACCTGGTGCGCTGGTGGTGAGTGTCTTCGCGGTCGCGACCTGCGCCGTCACCGATCGCTGGGATTTGGCGCCGATGGTGCTCGGTGTCAGCTACGGGGCACTGGGCGTGACGCTGGGTGTCTCCAGTGTGACCTCCGCCAGGTTGATCTACCCCGTACCCAAACCCGGTGATAGCCCGCTCAAGCAGCCCCAGGGTGCGGCCATGGCGACTTTCGTGGCGCAGATGGCCGGCATGCTCGCCTCGTTCGCGATCTCCTTGCCCGTCCTGGTGCTGGCGGTGCTGACACTGGTGGTGGGTCCCGTGTTCGGGTGGATCGCGCTTGTGGTCGGCATTGCCGGCGGGGTCACGGTGTGCGTGCTCGGAGTGCGATTCGGCGGTCGCTGGTTCGACCGCCGCACGCCCGAGATCATGCAGCAGGTGATGGCGCAAGCCTGACTGGCCCGAAAGTCCCGCGCCCGCGCTACCCGTGCCCGCGCGCAGATCGTCGATGAACCTCCGGGGCGCAGCACGTCGTCGCGACCCGGAGGTTCTTGACGTGTGTGCTGGGTCACTCTACTGTGATCCTCGTTGAGCAATGTTGCTTGGAATGAGGATGAAATGATCATGAAGAGTCATTTTGTGATCCGGCTCGCTGCCCCGATTGCTGTTGCAGCCCTCGTCGCCGCCGCACTGGTACCCGTGGCAGCGGATCCGGCGCACGCTGCAACGGGCCAGTTGGGAGCCGTCGAGGATGTGGTCGTCGACGGTGACGTCTACACCTTTACCTCCGGCGAGGCGGTGCTGCAGATCGAGGTCCCCGACGAGGACCTGCTGCGGGTGCGTCTGGCCCCCGACGGTGAGCTGACCGACCCGGCCAACGATCCACCCGACGATCCGGAGGCACCGTCTGCGCCGATCATCGTCAAGGACGACTATGTCGGCGGCGGCTCGGAACTGACCGAGACCGACGAGGCGTACCTCATCAGCACCGACTCCTCGGTGCTGACGGTCACGAAGGACCCGATCACGCTTGCCATGTCCGATGCCGGCGGCACTGTGCTCTGGCGTGAGACCGAGCCACTGCGCTGGGACTCCGGGGGCACCACACAGACTCTTGAACAGGGCGACCAGGAGCAGTTCTTCGGCGGCGGGATGCAGAACGGCCGCTTCAGCCACCGGGATTCAGCTATCACCATCTCCCGCGACTTCAACTGGAACGACGGCGGAAACCCGAACGCTGCACCCTTCTACCTTTCCAGCAACGGCTACGGCGTCTTCCGCAACACGTTTGCACCCGGCAGCTACGACTTCCACGCGCCGGTGCGCACCACCCACTCCGAGGAGCGCTTCGACGCCTGGTACTTCGTCGGCGATACCCGGGAGGTGGTCGATGGCTACACCGAGCTCACCGGCCGGCCGCTGATGGTGCCGATGTACGCGCTCGAAGTCGGCGACGCGGACTGCTATCTGCACAACGCCAACCGCGGTGAGCGCGAGACGCTGCGGGATTCCCGAGCCGTCGCCGACGGCTACGTCGAGAACGACATGCCACTGGGGTGGATGCTCGTCAACGACGGGTACGGCTGCGGCTACGAGGATCTGCCCGAGACTGCCGAGATGCTCCAGGATCGTGGCGCCGAGCTGGGCCTGTGGACCGAGGCGGACCTCACAGATCAGGAGTACGAGGTCAGCAACGGGGTCCGGGTGCGCAAGACGGACGTCGCGTGGGTGGGCCCCGGCTACCGGTTCGCGCTGAGCGCATGCGAGGACTCACGCGCCGGTATCGAGGACAACAGCGACGACCGGGCCTTCGTGCTGACGGTCGAAGGCTGGGCCGGAACCCAGCGCTGCGGTGCCACGTGGAGCGGCGACCAGGCCGGCTCGTGGGAGTACATCCGCTGGCAGATCCCGACCTATGCGGGAGCCACCCTCTCCGGTCAGCACCTGGCCACCGGCGACATCGACGGCATCTTCGGCGGTTCGGCCGACACCTACACCCGGGATCTGCAGTGGAAGATGCTGCTGCCCAACACCTATTCGATGAGCGGCTGGGCTGCCGACGACAAGCAGCCCTACCGGTACGGCCCGCGCCACACCGAGATCAACGCCGATTACCTGCAGCTGCACGAACGGCTGCTCCCCTATCTCTACACCCACACCGCCCAGGCCAGCATGACCGGTCTCGGTGCCACCCGTCCGCTCTACGTCAACTACCCGGACGACCCCACCACCTGGGGTGAGGCCGTGCAGTATGAGTTCCTCTCCGGCGACGACCTGCTGGTCGCTCCCGTCTACGAGGACTCCACCGTCCGGGACGGGATCTATCTGCCCGAAGGCACCTGGGTGGACTACTGGACCGGCCGAATCTACGAGGGGCCGCAGACCATCGACGGCTATCCAGCGCCGCTGGAGCGCCTGCCCATGTTCGTCCGCGCCGGAGCGATCATCCCGATGTTCGCCGAAGGGACGTTGGACTGGGCTGAAGGCCTTGCCTCCGGGCAGCTCGACCTGGACATCTACCCACAGGGGCAGTCCGCCTTCACCCGCTATGAGGACGACGGGCGGACGCAGGCATGGCGCGACGGCGAGTCCGCGACGCAGGAGTTCACCGTGGACGCGCCGGAGCAGGGTGCCGGGCCCGTCACCGTGACCCTCGGCGCGCTGGACGGTTCCTACGACGGCATGCCGGATGAGCGCACCTATCAGCTCACGGTCCACACCGACCGCGAGCCCGGATCGGTGCGGCTCGGGAACCAGCGGCTGTCCGAGAGCGATGGGCCTGAGAACCTCACCGAACCCGGGTGGACCTATGACGACGCACGCGGCGTGGTTCTCATCCGCACGCCTGCCTTAAGCACCTCCGATCAGGTGAGCATCCGAATCAACGGAGCGGGCGCCGTCGGGGGGACGCATGCGCAGGAGCGCGATGTGGACGTCAGCCTGACAGTCCCGACGATCTCCAGCCCGGAGGCGACGGACGTCGCGCAGGTGAGCATCACCAATCAGAGCGGTGCCGACCTCCGCCTGGATGAGGTGAGCCTCGACCTCCCCGAGGGCTGGCAGGCGCACGTCGAGGACGTCTCGGCGATCGAGCTGGCTGACGGCGAGAGTGCGGTGGTCGAGGCAGGTCTTACTCCCGACGGCGCAGCTGAGCCTGGCAGTTACGAGCTCACTGCCGCGGTGGCCTACCAGGTGCGCAGCAACTCCTATCGCCTCGAGGCGAAGGCGAGCACGACGCTCGCCTTTGCCGACCTGGCCGGGGCGTTCAACAACGTCGGCGTGACGGCCGAGGCGGATCCGGCACCGGGTGACATCGACGGCGGTGGGTCCAGCTTCCTGGCCGAACGGCTGGTGGAGCAGGGCGTGCAGCCTGGCGCAGAGTTGACCTATGGCGACTTCACCTTCGCCTGGCCAGATTCCGAACCGGGAACTGCGGACAATGTGGCCGCGCATCAGCAGACGATCCGGCTCTCCGGTCAGGGCAATGCCCTGGCACTCCTGGGAACGGGAACGAGCGGGAGTGCCGGTGGGACCGCCGTCGTGCATTACGCCGATGGTGGGAGCGAGGAGGTCGAGGTCGGGTTCCCGAACTGGTGCTGCCTCGACGTGGACTCCTACGGTGCGCAGATCGCCGCGACCACCCTCGGCAAGAACACCCCGACTGGGCCGGCCTACCCGACCACGGAGTATCGCTTGTACACGGTGGCCGCGCCGATCGATCCCGACCGGGAGGTTGCCGCGGTGACGTTGCCGGGCAACAGCACCGTGCACGTGTTCGCGATGGCGGTGGGCACCACCGAGTTTGCTCAGGCGCCGATCGAGGATGGGCAGTACACGCTGACCGACGCCGGAACCGGGCTGAACCTGCAGGCGCCGGGTACGGACTCTGCGCAGCTGCTGACCGCCGATCCCTCGGCGGCCGCATCGCAGAAGTGGATCCTCACCCGAAGTCCGGGCGACGGGAGCTACGAGGTACGCAACGCCGGCAGCGGCCAGTGCATGGATGTCTTCTACTCCTCAGGCGATGTGGGGGCGCTCGTGGGGCAGTACGCCTGCACGGGGACCTCGAACCAGCGCTTCGATGTGGAGGTCACCGATGACGGCATTGCGTTGTTCGCCCGTCACAGTGGCTTGAGTATCGGTGTGGATGATGCCGGCGCTGTGGTGCAGGTGAGCCAGGCGCACAGCTGGCAGGCGAGCGTCGCCTGAGCGCAGTGAGCGCAGGGCCGGTCGCGGGCGAGCCCGTGGCCGGCCCTTGTGCCGCCGGGCTGGTCCGCGCCCGTAGACTCGTCTCCCGTGGCTCTCACTATCGGTATCGCTGGCCTGCCCAACGTCGGCAAGTCCACCCTGTTCAACGCGCTCACTCGTGCGACCGTGCTCGCCGCGAACTACCCGTTCGCGACGATCGAGCCGAACGTCGGTGTGGTGCCGCTTCCGGACGAGCGACTGGGCACGCTCGCGGAGATCTTCTCGAGCGAGAAGATCCTGCCCGCCACGGTGAACTTCGTCGATATCGCCGGCATCGTGCGTGGCGCCAGCGAGGGGGAGGGGCTGGGCAACCAGTTCCTCGCCAACATCCGCGAGGCGGACGCGATTTGCCAGGTGACCCGCGCCTTCGCCGATCCGGACGTGGTGCACGTGGACGGCAAGATCTCGCCCAAGGACGACATCGAGACCATCAACACCGAGCTGATCCTCGCCGACCTGCAGACGCTCGAGAAGGCACTGCCGCGGCTGGAGAAGGAGGTGCGTGGCAAGAAGACCGAGCAGGCCGTGCTGGACACCGCCAAGGAAGCCATCGCGCTGCTGGAGGCCGGGACGACGATCTCAGCCGGGGGAGCGGGTCTGGACGCGAGCATCGTCAAGCAGTTCGGGCTGATGACCGCCAAGCCGTTCATCTACGTCTTCAACACCGACGACGACGGTCTGGCCGACGAGGCGATGCAGGCCGAACTGCGTGAGCTGGTCGCACCGGCTCAGGCGATCTTCCTGGATGCCAAGTTCGAGGCCGAGCTGATCGAGCTCGAACCGGACGAGGCCGCCGAGATGCTCGCCGAGAGCGGGCAGGACGAGGCGGGCCTCGACCAGCTCGCGCGGGTCGGATTCGACACCCTCGGCCTGCAGACGTACCTCACGGCCGGCCCGAAGGAGTCCCGCGCCTGGACCATCGGGAAGGGCTGGACCGCTCCGCAGGCGGCAGGCGTGATCCACACCGACTTCGAGCGCGGGTTCATCAAGGCCGAGGTCGTCTCCTTCGACGACCTCGTCGACGCAGGCTCCATGGCCGAGGCGAAGGCGCGCGGGCGGGTGCGCATCGAGGGCAAGGATTACGTGATGGCCGATGGTGATGTGGTGGAGTTCCGCTTCAACGTGTAGTAGGCGCACGAAGCTAGCATCGCTCACCGCCCCGGTCGCCTCATGGCGAGATGGCCGGGGCGGCTTTGTGCTGACTGAGCCTCGCGGGCACTGGTGTGGTGCGATCCGGCAGTGCTATCATGATTGATAGCAGAGGAGGTGATCGCCGATGTCATCCATCATCGTTCGCGGTCTCGACGACGCCGTGAAACAGCAGCTCGCCACGCAGGCGAAGGAGCATGGCCGGTCCATGGAGGCTGAAGTCCGGGAGATCCTCACGAAGGCCGCGACGCGGCCACACATCGGGATGGCGCTGCTGGCCGCGGCGCAGGACATCGGCGGTGTCGATGAGTTGATGATCCCAGAGCGCGGTGACGTCGCGCGGGTGGCGGACTTCGAGTGATCGTCCTCGACACGAACGTCATCTCGGAGATCTTCCGGCCGTCGCCGGAGCCGCGCGTCGTGGACTGGCTCGCGTCGTTGGCGGGTGATGTTGCGATCACGTCTGTCACGCTCGCGGAGCTGTTAGCGGGCGTGCGGCGGCTGCCGGATGGCCAGCGCAAGGGTGAGTTGACCAGGCGCATCGACGCAGCGCTCGAGCCGTACCGGGGCAGTCGCGCTGTGCTGCCGTTCGATGACGTGGCGGCCGACCGCTATGCAGACGTGCTCGTGGCTCGAGAGAACACGGGCGCGCCGATCAGCACAGCCGACGCGCAGATCGCCGCGATCTGCCTGGCGCACGGAGCGACCTGCGCTACGCGCAACGTGAAGGACTTCGTGTACACCGGCGTCGAGCTGGTCGATCCGTGGAAGGTCGACGCGTGAAGCATCATTCGATCGAGGTCATCGCCCACAAGGAGATCACTGAGACCGATCTGGGGTGAACTTCGACGGCTCTTCGACAGCGAGTATCTCGAGGATTTCGGAGAGTGGGATCGGGAACAGCTCTACGGCTACGCACCGCATGATGCCCACGTCATGGCGCGGATCGATGATCGCGTCGTAGGCCACCTGGGATGGACACGCCGCGAGATCGCTGTCGGCACAGAAACCGTCGCGATCGCGGGGGTCGGCGGTGTCCTGGTCTGCGATGAAGCACGAGGGCAGCGTCTCGGGGTCGATCTCATGGAGCTGGCCGCGCGGTCGATGCGCGATCACGGCGGCGTCTCGTTCGGCTACCTGGGCTGTCGAGAGCAAGTCGTCCCGTTTACCTGTCATGTGGTTGGACTCGGATCGTTGCCCGTGAGAGGTCGATCGGGCGCGATGGCGAACCTGTCGTGGACGAGCCAGGTCAGCCGATCCTCATCCGGCCGATCACCACGTCGCTCGAGCTTTGGCCGGAAGGTGACATCGACCTGCGCGGACGGGCTTGGTAGCCGCTGACTGCAGGTGGTCCTACGTGCCGGAACTCGGTGGAGTTTACGTTCAACGTCTGACCCAGCCCAGGCCGTCGCGTGTTCGCGTGAGAGCATGCTCACCTGAGCCCGTATCGATCCTAGGGATGGCGACGTCCGTGGGTGCTCAACACTTGGTCGCACCGAAGCCGATGACGACCGGGCCGCGACGTGGCCCGTGCGCGCAAGTCGCGCCGATCAGACGCAGAGCATAGAGCGCCGAGTAGCTGGGCGGAGGCAAGCCGGTGCGTTGGATCTGTTGGCGGATGCCGCTGAAGGGCGCTCCTGATATGCGATCGTTGAAAGATGCTGTCGAGAAGCGCGTTGAGCAACATGTTCATTCTGGGGCCTCCCGCATCGCGCGCCGTCATCGAGCGTGAAGAGAACGAGTACGGCGGCCCGCTGCCTCGGGAGTACGTGGAGCTGCTTCAGGTTTCGAATGGGATGCACACCAGCGGCAACTTGAACATCCTCGGCGCTGAGGGGGTCGTGCAGCGAAACAACGAATACGAGGTACAGGTGTACTTGCCCGGCTACTTCATGATCGGCGACGACAGCGGCGGGCACGCGATCCTGCTGAACCTCGGTGACCGCCGCATCTATGAGGTGGACATGGGTGCCATGGACGAAGAGAGCATGAAGCTCAGCGCCCGTTCCCTCGATGAGCTTCTTACGCTCGGCACCTGCCTGACTGAGCGTTGCGGTGGGTGAGATGCATTTCGGAGCCGGAGCCGGAGCCGGAGCCGGAGCCGGAGCCGGAGCCGGAGCTTAGGCGGGTTCAGGCCCTGATGTCTCGCGTTGTGTAAACCTTCAGCCGGCTTTCAACGCCGGACGGAGGAAGGCGCAGTCGTACTTCTGTCGCGCGCGTGCGGTGCGCAGTTCGCGCAGTTTCCGCTGCCGCTCGGTCTGATCCGGCAGGTCGATCGCCATGAACCCGGTGTCGTACTCGTTTGAAGCGCCCTGGATTTGTTGGAGGCTCCTGGCCTTGGAAACGAGGATGG
Organism: Ruania alkalisoli; assembly: GCF_014960965.1. Lineage (NCBI taxonomy): Bacteria > Bacillati > Actinomycetota > Actinomycetes > Micrococcales > Ruaniaceae > Ruania > Ruania alkalisoli. Next base: position 3,291,908 of record NZ_CP063169.1, on the reverse strand, counting down.
AGTCATGCCGAAAGAACTGGCGAACGGGAAGCCGACGACGCGTCGCTACTCGGACGAGGAGAAGGCCGCCGCGGTGCGGATGGTGAGAACGCTGCGAGCCGAACTCGGAGTCACGCAAGGGACCGTGCAGCGGGTCGCGACGCAGCTCGGATACGGGGTTGAGTCCGTGCGGATGTGGGTGAAACAGGCCGCCATCGACGACGGCGTCACGGCGGGTGTGAGCTCGGCGGAGTTTGGAGTCAACGTGTAACCCGCTGGCGGCGAGGCGTCCGCGTGCGTGATCGGGAGTCGCGGTTGACTCGTGGGTCACTCCGTCGGCCCCGCGTGAGCGAAACTGTGACCATGGAGATGCTCCTCGGCAGGGTGTTGTGTACTGCGGGCGAACTGCCGTGGACTCATGCACTGTTTGCTCCCCCAGACTCTCGGTTCGACGACGAGTCCTTGCCGGTGTTGGTGTGGGACGTGGACGACGTCGCGGACGGCGCCACAGATCTTCCATCGCAGGCGAGCGTGCTCGGCTACGAGTATGTCCTCGGGATCGACGACGTGCAGAGCATCGTCGCCAACGCAAGAGCGCAGAGGCCGGGAGCGACGACTGCCGACCTCCTACTCGCATTCCAGCACTATCTCGCCCGAGATGCGTTCGTCGTGTGGACTCGTTGAACGATGGTGTCGAGAAGAGTGCTGAGTGAGAAGTTCACTCTCTTCCTCCTGCATCGTGCCCGTCATCGAGCGTGAAGAGTGCGAGTACGGCGGTTCGCTGCCCCGGGAGTACGTGGCGCTGCTTCGGACCTCAGGCCGTCACCATAGGTGTCGTCAACCGGGATCGCGTGCGGACGCGCGCATCGAGTACGGAGGCGCTGCGTCTCACTGCCGACGAGGTTGAGGGCGGCCACCTGGGGGAGCGCCTCGGAACCGCGGTGATGTCTGATCGGAGTCGGCACTCGGGATGAGGGCGCCTCCCGACCTTGTCGCACGGGTGCTACGATCAGACTATGAGCATCAGCGAACCTCCGGTCGAGAGCCTGTCGCAACGCGAGCTTCGCAATGAGTCCGGCCGCGTGCTCCGCGCGGTGAGCGAAGGTCGCTCCTTCGTGCTGACCAACAGTGGGGTTCCCGTGGGTCGGCTTGTGCCGTTGGATGCACCTGCCGCGGCGCTGCCCATTGCTCGCCCGGCGCGGCGTCAGGGTGGTTGGGCGGCACTGGCCATCGAACGCAAGGTCGCATCGCGAAGTCTTGCCGCGACCCTCGATGACCTGCGTGAGGACCGCCTGTGACCGACGATCCGGTCATCTACGTCGACACGTCTGCCCTCGGTGCGCTGCTGATCGACCAGCCCGAGAGCCAGGCGCTCCTGGACTGGTTCGACCAGGTTCCGGCCACCCTCGTCTCCAGCGACCTGCTCGAGACCGAGCTGCGCCGCGTTGCAGTCCGGGCGGGTCTCGACCAGTCCGACGTGAGCCGTGTCCTCGACGGTGTCGGACTCGCGGCTCTTGACAGAGCTGTCTACCGCAGCGCTGGCTTCTTGCCCATGCCGTACCTGCGCACCTTCGACGCCCTGCATCTCGAGGCGGCGATGCGACTCGATGCCTCGGCCATCCTGACGTACGACCGCAGGCTTGGTGAGGCGGCCCGGTCTGCGGGGCTCAACGTGATCGCGCCTGGCGCAACGAATTCCTCCTGAACCAGATGTTCTATCCGCGGCGATACGGTGGAGTTCCGGTTCAACGTGTAGTTCAGCTCGCGGTCAGATCTCGGTCAAGATCTTGACGACGCCTTCGCCGGCAGGACCGAACTCTTCGATCAACTCCTTGCGTACCGAGTCGACCCATTCGGGTCGAGGTTCGAAGTCGGCGGTCAGCGCGTCGTCCCCAGCCTCTTCACACCGCAATCGGTAGAGCGCCAACGCCCCGACGACTTCGGTCGGTCCGCCGCCGATCGGGTGGACGTCATCGGGCCAGGCGCCCGGCAGGGCGAACAGCATCGACTTCGTCTCGGCGTCGAAGATGTAAGCGTCTGCACCCTCCCAGGCGAGGACGATCCACTGCGACGGCCACTCGTCGATCGGCTCTCTCGTCCGTCCGTCCCAGCGGTAGCCGGCTTGTTCCTTCCAGAGCCCGGCCAGCGGCACGAGATATATGTCGTTGCCATCGCCCGGCAAGGTGACTCCCTGGTATCCCTTGCGGCCGTGCTCGCCCAGTGGCCCGACCTCTTGGTAGAAGCGGGCGATCTCATCCGGAAGCGGGATGTCGCCTTGCCAGTCCGAAGCCGGCTGGGGTGTGCAGGCTCCGAATCGGCTCACAAGCTCTCGTGTGTTCACGACGCCCAGCCTAGCTGCGGTGCGCGCCCGAACGCCGTTAGTTCGATACAGACGCCGAGGTGCTACGCGCGGCATTCTGCGCACTGTGCTGCACGATCGAGCTTCGCAGGTTGTGGCACCGTATGGCTCCACCGCGTGAGCGAGATGGCCTGACGTCACGAACTCGGTGGAGTTCCGGTTCAGTGCCTGACCGTTTCCACGTCACGCACCCTCGGCCGCTTCGGCCAGCCAAGCGTCGAGTAGCGGCCCACCCGGGTTCAGGCTTCGGGCGAATCCTGCGTCGTTCTCGTCTGGCGGCATCGTCGCCACCAGCAGCAGTACGCGGTCTCGCTCGATTCCTGTGCCGAAGATTCCGGCCTCGTCGAGCCTGCGCAAGGCCGCCTCCATAGACGTCAGCCGACGCCAGTACTCCTCCTCCGCCTTGGCTGCGTCCATGTCCTGCAGTTGTCCCCTCGCGGTGAACGCCACGTCCGTTCGGGCGAGGATCTCGTCCGCGACCAATGCGTACGGGCTGTCGGCCAGGTCCCATCGGGATTCGCCGTGCACGGTCGCGGTCAAGTAGGGGCGATACGCCTCGCCTGACGTGACGAGCGCGTAGACGCAGAAGTCCGCGCGATGTTCGGAGCGAAGCCGTCGGATCGCTTCGTCCGTGGCCTCGGCGATCGCATCGACCAATGCGGGTATGGGCTCGCTCACGACCGTCATCTGATCTCCGGGTTCGACGCTTGCTGAGAGCACTCTGAAGTCTCCATTCTCTCTGCCGTCGTCCGTCGACGGCTGAAGAAGGCGGTGTGTGTCGCAGCGTCCCTCGACAGCACGCCGAGCACACATGCCGTTCATTCGATCGGGAGATGGGGCAGGCTGATCGAACTCGATCTGACGACTTTCTCCAGATGTCTCAAGGGCTGCTCGATGGAACTTGACCTACGGCCCATGGCGGCGTCTGATGCGGAGTCGTTTGCGTCCTGGGTGGGAGGACCCGGTGTTTCCCGCTCATGCAAGGTGGACAGAATGTCCTTCTGCCTCTCTGGACCTCGATAGGTCTAACGCTCAAAGAGTCAGGTTGCTGATCGACTCGTGGAGCCGGTGTCGCCTTGCGGGTCAGTTGCTCTCAGTGAGTGATCGGCTGTCGATCATTCCTGTCGGTGGTACGGAGCTCGATCGCTGGTGCGGCGATCATCCACGCCCCTGCCAGGGCGATGGTGCCGATGACGACGACCCCAGGTGCTCCCAGATGGTCGAGCGCAAATCCGCCGACCGCTCCGGCGACGGCGGTGCCGAGGTAAAGGCCAGAGATGTTGAGCGAGACTGCGGTCATCGGTGCCGCGGGTGCAGCGGCGATCGTGCTGGCCTGCATAGGTGGATTGAGTGCCCAGGCGAACACCGACCACAGGGCCACTGCTGCGCCGAAGAGCCAGACGGGTGCACCAGTGAAGATCAGTGTCGCGACGATCGCGAGGGCGATCGCATGGCCCGCCAGGACGATCAGGCGTGCGCGACGGGGGCCTTGACTGTCCGTCAGGCGGCCGCCCAGCAGGGCAGAGACGACCCCGACGAGGCCGATGATCAGGAACAGCACGGGTAGAGAGGTGTCCGTGCCTAGAGTGTGCATCGCGATGGGGCCCAGATAGGTGTAGAACATCAGCCCGCCCGTCCCGCACAGGAAGATCACGGCCACCATGCGCAGAACTGCAGGGCGGCGCAGAGGTGCCAGTTTCTCGTCGAGTGTGGACGGTGCGGCCCCTTCGAGGCGAGGCAGCGTCCACAGCACGACGATGGCTGCTAGTGCAGCCACGACGGCGATGAGGGCGAACGTCGAGCGCCATCCCCAGACTCCGGATATCCAGCTGCCTACGGGGACGCCGGTAAACAGTGCGACGGTGAGCCCAGCGGTCACCACGGACAGGTAAGCCCCTTGCCTGCCTTCGGGCGCTCCTTCGGCCGCCGCTGCGAACGCTGTGGTCGAGACCGCTGCCGCGGACAGCCCAGCGACGATCCGAAGCGCGAGCAGCATAGTGAGGTCGGAAGCGACTGCACATCCGATGTTGGCCAGCACGAAGATCGCGAGGCCGCCGCTCAGTACGAGTCTGCGAGGGTATCGACCGAGCCAGACTGCCAGCACTGGAGCGCCGAGGGCGAACGCCAAGGCGAACCCGGTCACGAGCTGACCTGCGGCCCCAGGCGTTACGGCGAGGTCGGCGGCGACGTCGTTCAGCACGCCGGCGATGACGAACTCGTCGGTGCCAAGTGAGAGTGTCGCTGTGAACAGGGCGGCGAGCCATAGAGGGCTGCGGGACATGGGGGGTTCCTTGAAGACTGGGTGTGTTTGATGTTCAACGAACATCGAACAAAGTAGCAGATGTTCGACGACTGACGAACAAGCTAGTCTGCTTACATGACCTCCGTCGATCACGCAGACACCAAGCACCCGAGCGTCCAGGACATCTCGCTCACGCGCGTGCTTGCCGCGTTGTCGGACCCGCTGCGTCTGGGGATCGCCTGCCTGCTCTCTGACGGACAGGAGCGTCAATGGGGTGAGCTCGATGCTCCGGTCTCGAAGTCGACGCTGAGTCATCACATGAAGACGCTCCGCAGCGCCGGCATCACTCGCACTCGCGATGAGGGCACCCGCTGCTATGTCCACCTCAGAGCCGATGATCTGGAGTCGCGTTTTCCCGGGCTTCTGAGCTCCTTGCTCAGTGCTGCGCCTGATGAAGCCACGAAGGTGGGCTTGAAGTGATTCCATACAACCAGGTACGGCGCGCGAGTGCGTGGACGCGCTTCTCGTGCTCCGGGGCGGACAGTGCCGAGCGGCGTATTGGTGAACTGCGCCCATTGGGAGAGTATGGGTTCTCATCGACGTGGGTTTGCCCAAGACTTGGAGCGCATCATGAGCCCGTCGCGAGTTGAGTCCGAAGTGCCTGTCGCTGTCGTGACTGGTGGTTCGCGAGGGATCGGAGCCGAATGCGCCCGGGTTCTTCACGCTGATGGCATGCGGGTGGTGATCGCCGACGTGTTGGAGGGCAAGGGCCAGGCTCTCGCCGACGAGCTCGGTGCAGGCGCGGTCTTCAACCACCTGGACGTTGCGGACGAGTCGTCGTGGAAGAAGCTGGTTCGAGGCGTCATATCCACGTTGGGCGCGGTCGACATCCTCGTCAACAACGCTGGCGTCGCGAACATGTCGTCGGTCGAGGACTTCACGATCGCCAAGTGGAACGCAGTGCTTTCAGTGAATCTCACGGGTGCCTTCCTCGGGTGCCGCGCCGTCGTTCCGGGAATGAAGCAACGGGGGAGTGGGTCGATCGTCAACATCTCGTCGGTGGACGGAATGCGCGGGAGCCCTGGCGTCCACGCCTATACAGCCTCGAAATGGGGCGTGCGAGGTCTCACGAAGTCGCTCGCCGTCGAGCTCGGGCCGCATGGCATCAGGGTGAATTCAGTACACCCGGGGTACGTGCCGACGAGGATGACGTCGCGGATGGACCCCGATCGACTCGACATCCCACTGGGGCGAGGTGGCACGGCAACGGAGGTTGCGGCTACGGTCGCATTTCTCGCGAGCGAGGCGTCGTCGTTCACGACGGGAGCAGAGTTCGTTGTCGACGGCGGCATGATCGCGGGAATCCCCCGTCGGTAGGAATGTCGCCCGCAAAGCCAGGCGTTCGTCGTACGCGGAATCCTCGGATCAACTCAGACTCTCAATCCACGACTCCAGGTATCCGGCGAGGTCGTCGAAGATGCTCACCTCAGATCCCGCGTAGAGCACCCGCGGTTCTTCGCGATCGCCGAAGACGAAGTATGCGCGCTCGAACGGAGCGTTCGGGTCGTCGAGAGCGAACAATGCGACGGACGACGGCGACAGGCCGCCCGCCGTCAGGGCCTCGGGGGTGGTGTCTGCGGCGATCATGTCCCGAACAGGGTCGCGTGAGATCCACACCTCGGTCGCAGAGGGCTCGCGCCACTCCAGCTGTACCGAGCAGTGTCTCCACCACGCTGCGTAGGCGTAGAACTCCCGGATCTGTGGCGACGGCGCGAAACGCGTGCGTCTGTCCACACACAACAACTCGCGGACCTCGATTCCGCGCGGTCCCAGTTCGAGCGGGCCGAACTCCGCTGCCGCCTCGATGTCGTCGCGATTGATCTGTTCTAGTTCCGCGAGCAGCTCCGCGATGCGCATAGCACCATTGTGCGGCTGGTCAGGCGAGACCAGTGCATGAATGGGCCTGGCTCGGGAGAACGCCCTGCGTGGACTATCCAGCAGTGCCGATCTGGTGAACGTGCAGGTGTTGGGCCCGTCGTGATTGACGTTTCCCCGGCACAGATCCGGTGGGTGATCACTGCCTGATCTGAGGCTTTTCGCCCGATTCGGCCTACCGGAGGTCGCCGACGGCGTCAGCCTTCGCGCGCCGACCTCACGGGCTGACGGCGTGACGCGAGCGCGCCCACAACAGGACCGGGATCAGGGCGAGGGCGAGGATTCCCCCTCCGAGTGATAGCGCCTGGAAGCTCGACGTCACCATCACCACGGCCGACATCGTGCCGCCGGTCGCTCCGGCCAGGGCGATCAGCACATCGATCGCGCCCTGGGTGCGGGGCCGGTTCTGCGGGACCGTGGCATCGACCACCAGCGCGGTGCCGGCGACCAAGCCGAAGTTCCAGCCGATGCCGAGAAGGATGAGCGCGAGGATCAGCAGGCTGAGTGAATCGCCCGGGGCAGTAGCGGCCAGGCCCCCGGCCAGCAGCAGGGTGACACCGGAGGCGATGACCATGGGTGTGCGGCCGAGCCTGTCCACCAAATGCCCGGTGATGAGGGAGGGCAGCCACATCGCCCCGACATGCAGGCCGATCACCAAGCCGACGGCGGCCATCTCGTGGTCGTGGGCGCGCATGTGGATCGGAGTCATCGTCATGATGGCGACCATCACCAGCTGAGTGAGGACCATCACCGTCGCGCCCACGTAGGCGCCGATCCCGACCGGGGGAGTGTCATTGGCCGAGGAGGTGTCCGATCCGTGGGTGGCCCCGACGGCGATCTGACGGGCGAACAGGTACGGGTCCGGCCGGAGGAAGATGAACAGCACGAGCCCTGCCGCGCCGTAGGCAACAGCGGCGAGGATGAAAGGCCCCGCAAGTGTGGGCACGCCCAGGGCGTCGGCGAAGGCGCCGAGCGGATCGATCAGGTTCGGTCCGGCGACAGCTCCGATGGTGGTGGCAACCATGGCCATGCTGGTGCCGAAGCCGCGTTTGTTCGCCGGGGCGAGGTCGGTCCCTGCGTACCGTGCCTGCAGATTGGTGGCAGTGCCCGACCCATAGACGAACAGCGAGATGAACAGCAACGGTACGCTGCCGGCGACGGCGGCAATGACGACACCGAGCGCTCCGACGCCACCGGCGATGAAGCCGTGGGCCAGGCCCAGGCGGCGGCCGAATCGCTGGGTCGATCGGCCCACCAGGTAGGCCGCGAGGGCGGATCCGAGGGTGAACAGGCCGGTCGGTAGCCCTGAGAGCGCATCGGAGCTGAGCATGTCCTGGGCCAGCAGCGCGCCCACCGAGATGCCTGCAGCCAGTCCGGCGCCGCCCAGGATCTGGCTCATGATGACCACCGTCAGGGTCCGCTTGTGGACCCGCGCCCGCTCCGGCTCGCTGACGATCTGAGTCTCTGCCGTGCTGGTCTCAGGCAACACTGAGATCGATCTCCTTGCTCGCGCGCCACTCCACGACGCCTTCGTCCATCGCCTTTGCATCCATGCCTCGCTCGCGTAGCAGCACTGCCGCCTCGCGCGCCATCCGGCACAACTCGCCTCGGCAGTACACGACGATCTGTGCATCGGCGGGGATCTCGTCGAGGCGGTCTTCCAGGTCGGCCAAGGGCAGGGACAAGGCACCAGGAAGGTGACCCGCCTCGTACTCCTCGGCGGGCCGGACGTCGATGATGACCATCTCAGACGTGAGGGCGGAGGGACCGATGACGGGCCCCTGAGCGCGCGGCTGGCCCATGTACGCGTCCACAGCTTCTCCTAGCCGGGGGTACCGGTGGAGCGCCACACGCTTGGCTGCCGTGTACAGCTCGGCCACATCGTCACCGCTGAGGCGGTAGTAGATGGTGGTCCGCTCGCGACGCTTGCTCACCAGGCCCGCGCGGTTCAGCGTCTGCAGGTGGGCCGAGGCGGTCGTCATCGCCATGTCTGACAGGCGAGCGAGCTCCTCGACGGAGTGCTCGCCTTGAGCCATGAGTTCCATGAGCTGCAGTCTGCGTCCGTTCGCGATCGCTTTGACCGCTTCGGCGAAGGCCTCGAACATGGACAGCTTGTCCGCTCGACTCCTATTCCATGTTTCCATGGAATAGGAGTGTACGTGACGTTCGCGTCGAGTGCGATGTCGCTCTACTCGTTCCCGGGGCGTCGCCGGTTCTGTTTCGTCTGGGCGCGTTGACGCTTCCGTTCGAGCCGGCGCCGCTGCGATCCGCGCGTGGGCTTCGTTGGCCGTCGGGCCACCGTGGGCATGACCGCCTCGCGCAGGAGCGTCGCGAGTCGGTCCCGGGCGGCCGCCCGGTTGCGGCGCTGCGAACGATACTCGGACGCGTCGATGGTCAGCACCGTCCCGGTCAGGCGGTCGGAGAGCCGGTGGAGCACCCGCTCGCGCTGCACGTCATCGAGGGCAGTCGTCGCCGCGATGTCGAGGCTGAGCTGGACGCGTGAATCCGTGGTGTTGACCCCCTGGCCGCCAGGCCCCGACGCGCGCGAGAACTGTTCGGTCAGTTCCGCTTCGGGCACGCTCAGCCCGTGCGGAGCGCCCGGTCCCGGAGCTACGCGCAGCACGTCCATCGTGACAGTCTCCCGCAGCGGCCGTTCGGGGGATGCGGGTGGTCCACTCTCTTCGCCGCGCGATCGTGTCTACAGTCGGCACATGTCCTCTCCCGTGCGTCCGAGTTCGACCCGCTCCCGCCATATCCCGCCGCCTGTCTTTCTCGTGGCGGCTGCCGTGCTGCAGCAACTCCTCGCCCGCCGAGCCGGCCCTCCGCCGCGCTGGCGCCGGGTCGCCTCGGCCGCGCTCGCTCTGGTCTCCCTCGCCCTTCCCACGACGGCGGCCCTCACCTTCCACTCGCGTCGCACCACGGTCAGTCCGCTCGACCCATCTGCCGCCAGTGCCTTGGTCACGGATGGTCCGAATGCGTTCACCCGGAACCCCATGTACTTGGGAATGGCAGGGTTGCTGACCGCGCATGCGTGGCGCCGTGGGTCCTGGCTCGCGGTCCTCCCCGTCGCCGGGTTCGTGGCCGTGATCGACCGGCTGCAGGTCCCTGCCGAGGAGAGTGCTCTCGCCGAGCGTTTCGGTCCTGCCTACGTCGCCTACTGTGCCCGGGTGCCTCGATGGCTCCCGGGGGTGCGGAGATTGGCCTCGCACGGGCGCTGAGGAGCTCGCGCTGGGCTGGCAACTCCATGAGGCGATATTTGCCAAATTGGCAAGCATCGTTGCTGCATGGCGCCAGGGGCTGCAGGATGATGGCATGACAACTGCTTCGCACGCGCACCACGGCCACGCCGCGCCGGAGGCGTCCGACATGGCTACCTACTTCGAGCCTCCCGCCTGGGAGGAGCGCTACGCCGGCCACGGCTCCCACTGGAGCGGCAATGCCAACCCGCAGCTGGTCGCCTTGGCCTCCTTGCTCGCGCCCGGCACCGCGCTGGATGTCGGCTGCGGCGAGGGTGGCGACGTGATCTGGCTGGCCCAGCAGGGCTGGCAGGTCACCGGCGCCGATTTCTCGGCCAATGGCCTGGCTCGCGCTGCCCGGCACGCCGAAGACGCAGGTGTGGCGGAGCGGGTGGGCTTCTGGCAGACGGATGCTCGCACGTTCGCCGCGAACGGTCGCCAATTCGATCTAGTGACCACCCACTACCTGCACCCACCGGACGGCGGAATGGTCGCCGTCGTGGGGCTGCTCGCCGAGGCCGTGGCAACTGGTGGCCACCTGCTCGTGGTGGGGCACGCGCCGTCGGGGGTGCATGCCCCGAAGACGGACGCGCACGCACGGGCGATGTTCGTCGCTGCCGACCTGCTTCCCGGGGTGCCGGAAGGATTCGAGGTGGTGGCGGCCGAGCAGCGGCCGCGCACAGTGGTGCGCGAGGGGGCGACGTTCGAGATCGACGACTCGGTCCTGGTGCTGCGCCGCACAGTTTGAGCGGAATCGCTGAACCTGTTGGGAGCGCGCGAGGTCAAGCTGGCGCGGCCGGGTCGTGCGACTCATGCACCGCGTACTCGCGTAGCAGCGCCGAGTAGTCGGCGGCGATCCCGCGGAGCATGGCAGTCACCATGGCTTCGATCTCATCTGGCCCGAGGGGTGCCTGCCCGAACAGCTGGCGGTAGAACGTCAGGGCGCAGAGCTGGTCCACGGCGAGCGGGAGATCGACCCCGTCTGCCAGATCTCCCCGTTGGCGCGCCGTGAAGAGGGTGCGATGAACCGCCCGCCGCGGTGGCTCGACCACCACTGCCAGCAGTTCTTCGTGCAGATCGGGCTCGCCGGCCCCCTCCGCCGTCAGCTGCGCAAGCGTTTCGGCCCCGACCCGGCTGAGGGCCTCGGAGGCCAGTACGAGGCACTCGTGCAGGTCGCACAGGGTGCACCCGGTATCGGGCGCCTCCAGGCGGCCTAGGCGCTCGGCTAGTACCGCGAGCACCAGCCTGCGGCGGTTCGGCCACCGTCGGTAGACCGCCGACTTGCTCACGCCGGCACGCCGGGCGATGTCCTCGATGGCCACGGCCCGGTAGCCGGACTTCTCCAGGGTGTGCGCTGTGGCCTGCAGTACGGCGGTATCGATGTGCTCGTCGCGCGGGCGTCCTCGCCCCAGGGGGTCTCTGGTCACGTGCCCATCCTCTCCAGTAAAATAAATACGGGACGTATCGTACCGCAAATGAGGAGAGATTGTGAGCGAGCACCGCAGCGCACATCAGGACGAGAGGAGACGGGCAGGGCCACGGGCGTGGATCGGCCTGGTCATGCTCTCGGTGCCGATCTTTATGACCGCCGTGGACATGTCCGTGCTCTTCCTGGCGATGCCTACGATCGCCGCTGATCTGCTTCCCTCGGGTACCCAGCAGCTGTGGGTGCTCCACATCGGCGACATCGCGGGGGCGAGCATGGTCCTCACGGCGGGCCGGCTCGTCGACCGGTTCGGGCCCCGGCGGCTGCTCGTGCTCGGCCTGCTCGGCTACGGCATCGCTTCCACCCTCGCGGCACTGGCCCCGACGATCGAGGTGCTGATCGGAGCTAGGATGCTGCTGGGTGCCTCCGGGGTCGCGGTCGCGCCCGCGGGTGCGGCGCTCATTCGTGCCCTGTTCCCGCTGAATCGGCAGTTCTCACTCGCGATCGCCCTGTTCATGGCGGCCTTCTCCGGTGGTATGGCACTGGGCCCGCCACTCGGTGGCCTCCTGCTGGAGCACTTCTGGTGGGGCGCGATCTTCCTGTTCAACGTGCCTATCGCGCTCGGTGTGGCCGCCATCTGGTGGCTGCTGCCGAAGGTCGAGGGCTCCGGAATCGGGCACGTCGATGCGGGGAGCATCGCCCTCTCGGCGGCTGGGATCGCGGGCGTGGTCTTCGGGGGGCAAGAGCTTGCGGCGCACGGCTGGAATCCCTGGCATGCGGCCGTGCTGCTCGCTGGACTGCTGCTGATCGCGGTCTTCGTCCTGCGTCAACGCGTGCTCACCACGCCGCTGCTTGACCTGTCGTTGTTCCGCTCGGTGCCGTTCACCTTCGCGCTGGTCAGCATCTGGCTGGTGATCACCGCCAGCGCCGGCGCCGACCTGCAGTTCGCCCAGCACCTGCAGATGGTGATGGGCCGTAGTCCACTGGCCGCCGGGGCGCTGCTGGTGGTTCCGGCGCTGCTGTCGATGCTGGCCACGGCGGCCGCTCCGACACTGCTGCGGTGGATGCGACCCGGCTTCGCGATCGGCGCTGGTGCCCTGCTCGCCGTCGGCGGGGCCGCTGCGATGCTCGCGACCCTCCAGACCGGATCCGACGCCTCCCTGATCGCATTGGTCGCCGCTGCCGGTGTGATCGCCGTCGGGGTCGCCCCGGTGTTCGCCATCGGAACCACCATCGTGCTGACAAACTCTCCCGCGAACCAGACTGGTTCCGCTCAGAGCCTGCAGGACGTGGCTGGGAGTCTCGGTAACACCGCCGGCCTCGCACTCGGTGGAATGGTCGCCTACCTCGGCTACAGCCGGTCGGTCATCCAGCAGCTCCCCGCAGAGCTCGACCCGACCGTGGCGCAGCAGAGCGTCGAGAGCGTCGGCGGTGCCCTGGCCGGTGTCCGCGATCTGGCGCCCGGACTGGCCCAGGAACTCATCGACGCGGCGACGACGGCGATGACGGCTGCGACCCGGGACACCTACGTGGTCGCCATGGTCGGGTTCGCGGCACTGGCCGGGGTGGCGTTCTGGGGCCTGCGGAACGCGCGGGTGACCGAACCGGAACCGGATGCGAGCGATGAGCCCGAGTCTGACAGTGAGCCGGAGCGCCTCGAGTGCGGCGCTCCGGGCACGGGCCGCTAGGAAGGGGACACCAGCATGGCAACGACGGTCCGCATATTCCATTCCGATCGGCGCGATGGCGTGGGTATGGGTGAAAGCCGGATTGAGATCAGCCCGGGCGTGCGCGTGGAGGAGGGCTTGCCTTTCAGCGCATACTCTGCTCACTTCGGTGCCGGCGAGACGGCCCAGCTCCCGGCGTCGTATGAGGAAGTGTGGGTTGTCGTGAGCGGGCAGCTCCGGATCCGCTCCGACGGCCTCGAGGTGGTAGCAGGCGCCGGTGACTACGTCTATGTCCCGCGGGACTCGCCAGGTGTGGTCGACGCGATGGAGGCGACGACGCTTGTGTGTGTCTCGGTCCCAGCACACTGACGGTCTCAGGGGTTTGCGCCACCTACACTCGGACCCGTGGAGTGGGACTTCGACGGCGAGATCATCGAGTGGCGTGGACCGGCACCGTTCCTGTTCGTCGACATCGACCCCGGCCTGTCCGATGACATCAAGTCCGCCGCCAAGGGCCTGGAGTACTGGGGGCAGGTCGCCGTGGAGGCCACGATCGGGCGCACCCGCTTCACTACCGCACTGTTCCCGAAGGGCGGGCGATATCTGCTCCCGGTGAAGGTGGCCGTCCAGCGCGCCGAGGGCGTCGGTGAGGGGGACGTGGTGGCTGTCTGGCTCGCGCTGCGGTACGACCGATGAGTGGGCCCGACCTCGTCCTCACTCCGGAATTCCAGCGCGCCCTCGACCTGCTCGAACGCGGCGAGAACATCTTCCTGACCGGTAAGGCAGGAACCGGCAAGTCCACCCTCATCCGGCATTTCCTGGCGACCACCAGGCGTCGGGTAGTGGTGGCCGCACCCACCGGGATCGCCGCACTCAACGTGGGCGGCTACACGATCCACCGGCTCCTCAGCCTGACCGCCACCACCACCGTGGACGAGGTCCGCACCGGTCGCTACCGCCCGGGCCGGTTCGCCAAGGCGCTCGCCTCGCTCGACACGCTCATCATCGACGAGGCATCGATGGTGCGAGCGGACTTGTTCGACATGCTCACCGCTGCGCTGGAACGCTTCGGACCCCGGCCCGGCACCCCCCTGGGAGGCGTGCAACTGGTGCTCGTAGGCGACCTGCACCAGCTCCCGCCCGTGGTCACCGAGGGTGAGGCGGACTTCTTCGCCACCCGGTATGCCACGCCGTACTTCTTCTCTGCCGACTCCTACGACCAGTTCCCAACCGTCGAACTGACCACCGTCTTCCGCCAGCTCGGCGACGATCGGCTCACCGCCATCCTGAATGCGATCCGCGAGGGTGTGCTGCTCGGGCACGCGATGGATGAGCTCAACGCCCGCACCGATCGCGAGTTCGAACCGCCCGAGCACGAGTTCTGGCTCACGCTCACCCCCACCAACCGGCTCGCCACCTCCCGCAACAACGCCCGCCTCGCCCACCTCGACACCCCTGAGCGCATCAGTACCGCCACCCAGACCGGCGACCTCAGCACGCTCGACCCGCCGGCCGACGCCACTCTCCGGTTCAAGGAGGGGGCCCAGGTGATGATGCTCACCAACGACCCCGGCGACCGGTGGGTGAACGGCACGATCGGCCGGATCGAACACGTCGAGAGCGGCGAATCGGATGATCCCGGTGATCTGAGCGTGGCGGTCGTCTTCACCGACGGGTCCGCCGCCGAGGTTCGCCCGTTCACCTGGGAGGCCACCCGCCCGGTGGTCGAATCCGGCACCCTTCGGCACGAGGTGGTCGGCACCTTCACTCAGCTGCCGTTCCGCCTCGCCTGGGCGATCACCATCCACAAGAGCCAGGGCCAGACGCTCGACCGGGTGGTGGTCGACCTCACCGGTGGCACCTTCTCCGACGGTCAGGTGTATGTGGCACTCAGCCGCTGCACGTCGATGGCCGGGCTGGTCCTGCGCCGGCCCGTGTTCGCCAAGGACCTCAAGACCGACCGCCGGATCACCCGTTTCCTCCGGTCCGCCAGGCCCACGACGGCGCAGGCTCAGTTCTGCGGGATCGGCATGCTCACCGTGGGGGAGGAAGGCAGGATGTCACGGCCCCGGCCCGTGGAAATCGCCGTCGCCTTCTCCGACGGGACCGCCCTGAGTACCCTGGTCAACCCGCAGCGCGACCTGGCCGATGCGCGACTCCGATTCGCGATCACGACGGCGGACGTCGCCCTCGCGCCAACTCTCGCCGAAGCCTGGGCGCTCCTGGCGCCGGTACTCGACGGCTGCACGCCGGTCGGTCCCGGGATCGACGAGACGATGGCGCTGCTGGACTTCGAGCTCAAGCGTCTGGGGGTGGTGGTGCCGCTACCGCTGGGTGTTGCGGCCTCCGCGGACGGGGAAGCGCCCGGGGCCACGGGCGGGTCTGGTGCGGCAGGCGCTCCCGGGGCGGCGCGCACATCCGCACACTCGACCGATGAGCCACGCGCGAGCGCTCCCCCAGGGAAAGCGTCGGCCCTCGACCGGGCGCGTGCTGCGCTCGCCGCACTCACCGCTCCCGCGGACGCCGTCGATGCGTTCACCGATCCCACCGGCTCCGACCTGGAGTCCGCTGGGGTGGGCTACCTGCTCACCCGCGATCCGGACGTGCCGGCTCCGCGCCCGGCTCACCTGCCCGGGCTGGCCGACCTGCTCGCCGTCAGCGGACCGGTCTCGCGAGCGCTGATCGGTGGCCAGCTGCCGGAATCGGCTCCTCCAGACCCTGCCTGGAGCACCAGTGTCCCTCACGCGTTGCCGCAAACTGTCGCCCCGGTGTCGGATCGAGCGACAGAACGGGGCAACACGCGAGGTGGTGAGGGCGTGGCGTCGCATCAGGAGCTCGCTGCCGGCGGACCTGGGGAGGCGGCTACCGCCGGACCAGGGGTGGCGATCACCGGCCCCACCGTGGCAGTCGCCCGGGCCCAGGTGCTGGCTGCCGCGGGCCGGGTGGAGGCCACCGCTGCCGTGCTCGACCGGTTGCGCAGGCTCGAGCCCCTGCTCGGCCCCGGGCTCGCGGAAACGGTCTCGGCGAACGCACCGGACGCCGTCGAGGTGGCTGACGTGCTGCACCCCGAGGCCAGGGTGTGCTTCACGGGAGAGGTGCTGACGCCGTCAGGACGCCCGCTCGCACGGGGTGAGATGGAGGCGCTGGCCCTGGCCGCAGGGTTGCGGCCGGTGCCCTCGGTGACCAAGACGCGCACGGATGTGCTGGTGACTGCGGAACCCGGCACGCAGTCCGGGAAAGCGCGGAAGGCACGCGAGTACGGCAAGGCCGTCCTCGATGCCGAGACCTTCCTGCACTGGCTCGGTGATCGAGGTGTGCCCGTTCCGTCGTGATGCGCGCCTGCCTACGATCGGAGCATGACGACGACGGCTCAGCTGCGCCGAGCGGCTCTGGATCTTCCCGGAGCCGAGGAGGAGGCACGCGGTGGGATGCCCGCGTTCAGCGTCCGCGGGACGATCTTCGCGAGTGCGCACGGCGACGAAGCCGAGCTCCGGCTCCCGGCCGACGTCGTCCGGGAGGTGGCCAGGATCCGGCCCGGTAGTACCCCGATCACGCGCGGCCCGTTCGTGACCGGGGTGCGTGTTCCGCTCGCCGCCGTGAACGGGCAGGAGCTGAATGCCCTGGTTGCCCGCGCCTGGCGGCACTGTGCGCCGGCGGGCCTGGGCGAGCGCTACGACGCCGCCATCGCGGGGACGGCCCCGGTCGATCTGCCCGCCATCGGCAAGCCCGCCACCCGGGCGCTCGCGGCCGCCGGGATCACCACGCTGGACCAGGTGGCCACGCGCTCCGAGGCAGAGCTGCTCGCCATGCACGGAGTCGGGCCGAAGGCGGTGCGGATCCTCGGTGACGCGCTGGCCGAACGCGGGTTGTCCTTCGCCCCATCTCCGGTGACCTGACCGAACCGGCGTCGCTGGTCCCGGTCACCTGGTCTGACTCACCTGGTCCGACTCACCTGGCCCGGCATCACAGCGCCGCCTGGTCGCGGATCGCTCCAATCGCGACATCGTGTGCACGTCATATCGGCATATTGCCTCGTGGCGTGGTGCCTGACGGTCCTACTGTCGCCACCATGACCGTACGCCTGCATCGCTCGCCGTCCCTCGCCGCCACCGACTACGCCTACGCCGCATCCGTGCCCGCCACGGCCCGCCTGGTCCATCTGGCCGGCGCGTGCCCGCTCGACCCGGAAGGCACCACGATCGCGCCCGGGGACTATGAAGCCCAGGCCCACGCCGTCGTGGTGAACCTGCGCCAGGCTCTGGCGGATTTGGGCGCGGACCTGACGGATATCGTCTCCCACCGCGTGCTGGTGGCCTCCTCGAATCAGGCTGACCTGGTCCGGGTGTGGGACGTCGTCCGGACCGCGTTCGGCGACCACGACGTGCCATCGACACTCATGGGGGTGACTGTGCTCGGCTACCCCGGCCAGGTTGTCGAGGTCGAGGCCGTGGCGGTATTGCCTCAGGCGCCGCCGCCCTCAGATGGTGTGTTCGACGACGCCCGACTCGCTGCCGTGTACGACGCGTTGGACCCGGACCGGTCTGATCTGGACCTCTACGTGGATATCGCAGAGGAGCTGGGTGCGCGATCAGTGCTCGACGTGGGCTGCGGCACCGGCACGCTTGCCACCATGCTCGCCGGCCGGGGCTGCGACGTCGTTGGGGTGGACCCCGCGGGCGCCTCGCTGGACGTGGCACGCCGCAAGCCTCACGCGGACCGGGTGAGGTGGCTTCACGGCGACGCCGCCGCCGCGGCTCGCGAGTTCGCCGGACTGCAGGCCGATCTGGCCACGATGACCGCCAATGTGGCTCAGGTGTTCGTCACCGATGACGCCTGGGAGGAGAATCTCCATGCGATCGCGACACTCGTACGGCCCGGCGGATATCTGGTGTTCGAGACGCGCATCCCCGAACGCCGGGCCTGGGAGTCATGGAATGTCCGCGACTCCTTCACCTCCGCCGACGTGCCCGGGATCGGCCGGGTCGAGTCCTGGCACGAACTGCTCGACGTACGCGCCGAGACGGTCACCTTCCGCAGCCACACACGATTCGCCGACGGCGTCACGATCCCGGCCGAGTCCACGCTGCGATTCCGTAGCCGTGAGCAGGTGACGGCGTCACTCGCCCGTTGCGGCTTCCTGGTCCGCGAGGTGCGCGACGCCCCGGACCGTCCCGGCAGGGAGTACGTCGTCCTCGCTCAGCGCGTGGAGTGACTCCTGGAAGGCGCTTGCTTGATGGCGGACCTTCTACTACCGTGCGGGTGAGCAATTTTCACCTAGGTAACGGAGCCATGAAAATGAATCTCACAGCATCGCGTCGGACCTTCCTGGTCGGGGCCGCGGCAGCACTCGCCACTGCTGGCACGATCGGCACCAGCACCTCGGCCCGTGCGGCCGAACCGTTCGATGGGCTGGTCGATCGGCGTCGCGAGTTCCTGACCGGTGGCGATGTCGCCGCGATCCACCCCGAGCTCGCGCAGAAGCGGCAGACGATCGACGCGGAGGCCAGCGACCTGATCGCGACCTTCAACCGCGCCTCGGGCCGGCGGTACCTGTGGCCGGACCTGCCGATCAACGGGGCCTCGAACACCACCGAGGTCGGGAACATGGGAGTCACGGCCAACCGGATCACCACCCTCGCCACCGCCTGGGCTTCCGGTGGCAGCGAGTATTACCAGGACCCTGACCTCCTGTCCGACCTCCAAGGAGCTCTCTGGTTCCTCTCGGGCCAGTACCGTGCCGGCCGCAGCCGCCCCGGTAACTGGTGGTTCTGGGAGATCGGCCTCCCGCGCCGGGTGGCCGACACTCTGATCCTGCTCGGCGAGAACGCCCCGGACGAGGTGGTCGACCTGCTGCTCGCCGCGGTCCGGTTCCACGCCCCCGATCCGAACGTCCGGCGCGACTACTCCTGGCTGAAGGAGACCGGTGCGAACCGGGTGGACAAGGCACTCTCGTGCATCATGCGCGGCCTGATCGATGAGAACGAAGCCGACGTCATCCTTGGTCGCGATGCGCTCTCCGACGTCGCCGGTGGCGGTCGCAACAGCGTATTCGGACGTGTCACCTCCGGGGACGGCTTCTACGACGACGGTTCCTTCATCCAGCACGGGTACCTGCCCTACTCCGGCACCTACGGTGGAGTCGCGATCACCGGCGTGGCCGAGGTGCTTGCACTCCTCGCCGGAAGCCAGTGGGCGGTGAGCGACCCGCAGGTGAACAACCTCTTCGAGTCCATCGACCTCACCTTCGCGCCCTTCCAGTGGGACGTGCGCACCATGGACACCACCCGCGGTCGGGCGGTCTCGCGCCAGCAGGGGCAGGACTTCCACTCCGGCTTCGCCATCGCCTCGGCGATCCTCGTGCTCGCCGACTCCGCTCCGGCAGCCGACGCGGCGCGTTACCGGGCGATGGTGAAGGGATGGCTGGACCGGACCGAGGACCAGCCCCTGGCGACCAACAACCAGACCCTGGCGGCCACGGCCCGTAGTCTCGCCGTCGTCGAGGACGAGGCGATCACGGCGGCGGAGCCTCGTGTGGGCACCACCAACACCTACGAGCAGGAGCGCATCGTCCACCACCGCGGCGAGTGGGCCGCCGTCGTGAACACGTCCTCGGCCCGGATCGGGCGTTACGAGTGGGGTAACCGCGAGAACAACCTGGGCTGGTACCAGGGCGACGGCATGATGTTCCTGTACCACCGTGAGGACTCGGCCCAGTACTCCGCTGACTTCTGGCCCACCGTCGACCCATACGCCCTGCCGGGGATCACCGTGACCGGGGAGGAGCGGACCTCCGGCCTCGGTGACGGCACCGGTATCCCGCGCGCTCAGAACTCCTACGCCGGTGGCCTCACCGTCGCTGGGGAGATGGGCACCACCGCGATGAACCTGCGGAACTTCTCCGGGAAGCTGACTGCGAACAAGTCGTGGTTCTACCTCGACGATCGCGTCGTCTGCGTGGGATCGGCCATCACCGACACCTCCGGCACCGGCTCCCGCACGATCGCCGAGAACCGGTCCTTCCCTGCCGGGCAGATCCCGGAGGTGCAGGTCGACGGCGAGACGGTGGCGCTCACGGACGCTCCGGTGGCGACCACTGCCGTGCACGTGGCCGGCCACGCCGGCATCGTCGCGCTCGCCCCTGAGGACACTGAGGACTCTGAGAACGCTGCCGGTGCCGCGCCCACCTGGCAGGTGCGGTCCGAACGTCGCACCGGTACCTGGAAGACCATCAACGACGGCTCCGACACCGGCGGGACCGACGAGGAGGTCAGCCGCGACTACGTGCGGATCGAACGCGAACACACAGGCGACGCAGACTGGTACGCCTATCAGATCCTCCCGCTCGCGGACGCCCGGACCACGGCGGACGAGGCGGAGCGGCCAGGGGTCGCCGTCGTGCTCGCCGAGCCGGCCGCGCACCTCATCGAGGCCGGCGACGGGACCCGCATGGGCCACTTCTTCGAGGCAGGGACGCACGGCGGGTACACCGTCAGCGGGCCGTGCGCGGTCGGGCACCGGCAGACCCCGCCGCCGCACAGCAACGCCAGCCGACGCGCCAAGCGTCAGGTCGAGGTCGTCGTGGCGCAGCCCACGAGGGCCGGCGGCACGCTCACGGTCGAGTTGCCGATCGAGGTGCCCGACGCCGTCATTGAGGCGGATGAGTCGGTGACGGTGGTCTCCACGGCTCCGCTGGTACTCGCGGTCGATGCCGGCGTGCGCCGCGGTGGCGAGCACCGGGTGATGTTCGCGAGTCGCTGATCGGGTAGGCGCCAATACCTGAGCCCCTGTGCCGGCGCCCACACGAAGAAATCCCTCGTCGATCTGGTCACCAGATCGACGAGGGATTTCTGTTGTGTGTCGCCTCAGCCGGCGCGGGCTCGGCGCAGCCTCACAGCTACGTGAGCCTGCGGAGCGAGGTCGGTCACGCCGTCAGCGTGGCGATCACCCGGTTGAACGTCTCCGACGGACGCATGACGGCGGAGGCCTTGGCGTCGTCGGGGCGGTAGTAGCCGCCGATGTCCGCGGGCTCTCCCTGCACGGCGAGCAGCTCGGCCGTGATCGCCTCTTCGTTCTCCTTCAGTGCCGCGGCGACCTCCGCGAACCCGGCGGCCAACTCGGCGTCCTCGGTCTGCCCGGCCAGCTCCTGCGCCCAGTACAGGGCGAGGTAGAAGTGGCTGCCACGGTTGTCGATCTCACCGGCCTTGCGGCTGGGGGACTTGTTCTCGTCCAGGAATGTGGCCGTCGCGCGCGAGAGCGTGTCGGCCAGCGCCTTCGCGCGGGCGTTGCTCGTGGTGGTGCCGAGGTGGTCGAAGCTCTCCGCCAGCGCGAGGAACTCACCGAGGCTGTCCCAGCGCAGGTGGTTCTCCTCCACGAGCTGCTGCACATGCTTCGGCGCTGAGCCGCCCGCGCCGGTCTCGAACAGGCCACCACCGTTGATCAGCGGCACCACCGAGAGCATCTTGGCGCTGGTTCCCAGCTCCAGGATCGGGAACAGGTCGGTGAGGTAGTCACGCAGCACGTTGCCGGTCACCGAGATGGTGTTCTCACCGCGGCGGATCCGCTCCAGCGAGAACTGGGTGGCGTCGACGGGGGACATGATCTCGATCCGGAGACCGTCGGTTTCATGATCGCCGAGGTACTCCTTGACCTTCGCGATGAGGTTGCGGTCGTGCGCGCGGGTCTCGTCCAGCCAGAACACGGCCGGGTCGCCGGTCGCGCGGGCGCGGGTGACGGCGAGCTTGACCCAGTCGCGGATCGGCACGTCCTTGGTCTGGCAGGCGCGCCAGATGTCACCGGGGGAGACCTCGTGGCTGAGCAGCACCTCACCGGCGGCGTTCACGACCTCGACGCGACCGGCGGTGTCGATCTCGAACGTCTTGTCGTGGCTGCCGTACTCCTCGGCCTTCTGCGCCATCAGGCCGACGTTGGGCACCGAGCCCATCGTGGTCGGGTCGAAGGCGCCGTTCGCGCGGCAGTCCTCGATCACGGCCTGGTATACGCCGGCGTAGGAGGAGTCGGGGATGACCGCGAGGGTGTCCTGCTCGGCGTCATCGGCGTTCCACATGTGGCCGGAGGTGCGGATCATGGCCGGCATGGAGGCGTCCACGATCACATCGCTGGGCACGTGCAGGTTCGTGATGCCCTTGTGGGAGTTCACCATCGCCAGGGACGGCCCCTCGGCCAGGCCCTTCGCGACGGCGTCCCTCACCTGCTCGGCGACGTTCGCCTCGAGCGCATCGAGCCCGGAAAGGATGGCGCCGAGGCCGTCGTTCGGGCTCAGGCCCGCGGCCTCGAGCTGCTCGCCGTGGGCGGCGAAGAGCGCCGGCAGGAAGGCCCGGACGGCGTGACCAAAGATGATCGGGTCGGAGACCTTCATCATGGTGGCCTTCAGGTGGAGGGAGAACAGGACGCCCTCATCCTTCGCGCGCTGGATCTGTGCTGCGAGGAAGGCGTCCAGCGCCTCGGCGCGCATCACCGTGCTGTCGACGACCTCACCGGCGAGCACCGGGACGGACTGCTTCAGGATGCTCTCGCTGCCATCGGCTGCGGTGTGGCGGATGGTGAGGGTGTCATCGGCGGCGATGACGACGGACTGCTCGTTCGCGCGGAAGTCGTCCGCGCCCATGGTGGCGACGTTCGTCTTCGAGTCCGCGCTCCAGGCGCCCATACGGTGCGGGTTCTTGCGCGCGTACTCCTTGACGGCCATCGGGGCGCGACGGTCGGAGTTTCCTTCACGCAGGACCGGGTTGACCGCACTGCCCTTGACCTTGTCGTAGCGCGCGCGGGTGTCCTTCTCCTGCTCGGTCTTGGGCTCGTCCGGATAGTCGGGCAGGTCGAAACCCTGCTGCTGGAGTTCGGCCACCGCGGCCTTGAGCTGGGGGACCGAGGCGCTGATATTGGGCAGCTTGATGATGTTCGCTTCGGGCGTCTTGGCGAGTGCCCCGAGTTCTGCGAGCGCGTCGCCCTGCTGCTGCTCGGCGGGCAGGATGTCGTTGAAGGCGGCGATGATGCGGCCGGAGAGCGAGATGTCCCGGGTCTCCACCTCCACGCCGGCGGTGGCGGCGTAGGCCTCGATGATCGGCTTGAACGAGTAGGTCGCCAGCAGCGGTGCCTCGTCGGTGTGGGTGTAGATGATGGTCGACATGCGTCAGTGAGTCCCGTCGTGGTGTGGCGCTGATTGCTCGACATCAAGATATCGTCTCTACGGCTCCTGCTGCTCGTCATCGGTGCAGAGGGTGCCGCGTCAGGTTCCTGGGAGGGACCGATCCCGGCGACCCACCGGGCCCGCCCACGCCTCATCGACCTGATCAGCAAGGTTCGATCCTGTGCGCCTCGAGTGTTCGTGACGGCGTCGGTCAAACTGCGACCGCTGGCTTTCTCCGGGGGAGGAGGAATGGTGTGCGCTGTTCACCGGATCTGCGGATGAGGCGGTCGTGAGCGGACGTCCGGCAAGAATTGACCGTGGCGCGAAAAGGTGCCTGCATTCCGGCCGCTGTCTCACCTTTCAGAATCGACATCCAATATTTGAGATACCGACGCTGTTGTGCGGCTGACCAGGGCTGACGCTCATCCGCGGATTCCAGGGGTTGAGACGGGGTTGGATGTGGGTGACGAAATAGCGTGCAACGTGCGGGCGGGATTGCGTGTGCAATGGCGGGGTCAATAGGTGGCTATAGACAGGCAGGTGTCCGTTAGGTAACGATGCGGATACAAGATTGTCATGGGTGGGTCGTCGCGCACTGGGGCGTGTGTACAGTTCCCGTTGTCCATGGCGAACGCTCCGCTCGTTCGACCCACCAGGTCGATCCGGGCTCAAGTCCGGGCGAGCAGCCCCCGCCATCCAAAGGAGGAACTGTGAAGATCAGGCGCATCACCGCCGTCGCTGCCACGTTGGCAGCCAGCGCGCTCGTGCTGAGCGCGTGCGATACCCCCGACACGTCCGGAGAAGGTACCGGACTCGACACCGGCACCGCCGTGACAGTCGGCTGGAACCAGGGGTTCTACGAGTACAACGAGGACAGCGCGACCGGCAACGCGACCGCGAACGCGAACATCCGGTACTTGATGAACGACTACGTGAACTACTACGACGGCGACCTCAACCTCGTCCCGAACGAGTCCTTCGCCTCGTACCAGGTCACCAGCGAGGACCCGCTGACGGTCGAGTACACCTTCGCCGATGACGCCGCCTGGTCGGACGGTACCCCCGTGGACGCCTCTGACATGCTGCTCAGCTGGGCGGCCCTCAGCGGTCACCTGAACACTGCCGCGTTCGTGCAGTCCTTCGACGAGGAGGGCAATGTCGTCTGGCTGTACCCGGAGGACTCCGAGAACGCCGGTGACGAGGTGCCGCAGGAGGAGATCGAGAACAACGTCTTCTTCAACTTCACCTCCGGCACGATCAGCCTGATCGAGGAGACCCCCACGATCTCCGAGGACGGCAAGACGATCACCTTCGTCTACTCCGAGCCGTTCGCTGACTGGGAGTCCAACCTGGACGTCGGTGTGCCGGCGCACGTGGTCGCCATGCACGCCCTCGACATCGAGGACCCGCAGGAGGCCAAGGACGCCTTCGTCGACGCCGTCGTCAACAACGACGCCGAGGCGCTCGCACCGATCTCGGACTTCTGGAACAACGGCTTCGCGTTCGGCGACACCCTGCCAGAGGACGAGTCGCTGTACCTGTCCAGCGGTCCGTACATCATGACCGACTTCGTGCGCGACCAGTACGTCACGCTCGAGGCCAACGAGAACTACACCGGCGATCACCAGCCGCAGATCGAGACCATCACGGTCCGCTACAGCGAAGACCCGATGGCGCAGGTCCAGGCCCTCGAGAACGGCGAGCTGGACCTCATCTCCCCGCAGGCCAGCGCCGACACGCTGCAGGCCCTGGAAGCCCTCGGTGAGAACTTCGACGTCATCACCGATGACGCCGCGGTCTACGAGCACGTCGACCTGATGTTCACCAACGGCGGCCCGTTCGACCCGGCCACCTACGACGGTGACGAGGACGCTGCCCTGGCCGTGCGTCAGGCGTTCCTGAAGCTGATCCCGCGGCAGGACATCGTGGACCGGATCGTCACCCCGCTCAACCCGGAGGCCAACGTCCGGTCGTCCTACACAGCGATTCCCGGTTCGCCGAACTACGACCAGATCGTCGAAGCGAACGGGATGGACGAGCTCTACCCGCTCGAGCTCGACCGTGAGGGTGCTGCCCAGCTCCTCGAAGACGCCGGCGTGGAGACCCCGGTGCAGGTGCGCGTGCTCACCGCGGCGGAGAATGTCCGGCGCCAGGAGCAGCTGGCACTGATCACCGAGTCCGTTCAGCAGGACGGCCTGTTCGAGATCATCGACCAGTCCAGCGGCGACTGGGGCTCCCTGCTCGCCGACGCGAGCGGCTACGACGCCTCGATGTTCGGCTGGCAGTCCACCTCGACCGCGGTGAACGAATCGCGGGCGAACTTCGAGGACGGCGGCGGGAACAACTTCGGTGACTTCGCCGACCCGCGCGTGGACGAGCTGTACGACGAGCTCGCCGTCACGACCGACGCGGCACGCCAGGCCGAGATCCTCGCCGAGGTCGAGACGATCCTCGTCGAGCAGGGCTTTGGTGTCACCCTCTACCAGCACCCGGGTGTGCACGGCTTCAACGCCCGGCTGCAGGGTATCGACCCGATCTCCATCTCCCCGACCATCTTCTGGAACTTCTGGGAGTGGGAGACGGATCTGACCGGCGACGAGGATGGTGAGGACGCTTAAGTCCTGATCGCGTCCCTGACGTGACACCTGGGGGTGCCGGCTGCGGCCGGCACCCCCAGGGCTGCCCGCACCGCCCGCAACCGCTCGGCCATTGCCGCCCGCGCTGGAGAGAGTCAGCGTAGACTCCCCGGCTTACGGCCGACCGAGCCGCCTGACGAGGTTCCTTCATCCATGCTGACTTTCATCGTGCGCCGCGTGCTGATCGGCGTCGGCATCCTGTTCGTGTCCTCGCTGATCATGTACTTGCTGGTCGATCTCACGATCGACCCGCTGGAAGATCTGAGGCTGAGCACCGATCCGAGCAAAGACCTGCAGATCGAGCAGCGCATCGAACTGCTCAACCTGAATGACCCGGTACTGCTGCGCTACCTCTGGTGGCTGGGTGCCTTCGTCACCGGCGACCTCGGTACCGCGTGGACCACCGGTCGGGACGTCGCCGACATCCTGGCCTCTGCGATCGTCTCCACCATCCAGCTGGTCACCGCTGCCACATTCCTGGCGATCTTTCTTGGGATCGCCGTCGGGATCGTCTCGGCGCTGCGCCAATACACGACCTTCGACTACCTGATCACCTTCCTCTCCTTCCTGCTGTACTCGCTGCCCTCTTTCTGGATCGCGGTGCTGCTCAAGCAGTGGGGAGCCATCGGGTACAACGACTTCCTGCGTGATCCGGTCATCGCGATACCGGTGATGGCCGCGATCGCAGCGGTCATGGGGCTGCTGTGGTCACTGGCCTTCGGCGGTGACGTCAAGAGACGGCTGACCGTGGGCGGTAGCGCTGCGGGTGTGACGCTCGCCGTCCTGCTCTACATCCAGCTCACCGACTGGTGGAGCCAGCCGAACATCGGCCCGCTGCTGCTGACGATCAGCGCGCTCGCCCTCGCGCTCGGGGTGACCACCCTCTCCAGCGGGCTGCGCAACCGCCGCGCGCTCTACACCTCACTCACGGTCGCCGTCCTGGGGGTCGCGCTGTACTTCCCGATGCAGTTCGGGTTCTACTACCTGGGCGCCTGGGGCCTGATGAACTGGGGGACGGCGCTCGGGCTCGGCGTGCTCGCGGCTCTCGTCGGCGCCGGTATCGGTCTGCTGTTCCGGGGGCCGGACTGGCGCATCTCGGCCCGCACCGGTGCGCTGACCGCTGTACCGGTCGCGGCACTCATCTTCATCGACCGGGTGATGCAGGTCTGGGATGACTACATGGCCTCCAACATCATCCGGGGCCGCCCGATCGCGACCATCGGTGACCGTACACCGAACCTCGAGGGTGACTTCTGGGTGACGACACTCGATCAGTACACCCACCTGCTGCTGCCGACCATCTCCCTGATGCTGCTCTCCTTCGCCGGATACACCCGGTACGCACGCGGCAGCATGCTGGAGGTGATGAACCAGGACTACATCCGTACCGCCCGCGCGAAGGGACTCACCGAGCGCACAGTCGTGATGCGGCACGGGTTCCGCAACTCGCTCATCCCGATGGCCACGATCGTGCCGATCGACATCATCACGCTCATCGGCGGGGCGATCATCACCGAGAACATCTTCAACCGACCGGGCATGGGGCAGATGTTCATCCGCCACCTCAATACCAACGACATCGAACCGGTGATGGCGTATCTGATCATCGTGGCGTTCCTCGCCATCGTGGCGAATATCGTCGCCGACCTGATCTACGCCGTCCTCGACCCACGGATCCGGGTGAACGCATGACCTCCCAACCTGAACCCACGGAGCAGGCCGAGAACGCCATCGAGCTGAAGGCGGTCGAGGGCAAGTCGCAGGGCCAGATCGTCCGCGAACGCTTCTTCCACCACCGCGGTGCGATCGTCGCGCTCGTGGTACTCGTGCTGATTGCACTGCTCGCGCTGACCTCGATCGGCTTCCCCGTCTTCGGGTGGTACGTCGGTGGCTGGTGGCAGTACAACCCGGCCGAGACGATGGCGCTCGAGAATGCCGGTGGTACGCCGACGATGACGATGCCGTGGAGCGAGGCGGGTTTCGCGATCGGCAACCACCCGTTCGGGCAGGACACCATCGGCCGGGACATCTTCGCCCGCACCATGAAGGGCATCCAGACCTCCCTGGTGATCATGGTCGTCGTCGGCGCCGTGGCCACCGCGATCGGGGTGCTCGTCGGCGCCCTCTCCGGTTTCTTCCGAGGGTTCACCGACACGCTCCTGATGCGGATCACGGACCTGTTCATCACCATGCCGTTGCTGGTGATCGGCGCCGTGCTCGGCAAGCTGGTGGGCTCCGCCAGTGCCGTTCCGCTCGCCCTGGTGCTCGGACTGATCACCTGGACGACCCTGGCGCGCCTCGTCCGTGGGGAGTTCCTGACGCTCCGCGAGCGGGAGTTCGTCGACGCTGCACGCGTGGCAGGAGCCAGCAACTCGCGCATCATCTTCAAGCACATTCTGCCCAACGCGATGGGTGTGATCATCGTGACGGTCACGCTGCTCATGAGTGCGGCCATCCTGCTCGAAACGGCACTGAGCTACCTCGAGTTCGGCATCCAGGAGCCGTCGATCTCGCTGGGCCGGATGATCAGCGACTACCAGAGCTCCTTCAGCACCCGTCCCTGGCTGTTCTGGTGGCCTGGTCTGTTCATCATCACCATCGCCCTGTGCATCAACTTCGTCGGTGACGGCCTCCGGGATGCCTTCGACCCACGGCAGAAGCGCCTCCCCTCAGCCCGCGCCATGGCCAAGGCTGCCCGGCGTGAGCACCAGAGCAGCTCGGTGGCGACGTCATGACGGCGCCGGTGAGAGGACCTGAGCCCGGGCTGATCACCCAGGCTGCGCAGCCGCGTGTCGCCTGCTCAGAGCAGGCCCGTGGTGAGCCAGGACGCGAGGGCGAGGGCCGCCGTCGTGGTCAGGATCACGACCGGCACCAGATTCCAGGTGACCTGCGGGGGAACAGCGCCACGACGGGCGCCACGCAGATGCCCCGCCTCGGCCAGTGCAGCACGGCGCTCCGCGATGGCCAGCGCGGCAGCCTCGGCACCCGATCCGGAGGCGCTGTCGCCGGAACGTCCACGTCGACGGGCGGCCAGGCGCGCTCCCGTCCCACTGCTGGCCGGTACCGCCCAGGCGGTGACCGTCAGATCGCCGGCGCGGATCTCCAGCGACCAACGGGTCTCCGCGGCTGTGAACTCCGGCCACGGCACATGCGCGGTGCGCAGGATGTTGACCACCGTGATGCCGCCGTCGGAGACCTCCACCTGGGGTTCCCAGAACAGGGCCCACACCAGGGCGAGGGCGAGCAACGCCGTCGGGCCCGTCTGCCACAGAGCGAGAGGTCCGTCCAGGACCATCGCATACCCGACCAGCAGCACCCCTGCCGCGCCGATCGCCACGGTGAGCGCGCGACCGACGGGGGACCGGAACGTGAGAGTGGCTCCCATCGCCACATGGTCTCACCCGCTAGCCACGCCGGCCGACTCCGGCGTCGTAGGAAGGAGCTGCTCGCGTGAGCACGCAGACCGCCCCGGAACAGCCCACCGCCACCTCGGCTCCGATCCTGACGGTGCGTGACCTCAGCGTCGACTTCTTCGTCGAGGGGGAGTGGTTCCCGGCGGCCACCGGTGTCTCCTACGACGTGCGCCCCGGTGAGGTGCTCGCGATCGTCGGTGAGTCCGGATCCGGCAAATCGCAGTCGTCGATGTCACTGCTGGGCCTACTCCCGGCGAACGGACGCGCCACCGGCAGCGCGAAGCTCGGCGAGACCGAGCTGATCGGCCTGACCGGGGCACCGATGCGGCGGATCCGCGGCAACGAGATGGCCGTCATTTTCCAGGAGCCGATGACGGCGCTCAACCCCGTCTACCCGGTGGGCTTCCAGATCGTGGAGACGCTGCGCACCCACTTCGACATGGGGCCGGTCGCCGCGAAGGAACGAGCGATCGAGCTCCTCACCCTGGTCGAGATGCCCGACCCGGCCACCCGGTTCAACTCCTACCCGCACCAGCTCTCCGGTGGGCAGCGCCAGCGCGCGATGATCGCTCAGTCGCTGGCATGCGACCCGAAACTACTGATCGCCGACGAGCCCACCACGGCGCTCGATGTGACCGTGCAGGCCGAGATCCTCAAGCTGATGCGCGACCTGCGCAACCGCATCGACTCCGGCATCGTGCTGATCACGCACGATATGGGTGTCGTGGCCGATATGGCGGACAAGATCATCGTGATGCGCCGCGGTGAGGTGGTCGAGAGCGGCACGGCCGAGGAGATTTTCTCCCGCCCGCAGCACGAGTACACCAAGGAGCTGCTGGGCGCCGTGCCCCACCTGGGCGGGGTGAGTGCTGCCGAGGTGCGCGAAGGAGCTCCGGGGGCTCGTCCCGAGCAGCCGGCAGCGGTCACCGGTGAGCCGGTGATGATCGCCGAGGACATGATCATCGAGTACCCGAAGCGCGGACGTACTCCGGCGTTCCGGGCGGTGGACGGCGTCAGCCTCACCATCGGTGCCGGGGAGGTCGTCGGACTGGTGGGGGAGTCCGGATCGGGTAAGACCACCATCGGGCGGGCCGTCGTCGGGTTGCTGCCGGTCACGGGTGGCAGCCTGCGGATCGACGACCGGGACATGGTCGGGATCTCGCCGAAGGACCTGCGCGCCCTGCGCAAGCGGGTCGGGATCGTCTTCCAGGATCCGGGTTCCTCGCTGAACCCGCGGCTGCCGATCGGGGAGTCGATCGGGGAGCCGCTGTACCTGCACACCGGGATCAAGGGCGCCGAACTCACCAAGAAGATCGATGTGCTGCTCGACCAGGTGGAGCTGCCGCGCTCGATGCGTAACCGCTACCCGCACGAGCTCTCCGGAGGGCAGCGCCAGCGCGTGGGCATCGCGCGTGCCCTGAGCCTGGAGCCGACGATCCTGGTGGCTGACGAGCCGACCTCGGCACTCGATGTGTCGGTGCAGGCGAATGTGCTGGAGTTGTTCTCCGAACTGCAGCGCGAGCACGGGTTCGCCTGCCTGTTCATCAGCCACGACCTGGCCGTGGTGGAGATGCTCTCCAACCGGATCGCGGTGATGCACCATGGCAAGCTGGCTGAGATCGGGCCCACCGCGCAGGTCGTGCACCACCCGCAGGATCCTTACACTCAGCGCCTCATTGCCGCCGTACCGGTGCCCGACCCCGCGGAGCAGAAGGTGCGGCGCGAGCGCCGTGACCAGCTGCTCGCCGAAGCCGCCGCCGAGCTGGCGGCGGAGGAACAGTACGAGCTGAAGCACCGCAAGGGACCGCGCACGGAGTTGTAGCGGCCCGGGCCGGTGGGGTGGTGATGGCGGTTACCCACGCTGGGCCTGGGCGATCGGCCCCATACCAGTACACTGAGGTCCAGCGCCCGGCCGGGCGCGCGTCTGCGCCCGGTCCGTGATCTTGGCGCATTTCCCACCTGAGAGCGACCGCCTGAATGAGTGTGCCCACCCTCGCTTCCCGCACCGACCTGCGCAACGTGGCCATCGTGGCCCACGTCGACCACGGCAAGACCACCCTGGTCGATGCCATGCTCTGGCAGTCCGGTGCCTTCGGCGATCACGACCACGTCGACGAACGAGCGATGGACTCCGGCGACCTGGAGCGGGAGAAGGGGATCACGATCCTCGCCAAGAACACCGCGATCGCCTACTCCGGGCCGTCGGCCGCCTCCACCGGCCATCCGCAGGTCATCATCAACGTGATCGACACCCCCGGCCACGCCGACTTCGGTGGCGAGGTCGAGCGCGGACTGTCGATGGTCGACGGTGTGGTGCTGCTCGTGGATTCCTCCGAGGGTCCGCTGCCGCAGACGCGGTTCGTGCTGCGTAAGGCGCTGGCGGCGCACCTGCCGGTGATCCTCGTGGTCAACAAGGTGGACCGGCCGGACGCACGGATCTCGGAGGTTGTCTCGGAGACCCAGGATCTGCTGCTCTCCCTCGCCTCCGATATGTCCGACGACGTCCCCGACCTGGACTTGGACGCCGTCCTGGACGTTCCGGTCGTCTACGCCTCGGCGAAGGCCGGCCGGGCGAGCCTGACCCAGCCGGGTGACGGCGAACTGCCGGACTCACCGGATTTGGAGCCGCTCTTCCAGACCGTGCTGGAGAAGATCCCGGCGCCCACCTACGATGCCGACGCGCCCCTGCAGGCGCACGTGACCAACCTGGACGCGTCCCCGTTCCTGGGCCGGCTGGCATTGCTGCGTATCCGCGGCGGGACGATCAAGAAGGGCCAGACCGTCGCCTGGGCGCGCAAGGACGGCACCATGAAGAACGTGCGCATCAGCGAGCTGCTGCGCACCCAGGCGCTCGACCGGGTACCGGCCGAGTCTGCCGCTGCCGGGGACATCGTCGCGGTGGCCGGGATCGAGGAGATCACCATCGGTGAGACCCTCACGGACCCGGACGACCCGCGCCCGCTGCCACTGATCACCGTCGACGACCCGGCGATCTCGATGACCATCGGGATCAACACCTCCCCGCTGGCCGGCCGGGTCAAGGGTGCGAAGGTCACCGCGCGACAGGTCAAGGACCGGCTCGATCGCGAGCTCATCGGTAACGTCTCGCTGAAGGTGCTGCCGACCGAGCGTCCCGACGCCTGGGAGGTGCAGGGCCGTGGTGAGCTGGCCCTGGCGATCCTGGTCGAGCAGATGCGCCGCGAGGGTTTCGAGCTGACCGTCGGCAAGCCGCAGGTGGTCACGCGCGAGATCGACGGCAAGCTCTGCGAGCCGATGGAGCGGATGACCATCGATGTGCCGGAGGAGTACCTCGGCGCGGTCACCCAGCTGCTGGCTGCCCGCAAGGGCCGCATGGAGACGATGACCAACCACGGCACCGGCTGGATCCGAATGGAGTTCGTGGTGCCCGCGCGTGGGCTGATCGGGTTCCGGACCCGCTTCCTCACCGACACCCGCGGCACCGGCATCGCGCACTCGATCTCCGAGGGGTACGAGCCGTGGGCTGGTTCGATTGAGTTCCGCACCTCCGGGTCGCTGGTGGCTGACCGCGCCGGTGCGGCGACGCCGTTCGCGATGCTCAACCTGCAGGAGCGTGGCTCGTTCTTCGTCCAGCCCACCTCCGAGGTGTACGAGGGGCAGATCGTCGGTGAGAACTCCCGTGGTGATGACATGGACGTCAACATCACCAAGGAGAAGAAGCTCAACAACATCCGCTCCGCCACGGCAGAGTCGTTCGAGAACCTCACCCCGCCGCGCACGCTCACCCTGGAGGAGTCTCTCGAGTTCGCCCGGGACGACGAGTGCGTGGAGGTCACGCCCGAGTCGGTGCGCATCCGCAAGGTCATCCTCGACCAGCACGAGCGCACCAAGGCCGCTCGGCGCAAGGGCTGACCGGCAGCCGCGGGCGCCGAGCCCCCTTCAGGGGCCTAATATTCGACCCCTGAACCGCTCAGGGGTCGATTATTAGGCCCGCGGAGGCGGGGAGAGCTGGGATCGCCCGCTGCCGGCAGTCCTGAGGCCGGCTCGTGAAAGCATCGACACAACGGCGACCTCGTGCAGCACCACACTGCGCGGTTCGACGCATCTGTGTCGCTCCGGTCGGTGCAGTCAGCGCAGGACGGGCTGCGGTCAGGTGCATGCGATGGAGCACGGCCCGTCCTGAGGGAAGATGGGGTGGTGACTTCCTTCTCGCCGGAGCCGGAGCGGCTGCGCGTGCTCGCCGGCTTCGCCCATCCCGATGATGAGACCCTCACCGGCGGCGGGATCCTCGCCTGGCTCGCTCGCGGGGCCGAGGTGCATGTGGTCACCGCCAACCGGGGTGAGCGCGGTGAGGTGATCCCTGGCGACATCGCCCACCTGGAGGGTGACGGCCCTGCCTTGGCCGAGGTGCGCGTGGCCGAGCTCGCCGGGGCGCTCGATGCGTTGGGTGTGGCGGGCCACACCTTCCTGGACGCTCTTCCGGGGGTGGCCGGACGCCGTCGGGAGCGTTACACCGACTCCGGGATGCAGTGGGACGGCGACTCCCGCATACGCGCAATCCCCGACCCCGCCGCCGGGCGCGACGCTCTCACCACGCAGGATTCCGAGGTGGCCGCTCGCCTGCTGGCTGCGCACATCCGCCGGCTGCGACCCCACCTGGTCCTCTCCGACGAACCGGGCGGGGGCTACGGCCATCCCGATCACATCCGGATGCACGAGCTGATGCGGCACAGTCTCGAACTGGCCGCCGAGGAACAACTCCAACCGATCGCCGACGACGACCCGTGCGTTGGTCTTGACCCGTGGCGTGTGCCCGTGGCTGCCTGGGTGGTGCGGCCGGAGTCGTCCGCGCGGGCTGCTGCCGCATGGCTGGCCACGACGCCGTCCCGGCCTCGCCTGACAAGCCTCGGCCGGGCGCTGACGGTCGCTGATCCGGACGCTGAGATGGCGACCATCGTGCGCCCGGATGCGCAGGTGGACCTGGTGGTGGACACCGCTGGTGTAGCCGATCGTGTCGCGGCAGCGATGCGCGCACACCGCAGTCAGGTCCAGGACGCCCAGTTGCTCGCGGAGATCGAGGGCGAATCCGCCGACGGGCACTCCGAGCGGGGTGGCGCGCTCGGGTGGTTCGCCCTGAGCAACGAGGTACTGCAGCCGTTCTCGGCCCACGTGGGCCTGACCGTGGCTCCGGGTTGGGGCAGTACAACCGCGTTGCGCGGTGCGCTCGCGGCGGCTGAGCCGCTGGAGGGGAACGGTGAGGCCTCGCCCGTGATGGCCCCTGGCGAGCACGACGAGGAGGTGCCGGCCTGGTATGCGGTGCTGATGCGCGCCTTCACTGCCGTCCTCGGGGTGGTGATGGCAGCTGCCACGACGGCGTTCCACCGATGGGAGTCCCCGTTTGGCCTGGTGCTGGCTCTTCTGGCGATCGTCGCCTCGGGTACCTTGAGCCGGAGTTTTGCCGACCGGCTCGGGGTGATCGTGCACGCCGTCGCGGTAGCTGCCACGGTGATCGCCCTGGCGTATGTGCGTCCCGGCGGTGATGTGGTCGTCACGGACGAGGCGATCGGCACGATCTGGTTGCTGGGGGCTGTGCTGATGACCGCAGTTCCGGGACTGCTTCCTGCGAGGTGGTTCCGTGACGGACGTTGAGAAGTTCCGGACGGCGATGGCCCGCCTGACCTCCGGCGTCTGCGTGGTGGCCGCCAAAGACCGGCACGACATCGCGATCACGGCGACCTCCGTCGTCTCGGTCTCGCTGGAACCTCCGACCGTGTTGTTCTGCGTGCACCAGGATTCGAGGTTGCGGGAGGCGCTGGAGTCGGTGACCCGCTGGGCAGTGAGCGTGGTGAGCAGATCCGGCCGGTCGGAGGCGGAGTGGCTGGCCAGCCCGGGCCGGCCTACGCGCGGGCAGCTCGACCAGGTGGCCTTTCACCGTGGGGAGCACAGCGGCGCGGCGATCCTCGACAGCGCGGCCGCCTGGGTGGAGGCCGAGACGGAGTGGATCCAGGAGGCCGGCTCGCACGACGTGGTTGTGGGCAGGGTTC
Source organism: Ruania alkalisoli (assembly GCF_014960965.1). Classification (NCBI taxonomy): domain Bacteria; kingdom Bacillati; phylum Actinomycetota; class Actinomycetes; order Micrococcales; family Ruaniaceae; genus Ruania; species Ruania alkalisoli. Next base: position 3,256,848 of record NZ_CP063169.1, on the reverse strand, counting down.
TGGCGTCAGGGACGCAGTCTGACCGTACCGGGGCGCTGGTGCACCGGATGAGCCGGATGATGACCATCGACTGACTGCCACCGCGAGACGTTGTGACCATGCTGTGACCGTTGGGGTGGGCATGGTCACAGCTAGTAGCGTGATTGCGTCGATAGACTGCGCCGGGCGGCCGTAGACGACGGGGGCGAACAGAAGGGCGTGAGTGTGCGGGACGAGGAGACGCCGGAGCCGGACGAGGGGACGGATCCGGAACAGGCGCAGACCGGTGCGGAGCCGGGCGATGGCGCGTCCGACCAGCCTGCGGAGGCGCTGCCCGACGACCAGTCTGAACCGGAGGGTGAGTTCGAGCCCGAATCCGAATCCGAGCCCGAGCCCGAGCCCGAATCCGACGGGACCGAACCGGACCCTGAGGTCGAGGCTGCGCCTGAACCGGAGCTCGATCCTGAGGGGGAGCCGGAGGGTGAGGGTGAGCCGGAGCCAGAGTTCGATTCTGACATCGGTTCGGAACCAGAGACCGACCCTGCCTCGGAACCTGAACCCGAGCCCGCCCCCGCGCCGGATTCTGAGCCCGACCCCGAACCCGAACCTCAGCCGGACCGCGACGCTGACATCTCTGCCGACGAACCCGAGACCATCGTGCTCCCGGCTCAGCCCGACCCCACCCCGGACGAGACCGACGTGACACCCACCAAGAAGAAGCGGCGCCGCGGGCGCCGCGCTGTTCTCATCGCCGCCGGTGCACTCGTGCTGCTCGGCGGTGGGTACGTGGCCGGCGCCTGGTACCTCGGCGACCGGGTACCAGGCGACACGACGGTGGCCGGCGTCAACATCTCCGGCCTGCCGATCGACGAGGCCGAACGGGTCCTCACCGAAGGGCTCGCCGAGGAGACCACCGCACCCGTGGACGTCTCCTTCGGTCAGATCACCGCCGAGGTCGATCCCACCAGTGCGGGCCTTGCGCTGGACACCGCCGCTACCGTCGACTCCGTCACCGGCTTCACCCTCGACCCGCGGAGGGTCTTCGGGCACCTGTTCGGGATGGGTGAGCAGCCGCCGGTTCTCGACGTCGACGATGAGGCTCTCACCGGCGCGCTGCGCGGACTGGCTGAGAACCTCGACGAACCCCCGGTCGAGGGGGCGATCGACTTCACCGACGGCGAGCCGGTGATCACGGAGCCCGTCGACGGGACCGGCCTCGACGTCGACGGCGCCGCCGAGGTCCTGGCCGAGGAATGGCTCACCGCCGACGGCACCGTCGAACTCCCCGCCACCGTTCTGACGCCGACCATCGACGATGCCGTCATCGAGGACGCGATGACGACCCAGGTCGAACCGATGCTCTCCGGACCGGTGACCGTCGAGGTCAACGGCGAGACGACGGAACTCAGCGCGGCCGAGGTGGCAGCTGCCGCCGCCATGCAGGCAGACGGATCCACTCTGACGCTGGTGCTCGATGGTGAACCGCTCGCCAACCTCATCACCGAACGCGTGCCGTCCGTGGGCGAGAGCCCGCAGGACGCTCAGATCGTGCTCGAGGGCGGTGAGCCCACGATCATCCCGGCCGTCACCGGGACCGGCCTGGACCCGGCCGAGCTGGCTGACGCGGTGGCGAGCGCTGCGGTGGCGAGCGATGCCGAGGAGCGCACGGCCGCCGTCGAGCTGGCGCAGACGGAACCGGAGTTCTCCACCGAGGACGCGGAGGCGCTCGGGGTGACCGAGGTGATCGGTACCTACCGCACGCCCTACCCCTCCGACCCCGTTCGCACCGAGAACCTGATCGCCGGCACCTCCCACATCAACGGCACCCTGCTGAAACCCGACGAGCAGTTCTCGCTGCTGGAGGCGCTGCGGCCGATCAGCACCGCCAACGGCTACACCGTCTCGGGGGTGGTAGTGAACGGCTTCCACAGTGACGCCATCGGTGGCGGCCTCTCGCAGGTGTCCACCACCACGTTCAACGCGGCGTATGAGTCCGGGCTGACCGACATCACCCACCAGCCGCACTCGCGCTGGTTCTCCCGTTACCCGGAGGGCCGCGAGGCGACAGTCTTCGACCCCAGCATCGACATGGTGTTCGAGAACAACACCGGCTACGGGGTGCTGATCCAGGCCTATGTCACCGACTCCCACGTGGTGGTCACGATGTGGGGCACCGACGTCTTCGACGTGAACATCGACGTCAGCGGCCGGTACAACTTCACCCAGCCGCAGACGCTCTACAACCCCGACCCGCAGTGTCACGCCGAGCCCGGCGGCCAGCAGGGATTCAGCGTGACCGTCAGCCGCACGGTCACCCGCGATGGTGAGGTGGTCGAGGACGACTCCTACAGCCACACCTACTCGCCCTGGAACCGCGTGATCTGCGGGGAAGAGCCGACCGAGGAACCCAGCGAGGATTCCAGCGAGGACTAGCGCCTCGCCCTGAGCGCGGTCACCGGCGCCGCGGTGGAGGCGGCGGTACCCGCTTCGCGAGCACGATTGCCTCCGCGGGTACGGTGACCGCGCCCCGCCGGGTCTCCACCTCGACACCGGAATCGTCAACCCGCAGCAGCTCGCCGAGCGCATCGGTCAGGCCGCCTTCGGGTATCCGGAACCGCACCACGACGCGTTCGCCGGCCCGCCAGGTTCGCCAATGGGGTGGTTCGGCAGAGCGGTCAACCATCGATGTGTCTCATTCCTCGGAGTGGATCGGTGCTCAGATCGCAAGGCAGGGCCTTCATGCTGGATACTAGACAGAGCATGCCGGTGCACTGCGGTGCTCACCGCATCTGGCCTGGCTCTGACCGGGTCAGTGCCCCCGTGATGGAAGGAATCGCCCGTGACGTACGTGATCGCGCAGCCCTGCGTGGATGTCAAGGACAAGGCCTGTATCGACGAGTGCCCGGTCGACTGCATCTATGAGGGTGAACGGTCCCTGTACATCCACCCCGACGAGTGCGTGGATTGTGGTGCCTGCGAGCCGGTCTGCCCCGTCGAGGCGATCTACTACGAGGACGACGTGCCCGAGCAGTGGGCCGAGTACTACAAGGCGAATGTCGACTTCTTCGACGACATCGGCTCACCTGGCGGCGCCGCCAAGCTCGGCCTGATCCCCAAGGACCACCCGATCATCAGCGCGCTGCCGCCGCAGGGCGAGTAGTCCTCGTGGGCTTCGTCCAGCTCACCGACGCCTACCCCTGGGATGCGGTCGTTCCCTTCCGGGACCGTGCCCGCCGGCATCCGGGCGGTCTGGTGGACCTGTCGATCGGGACGCCGGTGGACCCGACCCCGCAGGTGGTGCGGGATGCTCTGACGGCCGCCGCCGATGCCCCCGGATATCCGACGGCGCACGGCACCCCTGCCCTGCGCGAGGCCGTGGCCTCGTGGTTCCGTGAGCGGCGCGGTGTGCCAGACCTCGATCCTGAGGGTGTGCTACCGACGGTGGGGTCGAAGGAACTGGTCGCCACGCTTCCCTCGCTTCTCGGCCTGGGGCCCGACGACATCGTCGTGGTGCCGTCCGTGGCCTACCCGACCTACGCCGTCGGGGCACGCCTGGCCGGGGCGCAGGTGCTGGTGGCCGATGACGTCGCAGCCTGGGCGGGTAACCCGGCCGTGCGTCTGGTTTGGGTGAACTCGCCCTCCAACCCCACCGGCGCAGTGCTCGGCGCCGAGCACCTGCGGGGGGTGGTGACGGCGGCACGTGAGCTGGGTGCAGTGGTCGCCTCGGACGAGTGCTACGCCGAGCTGCCGTGGGTCCAGCCCTGGACCGAACCGTCCAGTGGTGTGCCGTGCCTGCTGCAGCCGGATGTCAGCGGGGCAGACCACACCGGTCTGCTGGTGGTGTATTCGCTGTCGAAGCAGTCCAACCTCGCCGGCTACCGGGCTGCCTTCGCCGCCGGTGACGCGGCCCTGGTGCACGGCATTCTGCAGCTGCGCCGGCACATGGGGATGATGGTGCCGGCACCGGTGCAGGCCGCCACGATCGCCGCCCTGGGTGACCACATGCATGTGCAGCAGCAGCGCGGGCGGTACCTGCGCCGTCGGGAGGCTCTGCTGGAGGCCCTGACCGGAGCGGGCTACGCCGTGGACCACTCCGAAGCCGGCCTGTACCTGTGGGTACGACCTGCTGACGGCGGCGGGGACTGCTGGTCGATGCTCAGCGACTTCGCCGAGCGTGGGATCCTCGTGGGTCCGGGCGAGTTCTACGGGGCTGTCAGCGATGACCATGTACGGATGGCGCTGACCGCGCCGGACGCGCAGATCGACCAGGCTGTGGACCGCTTGGCCCGGTGATGACGCCTGTGATGAGGGATACCTACGAAGATTTCCCGATCGCCATGATCCGCAGGTACGTTGTGTAGGGAATCTTTGCTATCGGACTCGACTGGGAGCCCGAAGAGACGATCTTCTTGACGCTAGGAAGGGACGCCCATGTCCGACGCCACTCTCACCCCCGCCACGTTCCGTGTGGACGACCACGAACTGGAGTTCGCGCGCGTCCCGGCAGTGGAGGGCAACGACGGCGTCCATATCTCGAACCTGCTCAAGGAGACCGGCCTGGTCACCCTCGACTCCGGGTTCATGAACACCGCGAGCTGCGAGTCGAAGATCACCTACATCGACGGTGACGCCGGCATCCTCCGCTACCGCGGATACCCGATCGAGCAGCTGGCCGAGCAGTCCTCCTTCCTCGAGGTCGCCTACCTGCTGATCAAGGGCGAACTGCCCACCGAGTCCGAGCTCTCGGCGTTCACCGAGCGGATCGAGCGCCACACGCACCTGCACGACAACTTCAAGGCCCTGATCGGCGCCTTCCCGCAGGACGCGCACCCGATGGCGGTGCTCTCCTCGGCCGTGTCCGCGCTGCCCGGCTACTACCCGGAGAGCGTCGACCCGTTCGACCCCGAGGCGGTCGAGCTGGCCACGGTGCTGCTGCTGGCGAAGCTGCCCACGATCGCCGCCTACGCCTTCCGCCGCTCCCGTGGTGAGGAGATGATCGGCCCCGACACTTCCCTCGGTTACGTCCAGGACTTCCTGCGGATGAGCTTCGCCAATGGTGGCGGGTACGAGACCGACCCGGAGCTCGTGAAGGCCCTCAACCTGCTGCTGATCCTGCACGCCGATCACGAGCAGAACTGCTCCACCTCCACCGTGCGGATCGTCGGATCTGCGCACGCGAACCTGTACGCGAGCGTCTCGGCGGGTATCGGCGCACTCTCCGGCCCGCTGCACGGCGGGGCCAACGAGGCCGTGCTGGCGATGCTGAATGACATCCAGTCCAGCGACGACGACGTTGACACGTTCATGACCCGCGTCAAGAACAAGGAGAAGGGCGTACGCCTGATGGGCTTCGGCCACCGGGTGTACAAGAACTACGACCCGCGCGCCGCGATCGTCAAGAGCGTGGCCGACACCGTGCTTAAGAAGCTCGGCAAGAGCGACGAACAGCTCGAGATCGCCATGCGCCTGGAAGAGATCGCCCTCTCCGACGACTACTTCATCCAGCGCAAGCTCTACCCGAACGTGGACTTCTACACCGGCCTGATCTACAAGGCCATGGGCTTCCCCACGAACATGTTCACCCCGCTGTTCGCCGTCGGCCGGGCGCCGGGCTGGATCGCCCAGTGGCGCGAGATGATGAACGACCCGACCACGAAGATCGGCCGCCCGCGCCAGGTGTACACGGGCTACGCGGCCCGGGACTACGTGCCCGTCGCCGAGCGCTGATCGGGGCCATCCCGCCGTCCGGCGCTCCCACCTGTTCAGCGGCCCCAGCGGCCCGTCCACGTGCCGAACTATTGACCCTTTCTCGGGTTTGACCCCGAACTTCGGGCCCTTGGAGCGCTGACGGGTCGGATGGTTGCTGCCAGTCGGACGCTCAGCCCCTCCGCGGGCCGAACTTTCGGCCCCTTCTCGGGGTTGTCCCTGAACTTCGGGCCCGGTGGACGAGGGGCGGCCAGGGTGTGCGAGGGTGCCCGATGAACGAGGAGTGGCCCGGGCGCGCTACGACTCGGCCGTGGTGCGCTGGTCCACGAGCGCGTTCATCGCGGTTCGCTCGCCGGCTCGGATCAGCGGCGGTACCGTGGATGGATGTATGGGGGCCAGGTCCAGGAGTCGCAAGGGGTAAGGGCGAACGGGAGAGTGTCTGACGAGACGCGTACGGCACCGGCCGGCGCCTCGCCGATGACGCGCGTGGTGGTGCGGATCCTGTTGCTGGTGCTGCTCGTCGTGGCCGGTAGCAACGAAGTCACTCGTCCGCATGCCAGCTCGCTCGACGAATTGCAGGCCGACCTCGCTACGGGTGACGTGTCGGCGATGACCATCGAACGTCCTGCCGACCAGGCCGAGGGGACGTTCGCCGTCCGGTGGGATGCCGGCCCGTTCGACTCCTACGCTCGCTATGAATACAGCTGGCGTGAGGACGTCGACGAAGCAGCCGGGCTCGTGGAGCGGGCACACGCCGACGGCGTCGCCGTGACGATCATCTCTCCCTCAGCCGGATTCATCGACAACGACGGCTGGCTCGCCAATCTGATGGGCGGCTGGTCCACGCTCCCAGCCCTATTCGCCGGTGCCGGCATCCTGATCGTGCTTGCCACCGGGCCCCAACCCTGGTTTGCCACCCGATGGGCCTGGTTCTGGCTCGGCGCCGCCATCCCGGTGCTCTGGTTGGCGTTCCTGCTGTTCGAACCACGCCCGCTGTGGCACAGCGCGCGTCTCGCCTCGGCCGAGCGCGAGCCGGTCCCGAACCCCGAGGACCAGGATCGGCGACTCACCGGTGGGTGGGCCTTCCTCATCGCAGGTGTGGTCGCCTCGGTACTGGCCACGGTGCCGTTCCCCTGGCTGAACGGGTGGCACCCGTTCCTGCCCACCCCCTGACAGGTACCACCCGTCGTCGAACGCTGGATTGTTCGGCGTCCGGCGAAACGAATGCCGAACAGGTCAGCGTTCGACATGTGCAGAGTCGGCACGGACCGTTCCCTGGGCCGTGGGGAGCCTCCGGAAGCCTGCGCCGGGCTGAGTGCTGGCAGGTGCCGGACCCGTCATCTACCCTCAGAGACATGGCGTCGAGGGCGAGGCCCGTTCCCACGCGCGGGAGCCGCGTGCAGGACATACTGCCTGTGCGCCACGACGCCAGGTCGGTCCAGGCCGCAATGGACGCGTTCCTCGGCTCCGGCGAGCTTCCGCCCTTCGTGGACCCCGTGGTGGCTGACTCGTGGCGGCGCTCACGTGGCAGTGGCCTGGACCCGGAGTCGGCCACTGCCATCCTCGGCCTGCCCGGCGATGACCTCGATGCCTATCGCAGCCAGCACCCGCTCGCGGGGGTGATGCCCGTGGTGCGGGAGCTGCTGGTCGGGGCTGCCGCCAGCGACGGTCTCGTGGTCGCCGTCTCCGACGACGTCGGTCGGCTGTTGTGGGTCGAGGGAAGCCATGGCACCCGCAGCACGGTCGACCGGGTCGGCTTCGTCGAGGGCGCGCTCTGGCGGGAGGAGCAGGTGGGCACCAACGCCCCGGGCACCGCGCTCGCCACCCGCCGGGCCGTGCAGGTTCTCGGGGCCGAGCACTTCGCGCGTCCGGTGCGCTCCCTCAACTGCGTGGCCGCTCCGATTCACGATCCCACCGGCCGCGTGCTCGGGGTACTCGATATCACTGGCGGTGAACCGGCCGGCTCACGCATGATGCTCTCCCTCGTCCGGGCTGCCGCGGGAACGATCGAACGCGAACTCGCCGCCACTTCTCCCCATGTCTTCGAGCCCGACCGCACCGAGGTGCGCCTGCTCGGCGATCCGCTCCTGCACACCCCCGACGGCGACCCTCACCTCTCCCTTCGGCACGCCGAGATCCTGACTCTTCTTTCCGAGCATCCGGACGGGCTCACCGGTGAGGAGCTGGCGGTTCAGCTGGACAGCCGGGAGCTGTCGGAGGTGACAGTCCGGGCGGAGATCTCGCGCCTGCGGCGTGTGGGCCGCCAGTTGCCGGAGGGATTGCTGGCCGGATCTCGCCCTTACCGGCTGACCCGATCACTGTGCACTGACATTCAGCGAGTGCGCAGCCACCTCGCTGCAGGGGACGTGGCTGCGGCCGCGAGCGCCTATCGGGCGCCAGTGCTGCCCCGCTCCGTGGCGCCCGGGGTGGAGCGGATCCGGGCAGAGTTGTCCGCAGAGGTGCGTTCCGCCGTCGTGACCTCGGGATCGGTGGAGGCACTGGATCGCTGGACGCAGGCGATCGACGGGCGCGATGACCTGCCGGCCTGGCGGGCTCTGCTGACGGCGGCCGCCCCGGGAAGCCCGCAGGCCGTCCGGGCTCTCGCTCATCTGAGCGTTCTCGAGACCGATCTCGCCTGATCGCGCAGGCCCCTTCGGGGGCCCTCGCCGGTGCTGCCGCTGGCGTGCCGCCACCCTTCGCTGACCGGACCGACACGGCGGCGTACCGGCGCGGCAACAGTGTGTGCGGCTCCACGCATCTGTGTCGGTCGCGTCACTGCAACGTGGATGCAACCCCCGCCGCCCTACCGTGCTCACACGCGGGCGCGAGGACGCGCTCGTGAGGACTGCGAGGAGGCACATCCCCATGACTGTCTACGCACCCCCGGGAACGGAGGGCTCCGTGGTCGAGTACCGCTCTCGGTATGACCACTGGATCGGCGGCGAGTACCTGCCGCCGGCAAAGGGCGAGTACTTCGAGAACCCCAGCCCCGTCACAGGTCAGACCTTCACCGAGGTGGCCCGCGGCACCGCCGAGGACATCGAGGCTGCACTCGATGCCGCCCACGGTGCCGCACCTGCGTGGGCCCGAACCAGCGTGACCGAGCGGGCGAACATCTTGAACAAGATCGCCGACCGGATGGAGGCGAACCTCGAGAAGATCGCGGTGGCCGAGGCGTGGGAGAACGGCAAGCCGGTGCGCGAGACCCTCGCTGCCGACATCCCGCTGGCGATCGATCACTTCCGCTACTTCGCCGGCGCCATCCGCGCCCAGGAGGGCTCGATCTCCGAGATCGACGGTGACACCATCGCCTACCACTTCCACGAGCCACTCGGCGTGGTCGGGCAGATCATCCCGTGGAACTTCCCGATCCTGATGGCCACGTGGAAGCTCGCTCCGGCGCTCGCGGCCGGGAACGCGGTGGTGCTCAAACCGGCCGAGCAGACACCGGCCTCGATCCTGCTGCTGATGGACCTCATCGGTGACCTGCTGCCACCCGGGGTGGTGAACGTCGTGAACGGGTTCGGGGTGGAGGCGGGCAAGCCGCTCGCGAGCTCGCCGCGGATCGCGAAGATCGCGTTCACGGGGGAGACCACCACGGGCCGGCTGATCATGCAGTACGCCAGCCAGAACATCATCCCGGTCACCCTCGAGCTCGGTGGGAAGAGCCCGAACATCTTCTTCTCCGACGTGGCGTCCGCACAGGACGACTTCTACGACAAGGCGCTCGAGGGCTTCACCATGTTCGCCCTCAACCAGGGCGAGGTATGCACCTGCCCCTCCCGGGCACTGATCCAGGCCGACATCTATGACCAGTTCCTCGGTGACGCCGTGGAGCGGACCAAGGCCGTGAAGCAGGGCAACCCGCTGGATACCGAGACCATGATCGGCGCCCAGGCCTCCAACGACCAGCTCGAGAAGATCCTCTCCTATATCGACATCGGCAAGCAGGAGGGGGCGCGGGTACTCACCGGCGGCGAGCGTGCCGACCTCGGCGGTGAGCTCGCCGGCGGTTACTACGTGACCCCGACCATTTTCGAGGGCAACAACGCGATGCGGATCTTCCAGGAGGAGATCTTCGGCCCGGTCGTCTCGGTCACCTCCTTCGACGAGTTCGACGACGCCATGAAGATCGCTAACGACACCCTCTATGGTCTCGGTGCCGGCGTGTGGTCGCGCGAGGCGGGCACGGCCTACCGGGCGGGGCGCACCATCCAGGCCGGGCGGGTGTGGACGAACTGTTACCACGCCTACCCCGCGGCCGCCGCGTTCGGTGGGTACAAGGGTTCGGGTGTGGGCCGGGAGAACCACAAGATGATGCTCGACCACTACCAGCAGACGAAGAACCTGCTGGTCTCCTACGCCCCGCAGAAGCTGGGCTTCTTCTGATCTGCCGGGTGCGCAGGCGGCCGGGCATGAACCTCGCCTGCGCACCGGCTTCCACGAGAGGCATGCGATGAATCACGACGGCGCAGGTCACCTCCCGCAGGTCGAGGCCCAGCGGGTGGATCTCACCCAGGCCGCTGCCGACCTGCTGGTGCGGTTGCGGGAGTGGCATGGGGAGCTGATGTTCCACCAGTCCGGTGGGTGCTGTGACGGGTCGTCGCCCATGTGCTACCCGCAGGGCGACTTCCTCACCTCCGAGGCGGATGTGCACCTGGGTGATCTGGTGGTGCAGGCCGGGGCGGGTGCGGAGTCTGGGGGTCGGTCGGGTGCAGTGTCTGAGTCGACGTTCACAGACTCGCTGTTCACTGTGCCGGTCTGGATGAGCCGGACGCAGTTCGAGTACTGGCGGCACACCCATCTGACGATCGACGTGGTGCCGGGCAGAGGCGCGGGGTTCAGCGTCGAGGCACCCGAGGGGCTACGGTTCCTGATCCGGTCGCGGCTGCTGACCGATGAGGAGAGTGAGGCGCTCAGTAGTTCGGGACGCTGAGAATCTCGGCGCTGAGCGTCACTCACTCACCGAGCCGGCTTCAGCGGCGGATCAACCTCTGTGCGTACTGGTCGAGGATCGTGAGGATGCCGATGTGCTGCCACACGCGGTTCCGGCGGAGACCTGTGCACTCCGCGAGGACACCGGCGTCGGCGAGTTGTCGCAGGGCGTTCTGCGCACTCTGATCTGCCATGCCGAGGGTCTCGGTGAGGAAGCGGGCATTGATCACTGGATGAGCAATGAGATGGGGAAGGACCCGCCACGCGAGAGCATGACGGCGCAGCCCGGACAGTTGCTCGCTTGGGGCCTCGATCTGTGCCGCGAGGTCGTCGACGAGACGACTGCCCGATGACGCAGCGAACCGGGCCGCGTCGGCGAACCGTTCGACGATCGGGCGTGCGTCGCCGGCGCGGCAGGCATCCAGGGCGTCGAAGTACTGTTCGGTGCGCAGCGGGAGCCCGGCCGACACGGGCGCCGTCGTACTCGTGACGAGCCCCTTGGCGCGGAGTAGGGCATGGATCATGGCCCGTCCAGTCCGCCCATTGCCGTCGACGAAGGGATGGATGTTCTCGAACTGTGCGTGGGCGATCGCCACCTGGACGAGGATGGGGAGATCGTTCCGACGGGTGAACTGCACCAGGTCGTCTATCGCGGCCGGCACGAGCGGAGCCTGAGGTGCCACATGGCTTGCTCCACGTGGGCTGACGCTGGAGGTACCGATCCATACGAGCTGATCCCTCCACTGTCCGGCGTGGATCTCGGCCCCTGCCTGACCGATCAGCAATGTCCGGTGCATCTGGAGGATCGCGTTAGTGTCGAATCGATCGGCGAGTCGGAGCGCGGCCTCCATGGTCCGGACGTTGGCAACCACGGCACGGGCGTTGGTGGACCGCGACTGGTCGAGTTCAGCAAGCGCCAGTTGTCGTGCGCCGACCGTGAGGTTCTCGATCTGGGAGGAAGACGCAGATTCGGTACGCAGGAGGATGGCCGCTATCGGGCCGAGCGCGGGGACCGACGGTCCGAGGACCTGCGCCGAGTAGCGGTCGAATCTGCTGAGTGCGGCTGCCGCTTCCTCGACGTTGGCGGCGAGGTCCGACGGCGTATCCACTGACCACTGCGCGATACGTGCGGGAACAGGGGAACGATAGGGGCCCGAGGCGGCCGCCATCGCGGTTGCGGCGGGGGAGAGGCATTGCACTCCCAGGGGCCGAACTTTCGACCCATGAAGCGGCTCGACCCTGAGTTTCGGGCCCCTGGGTGAATCGGAGAGCGTCGTCTGCGCGTGCTGCCGCATGATGTAGCGGAGAACTGCCGCAAACGGTAGTGCAGCACTGCCGCGCGAGGTAAGGACATGCTCTTCGGACGCGGTCGCCCGCTAGCTGATGCGCACGATCCCCACCGGGTCGCGCACCGCCGGGTGCCCCTCCGGCACCGGCTCCCACGCCGCATCCGCCCCGTCGTCGCGGACCCAGCGTTGCCCCGCCACGGACACCTCCGAGGCACCCGTGACCTGCGCCGTCATCACCGCCCACGACGCCACCGCCCAGCCCAGCCGCTCCGGCTCGCCCGCGAGGGCGGTGACGTCGATGAGGAGGTGAGGGCCGCCGTCGTGGTCCTCCTGTGAGGCCGTGAGCGAGGGCAGGTCCAGCGCGAGCCGGGCCGGCAGTGCCTCGACGAGTTCCGCCTGCTCCACCGGGCTCGCCGGCGCCAGCCGGCAGATGACCCCACCCGAGGTATACCCGGTCAACGACGAGGCGAACAGCCGCGCCAGCGTCTCGTGCTGGGCGTAGGCGTCCGGGAAGCCCGAGCGCTGCACCTCCTGCGCGGCGACAGTGATCTCCATGTCCTGGTAGCCGTCCACCCGCACCAGCGCGTCGTAGAAGGCGTGCGTGGCGTAGTGCGGATCCTGCACCTGCTCCTCGCTGCCCCAGCCCTGGGAGGGGCGCTGCTGGAACATGCCCAGTGAGTCGCGGTCGCCGTAGTCGAGGTTGCGCGCCCGCGACTCCTGCATCACGGTCGCCAACGCGATCGTCAGCGCTCGGGCGGGCAGCTCCCGTTCGAGGGTGATCGCCGCGATCAGCGCGGCATTGCCGGACTGCTCCGGGTCGAGCGCCGCGGACCGGTCGTCGTCGGAGGCGATGCACCGCTGCACGATCGGCGGGGCGTCGTTCACGTGGTTCAGTACGATCACACCACCAGCGACCACGAGTCCCAGCGCGGCGAGCAGCACGACCGCGCGCCGCACCACCCGCCGGGTACGCGAGCGCCTACTGGGCATGCAGCGCGGAGTTCAGCTCGATCCCCGCCCCGCTGCGTTCGATCGCCTCCACCGCACCGGTGGTGGAGTTGCGGCGGAACAGCAGGTTGGGAGTGCCGGAGAGGTCCCGCGCTGCGACGACATCCCCCGTGCCGGTCAGCGTCACCTTCGACCCGGCGGTCAGGTACAGGCCCGCTTCCACCACGCAGTCGTCGCCGAGGGAGATCCCGAGCCCTGCGTTCGCGCCGAGCAGGCAGCGCTGGCCGATGGCGATCTTGTGGGTGCCGCCACCCGAGAGTGTGCCCATGATCGAGGCGCCGCCGCCGATGTCCGACCCGTCGCCGACCACCACCCCCTGGGAGATGCGACCCTCGACCATGGAGGCGCCGAGTGTGCCGGCGTTGAAGTTCACGAACCCTTCGTGCATCACGGTGGTGCCCTCGGCGAGGTGGGCACCCAGCCGGACCCGGTCCGCGTCGGCGATCCGCACCCCGGTCGGCATGACGTAGTCGACCATCCGGGGGAACTTGTCCACGCCGTAGACGGTGATCGGCGCGCCCTTGCGCGCCACGCGCAGCGCCAGCCGGGTCTTCTCGAAGTCGGCCACCGCGCACGGCCCGGCGGAGGTCCACACCACATTCGGCAGCACCCCGAACAGCCCGTCCAGGTTGATTGAGTTCGGCTGCACGAGCCGGTGGGAGAGCAGGTGCAGGCGCAGGTAGGCGTCCGCGGTGTCGGCCGGTGCGGCGTCCAGATCGATGCTGCGGTGCTCGACCACCTGGCGGGTGCCGCGCGCCCGGTCGATCGTCGCGAGCGAGGCCAGATCGGCGGGCACACCGTAGGGCCCGCTGCTCTGCGCGGGTTCGTCCCCCAGCCCAGGGTTCGGGTACCAGACGTCCAGCGTCTGGTCGTCGGTGGTGATGGTGGCGAGTCCGATTCCCCAGGCGGTGCGTGTCATGGGTCCAGACTACCGAGCGCAGTCTGCCCAGCCGACCGCTGCCAGCGCGCGTCTACACGCTGCGCGGGCCCGTGTGCCCGGCGCCGAGTGCGCTCACCCGGGCGATCAGCCCCCGGTCCGCCGTGGCCACCACCACCGGATCGGCACCGGCCTCGCGCAACGCCTGCACCTGAGCGACGATCTCGTCGTCCCCCTCCCCGGGCGCCGCCACCACCCGCACCCGATCCCCAGGCCCGGCCGCTCGCGCCGCCCCCTCGGTGACGAGGACGAGCTCGGGCCACCACAGATCACCGGGCAGATCCAGCACGGCTGAAGGGACGCCGTCGTGGGCCAGGGTTTCCAACCGCGCCAGCAGGCGCTCGGTGGCGCCGGCGCGGTCCTTCCACCAGCCGTCCGGCCGGGAGCCGACCACGTTGGCCGCATCGACCACCAGCGCTGGCCGGCGCATGAGCATCTCGCGCAGCGTCGGCCAGGCGTCGGCGAAGGCGGGCAGCAGCGGCTTGCCGGTCACCTCCGCCTGGGTGACCCACTGGATGTCGGCGCTCTCGGCGTCGGTGGGGTGCGCCGTCAACGGGCCCGTAGCCAGCGCCAGGGCAGTGGTGTAGCTCCAGTCAGGGTGGGTGAGGGTGCGGGTGGCGAGCAGTGTCAGCGAGGTGGGGTCCACTCCGGCCTCCTCGGCCGCCTCCCGCACCGCGCCCGCCCACGGCGTCTCGCCCGGGCGCAGGGCGCCACCCGGGATGCCCCAGGTGTCGCCGAAGTGTGTCCAGCTGGCGCGGTGCTGCAGGAGAACCCGTCCGACGGCGTCCGTCCAGTTCCCTCGCCCGTCACCTGCGTCCAGGATCAGCAGGCCGGCGGCGCCGCTGTGCCCCCAATGGCGCGCACCGCAGCCGCACTCCACCCAGCCCTCCCAGGGACCCTCGGGGCGCCAGTCGGTTGGGCGGCTGGGATGGGGGCGCTGGTCGGGCACGTCTTCAGCGTACTTGCGTCTCCCGGCTCGTCCCGGGCGTGACGTCAGTCGCCGGACTCGGGCATCTCGTCGATCTGGCAGATCACCGAGCCGGAGCTGACGGTCTGCCCGACCGCGGCACTGAGGCCGTGCACCCGCCCGGCCCGGTGTGCGACCAGCGGTTGCTCCATCTTCATCGCCTCCAGCACGACCACCAGGTCGCCCTCAGCAACGAGCTCACCGTCGGCCACAGCCACCTTCACGATGGTGCCCTGCATGGGGGAGGCGAGAGCATTGCCCCCGGCGACCGCGGCAGCGGACTTGCCGTTGGAGCGGCGCGCGGGGCGGCGGGCCTGACGTCCCTTACCGGCGCCGCCGATGCTCAAGCCTGCGGGCAGGACCACCTCGAGGCGCTTGCCGCCGACCTCCACGACAACCCGCTCGACGTCACTGTCTGCTTCGGCCGGCGCCGCGGCGGGGACGGGTGTGGCGCCCTCGGCCTGGGCGGCGAGCCGCGCAGCGAACTCGTTCTCGATCCAGGTGGTGTAGACGGAGAAGTCCTCGAGCCGGTCGGCCGCGAACTCCAGGTCGGCGAGCACCGCACGGAAGAAGGGCAGCACGGTGGGGATGCCGGTGACCTCAGTCTCGCTGATGGCGCGACGGGCCCGCTGCAGGGCCTCGGTGCGGGTGGCGCCGGTGACGATGACCTTGGCCAGCATCGAGTCGAACGCACCAGAGATGGTGTCACCGGCGACGATGCCCGAATCCACGCGCACACCCGGGCCCGACGGCCAGCGCAGGGAGCTGATCGTGCCAGGGGAGGGGAGGAAGTTGCCGAACGGGTCCTCACCGTTGATGCGGAACTCCAGCGAGTGCCCGCGGGTGGTGACCTCGGTGTAGCCGAGCTCTTCGCCGTCGGCGATGCGGAACTGCTCACGCACGAGGTCGATCCCCGCGATCTCCTCGCTGACGCAGTGCTCCACCTGCAGGCGGGTGTTGACCTCGAGGAAGGAGATCGTGCCGTCGGTGCCGATGAGGAACTCGCAGGTGCCGGCGCCGCGGTAACCGGCCTCCTTCAGGATCGCGATCGACGCCTCGCGCAACTGGGCGTCCTGCTCCGGAGTGAGGAACGGTGCGGGCGCCTCCTCCACCAGCTTCTGGTGGCGGCGCTGGAGGGTGCAGTCGCGGGTGGAGACCACGACGACGGTGCCGTAGGCGTCCGCCAGGCACTGGGTCTCCACGTGGCGGGGACGGTCGAGGAAGCGCTCGACGAAGCACTCACCCCGGCCGAACGCGGCGGTGGCCTCCCGGACGGCGGAGTCGAACATGCCGTCGATGTCCTCGGCGGTGCGCGCGACCTTCAGGCCGCGGCCGCCACCACCGAAGGCTGCCTTGATCGCGATCGGCAGGCCGTGTTCGGCCGCGAAGGCGTGCACCTCGCCGGCATCGGACACCGGGTCCGCGGTTCCGGCGACCAGCGGGGCGCCGGCGCGTTGGGCGATGTGCCGCGCGCTGACCTTGTCGCCGAGGGCGTCGATGGCGGCCGGCGGCGGTCCGATCCAGATGAGACCGGCGTTGATCACCGCGCGGGCGAAATCGGCGTTCTCGGAGAGGAATCCGTACCCGGGATGCACGGAGTCCGCGCCGGATCGCCGGGCGACATCGAGGATCTTGCTGATGTCCAGGTACGTCTCGGCGGCCCGGGAACCGTGGAGCGCGAACGCCTCGTCGACCAGCTGCACATGCTGGGCGTCGCGGTCGGAGTCGGCGTAGACACCGACGGAGGCGAGGCCCGCGTCGCGGCAGGCGCGCGCAACCCGGACGGCGATCTCGCCGCGGTTGGCGATGAGCACTTTGCCGCATCGGGCCTTCGATGCTTCCGGCGCTGCGCTCGTCGACATGCATTCTCCTCGTGTTCATCGGTCAGGCAGCTGGGCGGGGCGTTGCGGGCACCGACGATCCAGCGACGCGATGGGCGTCAGCCCACGCTAGTACTCGAAGGTTCGTCCTACCCAACCACGGCGCCCGGGCGGCGGAAGTCTGTTCGCGCGCTCAAGTGGGTCCTCGCGAATTTGTAGGTTACCGACAAATGTGTCGGCGCTTCGCCGGGTGTCCGGGAGGAACTGTAGTCCGGGTGACACAAAGGCGACGTGTGTCGCCGGTCATGTGTTGGTCACGTCGGCTCAGTTGTGACGGGGGTGGGGCAGTGGTGGTGGCGTTGCCGCCGGTCGTCGCCCGAGCCGGCCCAGGGCCTCGGCGATCGCTCCGTCCAGCTGCGGGTCGTCGTCGGCGAACAACTGGTCCGGCGTGTGCTCGACTGTGATGTCGGGATCCACGCCATGGTTCTCCACCCCCCACTCCTTCCCGTCGACCCAGAAGGCGTACTTCGGCTGCGTCACCGTGGTGCCGTCGACGAGGTCGTACCTGCCGTCGATCCCGATCACCCCACCCCAGGTGCGGACACCGACGACGGGGCCGACGCCAAGAGCCTGGGCGGCAGCGTTGACGATGTCACCGTCCGAACCGGAGAACTCGTTCGCCACCAGCACCACCGGACCGCGCGGGGCTGCATCCGGGTAGGTCGCGGCATGATCCTCGTGCCGGGCCGTCGCCCACGCAACCACGCGGGCCGCCAGCTTCGAGATCACCAGCTGGCTGGTGTGCCCGCCGCGGTTGTAGCGGACGTCGGCGATGATCCCCTCGGCGCGGGCGGCGAGCCGCAGATCGCGGTGCAGTTGTGCCCAGCCATTGCTCATCATGTCCGGTACGTGCAGGTAGCCCAGCCGGCCGTCGCTGCGGTCATGGACATACTCTCGGCGTGACCGGACCCAGTCCTGATAGCGCAGCACCTCCTCATCAGCCAGTGGCACCACGACCGCCTGCCGGTCGCGGCCGTCTCTGCGCAGCGTCAGCTGCACGGGCTTCTCGGCCGCTCCCACGAGTAACGGTCCCGGCCCCGCACTCCCGATCGGTACACCATCCACGGCCACCAGCAGGTCGCCGACCCGCGCGTCCACACCAGCCGACAGCAGTGGCGAGCGAGCTGCCGGCTCACTGCTCTCTCCGGGCAGGATGCGCACGATCTGCCAGCCATCCGCTGCCGGCTTCAGATCGGCGCCCAGCAGGCCCAGTCGGCGGCCAGGAGTCTCGCCCTCGGCCCCCTCCGCTGGGATGACGTAGGCGTGGGAGGTGTTCAGCTCCGCAACGGTCTCCCAGAGGACGTCGACGAGTTCGTCGTGGCTGCTCACCTGGTTCACGACCGGTCGCCACCGTTCGGTCACGGCGCTCCAGTCGATCCCGTTCATGTCCTCGCGCCAGTACTGCTGGCGCATGAGGCGCGTGCATTCGTCGAACATCTGCCGCCATTCGTCGGCCGGCTCCAGCGGCACGCGCAGCCGCGACAGGTCCACCTGGACGACGCTGTGGTCCTCGTCGTTGGGCTTGCGGGTCGCCGGAGCCACCGTCACGGCGCCGTCATGCACCACGACCAGCTGCTTGCCATCGCCGGAGACGCAGTAGGAGGTGGCCTTGTCCACGATCGTGGTGAGTGTGCGCTCGGTGAAGGACCATCGCTGGATCTCATCGGTATCCGCGTCACCGTCCACACCAGCTCTGCGGGAACCGAGTTCGCCGGTCTCGTCTTTGTGCATCACCCACACCACACCATCGTCGACCACCCGCAGATCCCGGTACCGGGCCGAGCGCACCGGGAACGGGGTGATCCGTTCCTCCACACCTGCCAGGTCCAGCTCGGGGGAGGCAGGAGGATGTCCGGGTGCATCGCCGTCGTCCTTGTCCGACTTCGTGTTCAACGGCCGGCCCGTCACCGTCGGTCCGAACGGTGCTGGCTCCCGGGCGGAGAGGGGGATGAGCCACGGCCGGGTCGAGCCAGCGAACGAGAGCGCGAAGGCATGCGTGTCGTACTGGGGATCGAACGTCCGGTCGGAGAGGAACACGACGTGCCGGCCGTCCATGGTGACCTGCGGATCGCGGTCGTGGAACTGCCCCGTGGTCAGAGCCACCGGTTCATGCTGCCCTGCGGTGTCCAGCAGCATCACCCGGTGCTGCTGCGACTCCAGCTCGGTCGGCTCGGACCACAGCAGATACCGGCCGTCCGGGGAGAACGACGGCGTCAGCGACTCGCCGTAGGCGGACCGGATGACGTCCCGTACCTGGACGTCCGCGTGGTCGGTCCGGAGCGTGACCAGTCGTAACCAGCCGTCGTGGGAGATCGAGGCCAACCGGGTCCCGGCCGGGTCGGACGCCAGATGCAGGACCCGGCCCAGACGCCCGCTCAGGGTGCGTTCCGGCGCCGCAGAGCCGTCCACTGCGTGGATCTCCAGGGCATCCTCGCCGTCGGCGTCGGTCACCAACGCCACCCGTCCGGTACGTCCCAGCACCACCGGTTCCCGGGTGCGGATCCCGGAGTCGGCCGCCAGCACGTGCGCGGGTCCGTCCCGATGCGCCAGCCACGCTGCCCGGCCACGCCAGATCACCACGCTGTGATCACCGGTATGGTCCGCAGCCACGGCGTCGAGTCGCGTGGTCGGTGTCATGACGGTGGCCGGCCGGCTCCCTGGGAGCGTGACTTCCACAGGGCGAGGGTCGCCGTCGGGGTTCTCGAGCACGTACAGCTGGCCACGGGAGTGCCAGCTGATCCGGGCGCCGTCGGTGCTAGCGTCGCGCACATATCCCTGATCTGGACCCTGCCGCGTGAGGCGCCTCGGCTCTCCGTGGCCGGGCGTGTCCCACAACCACAGGTTGGCCTGTTCCGCAGAAGGCTCGGAGATGGCCCGGTCGGAGGTGAACACCAGTGAGTCACCGAGCCAGAGCGGATCCACGAGTGCGGCGTGCTCGTCCGGGAGGAGGCGCGTCCACGTCCCCTCGCGCCTGAGCCACAGGCGGGAGGCTGTTCCACCCCGGTAGCGTTTCCAGTGCGCCGGCCCGCGTGCATTGAACGTGCTCAGCGCCATCGACCCGTCCGGATGGATTGCTAGCCCAGATGCTGCGCCGATCTGGAGCCGCTCGCTCGAGCCGTCGATGCGCACTTCCTTGATCACGGTGTGTCGGATGATCGCTTCACCCGCATTGGATGCCACCAGGATCGTCTCGGCATCGCGCCACCCGAGCATGATCGTGACAGGTCCGGCCCACCATGTCAGTCGTCGTGCCTGTCCTGATTCGACGTCGGCCACCATCACTTCCGGGTGCCCGTCTCGGGTGGAGACGAACGCGATATGACGGCCGTCCGGAGAGAAGCGCGGGCGCCGCACCGGTGCGGCATCGGCAGTCAGGCGCCAGGCTCGTCCACCGGTGAGCGGGGCGAGCCAGACGTCGTCGGCACTGACGAAGGTGAGCAGATCGCCGTGGAGATGGGGGTCGCGCAGATAGGCCATATCTCAACGTAACCGCGCGGGCCCGTGCCGGTCAGGTGATTCTCCAGAAGTCCGTCCATGCCAACCCCAGGTCGGCCAGCAGCACCCGCACCAGCGGCAGGCTCAGCCCGACCACGCCGTGCGGGTCGCCCTCGACGCCGGTCACGAACGCGCCGCCGAAGCCGTCGAGTGTGAACGCCCCGGCCACCGAGAGTGGTTCTCCGGTGGCCACGTAGGCGTCGATCTCGGCGTCGCTCAGCTCGGCGAAGTGCACCACGGTGCTGGAAACCGCGTGGGCGCGCTCGCCACCGCGGATCAGGTGGTGCCCGGTGTGCAGGGTTCCCGAACGTCCACGCATCTGGCGCCAGCGCGCGCGTGCACGCTCGGGTTCGTACGGCTTGCCCAGGGCCTCACCGTCCAGTTCGAGCAGCGAGTCACAACCGATCACGACGGCGTCACCCTCCTCGGACGCGCCGGCGGGGCCTGTGTGGTGTGCCGGGCCAGGAGCGGGCGTGGGGCCGGTGGTTGCCAGCAGACCGGCCACCGCTTCCGCCTTTGCGCGGGCGAGCAGGGCAACGGCCTCTCGGACGGGCACTGCGCGTCCTCCCGACTCGTGGGCAGCGTCAGCGAGGAGTGCCTCCTCGTCGACGTCCGCCGGCTGGATGTCCGGCTCGATACCGGCCGTCCGCAGCAGGGCTGCCCGTGCTGGGGAGGCAGAGGCGAGGATGAGGGTGGGAGCGCTCACATGGGTGACCTTACGCCGTCGGTGCCGGGTCGCCGCCGTGGCCGTGCCAATTCTCTGGGGTCGCCTTCGTAAAGTGGCGGGTGGGGTACCTAGATCATCCTGACTTCACCACCGGCCCGGCGGTGAGGCTGCGGCGACGGGCACCTTCGCTTCTCCCGAAGTAGTCGTCGATGTCCACGAGCCCGAACTCGGCCATGACCTCTGCGACGGACAGGTTCTCGCTCTCGGAGGTGAGCAGCACGAACCCGACCTGACCCGGGTCGTGAATGCGTACTTTCGGGCCGTACGCGCGCTTGATGTCGGCGAAACGCCTGTGGTTCTCGTCGATGTGGATCACGGCATAGTCGAGGTTGATCCGGGTCGTGACATCCGGGTAGTAGTTGGTTGACGATGCGACGATATCCCCGACCGGCGAAATGATCGCTGAGGGGTTGGGTGGCTGAACCGAGCCGACGAAGTAGGACCGGCAGGTGTAGGCCCAATACTGCTGCATGAAGCCGCCGTGGTAGGCGGAGGAGAAGAGGATGATCTCCGGACGTAGAGGTGCCAGCTCGGCCAGACCTTGCTCAAAGTTGAGGTCGAAGCAGATCACCGGTGCAATCCGACCGATGTCCGTCTCGATGACCTGCATCTGCTCGCCGTACGTCACTCCGCGGTCTCTGTGTTCAGGGATAGTGAGGTAGTTCTTGTTGTAGGCGCCGACGACGCTGCCGTCAGTGCCGATCAGTTGGGTCGAGTTCCGCAGCCGGTCGCCATCGTCGATGCGGTAGCCCGAGTACGCGATGCGCGTGCGGTGCTCGGCGGCGACCTCGCTGAGTGCGTCCCGGAGCAGGTTGCCCTTGTAAGCAGTGAAATCAGCGATCTGCTCGATGGGGAAGTGCTGGAGCGGGTACCAGTGCGCCAACGGCCGGTCGCCGTGCTCGGGAAGCACGATCAGGTCCGGGCGATCCGGCAACACGGTGGCGATGCGGTCGCGCCAGAAGCTGATCAGCGCGTCGAGGAGCGCCTTGTGGCTGGTCGATGGGTCGGCCACGAACGGGTAGGCAGAGACCGAGCTGACTGTGACGTGGCGTGCCATATGGATGGGCTCCTCTCGGGGATTGCGTGGATCTGCTCAGGACAGTTGGTGGTACAGCTCCGGCGTGACGGGGTGGTGGAGCGGGTGCCCCTTCTGGAACCGGGCGATCTCGTCGAGGACGATCTGGCCCTGCTGGTGCCGTGCCTCGACGGTGGCTGCCCCACGGTGTGGTGCGATGTAGACATTGTTCAGAGCCAGCAGCGGGGAGTTCACTGGAAGGGGTTCGTGGTGGAATACGTCCAGCCCGAAGTGCAGTCGCCCGGATCTGGCCTCGGCCACCAGTGCGGCCTCGTCCATAAGGGCCGCACGTGCCGTGTTCACGACGACGGCACCGTCTCGCAGTAGCGCGAACTCATCAGGGCCGATCATCCCGGTTGTCTCCGGCGTGACGGGAGCGTGGAGCACGAGCACGTCGGTCCACTCAAGCAGTTCGATTAGGTCGGACTTGCCCACTCCGAGCCGAGCAGCCTCGGCCATGGTGAGGTAGGGGTCGTACACCCGAATTTTCAGGGCGCCTACGCCCGCCAGCATCCGGATGAACGCTCGTCCGGTGCGGGACGCGCCGACTATGCCGATCCGCTGGTGGGCTAGCTCGCGGCCGTGCACGTCGGCGACTGCAGACCAGCCTTCCGCGCCGTGCAATGCACGGTCGAAAGTGTGCAGCCGTCGCAGCAGAACGAGGCACATTGCCAGCGCGAGCTCAGCGACGCCATCGGCCATGGCAGCCGATGCCTGCACGACGAAGCAACCCGCTGGGACGCCGTCGTCGCCGAACAGCGGACGCACCGTTCCGCCGGTGTGGGCGAGAAGCTTCGGTGCCCTGCCGCCGGTCCATTCTCGGACGGGCGGCGTCGCCCACGTGGTGACGACCACATCGAGCGTGCTGCCCGCCAGCTCGGTGGCGAGGTGCGCGGGATCGAGATGCAGGTGGAGCTCTCCGAGCGACCGGAGCTCCTCGAGTTGCCCCTCGGTGAAGAGCAGTTCGAGCAGCCCGGGTGTCGCGGAGAGATCGATCCGGGTCACTTGATCCCGCTCATTGCTACGCCACGGACGAAGTACCGCTGCAGGAGCAGGAAGATGACGAAGATCGGGACAAAGGTGATCACGGCGCCGGCCATGGTCACTGCGAGCGACGTCTGCTCCTCGTTGAGAGACGAAAGGCCGACCGTGAGCGTGTACATCGCTGACTCGGTGTTCGCCACCAACGGCCACAGGAAGTCGTTCCAGTGCCATAGAAATACGAAGACCCCCAGCGTCGCGAGAATCGGCTTGGTCTGCGGCAGAATGATCTGCCAGAATATTCGGAATTCTCCTGCGCCGTCGATCCGCGCGGCCTCCATCAGCTCATTGGGGATGCCGGCAATGAACTGGCGCATGAGGAACAGCGCCTGGACATTGGCGAGCGTAGGCAGGATCAGGCCCCAGTGGCTGTTGAGGCCACCCATCTCGGAGACCATGATGAACTTCGGGATCAGCGTGAGGTGGTAGGGGACCATGAGCATCGCGACCATCAACAGGAAGACCGCTCTCCGGCCGGGGAAGCTCAGCTTGGCGAAGGCGTAGGCGGCCATGGAAGCCAGTGCCAGCACGAGGACGACCGACACCACGGAATAGATCGCCGTGTTGACGATCCAGGTCGTCATCTCACCACGGGAGAGCAGCCTGGTGAACTCGCTGAAGTCCCAACTCTCGGGCCACAACGAACCAGGCAGGTCGATGGCCCTGCCGGGTTGGACGGAGATCACGAGCATGACGAAGAATGGGAATAGTGTCACCACCGCGGTGATGATGAGCGGCAGATGTGCGGAACTGCGTCGCAGCCACGGTCGAGGACGGCGCTTCGCCGGATTCTGTGCAGAGGTCACGGTGCCGGTTGTCATCAGTCTTCGTCCTTGAGGTAGAGGCGTTGGACAGCAGAGACGACCAGCGTGATCGCGAGCAGGACCACGCCAGCGGCGCTCGCGTATCCGAAGTTGAAGTACCCGAAACCCTGGTCGTAGATCATGAAGACCAACGAATAACTCGCGGTGACCGGACCACCGCCGGTCATTACGTAGATGAGGTCGAAGACCTGGAACGAGGTCACGATTTCCAAGATGACGACGAAGAACAGTGGTCGTCGTAACCCTGGCAGGGTGATGTACCTGAACCGTTGCCAGGCGTTGGCTCCGTCGAGGCCGGCCGCCTCGTAGTAGTCCTGCGGGATGTCGAGCATGCCCGCCATGAGGATGAGCATGTCGTAACCGAAACGGGACCAGACGGCGACCACAGCCAGTGACGGCAAGACCGCGAAACTGCTGGCCAGCCACGGCACCGGGCCGATGCCGAACACGCCGAGGAACCAGTTGAGCGGCCCTTCAGACGAGTAGATCCACTGCCAGATGACCGCAGTCGTCACCAGGCTGGTAATGACTGGAAGGAAGAACGCGGCTCGGTACACCTTGATGCCGCGGATCGACCGGGACGCCAGGTGCGCCATGAAGAGTGACACGATGACGACCAACGGGACGGCGATCAGCGAGTAGACGATGGTGACCCGCAGTGCGTTCCAGAACAAGTCGTCAGTGAAGAGCCGGGCGAAGTTCTCGGCCCCGACGTAGGAGAGGTCCCCGCTGAGGGAGTAGTCGGAAACGCTCAGCCCCATGCCACCGAACGCGGGGACGATCCGGAAAGCGAGGAAGATGAGAAGGTAGGGCAGCACGAACATCATGGCGATGGCCGAGGCTTTGCGCCTGGCTCTTCGTCGGGGGGTGCGGCGCGGCACGTCGGTACCAGCCGCCGTCATGGATGCCGGGTGCCCCACCCCGCGCACTTCCTGTACTGCCATGGGCTTCCTTCCTCGAGGTCCGGGGTCAGGGTGCGGCCGCCAGTGGGCGGCCGCACCGTCATCAGCCGCCGGAGCGGGCGAGAATGCCTTCGATCTCTTCTGCCGCGGAATCCAGGGCGGCTTGAGGTTCAGCCTGGCCCAGCAGCACCGACTGGATGGCGGGCTTGAGGGTGTTCATGATCTCGGTGCCACCGGGCGCTTTCGGGTCGACGATCCCGCGATCGAGATACTGCTCCAGCTCGGCGTTGGGCGAGCCCTCCGGGTATAGGTCGGTCACCGACACGCGCGGGGACAGCTGATCGCGCTCGGGGAGGAACTCCTCGAGGAACTCCGGGCTGGTGATGTACCGCATCCACTCGTGCGCGGCCGCGTTGTCGGCGGAGTCCGCGAAGAGAGCGTAGCCGCCGACGTTCCCGTAGCTCGTCGACTCCGTGTTTGCGATGGGTGGACCGACGACCAGCTGATCCTCGGTGACGCCGTACTGGGTCAGCGAGGCGACCGAGCGTGCGAAGAGCATGCCCACCTCGCCGCGCGCGATGGGGCTCGTCTCGACCGGGAGATCCGTGGTGAGTGCATCCTGCGGCGTGTAGTCGTTCTCGACCAGCCATGTGAGGAACTCGAGGGCCTCGACGCCCTCGGGTCCATTGACGGTGACCTCTCCGTTCTCGTCGATCACCCGGCCCCCGGATGCCCACAGCATCGGGTAGAAACTGCCGTTCAGGGTCATCGTCGGGGCTGCGTCATACTGGGTGATGTAGTAGCCCTCCTCCTTGAGGATCGGGGCGTACTCGCGGACCTCTTCGAAGGTGGTGGGATAGTCCTCCTCGGCTACGCCGATGGCGTCCCACACGTCCCGGACGTAGATGGTCGTCGACATCCCGACGAGTGTGGGTACCGCGTAGAGCGTGCCGTCGAGGCTCATCGTCTCCAATGCGCTCGGGAGGAAGTCGTCCTGCTCCGCGGCGATGATCTCGGAGACGTCCGCGAAGATGCCCTCGTTGCCGTAAGAGTAGACGTCTGCCGGCAGGACGTACGTGACGTCCGGTGTGGTGTTGCCGGCGATCCCGGTCTGCAACCGTTCTGCACGCCCGTCCCAGGGCACGATCTCGACGGTGACGTCGACCTCCGGATACTCCGCGTTGAACTCGGCGATCTTGGTGTCCCAGAACTCCCGCTCGCCCTCGCCGGCGATGGGCGGGTACCACATGGTGACCTCGCCGGTGATGGCACCGTTGTCACTGCCTGAACCCGACGGCTCGCCGCCGCCGTCGTCACCTGATCCGCACGCTGCGAGCGCGAGCACGCTCGCGAAGCTGGCGGCTATCACTGTCCTGTTCCTCATGGGTCTCCTCTTTCGTCCTTGAAGGGAATGAGTGGTGCGCTGATCAGTAGCCGACGACCCCCTCCGGCCAGCTGAGCTCGATTCCTTGGTCAACCAACGCGTTCTGGAACTGTTCGAGGCGTGAGCGGTCTTCGTGGACCTGCGCCGGCTCAACGCCGTCCTCGATGCAGATTGCCGCTAGGGCTCCAGCGGCCTCGCCGATGTTCCATTCGACGGGGTGGAGTCGGTAGCACCCATTCGTGATGTGGGTGGTACCGATGTTCTTGTTTGCCGGTAGCAGGTTGCGCATCCGTTGCGGGATCAGTGCTCCGAGCGGGATCTGGAAAGGGCAGGAGGGAACGTCGATGTAGTTGTCCCCGCCCGTGGACGGGTGAAGGTCGATCCGGTACATGCCGATGCCGACCGAGTCGAGGAATTGCCGTGCGCCGGCGTCTCCCCGGATTGTCATCGACACGTCGTTCTCAGTGACCGTGGTGAGCGCCTTGATGCGGCGGGATTCGCGGATGTATGGAGCCTGGGCCAGTCCGTCGGAGGTTCCCATGACGTCAGGCCGGAGTCGCAGTCCCCGCAGGCCCTTGCCACCGTCAGGTCGCGGGGCCTCGGTTTGCAGCCAGTAGAGCATCGAGAGGCTCAGCTGCCGCGCGTCGTGCAAGCGGGAGGCCGCGACGTCGGCGGGGACGTCCGATACGGGGGCCTCGAAGTAGTCGATCGATGGCCAGTTCACCAGTGTGATGTCACTGTCGTAGAAGCCGGGGGTGAAGAGCTTGCGGGCCGCGATCCGGCGGTAGATCCACAAGTTGAGGTCCCCCGGGTCCTTGCTCTGGTCCGCTTCGATCGTCAGCGGGTCCTCATCGGTGTTTGGTACGAAGGCGCGTGGCGCCGCCTCGAGGGTCCGCGGGTGCGGTGACACCAGACCGAGCAGTGGTCCCCACCAGAAGTCCGGTTCGACGGCGCGCCATTTGTCGTACTGTTCAGGCCGGTCGATGGTGTGGTCGCCGTCCACGTAGTCCACCGCGAAGCACACGCTGAGCGCCTGCCAGTTGTCCGGTTGGGCCTCCTCGGGAGCGCTGGGCTCACCCGTCTCGTGCCGCGACTCGAAACCGGTGGCGTACTCCGTGCCAGTCAGCGGGAGGAGTTCGCCCGTTTCGGTGGCGTCGAGCACGTAGCGTGCGGAGATCGTGATCTCTTCGTCGTTGGTCAACCGCCGCACCTGGATGGCTCGGACGCGATCGCCGTCGACATCTGCCCCGATCGCGACTGCCGGCTGGATGAGTCGCAGGTGACCGGCCGACAGCCATGGAGCCAGCATCGAATCGATGACCTCGACGCTCACACGCGGCTCCGAGCAGAGCTTCGATACCGTGCCCGCTCCCGGGTTCAGATGCGGATGCTCACGTGCTGCTGCTGTCAGCGGGAAGTGCGCGCGGTAGTAGTCGCGGATCCCGTCGCGGAGGCGCCGGTAGCGCCGCGTCGCCCCCATCTCTTCGATCCACGGATGCTCGTCCAGTGGTACAGCCTGAGACGTGAGCTGTCCGCCCAGCCAGTCGTACTGCTCGACGAGGATGACGTCCCGACCTGCCTCGAGCGCGGCGAGCGCCGCCGCGACCCCACCCAGTCCGCCGCCGACGACCAGGATGTCCGTGATCAGAGCCTTACTCACAGTGCAGCCACCGTCTCTCCTTCGACAAATTTGCACGGCAGGAGTTGTTGGAGCTCCAAGTCCGCTTTCTCTTCAATCTGGCCCGCAAGCAGGAGGAGAGCCTTCAGGCCCATCTCCTCTCGGGGAATGCGAAAGCCGGTCCAGACGTGCTCGTCGGTTAGTGCAGTGGTCGGTTGACCGAGGATGGCGAGCGACAGGTCGTTCGGGACATCCACGCCGCGAGCTGCTGCCACCGTGCGGATCTCCTCGGCCCGGTAGTCAGCTCCGAGCACAGCGGCGGTGGCTGCGTTGTCGATGATGAGGCTCACCGCTTCGTCTGCCGAGAACGCTTCGCTGCTGAAGAGCATGGGGCGCAGACCCGCCGCTGTCATCGCGTCCCGGTAGCCGGCGACTCGGTCGATCGCTGACTCGGACTGGCCAAGATCGCCGAGGAAGGCGATTCGGCGGTGCCCTAGCTTCAGCAGGTGATCGACCGCCTCGCGGGTCGCGGCTCGGTAGTCCGCACCGACGAAGGGGACAGGTTCGTTGCCCGACTCCCGTCGTCCGACGAAGACGAAGGGGAATCGCTGGGTCAGCATCGCCTCGGTGTCGTACTTGTCGTCCTGGCGCCCCAGCAGAATGCAGCCGTCAGTGATGGCGACGCGGTTCCAACCGGTCTCGGACAGGGTTCGCCGTCCCGCACTCCGGCCGGGAGCGCTCGTGAACAGCATGATGTCGAGGCGGAGTTGCTCTGCGCCCGCCTCGATGCCCTGGAGGAAGGGGTAGAAGAAGTCTGCGCTGGCTTTGGGAAAGACCGAT
Source organism: Ruania alkalisoli (assembly GCF_014960965.1). Classification (NCBI taxonomy): domain Bacteria; kingdom Bacillati; phylum Actinomycetota; class Actinomycetes; order Micrococcales; family Ruaniaceae; genus Ruania; species Ruania alkalisoli. The sequence continues at coordinate 3,228,241 of NZ_CP063169.1, read as the reverse complement.
TCGTAGGTGAATACGCCGACGATGCGGTTGCGCCCGCGGGCCAGTCCCTGGGCGAAGGGGTTTGCCGTATATCCAGTGCGCTGGATGGCTGAGAGGACGCGTTGCTTCGTCTCGTCACCCACGCGCAACTTCGTCTCCGGAGTGCTGTTGACCACGAGGGAGACGGTGGCCTGGCTGACCCCGGCCAGGCGGGCGACGTCTGCCTGAGTCGCTCGCTGTATCACTCTTCCACCTCCGTTGGTTATGCGCACTAGCGGACTCTGACCGGACCTGATGGTGGACACTGTGGCCACTCGGATGATTTCGGTCAAGACCGAATCGATCGAGGAGGGCTCATCTCTGCCCTAGTTATGAGCAACACTGCAGGCCAGATCGCCCTCGAACAGTAAGGTTACGGTTTGGTAACGAGCGGTTCGGGGGCGACCGAGATGATTATCCGCATAACCACTCTGTCGTTATGTCGTATAACGCTCTACGGTCGCCGTATCGAACCCCCTCGACATAGGAGTTGAGACAGATGCGACGATGCGCGCCCGGCGGGCAACCTGGCCGGTTGAGATTGCGGCCACATCGGATAGATCGAGCACGTGCGCGGGTGGCGAACACCGGGTGCACCGCACCCAACGCCGCCCGAGCGAGGGGTGTTCGGTCCGATTCGTTCGTACGAACGAATCGGACCGACAGATCTGCCTGCGCCCCCATCGGTCACCAGTCTCTTGAACAGAGGAAGGGGTCAGCATGAGTACAAGGAGAAGCAGGACAGTTGCGCCGGTGGTACTGATGGCGGGTTTGGCGCTGCTAGCCGGTGGTGTCCCTGCCGTGGGTGCCAGCGAGGAGGGCTCCTACTCGATCGATGAAGTTGGGGCACCGATCAGTGCGGTGAACATCCGAACCGCGGCTATGGGGGCAATGCCCGACGGCACGCCCGTGGTCTATGCCCCGACGTATGGAGAACCGGCGCGTCTCAGCGTGGTCCAGGGTGAGACGGGCGAGCTGATCTCCGTCCACGACCTCGGCGACAAGACGACGTCCAACTACACCGGACTTTCGCCGGACGGTTCTGCATACGCTGCTGGGCAGACTCCAGGGGCCAATCTGTTCAGGTACGACCCCGCGACTGACGACGTCACCGACCTTGGCGCCCCGGTTTCGGGCGAGTCCAACATCTCTCGACTCACCTCATTCGCTGACGACGGGACGCTCTACTCCGGGACGTATCCGAGCGGGCATGTCTTCAGCTACCACCCGGATCGCGGATTCCAAGACTTCGGCCCCATCGCCGAGGGTGAGCAGTATGCACGTTCGACCGCGTTCGACGGCGAGGGGACTCTCTACGTCGGGACCGGTACCAATGCTCGACTGTTTGAGCTCAACGTGACTACCGGCGCGAGAACCGAGATCGCACTGCCCGCCGAGTATGCCGGCCAGCAGACCTACGTCAATGAGATGTACTACCGCGACGGACTGCTGTTCGCCTTCCTCAGTCCCGCGTATGCGTACGTCGTTTACGACACCGTCGCGGGGGAGTGGCGCGATTCGCTCACCGATGTTCAGGCCAGCCCCATCACGGACGTCGTGGACGGCACGGTCTACTACGTGAACCGCACCCCGAATGATGTGTTCAGCTATGACCTCACCTCCGGTGAGACGGCTCAGGTCACCGACCTCAACCAGATTTCCCTGAATAGTGCTCGCGGCTTCGGAGTGCTCCGTCTCCAAGATCCCGAGTGGCCGGGGTCGACCATTGCGGGGATGGGACTGACCGGTCGCATGTGGCACTACAACATCGACACGGCGGAGTTCCGCTGGGTGCAGACCCAGGCATCGGCTGGCGCCTTGAAGATCGCTGCCTTGGGCATGGGGTCCGACGACAACTTGTACGCTGCCGGCTACTTGACCCCTGGAGTCATGGCGCGGATTGATGTTGAGACATTGGAGTCCGAAGCTCTGGCGGGCCCGTCGCAGTCCCAGTTCATCGGTACGGTCGACGTCGAGGGCGGGGCGCCGGCCATGTTCATCGGCGGGTACTCGGACGCCGGTGTGTGGCGCTACGACCACACGGCCGAATGGAGCTACCCGTACAACCCGATCCGCCTCGCCCGGCTGGACTCCTATGACCAGGAGCGGGTGCTGGCGATGGTCGGTGTTGGCGAGCATCTGGCCGTCACCACCCTGGGGCCCAAGGGGAGCATGGGCGGGCACTTGACGATCCTCGACCCCGTGACCGGGAGCATTCGGTACAGCGCTGAGCCCGTGCCGGGCCACGCCGTCGCATCCCTGCATTACGAGGAGATCGACGGTCGCGAGGTCATTGTGGGTGGCACGACCAGCAACCAGTTGGGTGTGGAACACCCGGATCCGGAAGCCCGGTTTTTCATCTTCGACCTCGAGACCCTCACGACGGACTTCGTCACCATGCCTCGGTCGGGCGTGACGAGCATCAGCCAGATCCTGGAATTGCCCGATGAACGGATCTGGGCGTTCGCCAACGACGCCACCATCCTGGAACTGGACATCGAGCGAGATGGTGCGGGTTCCTACTCGATCCGGACGACTGAGGTCGCGTCAATTTTCGGCGAGCCCCGTTCAGCTGGTCAGTGGGCCGGATCCCGTCTGAGCATGCTCGATCCGGACACGGTCCTCGGGAACGCCGCCGGTAGCGTCTACACGATCGATGTCGCCACGCAGGAAGTCGAGATCGTCACCGAGGGGAACGAGGCGACCGCGACCGGTGACGGCCGGTTCTTCTTCGTCCGCGACACGGTTGTGTTCCGGGGGACCCCCGAGGGCTGGATTGCACCGGACCCGGATCCGGAACCCGAACCGACGGACCCGACCACTAACTACGCCCTGGCGGACAACGGAGCATCTGCCGCGGCGTCCAGCACATATGGCGCTTACGGTCCGGGTCAGGTGATTGATGGTGACACGACGAGTGTGACGAGTAGGTGGATTTCTGCTGCGGATGATGTCGATCCGTGGTTGGAGATCGTGTTCGCGGAGGAGGCAGTTGTTGACACGGTGAGTCTGTACCAGTACCTGAATTATGAGCTGGCTGACTATGACATTTCTGCGCAGGTTGATGGCGATTGGGTCACGGTTGCCGAGATCCGGGGGAATGTGGCGGCGAGGACGGTGCATGAGTTCAGTGCGGTTTCTGCCACAGCCCTGCGACTTGATGGAATCGCGAGCAGTGATGGGCGGGTGCGGCTCTTCGAGGTTGAGGTGACGTGTCAGGCCAGTGCCGACTGCGCCGGGGGTGAGGAGCCGGAGGCGGCGCCGGTGACCACTGCTCATTATGTGGGGAACAACTGGGTCACGGTGGCCTTGTCTGCCGAGGATGGTGGTTCTGGTATCGGTGGGCTCGAGTACCGGTTTGATGATGGTGACTGGTTCTCGTACACGGAGCCGTTCAGCCTGAAGCGGTCCGATCGTCAGTTGTTGGAGTACCGCGGCACTAGCCCTGACGGAACGGCGGAGGAAACGCGCTGCATCGCCTTTGAACCGGGCGGTGGTCGCGTCGACGTCACGGTGAGCCCGGACTACGCCACCTGCACCAACTGATCGGCGCCTGAATCGTGGACAGACGAATCTCAGACCGGCAGTACGGAATTCGGTCCAGCAATGAGGTAAACGGAGGGCAGAAATTGTGAGGCAACGACGACGATGGCTCGTGACGGCTCTGGCTGCCACGGTCGCCGTGATGGGCGCGGTGGTTCCCGCGGCGGCCCAGACCGAGGACCGGGCAGAACCCGCGCCGTACAGCGCGCAATGCCAGGACGAGCCGCCAACTACCGGGGTGGCGGTCAGGAGCCTGGGTGTGCCCGTCACCGAGCTGCAGATGAACGTCTCAGCGACCGGATATCTGCCGGACGGCAGCCCCGTCCTCTATGTCCAGGGCGGGAGCCCGGGCAACTCGGTGCAGTTTGCCGCGATTGACCCGATGACCGGTGAACAGCTGCGCCACCACGCAATCGAGGAGCTCAACGACTCCCTGTCGATGATCACGGCGCAGGACGGCACTGTCTACATCCCTGGCTGGGGGCCCGAGGCTCTGCTCTTCCGTTACGACCCTGCGACCGACACGATGACGAACCTCGGTCACGCCGTCGCGGGCGAGTCGCACATCACCCGCATCATCGAGGCAGAGGACGGCACTCTCTACGGGGGCACGTTCCCGAACGGGCACGCCTTCAGTTACGACCCGACGACAGAGCAATTCACCGACTACGGCCAAGTCGACCCGAACGAGTACTACGCCCGCGCCGTCGCGTACGACGAAGCAGGCAGCCTCTACGTCGGTACCGAAGGCACCGCCCGGGTCATCAAGCTCGATCTGGAGACTGGCGCGAGGACCGAGATCCCCCAGCCCCCCACCATGGCGCCCGGTGACTACCGCATCAGCCTGATGGCTTGGCGCGACGGTCTGATCTTCGCCTACTTCGGCGGCTCGCTCGAGTGGCACGTCTACGATCCGTCTGTCGGGGAGTGGGTCGCCCACCTACCCAAGAGTGCGCCCAGCATGCCGACCGAGGTCTCGGAGGACGGGTTGGTCTACTTCGCCAACAACGTCGAGAACCGGCTGTACTCCTTCGACGTCACCACCCGGGAGATCGCCGATGCCGGCTGGGACCAGGCCGTGAACTACTACCTGGGTGGTGGTGGCATGGGCCTGATCGATCTTGACGACGAGAGCTACCCGGGTGAGTCGATCGTCGGCATGGGGAGGCGGGGGGAGATATGGCGATTCAACCCCGAAACTGGTCGGGGCAACGTGGACTCCACCGCGGAGTTGCCCATGACGCCGATCACCGTGCGGGCCTTCGGAAGTGGGCTCGATGGTGAGGTGTACGTCGGGCTGAGTTTTAACAGCGGCAATCTGGTCACCTATGACCCTGACGCTGATGAGATGAGGGTTCAGTCGGCAGCGCTCGCCGCACAGGTCCACCAGTACCTGACCACGGACGATGCGATCTACATGGGCACCTACACCGGAGCGGTGCTGCGCAGGCACGACCCGGCCCTGCCGATCAACAACGGCAACCCGCGCGTCGTCTTCAGCCTGAACGAGCACAACCAGGACCGGCTCTTCGCGCTGGCGGAGGCGGGTGAGCGGATCGCCGCAGGGAGCCTCGGCAAGCGCGGCCACCCCAGCGGCCGACTGGTGTTCCACACGCCATCGACCGGCGAGGTACAGGATTTCGGTGAGATCCTCCACGGCCACCAACTCATCTCAATGGCCGTCGTCGGCGACACGCTGTACATCGGCACCTCGAACAACACCCCTGGGGCCGACCCGATCGTAGACGAGGCGCTCATCGTCGCCTGGGATCTGACCACCGACACCATCGAGTGGCAGGCCGCCCCGATTCCCGGGATGTCGACGATCTCGTCCCTCGTGGCGCGCGACGACGGGCAGTTGTGGGCACTGACTGGAGACGGCACGGTATTCCGGTTCGACCCGGAGACTCGTGAGGTGGAACAGAGCGTCGAGATCGTGGGAGCAGGTAGTGGCAATCACGGCTACCCGAAGCTCTCCCTCGGCCCGGACGGGCTGTTGTACGGATCGACTGGGGGCGGGGTCATCTTCTCCCTGGACCCTGTGAGTGGCGAGTACGAGGTGCTCACCCACGGCAACTACGTGCTGCCGCACACCGATGGCAGGCTCTATTTCGCCCGAGGGTCGGAGGTCCTCCAGGCAACTCTGTCACGAGGGAGCGAGCCCGGGGTCGTGACTCCCGCGGCTGTCACGTTCGACGACCAGGATGGTGCCGCCGCTGACACTTACACAGTTCCCGACGTCACGGGTGTTGACTATCTCGTGGATGATGCAGTCCTGACGCCAGGGATTCATCCGGGCACGGGCACTGTGACGGTCACCGCGGTGGCCCAGGACTGCTTCGCGCTCGCGGGTGGCGCCACGACCGAGTGGTCCCACGAGTTCTCCACCGAGGAGAACCAACCGGAACCGGGAGATTATTTCAACTACGCGTTGGAGGCGAACGGGGCGTCCGCGGAAGCCTCGAGCGTGCTTAATGCTTACGGTCCGGGTCAGGTGATTGATGGTGACACGACGAGTGTGACGAGTAGGTGGATTTCTGCTGCGGATGATGTCGATCCGTGGTTGGAGATCGTGTTCGCGGAGGAGGCAGTTGTTGACACGGTGAGTCTGTACCAGTACCTGAATTATGAGCTGGCTGACTATGACATTTCTGCGCAGGTTGATGGCGATTGGGTCACGGTTGCCGAGATCCGGGGGAATGTGGCGGCGAGGACGGTGCATGAGTTCAGTGCGGTTTCTGCCACAGCCCTGCGACTTGATGGAATCGCGAGCAGTGATGGGCGGGTGCGGCTCTTCGAGGTTGAGGTGACGTGTCAGGCCAGTGCCGACTGCGCCGGGGGTGAGGAGCCGGAGGCGGCGCCGGTGACCACTGCTCATTATGTGGGGAACAACTGGGTCACGGTGGCCTTGTCTGCCGAGGATGGTGGTTCTGGTATCGGTGGGCTCGAGTACCGGTTTGATGATGGTGACTGGTTCTCGTACACGGAGCCGTTCAGCCTGAAGCGGTCCGATCGTCAGTTGTTGGAGTACCGCGGCACTAGCCCTGACGGAACGGCGGAGGAAACGCGCTGCATCGCCTTTGAACCGGGCGGTGGTCGCGTCGACGTCACCGTGAGCCCGGACTACGCCACCTGCACCAACTGATCGGCGACGGAGCTGCCCTATTTGGAACTCAGATGGGGCGGCTCCGTAGGTGCGTCGCACTGCGAAGGTGCGCCTGGTGCCGACGCGAGTAGCACTTCCCCGTTGTCACGATCCCCGTGGCGCCAGCCTGTATGAAGTCTTGGCTTGCGGTCAGTGCCACTCCGGGATCCGGATCGTGCCAACGCTTGCTCAGTAGACGTAGAGTAGGCTCCCGTTTTGGTGCATCACAATCGTCTCACCGCTCGTTGTCGTGATGTGCTGTGCGATTCGGTACTCGGTAGGGCAACCTGCGGTTGAACTCGTGGTGAAAGTCAGAGCATTGTTGATCGGCGAGTGGTGGACCTTGAGAGGAATACTGGCGTAGGCGACCCCATCTTCGGGGGAGTTGGTCGAGTATGTCGGTGCGCACGTCGGGTCTGTTGAGTCAACCGGGATCACTTCAATGTTGCTGCGAGCCCCAGAGGGCCGCCATGACTCGTGTGTGTCGCCGCACAGCAGCATGTCGCTTCCGCCACCCGATCCGCCGCAGCCAGTCAATGAGGCGGCCGCACGCACAGAGGCTGTGGTCCCGGCAGGGATCGTTGTTTCCACAGGCGTTCGAGCGGGCGACGTCTGACTGAACTCGATCGCGATCGCTTCCTCCTCGTTCGCCGAGGTGTAAGTACACGCAGTGGGATCGGTTGAGTACGGCGCAGCCCAATTGCATTGGGTGGCCCACGTGGATGTCACCGGTGTGTCCGCGATGACCGCGCCGCCAGTGCCCACGACCATGTCATCTGTCCCATTGTCGTACGTTCCTCCGGTCACGATCTTGTACGTCAGGGCGCACGAGTATGTACCTGGATCAGGAAACGTCACCAGGAGGTTCGGCGCGAGGGTCGCCGACTCATCTGCGAGGATGTTGGTGATCTGAATGGCGGATGATCCTGTGACTGGAGACGTGCATCCGACGCGCGTGTAGAAGTAGAACCGATCGGGGGTATTGATAGAACCCGATCGTGAATGACTGACGGGAAGAGATGTTGCTATCCGCCTGACCTCGTCGGTGTACGAGGTGGTGACGACATGCGTGGCAAGCGTCACGAGTGAGGCACTGGAGGTCGTCGTCTCGTCCTGCACAACAAGTGTCGTGCCAGGTGGGATAGCTGTCGTACCGGCGTGAGCATCGCTTGGGGTTGCTGCAACTAACCCGGCCGTAAGGACGGCAATGCTCGCGCAGGCCGTATGAAACCCTCGGTGCTTCGTCATGACTGGAGGTCCTTCCTGTAACTCTCATTGGCTGGATGAGGTCGCGGATTTCGTCGCCGCCATCGTCGAATTAGAGGTTAAAACCTCACATCTGAAGCCAAGGATCGCGGCGATTTCGTCCATGTTTACGGGAGGGTGATTCCTGTGTCAAGGAGTAATCGTATAACATGGAACGCCCGATCGAGTTATGAGAAATAACTCAACCATGAGGTCGGCCCGAGCCTTCATGACGAATGGTGTGGCCCTACCAGCCCCCGGCTCATCGTCTACGCTGCTTGCCGCCCCTCAGTCGAGCAGCGCCATCCGCAAGGTGTCCAGGCCCACGGACCCCACGTCCAGGGCCCGCCGGTGGAAGCGCGCCAGGTCGAACTCTGCTCCCTCCCGGGCTCGGGTCTCCTCCCGCAGCTGCTCCCACAGCCGCTGCCCCACCTTGTACGAGGGTGCTTGCCCGGGCCAACCGAGGTAACGGTTCAGCTCGAACCGCTTGAACCCCTCGGGCATGTTCACGTTCGCGTCCAGGAACGGCCACGCCTTCTCTGCGTCCCAGGTGCCGCCGCCCCACTGCGGCGGGCACGGCTTGCCCAGGTGCACGCCGATGTCGATCACCACGCGGGCGGCGCGCAGCCGCTGACCGTCCAGCATCCCGATCGCATCGGCCGGATCGTCCAGGAAGCCGAGGTCCTGCATGAGCCGTTCCGCGTAGAGCGCCCATCCTTCGCCGTGGCCGCTCACCCAGCAGGCCATCCGCCGCCAGTCGTTGAGGGTCTCCGCGCGATAGATGGTCTGCCCGACCTGCAGGTGATGGCCGGGTACCCCCTCGTGATACACCGTCGTCTTCTCCCGCCAGGTGGCGAACTCCGTCACTCCTGACGGCACCGCCCACCACATGCGCCCCGGGCGGGAGAAGTCTCCGCTCGGCGGCGTGTAGTAGATGCCGCCGCTCTCGGTGGGCGCGATGCAGCATTCGATGGTGCGCACCGGGTCCGGGATGTCGAACTGGGTTCCGGCCAGTGCGGTCACTGCCTCGTCGGCGGTGGTCTGCATCCACTCCTGCAGGGCGTCGGTGCCGTGCAGGAGCCGCGTGGGATCGGCGTCCAGCTCGGCCATGGCCTGTTCGATACTCGCTCCCGGCCCGCTGATCTTCTCCGCGAGCACCTGCTGCTCGGCGACGATCGACTTCAGCTCGGCCAGGCCCCATTCGTAGGTCTCATCGAGGTCCACCTCGGCGCCCACGAACGTCCGGGAGAACCGCTCGTACCGCTCCCTCCCGACGGCGTCCCTCACCGGGGCTACCGGCGCCAGCTCCCGTAGGGCATCCGCCAGGGCGGCGTAGCCTGCGCGAGCTGCCGTGGCTCCTTGAGCCAGGGCGGCCACGACCCCGTCGGGCGGTGCCTGGCCATCGATGCGTGCGCCGTCGGCCAGCTGCTGCCAGAACCCCTCCGCCCCGGCGAGCCCGTCGGCCTCAGTGATACATGCCTCCACCTGGCGGATCGCAGCCACCCGGCCCTGGGAGGCGCCGCGGCGAAGGGACTCCACATAGCCCTCGATCGCACCCGGCACCGCCTGCATCCGGCCCGCGATCGTTGCCCACGCCTCAGCGGAGTCGGTGGGCATGAGGTCGAAGACCTCGCGGATCGTCTGCACCGGAGAGGCGATCACGTTCAGGTCCGCGAGGTCCTCACCCGCTTCGGCCAGCTCGATCTCCAGCCCCAGCCGCTCCCGCATCGCGTGCTGGGTCACCCGGTCCACCTCGTCAGTGGGGGTGACCGAGTCCAGGGCAGTGAGCGCCGCGCGTGCAGCCTGGGTGAACGCGGCCAGACCCTCGGGGGAGTGGTCGTCGAGAGCGTCCTCTCGGCCGGGGAGGCCGGCCTCGGTGGCGAACATCGGGCTGAGGTCGGCGAGCGTGCGGACGTAGGCGTCGGCGACATCGTCGGTCGCGGTGCGCGGGCGGGCCGCGGTGCCTGGGTGGGACTCGGGGGCGGGGGTGCCGGTCATGGCGGCACGTTACCGCCCCAGCGAGCCACCCTCCCACCGAAATTGCTCGTCGTTCTGGTTGCTGGCCCGGTTGTCGCCACCGCCATTTCGACGATGGATTTGGCGCACCCTCGGAAATTGCACGTCGTTCTGGTCGTTGAGTCAGGTGGGCTCAACGACCAGAACGACGACGGATTCCGGTGGTCGGCAACAGAGGGCAACCGCTTCACCCCGGCGGGTCGCCACCGGTAGAGATAGGCGTATGACTGCACACACCTCTGCCCGGATCGGCGTTCAGCTCATGACCGTGCGGCGGGAGGTGGACGAGATCGGCTTGCCTGCGGTGCTGCGGCGGCTCAGCGAGATCGGGTTGCCGAACATCGAGGTCTCCCAGGTGCCGCTCACCAGCGAGAACCTGGACAGCTTCGCCCACGGTCGTGACAAGCTCGGCCTGAGCTATGCGGCGCTGTCGGGCACCATGGAGGCCGGCGGCGGTGCCAACCCGTCACTGCCGAGCGACTACGACCACCTCGTGACCGCTGCCCGGCGCCTCGGGTGCGAACGGATCCGGATCGGGATGCTGCCGTTTTCTGCGCTCCGTGATGAGCAGGCGCTCCTCAGCTTCTGCCGTGACGCCGACGAGATGGCCCGCCGGCTCGCCGATGACGGGATCCGGCTGTCCTACCACAACCACCACATCGAGTTCGCTCGGCTCGGTGACCGGGAGGTGCTGGAGACCATCCGCACCGAGGCACCGAACCTGTGGCTCGAGGTCGACGTCTACTGGGTGCAGCGCGGCGGGCACGACCCCGTTCGCACCCTGGAGCGGTTCGCGGGGTCGGTTGACTTGGTACACCTGAAGGACTTCCGGGTGAGCCTTCCCCCAGCCGAGGCGTTCGAGGTGCTCGCAGACGGTGACCGTTCCGCTGTCCAGGAACACTTCGCCCAGCCGGTGCAGTTCGCCGAGGTCGGGCAGGGGACGCTCGACTGGGCGGCGATCGTGCGGGCGGGCATCGATGCCGGTGCGGCGCATCTGCTCATCGAGCAGGACGCCACCTACGGCCGGGACCCATTCGAATCGCTGACCATGTCCCGCGAGCGGCTCGTCGAGCTCGGGTTCGCCGAGATGTTCTGAGGGGCGTCCTGGCGCTGATGGCCTCCACTCCTGTGCGTTGCCCCGAACTGTCGCCAGCGCGGTGGTGGAGACGACAGTTTGCGGCAACGCGTGGTGCGTCGGGCGGGGATGGCGTGAGGTGGTGGCAACGTGCAGACTCGGCGGACGGCGTGAGCTGGACGTGCGGCATGTGCGTCGTCGGTTCGGTGAGCCGCAGCTCTCAGCGAGGCAGGGCGCTCCAGCGCCACGAGCCACGCCCGGGGCGGGCAGGGCGGCCGAGCTGATGGGCCCGGTCGCTCCACAGCGACGTGTGGGCGCCGTCGTCGATCTCCTCGTGCGCGGCGGCAGCCGCCCGGGCTGCCACGATCCCGGCGACCAGTGCCGCGAGCTCGGCCTCGTCCGGATCGCCCTTGACGACCCGCACCAGGTCCGAGGGAATCTCCCCGAGACCGGCGTAGTGGCCGTTGCTGTTGCTCCGACCGTTCTGCCCGGTCACAGCGGGATGTTCCCGTGCTTCTTCACCGGCAGCGATGCCCGCTTCGTGCGCAGCGCCCGCAGCCCCTTGACGATCTGCGCACGCGTTTCCGAGGGGCGGATGACGCCATCGACGTACCCTCGCTGGGCGGCGTCCCACGGGTTGACGATGGCGTCGGTGTACTCGTCGATCAGGCGGGTGCGTTCGGCCTCGACGTCGCCACCGTTCTCGGCGACCTCCTTGAGCGTGCGCCGCTGCAGGATGTTCACGGCGCCGCTGGCCCCCATGACGGCGATCTGTGCCGTGGGCCATGCCAGGTTCAGGTCGGCGCCGAGCTGCTTGGAGGCCATCACGATATAGGCACCGCCGTAGGCCTTGCGGGTGATCACGGTGATGAGCGGCACGGTGGCCTCGGCGTAGGCGTAGATGAGCTTGGCGCCGCGGCGGATGATGCCATTCCACTCCTGATCCGTGCCGGGCAGGAATCCGGGCACGTCGACGAACGTCAGCACCGGGATGTTGAAGGCGTCGCAGGTGCGCACGAACCGGGCCGCCTTCTCGGCGGCGGCGATGTCCAGGGTTCCTGCCATCGCGAGCGGCTGGTTGGCCACCACGCCTACCGGGTGGCCTTCGACGTGCCCGAAACCGACCACCACGTTCTTCGCGAACAGCGCCTGGACCTCGAGGAACTCGCCGTCGTCGAGCACGGTCTCGATGACAGTGTGCATGTCATAGGGCTGGTTGTCCGAGTCCGGGACGAGCGTGTCGAGCGCCTCGTCTTCCTCGGTCGGTTCGAGGTCGGCCGGTGCGTCGAAGGTTTCCGGGTCGGTGAGGTTGTTCGTGGGCAGGTAGTGCAGGAGTGCTTTGACGTAGTCGAAGGCGTCGTCCTCGTCTGCTGCCAGGTAGTGCGCCACCCCGGAACGTTCGTTGTGGGTGCGCCCGCCGCCGAGTTCCTCGAACCCGACATCTTCGCCGGTGACGGCACGGATCACGTCCGGGCCGGTGATGAACATGTTGGAGGTTTGGTCGGCCATGATGATGAAGTCGGTGAGCGCGGGGGAGTACACCGCGCCACCGGCGCTGGGCCCGAGGATCAGGGAGATCTGCGGGATCACCCCGGAGGCGGCCACGTTGCGGCGGAAGATCTCGGCGAACTGCGTTAGTGCTGCCACGCCTTCCTGGATGCGGGCCCCGCCACCGTCGCTGATGCCGATCAAGGGGACGCCGGTGCGCATCGCCAGGTCCATCACCTTGGTGATCTTCTCCCCGTGCACCTCGCCGAGCGATCCACCGAAGACAGTGAAGTCCTGGGCGTAGATGCACACCTGTCGCCCGTCGATCGTGCCGTAGCCGACCACCACGCCATCACCGGAGATCTTCTTCGCCTCGAGGCCGAAGTTGGTGGAGCGGTGGGTGGCGAATGCGTCCAGCTCGGTGAAGCTGTCCTCGTCCAGCAGGGCGTCGATGCGGTCGCGCGCGGACTTCTTCCCGCGGGCGCCCTGCTTTTCGACGGCGATCTCGGCCAGGCGCTGCGGGCCCTCGGCCCGGCGGCGGTCCAGGTCGGCGAGTTTGCCGGCCGTGGTGGACGTGTCGACGGAAGTCTCGGATGTGCTCACCCCAGCACTCTAGTTGTGCCTCGTCGCTAAGTGGGTGACGCCAGGGTCTCGCAAGGGCGTGTCAGATTTGTAGGAGATGCACAATCCGCATCCATCAGAGCCTGATGGACGCCACCGCCGCCCGGGCGCGCTCGGTGGTGTCCTGCACGTCGTCCCGGCCCTCGTACACCGCGAGAAAGGCCTCGAAGAGTGCAGCGCCGGTGAGAGTGCGCGCTATGGCGGTGGTGTCGGCATCGGGACCCACGCGCCCCAGTGCTGCCTCGGCGTCGAGGTAGGTCTGCACCTGATGGGCCGGGGCGGCGGGGCCTGCGCCGAGACGACGCAGGCCTTGGCGATGTGCTGCGAGCAGCTCGGGTGCGCCGAGGATCGATGCCGACATCGGGAAGGACCGGACATAGAACTCCATGAGCCTGGCCACAAGCGTCGCCAGGTTCTCCGGCACTGTGCGTGTGCCGACGAGCTCGTCGGGCCGAGCCAGTCGCGGCGAGCGCTCTGACAGGACCCCGAGGAACAGTTCGTGCTTGCCGGCGAAGTGCTTGTAGAGCAGGGCCTCGGAGCACCCCGCGGCGCGGGCGATTTCCTTGGTGGTGGCGTGAGCGATGCCCTGTTCGCGCAGCACGGACGCGGCTGCATCGAGGATCCGATCTCGTGCGCTCATGTGTGCCGCTCCTCGCTCTTGACTTTCGCTGCGTGCTGCCCCAGTCTAGGGGTGAGTGAACACTTACTAACCCCAGGGAGGGCACAATGAAAGTCGCCGTGGTCGGAGCGAGTGGACGCACGGGAGCGGAAGTGGTGCGTGAGGCGCAGGAACGAGGGCATCATGTGACCGCCGTCGTGCGTGACCGCGAACGTCTCGGTGATCTGCGACCGGATCAGGTGGCCGTCGCGGACGGGCGCGACGCAGAGGCGCTCGCGGCCGCATTCGCCGATGTGGAGGCTGTCATCTCTTGTGTGGGCCCGGTCAAGGGCGAGGACGTCCAGGTGCAGTCGGCGATCACCGAGGTGGTGCTCCACGCAGCCGCCGGCGCTGGTGTTGACCGGTGTGTGGTGGTGTCAGCGAGTGGATGGCTCGTGGACGGCGACGACCCGCTCGGCCGGTACCTCGCCAAGCCGATCCTCGCTCGGGTACTGCGGGAGGAGAACGCGGCGTTTGCTGAGACCGAGCGGCTCGTGCGGGGAGCCGGCCTCGACTGGACCATCGTGCGGCCACCGATGTTGCGCGACGGTACGGCGCGCGGGTCCTATCACCAGCGGCGCGACGGCAACGTGCGGTGGCGCTACTCGATCCGGCGCAGCGACCTTGCCGTCGCGCTCTGCGATCTGCTGGTGGACCAGACGGCGGTGCGCAAGGTCGTGTCCGTCGCGGCCTGAGCTCGCGAGTCGTGCCCCGCCCATCTGCCGCGCACCCCTCTGAGGGGCCGATTATTCGACCCTTGAACGCTCCGAGGGTCGAATAATCGGCCCCTGGGGGCCTGGTGCAGCCGTGAGACCGGCGAGCGGCTGAGCAGGGCTGGTGGCAGTCTGGGTGCATGCACGTCCAGCCCCGATGGGAGATCCTCGACGAAGTCGGCTCGACCAGTACCGAGCTCTTGGTCCGCGCGGCTGCCGATCCGGACGCTTGGCCCGACCGGTCGGTTCTGCTCGCCCGCCGGCAGGTGTCCGGCCGCGGGCGTGCAGGGCGCGCATGGACGACCGATGCCCACCATGCGCTGACCTTCTCCATCCTCCTTCGCCCGGCCGTGCCGACCGACCGCTGGAGCTGGCTGCCGCTGCTGGCGGGGGTCGCCGTGGTCCAGGCCTTGCACGAGTTCCAGCCCGACGGCGCAGCTCCCCCGCACGAGGTGGCCTGCGGTCTGAAGTGGCCCAACGACGTCGTTCACCTCGGCGGTACCGAGGTGCTTCCCGAATGGGGGTGCCTGCGCAAGGTCGGCGGTCTGCTCGCCGAGATCCTGCCGGATCGGTCGGGGGTGGTGGTCGGGATCGGGATCAACCTGGACGGTGACGAGTTGCCCGTGCCATGGGCAGGTTCGGTCGCCGAACTCGGCGTGCGGACCACACCAGAGGGCCTGGCGCGGGCGATCCACAGCCGTCTCTCGGATCCGATCGCCGCGTGGGAGGCAGGCGAGGACCCGACGTCGATCGTGGCGCCGGCCTGCCTCACCCTCGGCACCCACGTGCGGGTCACCCTGCCCGGGGATGAGGTGATCGAGGGTGAAGCTGTCGATCTGGCCACCGACGGTGCGTTGCGCGTGCGTGCTGGGAGTGAAGAGCGTGTAGTGCACGCCGGGGATGTGGCTCACGTACGCCCAGCGTGAGCGATGTCCAGGCCCAGCGTGAGCGACGCATGAGCGCGAGCGACATGACGCTTCGTCTCGTCGCCGGCTCCCGCACGTGAGCCGGGGCTCGCTCCAGTGGCACGGAGCTCCCGCACGTGAGACGGGATGGGGAGTGTGCCGGATCTGGGCAGCAGCGTCAGCCCGTCTGACCCCCGTGCTTGCCCTCCATGACCTCCTCAACGAACTTGTCGTTGAATGCTGGCAGGTCTGCAGGTGTCCTGCTTGAGACCAGGCCCTCGTCGACGACGACCTCCTCGTCCACCCAGGTGGCGCCGGCGTTGCTCAGGTCGGTGCGCAGGCTCGGGAAGGAGGTGAGGGTGCGGCCTGAGAGCACGTCGGCATCGGCCAGGATCCAGGCGCCGTGGCAGATGACGCCCACCGGCTTGTGCTCGGTGAAGAAGCTCCGTGTGAAGGCCACGGCGTCACCGTTCATGCGTAGAGCGTCGGCGTTGGCGGTGCCGCCGGGCAACACGAGTGCGTCGTAAGAGGAGGCGTCCGCCTCGGCCACGGGGACGTCCACCGTCTGCGAGTGGCCCTTCTTCCCGCCGACCCGTCCAGCTCGGGGCGAGACAAGGACGGCACTCGCCCCTGCGCGGGTGACCGCCTGCCACGGGCTGGTCAACTCGCTGTCCTCATATCCGTCGGTGAGCAGGAAGGCTACGGTCTTGCCGGTCACGTCGGCCATCATGGTGCTCCTTCTTCACATCGGAAGTGGTGCACCCCTACCGTAAACACACCCGTACCCCGGGCGCCCGCTGGCCAGGCGCCCGGGTGAGGTAGTCGACAGGTCAGTCGGCGATCCCGATGTATTTGGTGTCCAGGAACTCCTCGATCCCGGTGAGTCCGCCCTCGCGGCCCAGTCCGGACTCCTTCATCCCGCCGAACGGTGCGGCCGGGTTGGAGACGACGCCCTGGTTGAGGCCGACCATGCCGGTCTCGAGTGCATCGCTCACTCGCAGCCCACGCCGCAGCGATTCGGTGAACACATAGGAGACCAGCCCGTGCGGGGTGTTGTTCGCACGCGCGATGACGTCATCCTCGTCGGTGAAGGTGCTGATCGCGGCGACCGGTCCGAAGATCTCGGTACTGCCCAGCTCGGCCCCCTCCGGAACGTCCGTGACGACGGTCGCGGGGAAGAAGTGACCCGGCCCCGGCTCGGGGACACCCCCGAGCAGGACCCGAGCTCCGCCGTCGGCGGCTGATCGTACGAGACCGTTGACCTTCTCGACGGCCTTATCGTCGATGAGGGGCCCGATCGTGACCCCTTCCTCCAGCCCGGAGCCCATCCGGCGCGAGGCCATCTCCTCGGTGATGCGCCGGGTGAACTCCTCCGCCACCGAGGCGTGTACGAAGATCCGGTTGGCGGCCGTGCACGCCTGACCGATGTTGCGTAGCTTCGCCGCGATCGTGCCCGCCACGGCCGTGTCCATGTCGGCGTCGTCGAAGACGATCAGCGGAGCGTTTCCGCCGAGTTCCATGGAGGTGCGCATCACCGTCTGCGCTGCCAGCTGCAGCAGATGCTTGCCCACGCCGGTGGATCCCGTGAAGGAGAGCTTGCGCGAGCGCGGGTCGAGGATCAGCGGGCTCATCGCATCGTCGGCCCGGGACGTGGTGACCACGTTCACCACGCCGTCGGGCAGGCCGGCGCGCTGCAGGATCTCGGCGAGCGCGAGCGTGCTCAGGGGAGTGGCCTCGGCCGGTTTGATCACGCTCGTGCAGCCGGCCGCGATCGCCGGACCGATCTTGCGCGTGCCCATCGCCATCGGGAAGTTCCACGGAGTGATCAGCACACACGGCCCCACCGGCTGCTTGCTGATGAGGAAGCGGGCGCCACCAGCAGGGGCGCGCATGTGTCCGCCGTCGATACGCACCGCCTCCTCGGCGAACCAGCGGAAGAACTCAGCAGCGTAGGCGATCTCGCCCTTGGACTCGGCCAGCGGCTTGCCCATCTCGAGCGTCATGATCAGGGCGAGCCGGTCGACCTCGGCATGCAGCAGCTCGAATGCCCGGTAGAGGATCTCGCTGCGGGTACGGGCTGGGGTGCGGGCCCAGTCCGCCTGGGCCGCGGCCGCGGCGTCGAGCGCCGCCATCGCCTCGTCTGGATCGGCGTCGGCCACCTGGGTGAGCACCTCCCCGGTGGCGGGGTTCTCCACCGCCATGGTGCGCCCGGCGGTACGCCAGGAGCCGGCGATGAACAGGTCAGTGGGGACGGAGGCGATCGCTTCGGTGGGTGTCATCGCTGCGGCTCTCGATCGGCGTCGTCGGACTCGTTCGGTCCGAGGGGTAGGAATCCTGACTCACAGATGCTATCAATTGTAGACAATCCGACAATGCCGATCGGGTGCTCGAACGCCCCGAGGAGGACCTGTGACTCACCTGACCCAGCTTTCCCCCCTGCTCAAGCAGGCCACCCCGGTGCTCGTCGACCACGGCGAGGGCTCCTATCTGTACGACACCGACGGTCGCCGCTTCCTCGACTTCACCGCCGGGATCGGCGTCACGAGTACCGGTCACTGCCACCCACACGTGGTCGCCGCTGCTCAGGCGCAGGTGGGCTCGCTCATCCACGGGCAGTACACGACCGTCATGCACAAGCCGATGCTCGCCCTCACTGAGAAGCTGGGCAGCGTGCTGCCGGAGGGTCTGGACTCGATCTTCTACTCCAACTCCGGCAGTGAGGCGATCGAAGCCTCGCTCCGGCTGGCACGTCAGGCCACCGGCCGCCCGAACGTCATCGTCTTCCACGGTGGGTTCCACGGCCGCACCGTCGCAGCAGCCACGATGACCACCTCCGGCACGCGGTTCTCTGCCGGATTCTCCCCGCTCATGGGTGGTGTGCACGTGGCTCCCTTCCCGACCGCCTACCGGTACGGCTGGAGCGAGGAGGAAGCCACCGACTTCGCCCTGGCCGAGCTCGACTACATCTTCGCCACCCTCACCTCCCCTGCCGAGACGGCAGCGTTCATCGTGGAGCCGGTACTCGGCGAGGGCGGCTACATCCCGGGCAACACCCGGTTCTTCGCGGGGCTGCGTGAGCGAGCAGACGAGCACGGCATCCTGCTGGTGATGGACGAGATCCAGACCGGATTCGGACGTACCGGCAAGTACTTCGGCCACCAGCATTTCGACGTGGTCCCGGACGTGATCACGATGGCGAAGGGGCTGGCGAGTGGCTTCCCGATCTCGGGGATCGCGGCGTCGCGGGAACTGATGGCCAAGGCGTGGCCGGGCTCGCAGGGCGGCACCTACGGTGGTAATGCCGTGGCCTGTGCCGCCGCGGTGGCCACGTTGGAAGTGATCGAGAACGAGAACCTCGTGGGCAATGCGGCCGAGCGGGGCACCCAGTTGCTGCAGGGTGCACGCGCTGCGGCGACCTCCGCCGTCGGGGATGTGCGTGGGTTGGGCCTGCTGGTGGGCTCGGAGTTCACCACCGACGGCAAGCCCGATACCGCGCGAGCGTCGGCGGCGCAGAAGCTCGCGGCCGAGAAGGGGCTGCTGCTGCTCACCTGCGGGGCGCACATGAACGTGGTGCGGATGATCCCGCCGCTGGTGGTCACCGCCGAGCAGGTGGAGGACGCGCTGGCGATCTGGCGAGAGGTGCTCGCCGCTGTGTAGCTCCACGCGGATGAAATCGACGGTCACACTGCCAACGAGGGCCCGATGGCCAAGCCGTGGCAGTATGACCGTCGATTTCATCCAGCGTCCGATCCGGCTGACTGCGAAGGAATCACCATGGCTCGCTACATCACCATCACCCTCGACTCCCGCGGGGTCACCTGCCGCGCGCGGCTCCTCGAGGACGAAGCGCCCGGCTCGTGCGCTGCCGTGTGGGAGGCACTGCCGCAATCCGGTGCCGCGCTGCACGCCAAGTACGCCCGGAACGAGGTGTACACGCTCGTGCCTCGTCTGACGGCGGCCCCGCACCGGGAGAACCCGACCGTCACCCCGATTCCTGGCGACGTCTGCCTGTTCGACTTCGAACCCTGGGAGATCGGCAACCCCGCCTACGGGTACGAGACCGGGTCCGCCGCACACGCCGAGCAGGGGGCCACCGACCTGGCCATCTTCTACGGTCGCAACAACCTGCTCATCAACGGCGACATGGGGTGGGTGCCAGGCAACGTCTTCGCCACCATCACTGACGGCCTGGACGAGATTGCCGCCGCCTGCAACGACCTGTGGCTGCGCGGGGTCGAGGGGGAGACGCTCAGCTTCGCCCGGGAGTGAGTTCCTCTACCCGCAGTTTCGGTGAGGTTGTCGGCGATCCTGAGCCGGTGATCGACGACAACCTCACCGGCGGTGACCGCGCGATCGATGCGACGCGTTGACGCCGGCGGGACGATAGGCGCATGGATCGACGCCAGGAAGCGCAGCAGTGGGCTCCGGAGCTGCGCGAGTGGGCCAGGACGGAGCAGTTCTCGCAGCCGCTGCGATGGGGCGAGATCGAGGCGGCGATCCTCGAACATGACCTGCCACGGCTGCCGGAGGAGAAGGCCTGGGTGACCGCAATCGGGATCGTGGGGTGGGTCGGTATCGCCCTTCTCGCGATTCCGAGCTTCGGTTCGGCAGTCCTCGGGCTGGTGCTTGTAGCCGTCGGAAGCGCCGCGGAAGGGGCCGCCGAAGCCGAGGGGTGGTTCACGGGTGCGCGCTTCTTCTTCTTTCTCGCAGCGGCCCTGGGTGTGGGGTTCTTCGTGGATTGGTGGAGATCCCGGCGCCGCGCCGCTCTTCAGCTGGTCACCAGCGCACTGATCGCGGCCGGCTCGGGAGCGGCCCTTGTCGTGGTGCTGGCCTCGGACGGTCCACCGCCCGGGTTGCTGCTGCTCGGGTTCATCCTGACTGCGATCGTGTCGGGCGTTCTGGTGTTCATCGCCGGTCTGGTATCCACCCCGGAGGGTCGGCCGAGGAGGCGGCGGCCACCCCGGCGTGGCCCGCGCAGCTCGCGGATACGTGACCGCTGGCGTCGGGGCCGGGACGTGGTGCTGCAGATCCTTCGTCAGCGTCGCCTGGTGGACATCGACGACGATGATCAGGTCAGGCTCAATGAGTTGCCATTGGGATACTGGTCCGAAGTCGAGGGGGTCGACCGGCAGGAGTGGAAGCGGATCCTCGAACTACGGCACGTCGGCTGGCGTGACTTCGATGCCACCGACGCGCGCTGGCCGCAGTAGCTCTGGTCTCAGCCCGCCAGCACCCGCTCCGCGAACCTCGCCACTGCGAGAACCAGATCATCGGAGTGGCGTGGCCCGACGATCTGTAGTCCTACCGGCAGCCCGGCCGACGTCGTCCCGCACGGGATGGAGATCGCCGGTTGCTGGGTCATGTTGAACGGGTACGTGAAGGGCGTCCATTGCGGCCAGCTCGTCAGGTCGCTGCCGGGGGGAACGTTGTGCCCGGCTTCGAATGCGGCGATGGGCATCGTGGGGGTGATCAGCACGTTGTGGGTGCGGTGGAAGGCGCCCATCCGGATCCCCAGCTCAGCGGCCACTGCCCGCGCCTGCAGGAATTGCACCGCCGTGGCATCGAGCCCTGTGTCCCAGACCTTCCCCAGTCCCGGGTCGATACCCTTCCGTGCTCCGGGCATGGTGTTCAGCAGCGTCGCCGCGCCTGCCGCCCACAGCAACTCGAAGGCCTCGATCGGATCCTCGATCTCCGGGTCGGCCTCAGTCACCACCAACCCTGCGCCGGCGAGTGCGTGCACCGCCCGGTCCACCACGGCCGCCACCTCGGGATCCACCTGCGCGAATCCGAGGTCCTTCGAGTACGCCACCCCGAGCCCAGCCACGTCCCGGTTCACTTCTCCGCGATACGTCGACCGCGGCGGGGCGAGTGCGGTCGGGTCGCGGTGATCAGGAAGCACCAGGATGTCCATCAAGAGTGCAGCGTCGTCCACGGTGCGGGTCATCGGTCCCGCGTGCGCCAGCGGCCCGAACGGACTCGCCGGGTACAGCGGAATCCGCCCATGCGTGGGTTTGAGAGCGACGATCCCGCAGAACGATGCTGGGATGCGGACGGAACCTCCGCCGTCAGTACCCACGGAGACCGGCCCCATGCCCGCCGCCACGGCCGCGGCTGAGCCGCCCGAGGAGCCCCCCGCGGTCAGAGCCGGATCCACTGGGTTGCGCGTGATGCCGAATGCGGGGGAGTCGGTGGTGGCCTTCCACGCCAGCTCGGGCGTGGTGGTCTTGCCGAGGAAGACCATGCCGTCCTCCCGCAACCGCGCGGCCACCGGGGAGTCGACCTCCCACGGCTGGTCCGGTGAGACGGCCGCCGACCCGCGCAACGTGGGCCACCCCCGCGTGAGGAAGATGTCCTTGATAGAGATCGGGACGCCGTCGAGCAGCCCCTGCACGTGCCCGGAGTGCCACCGCTGCTCAGACTCACGTGCCTGCGCCAGGGCGCTCTCAGCATCGACCAGGCAGTACGCGTTGAGCTCGTCATCGCGCGCGTCGATCGCCTGGAGGCAGGCCTCGGTGGCCTCCACCGGGCTGAGGGTACCGCTGCCGTAGGCAGTGACCAGCTCGACGGCGGTCATCTCGTTCGGGTTCACGTCTGGCTCCTCGTGGTGGGCACGTAACCGAGCTCGGTATCGACGACGTTGCGCAGCTCTTCCCCCCGCTGCCATCTGCCGAGGTTGTCGGCGAACAGCGTGTCGAGCTCGTCCCGCCAGCCTCGCACGTCTCCGGACTGGTGGGCGCTGATGCTCACGCCCGGCAGGGTCCACAGGGGATGGTCGGCGGGCAGCGGCTCCGGATCGGTCACATCGAGGACCGCCCCGGCGATGGCGCCATCCTCCAGCGCCCGCACCAGGGCGCCGGTGCGGACCAGCTCCCCGCGGCCGACGTTGATCAGCCGCGCATGCTCGCCCATCGCGGCGAACGCCTGCGCATCGAACATCCCGCGGGTGCTCTCGGTCAGCGGTGCCACGGCCACCACCCAGTCGAACTCCGGCAGGGTGCCGAGCAGATCGTCAGTGACGTGTCCGAAGTCCGGATCGTCGGTGATCACGCGCCGCCCGGCCCCGCGCACCTCGATCCCCACCGCGCGCAACAGTCGCGCGATCGAGCGGCCGATCGCACCGGTGCCCACCACCAGCACCCGCTGCCCGGCCACCCGGTCGGACTCGCGATGCTGCCACCGGTGCTCACGCTGGGCGTCCCACGAATCCCGGAACCCCTTGGCGCCGGAGATGATCTGACCGAGCACGTACTCGGCGATTGCGTCGTCGAACACACCGCGTGAGTTGGTCACCATCACGTCGCTGGCGATCAGGTCCTCGAAGAGCACCGGGTCCACACCCGCGGCTGCCACGTGCACCCAGCGCAGCGCATCGGCCGCCGGCCAGGCCTCGCGCAGTGCGTGACTGAGGAAGTGGTGCAGGTACAGCACCTCCGCCCCGGGTAGGGCACCGGCGAGATGGGCCTCATCGGTGAAGGTGACGTCGGCCAGCTCGGAGACCGTATCCAGGCCGGGGGAGCGGGGCTGGGGGCCCTCGTGCAGGACGAGGACGCGGGCTGGCTTGGACACATTGACAACGTATGAGCGGGTCGTACTATTGTCAACAATCCGAATCCGGCGTGGGTTCGTGTTCTCGGGAGGCCGGTATTGGAACTGGACGGCGCGGAGTTCGAAGGACCGCTGGCTCAACGTGGCATCGGAATCATCGCGCCGTTCGACCTGGCGCTGGAACGGGAACTGTGGCGGTGGTGCCCGCTCGAGGTGAGCCTGCATCTGGCGCGCACCCCGTTCGAGCCGGTCCCGGTGAGCCTGGAGATGGCCGAGCGGGTCTCCGATCGCACCCATCTACGGCGCGCCACCCAAGACGTGCTGGGCACCGAGCCCGAAGTCGTGGCCTACCTGTGCAATTCCGGCAGTTTCATCCACGGCCTCGCCTACGAGCGCGGCCTGGTCGAGGCGATCCTGGAGGCGGGTGCTCCTTCCGCGCTCACCACCTCCGGTGCGCTCGCAGAGGCGATCCGGGCGCTGGACCTGAGCAGCATCAGCGTCATCACCCCCTACGACGAGCCCCTCACTCTGCGACTGCACGCTTACCTCGCCGAGCTCGGCGTGGACGTCGTCCGCTCCAACCACCTGGGTCTGGGCGGTGGGATCTGGAAGGTCAACTACCGCACCGTGGCCGAGCGGATCATGGCCGCCGATGCGCCCGAGTCGCAGGCAGTGTTCGTCTCCTGCACGAACCTGCCCACCTACGATGTGATCGACCCGCTGGAACAGCGCCTCGGCAAGCCCGTGCTCACCGCGAACCAGCTGACGATCTGGGCCTGCCTGGCCCGGATGGGACTGCCGATGATGGGGCCAGGGCAATGGCTCAGCTCCGTCTTCGCGCCGTCACCAGAAGGCACGGCCCCCGACGACGGCCTCTCACCCGAGGACGTCCCTCGCCCCGACCACCTGGCACCACCCGTACAGGAACCCCGCCCATGACCACCACCATCGGGTTCATCTACCCCGACCATGCCGCCGAGGACGACTACCCCTACGCCGCCGGGCTGCTCGGGGTACACCTGGCCGTGACCCACATCTACGGCACCGACCTGCACGCCGTCCCTGAACTGCTCGACCTCGGCAGCCCGCAGCGGCTGACCGCCGGCGCCCACCAGCTCGCGGCCGAACACCCGCAGGCCGTGGTGTGGGCCTGCACCTCCGGCAGCTTCGTCTACCGCCCCGACGGCGCAGCTCACCAGGTCCGTCAGCTCGCCGAGGCAGCCGGCGTGCCCGCCTCGAGCACCAGTTTCGCTTTCACCCACGCCTGCCGCGCCCTGGACGTGAGGAAGGTGGCCGTGGCAGCCAGCTACCCCGACGACGTCGCGTCCCTGTTCGTGGATTTCCTCGCCTCCGCCGGGGTTGAGGTGGTCAGCACCAGCAGCGCTGGGATCGACACGGCCGCCGAGGTGGGGCGCCTGAGTGGTGAGCAGGTGCTCACACTCGCCGAGGCGAACGATCACCCCGACGCCGAAGCGTTGCTGATCCCGGACACCGCGATGCACACCCTGCGTGAGATGCCGATGCTGGAGGAGCGGCTGGGCAAACCGGTGCTCACCGCCAACCAGGTGACGGTGTGGGAAGGATTGCGACTGGTGGGCCTGCGGGCTCAGCATCCGGCGCTCGGGGTGCTGTTCGGAGGCGACCGTGCTGCCTGAACCCTCACCTGCGCACCGGATGTCCACTGCCGAGTTGATCGCCGAACAACTGCGATCGGCGATTCTCACCGGCACCCTCGCCCCGGGTGAGCAACTGGGCGAGGCCGAGATCGCGACCCGCTTCGAGGTCTCCCGCGGACCCGTGCGAGAGGCGTTGCAGCGACTGGTCTCCGAGGGGATCGCGCACAGCGTCCGCCATCGCGGGATCTTCGTACCCGAGCTGACCCTGACCGACATGGTGGACGTGTACCGCACCAGGGCCGCGATCGAACGCGGAGCCGGCCGGTTGATCCTCGCCGGTGACCGGGACGCGGCATGGCGGGCTCTGGGTCGCCCACTGCAGGCGATGACCCGTGCCGCTGATCGCGCGGACGCCACCGCCGTGTCCAACGCCGACCAGATCTTCCACGAGGTGTTCGTCGACGCCGCGGACAGCCCGAGGCTGGCCCGGGCGATGCGCACCCTGCTGGTCGAGACCCGGATCTGCCTCGGCGAGCTGCAGACCACCTATCCGGATCTGGCCGAACAGGTCCGCGAGCACGAGGACTGGCGCGAGACCATCCGCACCGGAACGCCCGAGGCGATGGACGCCGTCATCAGCCATCACCTGGACGACGCCGTGCAGCGCCTGCAGGAGAAGCTGGCCAGCTCCTGAGCGCTGCGGGACTCAGGTCCCAGCCGCAACCCGGCCCGACCGGTTACCCTCGGCGGTGTGAACGAGGAGACCGACCCGAGCCCTGAGGCCGCGCCGTCGACCCTCCGCCGTCACGAGGAACGTTTGCTCGGTGGGCCCGGAACGATGACTGTGGAGGAGTTCGCCGCAGCCGCCGAGGTACCGCAGCATCTCGTGCGTAACTACTGGCGTGCCCTCGGGTTCGCTGATGTGCCTGCTGACTCGCGCCCGTTCACCGACGCCGATGTGACGGCATTGCGCGACCTTGTGGACGTCGTCACCGAGGGCGGGATGAGCCTGACCACAGCGCAGGACCTGGTGCGCGCGCTCGGGCACTCCATGGACCGGCTCGTCCTGTGGCAGGTCGAGGCGCTCGTGCAGGACGCGACCGTGCGCTACTCCCTGGACGACGTCAGTGCTCGGCTGGTGGTGCTGGATCGGCTGGTCGAACTGAGTCCGATGCTGCGTGAGCAGCTCGACTACGCCTGGCGGCGCCAGCTCGTGGCGCTGCTCGGCCGGATCGACAAGGACGTCGCCCTGCTCGGCAACGAGGCGCCCGATCCGGGGCAGCTTCCGCTGGAACGAGCCGTCGGTTTCATCGACATCGTCTCCTACACCACGCGTGCGGCCGATATGGACCGGGCCGCGTTGACCACACTGGTTCAGGATTTCGAGACCGTAGCGCGTGACGTCGTCGCCCAGCACGGTGGGCGGGTGGTCAAGACCATCGGTGACGCAGTGCTGTTCGTGGCTGATGACCTGCTCACCGGTGTGCGCACCGCGACGGGGCTGGTGGGGGCGATGGCCGAACGGGACCTGCCGGTGCGCGGGTCGGTGGTGTGGGGGCGCGTCCTGTCACGCTCCGGTGACATCTTCGGTCCGGTGGTGAACCTCGCCTCCCGGCTGACCGATATCGCCGATCCGGGCAGCGTCCTGATGGACGACGTCTCCGCGGCATTGCTCGAAGGCGACTCCACCGCCCAGGGCGTGGTGCTGGAACCCTTGGCCGGCCGCGCCGTTCCGGGACTTGGAGAGGTGCACCCGGTCCTCGTACGCCGTCGGGAAATGAACGAGGGGTGAGCCCCCTCCGCCCTCCCCGGGGAGGGCTCTGACCTGGCGGAACGGAGAAGTCGGCCGGGTCGATCTGGCACGACAGGTGGGCCATGGCATTAGCATGGCAGTGTGACCCGAGTTCTATTAGCAGAAGATGACCCGGCCATTGCCGAGCCGTTGGCCCGGGCGCTGACGCGTGAGGGGTATGACGTGTCGGTGCACGGCACGGGCCGTGGGGCGATCGATGAAGCCAGCCACGCGGACCTGTTCGTGCTCGATCTGGGCCTGCCCGACATGGACGGCCTCGACGTGGCCCGGTGGATCCGGAACCAGGGAATGACCACCCCGATCCTGGTCCTGACCGCGCGCGCGGACGAGGTCGACCTGGTGGTCGGGCTCGACGCCGGCGCCGACGACTACGTGACCAAGCCGTTCCGGCTGGCTGAGCTGCTCGCACGGGTGCGGGCGTTGCTGCGGCGCGCAGGAGCGGACGGGGTGGAATCGGAGGAGATCGGCGCCCAGGACGTCCGGGTGGATGCCGCCGCGCACCGCGCGTTCCAGGGTGAGCGCGAGCTGCAGCTGACGGCCAAGGAGTTCGAGCTGCTGCGGGTGCTGGTGCGTGAGGCCGGCTCGGTCGTCTCGCGGGACACGCTGATGCGGGAGGTATGGGCGTCCGATCCCAACGGATCGACCAAGACCCTCGACATGCACGTCTCGTGGCTGCGCCGCAAGCTTGGCGATGACGCGAACGCGCCCCGCTACATCTCCACCATCCGTGGCATGGGATTCCGGTTCGAGGACGGGGTGAGCTGACCTGCGCCGACGCGTCCTGACGGTCGCGATGGCGGCTGTGACCGTCGCCGTGATCTTCCTCGGACTTCCGATGGGGATCTTCGGGGCGCTCAAGGAGCAGGAGAGCATCCGTCAGAACCTGCAGGTGCGGACCGAGTCGGTGACGCGATCGGTCGAGGGGCGCATCGGGCTGAACGCGCCGGTCGACCAGGACTACCTGGACCGGTGGGTGGACGAGGACTCGGGCACACCGGCCCGGATCACGATCGAGATGCCCAACGGTGAAGTGGTGATCGCCGGGCCGGACGTGGGCCCATCGGACGAGACATTCGCCGCCTCCAGCACCTCACCCTCTGGCGCGCTGGTGGTCTTGGAGGTCAGCGGGTCGTTGCTGTTCTGGCGGGGAGCGCAGGTCGTGTTCCTCGTCACCGGACTGAGTGTGCTGGCCTTCGCGGGGGCAGCCATGGTGGCGTTGCGCCTGGCCCGGCGGCTGGCGGCACCGCTGATCTACCTGGCCGCCAGTGCCGAGCAGATCGGATCCGGGCAGGTCCGGCCGCGCCTGGAACCCTCCGGAGTGGAGGAGATCGACCTCGTTGCCGCCGAGCTGGCGCGGACCTCCGACCGTCTCGCCGGCCGGATCGCCGCGGAACGGCAGTTCGCCGCGAACGTCTCCCACCAGCTGCGCACCCCGTTGACGGCGCTGTCGATGCGACTGGAGGAGATCCAGCTGCTCAGCGAGGACGAGGAGGTCAGGGAGGAAGCGCGCATCTCCCTGGAGCAAGTGGAGCGGCTCGTCCATGTGGTCGACGACCTGCTGAAAGCCTCCCGCAAGGCTGACGGCGGCACCACCGAGGCGCTGCATCTGGACGAGGTCTTCGACCAGCAGCGTGACGAATGGGTGCCCAGCTACACCCGGGTCGGTCGCACGCTCGAGTTCGGAGACGCCCGCGACACCTCGGTGCTGGCGACCCCGGGTGCGCTGGCGCAGGTGCTGGCGACGTTGCTGGAGAACTCACTCAAGTACGGCGAAGGCACCACCTCGGTGCGGGTGCGGCCCTCGAAGTCAGGTGTCGACACCGGAGTGGTGATCGAGGTTGCCGACGAGGGGCCCGGCGTGGCCGACGACCTCGCACCGCGGATCTTCGAACGGCACGTCACCTCCGGCAAAGGCACCGGGCTCGGGCTCGGGCTCGCGCGCGATCTGGTCACTGCCGACGGTGGCCGGCTCGAACTGGCCCAGCGCCGCCCACCGGTGTTCGCGATCTTCCTCAACGCCGTGCCGAAGCGACTGGACCCGGACAAGGTGCTGCCGCCGGGGTCGCTGGTGGTCGTGGGGCGCCGCCGGCGGCGTCGGTGATCGCTGAATTCCCGGTGCGTCGAGTTACGGATGTGGACTCGAACGGGCCGCGGTCTCGCCGGCGGTGAACTCCGTTACGACGGCTTCGCTTCCGGCGGGCTCCGGCGTGATCGGCTCCGAGCTCCGACCTGCCTCGGCAGGCCCGGTGAACACCCAGTACCGGTAGGCGACATAGCGGAACGCGGTGCCCAGCACCAGGCCAACCCCGTTGGCCGAGATGTTGTCCGCGAGGGGCGAGGTGAAGCCCAGCAGGTAGTGCGAGACCGCCAGGCAGCCGACGGCGATCGCCATCCCGATCACGTTGACCACCGCGAACTGCACGAGCTCCTTGCTGCGTGCCGCCGGGGTCTCCTCACTGCGCTTGGCGGCAAAGGCCCAGTACCGGTTGCCCAACCACGCGACCAGCACGGCCACGCTGACCGAGATCACCTTGGCAGTGAGCGGCTTGTGGCCGAGGAGCTCGCCCGGTCCGAACCGCAGCAGGTTCATCAGCCCGGTGTCGACCACGAAGGCGATGAGCCCGACGGTCCCGAATCGGAACAGTTCCCCGATCCAGGTGCGCAGCCGGCGCCAGGTCCCGGCCGTGGGGGCCTTCTGGGCCGTCCGGGCGCGAGCGGAGACGCCATCGGGTGAGTTCATGGCGCCCATCCAGCCAGGATAACTGCCCGGTCCACCCCGAACCGATGACCGGAACGACACGGCTACGGCACTCTGCGGTGCGATGCTGCCGCAATCGACGCATCCATGTCGCTCCGGTCGAGGGTGCCCGCGCCCGCGCCCACCCTGAACGCCTCTGCAGCCAAGGGGCTGGTGCAGTGGGGAGCCGCACGTCAGCTCTGCGTCGCTGGGTGAGTCGCCCGAGTCGGTAGGCTGAGCCCCCATGGGACCAGTCGTAGCCGTGGTAGGGGGCGGACAGCTCGCCCGAATGATGGCCGAGCCCGCCGGGGCGCTGCAGATCCGGCTTCAGGCGCTGGTCGAGGCTGATGATGGCGCCACCGCGCAGGTCGTCCCGTACTCCCAGGTCGGGCGCGCCGACGACGCTGCTGCAGTGGCCCAGATCGTCGAGGGTGCCGATGTGCTCACGTTCGAGCACGAACACGTCCCGCAGCCGGTACTGGCCGACCTCATCTCCCGTGGGGTGAACGTCCAGCCCGGCCCCGAGGCTCTGCGCCACGCCCAGGACAAGATCATCATGCGTCGCCGGATGACCGAGCTGGGCGTGCCGTGCCCGCGATGGACCGCCGTCTCCTCGGCGGCCGAGCTGCGCGAGCAGGACGTCGTGCGATGGCCCCTGGTGGCCAAGACCCCCGTCGGTGGCTACGACGGCAAGGGTGTGCAGGTGCTCGACTCACCTGACGATGCCGAACGGGTCGCCACGTGGTTCGATCACCCGCGCGGTGAGGTGCTGCTCGAGGAACGCGTGGAGTTCCGCCGCGAGCTCGCCGTGCTCGTCGCCCGCCGCCCCACCGGTGAGATGCGTTCTTGGCCGGTGGTCGAGACGATCCAGACCGGTGGCGTGTGCGCGGAGGTTGTCGCTCCCGCGCCCGACATCCCTGACCACGTCGCCCAGGACGCCATCGACGTCGCCGAGAAGATCGCCGAGGGGCTTGGCGTCACCGGCGTGCTGGCGGTGGAGATGTTCGAAGCCTCCGATGGCGTGATCCTCGTCAACGAGCTGGCGATGCGCCCCCACAACAGCGGTCACTTCACCATCGACGCCGCGGTGACGAGCCAGTTCGAGCAGCATCTGCGTGCGGTGCTCGACCTGCCTTTGGGGGAGACCGCCATGACTGCCGAAGTAGCCGTCATGGTGAACCTGCTCGGCTCCGATCTCGAGGACCCCTCGAGCGCCTACCCCCGCCTGATGGCCGAGTACCCCGAGGCCAAGGTGCACCTGTACGGCAAGTCGGTGCGCCCCGGACGCAAACTCGGCCACGTCACGGTGACCGGGACGGACCTGCCCACGGTGCGCCGTCGGGCTCGAGAGGCAGCAGCGCTGCTGGGAGGACGTTGACATGAGCGCGATCGTCGGTGTGGTGATGGGCTCGGACTCGGACTGGCCGGTGATGTCTGACGCCGTGGAGGCGCTCGCCGAGTTCGACGTCGAGGTGGAGGTGGATGTCGTCTCCGCGCATCGGATGCCGCAGGAGATGATCGCCTACGGTGAGCAGGCCGCCGGGCGCGGGCTGCGGGTGATCATCGCCGGCGCCGGGGGCGCCGCGCATCTGCCGGGCATGCTGGCCGCGGTCACGCCACTGCCGGTGATCGGCGTTCCGGTGCCGTTGCGGCACCTGGATGGGATGGACTCGCTGCTCTCGATCGTGCAGATGCCCTCAGGAGTGCCGGTGGCCACGGTCTCGGTGGGCGGGGCCCGCAATGCCGGCCTCCTGGCCGCCCGCATCCTCGGCGCCGGAGCCGATGACGGCGCAGCCCAGCTCCGCGAGAAGATGGGGCAGTTCCAGCAGGGGTTGCGAGAGACAGCGCAGGCGAAGGGCGCCAAACTGCGTGCTTCCCGCGCGCACCGCACCGGTTTCGGCAGCTGAGGTCGCCCGTCGCAGGACACAACTGACGGCT
Source organism: Ruania alkalisoli (assembly GCF_014960965.1). Lineage (NCBI taxonomy): Bacteria > Bacillati > Actinomycetota > Actinomycetes > Micrococcales > Ruaniaceae > Ruania > Ruania alkalisoli. The sequence continues at coordinate 3,197,165 of NZ_CP063169.1, read as the reverse complement.
GGGGAGAGAACCGTGCCATTACTGGCACGGCACCGCTGAGCGCCGTCAGTTCTGGACCGGCTCGACGCGACAGTGCGCCCCGGCTCGACGCGACAGCGCGGTCCGCGCGCTGGATCGGCCCGGTAATCGGGCCTGCCGAACGTGCTCAGGCCTCCCGCACCACGTACACCACCTGCGTGGTGGAGGCGATCAGCGTGACGTGATGGTCGTCGTCGGAGTACTCGGCGAGCACCCCGGACTGAGTGGAGACGGCGTGCTGCTCCTCGAACCCTGCCTCCGTGATCGCGTCCTGCGCCGCGCTGCCCTGATCCTCGGCCGCTACCAGTGCCACCCACTCACTCCCGTTGGCGGTGGTGCGCGTGGCTCCGCGGGTCTGGCCCTCGACCACAGGCACGCTCGCGGGGAAGGTCTCCGGCAGGCCGTCGGTGAGATCGAGCCCCTCGACGGCCTCTTCGATCGCATGCTCGACAACGTCACCGGCTTGCTCCTCAATGAACTGGCAGCCCGAGATCGGGAGCGCCAGCGCAACGAGAGCCACGAGGAAGAGTCGGATGCGTGCCGTCATCTGCTCAGGATACGTCGCGTTCCCAGGTGGTCCGGCTAGGGTGCCGCGCGTGAGCGAGCACCAGGGGATGGCGGCGGTTCCGCGCGGACGATTGCGCCTGCTCGATGGCCTGCGCTTCTTCGCGGCGGTGGCTGTGCTGGGCTACCACTACGCCGCGTTCGACCAGGTGGAGGGGCCTGTTTGGGGTGAGCCGGTGGAGGCCGCCACCGCTCGCGTGGGTGTGTGGTTCGGCTACGGGGCGCTCGCCCCGTACCTGTTCTTCGTGATCAGTGGGTTCGTGATCCTCATGACGGCGGAGGGCCGGGGTTGGCGCTACTTCGTCGCCTCCCGCATCTCTCGCCTGTACCCGGCGTACTGGACGGCGGTGCTCGCCACGAGTGCGCTGCTGATCCTGATGTGGAACCCGGGTCGTGCGCCGAGTCCGGGGCAGGTGGCTGTGAACCTGACCATGTGGCAGGCCGCGTTCGAGGTGCCGCACGTGGACGGGGTCTATTGGACACTGTGGGTGGAGTTGAAGTTCTACCTGATCATGGGGCTGCTTGTGGCCCTGGGAGTCACGACCCGGCGGGTGATGTGGTTGGCGGCGCTGTGGCCGCTCGTCGCGTGGGGGCTCGCCGAGTCGGGGATGCCGTGGTTGTGGGACTGGCTGATCTACCGGCATGCGCCGTTCTTCGCCGGCGGGATGGTGCTGTACCTGCTCTACTCGCGTGGTCACACACTGTGGCGATGGCTGGTGCTGCTGGGGAATGTGGCGCTTGCGGTCTGGCACACAGTGCCGGGGCTCAGCGATCAGGTGGAGCAGAACACGCCCTACGCCCTGGATCCATGGGTGCTGGGATCACTGGTGGTGGGGTGCTTCCTGGCGGTCGGGCTGATCTCACTGACGGCGGCAGCACGGGTGGACTGGCGCTGGCTGACCACGGTCGGAGTGCTGACCTATCCGGTGTACCTGCTGCACCAGTACTGGGGGTGGTGGGCCATCGCGGGTCTGCGGGAGACGGTGGGCCCGGTGGTCAGCGTGGTGGCAGCCACGGCGTTGTCGTTGCTGCTCGCATGGCTGGTTCACCGGTTCGTGGAGCGGCCGGTGGGGCCGCGGATGAAGCGCGGGGTGCTGCGGCTGCTGGGGGAGAGGCCGGCGCGGCGGGCGTGAAGGTGGGGCCGCTCAGGTTGCAGTGGTTGGGGCCGCCTGGCCGGGCCCTGCCACGTTCAGACCGGCGGCGGCATCACCCGGGGTGACCTTGCCGTCGATGATCGGCCAGGCGTCGACGGCAAGGTCACCCCGGGTGACGTGGTTGCCGGTATCGATAGGCTGCGCGCGGAGCGTTCGACAGGGCGCCGCAGACCGATCAGGAGGGTATCGATGAGTCAGTGGTACTTCAGCTACCAGGGGGAGCGCACCGGGCCGTTCGAGGATGAGCAGGCGCGTGCGCAGGCGGCCTCCAACTCGAACGGCCATGTGTGGCGTGACGGGTTCGCGGAGTGGTTGCCGATCCACTCGGTACCGGAGCTGGGTGCCGCCGCGACGCCTCCACCGCCGCCGGCCCCGAACTCGAGTTCTGCCCCCGGGTTGCGTCGCTCTGACGAGATCGACTTCCGCATCGTCGGCGAGGACATGCAGTTCGTCGAGATCGAGCTCGACCCGGGCGAGACGGCGATCGCCGAGGCCGGTGCACTCATGATGAAGGATGCCTCGGTGCGGATGGACACCGTCTTCGGCGACGGGTCCGCGGCCGAGGGCGCCGGCGGCGGCTTCATGGACAAAGTGCTCTCGGCCGGAAAGCGCGTTGTCACCGGGGAGTCGCTGTTCACCACCATGTTCACGCACGAGGGTCAGGGGAAGGCCCACGTCTCGTTCGCGGCCCCGTTCCCAGGCACGGTGCTGCCGATCAAGCTCTCCGATCACGGCGGCCGGCTCATCTGCCAGAAGGACAGCTTCCTCGCCGGTGCGCGCGGAGTATCCGTGGGCATCCATTTCCAGCGCAAGGTGATGACCGGCCTGTTCGGTGGCGAGGGTTTCATCATGCAGAAGCTCGAGGGTGACGGCTGGGTGTTCGTCCACGGTGGCGGCACGATGGTCGAGCGGGAGCTGGGTGCGGGCGAGCGCATCGACGTCGACACCGGGTGCGTCATGGCCTACCACGACACTGTGGACATGGACGTGCGCCCGGTCGGTGGCGTGAAGTCGATGTTCTTCGGCGGCGAGGGCGTGTTCCTGGCGACGCTGACCGGTCCGGGCAAGGTGTGGCTGCAGTCGCTGCCGTTCTCCCGCATGGCGGGCCGGATGCTCGCCGCCGCACCGCAGACCGGTGGCCGGGACCGCGGTGAGGGCTCCGTGCTCGGCGGCTTCGGCAACCTGCTGGGCGGGGACAACCGCTTCTGACCGTCGTCCCTTACACCTCCCACCCGAAATCGCTCGACGCTCCTATGTTCTGTCAAGGGGTGTTTGTGGGGTTGTGGTGTTCGAGTTGTCGGTAGATGTCGCGGGCTATGTAGCGTTTGAGGCAGCGGGTGATTTCGCGGTGGGTGCGGCCTTGGGTGGTGCGGCGTTGGGCGTAGGCGCGGGTGTGTGGGTCGTGGCGTAGTCGGGTCAGGACGATGACGTGGAGTGCTCGGTTGAGTTGGCGGTCGCCGTGGCGGTTGAGGCGGTGTCGGTTGGTGGTTCTGCCGCTGGTGGCTGGGATGGGGGCGACGCCGGCGAGCATGGCGAATGCGGCTTCGGAGTGGATGCGTCCGGGGTGGGACCAGGCGCACAGGATTCGTGCGGCCACGATGGGGCCGATGCCGGGCTGATCGAGCAGGTCGGCGCGCATGCTGGTCACGATGTGGTGGATCTGTTTCTTGTACTGGGCCGCTTGTGTGGTCAGGTCTTGGGCGCGGCGGGCCAGGTCGCGCAGGATGGTGATCGTGGTGGTGGTCTCGATGTCTTGACCGGGCCGGGTGCGTAGCCGGGCGGCGGTGGTGATCATCGCGGGCAGTTTCTTGCCGGCGAACTTCGCTCGCAGGGGTTCGGGGGCGGTGATGATGAGGTGGAACACTTGCCGTGCGGCGCGGCCTGCTTCGGTCACGAGGGAGTCTCGGGTGCTCAGCAGGATCGCGAGGGCGTGCCGGTTCCCGCCTGAGCGTGGGGTGGCTAGGTGCTCGCGGGTTAACGCTTCCCGTGCGGCGCGGACTGCGTCGATCGGGTCGGACTTGGCTCCACGGCGGCGCTTGGCCCGTTGCGGGCGGTCGATCTCGATGACCAGCTCACCACGAGCCTGTAGATGTCGGGTCAGACCCGCCCCGTGGGAGCGGGTGCCCTCGATCGCCCACGCCCGTCCACCAGTGGCGGCGCACGGATCGGTCTCGATATCAGCCTCATCCTCACCGCGTAGGGTGGGTATCGACGAACTCGACCAGCTCGGCATACCCCGCCGGGGTGGCCGCGACCTGTACCTGGCCGAGCACCCCACCGGTGCCAGCATCGATGATCGCCGCGGTATGGGTATCGACATGGGTGTCGACCCCGATGACAACCTCGACGAGATCACTCAGACTAGTCATGACGTTTCCTCCACTTCGGAACGGGACGGGACGTTGTTGCTTTCCGGTCCGGTAGGAGAATCGGCAGGACTGTAGATGGGACACGACGGGCGCTACTACGCCCGCCGGTCAAGCTCCTGATCAGGCCAGTCGCTCCGACCGGGCCGGAGGCGGCGACCCGGAGCGGACAAGTCGTGCGAAAGGCACACACGGCCAGTCGATCAGCGAGTCACACTCCAAGCCACCACCCACAGCCCATCACCACCAGGCTGCGAACACCACACTCACAGTCGATCTGGTCGACCAGATCGACGAGCGATTTCAGGGAGGGGAGCCAGATCGACGAGCGATTCCTGCTGGGGGAGCCAGATCGACGAGCGATTCCTGCTGGGGGAGCCAGATCGACGAGCGATTCCGGTGGGGGTCAGGTGAGGCCGAGACGCGGGCCCTCGATCGCGGGGCAGGTGTCCATCACGACGTCCAGCCCGGCCTCGCGCGCCCGGGCGGCTGCCTCCTCGTCGATGACGCCGAGTTGCAGCCAGACGGCCTTCGCGCCGCGGGCAATCGCCTCGTCCACCACACTGCCGGCCAGGTCGGAGTTGACGAAGATGTCGACGACGTCGATCTCGCCCGGGACCTCGGCCAGCGTGGCGTAGCCGGTGGCGTCGTGCACGGTCTCCGCCTTCGGGTGCACGGGGACGATCTCGTGCCCCAGCCCCAGCACGTAGGAGGCGATGCCGTATGCCGTGCGCCTGCGGTTGGCGGATAGCCCGACGACGGCCCACCGGCCGGGCGTACGTAGGAGCCGTTCGATCGTGGCCGGGTCATTGGTGTGGGTGCTCATGCCTCAGGGAACACCTGCGGTGGCTCCGATGATTCCCGCCGCGGACCCAGGTACTCAGTATTCCTGCAGATCGTCCTCAGTGACCGTGCCATCGGCGACCGCCTCGAAGAACACCGGCGCGAGGTCCGGATCGAGCAGCACCGTGGACCCCACCCCACCGGGCCGGTAGTCGAGGTTCGCCACCGGGGGAGTGCCGCGAACGCCGTCGGGGCCGGTGGCATTGCGGAACGCGAGGGCCATCTGCCCCAGGTCGATGATGCCGGTGCCCTCCGAGACCTGCAGCGCCCCGAGACCGGCGCTGATGAGCCGCACCTGCTCGCCGGGCCGGAACGCCAGGGAGGGATCGACCACGGCGTCGGAGACGGCGCTGATCACCTGCTGCTGGCGCTGGGTGCGGCCGATGTCGCCGAGTGGGTCGGCCTTGCGCATCCGCGCGAACGCCAGCGCGGTGTCACCGTCGGCCATGTGACAGCCGGCCTCCCAGACCAGGTCGGAGTCGGGGTCGTCGACGTCGTAGTCCAGGCAGAGCTCGACACCACCGACCGCGTCGACCACGTCGGCCACCCCGCCCATGCCGATCTCGACGTAGTGGTCCACCTCGATACCGGTCAGCGTCTGCACCGAGTCCACGAGCAGGCCGGGGCCGCCGTAGGCGTAGGCGGCGTTGATCTTGTTCGGGCCGTATCCGGGGATGTCCACGAAGGTGTCGCGGGGGATGGAGATCAGCGACGCTGTGCCGCTCGGTGGCGCGGTGAGCAGGATGATCGTGTCGGTGCGCTCGCCCCCGGTGGTGTCACCGGTCAGGCCGGAATCCTCCCGTGAGTCCGAGCCGGCGAGCAGGTAGGTCGTCCCGTCGGTGCTGAGGTCGTCGTTCGTGGCTGCCACGTGATTGATCTGGGAGTTCGCCCACACCAGCAGCCCGATTGGCCATGCGAGCACCAGCACCAGCAGCAACGCTACGACGGTGAGGATGCGACGGCGACGCACCCGACGCCGTCGGGACGGTCCGCTTGGCCCACCGGGACCACTTGAGCCACCAGGGCCACGGGGCCCCCCGGGTGGGGGTGCGTGCCGTTCCGGCGTGACGGCCGGGGCATGACGCACCGGACGGGCAGGCGGTGCCTCACTGACGGGCATGGCCCGGGTGCGGTCGACGGGCGGCCGGGCTGCGCCGTCGGCGGGCTTGCCACCGGGCGAGAAGCTCGGCGGACGTGCGGAGGTGCGGCGCACCTGCCCCGCCGCTGGGGCTCCGGCGGGGGCCGCGGGCTTGCGTGGCGGGACCTGGCGGGGTGGTTCGGATGATGTGCCCGGATCCCCGGAGATTGGGCGTGCCGACCCGCCTTCCCGGGCCCGGCTCTTCCCGCCGCTGCGGGGGCGACGCCCGGGCGCGCGCCGTGGTTCGTCGGCGAACGGGTCGTCCGTCATGCTCGCTCAGCTCCTCGATCGTTCCCGTCCCGCGGCAGCACGAGGGTAGCGGGCTGGTCTGGGTATGGCGCCCAGGGCGCGCGGGTGGTTCCTATCCTGCCCACGACGGCGCCCCCTCGCTGTGTGGGAGAGTCACCCGTCCGTGGGGCTGGGTGCGGTGTGCCCGGGCGTTGATCGCCCTGGCCCCTCACGTGCCTGCGCCGGGTGTGGTTTCGGGCGGACTCTCGGTCTGCTCGGGCTCGGGTGGCAGGGCCATCGGTTCGTCGGCGCGGATCGAGTCCCAGAGGTCCTCTGAGAGGTCGTTGGGGTGGACGCGGGCGCCGGCCCAGTCGTAGGGCATGGTCACGAAGGTCACGTCGCCCTGGTCGATCTCGCGCAGCGAGTACGCGAGGCCGGCCATCGTGGTGAGATCGCCGATCTTGTCGCCGGTGATCAACGAGGATGTGGCGGCTCGCAGGAACTGGAACAGTTCACCGAAGTCGGTCATGACGTTTCGCTCGAGCACCTGATCGACCATATTCGTCAGCAACTGCTGCTGACGGTCGATGCGGCCGATGTCCGAACCATCCCCGAGGCCGGGGCCCTTCCTGGCCCGCGCGACGGCCAGGGCGGCTTCGCCGTCGAGGGTGTGGCAGCCGGCGGTGACGTCGAGGTTGGCCTGCACGGAGGACATGTCTTGTTCGAAGCACATATCCACCCCGCCGATGGCGTCGACCATGCCGCGAAAACCTGCCATGTCAACCACGACGAAGTCGTCAACCGGGATCTGGGTCATCGACTCGAAGGTCTTCAAGGTGCAGGCGGCTGCGTATCCGATGTGCCCGGTCGAGCCGCCGAGGGAGAACGGGACGTTCCACATGCGCTGGTGCTCCGGCCAGCCTTGGCCGGTCAGGCGAGCACGGGTTTCGCGTCCGTCAGGGAGCCGGCAACTCGGGATATCGACGACGAGGTCGCGGGGGATAGAGACGACGTCCACGCGGGAGCGATTCGCGGCGACGTGCACAAGCAGCGTGGTGTCGGCGCGCATACCAGGGGCATCGCCACCGCCGAGCTCGGCGTTCTCCTCCCCATCACGGGAGTCGGTGCCCATGATGAGCAGGTTGACGGCGCGCCCGTCGAGGGAATCATTGGGGCCTTGAGAGTCCGTGGCCTCGACGGTGGGGCGGTCGGTGCCCAGGATCGGGTCGAGCTCGTGCTGCTCGATCCCGCCCTGCAATGACCGGTAGACGAAGCCGGCACCGGTGCCCGTGAACGCAACGAGGAACAGCGCCGTCACGAGGGTGATGCGGAGGGCTCGGTGCTGGCGTGGAGCGTGTCGGCTGTGGCGTGGTGCTTCAGAGCGCGGCGCGGCAGCGGGCATCAGGGCTTCGGGCTCTATCCGGCAGTGCCGGCCGTCGCTGCGTCGCCGGCCGTGTCACCTGTGGTGTCGGCGGTCGCGTCTTCGGTTCCGGGATCCGTCCCGGTCTCACCCTCGGGCTCGCCGGTGGCGTCCGGGTCGGGCGGCAGGGCCATGGGCTCGTCGGCCCGGATGGAGGCCCACAGCTCCTCGGAGAGGTAGTTGGGGCGCACCCGGTTGCCGGCCCAGTCGAAGGGCATGGTGGCGAAGTTGACCTCGTCCATCTTGATCCCGCGCAGCGAGTACGCCAGGCCCGCCATGGTGGTGAGGTCGCCGATCTGGTCGCTCGTGGTCAGCGAGGATGTGGCGGCTCGCAGGAACTGGAACAGCTCCCCGGAGTCGGTCATGATGTTGCGCTCGAGCACCTGCTCGACCATGTTCGTCAGCAGTTCCTGCTGCCGGTCGATGCGGCCGATGTCGGAGCCGTCGCCGAGTCCCACACCCTTGCGGGCTCGTGCAACGGCCAGGGCGGTCTCGCCGTCGAGGGTGTGGCAGCCGGCGGTGATGTCGAGCTTGGCCTCTTCGGAGTACATATCCTCCTCGAAGCACATGTCCACCCCGCCGATGGCGTCGACCATGTCCTTGAACCCGGCCATGTCGACCACCACGAAATCGTCGATGCGGATCTGGGTCATCGTCTCGACCGTGCGGATGGTGCAGGCGGCCGCGTATCCGACGTCACCGGTGCTGCCTCCGAGAGCGAAGGCGGCGTTGAACATCGCGTCGTACTGCTCGTAGGTGGAGGTGCCGTCCGGCAGTGGGCAGCTCGGGATCGTCACGAGCAGGTCGCGGGGGATGGAGACGACGTCTACGCGGGAACGGTCGGCGGAGATGTGCATCAGGAGCGTGGTGTCGGAGCGCATGCCCTCGACACTGTTCGCGCCGCCGCCGAGGTCGGCGTTCTCCTCCCCGACGCGGGAGTCCGTGCCCATCACGAGGATGTTGATGGCCTGCCCGCCGAGTGCATCGTCGGGATTCGACGGTTCGGTGGACTCCACTGTCGGGCGGTCGGTGCCGAGGATGTCGTCGATGTCGTGCTGCTCGATCCCGCCCTGCAGCGACTGGTAGGCGAGTGCGGCACCGGTGCCGGTGAACGTCACCATGAACAGAGCCGCCACCAGCACGACGCGCAGTGCCCGGTGCGTGCCGGGTGCCCGTCTGCTGTGCCGCGGCCCCCGGGCGGCTCGGGTCTCAGTAGTCGACATCCCCTCGATCGTAAACACTCCCGGTCCGAGAAGGGCGAACGGAGAGCGAGCGAACTGGGGAGGTTGTGTGCAGACGTGTGAACCGACCACACCGCTCCTCGGGCCGAATAATCGACCCCTGAACCGTTCAAGGGTCGATTATTCGGCCCCTGGGAGGGGCGGCGTGGGCCCGCGGGCGGCCCGCGACGGGTTAGCAGCCCGCGCAGATCAGCACTCCGGCAACTCCACGATCCGCGCCGTCCCTCCTTCGGCGATCACCTGTGAACCCGGCACCTCCACCTGGTCGAGCACCCCGTAGCGGTGATCGACCTGGTACGGCTCGCTGTCTTGGTACAGGTACGCCACCCCGAGCCCGTCCAGCGCGTCGCACAGGCCTGAGTCTGCGGTAGGGTCCCACGCCCCGCCCTCGGCGATCTCGGCGAAGCCGGCCAGCACGGCCTCCTGCTCGTCGGTGAGTACCTGCCCTGCCACCGGGAACACCACGTCCACCCCGTACATCGAGTACAGCAGCGGCGCCCCCGAGAACGGGTTCCCCAGCACCGCGCCGCCCCCGAGCCGGGCTCCCGCCTCCTCTTGCATCGTCACCTCCTCGGCGGTCACGAACCGCGGGTGGGTACCCGGCGCGAGCCCATACACATCGGCGGTGCGCCCGGCCGTGTGCACCGAGGAGGTCACCACCATCGTCCCCACCAGCCCGACAGCCACCGCCGCGGCCGCGAGCCGCAGCGCAAGGTGCCCGGGCCGGTCGACCAGCCGACGCACCAACCCCGCCCCGGCGAGCAGCGCCACCACCCCGAGCGGCACGGTCACCATCGCCGCCACCACGCTCAGCCGTGCCGTGCTCGTGTACCAGAGCCCGGAGATCCCCACCGGCCCGCCGAGCGCCGCGTCCAGGTACAGCGCCCACACCACCAGCAGCATCCCGGCCACCCACGGCCGCCGCCGCAGCAGCCACGCACCCACGGGCGCGCCGATCATCAACGCCGCCGTGACCGGGTGCGCCCACAGGTCATACCACCCCGTGACCACCTCGGCCAGCGCCACACCCGCCGGATCCGCCCCGAGCCCCTCATAGCCGGTCACCATCGCCGCGAGCGGGGAGTGGCGCAGCCCCGCCACCACCCCGGCCGTCACCACGGCTACACCCGCAGGAACCCCGACGGCGACCCCTCGTCGTCCCTGACCCCACCAGTGCCGTACGCCTCGCCCGAGTGCCCACACCCCGGCGGGCAGTAGCAGCGCCGCCAGGGCGAGCGTTGCGTTCGGATGGGTCAGGCCCAGTCCGGCGGCCGCGATGAGCAGCACCACCACGGCGCCCGCGGTCGCGTTCGTGGAGCGCGGACGGTCCCGCACCAGCCATCGCAAGGCCAAAGCCAGCACGCCGGGAACCATCGCCAGTGCGGCCGCGTTCGGCACATGCCCCCACCCCACCCAGAGCGTGGTGGGGGAGGCCGTCACCAGCCCAGCGGCGACGGCGACCCCCGCCATCGCGGGCCGGCTCCCCGGGGCGAGCTCGCGCACCAGGGCGACCAAGCCCACCACCCACGGCAGCGCGGAGGTGAGGGAGGCGCAGAGGGTGAGTACCGCCGTCGGGGTGGAGGCGGGGATGAGCGCGGCGAAGGCGTGCCAGGCGGCCGGGTAGACAGCGGCCTCGCCGGATCCGTAGGAGAGGGCGCCGAGGGTCAGGGAGGAGGCAGACCCAGTTTCGTCGATCAGGCGCAGTGCCCCCAGGTGAAAGACCGCGTCCCAGCGTTGCAGCACGTGCTGCGGCGCCCCGGCCCCCACCCACACGGGGATCAGCGTGAGCAGCACCCCGGCGAGCAGCGCCGCCCACACCATCACCCCGATCCGGCCGGGTTGCGGCGTATCGGTGCGAGGCTGGATCGCATTCAGTGCTCGCATGCCGAGCGCCGCCCCGATCGCGGCGATCGTGCCTCCGGCGGCAGCGAGTAACCCCCAGCGCAGGCCGAGAGCGCCGGCCGCGATCGCCGCGACCCCGTAGATCGCGAACGTCACGGCGGGTGCGGCCGCGAACAGCGACAGCCCCCGTACCCCCACCAGCCGCAACGCCAGCGTGCCGGGCACGTACAGCAGCAGCGCGCCGAAGGTGAATGCTGCCAGTGACCACAGCACCGTCAGCACGATCATGAGGGCCGGTCCGGGCCCTCATCCAGGCCGGCGGCCGGTGGCTCCACGGGACCGTCATCGTGGGACATGTCCTCGCCGGGGGAGGCCGCCGTCGGCAACCCGGCCTGCTCCTGACGCACCTGCGTCAACGCGATGGTGCGGGTGAGCTCAGTGATGCGCCGGTCCTGCTGCTTCATCCGCCGGTAGCTGGTGGCGATGAAGGAGAGGAATGCGATCACCAGTGCGTACAGCAGCAGGTCTGTGCCACGGCCGACTCCGACGAGCGCCGCCAACTGCGACAACCACGTCGGGTACAGGATCGCGCTCGCCGTCACCACCACGAATGCGGCGAGCAGCACTCGGCGGATCGCCTGGTGTCGGGCGTCGGCGGTGGAGCGCGTGAGCAGCACCGTCACCACTGCCACGCCGATCAGCAGCAGCAGCTGGATCCAGATCTGGTCCGTCACTTGAACATCAGCTCCACCAGGATGTTCACCGAGTTCCACAAGGACTGGCCTTTGCCCTTGGAGTAGTCGGTGTAGAGCACGTGCACCGGGTGCTCGGTCCACGGTAGCCGGGTGCGGCCCAGCTGCAGCACGATCTCGGAGGCATGTGCCATCCGGTCCTGGCGCAGCTGCACGCCGGCGGCGGCGTCCCGGCGGATCACCCGCAGGCCGTTGTGCGCATCGGTCAGCCGCAGCCCGGTCGACTGGTTGGTCACCCACACGGCCGTCTTGAGCACGATCCGCTTCAGCAGCCCGGCCTTGGTCCGGTTGTCGAGGAATCGGGAGCCGAACACCACCGCGAGGTCCTCCTCGCGCGCCCGGCGCACCATGTCGGCGGCGTCGGAGACCTGATGCTGCCCGTCCGCGTCGAAGGTCACCAGGTACCGCGCGTCAGTCTGGGTGAGGACGAAGTCGATTCCCGTCTGCAGGGCCGCACCCTGCCCCAGGTTCGTGGCGTGCCGGATCACGGTGGCACCGGCGGCCTCGGCCACCGCGGCGGAGGAGTCGGTGGAGCCGTCGTCGACGCAGACGATGTGGCCGAACGTGGGCAGGGCCCCGGCGATCACCTCACCCACCACGCGGGCCTCGTTGTACAGCGGCACCACGAGCCAGGTGTCGTCGTGGGTGGGCATGGCGACATTCTGGCAGGTACCGCCATCGTGCTCGTTCATCCTCGCTCGCAGCCGCCACCTGAATCCCCGTTGCGGTGTGGATCCGGTGTGCCGCGTGAATCGGATCCACACCACAACGCGCCCGGACGTGATCCGACGGCGCCGGGCGTGGGCGAGGCGCCCTCCACCAAGTAGTGTGCGAGGCATGATCGTCGACACCGCCGAGGTGGATCCGAGCGCCGAGGTCGGCGAGGGCACGAGCATCTGGCAGCTCGCGCAGGTGCGCGAGAACGCAGTACTCGGACCGGGCTGCATCATCGGCCGCGGCGCCTACATCGGCACCGGTGTGCGCCTCGGCGCGCACTGCAAGGTGCAGAACTACGCCCTCGTGTATGAGCCCGCGCACCTGGAGGACGGCGTCTTCGTCGGCCCCGCCGCCGTGCTCACCAATGACGAGTATCCCCGCGCGATCAACCCCGACGGCACCCGCAAGTCCGGGGCCGACTGGGAGCCGGTGGGTGTCACCCTGCGTGAGGGCTGTTCGATCGGCGCTCGCGCCGTGTGCATCGCGCCCGTGACCGTGGGCCGCTGGGCCACCGTGGCCGCCGGTGCCGTGGTGACCACCGACGTCCCCGACTTCGCCCTCGTGGCCGGGGTGCCGGCGCGCCGGATCCGCTGGGTCGGCCGCGCCGGGGTACCGCTCACGGAGTCCGCCCCGGGCGTCTGGACCTGCCCGCGCACCGGCGCAGAGTATGAGGAGTACACCCACGACGGCGCAGCTCGCCTTCGCGAACGACGCTCGCCAGCAAGCCACGACCATGCCGCCAGCCGAGGAGATTCTCAGTGACGGAGCCCATCCCCGCCGCCAAGCCGATCATCGGTGAGGCTGAACGCGCCGCCGTCGACCGGGTGCTCCGGTCGGGCATGCTCGCCCAGGGCCCAGAGGTAGCCACCTTCGAGCAGGAGTTCTCCGACGCCCTGCTCGGAGGCCGCACCTGCGTGGCCGTGAACTCCGGCACCTCGGGCCTGCACCTGGGGCTGCTCGCCGCCGGCATCGGCCCGGGCGATGAGGTGATCGTGCCGTCCTTCACCTTCGCCGCCACCGGGAACTCCGTGGCCCTGGCCGGCGCCACGCCCGTCTTCGCCGACATCGAGCTCGACACCTTCTGCCTCGACCCCGCCTCGGTCGCTGCCGCCGTCACCGAACGCACAACGGCGATCATGCCGGTGCACCTGTACGGTCACGCGGCCGATATGGCCGGCCTGCAGGCGGTCGCGGACTCCCACGGGCTGCGCGTGTTCGAGGACGCTGCCCAGGCGCACGGCGCCACCCTGCACGGGGACCCGGTGGGTACCTTCGGCGATTTCGCGATGTTCTCGCTCTACCCGACCAAGAACATGACCTCCGGTGAGGGCGGCATGGTCTCAGTGGCCACCGAGGAGATCGCCCGCATCCTGCGGCTGTTGCGCACCCAGGGGATGGATCGCCCGTACGAGAACGAGCTCGTCGGCTTCAACGCCCGCATGACCGATGTGCACGCCGCCATCGGTCGGGTCCAGCTGGCCCAGCTCGCCGGCTGGACCGCCACCCGGCAGGCGAACGCGGCCGCCCTGACCGAGGGGCTCGCCGGTATCCCCGGGGTGGTGACGCCCACCGTCAAGCCCGGCGCCACGCACGTCTACCACCAGTACACGATCCGGCTGGACGGTGCCTCCGCCGAGGCGAGGGACGCCGTCGTGAATCGCCTGCGGGAGCAGGGTGTGGGGTGCGGGGTCTACTACCCGATCCCGAACCACCGGCTGCCTTCGCTGGCCCCCTACGCGCCGGATCTGGACCTGCCGGTCACCGAACGCGCGGCCCGCGAGGTGATCTCGCTGCCGGTGCATCCCAGCCTGACCGACGCGGATCTGGAGCGGATCATCGCCGGCGTCACCAGCGCCGTCGGAGGTGGGGCATGACGAACCTGCGAGCGGGCCTGATCGGCCTGGGCATGATGGGGCGCCACCACGCGCGGGTGCTGCGTCAGCTCGACGGCGTGGACCTGGTGGCCGTGGCCGATCCGGGCGGCGACCCGCATGGGGTGGCCGGTGACCTGCCCGTCCTGCCCGATGTGCACGCCCTGGTCGAGGCGGGTATCGACTACGCGATGGTGGCCGTGCCCACCCGCTTCCACACCGAGACCGGGCTGGCCCTGGCTGAGGCCGGTGTGCATGCGCTGATCGAGAAGCCGCTCGCCACCGACACCGCCGGGGCGCGCCGGCTGGCGGAGGCCTTCGAGTCCGCCGGGCTGGTGGGCGCGGTCGGGCACATCGAGCGGTACAACCCGGCGCTGCAGTCGCTGCGCGCGCGGTTGGAGAATGGCGAACTGGGGGATGTCTACCAGATCGCCACCCGCCGCCAGGGGCCCTTCCCCGCGCGGATCGCCGACGTCGGTGTGGTCAAGGACCTCGGTACGCACGACATCGACCTCACCGCCTGGGTCGCGCAGCAGGAGTACCGGTCCGTGTCCGCGCGCACGGCGTTCAAGTCCGGGCGCGAGCACGAGGATCTGGTGGCCGTGACCGGCATGCTCAGCGGCGGTCTGGTGACCAACCACTTGGTGAACTGGCTCTCCCCGATGAAGGAACGCGTGACCGTGGTGACGGGGGAGAAGGGGGCGTTCGTGGCGGACACACTGCTCGCCGATCTCACGTTCCACGCGAACGGGCTCATCCAGACCCGCTGGGACGATGTGGCGCAGTTCCGGGGCGTCTCCGAGGGGGATGTGATCCGGTATGCGATCGACAAGCCGGAACCGTTGCGCACCGAACACGAGGCGTTCCGGGATGCGGTGCTCGGCAAGCCCGCCGACGTGGTGACGATGGCACAGGGGCTGAACACGGTGGCCGTGGCCGAGGCGGTGCTCACCTCCGCCCGGACGGGGGAGACGGTGCAGCTGTGAGGGCGCTGCGGTGACGGCGCCGACCAGGCACCGCGTGATGCTGGTCTCGCGGATCTTCGCCCCTGAGCCCTCTGCGGCCACGTTCCGCCTCGGTGCCCTGGTGCGCGCCCTGGCCGGTGCGGGTGCACGGGTGGAGGTGGTCACCGCTGAGGCCCCCGACGGCGCAGGCTCGCTCGGGTTGGTACGTCCGGCCGAGGATGGTGCGTCGGGTGGGAGTGGTGCGCGGCCTGGGGAAAGTGGTGCGTGGGATGCGCGCGGTGGCACCGGAGCCGCCCCGGCCATCCCGGCCCGGGTACGGCGGGCGCCGGTTCTCCGCGACCCCTCGGGCTATGTGCGCGGATACCTGCCGTACCTGAGCTTCGATGTGCCGCTGCTGTGGCGGCTGCTGCGCGGGTCGCGGCCCGATGTGTACGTGGTGGAGCCGCCGCCGACCACCGGGGCGGTGGTGCGGGTGATCGCGGCGCTGCGGGGGCGTTCGTATGTGTACTACGCGGCGGATGTGTGGTCCGACGCGTCCGCCTCGACCGGTGCGCCGAAAGTGGTGGTGCGTCTGGTGCGGGCGCTGGAGTCGTGGGTGCTGCGCGGGGCGGCGGTGGTGCTGTCGGTGAATGAGGGCGTCACCGAGCGGGTGCGCGAGCTGGGCGCCCGGCAGGTGGTGACGGTGGGCAATGGGGTGGATACGGACGTGTTCACGCCGGGGGAGGCGTCGCCTGCCGATGCCAGTCCGCCTGCCGATGCCACCCTCCCCACCGATGCCAGTTCGCCCACCGGTGCCAACCCCTCCGCCGACGCAACCCCGTCCGCCCGCCCCACGCGTTCGAATCCCGTTGCGTCATGCGAATCCCGCTCTGGCTACCCGGAGCGGGATTCCCGTGGCGAAAGGGGATTCCAACGGGCATCCGAGATCCCCGATGGCCCGTTCCTGCTGTACGCGGGGACGGCCTCGGAGTGGCAGGGGGCGGAGGTGTTCGCCGAGGCGATGCCCCGCGTGCTGGAGGAGTTCCCGGATGCGCAGGTGGTGTTCCTCGGGCAGGGCAGCTCGTGGGATCGGCTGAGCATGCTGGCCGCCGGGCTCCCCGAGGGGGCGATCACGCTGCATGACCCGGTCAGTGCCGCCGAGTCAGCGGTATGGCAGCGGCGGGCGAGTGCGGCGCTGGTGAGCCTGCGCCCGGGGATCGGGTACGACTTCGCGATGCCGACGAAGATGTTCGCGGCGCTCGCGTGCGGGACTCCGGTGATCTTCGCCGGACCGGTCACGAGCCCTGCGGCGCGGCTGGTGGAGAGTGAGTGCCTGGGCTGGGTCACCGATCACGACGCCGGTGAGGTGGCCGAGGCGATGATCGCTGCCCTGCGGGCCGCCGATGAGTCGGTCGCAGAGACCGCAGCCGAGTCCGAAGGTGACCGCCTCGTGGCGTGGGTACGGGAGCACCGGTCGCTGGCAGCAGTGGGGGAGCGGGCGGCCGATGCGGTGTTGAGCGCCGTGACCTCGCGGGGCTGACCGAGCCGACACAGATGCGTGGACCGCGGCACGATGCTGCCGCGGTCCACGCATCTGTGTCGCCCGGGTCAGCGCGCCGCGGGGAACGGCGTGACCGGGAACGACTCAGCCCAGCTCAGTGATCCCCACCGAGGTGCCCGGCGAGCAACTCGTGCCGGCGCGCGCTGTCCTCGTTCATCCCGACGATCCGCACGTTCTTCCCGCGGGCCTCGTACTTCGTGGTGATCGCATCGAGAGCAGCCACCGAGGAGGCGTCCCAGATGTGCGCATTGGACATGTCGATCACGATGTTCGTCGGATCGCCGGTGTAGTCGAACTGGTAGTACAGGTCGTTCGAGGAGGCGAAGAAGAGTTCACCGGTCACGGCGTAGACGCGAGTATCGTCCTCATCGCTGGCATCCAGGCGGGTCACGGTGGTGAAGTGCGCCACCCGATGAGCCACGAGGATCACCGCGATCACTACGCCGGCGAGCACGCCGTAGGCGAGGTTGTGGGTCCAGACCGTCACGATCACGGTGGCGACCATCACGGTGATCTCGGTCTTGGGCAGCCGCTTGAGGGTGTTCGGCTTGATGGAGTGCCAGTCGAAAGTGCCCACGGAGACCATGATCATCACGGCCACCAGGGCCGCCATCGGGATGATCGCCACGATGTCGCCGAGTGCCACCACCAGGATCAGCAGGAACACACCGGCGAGGAAGGTGGAGATGCGGGTGCGGGCGCCGGAGGCCTTCACGTTGATCATCGTCTGGCCGATCATCGCGCAACCGCCCATGCCGCCGAAGAAGCCGGTGACGATGTTCGCCACACCCTGACCCCAGGTCTCACGGGTCTTGTTGGAGTGGGTGTCGGTGATGTCGTCGACCAGCTTGGCGGTCATCAGCGACTCCAGGATGCCGACGAGCGCCATGGCGACGGCGTACGGAGCGATGATCTGCAGGGTCTCCAGGGTGAGCGGCACGTCGGGGAAGAACAGCTCGGGCAGGGACTCCGGCAGATCGCCCTGGTCGCCCACGGTCGGCACGTTGATCGCGGCGAGCACCACGGCGGCGGTGATCAGCACGATCGCCACCAGCGGCGCGGGCACCACCTTCGTCCAGCGCGGCAGTAGCACGATGATCGCCACCCCGACGGCGACCAGCGGGTACACGGCCCACGGCACCCCGATGAGGTGCTCCAGCTGGGCCATGAAGATCAGGATCGCGAGGGCGTTGACGAAGCCGACCATCACCATCCGTGGGATGAACCGCATCAGCTTGGCTACGCCGAGCACCCCGAAGATCACCTGCAGGACGCCAGCGAGGATGACCGTGGCGATGAAGTAGTCGATGCCATGATCACGAACGACCGGCGCGATGACGAGCGCGACGGCGCCGGTCGCGGCGCTGATCATGGCTGGGCGGCCACCGACGAAGGCGATCGTGACGGCCATCGTGAACGAGGCGAACAGGCCCAGCCGCGGGTCGACTCCGGCGAGGATGGAGAAGGAGATCGCCTCGGGGATCAGTGCCAGGGCCACCACGAGGCCGGCGAGCACCTCGACGCGCAACCGCCGCGGCGATTTCAGGGTGGCGAGGACCGAGTAGGACTCGTCCGCTTCCGGTGGACCCGCGACGGGCTGCGGTTTCGGCGCGGGATCAGGGATGTGGGCTGGGGCTTCGTTCGACACGCAGCATTCCTTCAGAGGGTCGCGGGGCATGGCCCCGTGGCACCGGCCTGCGCCAGTACCTCGGACAGGTACGGTGCACGCGACGCTGCGCACGAAACTAGGTCTGGGCGGGGATGGGCGGGCAGAGGACATCCGATCGCGCCGCACAGCAGCATACCCTCACGTTGGGGGAGAGTTGCACATCCGTCTCGGGTTCCGGACGGATTCGGGCCCGACGGTGCTCGGGCCCGCTGCGATCAGGCAGGTCCGGTTGCGTCCAGCTCGGCCTGCAGCGTCTGCGCGAACGCCTCCGCATTGTTCAGCCGCCGTCGCATCGTCGCGCACCGCTGCTCCGCATCGGCCTGGAAGGAGGCGAGTCGTTCGCGGGCCGCCGCACGCTCGCCGTCGGCTACGCCCTGATCCCCGACGGCGTCCCTGGCCTCCATCAGTTCGCGCATCTCCTCGAGGCTGAACCCGAGCGGCTTCATCCCCATCGCCACCCGGAGCCGGGCCACGTCGGCCTCGGTGTAGAGCCGGAAGCCGCCGCTGGTCCGGGCCGATGGCGTGACCAGTCCTACTTCTTCGTAGTACCGGATGGTGCGCAGGGACAATCCGGTGCGCTCAGCCACCGCGCCGATCTGCATGTGCTGCTTGTCCTGCTCGTGTCCCATGCCACCCTCCGTCCGGCCGTCAGCACATCGTAGACAGGCCGTGGCGCCGCGACGTACGGGGAACCGGAGCGTGCCGGGATGTGCTCGCCGCCGGTTAGCGGAAGACGTCCTCGAGCGTCGAGGCGGTGAGGATGCGGTCGGTCCAGGTGTCGAGCTCGTCGGTGGTGGCGTGCTGGATACGATCCTGGTGGTGTTCGGGGAGGGGGCCGAACTTCTGGGTGAGGAGGCGCGCGAGTGTCTCGGCTTGCGATTGGCGCCGGCCTTGTTGCAGGCCTTCGCCCCGGCCTCGTTGGATGATCTGGTCGTAGGTGGTGCTCATGTAGGCCTCCTGTGCGGCGGGTCCGAGGCGGGTGAACAACGCTTCGTAGTCTTCTGGTGGTGCGTCCCCGACCAGGAGGACGTATCTCATGATAAGTCCGAACAGGCTCTCTTCGCCGGAATCATGGGGATCGCTGCGGTTGATGGCGGCGGCCAGGTCGTCCGCGAAGGCGGCCAGGTCCACGTCCGGGTGAAGGCTGCTGGTGATGGTCTTGAGCACCACCAGCGTTGGCCGGGCCGCGCTCCCAGGAGCCGCGAGACAGCCGTGCTCCAGGGGCCCGAAACTCCGGGTCAAACCCGAGAAGGGGTCGAAAGATCGGCCCGCGAGCGGGCCGTCACCAGCACTGGGCACCGGAGATCGCCGCCCGGTGCTCGCCCGGCGGCGGATGCGGTACCTGCACGCCCTGAACCTCCCAGCCGATTAGGCTCGGGTCCAGTCCGGCGAGAGGGAGGTGATCACCGATGGGCGTGTTGTGGCGCACCGTGCGCGAGCTGCTCGCTGTGCTTCCCGCGGGCAGCACCCGCTTCATCATCGCCTTCGCGATCGCCTCCTCGGCCCTGGCGATCCTGGACGTCGCGGCACTCGGTCTGCTCGCCCTCACCCTCACCCCGCTGCTCTCCGGTACCGACATCACCGTCCCGGTGGTCGGCCTCACCCTCGCCAACGATCAGCTGCCGTGGCTGCTCGGCGCGGTTGGCGTGCTGATCGTGACCAAGAGCGTCCTGGCGATCACCCTTCAGTGGCTGGCCACCCGCCGCTTCGCCCGGTTCGAGCAGGAGCTCGGCGCCCAGCTGCTCGACTCCTTCTTCGACGCCCCCTGGACCGACCGCCTCGGCCGCAACTCCACCGACCTCGTGCGCGCCACCGACGTCGGCGTGGCCACCACCGTGACCGGGGTGCTCATCCCGGCGGCGATGCTTTCCGGGGAGCTTGTCACGTTCATCGCAGTGCTCGGCGTGCTGCTGGTGGCCCAGCCGGTGATGGCGCTGGTGGCGATTGCCTACTTCGGCCTCATCGGCGCGGTGCTGTACCTGTGGGTGTTGCGCAAGGCCGTCGCCGCGGGACGCCGCAACCGGGAGCACTCCACCCGCTCGGTGCGCCTGGTCAGTGAGATGGTGCACTCGCTGAAGGAGATCACCCTGCGCGGCAAGGGCCCGGAGGTGGCGGAGGTGGTGCGCGCCGAACGCCTCATCTCCTCCCGCGCCCGCGCGAACATGTCCTTCCTCGGCGTCGTCCCCCGCTATGTCCTCGAGGCGGGCCTCATCGGTGGCCTCGCCCTGGGCGCCGGCGTGGGCTACCTGCAGAACGCCGACGGCGGACCTGACGCGGCCGTGCAAGGTGCCCTGAGCGCGGTGGCGCTGTTCGCCGTCGCCGGCTTCCGGATCGTGCCCTCCCTCACGAGGTTCCAGTCGATCATGGCCCAGACGGGCGCCTCGATGCCGTTCGCCCAGCAGGTGCTCACCGAGATCCGGGCGGCTACCACCCGGCGCGAGGCCGCACCGCCGGCCGATGGCCGGAAGATTCCCGACGGCGCCCGCTCGCTCGCCGTCCGGGACGTCTCCTTCCGCTATCCCAGCAGTGACGTCGACGCCGTGCACGAGGTGTCTTTCGACCTGCCGTTCGGGCGTTCGCTCGCGCTGGTGGGCGCCTCCGGTTCGGGCAAGTCGACCCTGGTGGACCTGCTGTTGGGTCTGCTGCAGCCGACGTCGGGCCGCCTGCTGGTGGGGGACGTACCGATGACCGAGGTGCTCGCCGACTGGCGCTCCCGGGTGGGCTACGTGCCGCAGGAGGTGTCCTTGTTCGACTCCACGGTGGCGCAGAACGTGGCGCTGACGTGGGATGCCGGCCAGGTGGACGAGGCTCGGGTGCGCCGCGCGCTGGAGCGGGCGCAGCTGCTGGATGTGATCGAGGCCCGTGAGGGCGGTATTCATGCCCGGGTGGGGGAGCGGGGCCTGGCGCTCTCGGGTGGGCAGCGCCAGCGGCTGGGGATCGCCCGGGCGCTGTACACCGACCCGCTGGTGCTGGTGATGGATGAGGCCACCTCCGCGTTGGACACCTCCACCGAGGCGGCCGTGACCACCGCGATCAACGATCTGGCCGGCGAGGTGACGATCGTGGTGGTGGCGCACCGATTGGCCACGATCCGTCACAGCGACACGGTGTGCTTCATGCGCGATGGCGAACTGGTGGCGCACGGGACCTTCCAGCAGGTGGTGGCCGCTGAACCGGACTTCGCCCAGCAGGCGGCGCTGGCAGGGCTCGTCGAGGAGCCCAATGTCGACGAGCCCGGTGTTGACGAGCCGAGCGTCGATGAGCCCGGCGTCGATGAACCCAGTGTTGACCAGCCCTATGCCGACGAGTCCAGCAACGAGAACGGACCAGCGTGACCGATCCCGAGACCGTCCCGCCCGAGCAGATCCCCGACGGCGACTCCGACCCCGGCCAGCTCGAGGACGCCCTCGGCGGTGCCTTGCGAGAGGCACAGTTGCGGACCAAGGACGGGCACATCCCGCGGGTGGCGATCCTCGTCTACAACGACGCCCATGCCGACACCCGGGTGCTGAAGACCGCCGCCACGCTGCGCGAAGCGGGGTGCGAGGTGCGCATCCTCGCGGTCGCGAGGGAGCGGGCCGGCTACCCCGAGGGCAGTGAGACGCTCCCGAACGGGGTGCAGATCGTGCGACTGCCGGAGTTCCAGCTGGCGCGCTCGGCACCGTGGCTGGCTGACGCCTACCGATGGGTGCTGGCCCGGCTACGGCGGGTCGCGGGGGCCGAGGAACCGGCTACCTCCACGACATCAACGCACCCCACATCCCCTCCCACGGAACCGACCGGGACTCCGGCGCCGGCCGTCGCCGCGAAACCCGTTGGCGCGCTGCTGGATGTGTGGCTGCGCACCTACCGCACCGTCAGCCTGGCGATCTACTGGCGGGCCGCGATCTCGGACGGCGTCGCCTTCCACCCGGATGTCATCCACGCCAACGATGGCAACACCCTTGCCCCGGCCATGCGCATCGCCCGGCACACCGGCGCCGCGATCGTCTACGACGCCCACGAGCTGTGGCGCAGGCGCAACGTGCGCCCCCGGCCGGTGGCCCCGCATGTGGAGCACCTGCTCGAACGCCTCGGCATCCGCCGTGCCGCTGCGGTGATCACCGTCTCCCCGAGCATCGCCACCTGGCTGCACCGCACGTACCGCCTCCGGCGCCGCCCCCAGTTGGTCCGCAACATCCCGCCCGCGGCCCCCGTGCCCGACCCGGCGACCGGGGTGCTGCGCGAACGTGCCGGCCTGGCCGCCACCGACCAGGTGATCGCCTACGGCGGGCGCATCACCACCAGCCGCGGCATCGAGGAGACGATCGACGCCCTGGCGCACCTACCGGTCCACGTGCACCTGGTGCTGCTGGGCTATGGCGAGGAGGACTACCTGGCCGTGGTGCGCCGTCGGGCAGCGGAAGCGGGCGTGAGCGACCGGGTGCACCTGGTGGGAGCGGTAGCCTCGCACGAGGTGGCCACGGCGCTCGCGGATGCGGACGTGTCGGTGGTGTACGTGCGCCCCACCTGCCTGAGCTACGAGTTCTCGCTGCCGAACAAGTTGTTCGAGTCGATTCACGCGGGGCTGCCGATCGTGGCCGCCGACCTGCCCGACACCAAGACGGTGGTGACCGAGCACGGGGTGGGGGCGGTGTTCAGCGTGACCGGGGGTGCCGAGGATCTGGCCGCAGCGATCGAGCGGGTGCTGGCCGATCCGGAGCCGTTCCGCGAGGCCGCGCAGGCGGCGGCGCGCGAGCTCACCTGGGAGGGTGAAGCACGGGTGCTGCTGGGCGAGTACGAGCGGGTGCTCGCTGGAGTCCGGACGTGAAGGTCTGGGTGCTCTCATTCTCGACCATCACCGAGGATGCGCGCGTGCTCAAGCAGGTGCGGGTGCTGGCGGCCGAGCACGAGGTGACCACGGTCGGTTACGGGCCGGCCCCGGCCGAGGCAGTGGCCCACTATGAGATCCCTGCGGAGCTGGTGGCCTGGCACAAGGACCGCCTGAGTCTCATCCTGCGCCGGTACTCCCGCGTGCAGGCGAGGAACGCCGTCATCGCGCATCTGCGCGCCACGCTGCCGGTCGGGGAGGCGGACGTGGTGGTGGCCAATGACGCCGACACCGTGCCGCTGGCGTTCGGGCTCCAGCCGCGGCGCGGCGTGCATGTGGACCTGCATGAGTACGCCCCGCGGGAGAACGAGGAGTCGTGGCGGTGGCGGCTGTTCGTGGCGCCGTACTACCGGTGGATCGTGCGCCGGTTCGTGGCGCGGGCGGCGTCGGTGACCACGGTGGGGCAGGGGCTGGCGGCGGAGTATCGGCGCGAGTTCGGTATCGAGGTGGGTGTGGTGGAGAACGCCACGGCCTTCCATGAGGCCGAGCCCGGTCCGGTGGGAGCGCCAATCCGGCTGGTGCACTCGGGCAACGCGCGGCGCAATCGCACGCTGGAGCTGATGATCGACGCGGTCGCCGTCACCAGCACGGACGTGACGCTGGACCTGTATCTGATGCCGAACGACCCGGCGTATCTGGCGGAATTGAAGGAGAGGGCGGATGGGGTGCGTGTACGGGTGCTGGATCCGGTGCCCTATGCCGACCTGGTGCCGACCCTGACGGCCTACGACATCGGCGTGTTCGTGCTGCCGCCGCTGACGTTCAACTACCGGTGGACGCTGCCGAACAAGTTCTTCGACTTCGTGCAGGCGCGGCTCGGCATCATCGTGGGCCCCTCGCCGGAGATGGCTGCCCTGGTGCGCGAGCACGGGCTGGGGGAGGTCACCGAGGATTTCACGACGGCGTCCCTCACCCGGGCGCTGGACGGTCTCGATCCGCAGCGGGTGGCCGAGTGGAAGGCGGCTTCGCACGCGCTAGCGCCGCAGGTGGCCGCGGAGCGCAGGTCGGGCGGCTGGGTGGAGGCGGTGCGGGCGCTGGAGCGGGGGACTGGCCCAGTCTGACCGCGCGGACGGACCGGCCCGTCCCTGCGCACTCCCGCCGGGCACCGAACCCGCCTCCAGGGGCCGATCTTTCGACCCGGGCCCGGGTTAGGCGGTTGCGGGTGGTCAAGTGGTGACCGTGGCCAACCGCGTAGACCCGCGCGGATGCCCGTATCAGCAGCCCGGCCCGGCTCTCGCGCAAGTACGCGTCGCGCGGGTTGTGTCGATGCACCCCCCCCAGTACTCGTTCAGCGGCTGAAGGGTGCTGGTTCCTCCGGCGTGTGGATGCCCAATGATCACGCTGACCACCCTGAGTAGCCAGTCGCGGAAGACCCTCGCGCCGACGGGCCCCTGATCGCGCACCAGTCGAGCCCCGATCCGCTGATGCCGTTCCGGTTGTTGGAGTACGCGGTGCGGATTTGGCGTCGTCACCTTGACCAGCACCCCGGTGCGACCCGGCTATCGACAGTTCTCCCGGTGGTGGTTCATCACAACCCGGCCCGCCCTGACCGGCCGTGGTCGGCACCGACCGGCTTGACCGACATCCTCGACCTCGAACCAGGCACTGCCGCAGCGATGGCCCCGTATCTGCCCCGGTTGGAGTTCCTCCTCGAAGACCTCGCCGCGATTGACATCAACGAGTTGCGGGCACAACCGTTGACAGCGGAGGCCCGGCTAACGCTAGTGGTACTCAAGAGTGTCACCAGCAGCCTTCGCCCGGACGTGGACCTGGATGCGTTCGCGGACGACCTGGCCGCCGTCATCAACCGCAGCGATCCTCATGATTCCGGCGAGGAGAGCCTGTTCGGACTTATCATGAGATACGTCCTCCTGGTCGGGACGCACCACCAGAAAACTACGAAGCGTTGTTCACCCGCATCGGACCCACCGCACGGGAGGCCTACATGACCAGCACCGCCGAGCAGTACATCCAACGAGGCCGGGGCGAAGGCCTCCAACAAGGGGTGCAACAAGGCCGGCGCCAATCGCAGGCCGCGACCCTCACCCGCCTCCTCACCCAGAAGTTCGGCCCCCTCCCCGAACACCACCAGGACCGTATCCAGCACGCCACCACCGACGAGCTCGACACCTGGACCGACCGCATCCTCACCGCCTCGACACTCGAGGGCATCTTCCGCTAGCGCCGCCACCCACTTGCTCGCTACCTAGCACAGACTGACGGCCCCCGGTAGCGTCATCAGGGATGAGCGGGACACGGGTACGCGGCGAGCAACGAGACCTCCCACGTCCTCGCCCAGTCGATGCCGACGTCGTGCACTCGCACGACGAGGAACCTGCCGGTTGGCGTCGATGGGTGGCGTTCCTCGTCGCAGGGCTGCTGTCCATCGTTGTCTACGTCATGTGGCCGGGCTTATGGTGGGTGGTCCCGGCGCTGCTGCTGGCCTGGCTGGTCATCGCGGTAGTCCGCTGGAACTGGACATCGAGGCGGGCACCGCACTGATGACCGACCGCAGTCAGCCCCTGCGACCCGCCCTCTCGGCCAGCACCTCCACCACCCTCTGAGCCGCATGCCCATCCCCATACGGCGCCGCATCGGTATCCTCCGGCCGCGCCCGCGTCGCGGCCGCCGCGATCTCCCCGGGACCGACCAGCACATTCCACCCCAGCTCCACGGTCTCCACCCACTCGGTCTCCGTCCGCACTGTCGTGCACGGCACCCGCAGCTCGAAGGCTTCCTTCTGTAGCCCACCGGAGTCGGTGATCACCCCGCGCGCCTGCGAGACGAGCGCCACCAGGTCCGGGTAGCCGAGCGGATCAAGCACCCGGACACCACCAGATCCCAGCACAACCCCGTGCTCATCAGCCTTCGCCCGCAACCGCGGATGCGCCAGCAGCAGCACCGGATGATCCACCGCCGTCAGCCCGTCCACGATGGCCGCCAACCGCCCAGCGTCGTCGGTGTTCTCCGCCCGGTGCAGCGTCGCCACGCTGAAGCCGCCCGCCTGCACCCCGAGCCGCTCCAGCACGTCCGCACCAGAGACGGCTCCCGCCACCTGATGCACCACATCGGTCATCACGTCCCCGACCACCACGGTCCGCTCGGCCAACCCCTCGCGCGCCAGATGTGAGGCGGCCACCTGCGTCGGCGCCAGCAGCAGATCAGCGGCATGATCGGTCAGCACCCGGTTGTGCTCCTCGGGCATGCGGCGGTTGAACGAGCGCAGCCCAGCCTCTAGGTGCGCCACCGGCAGGTGCAGCTTCACCGCCGCCAGCGCCGCGGCGAGCGTCGAGTTCGTGTCCCCGTACACCAGCACCCAGTCCGGATCCTGCGACCGCAGCACCGGCTCCAGCGCCGCGAGCATCGCCCCGGTCTGCTCTCCGTGGCTCCCGGAGCCGATGCCTAGTTGCACGTCTGGTTCCGGGATGTGCAGCGCGCTGAAGAACACGTCCGAGAGCAGTGCGTCGTAGTGCTGCCCCGTGTGCACGATCACGTGCTCTACGCCGGCCGCCCGGCACGCAGCGGCCACGGGGGCGAGCTTGACGAACTGGGGCCTGGCCCCGACCACACTCACGATGCGCACATGGCGAGTCTGGCACGCGAAGCCGTGTGGTCGCCGTCACCCCGGCCAGGTCGAACCGAAACGACGGGCTGCGCCATACTCGACAGGTGCGCAGACAACAGGTGGCGATCGGCAGGGGAGAGCAGGCATGAAGGTTCTCGCCGTCACCCCCTGGTTCCCCACCGACGGCGCCCCCACCATGGGCACGTTCGTCGCCCGGGACGTGGCTGCCCTGGCCGCCCGCCCGGAGGTCACCCGGGTCGAGGTGGTGCACCTCATACCCGAGGCCCAGCACGACGGCGCAGCTTCCGTCGAGCATGAGGGCGTCCGTGTGCGCCGCATCCCCATGAACCCCCGCTCGCCGTTGTCGGTCCTGCAGGCAGGGCGGCAGCTGCGCTCGGCCGTCAAGGGCGCAGACGTCGTCCACACCATGGCCTTCCCGGCCCTGCTGCCGATGGCGTGGTGGCGCCCGAAGGCACCGTGGGTGCACACCGAGCACTGGTCGGGCCTGACCACCCCGGGCACGCTGCCACTGCTGTGGCGGGCTGCGCTGCCGCTGCTGTGGCCGCTGATCCGGCGCCCCGACGTCGTCACGGCCGTCTGCGACTATCTCGCCACCCCGATCCGGGCGCGCCGGGGCACCAAGTCCACCACGGTGGTGCCCTGCATCGTGCCCTCGCCTGCCCACCTTGAGTCAAGGCCAATGCGGCCGCGCACGCCCACCCGGCTGGTCGCCGTCGGGGGCCTGGTGGAGCGCAAGGACCCGCTGCTCGCGGTGGACACCGTGGCCGAGTTGCAGCGGCGCGGCCACCCGGCCCGCCTGACCTGGGTCGGCGACGGCCCGCTGCGCGAGAAGGTGGCCCGCCGGGCGAGCAAGCGCGGCGTCGAGCACCTGGTCCGGTTGCCTGGGTCCCAGGATGCCGACGGCGTCCGTTCAGCCCTCGCCGACGCCGACCTGTTCTTCCTGCCCACCCGGGCGGACAACTTCTGCGTCTCCGCGGCCGAGGCGCTGGTCGAGGGCCGGCCCGTCGTGGTCGGCGCCACCGGCGGGCAGGGGGAGTACATCGACGCGCGGGTCGGCTCACTCGTGCACGAGCAGGACGCCGGCGCGTACGCTGACGCCGTGATCGACGTCGAGCACCGGACACTGCACCTGAACGCCAGCGACGTGGCTGCCACCGTGGCCGATCGGTTCTCCGCCGACCAGGTCACCGACGGCTACCTCGAGGCCTACCAGCGTGCCCGCCGCTGAGGAACCCCCGCCGCAACACGAGCCGCCGGATCCGATCAGACCCGGCGTGGACGTCGTCATCGCGGTCCACTCCACGCAGCGCCCCATCGCCCGCGCCGTGCGCTCGGTACTCGACCACAACGGGGAGGGGACTCGGCTGACGGTCGTCTGCCACAACATCGCCGCCAGCGAGATCCGCCCGCTGCTGGACCAAGCGCACCGGGAGCAGGTGGTCTTCCTCGAGCACAAGGATGCTCACCGCAGCGCGTCCGGGCCGTTCAACGCTGGTATCGCCGCCGCGACCGGTGAGTTCGTCTCGATCATGGGCTCCGACGACGTCCTCTCCCCAGGGGCGGTCTCCTCCTGGTACTGGCTCGCCAAATGCACCGGTGCCGATGCCGTGATCACCCGGCTGGAGCGCGGCGACGACCGGGTGATCGTGCCGACACCGCCCACCAGACCGTTGCGGCGCAAGAACCTCGACGGCGTGGCCGACCGGCTCTGCTACCGCAGCGCCCCACTGGGGATCGTCTCGAAGGAAGCGATCGAACGCCTCGGGTTGCGGCTCGAGGAGGGAGCCCCGGTCGGGGGAGACGTGGGGTTCGTGACCCGGCTGTGGTTCCAAGGCACGATCGCCTACGACCGTTCGGGACCGGCCTACGTGATCGGCGAGGACGCCCAGGACCGGGTGACGTACGCGCCGCGACCGATCGCCGTCGAGCTGCGGTTCCTGCGCACGATCGTCAAGGCGAGCTGGTTCGAGCGGCTGACCCTGGAGCAGCGGCGCTCCGCGGTGGTGAAATACCTGCGCATCCACCTCTTCGGAGCAGTGTGGAACCGGCAGGATCCCGACTTCTGGACCGCGAAGGAGCGGGCCTCGCTCGCGAAGGCCGCGACTCGGTTGCTGCGGGCCGCACCGGGAGCTGAGTCGGTGCTCTCACTCGCCGACAGGGACCTGCTCGATGCCATCCTGGACGCAGACTCGGCAACCGACCGGATGCTGGCGCTGGCCGTGGCCAGGCGCAAGCACGGTCGGCTCCGGACGTTGCTCACCCGGGACCTGGCGCAGGTGCTGGCGCGGGAGGCGCCGGTGCGGGTGATGGGGGCATCGCTGATTGGGCGCTAGCTGTAGCGGACCAGGTCGGCCACTGCGACACGCTGTGCACCCATCCTCACGTCAGCAACGTCAATTGGAGTGTGGGCTAGGGTTTGCGCGTCGGGGAGTCAGGCGATGCGACGCCATCCGTCGCCGCAAATGTTCCAGCGCTCAAGTTGTGAGGTCGAGCCATGCATTCACCGAAGAGTCGACGGATCGCTCCGATCGTCCTGTTGTCATCCGTTGCTTTCATCGTGCAGGGCGCAGTGGCCGATATCGCCTATGCGCAGCCGACAGCCGAAGCAGCGGAGACTGACGAGAACTCTGGCGCCGATACTCCGACAGCCCAAGATGTTACCGCTCCCGTGTCCGATGACGCCCACGAGGTGGAGCCAGGCGTGACACTGGTCGACTTCGGCAATGAAGGCACCAGGTCCATGATGCAATCGCAGACCGCACCGGGTCCTTCGCATGGCGGTGCGGAGATCGGTGAGCCGAGCGAGACACCACAGTCCGAGCATCACCAAGGCGTGGTCGCATCGGCACCTGTTCCCGAACTGGCCGTGGTCGGCGTTTCGTGGGACGTGAGTACGCCTGAGGACCTCACTGTTGACTTCCGCACCCTTACCGACGGCTCCTGGAGCGAGTGGGAAGAGCTCGAGATCGACAACGAACTCGCGGAGGAGGCCCTCACGAGCCGCCAGGGTACCGAACCACTCGCGGTGGCCGACGCCCAGGAAATCGAGGTCCGCCTCACAACTGCTGCCCCCACCCCGCAAGGGGCCCAGCTCTCAGTCATCGACCCGGGCACCTCGAGTGCAGACACCGCACCGGTGACTGCCTCGACCATGACGGCACCCACCAACGCACGTCCGACGATCTACTCGCGTGCGCAGTGGGGCGCTGACGAGTCCTTCCGTACCTGGGTGCCTGAGACCGGCCGGGTGATGGGTATCGATATCCACCACACTGCAGGCCTGAACGGCTACTCGGCCGACGAAGTCCCCTCGATCATCCGCGGCATCTACGCGTACCACGCCCAGGAGTGGGGACGGGATTGGGGCGACATCGGCTACAACGTGCTCGTCGACCGGTTCGGCCGGGCTTGGGAAGGCCGGTACGGAGGGATCGACCAGGCGATCATCGGTGCGCATGCCACTGGGCTGAACGCCAACATGGCAGGCATCTCGCTGATCGGGAATTACGACCAAGTCGAGGTGCCGACTGTGGCGTTTGAGATGGTGGCCCGGGTCGCCGCCTGGAAGATGACCATCCACGGCACCACTCCGCATGGCACCACGTCGTTTAACGGGACGACCTGGGATCGAGTAATCGGCCATCGGGACGCGAAGGCCACCACCTGCCCGGGCCGGTACATGTACACACGTCTTGACGAGTTGAAGGACCGGATCGCCGGCTTCCAAGGTTCGTTCGCCGGGCGTGAGCTGAACCGGGATCTGGACGGTGACGGTGCTGCCGACCTGGTGGTGCGCGAGGGTGACCAGGTCTCGTTGCTGTCCACCGCGCCGACGCCGGGTTGGCAGACTGACCGGATCGGGCACGGCTGGGACCCTGATCGCACCACCATCGCCGGCGACTGGGATGCTGACGGCTACGTCGACATCATGCTCCGCACACCGGAGGGGGACCTGCTGATGTACCGCGGCCGTGCCGACGGCACGCTGAGCGCGGGCATCCGAGTTGGGTGGGGCTGGTCCGACTTTAATTTGCTCATTGGTGGGGACGACTGGAACGGAGACGGCGACCTCGACATGCTTGGGCGCCGCATGGACGGGACGCTGTGGCTGTACGCCTCGAACGGCCAGGGGAGTTTCGCCCGCGGCGTCCAGGTTGGCCGAGGCTGGAACGGCATGGAGACCATCTCGATGGCCGGTGACTTTGTGGGCGGCCATCCCACGATCCTCGGGAGGCACGGTTCGAACGGCCACCTGTACGCGTACTCCTCGAACGGGGTCGGTACCATCACTGGGACGACCGTGGTCAGCTCGAGCTGGTCCAGCATGGAAGCCACGACCGGCGTGTCCGACCTGACCGGAGATGGTGCCGTCGACCTGCTGGCCATCTCTCCGCGCGGCGAGTTGCTCGCTTACCCGGGCACTGGTACCGGAGCGGTGCGGCCTCCTGAACTGCTCGCTACCGGCTGGTCCGGCACCACCATGATCATGGACGTCGGCACCGTACCGTCTGGTCGGCTGTTTCTGCGGCTGGCCACCTCAGGAGTTCTATACCGGTCCGTCTACAGTGCCAACTCGGACAGGTACGGTGAGTTCACTGACACCGGCATCGACCTGTCCCGCGACGATCTGGATGTCACTCCGGTGGGTGACTGGGACGGCGACGGCCGGCAGGACCTCGTGGTCCGCACGGCGGATGGCGACTTGCGACTGCACCGTGGCCTGGACGGGGGGCGGTTCGACCCGGTTGGTATCCGTATCGGTGTGGGCTGGACGAGTTTCGACGTCATAGTCGGGGCGGGTGACTGGCGCGGCGACGGCCGCCCTGGAATCGTCGGCTACGACGGGGAGGATGGACAACTCTGGCTCTACACCGGCGACGGGTCGGGTGGGTTCCTCCCCAGGGTCCCGCTCGGTTACACCAGCGGCGGTATTGATCTGCTCGCGAACGTGGGGCAGTGGGGCGGTCCGGGCGCTCCCGGGCTCCTTGCCCGGCGCTCGCCCGGATCCGACCTCTATTACTACGCCGGCACCGGCGCTGGGCTTGTCCACCCGCCTGTCCTCGCAGGGGAACGCTGGCACGCGTTTCACTCGATTGTCGGGATCAACGACGTGACCGAGGACCAGAATGCCGATGTCATCGCGGTGATGAACACAGGGGAGGTCTACCTGTACCCGGGCAACGGCCGGGGAGGCTTCCTCCCGGGGCGCCAGGTCGGCTCCGTGCCCGCCTCCGCTGTCGTGAGCTGAACCGTTCAGCCAGCACGGAGCAGGTCGCGCAGGTCCAGTGTCCCAGGGAGACGGGCTACCGGCCAGCCCGGACGTGCCCGAGCTATCCGCCATGCCGTGGCCAGCGACTCGCTGTCGGCCCAGAGCACGTGGTCCGGGGTGAACGAGTC
Source organism: Ruania alkalisoli (assembly GCF_014960965.1). Taxonomy (NCBI): domain Bacteria; kingdom Bacillati; phylum Actinomycetota; class Actinomycetes; order Micrococcales; family Ruaniaceae; genus Ruania; species Ruania alkalisoli. The sequence continues at coordinate 3,164,984 of NZ_CP063169.1, read as the reverse complement.
AAGCTCGGCGAGCCGGCGACGCTCGACGTGCACCGCGTTCGGGAGCGGGTCGAGGACGGCGTGCAACGCCGGGTGCATGACCTTCTCGTGCAGGAGCTCGGCTGCTCGACGCATCCGGTCCCGCAGCCCGCCGACCCGACGCTGCCCGGCTCGGGCCACCCGGCCCGGCAACCTGGGCAGCGAGCAGCCGAGCCCGATCAGGCGCTCGAACCCGGCGAGCACCATCTGTGGTGCGCCGGTGAACACGGTCTCGAGCACGTGCACGGGAGACCACCTGGTGGCTGCCTCGACATCTATCACCTGCACGCGCGGGTCCAGCTGGCTCGCGATCCTTGAACTGTTCGTCAGCACCAGCATTCGCACACCGGCCCGCAGCACGGTCGGCGCCATCAGTGTGACGCGGCGGTTGCCCTCGGGTGACATGGCAAGTACGACGACACCGCGTGGACCGAGCGGACCGTCCGGCTGCTGAGCCGCCAGCACGGCACGCATCCGCGCACCCCAACCACGGCGACCCACGGTGGCCCGGAGGTCGTCGAGCACCGCTCCTGCGCGGCTGTCCGGCGGTGAATCACTGAGACCAGCGACCGCACCAGCTACCTGCGCGGCTGTCGGGTCGGTCGGGACGAAGGTTGCCAGCCGGGCCGCAGCAGCTTCGTGCAGGACCTCTTCTGGCCCGCCGCACCGGGTGACGACCACGGGTAGCCCGGCCAGCACGGCCTCGACCGGGGTGAGCCCGAAGGTCTCGTAAGCAGACACGTGGACGAGCACGTCCGCGGCGGCGAGAAAGCCGGGAAGGTCGTCGGGATCGCGCGGCCCTGCGAAGCGCACCGACCCGGTGAGCCCGAGCGCCTCGGCCCGCCGGCGCAGCGCCTCCTCCTGCGGTCCTGTGCCGACCACGGTTAGGGCAGCCTGCGGATGTGCGCCGCGGTACTGCGCGAAGGAGTCCAGCAGCAAGCCCACCCGCTTGCGGGGCACAAGGTTGCCGATGTAGAGCCACCGGTCCGGCGGCCCTCGCAGCGCGCCGGGCGACGGGTGGACGGCACCCGGCTCCCGGACCGGGTTCCCGACGGCGATCACCCGGTGCGCCAGGTCCGCGTAGAGCGCCCGGACGGCGCCCGCCTCGCCCTCGGTGACGGCGGCCAGCACGTCGGTTCGGCGCAGCATCTGCCCGTAGCGTTCCCGGCCGGAACGACTCAGCAACTCCTCGCGCAGGTACGTCGCGTGTTCGGTGACCACCACCCTAGTGCCCGGCTCTGCGGCGTGAGCGACCGCCCACCCGGTGGGCAGACCGACGTGAGCGTGCGCCACACGGGCACCGGCCAGCACACGGTGCTCGAGCAGTGCGCTCCGCTGTAGGTCGCTCACCTTGGCTCGGCTCGTCCCGGCGGCGACCGGCACGTCGATTCGGACCAGCTCGCCCTCAGGCGTCGGCGCAGTGTGCATCGATTCCGTTGTACCTAGTCCGCAGCGACGCAGGTGCACCACCCGGACTTGGGCCGGCTCGAACCCGAGCGCGCGCACAGCGTCCCGCACGAACACGCCGTGGTGCGGCTCCTCGGGGGTCGGGTACCACGGGGTCACCACCACGAGTTCCGGCGTGGTGCTCATCGGAGTAACTCCCGCAGCCTGGCCTCGAACGGGGCTAGCAGCCGGTCCCGCCGGTAGGACCGCGCGTGGTCCTGGGCCCTGGCGTGGTCCTGGGCCGTGACTGTGCGCGCGCGTCGGGCGGCCGCGCGGAAGGACTCGGCCACCGCGCGAGGGTCCAGGTCGGTGCCCCCGTAGAGCAGCGGGTACCCGGCCATCGGGAGTGCCGCGGCAGACTCGGGTCCGTGGATCGCGACGATCGGCTTGCCGGTGGCCATGTATTCGTAGGTCTTGCCAGCGGTGACGTAGCGCGAACTCGGGATCATCATGACTAGGACGTCGAAGGACCGGTACAGCGCGCCGACCCCGGACTTCTGCACCGGTCCTGCCCACACCACACCGCGGTCCGCACCGGGGAGCATCGCGGCGATTGTAGCCCCAGCAGCGGGGGAGAAACCGAGGTGGCCGTAGAGCCGGAGCTGAGCACCAGCCAGCTCGGGGGCGGTGCGCGCCTCGTCCCAGCCGAGCCAGGTCTCGTGCGGCCAGTGCTCGGTGACGGTGCCGATGCTGCCCAGCCGCAGCGGGCCGGGCTCGGGGGTCCGGAAGGGTATGTCGCCGAGCAGCGCGGGGTCGTAGCCGTTTTCTACCACTGTCATCCGCCGGCTCGCATCGGGGTAGCGCCGAGCGTGCCAAGCACGCATAGGTTCGTTCACGAAGACAAGTAGGTCGGCGGCGTCGACCAGCCGGCGCTCAGCCGCCCATGCGCGGTCCCCCGGACTGAAGGCATCCCGCTCGCGGAATTGGTCCAGCGTCCAGGAATCGCGGTAGTCCAGGACAAGCCGGGCACCGGAGGTCGCGATCCGCCGTCCTGCCTCGAACGCGCTCCACGGGTTCCCGGTCGCGACCACGACGTCGATCGGGTGGGTCCGATTGAACTCCGCGGCGCACGCCACGACCCCAGGTATCCAGCGCTCGTAGCGGTCCGGGAAAGCGAACCGGCGCCGGGCTCTCTGCCAGGCCCCTACCGGCTTGGGTAGGTGCGCGCGTTGCCAGCTCATCCGCCGGACGTCGGTAACCAGGTGGTCCGCAGGGACCGGGACGCGGCGGACCCGGATACGAGTGTCTACCTGGTCGAGCAGCGCGTCGTCGGTAGAGCCGGTCACGTCCTCGAAGAACGCTCGGGTCGCCGTGATCACGGTGACGTCCCAGCCGGCGGCCACGAGGTGGTTCGCCATTGCTAGGGGCCGGAACACCCCGCTCGCGCGGGACGGCGGGAAATGCATCGCGATCAGGCAGACGTGCGGCCGGCGCGATCCGCCGTCCCGCGCCCCCTCAGCGGACCAGGTCAAAACCGGTCCACCCGTTGCCGACCTGCACGCGGGGCAGGAAGGTCCCGGCCCCGTTCGACGGGTAGAGCCAGAGACGTCCGCCGCTTACCTCGCGGGCGAGAAGGTCGACCGTGCCGTCGTGGTTCCAGTCCGAGGCCCCGAGCATCGAATTCATGATCTGCCAGCCGTTGCCGATCCGTGCGCCGTCGCGGAAGCCGCCGTTGCCGTCTCCGCGGTAGAGGTACAGCGCGCCGGTACTCGCTTGCCGGGCGAACAGGTCCGGGTTGCCGTCCCCGTCCCAGTCGCCTGCGGCGAGAATCTGGTCCATCCCGCGCCAGCCGTGCCCGATGCGGACGCCGGGCGAGAGGCCGCCGCGCCCGTTGCCGCCGTAGTAGAGCAAGTCGCCGGTGCTCGTCTGGCGCACGATCAGGCCGACGCTGCCCGCGCCGTCCCAGTCCTGCACGCCGATGAACTGGTCGAAGTTGCGCCAGCCACGTCCCATCACCCGCGGCGTGCCCCAGCCTCCGCGCCCATCTCCCGCGTATACCAGTAGCTGTGCGGTGGAGGGCTGGATGGCGATCACTTCTGGATGCCCGGTGCCGGAGAAGTCGTGCACCTGGGTCATCGCGCCCATAGTCTGCCAGCCGTGCCCGATCGTGGTGCGGGTGTGCCAGGCGGTCGGTCCGCGGGCCAGGTAGGAGTAGAGGGTGCCGTCGGGGCCGCGCGCGAGCAGGTCTGGCATGCCGTTGCTGTCCCAATCCCGTTGCGGCGACTCGAGTGCCACCCCGTCGAGAGTAGCCGCGAACAGGGTCGAGCGCAGGGAGAACTTGGCGCGCAGCTGAGCGCCGGAGACGGTGACGCTGTCGCTCGTCCCGGTGAGCGTCACCGACGTAGCGCGGCCACCGTAGGGGCCGAGTCCGTCTCGTGTGACCTGGATCGACCGGAACGTGCCGATCGCCGGGTAGGCGGCGGTGATCTGACTGCCAGTGAGCACGGTCTGCCACGCGCCGAGACCATCGTAGGGGTCGGCCGCCGCACGCAGGTACGGCCGGCTGCCTTGCACGGAGTAGCCGCCGTTCGAGGCGCTGAACTGAGTGAAGGCCGGCGCGCCCGAGGCGAGCACCACAACACCGCTGGTGTCCGTGACGGCGGCCCGCGTACGCGGATGGGTGAACGAGCGCAGCAACGTGCCGTCCTCGGAGTACTCGGCGATACCGCGGAAGACCTGGCACGAGGTGGTGTCGCAGGTGTCGTACCAGGACGAGCCGCTCGCCTGGTCGAATCGCGCGTAGGTGCGGGCCGCGACGGCCTGGGCGCGCAGCGCCTGGACGCTCCACCCGGCCGGCATCTCCGCGGTGACCACCGAAGGCAGGTAGCCGGCATAGGTGGTCACCACGACCGTGCGCAGAGCGGAGCCGACCAGGACCGCACGGATCGCGCCCTGGTACTCCTGGTAGCCGTTTGCTTCCAGCCGGACGGTGCCGTCAGAAGTGACGAGATCGGTGCTCGTCCGGCCGCTCAGCGCCGCGGTGAGCGCGGGCAGCCCGTGGTCCCGCCAGGTCCCGGCTGCCCGGCCCTGCACCACCAGGGTGCTGCCCGAGCGCCCAACCCGCCAACGGTCCACTGTCGCGCCGCCCAAGGTGCTGGGCAGAGCGTACGAGGCGGAGTCGAGCCTGACCGATGTGCCCGGCTCGGCGACGATCGTTGCCAGGTTGTCCTGGTCCCGCTGGATCCACACCCGGATTTCCCCGGAGTCCGGAAGCACGCCCTGGGTCGTCCCGGGGTAGTAGGCGGAGAGGATCTGGGTGTACGTGTGGCCCGCGGCAGCGCGGCCCTGGGCACCCCACTGGGACATCCCAATGCCGTGCCCGTAGCCGCGCCCGTCCAGGGTGACCGTTGCCTCGGCCGCCGCCGGCGGCGCGGTGCTCACCGTAGTCACGATCACCAGCAGTGCCGCCGCGAGTAGGGCCGCGACGCCGCGACGCACCCGTCGCGGGAGGGGCAAGTCAGTCATCTCCTCGCCTTTTCAGGTCCGCTAGAGGTTGCTGTATGTAGCGGCCAGGTGCCGCACCTGCGTCTCCCACGAGAACCGCTCGGTGAACTGGTCCGACCGGGCCGAACCACCGTATCGCTCGGCACCGTCGAGTGCCTCCTGGAGGGCCCTGGCGCAGTCCTTCGCGTCGCCGGGAGTGAAGGCTGTGCCCACCTCGTTCTCGCGGACGAAAGCGCCCATCACTGTCAAGTCGCTGACTACGATCGGCAGTCCCGCGAACAGATAGTCGAATAGCTTGTTCGGTAGTGCCATCTCGTGGTTCGGCAGGCCTGCGATCAGTGGATGTACACCGACGTCGGCGGTGCGCAGGTACGCGAGGATCTCGTCCGGCGGTACCGGGTCGACGAGGTGCAACCTGTCCTCGACGCCCGCCTTGCGGGCGGCCTTGGCGAGCAGCGCCGCGCGCCAGTGCGTGGCCTCGGGCACGCACACCACGGCGAGGTGCACCTCGGGCAGCCGCGCGAGCGCCTGTACCACGGTTGGCAGCCCACGCTTTTCGTTGAGCACCCCGGAGTACACGACCAGCGGCACGCCGTCGGCGACCCCGGCCGCGCCGCGGACATCCTTGTCGCTGCGGGAGGGAGCCGTCATGGAAGGGCTGTTCAGAACGACGGCCGGTGTGGCGGCGAGCCCGTAGTGCTCCTGAAGAGCGTCCGCGATGGGTGCGCTCACTGTGATCACGGCGTCCGCGTGCGGGATGCAGACAGCCTCCATCCCTTGTAGCGCCCGCTCCTCGATCACCGTGCGCGCCCGCGTGCCCGGGATGTACTCGTGGGCGTCATAGACCAGCGGCACCGTTCGGCCGGCGCGGGCCGCGCGCGTCTTGACCGCGACGCCGGCGCTGAGTAGATGCACGTCGTGCACGTGCAGGATGTCCGGCTGTTCGGCGGCCATCCGCCGCACGAAAGCACGTTCGAGGTCGACGATGTTGGGCAACTCGGCCCGCCACCGTCGGCCGGCAACCCTGGCCCGCAGCCCGTCCACCTTGCCCCAGGCGGTCCGCGCGACAGCATCTTGCCAGCCGCGTGAGGTACGGCGCACCTTGTGCAGCACCCGGCGCGCAAGCGTCACCGGCCCATCGCCGTGCTCGGCACGGTGGGCATCAAGGGACCGGCGACTGCGCTCTTCGTGCTCCGCGTCGCGGTAGGCGGGCCAGGGCCGCCACTCCCGTTGCGCCGTTCGGCGTTGCACGCGTGCGTCGCGCAGTGCGTAAGCCACCGGCAGGCCGACCGTGCGGACCGGCCCAAGCGTGCCCTCCACCGGTCCAGAGGCGTCGATTTCACCATACAGGAGCGTCACCCGGTATCCGAGGTTGGCCACGGCCAGGGCGGACTTGCGCACCCGCGCATCGTTCGCGATCCCGCTGGCCACCACCATCACTACGTGCTCGTCGGTCATGGCCGCTCCACCTCCGTCACCTGGAGGGAGTCGAGATTGGTCACGCCCTCGGCCCAGGCTCGCTCGGGCAGCCCGCCGAGTAGCTCGTCGTAGACGGACCGGATCGTCTCGGCTTGCGCCGCCCAGGAGAACTCGTGCAGCAGCGCCGCGTCGCCGAGGATTCGATCCCGTACCTCGCCCACGCGGGGCAGCAGGTCGGTGACCGCCCGCACCAGGTCGGCGACGTCCCCGGCGGCGTAGACATCCCCGAGGCTGCGCTCGCGGACGATCTCAGCCTGCGCGGGAGTGTCGCTGGTGATGATCGGCAGCCCAGCGAGCAGATACTCACAGAACTTGTTGGTTAGCGCCACGTCGTGATTCGGGGCGTGCAGCAGAGTGCTCAGCCCGATGGTGGCGCTGCGGAAATAGTGCGTAACCAGCTCTGCCGGCACGAACGGCGCGACGTGGAACCGGTCCAGCACTCCGAGCGACCGGGCCTGGGTGAGTAACTCCTTGGTGACTGGGCCGTTGGGTCGGTTGGTCACAAGGGCCAGGTGCACACCCGGCAGGTGCGCGAGCGCTGCCACGGCGGTTTGCACGCCGCGCGCGCGGTTCACCCCGCCGCCGTACACGAGCAACGGCACGTCGGGAGCGAGCCCGACCACCTTGCGCAGGTCGTCGAAGTCCTCCGGCGGGTGACCCACCAGCGGGGCGTTCAGCACGACCTCAGGAGTCCGCTCCAGCGAGTAGTCGCGAGCCAGCCACTGTGCGAGTGGCGGTGAGACGGTGATGATGCGGTCGGCGCGGCCGACGAACTCGCGCTCGAGGTCGCAGTACGCGCCGATCGTACGTGCTGGCACGACGGCGACCCCGGCGATGTACTCGTGGGCGTCGTAGACGAGGCGCACGGTGCGCCCCTGCGCGGCAGCCCGATCGATGGCGTTGGCCGCAACGCCGAGCATGAAGACGTCGTGCACGTGGATGACGTCCGGTCGCAGCTCGTCGAGCAGCCGCCCGAGCGCGACCTCGTCCGCCCGTGCGTGCGGCAGTACCTCACGCCAGCGGCTCAGCGAGGGGTACTCGCGGTAGTGCGCGATCTCGCGATCTCGGGCGGACTCTACGTCCTGGGCCGGTCCTGCTGGGACGGGCGGCGGCGGTGGCACACGCAGGGCCACGGCGCGGTTGTAGATCCGTTCGAGCAGCACCTGTACCTGGCGGAGCAGAGCGACCGGCAGGCTCAGAGCACCGTGCTTGCGCTCGGACAGGGCGCGCCGAGCGCCCCGACGGCGACGGGCGGTGGCCTTGCGAGCCGCCTGCAGCCGTTCCCAGGCGCGCTCGTCGGGGATGACCAGGTCGAGTGGGCGGACCCGGGCCGGTACAGGCCCGGCCTCCTCGCCCAGGTTGTAGGGCACCGGCTCGACGATGATGCGTGCCTCGCCCATCGTGTAGGTGCGGTGCACGCCCTTGCGGACCACGCCGATGCCGGTCACCCGCAGTCCGAGCGCGTCGGCGCTCGCGATGTACTTGAGCACACGGGAGTCCACCAGGACGTCGTTGCCCGGCATATAGACGACGTGCGGGGGTGCGGAGTCGGTCACTGCGGCCCTTCCTGGAGAAAACTTCGGAGTGTAGCGGCCGAGACGGCGCCGTCGTGGACTGCCCGGACGAAGCGTTCACCGTCGGCTGCCTTCGCGCGGGCGGCGTCCGGGTCGGCGATGATCGCGCGTACCACCTCCTCGATCTGGCGGCCCCGCGCCTGCACGATCGGGATCTCGCCGTGCCCGGCTGCGCGCACGTGGTCGCGGACTTGGTCGTCGACGTGCCCGACCACAACCCGTCCCGCTGCCATCGCCTCGCACGCGGCCACGCCGTAGCTGCCCAGCCGGAACTGGTCCAGCACGATGTCGGCCTCCGTGTAGATCTGGGTCATCTCGGCCGCGGACATACCTTCGATCCTGCGGTACTCCACGGCTCCCTCGGCGACCAGGCCGCGCAGGGCTTCCTCCACCAGGTTGCTGCCCTTGACGGCCGACTTGCTCGGCGCGTGCACGACCACTGGTACCTCGCTCAGCATCGGTGGGCGGGTAGTGCGCCAGCGTTCGACGTCAACCACGACCGGGCACCAAGTGGCGTCCGGCAGGTCCAGGAGGAGGTCCGGGGTGGAGACGAACACCGGGCCCGAGAACGCTGCGATCCGTGCCACGTTGCGTGCCGCGCGGTCCTCGAGAAGCGGCGTTTCCGGGATGATGCCATTGCGGAAGGGGGAGTCGGGGTCGTTGGCGTGCCGGCTGGGCAGCCGCACGTCGGTGCCGTGCGCGATCACCGCGACGCGGAGCCCGGCCCGAGTGAGGAGCTTCGACTCGGTCAGGAAGTTGAGATTGTGCGTGCGGCCGAACAGGGGCCGGGCGGCTTCGAACAGCACGTGGGTGAAATGTGAGCGGACGTAGTCGAGGGCACGCGCGTGCCACTCGAAGTCGTCGAGGTAGGTCAGCTCCGGGACGGCCAGGTCGACAGGGAAGTCGAACGTGCCGGGCCGTTCCGGGGCGAAGGAGACCGCTGCGACCGTGCCGAGCTCACTCTCGACCGCGCGCGCCCACAGGTAGCCCTGACCGGCGAAGTTCGCCGGCCCGACGAAAAGCCGGACGGGAGCGTCGCGCACCGTGGGGAGCGTGTGCACCTGCAGCGTGCCGACGTGCACCTCGCGGCCCATCGCACGCTCCACGAGCACCCGGGGGAGCCGGTCCTTGACCCGGGTCACTGCCCGTCGCACGGGCTCTGGCAGGTACCGTCTCGCATCAGCTGCTGCCCGGACGAGCCGGGTTGCCCACCCGCCGACGCGGCTCATCGGGGCCCGTCCAGGAACGTCCGGAGCACATTGGCCGAGACGGTGCCGTCGTGCACCTGGTTTGCGAAGGCTACGCCCGCCTCGCCCAACCGCGCGACCCGCTCCGGCGCGGCGACGACGCCGCGCAGGACCTCCTCGAGGGTGTCCGGGTCTGCCTGGACGAGCGGCAGGTCGGTCCCCGTCGCGGCGCGGACCCGTTCGCGGACTGGCTCACGCACGTTCCCTAGCACCACGCAGCCAGCCGCCATCGCCTCGCAGGCGGCCACCCCGTAGCTGCCGATCCTGAACTGGTCCAGCACGATGTCGGAGTCCCGGTAGATCTCCGGCATTTGCCGGGCCGGTACGCGGGAGATACGCCGGTACTCGATCACACCGGCCTCATGTAGCGCGTGCAACGTCGGTTCGACCAGGTCGGAGCCCTTCACCTCCGGCCGGCTCGGTGCGTGCGCGACCACGGGGACCGGCCGCCGGACGTTGCGTTCGGTGTGCCAGCGTTCGGTGTCGACCACCACCGGGCACCAGCGCGCCGCCGGGACATCGTCCAGCAGGTCAGGCGTGGAGACGAACACAGGGATCCCGAGGTCCGTCAGCCGCTGGGCGTTGAGGGTAGCAAGGGCTTCGAGCTCGACGGTCTTACGGTAGCCCGGCACCAGGAACGGGGACCATGGGTTGTCCTGCACGTGCCTGCTGGGAAGCCGGATGTCGCTACCGTGGCACATGGCGGCCGCGCGTACCCCGTGGTCGGCGAGGTGGGCCACCTCGCGGGTGAAGTCCTCGTCCAGGTGTAGGCCTAGCAGCGGCTGCTGTGCCTCCACCAGCACGTGTGTGAAGGACTCAAGGTAGGCGAGTTGGTCACGAGCCCAGAGCTCGTTGTCCCAGTAGACCGGCAGCGGGACGGTGTAATCGATTGCGAAGGAGAACCCGCCCGGGCGGGTCGGCGCGAACGCGACCGCCGACACCTGCGGCCGGTCCCGCTCGACTGCGCGCGCCCAGCGGTAGCCCTGGCCGGCATGGTTGGCTGGTCCGACGAACAGACGCACGGACGCCTCGGGGCGTGGTTGCGGCCGGTCGGGGAGATCGTCCGGGAGCGTCACCGGTTCGGGTAGCGGCTTGGGTGCGGGCGCCGGAGCCGGACGCGCCGTTGGCGTGGGCGGACGGCCTGCAAGAGTCCGCGCGCGCCTGCGGACGGGTGCAGGGAGTCGCCGCCAGAGCCGCCGAAGGGCGGACTGAGCGCGTGCGTCTGTCACCTCGACCTCACCTTCCGCCGGACCCGTGTGGTCTCGTCTGCTGCCTGCCCGGACACGATACTGTAGCCGCGTCCTCGCTCAGCAGCGTATGAGCCGTCCACGGAGGTCGTTCACCCTCATGCAGCGCCATCTGCTCTACGTCGCGTGGGGCTTTCCTCCGTGCCGTGGCGGCGGTGTATACCGGGCCCTGGCGACAGCAAACGAGTTTGCCCGTGCCGGCTGGCGGGTTACGGTACTGACCGCGAACCGGGAGACCTTCGAGCTGTACACCGGTGCCGACGAGTCCCTGGAGGCGGAGATCGACCCGCGGGTCGAGGTTGTCCGGATCCCATTCGTCTGGCCGGCGCAGGAGCCCGATATACGGTCCTACTCACGGCTGCGTGTGCACCTGCCGCAGTTGTGGAGCAGGTGTCGGTCGCTGCTGGACCAGTTGCCGTTCCCTGAGCGTGGCTACGGGCCGTGGCGACGGCCCCTCGTGGCGGCGGCGCACCGGATCCACGAACGGGACCCGGTGGACCTCGTCGTCGCTACGGCCAATCCGTACGTCACCTTCGCCGCGGCCACGGCGCTGCATGAACGTGGGGTGCCCTACGCGCTGGACTTCCGCGATGCGTGGAGTCTCGACGTGTTTAGTGGCCGTACGGTCGCCGGCCGACGAAGCCGGATTGGCCGGGTCGAGCGGCGCTCCGTGGCGGGAGCCATCGAGGTCTGGTTCGTCAACGAACCGATCCGCAAGTGGTACGCGACGAGGTATCCCGAGCACTCGGGGCGGATGCATGTGGTCGCCAATGGATGGGATCCCGGGTTGGTCGCGGGGGGGACAGGGCACGCCGCTGAGGCGAGGTCTGGCGCTCCACCGACGTTCGGTTACCTCGGCACGATCACACGCAAAGTGCCACTGGAGGTGCTGGTCCAGGGATGGGCGCTAGCGAAGGAACGCGGTGACCTGCCCTCGGACGCGCGCCTGCGCTTGGCCGGCTATCTCGGCTACTTCGCGGGCGGGGACACCGACCTCCGCGCTGTCATCGCTCGGGGCGCCGACTCCGATGTTGAGTTCGTCGGTGCCGTGCCCAAGCGTGACGTCGCGAGGTTCTATGACGGTGTCGATGTGCTGGTGCTGGCGCTGGGCGCCGGGGCGTATGTGACCAGCGGTAAGGTATTCGAGTACCTGGCGATCGGTCGGCCGATCGTGTCCGTGCACGCCCCTCAGAACGCAGTCGCCGATGTTCTGACGGGGCACCCGCTCTGGGCTCCGGTGGACGAAGTCGACGCCGCGAGCGTCGCCTCGGCGCTGGGGGTTGGCTGGCGATTTGCCCGGTCGGCGACACCGAAACAGCTCGCGCGTGCTCGCGACTTCGGTATGCGCTACCGGCGTGACCGCCAGCTCGTGCCGCGGATCCGTGCCTTGAGGGAGGCGTTAGCCGCGAGAAGTCCGTCATGACGCGCGGGAGCGTGGCCGTGATGCTCGCGGCGACAGTCGAGGGAGCGGTAGCAGCCCAGGAGGCGTACAGACTCGCCGGCAACGCCGCTGCGGCGTTCGTGGTCGTATGTTTCGGCCGATTCACTACGAGAGATGCGCAGCCGATGGGGATGGTTTGCTGGCTTGAGCTGTCCACTGAGCCCGTCCCGACGCGGCGCCGGATCGGTCGGCGCGAGGCACCCGGCCACGTCCGTGACGTGCTCTTACGCCGAACTGTCAGCGCACGATTCGCGCGAGCAGCGTGGCGGGATGCGCGAGTACGCGGTCTGCTCGTTGATGCCCAGGTGGTCGTTGCTCTCGATGCCGAGTCCGTTCCGCTCGCCTGGCGGGCCGGCAGACGGAACCGCTCAGCGCAACTCGTCGAGGGCCTCCAGGCTGGGTTGCGGCTCCTGCACCGGCTCTGAGGTGGGGGCGCGGTGCTCGTGTACCGGTTTCAGCGCAGGCCATGGGTCGACGGGGCCCTCATCCTGTTCGACGACCTCCCACGGTGGGGTCGGCACCGGTGCCGGAGGACTGATCCCGGACACTGTCGTGTACAACTCGACCAGTGGGCGGGCCTGATGCTGCCAGGACAGTTCCTCGAGCAGTGGTGCCGTGATTGCCTGCTGGTACCGCTCGAGGCTGCCGAGCAGGGTCCTGACTGCTCGGGCCAGGTCGTCAGGGTCTTCGGCCACGAAGGACTCTCCGACACCGTGCTTGTTAACGAAGGCGGCCGGCGTCGCCAGGTCGCTGACCAGCAGAGGGAGTCCGGCGTGCAGGTACTCGGTGAGCTTGGTGGGCAGCGATGCCTCGTAGTTGGGGTAGTGGATCCCGGCGAAGACTCCGATGTCGGCTGAGGCAAGGTACCCGGGGATCTGAAACATGTCGACGTACGGGGCCACGTGCAGACGGTCTCGGACGTTGAGCCGACGGGCCAGCCGGAATAGGTCGCGCAGCGGCCCATGCACGCGTGGGGACTCCCGTGTGACGATAGCGATGTGGACGCCAGGCAACGTCGGCAGCGCTTCGATAACCGTCTGGATGCCGCGACGAGGGTCGACTGAGCCGCTGGAGACGATCAGGGGGACGCCGTCCTCAAGCTCGATCGTCTCGCGCAGACTGGGTGCACTGCTGGCGTCCACCCCGGCTATGGGAGCATTCCGGACCACGAGGGGTGGGGTGTTCAAGCCGTACTCCTCCGTGAGCATCTCGGAGATCTCAGGGCTGACAGTCACCAGGGCGTCCGGGGATGAGATGAATTCACGCTCATGGTCCACGTACGCAGCAGTGAGCAGCGGGCTGCCCCAGTCCACCGCGGAGACATGCTCGTGCATGTCGTGGATCCAGCCAACCCGACGACCCTGCGCGCGCAACATGCTCACGGCCTCGTACGCGACGCCGATCATCGCAGGGTCGTTGGAGTGGATGACGTCGGGCTGGAGTTCGACCAGCGCTGGCGCGAACGCGTCCCGCCAGTCGAGGAATGCAGGCAGGTCCTCCCGCCACGCGACATCGGCAGGATCCTTTGGTGGGACGATGCTGCGGTGGCTGCCCGCTCCCAGGGCACGGACCTTGTGCAGCAACCGAGCGCCTAGCAGCCGAACCTCGAGGAGGACCCGGCGGAGCACCCCGATCGGTGAGCGGTCGCCGGATAGGGCTTCGCGTTCGCGACGGATCCGCCGGCTGAGCCGGCGGCTGGCCCGCCGTCGCTCAGAGGAGTGTCGGTATGCGCCGGGGTACCGGGGGGGGCGGACCCGAACTGTCCGAGCCAGTAGCGCGTCCCGGTGCTCTCGCCCGATGCCGCGCCGGATGACCCGCACGGGTCCCAGCCAGGTACGCGGCTCGCCACCGACGCCATCGAAGCCGACCAGTGCGACCTCCCACCCGGCACGAGCAGCCGACAGGGCGGACTTCTGCACCCTCGAGTCCCCAGTAATCTTGCTCTGTACCACGACGACGAGGCGTGGTTTGCGTTCGTTCACTCGTACGTTCCTCGCTGCTCGGGCGTACTTGACTCCGCGCGTGCGACGAGTGTCGACACTGCGCCAACGAATGCCTCGGTGGGCGGTGGGCGACCGAGCCAAGAAGTGCGCCAGTCTCCAGCGGCCGCTCGTAGTCGGTCAAGCTCGGCTGGCTGTTCGAGCCACGAGCGCAGCGTCGTGCTGGCTGCATCCGCGTCGGCAACGACGGCCCCTGCGCCGCTGCTGCGGACCAGCGCGGCCGGCCGTGGCAGGTTCGTGGTCAGCACCGGAAGGCCTGTGGCCAGGTACTCGTAGACCTTGGAGGGCATCGCGTCCCGGAAGGCAGGAGTGTCGTCCAAAAGCGCGAGGCCCACGCTCGCTGTTGCGGCCGAGCGCCAAGCCTGATCGGGTGGAAGGCGGTCCGACCAGATGACCCTCTCCGCCAGCGCCGGATCGGCGGCCAGCAGCTGCTCGAAGCGGTCCCGGTCGGCATCAGAGATGGCGCCGATCAGTTCAAGCTGCCACCCTGGTGCGGTGGAGATCGCGGCGAGCATGGTGAACAGGCCGCGGCTGGCCCGGATATCCCCGATGTAGAGTGCGCGCGGCGGCTTGGTCGGTCCGGCGGGCTCGGGGAGCATCGCGGGATCGGGCAGGTTCCGGAGCAGTACCCGCCGTTCCAAGTCCGGGAGGAGATGCTCGTCGGCCACCACCACGGCGTCAGCATGGGAGGCGGCTAGGACGCCTAGCCGTGCCCAGAGGCGTCCCATCCAGCGCTGCCAACCAACTGCCCAGGAGCGGTCAGCGAGGACGGAACGGTAGTCCTCGTGCACATCGATGACGCACCGACGGCCAGAAAGTCGCGTACGTACCCAGGTGCCGAACGCGGAATCCGGATCCAGGGCGACCAGTACGGTGCCGCGGGCTCGCCAGGGGAGGGTGATCGCGAGCAGGGCGCGGCCGAACGGGCCCCGTCGTCGCCACGTGCGTACCGCAGCGCTCGCGGGACCATACTGAGCCTGACCGACGCCGAGTACCTCGACGTTCAGTCCGCCCCGACGCAGCGCCGCAACCTGACGGTGCAGCCGTGCGTCGGCGACGTCGTGGGCGGAGGTGACGATCGTCACGTCGATGGCGGGCACGGTCCCGTCAGAGGTCCTCGAAGGTATAGGCGTTCTCGCCCACCTTGAGGAAATTGGTGTACGCACGAATCGCCCGGCGGGGCGAGCCCTGCATGATCAACTTGCCCTTATGGATCCAAAGGACCTCGTTGCACAGCTCGCGAATCGAGCCGAGCGAGTGCGATACCAAGAACATCGCCCGAGCGTTCTCCATGAGTTCGTTCATCTTCTCGGTCGCCTTGACCTTGAACCGGGCGTCACCTGCTGAAAGTGCCTCGTCTACGAGCAGGATGTCGGGGTTCATGTGTACCGAGACGGAGAAGGCTAGGCGTTGATACATGCCCGATGAGTAGGTCCGCATCGGCATATCCATAAAGTCGCCAATCTCGGCGAAGTCGGCAACCTCGGCAGCGCGCTCCTTCACTTCGGCGCGCGTGAGACCAGCAGCCAATCCGCCCAGTGTGACGTTCTCCCGACCAGTGAGATTGGGATTGAATCCGACGCCGAGGGCGAGCAATGCGCTTATTCGTCCGCGAACCTCAATCCGACCTTGGCTAGGAGGAAGTACGCCGGCCATGGCGCGCATCAGGGTAGATTTTCCAGCGCCGTTTGCCCCGATAATCCCGACCGAAGTTCCGGGCTTGATGTCGAATGACATGTCCTGGATTGCGTTGACAACCTTGACCTGACGCTCCCCTCGACCCAGGCGCACAATAGTGCTTTTGAATGTGGGTGCGGCTTCGAAGGTTGTGCGGTAGTTGATCGAGACATTCTGCACGCTGACTACCGGCGGCGGTGACGACTCGGTTGCTGGCGTTGCTGGTGAGTCTGAATCGCTACCAGGTGTGGATGGTGACGGATTAGAGGCGGACAGTGAACTCACGCTCCCTAGACATGAACAACAGGCATCCTCCAACGAACGTGACAACGGCCCACGCGCCTGCCGCTATCCAAATTCGGGGCTCCGGGATTATCCCGCGCAACAGGAGGTCGGTCCATCCGCCGATCATTGAGTAGAGGGGATTAAGGACCATAAAATCGGCGAAGCGAGCTGGCGCGTCTTCAGCGAACCAGAGGACTGGAGATAGGTAGAGCCATATTCTTACCATGTATGGAAGGAAGGCGGATGTGTCTCGAAAGTATACTTGCGTGGTGGCGAAGATCGCGGCTAGACCAATTCCAAAAACGACCGTGACGAATAGAAACACTGTCGCTAGGAGCATCTGTGGGCTCCAGACGCCGCCCGCGAGGGTGTGGACGATGAAGTAGACGGGAACAGTAGGCAGGAACCGGAAGAAAGCGGTCCTGACGGCCGCAAATGGAAGCAGGAGGCGAGTAAAGTTCATATTCATGATGAGCTTTCCGCCGCCGGTTACTGACTGCGCTCCTTGGCTGATGCTTCCGGAGACGAAGTAGAAGAGAAACAATCCGCAAGTAATGTGTGCCAAGGTTTCGAGGCCGCCTCCGTCCTGGCGGAGCACACTGACCAAGATGAAGTACACGAGAGCAAGCAGCGTCGGGTTCAGGACGAGCCATAGCTGTCCGAACACAGTCTGGGTGTTTGCCGCGCGTATCGCTGCTCGAGAGAACTCTGCGGCGAACTCGCGTCGACCCCAGAGTGCTTTGATGTAGCTCCGCAGTGGGGGAAGTCCAGCCCGGTGCGGCTCGTAGACGTGCAGTTCATCGCTCGGCGAGCTGGTGGCGGAACTCGCCATGCGGTCTACCCCTCTCGGTCGTGGCCGCGATTGCGTCGGAGTGCTGGCCAAGGACCAGGATAGGGTCACTTGCAGAGTGCGGTGGCACGCGACCCACGGTGTGTGACAAGTTCGGTGTGTGACAAGTTCGGCCTGCTTGTGGTGCCACGCTACGCTTCTGAAGCCCGATGACTCTTGCTGGAGGACCTGCGTCGTGACCGTACGCATCATGGATACTGCCGACGTTGATGACAGCGCGTCGATCGGCAACGGCTCGTCTGTCTGGCATCTGGCGCAGGTGCGGGAAGACGCTGTTCTTGGTGAGAACTGCATCGTCGGCAGGGGGGCCTACATCGGCACCGGTGTACGGATGGGAATGAACTGCAAGGTGCAGAACTATGCGCTGGTCTACGAGCCGGCCGTGCTTGCCGACGGGGTGTTCGTAGGCCCCGCTGCGGTGCTCACCAACGATACGTTCCCGCGTTCGGTGAACCCGGACGGCTCCCTCAAGAACGGTGCTGACTGGCAGGCTGTCGGCGTCACTCTGAGGGAGGGAGCCTCGGTGGGTGCGCGTGCTGTATGCGTCGCTCCGGTCACGGTCGGTCGTTGGGCTACCGTCGCTGCTGGCGCCGTGGTAACGAAGGATGTTCCAGACTTCGCGCTCGTGGCGGGGGTGCCTGCGAGACGAATCAAGTGGGTTGGCAGGGCAGGGGTGCCGCTCGAGCGCACGGATGGTGACCACTGGCGGTGCCCGGTCTCGGGTGAGCTCTATGAGGAGTCGGCTGGCGTGCTCACGCCGACCAGTCAGGATATGGAGGATTCGAAGTGAACCAGTCCATGATTCCGGCGGCGAAGCCGATCATCGGTGATGATGAGCGCGCTGCTGTTGATCGTGTTCTTGCTAGCGGCATGGTCGCGCAGGGCCCGGAGGTGGCGACCTTCGAGTCCGAGTTCGGTGATCAGTTGGTGGCGGGGCGTACGTGCGTGGCGGTGAACTCTGGCACCGCTGGGTTGCACCTGGGTCTACTGGCTGCTGGTATCGGGCCCGGCGATGAGGTGATCGTTCCGTCGTTCACGTTTGCGGCGACGGGCAACTCTGTGGCGCTGACGGGTGCCACCCCGGTTTTCGCCGATATCGATGACGCCACGTTCAACCTCGATCCCGCCAGCGTGCGAGCCTCGGTGACCGAACGCACGAAGGCGATCATGCCAGTGCACCTGTATGGTCACCCGGCTCCCATGGGTGAGTTGCAGGCGCTCGCCGATGAGCGGGGCCTGCGCGTGTTCGAGGACGCGGCGCAGGCGCACGGCGCGACGTTGGATGGTGCGCCTGTGGGTTCGTTCGGTGATTTCGCGATGTTCTCGCTTTACCCGACGAAGAACATGACCTCGGGTGAGGGAGGCATGGTCGCTTGCGCGACTGAGGAGATCGCGCGGAACCTCCGGCTACTGCGCAATCAGGGGATGGAGCGGCAGTATGCGAACGAGCTGGTGGGCTTCAACGCCCGGATGACTGACATTCACGCGGCGATCGGCCGTGTCCAACTGACCAAGCTGGCGGGGTGGACTCAGACCCGGCAGCAGAACGCTGCCTTCCTGGACGCACATTTAGAAGGCGTGAGGACGCCTCCGGTTGTTGACGGGGCGGTCCACGTCTACCACCAGTACACGATCCGCGTCACTTCCGAGCGGGACAGGTTCGCCACCGCTTTGCGGGAGGAGTACGGCGTCGGGTGTGGTGTGTATTACCCGATCCCCAACCACAGGTTGGAGTCTCTGGCGCACTTCGCTCCGGATCTGGACCTGCCAGCGACGGAGAAGGCTGCTCAGGAAGTGATCTCGTTGCCTGTGCACCCCAGCCTCTCGCAGGCAGACCTCGAGCGGATCGTCTCTGCGGTCAACTCCGTTGCGAAGGCAGGTGCCTGATGGCTAACTTGCGTGCGGGCCTGCTCGGCCTTGGCATGATGGGGCGCCACCACGCCAGGGTGTTGCGCCAGTTGGAGGGCGTGGACCTCGTTGCGGTGGCCGATCCGGGCGGCGATCCGCACGGTGCCGCAGGTGGGCTTGAGGTGCTTCCCGACATCCACGCACTCATTGAGGCTGGCGTCGACTATGTGATGGTGGCTGCTCCCACGCAGTTCCACACCGAAGTTGGGCTGGCACTCGCGGAGGCCGGTGTGCATGCCCTGATCGAGAAGCCGCTGGCCAAGGACGTCGAGGGCGCTCGTGCTCTGGCGGAGGCGTTCGAGCGTCATGGTCTGGTGGGCGCGGTTGGGCATATCGAGCGGTATAACCCGGCGTTGCAGTCGCTGCGCGTTCGCCTGGAGGAAGGCGAGCTGGGTGAGGTGTACCAGATCGCGACGCGTCGACAGGGCCCGTTCCCGGCACGGATCGCTGATGTCGGGGTGGTCAAGGACCTCGGTACTCATGACATCGATCTCACAGCCTGGGTGGCTCAGCAGCACTACACTTCGGTCGCTGCGCGGACGGCATTCAAGAGTGGCCGTGAGCATGAGGATTTGGTCGCCATTACCGGGATGTTGTCGGGCGGCACCGTGACCAATCACCTGGTGAACTGGCTCTCACCGATGAAGGAACGCGTCACCGTTGTGACCGGCGAGAAGGGCACTTTCGTCGCCGATACCCTGTTGGCTGATCTGACGTTCTACGCCAACGGCCTGATCCAGACCCAGTGGGACGATGTTGCCCAGTTCCGGGGGGTGTCCGAGGGGGACGTGGTCCGGTTCGCAATTAACAAGCCCGAACCGCTCAAGACCGAGCACGAAGCCTTCCGGGACGCGGTCCTCGGACGCGAGAGCGACATCGTGACCATGCGGCAGGGCTATGCCACCGTGGCCGTGGCCGAGGCCGCGATCGAGTCCGCACGCACAGGTTCCGCCGTGGACATCACGGCCTGACTGGCGAGTGACGACGACAGCCAGGGCCCGGTCCCATCGTTGACCGGGCCCTGGCTGTTGTCCGCTCAGCGACTCTAGGTGGCTGTTGTCGGCTTCTAGCTCTGGTTGGCACCCAGCGCCTCTAGAACCGCAGCCGCCGCCTCGCCCTTGCCGTAAGGCGCTCCCTGCGCACTGGTTGGCGCGGGCCGGTCGGCAAGCTTGGAGAGGCCGTCCAGGCCGGGGAGCAGTACGTTCCACTCGTTGGTGAGGGTTTCGACCCACTCAGTCTCGGTGCGCAGCGTGGTGCACGGCTTGCCTAGCAGGAACGCTTCCTTCTGCAGGCCTCCGGAGTCGGTGACAACGCCGGCGCTGTGAATGATCGCCCGCACCATCTCCGGGTAGGGGAGGGGTTGGGTGACATGCAGGCCTGGGTGTCCGTCGACGCGGATGCCGTACTCCTGGCATCGCGCACGTAATCGGGGATGGGCCAGCAGCAGCACAGGTGATGCCGTTGCTGCCAGTGCCTCGACAATCGCGGCGAGACGAGCAGGATCGTCGGTGTTCTCCGCACGGTGAACCGTCGCGACGACGTACTCGCCCGGCACAAGCGGATCCGGAAGGTATGGCGACTGGTCCTTGACTGCGTCCCGGACGCGGTAGCAGACGTCGGTCATGACGTCACCGACGAGCACGCTTCGCGTGGCCAGTCCTTCGTCCCGCAGATGCCCCATCGCCACCTCTGTGGGGGCGAGCAGCAGGTCTGCGGCGTGGTCGGTGAGTACGCGGTTGTGCTCCTCCGGCATGGCCCGGTTGAACGACCGCAGCCCCGCTTCGAGGTGTGCCACCGGAATGTGAAGCTTGACCGCCGAGAGTGCTCCGGCGATGGTCGAGTTCGTGTCGCCGTACACCAGTACCCAGTCGGGACGGTGCTCCTCGAGGACCTCGTCCATCGCACTGAGCATCGACCCGGTCTGACGCCCGTGACTGCCCGACCCCACTCCCAGGTGGACGTCCGGCGCGGGAATCTCAAGATCGGCGAAGAACACATCCGACATGCGCGCGTCATAGTGCTGGCCAGTGTGGACAATCACGTGCTCATCAGGGCCCTGGCCGAAGGCCTCCGCGATCGGTGCGAGTTTGACGAACTGCGGACGGGCTCCGACCACACTGACGACCTTCATGCGGGATCCTTCGGCTGGGGAACGGCGAGCACAGGTAGCCTATACAGTGGCAATCCTGCCAATCGGATGATGAGGACTTACGTGAAGATCACAGTGGTGGCGCTCGGCAAGATTGGCCTCCCTCTGGCCGTGCAGTTCGCGAGCATGGGTCACGACGTCGTCGGGGTAGACGTCAACCAGCAGATCGTCGACGCGGTCAACGCGGGCTCTGAACCGTTCCCGGGTGAGGCGGAGCTCGCTGAGCGGCTGGCCGAACTGGTCCCGGCGGGCAGGCTTCGCGCCACGAGCGATTACGGCGATGCGGTTCCCGGTAGCGATGCCGTGGTGGTGGTGGTTCCGTTGTTCGTCGATGACGCCACCTGGGAACCGGACTTCGGTTGGATGGATTCGGCGACTCGCTCTCTCGCCGAGCATCTCACCCCGGGCACGCTGGTCTCCTACGAGACCACGCTGCCCGTGGGGACCACCCGCAGCCGCTGGAAGCCGATGATCGAGGAGATCTCCGGACTGCGAGAGGGGGATGACTTCCACCTGGTGTTCTCCCCGGAACGCGTGCTCACTGGTCGCGTGTTCGCGGATCTGCGCAAGTACCCCAAGCTGATCGGTGGTCTCTCCGAGGCGGGCGCTGAGCGGGCCCGGGAGTTCTACGAGGCCGTGCTCACTTTCGACGACCGGCCGGACCTTGACCGTGCGAACGGCGTCTGGGATCTGGGAAGCGCCGAGGCCGCGGAAATGGCCAAGCTCGCCGAGACCACCTACCGGGACGTCAATATCGCCTTGGCGAACGAGTTCGGCCGTTTCGCCGCCGCGAACGGGATCGATGTGCACCAGGTGATCGATGCCTCGAACTCCCAGCCCTACTCCCATATCCACCGGCCGGGCATCGCGGTGGGCGGTCACTGCATCCCGGTCTATCCGCGCTTGTACCTGTGGACCGACCCCGAGGCCACGGTGGTGCGCACCGCACGGCAGGCGAATATGCAGATGCCCTCCTACACGGTCGGTCTCGCCGCCGGTGCCCTGGGTGGTCTCGAGGGGAAGCGGGTCGTCGTGCTCGGTGCGTCTTACCGGGGTGGGGTGAAGGAGACCGCGTTTTCCGGGGTGTTCCCCACGGTGGAGGCCTTGCGTGAGGCGGGTGCCGAGGTGCTCGTGCACGACCCGATGTACGCCGACGAAGAGTTGGCCGGGTACGGTTTCACGCCCTACCACCTGGGCGAGTCCGTTGATGCGGCGATCGTGCAGGCAGACCACCGCGACTACGCCAACCTGAGCCCGCAAGACCTTCCTGGTCTGCAGGTGATCGTGGACGGACGCCGCATCACCAGCAGTCACACCTGGTCCGGTGTCCAGCACCTCACCGTCGGAGTCGGCGCACCGAACTGACCTCCACTGTCCAGGGCCGGACGTAGCCTGGGTTGATGACGAGCAACGCACCCTCAGTCCTCGCTATCACCGGCGGCCACGTCGTCCCGGTGACCGGCCCCGCCATCGACAACGGCACTGTCGTCGTCACCGACGGGGTGATCTCCGCCGTTGGTGGGTCCGAGACGCCGGTACCCGCTGGTGCGCGCGTCATCGACGCCACCGGCTCCTGGGTGCTGCCCGGATTCGTCGAGGCACACGCCCACCTTGGCGTGCACGAAGACGGCGAGGGGTGGTCGGGTAACGACACCAACGAGATGACCGACCCCAACGGCGCGCGGTTCCGCGCCATCGACGGCATCGACATCGAAGAGATCGGGTTCCGGGACGCCCTGCACGGAGGAGTGACCACTGCGGTGGTCAAGCCCGGCTCCGGAAATCCCATCGGCGGGCGTACGGTCGCCATCAAGACATGGGGCGGCCGCACGGTCGACGAGCAGGTGCTCGCCGCGGACGTTTCCGTGAAGTCAGCCCTCGGGGAGAACCCCAAGCGGGTCTACGGAGAGAAGAAGACCACACCCTCCACCCGGCTCGGCGTCGCCGCAGTGCTGCGGGAGGCGTTCGTGGCTGCCCGCAACTACGCCGCCGATCGAGACGCAGCAGCCGCGGAAGGAAAGCCGTTCTCCCGGGACCTGACGAAGGAGACCCTCGCCGATGTGCTCGAGGGCACGCTCGCCTGGGACCAGCACTGTCACCGGCACGATGACATCGCCACCGCCATTCGCATCGCCGAGGAGTTCGGCTACCGGCTCGTGATCAACCACGGAACCGAAGGGCACAAGATTGCCGACGTGCTCGCGGAGAAACAGATCCCGGTGATCTACGGGCCGATGTTCACCTCCCGGGTCAAGGTGGAGGTGCGCGAGCGTGACATCGCCAACCTTGTGGCCCTCGACCGGGCCGGGGTGCAGGTGGCGATCACCACCGACCACCCCGTGGTCCCGATCAACTTCCTGGTGCACCAGGCCACCTTCGCTGTGAAGGAGGGCCTCCCACGGGAGACCGCACTGGCCGCGCTCACCCGCAACCCGGCCACCATCCTCGGCCTCGACGATCGAGTCGGAGCGCTCGAGGCCGGCCGCGACGGCGACGTCGTGCTCTGGTCAGGCGACCCGCTCGACCTCGACTCGCGCGTGGAGCAGGTCATCATCGGCGGCACCCCGGTGCTCGTGCCTGGAGAGGACGGGCCCCGAGTGGTGGAGCGGGGCGAGTGCTTCCGGGGCTAGCCTCGTCCGGGCGCAGTCTCCGCAACTCCTGCGTTCACACGTGACGCTTCAGCGTCGACCGCACGGTCACCTGACCGAGGGCCCACACCGACCGAGGCACCGACAGGCCCTCCACCTCGCGATAGAGCTGCCAGTTGTAGCGCACCAGCCGCAGGCGGTTCCCGCCAGAGAGTGAGCCTGGGTGTGCCTCGCGGTAGAGCGCGAGCGGCTCGTCCAACCCGCGGGCGTGGCCAGCATCGCGCAGGATCGACAGCCACAGGCCGTAGTCCTGGCGCTTGCGTAGATCCGGCATCCGCCGTAGGCCGAGCTGCCGCACGTCGTACATCGCCGTCAGGCACCCGATGTGGTTCTGCTGCAGCATCGTTCGGTAGTCCACCTGCGCCGGTGCGTGCACCACCCGGTCGGTGGGGTCGAAGTCCCGGGCGGCGCCGTCGAAGTCCGCCGCCACCTTGTAGTAGGCGGTGAACGTGAGCGGCGCATCGCTGCCGGCTGCGAAGGCGAGCTGCCGGTCCAGCTTGCCCGGTAGCCACTGGTCGTCGGCATCGAGGAAGGCCACGTAGGAGCCCTGCGCCCGGTCGATCGCCGCGTTCCGCGCCCGTGCGGCGCCACCGGAGACCTCCGCCCGCGCCGGCTTGATCCGCGCGTCCTCGGCCGCGAGCTGCTGCACCAACTCCCAGCTGCCATCGGTGGAGGCATCGTCGGTGATCAGCAACTCCCAGTCGGTGTGAGACTGGTCTTGTACGGACCGGATCGATGCCTCGACGGTTTCGATCGCGTCGTAGACCGGCATGATCACCGAGACCAGTGGCATCGGACCTCGTTCCTCGATCGACAGGGACTCGGCCCGCCCTCACCGGCGCGGGCCTGGTGCCACGGTAGCGTGACGACGATCGCCGGCGGGCACCAGCGGCGAACCATGCAACACAGGCAGGCAGAAGGAGATGCGGTGGGGAACACGATCGGGCCGGGGTCACGGATCCTGGTCATCGGGAGTTCTGGCTTCGTCGGCTCCCACCTGGAGGACGCCTTCACCGGTCTCGGTGCCGAGCTCGTGCGATTCGACCTGCACCCAGATCCCGCCGGCCGGTACGAGACCATCTGCGGGGACGTGCGCGATGTGGACGCCCTCACCCGGGCGATGACCGGCTGCACCGCCGTCCTCAATCTCGCAGCCGCCCATCACGACTTCGGCATCGCCACCGCCACCTTCGAGTCCGTCAACGTCGGCGGCGCCAGGGCGGTGCGGGCGGCGATGGAGCACCACGGCATCACCAACCTGTGCTTCTACTCCTCGGTCGCCGTCTACGGTGAGCACCCGCAGCCGCCCGACGAAGCCACCCGCCCCACCCCGGTGAACGACTACGGCCGCACCAAGCTCGCCGCGGAGGAGGTCTACCGCGAGTGGGAGGCCAATGCACCCGCAGGCCAGGAGCGCCGCGCTCTGATCGTGCGTCCGGCCGTGGTGTTCGGCCCGCGCAACTTCGCCAACCTCTACAAGCTCATCCGGCAGATCGACACCCGCCGATTCCTGCCCGTCGGCCCCGGCACCAACCGCAAGAGCATGTGCTTCGTCGCCAACCTGGTGCAGGCGATCGCCTACCTGTGGAGCGCACCCTCCCGGCTCCCGGCCGGTAGCGACGAGGTCTACAACTACGCCGACAAACCCGATATGACCTCCCGGGAGACCGTCTCCGCGGTCTACCGGGCCCTCGACCGCACTGAACCGCGGCTGCGGCTCCCGCTGGCTCCCGTGCTCCTCGCTGCTCGTCCGTTTGACGTGGTAGGCCGGGTGACGGGCAGGGACCTGCCCAT
Source organism: Ruania alkalisoli (assembly GCF_014960965.1). Taxonomy (NCBI): domain Bacteria; kingdom Bacillati; phylum Actinomycetota; class Actinomycetes; order Micrococcales; family Ruaniaceae; genus Ruania; species Ruania alkalisoli. The sequence continues at coordinate 3,139,777 of NZ_CP063169.1, read as the reverse complement.
CACCTCCGCCCGGGTGCGCAAGCTCTCCGACACCGAGACGTCCTTCTCCGCCGACCGCATCCGAGAGGTGGGGTTCGTGCCGTCGGTGAGCCTTCCAGAAGGTATCGAAGCGATGGTCGAGTGGTACCGGCGGGAGGGCCACGACGCCACGCCGGTGGTGCACCTTCCCCCGGCCGAGGTGTCACGCTAACCGTGCATCCCCTCACCCCCGCACCCCGGGCCTACCCGTGGGGCTCGACCCGCGTGATCCCCGACTTCCTCGGCAGCGCGCCCACCAGCGAACCGGTCGCCGAGCTCTGGTTCGGTGCCCATCCGAGCGCTCCCACCCCTCTTCCCGACGGCGGAGACCTGGCCACGCTTCTGGCCTCCGACCCCGAACATCACCTCGGTGCCGATGTCATCGCCCGCTTCGGGCCGCGCCTGCCGTATCTGCTCAAGCTCATCGCCCCGCAGCGACCGCTCTCCCTTCAGGTGCACCCCAACCTGGAGCAGGCACAGGCCGGTTACCAGCGTGAGCAGGACCTTGAGGTTCCGGCCGAACGTCGCAACTACCCCGACGCCAACCACAAGCCGGAGCTGGTCTACGCGCTGACGACGTTCGACGCCGTCTGCGGGTTCCGTGCGCCTCGGCGGGTGGCCGAGCTGTTGGACGGCCTCGACGCGTCGCTGGCGCGCGAGCTGGCCACGCTGTTGCGTTCCACGCCTGGAGCCCCGGGCGTGCACGCCGTCTTCGCGCGGGTGCTGAGCGACACCTGCGGCAATGAGGTGAGCGCCCTGGCTCGCGAGTGCCGGGTGCGGCTGGAGTCCGGCCGGTCACCGTCGCCGCGCGCCGATCGCCTCGTGGGGCTGCTCGACGAGCAGCACCCTGGCGATCCCGGCGCGGTGGCGGCGCTGCTCCTCAATCCGGTCACTCTGCAGCCAGGAGAGGCGATGTTCGTCCCCGCCGGCTGCGTGCATTCCTATCTCCACGGTTTCGGTGTGGAGTTGATGGCGAACTCGGACAACGTGCTGCGTGCGGGTCTGACCGCCAAGCGTGTGGACGTGGACGAACTCCTGGCGACGGTCGACTGTGTGGCTGCCCCGCCCATCCGCATCGCCGCCGAGACGGACGGAGACGGCACGGGGGTGTTCTACGCCCCGGTCGACGACTTCGAGCTCTCGGTCGCCGCCGTTGACCGTGAGAGCGGTCGCACGCTCCGGGGCCGCGGTCCCCGCATCCTGCTGGCCCTAGAGGGATCGCTCACGGTGGAGACGCAGGCAGGTGCGCACGCGCTCGCTCAAGGAGAGGCGCTGTTTCTCAGTGCGGACGAGACGCCGGTGCGCTTGTCCGGCACAGGCCGGCTCGTGCAGGCCGGGGTGCCGTAGGCCCCGGGCCCGGCTCTCAGGTGGTCGGTGCCGTACCGCCGGTCGCTTCCTGCTGAGCGATCCGCTCGAGGTCGCCGTCCGGATCGCCGACGAGGACCACCGAGCCGCCCCCACTCCATGCGTGCATCGCTCCGATGAGCATCTGCTCGACGTCGGCTCCGCGAACATCGAGCATCACGCGCCCGCCGCCGGTGGGCACCAGGAGATCTCGCGTCCCCTCGCTGGTCAGGAGGGCCGCAGCCGGCCCGTCGGTGTGAGGAACAGGCTGGATGAGCACGTCCGGCTGGCTCATCAGCTCGGCAGCGCCGTCCAGTGCGCCGGGTGGGACGTCCTCGACGGACATCGCCAACGCCGGCAGGGCGATCACGATCGTGACGTCGGCCGCACGATCACTCGGCGTTCCCGTAGTCACCAGCACGTCCGTGCCATTGGTCTCAGCGCTGAGCGAGCCGGCTTGCGTGACGCAGGCGCCGCAGGCCCAAGCAGCCAGTGCCCAGACGGCGGTCCGCCAGTGGGCGGGCAGGTCGAGGGTGACGCTCGCGCCAGCCTCGAGCTCGGCCTCCTCAGTGAGCAGGTTGGCGGCCTTCGCCACCCAGGTCGCGAGAACCCGCCCGGTCAGTTCCACGCGTTCCCCGCCCGGTCCGTACCATGTCAGCCGCGGCTGGCCCGGTTCGTTGGTCCATCGGTCGAGAAGCGTTGCGATTCCTGGCACCGGGGCAGGATACGCGCCTGAGACGGATCTTGCCCGATATCACTTCTGGGCTTGACTTTCCACGGATGACACGCGTGTAATTTAGGGCAAGCAGTCAGTGCGGGATCAGCAGCACCGCACACTGTAGGTCGGACGATTGGGGCAGCTGTGTGGAACATCCTAGGCGAGGGGCCGCTCACCTCCGGTGTGCCGCAGCCCGCGCCACGGCCTGAGCGTCCCTTCACACTCGGCGAGGTCTTCGATGACGAAGGCGCGCTCTCGTGGCAGGAGCGTGCCTTGTGCGCGCAGACCGACCCGGAGGCGTTCTTCCCGGAGAAGGGTGGATCGACGCGTGAGGCGAAGCGTGTGTGCGTGTCCTGCGAGGTGCGCGCCGAGTGCTTGGAGTACGCCCTGGCCCACGACGAACGGTTCGGCATCTGGGGTGGACTCTCCGAGCGGGAGCGGCGCAAGCTGAAGCGCCGCGCCATCTGAACACACCAGAGCCCAGCGATGCCTTCATGACCACGAGCGAGACCCGCCTGCGCGCGGTCGTCGTCGCATCCGTGGCCTCTCGTCATCTTCCGCACACCTTGGCGGCCCTCGCCGCCCAGACACGCCCCGCCGACGACGTCCTGATCGCCGCGCTCGGCTCCGGAGCGGGCACAGCCGCCGATACGTGGGAAGGCCTTGTCTCGGAGGCAGGCCTCGACCGGCGAAAAGTCCGGGTCGTCCCGGTCCCGGGTGCCCTCACCTTCGGAGCGGCGGTGCGTCGTGCCCTGAGCGCCGCCGAGAAGGCGACCGCCGAGGAGAATCGGGGACAGGACAGCCCGGCCGAGGAATCTGAGCTGCCTTCCTGGCTGTGGCTGCTGCACGACGACTCCGCCCCCGCTCCCGATGCGACCGCACAGCTCCTGCGCACCATCGAGGCGTCGAACGCGATCTCGGTGGTCGGCTGCAAGCAGGTCGACTGGGACCAGCCCGACCGGCTCATCTCGGTGGGCGTGCGAGCCACTCCTGGCGGGCTGAGGTTCACCGGTATCGAGGACCGCGAGATCGACCAGGGCCAGCACGATGGCAGGGAAGACGTGCTCGCCGTCGGCACGGCCGGCATGCTCATCCGCACGGAGGTGTGGCACCTCCTCGGCGGCCCGGACCCGGCGCTCGGACCGTTCGAGGACGGACGAGATCTCTGTCAGCGAGCCCGGCTCGCCGGACATCGGGTGGTCGTCGCCCCGGCCGCAGTCGTCCGGCACGCCCGCTTGTCCTATCGGGGCCTGCGTGAGGATGGTCATCGACGGCCCGACCCACGCCGGTCCTTTCGTGCCCGCCGGGTGGCAGCCCTGCACCTCCGGCTGAGCAGCGCTCCGCCGATCCTCGTCCCAGTGCTCGCGATCGTCGCCGTGCTCGCGGGGCTGGTGCGGGCGCTGTGGCGTGTCAGCACCAAGGAGCTGACGCTCACCGTCCACGAGCTCGCGGCGCCGCTGGTCGTGCTCGCTCGGCCCGCCGCGATCGCCCGGGCTCGTCGCCGTGCCCGGCACAGCCGGCGACTGCCGCGGCGACGCCTGCGTCCGTTGCAAGCAAGCTGGCGGGACGTCTGGCGGCTGCGGCGAGATCGCCGGCTCCTGCGTGCAGCCGCACGCCGTGCAGCCCGGACACCCAGCGAGCTGGAGATGGCCGAACGGGCGGCTGTTGCGCGACGGCGGCGCCTCACGCTGGGATTCGTGCTGCTGGTCAGCGGCGCCCTCGCGGCTGTGACCGTCGTTCCCGCGACCTTGGCCGGACCCCTCGTCGGCGGGGCCCTGCTACCCGCTGATGCCGATCTGGCGGGCACCTGGCAGGCCGCCACCTCGGCCTGGATCGCCTCCGGTGACGGGCAGAGCGGACCACCGGACCCGTTGCTGATGGTGCTGACGGTCGTCTCCCTGCTGACCGGTGGTGCCTGGGGAGTCCCGCTGCACACAGGCGTCTCGATCGTGCTCGCGCTCGCGATCCCGCTGGCTGCTCTCGCCGCCTGGTTCGCGGCCGGTGCCGCGAGCCGCTCAGTGCTGATCAGGGCGTGGGTCGCGCTGACCTGGGCACTCGGACCGGCGCTGCTGCTCGGCATCGGTGCCGGCCGGGTCGGTGCCGTGCTGGCACACGTGATGCTCCCGCTGGTGCTGCTGGCCGTGGTCCGCTCGCTCGGACTCGACCGGCGCGACGTCATCATCTCCGGCATGGTGGGAGCGCAGCGGCTGCCGCGTGCGCGGGCGGCCCGAGGTGTCAGTGCCCGGGAGGCGAAGCGGGCACGTCTGGCGGCACTGGCCGAGGTCGGCGATGATGAGGCCGACGCCGATGACGTGCGCCGGCCCGAGCCGCGCCCACGCACGGAGCCCTCGGAGGAGGTGCCCAGCGCCACTGTCGTCTCGCGCGTCTCCCGGGCGGGATCTCTGGGTGCCGCGGCCGCGGCCGGGCTGGCTTTCGCCGTGGTGGTCGCCGGTGCCCCCGTTCTGCTCGGTGCCGGCGTGCTGGCGGCGATCGTGCTCGCTCTGGTGCTCGGGCGGCGCCGACGGCTCCCTGTGGGCCGGGGACGGCTCGTCCTGGTTCTCCTCCCAGCGGTGACGTTGATGCTGCCGCTCGGCGTGCATGCCCTCGGGAACGCGCAGTCGTGGCGCGTGTTGCTGGCCGACCCCGGTCCGGGCCTGGCCAGCGACGCCGGTCCAGCATGGCTCCGGCTGCTTGCCTGGCCCCAGGAGCCGGCGTCGGCTCCCTTCCTGGCCAATGATGTAGCTGCCTACGTGCCGATGGCGACGACGGGCGTCCTGGCCGTCGTCGCCCTTCTAGCCCTGCTGCGAGGTGCGGGCCGGTCCCGCCCGGTGCGCCTGGGATGGCTGCTGGTGAGCGTGGGCTTGGTGACCGCGGAGGTCTCCGTACGAGTCGCCGTCGCGCTCGGACGCAACACCTCGGGTGAGATTGCCGAGGTTCATGGCTGGGCCGGACCGGGAACCTCCCTAACCTTGGCAGGGCTGCTGATCGCCGCGGTGTGCGGTGTGGACGGCCTGCGTGGTGCCCTCTCGGGAGCCAGCTTTGGATGGCGGCAGGTGAGCGCCGCCGTCGGCACCATCGCCATCACTCTCGCTCTGGTGACCACGGGCGTGACCCACAGCGCACGCGTGATCGCCGAACGGGACGGCCAGGTCGAGAACCAGACCATGCTCGTGCACGGCAGGGGAGCCGCACCGGTGCCAGCACTCGCTCAGGAACTGCAGGGCTCGGCGCAGCGGGCCCGCGTCCTCGCGCTGACACCCACCGCCGACGGGGTCGATGCCCAGATCTGGCGCAGTAGCGGCCCCCAGCTCACCGAGAGCTCGACCGTGACAGACCTGCGACGGTGGCAGGCCGCACTCGAAGGCGAGAGTGACGCTGCCACGCACGAGGTAGCGACCGTGGTGGCTGAGTTGACGCAGGGCACCGCCACGGAAGCAGCCAGCACGCTGGCCGAGCATGCGATCGCCGTGATCGTGGTGCCGGCGACGTCCAACGTTACCCGTGCGCCACTCGACACGGCTGCCCGGGGCCGGCTCATTCCCCTGCTGGACTCCGTGGCCGGGCTGGACCGGGTCACGGAGAACACGTCCGGTGTGATCTGGCGGGTGCGTGCCTCGCAGGAGGCCACTGACGCCGATATCGCCCGTGCGCAGATCCTCGACGGGGACGGCGCTCTGGTGGCGAACGTTCCCTCCACGGGGGGGTCGATCGGTGGGCCGATCAGCGCCGACGGCACCGACCGGGCAGTGGTCCTCGCCGAACGCGCCGATCCCTCCTGGCGCGCCTGGCTCGGCGGAACTCCGTTGCGCTCCATCGAGTCCGACTGGCGGCAGGCATTCGCGATACCGGACGGGGCTCGTGGGGAGCTGGTGGTCGCCTACCAGCCCACCTGGCATCTGCCGTGGCAGATCCTGGCGCTCGCCGTCTTCGGACTCACGGCCCTGCTCGCGCTGCCGACCCGTCGCCGTCGAGGGGAGGACGGATGACCGGCTCACCAGTGTCCCGCCTGCGTCGCGTCCTCTCCGGTATCGGCCGGCTGATCACCGCCGTCTTCGTCCTGGCGCTCGCCGCCGGCCTCGCCCTCGCTGCGAGCTGGCGGCCGCCGGCATCACAGGGGGCCATCGAACCCACGCAGATCGATGTGGGTGCGGCACCCCTGACTCTCGTCTGCCCGCCGGCCCCCGTCCTCCCCACCGGTGACGGCGGCGACCTCGACTACGACGACCAGTTCGACACCACCGGCGAGACCGCACTCGCCGACCTCGGGGTGGTACTTGGCCGCGATGGCGCCGAACCTGAACCAGCGACGGGCGGGAGCATCGGCACCGACGGCAACGCCATCCCGGTGGTGGGTTCGCTTCGCCTCCTGAACACCGAGGACCCGGAGCCGCTACAGCTGCAGGCCGAGCCATCTGGCCAAGAAACCGCCTTTGCCGCTGGTGCATCCCTCTCCCGGACTGACACCGGTGACCTGCGCGGGCTGACTGCGGCGCCATGCACCGCGCCGACGTCCTCGGCCTGGCTGGTGGGAGGGCAGACCGAACTCGGTTCCAGCGCGCGGCTAACGCTGACCAACCCGGGCGAGACGGCCGCGACCGTGACCGTGCAGGCGTGGGGGAGTGTCGGTCCCGTCGATCCGGTGACGCTGGCCCTCGAACCCGGAGGTGTCAGCAGCGTGCTGCTGGAGGCCGTGACGCTGGAACCGCGCCTCGGAGTGCACGTGAGCAGCGAGGGCGGGCGATTCACCGCCTCGATCCAGGAGACCGTCCTCGATGGCCTGGTCTCGCAGGGAAGTGACGTGATCACGGCGGCTGCGGACCCGAGTACGGAGTTGCATGTGGGCCCGATCCCGGTGCTCGCTGACGCCGGGACGGCGATGCTGCGCTTGCTGAACCCGGGGGAGGAGCGGGCCGAGGTTTCGATCGACGTACTCACCGAGGGGGCGAGCACCCTCTCCGGAACCGACGCGCTGGTGATCGAGCCCGGCACTGTGGTCGACATTGCACTCGACGGCATCGACGAGGGAACGGCCGCGCTGCGGATCACCAGCGACCAGCCGGTCACCGGGGGTGCGTTGATCGTGAGGCAAGGCGGTCCGAGCGAACTGGACCCCGATCAGAGTCTGGCCGAGCGAGCCTGGCTACCCGCCACCGACCCCGCAGATCACGGGCTCCTCGCGCTCCCCGCCGACGGCGCGCTCGTCGACGAGGTGGCTCTCGCACTGACCAACCCGGGCGCGGAGGATCAGACGGTCACTGTGCACACGGTCGACGCAGACGGGCAACGGTCAGCCCCCGTCGAGATCAGAATCCCAGCCAGCAGTACCTCGGGTCTGGGTGATCTGGACGTGAACGGGGCGGTCGCCGTCGAGGTCACCGGTACTCAGGTGCTCGCGACGGCCACGTTGAGCGCCACCACAGACCAGGGCACCATGGTGGGCGTGTTGCCGATGACGCCCGATGCGCACTCCGATCAGAGCGTCACGGTCCACGTCGGCACGAACTGAGGCCTCACGCCCGGTAGTCCGGGTCGACGTCCTCCGGGTTGCGGCTGAGCATGTGGGCGATCTGCTCGACCAACACATCCCGCACCAGAGAGGCAAGCTCGACCTCGTCCTCCACCCGGGCGACCACGGGACGCCGGTAGACGACGATCCGGTGCGGGAGGCCCGCGGCAGAGTCGGCCGGGAAGTACCGGCCGAGCGGCACTGCCCCCACCTCCCAGGGGGCGGGCGCACTCGGGGGAACCTCCTCGACCCCAACCTCCAGGCCGTCCAGCTCGTTGCCCAGATTGCGTTCGACATGTTCGAGGGTCATGAGCACGGACTCGTCGAAGCGCTGCGAACGGGTGCGCCAGCCGGGCAGTGCGGGCGGGATCAGCGGGCCCCGCATACCGCGCCCGTGCCGGTCTCGCCGCCGGGGAGGGCTCGCGTAGGCAGACCCGTGCGGAACCAGTGGGCGGAAGGTGGAGGACACGACCCCAGCCTGCCAGATCCCGCTCGGCGTGGCCCGCTGCAGACAGGCACCTACGGGAAGGTAACGTGGCACCTGTGAGACCGACCCGAGGGTGCAGCCGTTCAGCGTGTACGGAGCCAGCCGTGGCCACGCTCACCTACGTGTACTCGGACTCCACCGCGGTGCTCGGCCCGCTGGCCACCCACGCCGAACCGCACACCTACGACCTGTGTGCCCATCACGCCGAACGTCTCACCGTGCCCCGCGGATGGGACGTGGTGCGCCTGGCCACCGAGTTCGAGCCCGCCCCGCCTAGTTCGGACGATCTGCTCGCGCTCGCCGATGCGGTGCGCGAGGCCTCCCGTACACCTCCGCCGAGCAGCGTTCCGGCGGCGCGGGGGCCGGTGGTGCCGGCTCCAGTGACGCAGTCACGACCGGCTCCCGATGCCGGGCGGCGAGGACATCTGCGGGTGATCCGGGGCGAGGAAGACTGACGGGCGCGCGATTCGGCCCCAGACAGTGCAGGCGATAGGCTCCTGGAGTGTCTGACCTGAGTGCGATCGTCAAAGCCTACGACGTGCGTGGCGTCGTCCCCGACGAGCTGGACGAGGAGTGCGCCCAAGCGCTGGGTGCCGCGTTCGCCGACGTGGCCGCAGCGCCCGATGGCGCCACCTTGGTCGCTGTCGGTCACGACATGCGTGACTCCTCGCCCGGGTTGGCCGCGGCATTTGCCGAAGGTGCTGCGTGGCGCGGCGTTGACGTGGTGATGATCGGTCTGTGCTCGACAGATGGGCTCTACTACGTCTCCGGGTCGCGTGGTATCGCGGGGGCGATGTTCACCGCCAGCCACAACCCCGCCCAGTACAACGGCATCAAGATGTGTCACCCGGGTGCGCGGCCCGTCGGTCGTGGGGCGGGCCTGGAGCAGGTGCAGCATCTCGCCGAGCAGTACCTGGACGAGGGAATCCCCGCCGCCGAGCGGCACGGTGAGATCCGCACCGAGGACACTCTCGCCGACTACGCCCAGCATCTGCGATCTCTCGTCGGGTTGGACGGGCAGCGCCCGTTGAAGGTGGTCATCGATGCCGGCAATGGGATGGCGGGCCTGACAGCCGGCGCAGTACTCGGCACCGAGGCCGGGCTGCCCGATCTGGGCCTGGAGATCGTGCCGATGTACTTCGAGCTCGACGGGACCTTCCCCAACCACGAGGCGAACCCGCTCGATCCGGACAACCTCATCGATCTGCAGACGGCCGTGATCGCCGAACAGGCCGACATCGGCCTCGCCTTCGACGGTGATGCTGACCGGTGCTTCGTGATCGACGAACGAGGCGTGGCCGTGAACCCGTCTGCGGTGACGGCTCTCGTCGGTCTGCGTGAGCTCGAGAAGGAGAAGGCAGCCGGACGCGAAGCCACCGTGATCCACAATCTCATCACTTCGCGAGCGGTGCCGGAGCTGATCGAGGCAGCCGGTGGGCGCGCCGTCCGCACCAGGGTGGGGCACTCCTTCATCAAGGCGCAGATGGCCGAGGAACAGGCCGTGTTCGGGGGCGAGCACAGCGCCCACTACTACTTCCGCGACTTCTGGTTCGCCGACACCGGGATGCTGGCGGCGATGCACGTGCTGCAGGCGCTTGGCTCCAGCTCTGCGACACTCTCGGAGCTGTCGGAGATCTACACCCCGTACTACTCCTCGGGCGAGATCAACTCCCGCGTGAGCGATCCAGACGCCGCGCTCCAGCGTGTCCGGGACGCCTTCGCGGACGACATCGCCTCGGGTGTGGTGGCCGTTGAGGAGTTCGACGGCGTCACGTTCAGTCACTGGGACGCCGCGCCACGCTGGTGGTTCAACCTGCGCTCCTCCAACACTGAACCGTTGCTGCGGTTGAACGTCGAGGCCCATGACGAGGACATTCTGGCGAAGATCACTGATGGGGTGCTCGCCGTGGTGCGGGAGGGGCAAGAGGATGACGATGAGTGACGAGTCACGTGAGGTTCTTCCGGCCGAGCTGGTGGCGATTCTGCGGTGCCCGGTGACAGGGTCGGCCCTGCGCGAGGACGTCGGGCCTCACGGGGAACCCGTGCTCGTGAATGAGGCGTCACAGCGGCCGTTGGCGTATCCGATCAGAGCGGGCGTGCCGGTGTTACTGGCGCACGAGGCGGTAGCGGGATCGGCTGAGAAGTAGAGGCTCCACGGAGAATGCCGAGCCGGGTGTGAGGCTGCGGCTATCGCATAGGAGAGCTCAGGTGGCCGACCAACTTCGAACGGCCTACGCCGCAGGGCATGGAAGACAAAGTCGAAGGCAGTGAACAAGGCGGCAGCCCGCCTAGCAGGTCAGCGTTGGACCACGAGGTGTAGGCACCACTCAAGCAGGGCTAGTCCCGGCCGAAAATATCTCTCGTATAGATCTTGTGCGGCACGTCGTCGAGATCTTTGTGCACGCGGTTGGACAGGATCACGTCCGCCCGGGCCTTGAACTCGTCCAGGTTGCGCAGCACGGGAGAGCGGAAGAAGTACTCCTCGTCAAGGTTAGGTTCGTACACGATCACCTCGACGCCCTTGGCCTTGATCCGCTTCATGATCCCTTGGACGGCCGACGTGCGGAAGTTGTCCGATCCGGACTTCATCACGAGCCGGTAGATGCCCACCACCTCGGGATCGCGGCGAAGAACGTCCGCCGCGATGAAGTCCTTGCGGGTGGTGTTGGCGTCGACTACCGCGCGGATGAGGTTCTGCGGCACGTCCTGGTAGTTCGCCAGTAGCTGCCTGGTGTCCTTCGGGAGGCAGTAGCCGCCGTAGCCGAAGGAGGGGTTGTTGTAGTGGGTACCGATCCGGGGGTCGAGGCCAACGCCATGGATGATCTGTTCCGGGTTCAGGCCGTGAGTCGAAGCGAAGGTGTCGAGTTCGTTGAAGTACGCCACCCGCAACGCGAGGAAGGTGTTGGCGAACAGCTTGATCGCCTCTGCCTCGGTCGGGTCCGTGAGCAGCACGGGCACGTCCTTGTCCAACGATCCTTCCAAGAGCAGGTCCGCGAACCGCCGGCCGGCATCGCTCCGGTCGCCCACCACGATCCGGGTCGGGTGCAGGTTGTCAGCCAGTGCCCGACCTTCACGAAGGAACTCGGGGGAGAACAGCACATGCAGACGTGGGTGATCCTCGCGCAGCCGCTCGATGTAGCCCACCGGAATCGTCGACTTCACCACGACAACTGCCGCCGGGTTCACCTGCTCTACGTCCGCGATCACCGACTCCACCGTCGAGGTGTCGAAGGAGTTGGTCTCCTCGTCGTAGTTCGTCGGCGTGGCCACCACCACGAACTCCGCACCCTCATAGGCCTCAGCCCGGTCGAGTGTGGCGTGGAGGCTCAAGTCGCCCGAGCCCAGGTACTTCTCGAGTTCGGCATCTGCGATGGGGGAGTCGCCTGCATTGACCTGGTCGACCCGAGCAGGGTCGATGTCGAGCGCGACCACCTCGTGATGCTGCGCCAGCAGCGCGCCGATGGACAGTCCCACATACCCAGTTCCGACAACGGCGATCTTCACTTCATGGCTCCTCGAGGCCGAAGGTCTGACAGCAGCAGCCTACGATGCCTCGCACCGTCGCGGCGCCATGCTAGGCGCCACGCAGCGCCCGCCCCATCGCCGCGATCGTCTCCTCCATGATCGGCCGCGGCGTGGCGAAGTTGTAGCGCACGAATCCCTGGCCAGCGTCCCCGCACATGGCGCCATCGGTGGTGGCGACGTCGGCTCGGGAGGCGAGGAACGCCGTCGGGCTCGCGGCGCTCTCGGGCAGCTCGACCTCCCGGAAGTCCAGCCAGGCCAGGTAGGTGCCCTCCGGTGGGGTATACCGCACCCCAGGCAGGTGCTCGGCCACGAGTTCGGCCAGGCGCCGGCGATTGCCGTCAAGGTAGGTGAGCACCTCGGTCAGCCACAGCCCGCCCTCGGTGTACGCGGCCGTGTTCGCGACCACTCCGAGGTTCGCGGCCCCGTGTTCGAAGGACTTCCCATGCTCGCGCCACCGGGCGCGGTCGGCATCATTGGAGACCACCACCTGCGCGCACTTGAGCCCCGGTAGGTTCCACGCTTTCGACGCCGACGTCGCCGTGATCGTGTGCCCGGCCGCCGTCTCACTCACCGACGCGTACGGCACGTGCCTCCCTGGCGCGTACACCAGTGGCGCGTGAATCTCATCGGAGAACACCCGCGCGCCGTGCCGCTCGACCACCTCGCTGACGGCGACCATCTCCGCGCGCTCGAGCACCCGCCCGATTGGGTTGTGAGGATTGCACAGCACCAGCAGCCCGCCGCCATCGGCGAACGCCGCATCCAGGGCGTCCAGGTCGTAGACGTAGCGCTCACCCTCGCGGGCCATCGGCACCTGGATGATGCGCCGGCCATGCAGCAGCGGCACGGTGAGGAACGGCATGTACGCCGGGGTGGGGAGGACCACCGCCGATCCCGGCTCGGTGAAGAATTCGATCGTCAGCTCCAACGCCGCCAGCACGTCTGCCACCGGGTGCACGTCCGCTGGATCCACCTGCCAGCCGTAGTGCCGCGCCGCCCACGCGGTGTACGCCTCACTCATCCGGAGTGAGGTGGCTGCCGGCAGGTACCCGAAGATGCCTGCGTCCACGGCCTCGTGCAGTGCCCGGGTGATCGGCCCTGCGGTGCCGAAGTCCATCTCCGCCACCCAGGCGCCGATCTTGCCCGGGAAGGATGTCCACTTCATGCTGCCCGCCGCGCGGAGCTGGTCGGCGGTCGGCTCGTGCAAGGGCGGAGTCAGGTTGGCATTCACGGGCCCCATCCTCTCGCAGTACCTACATGTCACCTCCAGGGTACGAAGCGCTGAACCCAAGGCAGGTGTTATCTTGACGGCCCATATCCGGCGTCAGTGAGCGCATCCTGGAGCATCGGGGCGAGAGAGCGCGAGTAGGTCGCGGTCAGGTGGTGAGAGTCGTAGTAGACAAGGACGTTGCCTACTACCGATTCGCAACGTATCGGTCCGCACACAAAGTCATTGAGGTCGGCGAAGTGAACGTTCGGTGGTGGGTTCACTAGTTGGGCGGTGGGGTCGTGATCGGCGAAGAAGTTCGATCGAGGCTCTCCGCAACGGTTGCTGGTTGCCCCGTACTGAGCGACACAGTCCGGCCGGCTCGTGTCCCACCGGGGAGTGTCGCGCAGCGCGACGACGGGGACGCCGAGCTGATCGAGCTCCGCCCAGCGTTCCAGATATCCCTCGGGTACGTGCTCGCCAGAGCCGCCGTCATAGGTGGAGGTCATCACCACAAGATCGGGCGAATCTGCCGCAATCAACTGGAGAACGTTGGAGTTCCAGTCTCGGCAATACTGGACCTCGTCGCCCTCCCCGGGAGGATCTGTGCTGAATAGGCAACTACTTTTGGTGATCGACACAAGCCGCCAGCCGTTGATCGTCGCCACTTCCTCCAGCGCGGGGAACCAGTGTGCCGAGTGGCTTCCACCCACGAGGTACACAGTGAACGCGGTGTCGAGAACGCCGTAGGCGCAGGTGAGCGCCTCAGCTGTGCCAGTGCCCTGGTGGCACTCGTCCGTGTACACAGATGCCTTGTCCGCAGTGGCGTCCTGCGGGCTAGGGCGAATCGGAGCCTCCGTTGTGGAAGCAGTGCCGGGAACAGCGAGTTCCAGGGCGCCGGGGTGCTCGGCGCTCGTGCTAGCAGCGCTTGCCACCGCCGGCGCGCGGTAGTTCTGGCCGACACCAGCGGTGATGGCGACGACGAGCAGCATCACAACAATCCCAGCGCCGACTGTGCGCCATGGGCCGAAGTGTAGGCGAGTGCGGATGGGGGTCTCGACTAGCGTGGTCGTCACCACACTGAGTGCCACCGCAAGCGCGATGATCGCTAGGCCCGACCACGCATCGGCGGTGGGCCGCCCGGTCTGCGCGAGGAGGAAGGCCAGCAGAGGCCAGTGCCAGAGGTAGATGCCATAGGAGTAGCGGCCGAGCCACGCGAGGGGCCGACACCCGAGGGCGCTCGCGACACCCCCGGGTGTCGAATCAGCCAGCAGGATCAGGGCTGCGCCGCCCACGGGCCAGGCAGCCACCCAGCCAGGAAACGACGTCGAGACAGGAAGGACGATGCCCGTGGTGACGATCATGGCCAGGCCCAGCCACCCGGCAACCTGCCCGGCACGGCCCATGATCCGATAGCCCGCCGTCACCGCCAGTGCGACCAGCCCCCCGGCAGCGAACTCCCACATACGAGTCCCAGTGTGGAAGTAGGCGAGAGGTTGGTTGGCGTCGGTCAGCATGATTGACCAGGCGAGCGAGCCGACCAGCAGGGCGCTCATGAGCGCGACCAACCGCCGCCGGATCCGTTGGCTTCCCCAAACGGCCGCCAGAGCGAAGACGGCGAGCCAGACTACATAGAACTGGCCCTGGACGGACATTGCCCAGAAGTGCTGGACCGGGCTGGGCGCATCTTCTCGCGCAAGGTAGTCGACCGACTTGGCCGCCAGCGCCCAGTTCTCCACGTAGAGAGCGGAGGCCGCGATCTCGCGCAGTGTGGCGCGCATGCGCGTGCTTGGCAGGAGCATCGGCGCCAGCAGCGTGACGAACACGAGCACCACCGCCGCAAGCGGGAGAAGTCTGCGGGCGAGGCGTGAGAAGTAGCTGCCCACGTGCAGCCGACCGCTCTGCTCCACCTGTCGCAGCAAGGAGGTGGTGATCAGGAAACCTGCCACGAGGAAGAAGACATCCACCGCGCCTGAGACGCGGCCGACCCAGATGTGGAAGACGGCCACCAAGAGGGCCGCGACCGCGCGTAGCCCCTCGATCTCAGGGCGGAAGGTAGCAGTTGGCGATGAGCGTGGCGCGAACCGTCCGGTCGAGTGGCGTGGCAAGGTGCGGTCCCCCTGTTGGTAGCGCAGCGATTCTAGACGGTGTCACGTCCTTGGGCGAACAGTTTGGCTTCGCGAGTGCGTGAACCGATCGGGCCCCCTGCAGCAAGCGGTTGACGAGATGGACGGTGATTGCACCCGTGGGGTGAGGGGCGTGTGCGGCATCAGAACCGTGCCGGGTAGTTGACTCGGTACGTTTCGCCGCCTCGGTGCGAGACGCGGCTAGTGCGAGAATCACTCCCGTGACCACAGCCGCCGACCACGCCACCTCCCGCCGCGCCGTCGGCGTGCTCATCGCCAGCAATCTGCTGGGCGGCGTCGGCGTGGCCTCCGGGGTGGCTGTCGGCGGGCTGCTCGCCGAACGCCTCGGCGGGACGTCGGTGGCCGGCCTCGGCCAGGCCGCGAGCGTCCTCGGTGCGGCGATCGCCGCCGTTCCGCTGGCGCGCCTGGCAGCCCGGGCCGGCAGGCGGCGGTCCCTCGCCCTCGGGTACGCCCTCGCCACGGCGGGGGCCCTGACCATCCTGACGGCCGCCGTCGTGAATCAGTTGATCGTGCTCCTGGCAGGCCTGGGCCTGTTCGGGGTGGCGCAGGCAGTCAACCTGCAGTCCCGCTACGCCGCCGGCGAGAACGCCACCGCCGCCACCCGCGGGCGCACCATGGCGATCGTCATCTGGGCCACCACCATCGGCTCGGTCGCCGGGCCGAACCTCACCGACCCGGGCAACGCCGCCGGGATCGCCGCCGGCCTGCCCTCCCTCGCCGGCCCGTACCTGTTCTCCCTGGTCACCTTCGCGCTCGCCGGCACCGTGATCGCCCTGTTCTACCCACGATTGCCGACGGCGCAGCCCACCTCCCTCACCAGCGAGCCGGAACCCTCACGCGAACCGGAACCCTCACGCGAACCGGTCGGCACCCTGGCCTCCCTGCGCTGGGCAGGCCGCCACGCCGTGGCGCGCTACGCCGTCGTGCTCACCGCCTGCGCCCACTCGGTGATGGTGATGGTCATGGTGATGACCCCGGTGCACCTGGCTCACCACGGCATGTCCCTGACGGTGGTGGGCGTGGTGATCAGCCTGCACATCCTCGGCATGTTCGGGCTCAGCCCCGTGTTCGGATGGTGCGCCGACCGGTTCGGCGGGGTGCGCACCGGCGCCGGGGGCATGGCGGGCCTGGTGGTGGCGCTCGTGCTCGGTCTCGTGGCCGCGCAGGAAACGGCCGGGGGAGTGCTCACCGCCGTGGCCCTGACAGTGCTCGGGGTGGGGTGGTCGGCGTGCGTGATCGGAGCCTCGGCGCTGCTCGCCGCGACAGAAGGGCACGTGCGGCTGCCGCTGCAGGGCGCCACTGACGCCGGGATGAACGGTGCCGGAGCGCTCGCGGCCGCGCTCGCCGGGCCGATCCTGGCCTGGGGCGGGTTCACGGCGGTGAATGTCGCCGGTGCGGTGCTGCTGGTGCCGGCCGTGGTGGTGCTGGTCGCGGCGCTGCGGGCGGGCCGGGTGAAGGCGCCCGCTGTGGCCTAACGGGTTCGAGTGCGGCGTGGCCCCCGGCGGACACAGTTTCCCGCTGTCGACCCGATTTCCCGGCGCCGACCGAGATGGGAGCATGAGTCCACGCCTGGAAACTCGGTCCGAACAATCGGCGCACGAGTTGAGTCGCGCATCCGAAATGTCACGATACCTGCACATCGGCGGCAATGTTACCGCTCTTGCACATAGCCGCAAAGTGAAGGTACGGTGACATTGTGGCTGGCATTCCGTTCAGTACGCCCACTCAGGTCGGGGCAGCGATACGCGGCGCCCGGATCCGGGCCGGCATCACCCAGGCTGAACTTGCTGAACGTGCCGGTGTCAGCCGACGGTGGCTGATTGCCGTGGAGGCCGGGGACGGGCAGCGTGCTGAGCTCGGGAAAGTCCTCGACACCCTGGATTCCCTGGATCTGGCGATCGTCGCCGAGCAGCGCGGTAATCACGATGGGCTCCTCGACCTGTTGGACGGGACATGACGGGCCAGCGGCTGGCCGTGATCCTCTACGGTCAGCACGTTGCCGATCTTGATCAGACTGCCGGCGGTCAGCATGTGTTGCGCTATCGCGACACTTCCGAGACCACACCCTTGTCGCTGACTATGCCGCCCGGGGGCGGCCCGTTCAAGCATCAGGTGGTCGAACCCGTGCTGGAAGGCCTGCTGCCGGAGCGAGAGGGTGTACGCGAGTCGATAGCGCGAGAGTTCGGCGTGTCTGCACGGAACCCGTTCGCGTTGCTCAGCCACATCGGACTGGACTGCGCCGGGGCGGTGCAGTTCTGCCCCGAAGACAAGATTCCTGATGTGCTCGGTCGACATGCCGAGTTGCTACCCCTCTCGACCCGCGATATCAGTAATCGGATCGCTGCGCTTCGCAGCGATCCTGGAGCCACATGGCTCGCGCCGAGCGAGCACTGGTCCTTGGCCGGAGCCCAGTCGAAGTTCGCGATCCGACGCGAGGGGAATCGATGGTTCTCAGCGACTGGTGCTGCCCCCACGACCCACATCGTTAAGCCTGGTGTTGACGGAATTCGCCTGCAGGCGCTGAACGAGCACATCAGCCTGCAAGTGGCTCGGCGAGTCGGCCTCTCTGCGGCTCGTTCGCAGTGGATGCACTTTGATGACGAGGCCGCTCTCGTTGTCGAGCGATACGATCGCCGTCGTGACGCGGAGGGCGGCCTCGTGCGCCTACACCAAGAGGACCTGTGCCAGGCGACGAGTACCTACCCCACCGACAAGTACGAGTCCGACGGGGGTCCGTGCGCGGTCCGGATCGTCGATCTGCTGCGCCGGTACAGCAGACGTGGCGACCGCCAGCGCAATGTGGACTCGTTCGTCGAGGCCTTGGCATTCAACGTGCTGTTGCAGGCTCCAGATGCCCACGCCAAGAACTACTCGGTCCTGCTCGTCGCAGACACGGTCCGGTTGGCTCCTCTGTACGACGTCGCTTCAGGCGCTCCCTACGACACCGGAGAAGACTCCGGGTTGCGGGACTCCGCCATGGCGATCGGGGGGCGCCGCAGGTTTGCTCAGATCGACCTGGGGCGGTGGGAGCGATTCGCCCGTGAAGCTGCGCTCGAGCAGGAGCGCGTGGTTGAGCGGGTCCGCGATCTCGCTGCCAGAATTCCCGACGCCATGTCTGAGGTGTTCGCGGCTGAGGAGAGGGCTGGCACGTCGGGCGTCGATGAACTGCGGAAGCGGATGCTCGACCCGATCGCGCGGCGATGTGCCGTCGTCGCGGGTGGATAGATGCAACCTCCTGGGCACGTGGCCGAGTGCCTATGAGGCAGATGGACGGGCCCGCGTGAAGCAGCGGGACGGCGCTCCCACGGATCAAAAGCCGGGTGCTCGGGGTCGAATCCCGTTCGGGCGTCGGAATCCCGATCCGGGCGCCCCGGATGGGGATTCGAACGCCGAAGGGGGATTCGAATGGGCCGGCGCCGAATGGGCCGGCGCCGGGCGCCCGGGCGGGTAGCAGGAGCCCGTCCCGGGGCCGATACCCTGGCTCCATGACGTTCTCCGAGCTCCCCGGTCGCTACAAGGTGCGCGACCTCTCCCTCGCCGCCGCCGGCCGCCACCAGATCCGTCTCGCCGAGCACGAGATGCCCGGTCTGATGGCACTGCGGGAGGAGTACGGCGAGTCCCAGCCGCTGCGGGGAGCCCGGATCGCCGGCTCGCTGCACATGACCGTGCAGACCGCCGTCCTGATCGAAACCCTCACCGCTCTCGGCGCCCAGGTGCGCTGGGCCAGCTGCAACATCTTCTCCACCCAGGACGAGGCCGCCGCCGCCGTGGCGGTCGGCCCGCACGGGAGCCCCGAGGATCCGCAGGGCGTGCCCGTCTTCGCCTGGAAGGGCGAGAGCCTCACCGAGTACTGGGACTGCACCGAGCAGATCCTGCTCTGGCCCGAGGAGGGCCCCAACCTCATCCTCGACGACGGCGGCGACGCCACCATGCTCGTGCACGAGGGGCGCCGGTTCGAGCAGACCGGGGCAATCCCCGCCGACCCCGAACCCGGTGAGCAGGGATACTCCGACGAACTGCTCGTCTTCCGGACCGTCCTGCGCCGCTCCCTCGCCGCCGACTCCCAGCGGTGGACCCGCATCGCCGCCGGAATCCGCGGCGTCAGTGAGGAGACCACCACCGGCGTGCACCGGCTCTACCAGCTCGCCGCCGCCGGGGAGCTGCTGTTCCCGGCGATCAACGTCAACGACTCGGTCACCAAGTCCAAGTTCGACAACCGCTACGGCATCCGCCACTCCCTGCCCGACGGCATCAACCGTGCCACCGACATCCTCATCGGCGGCAAGGTCGCCGTGGTGTGCGGGTACGGGGACGTCGGCAAGGGGGCGGCCGAGGCGTTGCGCGGGCAGGGCGCCCGCGTGATCGTCACCGAAGTCGACCCGATCTGCGCGCTGCAGGCCGCGATGGACGGCTACCAGGTGGCACGGCTGGAGTCCGTCCTCGACTCCGGTGACTTCTTCATCACCACCACCGGCAACGTCGACGTCATCACCGCGGATCACCTGGTCGGGATGAAGAACAAGGCCGTGGTGGGCAACATCGGTCACTTCGACAACGAGATCGACATCGCCGGGCTCTCCCGCGTTCCCGGCGTACGGCGTGAGGAGATCAAGCCGCAGGTGCACGAGTGGGTCATTCCGGCTGATGAGGGCCAGGAGGAGAAATCGATCATTGTGCTCTCCGAGGGCCGGCTCCTCAACCTCGGCAACGCCACCGGCCACCCGTCCTTCGTGATGAGCAACTCCTTCGCCAACCAGGTGATCGCCCAGATCGAGCTACACGATCCGAACGCCGAGTACGATCTGGACGTCCACCGCCTGCCGAAGGTGCTTGATGAGAAGGTCGCCCGTCTCCACCTGGACGCCCTCGGTGTGGAGCTGACCGAACTGACCAAGGAGCAGGCCGAGTACATCGACGTCGACGTCGCCGGCCCCTACAAGTCCGAGCACTACCGATACTGACAGCGGCGAAGGCAGCCCGGGGGACGGTGAAATGAACGACAAGCACGACTCACCCCTGGTTGAACCGCTGTTCGGCCGGCTCTCCGCTGGCGGCCTGCGGAACATGGCCGACACCCTCCGGGGTGAGTCGATGGGAGGGGTGCTCCTCGTCGTCGGGGCCGTGCTCGCCCTGATCTGGGCCAACTCACCGTGGCAGGACTCCTACACCACCATCCGCGACAGCCCGCTCGCGATCGAGGCACTCCACCTGGATCTCACCGTGGGGGAGTGGGCCGCGGACGGCCTGCTGGCCGTGTTCTTCTTCGTGGTCGGGGTGGAGCTCAAGCGGGAGATCGTCACCGGCGAGCTGCGCAGATTCTCGACGGCGATCGTCCCCGTGGCAGCAGCCGTGGGCGGGATGGCCGTGCCCGCCCTGATCTACCTGGCGATCAACCTCCCGGCCGCCGACGGCGCCCCGCACGGCTGGGCGATTCCCACGGCCACCGACATCGCCTTCGCCGTGGCCGTGCTGGCGCTGGTGGGCAAGTGGTTGCCGGCCTCATTGCGAGCGTTCCTGCTCACTCTCGCCGTGGTGGACGACCTGCTGGCCATCATCGTGATCGCCATCGCCTACAGCGACGGCCTTACCCTCGCCTGGTTGCTCGCCGCCGCAGCCTGCGTGACCGCGTTCGCGCTGCTGGTACGGCGAGGAATCACCTGCTGGTACCTGCTGATCCCGCTCGCGATCCTTGCCTGGCTGACCATGCACGCCTCCGGCATCCACGCCACGATCGCAGGCGTCGCGCTCGGGATGGTCGCCCCGGCCGTGCCGCTGCGTGGCAAGGCCGCCGACCGGCTGCCGCGTCAGCTCTCCCGCGACGCCTCCGTAGCCGAGTACTTCGAACACCTGTGGCGCCCGATCTCCTCCGGCGTGGTGGTACCGGTCTTCGCGCTCTTCACTGCCGGGGTCTCGGTGGATCCGAGCGTGCTGAGCGAAGCGATCGCCGATCCGGTGGCCGCCGGGGTGGCGTTCGGGCTCGTGCTCGGCAAACCGGTCGGGATTGTCGCGGCCACCTGGCTGATCTCGCGCACCCGGCACGCCAACCTCGCCCCCGGGCTGGGGTGGACCGACGTGCTCGGCGTCGGTGCCCTGGCCGGGATCGGGTTCACTGTCTCCCTGCTGGTGGCCGAGCTGGCGTTCGGCGTCGGGCATCCGCGGGACGAGCACGCCAAGCTCGCGGTGCTCTCGGCCTCGATCCTCGCGGCACTCGTGGGCTGCGCCATTCTCACGTGGCGGGGCCGGGTGCACCGGCTGCGTGGGAGTCACGGTTTCGCCGACGGCGACGAGAACTCCGAGTAAGAGGTTGTGCCCCGGGGCACTGCTGGCGAGGGTTGCGCGAGTTCGAATCGACCGTGACGTTGGGTGCGTGGGCGCCATGAAGCGGCCCGCCAGACCGACGAGGGTTTTCTGGATGGGCTCGCGGCCGAAGCCGGTCGGCGGATCGGCACGTTCGTGATCTCAGTCACTCTCCGTCGCGAATGAGGTAAGGCTTCCCTTTGCTAGGTTAGGCTCGGCTAACAACGAGGTGGGATCGGCCCTCATGGGCCTTGGGGCGCGTCGCTGCGGCAGACGCTCGGCCCACGCCTCGAGCGCTCGGATACGAGCGCGTCCGAACCCAGCTGAGGAGAATCACCATGTCTGTGAAGCGCCCTGTGGCCCTCGTCTCGATCGCGGCGGCAACCTCGCTCGTCGTGGCCGCGTGCGGCGGTCCCGATACCGCCTCCGGATCCGAGGGTGAGGAATCGGCCGAGACCGTCACCTTCACCTGGGATAGGAACACCGCCGGCGAGGACGAGGATCCGCAGTACGAGGAGACCAGCGTCGAGGCGCCAGTGAACCCGGAGACGATCGTCGCCTTCGACATCGCGAGCCTCGACACCGTGGGTGCTCTCGGCGGCGAGATCGCCGGCGCGCCGCTGGACAACGTGCCCGACTACCTCACCGGCTACCTGGCCGAGGATGCCTTCAACGCTGGCACCCTGTTCGAAGCCGACCTCGTCGAGATCGAGGCCCAGCAGCCCGACCTCATCCTCGTCTCCGGCCGCTCCTCCGCCCTGTGGGAGGACCTCAACGAGATCGCCCCGACTGTCGACCTGAGCCCGGCCGGTACCTACCTCGAGACCCTGGAGCGCAACACCGAGTTCCTCGGCCAGGTGCTCGGTGCTGAAGAGGACGCGGCTGAGGCCGTCGAGAGTCTCAACTCCCAGATCGAGGACGTGCGCGCTCAGGCGGCCGAGCTCGGCACCGGCCTGGGGCTGATGGTTTCCGGGGGTAGTCTCAGCGCGCTCGCTGCCAGTGGTGGCACCGAAGGTGGCTTCACCTACCGCAGCGGGATCATGTATGACGTCTTCGGCGTGCAGCCGGTGATCGAGGACATCCAGGGTGCCACGCACGGTGAGCCGGTTTCGTTCGAGTTCGTGCTCGAGCAGAACCCCGACCACCTGTTCGTGATCGATCGCGACCAAGCCATCGGCACCGAGGACGCGCAGGCAGCCGCTGAAGTGCTCGACAACGACATCATCAACGAGACCGTGGCCGCGCAGAACGAGCAGATCCACTACCTCAACCCCGTGGCCTGGTACATCGTCTACGGCGGCCTGGACACCACGCAGGTGATGATCGACGACATCTCCGCCGCTCTGTAGTTCCCCGATGACACCGGACCAGTCTCGGCAGGGCCAGCGATGACCGCCGTGACCAACCATGCGCCCACCCCGGCCCGCACCTCGCGGACCGGGGTGGGCGTCGTCGTCGGGATGGCGCTACTGGTGCTCACGGTGACGAGCGTGTTCATCGGCGTCTCCGATGTCACACCCACCTCGCTGGTACGTGCGGACGCTGACTCCCATGCGGCATTCCTGCTCCTGGTCAGCCGCATCCCGCGCACGGTGGCGGTGCTGCTGGTCGGTGCCTCGCTCGGGATCGCCGGCCTGATCATGCAGATGATGGTGCGCAACCGGTTCGTCGAACCCAGTACCACTGGGGTCACCGAGTTCGCCACGCTCGGCATGCTCGGCTGCATCGTGCTCGCCCCCGCCCTGCCGGTGGTGGGGAAAGCGTCCGTGGCCGCGGTGTTCGGGCTGGCCGGCACCTGGGTGTTCCTCCAGGTGATCAAGGCCGTACCCGTACGACAGCTGGTGCTGGTGCCGCTCGTGGGCATCATGCTCGGGGGAGTGGTCGGAGCCTTCACCACCTTCACCGCCTACCGGATGGATCTGCTGCAGTCCCTGGGCCAGTGGTCCCAGGGCAGCTTCGCCTCGGTGATGGCCGGACGCTACGAGCTGCTCTGGCTCGCCGGAGCCATGGTGGTCCTCGCCTGGATCGCCGCCGACCGGTTCTCCGTGATCGGCCTCGGTGAGGACTTCGCCACCAACCTCGGGCTGAACTACCGCCGGGTGATGGCGATCGGAATGGTCATCATCGCGGTCATCACCGCCACGGTGCTGGCCACTGCCGGGATCGTGCCGTTCCTGGGCCTGGTTGTGCCGAACGTCGTCAGCCTGATCATCGGCGACAACGTGCGCCGGGCGATCCCGTGGGTCGCTGGGCTGGGCGCTGTGTTCATCCTCGCCTGCGACATCCTGGCCCGGGTGGTGCGATTCCCCTACGAGATCCCCCTCTCGGTGATCGTGGGCATCGTCGGCGCCGGCATCTTCCTCTGGCTGCTGCTGCGGAAGGGGTCTCGTGCTCACTGATCCGACGACGACGGACACCCCCGCCCGTACGGGCGTCAGGGTCGCCGGCGATCCTGCACCTGCCCCTGCGGCCGCCGGGTCACCGGCGCAAGGCGAGGCCCACGACGCCGCACAAGCACGCGGCTTGCGCAGACTGTGGCAAAGCCCTGGCGTCCGACTCGCGGTCCTGGGCTGCGCCGTCGTGATCCTCGTGGCCTGCTACCTGCTCACTGACGTGCCCGGATCGCTCGCGTTCGCCGTGAAGATCCGGGGGATGACCGTACTGGCCATGCTGGTGGTGTCGATCGCGGTGGGCATCTCGACAGTCGTGTTCCACACGATCACGGCCAACCGCATCCTGACGCCCTCCATCATGGGATTCGACGCGTTCTACGGCCTCGTGGCCACCGCGATGGTGTTCTTCGGGGGCTCCGCGGCCTTCCTGAACGCCGACACGCTCACGCTGTGGTTCGTGCAACTGGTCGTGATGGTGGCGTTCAGCGTGCTGCTGTTCACGTGGCTGTTCGGCGGAAAACGGCGCTCGCTGCACCTGATGCTGCTGGTGGGCATCGTGCTCGGCACGTTCCTGCGGGCGCTCGCGGAGTGGATGCAGCGGATGCTCGATCCGCTCGACTTCCAAGTCGTCACCGATGCGATGTTCGCCTCGCTGAGCCGGCCCGACGAGACGCTGCTGATGCTCACCGGCGGGCTTGTGGCGGCCGGGGTGGTGGCGCTGATCCCGCTGCTGCGGATCCTGGACGTGCTGACGCTGGGGGAGTCGATGGCGGTGGGGTTGGGGGTGGACCATCGGCGCGTGGTGATGGGGCTGTTCGCCATCGTCTCGGTGATGGTGGCTGCCTCCACGTCCATGGTCGGCCCGATCCTCTTCTTCGGGCTGATCGTTTCCAACCTCGCCTACTCCTATGTGGGCACGTTCCGGCACCGCTACACGCTGCCGGCCGCCGTCGGGCTGGGCATGGTGTGCCTCGTGGGCGGGCAGCTCGTGCTGGAGCGGGTGTTCGGCTTCGGGGGTGCGCTGGCGATGATCATCGAGTTCGCCGGTGGCATGTTCTTCCTCTACCTCGTGCTGCGAAAGGGGGCACGATGATCGTGCTCGACGGCGCCACCAAGCGCTATGGCTCCACGACCGTGCTCGATCATGTCTCGTTGAGCTTCGGTGGGGAGGGTGTGACAGCGCTCATCGGCCCCAACGGTGCCGGCAAGTCGACGCTGTTCTCAGTGATCGGGCGGCTGATCCAACCCGAGGAAGGGCGCGTGCTCGTGGACGACCTCGACGTCGCCTCGGCCCCCTCGCGCACCCTGGCCACCCGGCTGGCGGTGCTGCGGCAGGACAACCACATCGCCGCCCGGCTCACGGTGGCGGACCTGGTGGAGTTCGGCCGGTTCCCTCACTCGCGCGGGCGGATGACCACCGAGGATCGTGACCACGTGGAGCGGGCGCTCGACTACCTGGATCTGCAGCCCTACCGTGCCCGCTACCTGGACCAGCTCTCCGGCGGGCAGCGTCAGCGTGCCTTCGTGGCGATGGTGCTCGCCCAGGACACCCAGTACGTGCTGCTGGATGAGCCGCTGAACAACCTCGACCTCAAACATGCCGTGGAGATCATGCGGCTGTTGCGGCGCATGGCCGACGAGCTCGGCAAGCGGATCGTGGTGGTGCTGCACGACATCAACGTCGCCGCCCGGTACTGCGACCGGATCGTGGCGATGCGGGACGGGCGCGTGGTCTGTGACGGGCCGGCGGTCGAGGTGATGGATCCGGCGGTGCTGGAGTCCGTCTACGACCTGCCGGTGGATGTGCGCGAGATCGACGGGCAGTTGGTGGCGCTCACGGCGGGGTAGGCCGACCGGTCAGGCGAGGGTCACTGCCCCGGGGTGGACGAGACGGGTAGAGGCTGCGAGTCTCGTCGGCCACCGGGTAGAGCGAAGAGCCACCGAGCGCCGACCTTCTGGCTCAGGTCATACAGGGCCGTCGAGACCACGACCAGCATCGCGGTGACCACCGGGAACAGCAGGGCATCGACCACCGGGCTGGTCAGCGGAAGCACGGTCGTACCGTCGTCACGGCGCAGCAACAGGATCAGACCACTGAGCAGGATCGGGTGGAGCACGTAGATCGCCAGCGTGCGCCCCGCGAGGTAGCGGCTCACTCGCCGGACGGCTCCCGATCTGGCGGTGAGGAACGCCAGCTGACACGCGGTGACCAGGCCGAGCACGTTCATCGCCAGGATCAGCAGCGGCGTGATGCTGCCCGCGATACCGGCGACGTAGATCGCCCAGGCGAAGCCGACATAGAGCCCGCCCGCCGAGGCGGCGGTCAGCCAGGTGGCACCGGACGCGATCCGCTCGACCGCCGGTCGGCCGAAGCACCCGACGAAGTACCAGACCGCGAAGTAGCACACGCGCGAGATGTTCGACGCCAGTGCTTGGGGGGTGTCCAGTGTGTCGACCAGGAACGAGGAGACCAGCGGCGCGATCGCCACCAGAGCCACACCGGCCAGCAGCAGAACGTAGCGGAACCGCCGCAGGAGCCGGGCCGTGACGAAGAAGACGACCAGCACCGAGAGGAACCAGTAGGCAGTACCGCCGAAACCGATCGCCTCCAGGCTCGAGCGCATGTAGCGCCCCGGATCCTCCGGGTCGTACCGCGGAGCGCAGAGGACGGCGAACAGCACGCTCCACAACAGGAACGGCCACAGCAGATTCCCGACCCGAGGTCGCCACAGCCGCCGCCACGGGCGTTCGATCGCACTGCTCGCAAGGAGTCCCGAGGCAAGGAAGAACAGCGGCATCCGCACCGGGATGAGGGCCCTGCTGACATCGCTCCACCAGGAGATGACATGGCTGACCGACCCCGGGAGTAGCTGACCTGCACCGGCCACACTCACGTGGTAAAGCACGACCAGGACGATCGCGACCGCCTTCGCGACATCGATCCAGGCGAGCCGGGGCGACGAGGCAGATGTGGCGATCGGGGTCATCCGGTCCTGTCTCCTGCGATGCCCGGGGTGAAGGGCTCCGTCCTTCTGGCAAGCCCTGCGAGGTGCCGCATCCTCAGCCTTGGGCGTCGTGCTGCGAAACCGAAGCCCGCCACGGCGGTGTGTCACATATCACACGGCTACCTGCGTGATGCGGGCCATCCAGCACTGCTCACAACAGGTGAAGAAGGCCACGGTAACTCATCCGGGCAGAGACGACCAAGGAGGGAGGGATATGGCAACGAATCGCACAGGGAGTGAGAGTACATTCGCCGGCGCCTTCGGTGCCGCGATCGACAACAGCGGTGTCACCCTCACGTCCCTGGTCACCAGCATGAGCGAGCGGGGGATCCCGATGGCTCTCGCGACACTGAGCTCGTGGCGGTCGGGAGCGCGCAAGCCCTCTGGTCCGCGGTCCGTCGAGGCTGTCACAGAGATGGAGGATCTGCTCGGCCTCCGGGCGGGGCAGCTCACATCATTGGTGTTGCCGCCCACCCGTCTCGGCACTGTGTCGCCCGCCCGGGTGCCCGTGTGGGAACAGGACGAGCGTACGCAGATCGAGGAGACCTTGGCGACGCTGGGTGGCGGGTTCGGGGATGCGCGACAGCTCTCCGCGAACGTGGTCAACGATGTCGGAGCCGATGGATGCGTCGTCCGTCGTTCATCTCGGTGGCTGTACCAGGCGGTCGCGCCAGCCGTACGGAGACTGCCCGGGATTCTGCTGCCCGTCGAACCAGCGACGCGGGCACCGGTGGTCGACATCGTCGCCGGCGGATCCCTCGGGCGGCAGTACCTCCACCCCAGCGGGATGGTCTACGGCGTCGTGATCGAGCTTGAGCGCCCGCTCAACGCGGGGGAGACCACCATGGTCGAGCTCGACGTAGACATTCCTCGTGGCTTCCCTCTCGGGCAAGCAGTCGACTACCACCTCACCAGGTCCGTCCGGGACCTGGTGATCTGGACCCGGTTCACCCCCGCATCTCTTCCCGTATGGATCGGTGAGTACGAGGAACACGACGGCCGGAGGTCGCTGACCGACAAGCAACTGCGTCCCGGTTCGTCCTCGGTGCATCAGGTGCGCCGAGACTTCGGTCCGGGCGTACTGGGACTGCGCTGGGAGATGGAGGACGAGGACGAACCGTGAGTTCCGCACGAGCAGGCCGACAGAGCACATCTTCACGCTCGATCCGACGGTGTGAAGGTGAGCAACCGTAATCTCGCCGTCGCTCGACGGGATGAGTGTGGCGCACGCCCCGGCAAAGCCGCCGGGCCAGCAGAGGCGCACCCGAAGACCACAACACAGCACGAACAACAGGGCAGTTCGAAGGAGAAGCAAACGTGAGTATGCAAATCAGGCGTGATGAGTGGAGCCCGCCATGGCGGTCTCTGAGTAGGTTGGCAGCAGCGATCGTGGCATCGGTTGTCGTTCTGGTGCTGGGTGTCGTCGGCGTGCCAGCAGCGTATGCGGCACCCGGCGACTACACCGTCTCGATCGACGCCCCCACCGATGTCGCGGTCACGGATCCGTACGAGTACGCCGTGACGATGAATCTGCCGGAGGCGAGCCCCGGTGCGCCGGCCACAGGGATCACGATGGAGATCCAGTTGCCCGAGGGCATCGGCGTCGACGTCATTCCCACAGGTGCTGGTTCGCCGGTCGAGTCGTACACCTTCGACGCCGCCACAGGCATCGTCTCGCTTGTCATGAAGGACATCGAGGATTCCGTGACGTCGTTCACGGTCGCGGTCACCCAGGACGACATCTCGACCTACACCCCCGACACCGTGCTCGAGGCGACGGTCACGGGTAGTTCGACGCCTTCTGGCGACACGCCGACCGACTCTGCGCAGACGTCGGTGACGGGAACATTCGACTATTACCCCACGAAGAATGCGGACACCACGCCTGCGACCAATGGCCGTCAGGTGACGTACAGCTTCCAGGTGCGGGGTGCTGACTCGAACTTCGTCGGATCGGACCCGGTGCTGACCGATGAGCTTCCGGTGGGAGCGGAGATCGTCGCTTCCGACGGGGGCGTTGGAACGTGGACGTTCGCGGGCGACTCAGCCACCGGCATCATCGCCACCTGGACTGATGACCGCAACATCCGACGCGGAGGCACCAACGCCGGCTACCTGGTCGTGTACTACCCCGAGTCCGCGTTCCCGGCGCAGGATCCGCCGGAGACGCCGCCGACCAACACGGTCGAGCTCGCCGTCGCCGACGCCGACGGTACGGTCCACGACGACTTCCCGGACGCCAGCGCGGCCGGTGACCCGATCACCGACCTCGGGCCGGGCACGTCGTTCGGGATCTCCAAAAGCCCCGCGGATCGGACGGTCAGCAACGGCGAAATCGAGAACAACGAGGGCATCTACAACGTGTCCGCGAACTTCGAGTCGGCGGATCCGTTGGAGTTCTGGACCATCGAGGACTCGTCCGCGACGGGTGACAATGCGGCCTGGTACGAAGCCAACCGTATCTACAGGCTCCGCGTATCCTTCGACACCGCGATGCAGATCCAGGATGTGCCATTCGTACTCGAGTACACGACATCCGCTGACCCGGGTACGTGGATCGAGTCCGGCGCCGGCGAGCAGAACACCAGCAGCGTGGGCGCCACCGCCGACTACCAATTCAGTACCACCAGCTCGAACCCGGTGGCCGAGGGTGAGTATGTGACCGGATGGCGGTTGCAGCTCTCTCCGGATGCGGGGAACCTGATCAGCAGCGGCAGCGTGCGGGTACAGATGCGTGGCGTGCCGACGTACACCGGTGAGCTGGGTGATGGCCCGCTCACCTTCACGAACACGGCCATCCAGAGTGCCGAGTTCGAGGACGGCGAGCCGCTCTCGGACGAGTCGACCGCGACCCAGACGATCCTTGAGGCCGTGCCGGTCAACGTCTCGGTGGACGCGCCGGATTCAGTGGCGATCGGTGGCGCGGCGACCTACCAGGCGTGCATCTGGAACCTGGATTCGGTGCGGGACTACCCCAACGGGACCCTGGAGGTGGTGCTCCCGGTGGGTGTCACCTACGACGCGGCCACCGGCGTGAGCGCGGCGAACGCGACGGCGACGCCGATCGGCGACGGTGCGACCGTGACGACGTCCACAGTGACCGACGGGGAGAACCTGCGCGAGGTGGTCACCATCACCCTCGATCAGCTCGACTCCCTGGACATCTATGACGCGGATCGCGAGCATTTCTGCTACGACATCCCTGTCGAGGTGACCCTGGCCGCCTACGGTGAGGGTTTGGACGTGGAGGCCTGGGGTCACGTCGATCACCCGGACTACGAGAACCTCCCGATGGGGGACGCGGGACTCGCGGACGATGTGTTCGATTTCTCCCCGCTGGACGAGATCGTCTTCGCTGAGGACATCTCGGCTGCGGTGACGGCGGGTGCACTGGCGACCGGTAAGGAAGCCAGTGCCGATGGCGAGGTCTTTGGTGTGCGCAGTGAGCTCGCCGAGGACGGCACGGGTGCGTACCGGGTGACGATGACGAACTTCCTGCCGGAGACGGTGACGGATCTGGTCATCTTCGACCTGCTCCCGGAGGTCGACGGCGTCGCCGCGGTGCTCGACGGCGACGTGACCGGGGCTCCGGCCGGGTCGGTCACGGAGTACTCGTCCGACGCGACCAGCGCTGCCGATGGCACGTGGTCGACCGACTTCACTGATGCGACGGCGTTGCGTGTGTCAGTCGATCAGCTCGCTTCCGGTGACTCGGTGGAGCTCGTGGTGCCGGTTCGGCTCGACGGCGAGGCCGTCGCGCTCGACGAATGGGTCAATGCCGCCACGTTCAGCGCCAGCTACGCGGGTAGCACAGTGACGGGCACGTCGAACGATGCCACCTTGTTCGCTTCAGCCGACCCGTCGGCGGAGGTCGTGAAGACCACCAACGGTGCCGAGTACGACGCCGCCCCCGGTGCGCTGGTGGCGACAGGCTCGGACGTGGCGTGGGAATACGTGGTGACGAACACGGGGAACACCTACCTCGATGTGTCGAACATCGCCGATGCCTACACCGCTGGTGATGCTTCCACCGGCATGCTCACCCCGACCTCGGCTGATTCGGATCCGCTTGCTCCGGGCGATTCGCGCACGTTCACGGCTGCTGATGTCGCTGTGGCGGGTCAGTACCAGAACACCGTCACCGTGTCTCCAGTCGTCGTGGACGAAGCTGGCGAGCCGCTGGCGAACGCCCCCGCAGTGGACCCGGTCTCGGACGACTCCTGGTACCTGGCAGACCAGACGGGCCTCACTGTCGTGAAGACGACGAATGGTGAGGACGTCGAAGAAGCGCCGGGCGTCTTCGCCCTCTCCGGCGACGATGTGACCTGGACGTACACGGTGACCAACACCAGCGAGACCCTCGACCTGACGGACGTGTCCGTGGTCGACGTGGACGCCGACGGTACTGAGGTCTACTCCGACACGATCGCCACCTTGGCTGCGGGCGAGTCCGTCGAGCTCACGGCCAGCGGTGTCGCGGTGGAGGGACAGTACGAGAACACGGTGACGGCCACGGCTACCGATCCGCTCGGTGGTGAGAACCTGACCGCGACCGATACCTCCTGGTACTTCGGTGGCGCACCGGCCGCCGAGGTGGTGAAGACGACCAACGGGATGGCGTACGAGGCCGCACCGGGTGCACTCGTGGCCACTGGGTCGGACGTCGTCTGGACGTACGAGGTGACGAACACAGGCAACACGTATCTCGATTTCTACGAGATCGAGGACGCTTTCGTCGCTGGTGACGGCACCGAGGGCACCTTGACCCCGTCCTCGACCGAGTCGGGACCACTGGCTCCAGGTGAGTCGCGTATGTTCACAGCGACTGATTCAGCAGTGGCGGGTCAGTACGAGAACAGCGTGACGGCCACGATGATGGTCGTCGACGAATCGGGACAGGTCGTTCACGACGTCCGGTACCCGGTCAGTGATTCGTCCTGGTACCTGGCCGGTGAGAACGGACTGACCGTCGTCAAGACGACCAACGGCGAGGACGTCGAGCAGGCGCCCGGTGTCCAGGTGGTGCCGGGCAGCGAGGTGACCTGGACCTACACGGTGACCAACACCAGCGACTCGTTCGAGCTGGCGGATGTGAGTGTCTCCGACGTGGACGGCTCGGGCGCCGAGGTGTTCACCGAGACGATCCCTGTGCTCGCCCCGGGTGAGTCGGTCGAGCTGACCGCCACCGGTACCGCCGTGGCGGGTCAGTACGAGAACACCGTCACGGCGTCCGCGACCAGCGCGCTCGGCGAGGAACTGACCAGCACGGACTCCTCGTGGTACTACGGCGTCGAGCCCGGTCTCGACGTGGTCAAGCAGGTGTCGGCCACCGAGGACGGTCCCTGGGCCGAGGACGTCACCCGCCCCTCCGGAGAGTCGGCCTACTGGCAGATCACCGTCACCAACACCGGCAACAGCGACCTCACAGGAGTACAGGTCAACGATGAGGCTCTCGACCTCACCTACGAGATCGAGGCCCTCGGTGCCGGTGAGAGCGACACTCGTGTCATCACTCAGGAGAACGTGACTGAAGGATACGAGAACGTCGCAGTCGCGACGGTCGCTCACCCTGTCGATCCCGATATGCCCGCCATCACCGCCGAGGACGAAGCGCGTGTGGACGTCACGGTGCCGGACGCTCCGAGCGTCCCGGCCGAGCCTGACGATGGGGACGCGCTGCCCAACACCGGTGCTGCACCGGTGTTGCCCTTGGCGCTGACCGGGTTGCTGCTGCTCATCGGTGCTGCGCTGATGATCAGGGCGCGGGCCCGCGAATAGCCTCCGCGGCAAGCCAGGGCTGACCGACGGCCCGTCCTCCCCGCACTCTTCCGGTGCGGGGAGGACAGGCCGTCCATCTCACTCGCACCGGCGGGACCTGACCACCGTGTTCCGGCACCAAGACGAGAGACGGACCAGAGCAGTGGACGATCTACGTGCGTCAGCGCCAACCAAGCAGCGGCTCATTGGCGTCGCCGTAGACGCCTTCGGTCGTGATGGCTTCGGAGTCGGGATCCGGACCATCGCCTCGCGAGCCACGGCAGCTGCCGGCACCGTGCAGTACCACTTCGGCGGCAAGGACGGTCTGCGAGATGCGTGCGACAGGCACGTGCTCACGATCATCGACAAGGCGTTGCCGGTCTCCTTCCTGCCTGAGGGTGTGGTGCGCGAGCAAGCGGCCGAGGATGGTGCCTTCGAGGGGGTCCTGTGCTACTGCATGCGTAGCCTGGCCGAGGGAACGCCGTTAGCACGACAGTTGGTCTCGCGTCTGACGTCGCACGTGTATGGCCTCCTGGGCGCGAGCACTGAGGACGGACACGAGCGCCGTGAACAGGCAAGCCAGGTCGTCCGGTTCGGCCTGGGCGCGATGGTGCTCGACTTCGCCATGCGTCAGCCGGTGGGCTCGGACGACTCAGTCCGGTTTGTGAAGAGTGCATGGGAGACGGAGTTCGTACCACACTTTGCGCACGACAAGCGGGGACCCGACGACCACGCCGTCATCTGATGGCACCCACCGCGAACTTGCCCCATGAGGTCGTGAGCCCAGCTCCACGTGCCGCCTCCGGTCGGTGACCTAGTCAGCAACTCCAAACGGCAGGTGCCGCATCCGTTCGGCAGCCTCGTGCTCGGCAGCCTGCCTGCGTATGGCCGTTGCGTACTCCCGGTCGCGTCGGGCCACCAGGACGGCCGCAAGGAACCGCTCGGGGTGTGTACCCCACGGGGGCGGTGGTGCCACGTAGGGCTCGATGGCGGCCGCCAGTGCGTGTGCCGCCTGCTGCCGGGCCTGTGGGCGCATCGCGTTGGTGCGGGAGAGGAAGATCCGGGCGTGCAGGGCTGGTCCTGGTGGCAGGCGGCGGATGTCAGCACGCTCAGCCCAGGCGGCCAGATCCGGGGGCATGAGCAGCGGAGCGCGCATGCCGGTGCCGGCGCGGCTGCGCACGGCATAGGTCCCGGCGAGGAGATCGCCGAGGCGCTTCCCACGCGAGTTCACCAGCGAGGTGATGATCGCCAGCGACCCGACCGAGACCCAGATCTCGATCGCTCCGGTCAGCGCCCGAACGAAAGCTTGCCGGAAGCGCACCGGACCGCCGTCGTCGCGCACGATCCTGATCCCGGTGGCCACCTTGCCGGCCGACAGTCCGCGCGTGATGGTCTCCACCGCCGTCGGAATGGCCACCATGGCCGTCACGAGGGCGAGGATCCATGCGACGGCGAACTGGGCATCGTTGGAAGCCAACGAGAACCCGACGATGAGCACCAGCACGCCGGCGAGTCCCTGCACAGCCAGGTCGATCAACCCCGATCCGACCCGGCTCAGTAGCATCGCTGGACGTGCCTCGAGCGCCACCGCCTCCCCGGTGACGATCAAGTCCGTCGGCAGTCCCACCGGACGAAACGGGTCCGAGGGAGCGTTGGTGCCATCAGCAGTGTGAGCACTGCGGACAGAGCCGCCCCGAGTCGCGGCCCTGTGCGCGCCAGGGCCAGCAGCACCGGAACTGACAGCGGAAGTTCGCGGCGGCGAGCTTCGCGAGGCCGACGTGGCGTACGGGTTGGCCGCCGTAGCCGCCACGTCAGGCGCCGGCGGTGCGGGTGGCGTCACCGAAGGGTTCATCTATGGCAGATTAGCCGGTATGGACCTGGATGCGTTCGTCGCGGTCAATGCCGCGCGGTGGGATCGGCTCGACCAGCTGACCCGCGCGCGCCGGCGCACCGGTGCTGAGGCAGACGAACTGATCCAGCTCTACCGCCTCACCGCCACCCACCTCTCCCAAGTCCGCACCAGCGCACCGGATCCGGAGATCATCGCGCGCCTGAGCGGGCTGCTGGCCCGTGCGCGTGGCGTCGTCGCGGGAGCCCACGAGCCTGCATGGAGTGATATCACCCGGTTCGTCGTCATCTCCCTACCGGCCGCGTTCTACCGGGCACGATGGCTGACGGTGGCCGCCATGGTGTTTTTCTGCGTGGTCGCCGTTGTGGCCGGGGTACGGGCCGCAGCCGACCCCGAATTGCTTGCGCAGATGGGAACTCCCAGCCAGCGAGAGCAGTATGCCGAACAGGCTTTCGCGGCCTACTACTCCAACTACCCGGCTCCCGACTTCGCCGCCCAGGTGTGGACCAACAACGCCTGGATCGCCGCTCAGTGCATTGCCGGCGGTATCACTGGGATCTTCCCGGTGTTCGTCCTGGTGCAGAACGCGGTCGGGGTCGGGATGGCGGGCGCCGTCATGGCTGAGCATGGCTACCTCGATGTGTTCTTCGGGCTGATCCTTCCCCACGGGCTGATGGAGCTCTCGGCGATCTTCATCGCCGCCGGCGCCGGTCTGAGGTTGTTCGGCGCATGGGCATTCGCGGGACCACGCACGCGATCACGCGCTCTCGCGGAAGAGGGCCGGTCCGTCTTCACCGTGGCTATCGGACTGGTGGTCGTGCTCGGCGTCAGCGGGCTCGTTGAAGGATTTGTGACACCGTCAAGCCTGCCCACCGGGGTCAAGATCACCATCGGAGCCTTGGTCTTGGCTGCGTACTGGCTCTACACGATCCTGCTTGGCCGCCGCGCCGTGCGGGACGGCGAGACCGGTGATGTCCGTGCCGAGCACGCCGAAGACACCGTCGCGATGGCGGACTGAGGAACTTTCCTCGCAAGATCGCGTCATGAGCGACCGTTCGAACGCCTCTCATGGGTAGTCGCGCCGAGACTGTCTCGGTCGTCGACGACCTACCGGCCGTGCACAGCACGACGACGAGAGACGGATCGATCCTCAGTGAGCAAGCCACGCATCTCCCCATCGACCAAGGAACGCCTCATCACCGTTGCCGTCGACGCCTTCGGGCGCGAGGGTTTCGACGTCGGGATCCGAACGATCACGACCCGCGCTACCGCCGCCGCCGGCATTGTTCAGTATCACTTCGGCGGGAAGGAGGGGCTTCGCGAGGCGTGCGACCAACGTGTTTACATGGCTGTCGATGCAGCGCTTCCTGCCCACTTCCGGTCCGACGGGATGGTTCAGATAGCCGAGGACGGCGACCCTAGCCCGATCGTCTACTACGTTCTGCGCAGCCTCGGGGAGGGCGCCCCGCTGGCCCGGCAGGTCGTCTCGCGTCTTGCCACACATGTCGCTGGTCTCCTCGGCCCGGCCGAGAAGCTCGGGTCCGACACCTTGAACCGCGCGCGTCAGGTCGTCCGGTTCGCGCTCGGCGCGACCATGCTCGACTTCTCCGTTCGCCGGCCGCAAGGGCCCGACGAAGTGCGCGAGTTCATCCGGGTTGCGTGGGACGAGGAGTTCGTCCCGCTCATCGCACGCGTGTTGGCAGAACCGGATCTGCTCGGAGAGCCTGCTACTGAAGAAACCCATTGAACGACTGTGTATGTCGAGATGCGTATTTGATGAATGAAATGAGGAAAAGCCGTGTGGTGTTAGTTGAACGATCGTGAGGTTTCGACGTAGGGCGCTTTTGAGTACATGGTGACTCTGCGGTGCATCTGGGGCGAGCAATCAGATGCATGGGTGTTCGGCCCTTTGCTCACTAGTCGTTGTCGAACGCACTTCTTGGCGTCGGTGACATTGAGGTCGCGGAGCCATGACCATTGAACGCTGGTTCAGATCTGGTCGCGATGCACGTCGCCCGCCGGTGGACTACCGTGCGTACGTTGGCTAACGATCCTGTTAGATTCGAGGGATGAGTTCCGGCCTGCATGCGCCCCTAGGTGGGTGAGAGGGAGTGCATCGTGGATGAGGCTCCCGACGTCGCGCAGGTAGCGTCTATCGACGATGCCGAGGCTCTTGACCGCGTGCGAAGCGGCGATCTTGAAGCGTTCGCGGAGATATACAAGCGCCACCGCCCGGCTGCTGTAGCTGCGGCGCGCCGCGTTCTGGACGAAACCACTGCCGATGACGCCGTGCAGGTCGGGTTCATGCAGGTGCTGCAGGCGGTGCGCTCAGGAGGTGGGCCGAATGAGCATGTGCGCGCCTACATCACTACCTCGGTGCGCCGTGCCGCCCTGCGTATCGGCTCTCGTGATCACGAGGCGCCGCTGGAGTCCTATGACGTGCTCGACGATCGAGCATCGGTCCGGGAGGGTGCCGTCCTCGACCAGATGCTCCTGACCAAGGCCTTCCGGACGCTGCCTGACCGGTGGCGTCAGGTTCTCTGGCTGGTCGACGTCGAGGGCCACTCACTCGAGGACGTCGGCTCACGCTTCGGTCTGAATGCGAGTGGTGCCGCGGCACTTGCCTATCGCGCCCGAGAGCGCCTACGCACGGCGTGGCTCGGTGCGCACGTCAACAGCGAGGGCGCCCCGCGGGAGTGCAGCAAGGTCGTCAAGCACCTCGCGGCGTGGCAACGTGGAAAGCTCAGTACCCGCCGATCCCGCGACGTTGAGGACCACGTCGCGGACTGCCACCACTGTCAAGGAATTCTGCTGGATCTGACCCATGCCTCGGCTCGGCTCAATCAGGTGGGTCTCCTCCTGGCCATGGCCGGTGCTGTCCCGCATCTGGGACACCCTGCCAAGGGCGGTCTCACGCTCGGCAAGTCGCGAGGGCGGTGGATCGCAGGTGCAGCCGTTGTCGCCGCAGCTGCTGTGATCGTGGTGCCATCCGTCGTGACCGACTCCACGCCGCCAGCCCGAACGGCACCGTCGCCAGTCGTGACAGCTGACCCGTCCCCGAGTCCGGATGACACAGCCGCCACCCCCGATGGGGATCCATCCACACCGTCCACCCCAGCGGAGCCGGATGAACCGGATCCCACGCCGGCGGACGAGCCGACCGGTGCTCCTACATCCGATCGGACAGCGTTGCCGCCGGTGAATTCACCCGCACCTGCGCAGCCGTCACCGACACCTGAGGAGGCCCCCAGTCCCGAAGAGCCGGCGGCGCCTGAGGAGACGGTGGAACCGCTGGAACCTCCAACTCTGGTGGCATTCAGCTCATCGAGCTATCACACGATCCCAGAACTGACAGGTTCGGGCGTTCCCGGGGCCACTGTCGAAGTGCTCGACGCTCTGGGGACGGTCGTGGCGATCACCACAGTGGGGCCGGACGGGACCTGGTCGGCGTTGCCTTCAGGGGTGCCCGCTGGTGATGGCCTGACGTTCAGTGCTCGCCAGATCGACGGCGAGCAGGAGTCCGAGCCGACCAGTGCGAGTGCACCGGTTGACTTCCTGGCACCGGAGATCACCAGCATCTCCGCTGGCGACGAGGTGCCGCTGGAGAACACCGACGTCAACAACAACGGCGAGATCGACGACATCATCGTGACCACGGTGGCCGATTCGGGCTGGGGCATCCAGTTCCGCAGGAACGGCGCGTTGGCGACCACCGTCCACGAAGCAACGGGCTCGCCGACGAACTTCATCAGCAGTCCCCAGTACGTCGGGCAGTCCACACTCGAGATCCGCTACGTGGACCTCGACTCCGGCGCCGAGGGAGCCTGGTACTCCGTGACGTTCCAGGTGGTCGACCCGTAGCAGGAACCGAGGATCCCTGAACGTGTCATCGAGTCCCGACTAAGCGTGATGGGGGAGCGCCGTGGGGTGTTGTCCGTGCCGCGTGAGATCGTCACTCGGACCGATCGGATTCGAGGATTCCCCTGGCGATGTCTCGCCATGCAGTGAGTTGGACCCGGAGATCCTCAGCGGTGTGGGGGGCAGCCAGGGCGTGATCGAGCATCGCTACGCCCAGAGCCCGGCGAATGACCCGGGTCGCCGCAGCATCAACCTCATCCGGGTCCGGCTGATCTGTCTGGTAGTGCGCGAGTACCTCGGTTCGGGTGCTCTCCAGGAGGAGGTCGATCAGCGGCTCCACCAGTGCGGTCGACTCGGCGAGGCTGCGCATCAGATACCGGAGATTGTGCAGGTGGGTCCGGCTGTTGCCGCGAAGACGCACCTCGCGCTCGCCCGAGGACACCACCATCGGCAGGTGCACGCGGGTGTCGTCAAGGACCTGGCGGTCGCAGGCTGAGCGCAGGCCCGCCTTCCCGCCGAAGTGATAGGTCACCGAGCCAGCGGTCACGCCCGCCTCGGCAGCGATCTCGCGCAGTCCGATCCCGAAGCCAACGTGACCGAATATCCGGATCCCCGTCCTGACGAGATCGGATCGGACGCTCGGCGCAGGATGCGTTCGATTGATGATCATCGCGCGTGTCTCCCCAGTGTCCAGCAGGTGGTTTGAGCGATCCTATCGGCTCGCTATCGCGGTTCAGGTGCTTGATGTCGGGTAGTCGCTGGCTTATGCGTCTCTTGCGGTAAATGTGTCCGGTATCGCATTTTGGGATGGTCTGTTATACAGTCGACTTATCGCTCGTCGCCGAGCGGTCTGCACCAGGATCCTGCTGACGAGGTGGGAGGTGCTGGTGCGGTGTCCAGTCCATATTGAACCCAAAGATCGGCTATGCCCGACAAGCGGGCG
Source organism: Ruania alkalisoli (assembly GCF_014960965.1). Classification (NCBI taxonomy): domain Bacteria; kingdom Bacillati; phylum Actinomycetota; class Actinomycetes; order Micrococcales; family Ruaniaceae; genus Ruania; species Ruania alkalisoli. Next base: position 3,100,723 of record NZ_CP063169.1, on the reverse strand, counting down.
ATGGCGCAGCACGCTAGAGGGAGGGGCTGCTCGTGAGTGCAATCCGTTATGCAGGACCGGCACGCGTGAGCGAGAGGCAGTGGCTGCGCGCCACTGGAGTAGGCCGATGGGTGGCCGCGCTCGCTCTGGCGCTGGTGGGAACCCTGATCGCCAGCATGGTCGTTGCTGCTCCGGCGCAAGCGGCGACGGTGTACGAGCTCGAGGGTGAGTGGGACGACGACACTCCCGACACGGTCCAGACTGGCGACTCGATCGCCGCCACGTGGTGGGCGAACGTCAATGACGATGCTGCCGCTCCGGGGAATGAGCCGGTCGACAACGTCACGATCACGATGACGGTGGTCGGTGCCGAGTTCGATGAGATCCCGCCTGCGTGTCTGACTCACGATGATGATCCGACGCTTGATCCGGAGTCGGAGATCCTCGATGATGGCGCGACCCTGGTGTGTAACGGGGGGACGTTTGATGAGGGGACGGCGCTGCGTCTGAACGCGTCGGTGACCGTCACCGCTGAGGATGGCGAGAGCGTCTCGATGTCTGCCACGGTGGCTGATCAGCAGGCGGAGTTGCCTGAGGTCCCGGTGCAGAACGAGTTCTTCATGGACATCGTCTGGGACGAGAACGCGAATCAGCAGAGCAACAATGGTGACTCGCGTGACATGTCGTTCAACTGGACGTTGTTCCATGGTGCGTTCAGCGCGGACGGGCCCGACACGGTCACGTATACGTTGGATCTGAGTAACACCGTGGGTGATCCGATGCAGATTGGCCCGGAGGCTTGCTCGACGTTCACGTCGGGATCGGCGACTGGTCACCCGTGGTCTGGTGGCGGCAATCCGACGGACCAGACGGCGCCGTTCGTCGATGACTGTACGCTCACGGGCTCGGGCTCGACGTATCAGCTGACGTTGTCCGGGATTGACTACAGCCACACTCAGGTGCCGACCTTCGACTCGGCGGGCAACGAGCTTCCTGCCACGCGGGTGGCCGTTGCTTCTGGCGAGGTGCAGTTCCGGGTTGTGACCGACGCGAACTCTGGTCTGATGAGTGTGACCTCGAGTGCCCCGACGTACTTGTCCGCCGGTGGTGCGACGATCGATGATGATCCGTCGAACAACTCCACGTCGAACAACTGGGTCAGTGGCATCCACTCCGGTGCCTGGAACCCCGGCCACACCGGATCGAGCGCTGGTTTCTGGAATGACACCTACCGGGTGAGCCCGGGGACTGAGGTGCGTGCTGGAACGAACATCAACTATGCGGCCGTTGACCAGACGGCCACTGAGGGCGGTTTGTGCCAGATTCTCGACACGGACTATGTCACCTATGCGGGCTATGAGTTCGTTGACGGCAACGACGGTTTGTCGGACATTCCAATCCCGGTGGAGTACCTTGTGACGCCGAACCCGCTGTCTGATCCGAATGGTGCGGAGCCGTGCGGGAATGAGACGCTGAACTGGGTGTCGTCGGAGCCGACAGATTTGTCGACGGTCCGGGCCGTGCGGGTCAATTTCGATGTTGCTGACGTGGGTACGGACTCCCGTCCGACGCTGCGAGTCATGCAGATTGTCGATGAGAACGCTGTGGCGGGGCAGGACATCTGGATGTGGAGCGGGGTTCGGTCCGCATTCGCTGCTGCTGAATGGGACTATCCACACCGGAGTAACGACCCCAATGATGCTCCCGATTATGGTGTGGTGACGCAGGATGATGCGCGTTACGCCTACACGGGTGGTCACCGTGATGTGCTGCGGATCTCCACGGTGTCGCCGGTGGTGGAGAAGTCGGTGGATCCCTCGGTGGTCGATCCGGGCGGTTCAGCGACGTTCACGGTGACATACTCGGCTCAGGGCACGGGTGACATTGCCGAGTCGGTCGATGGCTACGAGATCGTCGATACGTTGCCAGCGGGGATGACCTATGTTGCGGGTTCGTCCTCGACAGGTTCTGATCCGGGGATCAATGGCGACACCCTGACGTGGGTGATTGATGGTGTGCCGACGAATGAAGATCAGACGCTGACCTATCAGGTGGACATCGCTGAAGATGTGGACGGCGGCGACCGCCTCGAGAACAGTGTGACCGGTGAAGTCGATGGTCTCCTGAGTGAGCCTGCGTCGGCAGCGGTGACGATCAATACCGCTGGTGCAACATCGATTGTGAAGACCGCGGACCAGGCGTTCATTCCGAATGTGAACGGCGATGGTGTGGGTGAGGGTTCGTGGACGGTGGATGTGGTATCTGAGGACCCGTCGCCGCAGGCATTCACCGATACGATCGACATCCTTCCGTATAACGGTGACGGGCGGGGCACGTCGATGACCGGTACCTACCAGTTGTCCGGTCCGGTCACGGTGAGTATGGGCGCGACGGTGTATTACACGACCGCGCCTCCGGCGACGCTCTCGGACGACCCGGCTGATCCGATGAACGGCGCGGCAGGAGACCCGGCCGGGAACTCGGTGGGTTGGTCCACCACGTTCACGGCGGATGCGACGGCCGTGCGTGTCATTACTGATGAGCTGGAGCCGCGCGGTGCGTTCAACTTCACGATCCCGATCGTCACAGACGGCATGGAGGGCGAGGACCTCCTGGTGAACCGGGCGCAGGGCCGGGCGGAGAACACCCGGCTGGTGATGCGCACCTCAGCGCAGACGCAGATCGCGAACTACTACTCGGCGAGCCTGAAGAAGTACATACAGGACGTGGACGGTGAGTGGCACGACGCCAACGACCCCGTGACGTATCCGGAGTTCCACATTGGCGACACGATCCGCTACCGGGTTGTGGTGACCAACACCGGTCAGGGCACGCTGACCAACATCGTGGCTTCTGATGACCAGCAGCCGGAACTGGGGGCGTTCACGATCGATTCCCTGGCACCCGGTGAGTCGTTCACCCACGAGTACGAGTTCGTGCTGGAGGAGCCGATCGGTGAGGACGCTGTGGTGAACACGGCGTGCGCTGAGGCGGACACTCCATCGGACTCGATCGACGAGAACGGTGATCCGCTGCCGCCGGAGATCAATTGCGACCCGGCCGGATTCACTCCGGTCGGTGACACGACGCACATCAAGGAGCTGGTCTCGGCCGACCCGATTGGTGGCGGGCAGTGGGAGATCGTCTACGAGATCACCGTCGAGAGTCTTCAGACGCCAGCTGCGTACTACGACCTGGCTGATGAGCTGCACTTCACCGACCAGGCAACGATCACCTCGGCTGAGATCACCGATTCGCCCGCGGGTGTGGTGCTGTTTGATCCGGCGTGGGACGGTCAGGACAACCTGACAGTGGTCGAGCACGCTGACATCGAGGGCATCGACAACCCCGACTATGTGCCGCACGTGTATGAGGTGACGGTCGTCGCCGATGTTCCCCTCCAGCTCGACGGTGCGGGTTCGGGTGCTGGTGATCCGACCGCTTGTGGTGCTGAGGATGGTGTGCCTGAGGATCGGGCGTTCACGAACACGTCCGAGTTGACGAAGTCCACGGGTGAGACCGAGGTGGGCGAGGCGTGTGCGGAGCTGCCCTCGATCGATATCGCCAAGTCCATCACGGATGGTCCGTGCCCAACGGTGACGGTACCTGGACGGTCAGTTACGACGTCGTCGCCACCAATGACGGCGCCGCCGCGGGCGACTATGACATCTCTGATCGCATGACTGCTGGTGGTGACCTTGACGTCGTCTCCTCGGCGATCACGGCTACGCCTGCGGGTGTGACCCCGAACGCGGACTGGACCGGTCTGGGTGCTGAAGGCGCTGCGGAGAACGTCATCGCCACTGACGTCACCCTGCCTGGCGGTGGAGTGCACACCTATCAGGTGGAGGTCGTGCTCGGGATGGCTGAGGGCATCGAAGGTCCCCCGGACGTCGGGGCGTGCCCGGCCGAGCCCGGTGCTGACGGCGGTGGCCTGGCCAACACGGCCGAGATCGAGCACAACGACCTCACTGACGCCGACGAGGAGTGCACGTCCGTAGCGGCGATCGTGGTCGATAAGTCGATCTCGAGTGGTCCAGTGCCGAACGGCGACGGGACATTCACGATCACCTATGACCTGCTGGCCGAGAACATCGGCGGCGCAGCCGGGGAATACGACATCTCCGACCGGCTGCTGTACGGCGAGGGCATCGAGATCACCAGTGCCGGGATCATCACCGCACCTGATGGCGTGAGTACGAACGCTGGTTGGACGGGCCTGGGTGACGAGGGCGCGGCGGAGAACGTCGTAGCCGAAGCCATCATGCTCGAGATGGATGGTGTGCACACCTACCAGATCGAGGTGATCGTCCAGTTGGACGAGGACACCATCGACCCGTCGGTGCTCGAATGCCCGGAACCCGGATCGGGTGAGAGTGGCGGGCTCGCGAACTCGACTGAGCTCGACCACAACGGGATCGAGGACGAGGACGATGTGTGTGCTTCGCTGCCGTTGATCGACATTGCCAAGACGATCAGCGAGGGACCGGTGCCCAACGGCGACGGGACGTGGACGATCAGTTACGAGCTGGTCGCCACGAACACTGGTGGTGCCGCAGGTGACTATGACCTCACCGACCAGCTGCTGTACGGCGAGGGCATCCTCATCGAGTCCGCTGGTGTTACCACCGCGCCTGAGGGCGTCGACACCAACCCGGGCTGGACCGGTCTCGGCGACGAAGGTGCGGCGGAGAACGTGATCTCCTCGGACGTCACGCTGCCCGAGGAGAGTGCGCACACCTACCAGGTGGACGTGACGGTTTCCCTCGACCTCGAGACCGTCACCCCGGAAGCACTGGAGTGCCCGGAGCCCGGATCGGGTGAAAGTGGCGGGCTGGCGAACTCGACCGAGCTCACTCACAACGGTGAGGACCGTGATGATGATGTGTGTGCGCCGTTGCCGTTGATCGACATCATCAAGTCCCTCGAGGGACCGGTGGAGCCGGTCGAGGATCAGGCCGGTGTCTATGACGTCACCTACGAGCTGCTGGTGACCAACTCCGGTGAAGGTGAGGGCACCTATGACCTCACCGACGAGCTCGCGGCTGGTGAGGGTATCGAGGTCATCGGTGTCCAGGACGTCACCACCGACGCTCCGGGTGCTGTGATCAACGACGGATTCGATGGCATCGATGACACGGTCATCGTGACCGATCAGGCCATCGCCGGCGCAGTCGAAGGACCGGTCGAGCACACCTATCAGGTCACCGTCCGGTACTCAGCTGATGTGTTCGACGTTGAGGTTCCCACGGATGGGATGTGTACCACGGCTGATGGTGGCCCGGCTCCGGGTGCGTTGGACAACCAGGCCACGGTGGACTGGAACGGTATCGAGGAGGAAGACGAGGAGTGCATCCTTCCCGGTAAGCCGACTGTGGATAAGGAACTGGTCACTGCTACACCTGTCGGTGGCGGGCAGTGGGAGATCGTCTACGACATCACTGTCGGTAACGTCGGTGGTCAGGCCACGACCTACGACCTGGATGATGAGTTCCTCTTCGCTGCTGAGGTCACCGTCGATGGTGTGCAGCTGGCCGGGCCCGAGGGTGTGATGCTCAATGCGGGCTTCGACGGCGCCAGCGATACCCGGATCGCGACCGATGTGATGCTCGCGGGGCTCGACTCCGAGGACTACGCACCGCACGTGTACACGGTCACGGTGATCGCGGATGTTCCGTTGCAGTTCGATGAACCCGATGCCGATGGCACCGGTTCACCGGCCTGCACCGAACCGGCAGGCTCGAACCCCCTCGAGCAGGGCCTGAACAACGCAGCCACCCTGACCGATGAGAACGGTAACGAGGCCACCGATACCGACTGCGCACCATTGCCGTCGATCGAGATCGCCAAGCAGGTCACGGGCGACCCGGTCGTGGACGCGGACGGTGAGTGGACGGTCACCTACGAGATCACCGCAACCAACGACGGGGCCGTCGAGGGTGCCTATACCCTCACCGACCAGTTGCGCTTCGGTACCGGGATCGATGTCACCTCCGCGACCATCGTCTCCACGCCCGAGGGCGTGAGCGCGTCCTCGTCGTGGACCGGGCAGGGAGGCGAAGGTTCCGAGGCCAACGTCGTCGCCACCGACGTTGTCCTGGAAGCCGACGGGACCCACACCTACCAGGTGCAGGTCACCGCCACGATCGGTGAACAGACCGACGCCACCACGTTCAGCTGCGGCGAGCCCGGATCCGGCGAGCCAGCCGGGTTCCGCAACGTCGCCGGTATCGACCACAACGGCCACTCGCAGGATGCGCAGGACTGCATCCCGCCGGAGGAGCCGCCGGAGTTGCCGGGCACCGGTGCGTCACTCGGCTGGGCGCCGATGGCGGCGATCCTGTTGCTGCTGCTCGGCACGGGCACACTGCTGGCGGTGCGCTACCGCCGCCAGGCCGAGTAGGCCGGTGACTCCCAGCCGGGTGATTTACCCCCCGGCTGTACACAGAACGTGCCGCCCACCGCTGTGGTGGGCGGCACGTTCGTGCCTCTGTGGGTTGGGCCCCTCGCCCGCGCTCGGACCAGGTGCCACTCCTCGTCGTCACTGCGGTGCCAGGCGACAACGGACGGTACCCGGGTGAGGCCTCCCAGGCTCCGCATCTGGGTGGTCTCAGAGCCGCCCGGCCGCCTTCAACGCCAGGTAGGTGTCGGCGATCGCCGGCGGCAGCGCCTCCGGTACCCGCTCGACCACCTCGCTGCCACCGCGTTGCATCCGGGTGGCGAGCGCCTCGCGCTCTAGGTCGGTCCGCTCGGCAGCTGCGGCGTCGAAGACGTCCGCCGAGGTCTCCCGCGCGCTGCGTAGCTCCTCCGCAGCCGGGTCGGTCGCCGAGCCGACGATCACCTGGTGATCCCGTGCGATGGTGGCCACTGCGGGCAGCATTCCGGTCTCGGTCGCTCCCGCTTCCACGCCGGTCAGCAGCACCACCAGCGCCCGCTGGGAGAGGGTGTCGCGCACTTCCTGTGTGATCCGCGCCCAGTCCGGCTCCACCAATGACGGCGTCACCTGCGAGAGCGCATCGGCCATCGCGGCCATCACCGCCGGCCCGTGCGTGCCGCGCACTCGTGCCTGCACGCTGGAATCGACGGCGAGCAGGTCCACCCGGTCTCCGGCCTTGATCGCCAGGGCGGTCAGCAGCAGTGCCGCCTCGATCGAGGCGTCCAGCCGCGGCGCGTCCCCGAGTCGGGCGGCGGACAGCCGCGAGGAGTCCAGCACGATCAGCACCCGGCGATCCCGCTCCGGGCGCCACGTACGCACCACCACCTCCGAGCGGCGAGCCGTGGCCCGCCAGTCGATGGCCCTCACATCGTCACCGACGACGTACTCGCGCAGGGAGTCGAACTCGGTGCCCTGCCCACGCACGTTCACCGCAGTGCGCCCGTCCATCTCCCGCAGCCGCGCCAGCCGGGAGGGCAGATGACGCCGCGAGGCGAACTCCGGCAGTACCCGTACGATCCCGGGCACCTCTCGCGATGACTGGCGGGCCGCGAGGCCCAGAGGTCCGTAGCTGCGCACCGTCACCCGGTCCGCGCGCACGTCCCCTCGGCGGGTCGGCCGCAGCGGGGTGCGCACGCGCTGCGCCTCCTCAGGCCGGATCCGCAGCCGGTGCCGGTTGCCCGTGGCGCCCGCCGTTGGCTGCCAGGCATCGCGCACCAGCCCTCGTAGCGTCCGCCGCCCGAGGTTGGTGACGGTGAGCACCGATTCCACCTGCTCGCCCCGGCGGACCGCACCGGCGGTGCGGCGCTCCACCTCCAGTGCCCCCGTGGCCGCAGCCAGCAGCGTGTCGAGGGCGACCAGCACGACCACAGCCGCCGCCCACACCGCGACCGTGGTGACCTGCGGCACCAGCAGCACCGGCACCGCTCCGAGCAGCACCAGCAGGACGGTCCGACCGGTGATCGCCATCAGCGGGGGACCGGGACCGACCCGAGGATGCCGTCCAGCACGGACTCGGCCGTGATGCCCTCGAGCTCGGCCTCCGCACGTAGTTGCACGCGGTGCCGCAGCGTGGGATGCGCGAGCGCCTTCACGTCGTCAGGGGTCACGTAGCGGCGCCCGGACATCCACGCCCATGCGCGGGACGTGGCCAGCAGTGCGGTCGCGCCACGCGGGGAGACGCCGAGGGAGAGCGACGGGGAGGTGCGGGTGGCGCGGCAGATGTCGACGATGTAGGCGAGCACCTGCGGGCCGACCTCGACAAGCGCGACATCCGCCCGGGCCGCGTCCAGATCGGCCGCTCCGGCCACACGGGTGACGCCGGCGCCGGCCAGGTCCCGGGGGTCGAAGGCGTGTGCGTGCCGGTTGAGCACCTCGATCTCGTCGGTGCGCTCGGGCAGAGGCAGCAGCAGCTTGAGCAGGAACCGGTCCAGCTGCGCCTCCGGCAAGGGGTAGGTTCCCTCGTACTCCACCGGGTTCTGGGTGGCGATCACCATGAACGGGGCCGGCAGCGGTCGCGGCTCACCATCGACGCTCACCTGCCGTTCCTCCATCGCCTCCAGCAGCGAGGCCTGGGTCTTCGGGGGAGTGCGGTTGATCTCGTCGGCGAGCATCAGGTTCGTGAACACCGGACCCTCCCGGAAGGAGAACTCCGCGGTGCGGGCGTCATAGACCAGGGAACCGGTCACGTCTCCGGGCATGAGATCCGGGGTGAACTGAACCCGCTTCATCTCCAGGTCGAGGGATGCCCCCAGCGTGCGTGTGAGCAGCGTCTTCGCGACGCCCGGGACGCCTTCGAGGAGAACATGCCCGCGGCACAGCAGCGCGATCACCAGTCCGGTGACGGCGGCATCCTGGCCCACGACGGCCTTCGCCACCTCCGTGCGCACCTGGGCCAGCGCCGAGCGGATGCGACGTTGTTCGTCCGACTCCGGTTCGGGCTCGGGTTGCGGGGCAGGCGCCGCGGGAGATTCCCCGACGCCCTGGTGGGGGTACCCAGCGGGCTGGGTGCCGTAGGCGGGGGAGGCCGCGTAGGGCTGCCCGCCGTATCCCTGCGGCGCCCCGTGTTCCGGCTGGGCCCCGTATCCAGGCTGGCCCTCCGGTACGGGCGCCCCGTAGCCCGGTGCTTCCCCGGGGGCGGGCTGCCCGGCGCCCTGCTGGCCGTATGCACTCTGCTGCCCGTACGCACTCTGCTGCCCATACCCATCCTGCTGGCCGTAGCCACCCTGCTGGCCCTGCCCGGGGCGGTAGGCCTCCTGCGGCTGCGGGAGCTGCTGCGGCTGCTGTGGCAGTTGTTCCTGTTCAGCCTGCTCATGCTGTGGTGGCTGAGCTGCAGACTCCGGGCGGGGAGCCTCGGGGTGGTCCGGTGTTGCCGGTGGAACGGTCATGAGCGGTGAACCTCACCTTCCAGGGTGTCCAGGGCGTGCGTGAGCGAGAGCAGGGTGGAATCGTCGGTGGGCGGTGGTCCGTACAGCAGCGAGTCGATCTCCTCCGGACGGCGGCCGCTCGCCCGGGCGAGTGCCTCCACCACTTCGTAGGGCTGAGCCGTGCGAGGCAGGCCCGTGCGCTGGGCGAGTCTCCGCACCGTCCCGGCCCGGAGCGCGGCGCCGGCGTGTCCGAACGCCCGGGCGCGCCGGTACAGCCGCCCGCGGCCCCGGATCGTCTCGGTCGCCCGCACCACGACCGGCAACGGCTCGACCACCACCCGGCCCAGGTGCCGGCCGCGCCAGAGCACCACGGCCAGTGTCAGCAGCGCTCCGAACCACCACACCGCCGGAGGAATCACCGGGGGCGGTCCTGTCTCGGAGTCGATACCGAACTGGTCGGCTGGGTCGGGCACGTACCAGGTGAGCCGATCGTGCTGACCGAGGATGCGCAGCACCAGGGCAGCATTGCCAGCTTGCGGCAGTCCCTCGTTGGAGAGCGGGAAGGCGTTGGGCATGGCATACCAGCGCTGGTTGCCGACGGTCCACGTGGCGAAGGCGTACGAGGTGCCTGCGTCGTCGTCGCCGATGGGGAAGCATCCCTCGGCGTCCTCGCCCACCAGCGCCCCAGGCCCCGAGGTCACGATCTCGCCCGCGGCTGCGGCGTGCTCGTCGGTGCATTCGGCCGTGTACGTCCCCACGGCGCCCCCGCCCGTGGCGGTGATCTGGTCGGTGAGGGCCTCAAGTGATCCGAAGTCGAGATTGGTCAGCACGATGTCGGACGGTACGTCCCGCAGCGCCTCCTGCTGCGCTTCCCGCAGCGCCCCGGGATCGGTGACCAGCAGCGTGCTGCCGGGCCCGGCGGCATCCAGCACCGCCTGGGTGGTGGTGACCTCCTGCACGCTCACACCGTGTTCGCCGAGGATCTGTGCGGCGGCCCTGCCGCCGTCAGGCTCCGGGTTCGAGGACGAGTACGGTTCGTTGTTCTGCGGCGGAGCCAGCAGGTTCAGCACGATAGTCCCGGCGAGCAGCAGGACGACTGCGCAGGCCACGATGATCAGACCACGCCGGTTCGATCTGCGCTCGGAGGCGCTATCGGTCCTCGAGCCGAGACGGCTGCCGCGGGCGGTGATCGTGCTCACGAGGAGACCACCGCCTTCGCGCCGGCACGTGCTCGACGTTCCGGCCGGGTGCGGCTGACCTGCCCGTCCACCGACCGCAGCCACAGGTACTGCTCACCCGTGGGCTCGACGTCGCCGTAGGCGACGTCGTCGAACAGGTGGGAGGCCGCGATCAGGTCGTCGGCCACTGACGGCAGGCGAGCTCCGCCGTCGACGGCTGCCTCGTGCGCGGTACGGCCGGCGCGGTCGGTGAGAATGGCGCGTTCGTCGAGCGAGCGCACGATCGCGCGGTACCGCTCGAGCACGGCGAGCGCCTCTCGGCCCGCCTCGTGCGCCGCCTCGGCCGCGTCACGCAGGTCGGCGGACGTGCGGTCGTCGCCATCCAGTACGGCTGCGCTGGTACCGCCGGAAGTACGGGACCGCCGCCTGCGGACCGGCCCACCGAGCAGCAGTGCCACGAGCACCACCACCCCGACGGCCACCAGGACCAGCACCGGCACCAACACCGGACCGAGTGTCCCTTCCAGCCCGGTGATCTGCTCCCACAGCCCCCGCAGCCATTCCAGTACCCGTTCGAGCAGGGTCGGGTCATCGTTGTAGATGCCCTTGCGCAGTTCCTCCTCGGCCCACGCTCGCGCCTCGTCCGCCGAGGGAGTGAGCGGGATTTCACGGGTGCTCAATGCCGTCGGAAGGTGCATCGCCTCAGGCGCCCTGCGCGGCCCGGGCGAGCTCGACGTCCAGGGCCTCGGTGCGGATCCGCACGTCGATGTACAGCAGCGCGGTCACCGCCGCCACGAACGGGGTGGTGACGATGAGGGTGACAGCTGCTCCGATGAGACTGGCGATGTTGATCGCTGTCAGGCTGCCGAACAGGCCACCGACTGCCCCGATCGGATAACTGACTGCGGAGGCCACCACGAACACCAGCACCTGAGTGAGCAGGTAGATCCCCAGGATGCGCCAGAACGCCCGCCGCGTCAGCGTGAAGGATCGGCGCAGCGCCGTCAGGATGCCCGCCCGTTCCAGCACCAGGGCCGGGGTGGCGAGCAGGGTGAATGTCAGCAGCACCAACACCCCGACCACGGCGAGCAGCAGCGACAGCAGGCCCACGATCACGATCAGCGCGACCTCCTGGGTGAGCGCTGCCAACGCCACTAGGCCGATCGCCACGCCGAGCACTACGGTGAGCATCAGCCCGATCAGCAGGCTCAGGCCCAGCAGTCGCAGGATCTGCCCGCGCACGGCGGCCCAGACCTCGCCCAGGCTCATCTTGCGGCCGATCACCGACTGGCTGACCGAGTGGATCAGCAGTCCGGTCAGGATCGTGGTGACGAGGAACGAGACCGCCGACGAGATGAGTGAGCCGAGCACACCGTTCTGCATGGTGGAGTAGAGGCTGCTCATGTCGCCGGACATCAGTGCCGAGTCTTCGGGGTTGAGCATCAGCGAGTTGAGATCCTCGTAGAACCCCCAGGTGGCCACCCCCTGGATCGCCACGGAGATCGAGACCAGCACTGCCGTGAGCGCGAACATCACGGCCGGATTGGCGCGGATGGAGCGGATGGCTCCGTCGTAGAGCTCACCGAGCGTGAGCGGCCGGAGCGGGATCACCCCAGGTTGCGGAGCGAACCCGCTGTGGGGATCGAAGCCTCCCTGACCTGCGGGCCCGAACTGCCCGTAGCCACCCGGATTCCCAGAACCTGGGGCTCCCGACGGCGGCCCTCCCGGTGGCATGGGAGGCTGGCCCGCTCCGGGCTGCTGCCCGTACTGCGGTGGCTGCTGCTGGCCATGCTGAGGCGGCTGCTGCTGATACCCGCCCGGGTTGGGTGCTCCCCAGCCCGCACCGGCGTCCGGCGCGCCCCATCCGCCACCCTGGGGTGGCGGCGATCCCGGATACGACATCGCGTTCCTCTCACTGCTTCAGATCCCTACTGCCATCTTCGCACGTGCGCCGGTCCGGGCATCAGCGAACAGGAAGTGTCACGATAGGGGAATGAACGCACGCGTCTTGGTGGTCGACGACGATGCCGCACTCGCGGAGATGATCGGCATCGTCCTGCAGTCGGAGGGGTTCGAGACCGAGTTCTGCTCGAACGGTTCCAAGGCATTGGAGGCCTTTCACTCCGTCCAACCCGATCTTGTCCTGCTCGATCTGATGCTCCCAGGGATGGACGGCATCGAGATCTGCCGCCGGATCCGCATCGAGTCCGGGGTCCCGATCATCATGCTCACGGCGAAGGGGGAGACCACCGACGTCGTCGAGGGCCTCGAGGCGGGAGCCGATGACTACATCACCAAACCCGCCAAACCCACCGAGCTCGTCGCTCGCGTGCGTGCGCGGCTGCGGAACCGGGAGACCGACGGCGCCGAGCGGTTGCTGATCGGTGACCTCGTGGTCGACGTGCCCGGCCACCGGGTCAGCCGCGGTGAGGAGATCATCGGCCTGACGCCGCTGGAGTTCGACCTGCTGGTGGCCCTCGCACGCAAACCCTGGCAGGTCTTCTCCCGGGAGGTGCTGCTGGAGCAGGTGTGGGGCTACCGGCACCAGGCCGATACCCGGCTGGTGAACGTGCACGTGCAGCGGCTGCGGGCGAAGGTCGAACGCGACCCGGAGAACCCGCACGTGGTTGTGACCGTCCGAGGCGTCGGGTACCGGGCGGGCACCCCGGTCCAGTGACCGGTCCGCCACCCGTCGCCCGTGACGGACGCGCCCCGGTGGCACGGCGGTTGCGCCATGCCGGTGCGCGGGCCATGGCCTACACCCGGTTCGGCCGGCGGGCCTGGAGCAGGTCACTGCGCCTGCGCGTGGCCTTCTTCACCGTGGTGGTGGGCACCGTGGCGCTCGCGCTGCTGGCCACGGTGCTCTCGGATCAGGTGCGCGACGGCCTGTTCGAGCAACGCCGGGACCAGGTGCTCGTCGATGCTGCCAACCGGGCCGAACAGGCGCAACGCCGCTTCGACGGTGCCACGGTGAGCACCGCGCAGGACGCCCAGCTGCTCGCCAACGACATGGTGGAGTCCATCCAGGCCACGGCTGCCGACTCCGAGGGTGCGCTGCTCCTGCCCGCCCCGGGGTCCACGACCGGGGCGGCCATCCTCCCCCCGGCCACCGACCAGTCGCTGCGGAGCGTGATCGAGGAGGAACTGCAGGCCGAGATCGCCGACCAGAACTTCCAGCAGTGGCAGTCGATCGCGCTACCGGGCAGCACGGATGAGCAGGTCCCCGGCATCGTCGTCGGATCGCCGGTGACGATCCCGGTGGCAGGGAACTACCAGCTGTTCATGGTCTACTCCCTCTCCGCCCAGCAGGCTCAGCTCGATCTGCTGCAGCGTGTGCTCGCCGTGGGTGCCGTGACCCTCGCCCTGCTGCTGGTGGTGATGACGTGGTACATCACGCGTCGCGTTCTCGACCCGGTGCAGCAGGCCGCCCGGACCGCGGAGCTGCTCGCCGACGGCAACCTCACCGAACGTATGCAGGTGCGCGGCCACGACGAGCTCGCGCGGCTGGGACGTTCCTTCAACGAGATGGCGACCAGCCTGCAGGACCAGATCGAGCGACTCGCGGCACTCTCGCGCATGCAGCAGCGGTTCGTCTCCGACGTCTCCCACGAGCTGCGCACACCGCTGAGCACCGTGCGCATGGCAGCCGAGGTGCTCTATCGCGCTCGCGCTGATCTGCCGCCCATCCAGGCGCGTTCCGCCGAGCTGCTACAGACACAGCTGGACCGGTTCGAGAGCTTGCTGGTGGACCTGCTGGAGATCTCCCGCTTCGACGCCGGTGCTGCGGTGCTGGAGGTGGAGGAGGCTGACCTGCGCACCGTGGTCGAACGGGTGGTCGGCATCACCGAACCGCTGGCCGCCGAACGCGGGTCGCACATCGTGCTGCACATGCCCGACGAGGCATGCACGGCGGATATGGACACCCGGCGGGTCGAGCGGGTGCTGCGCAACCTGCTCGTCAATGCCGTCGAGCATGGTGAGGGCGAACCGATCGAGGTGCGCGTGGGTGTGCACGCCACGGCCGTCGCCGCGGTCGTGCGCGACCATGGGATCGGGATGACCGTCCCCGAGGCCGAGCGCGTCTTCGACCGCTTCTGGCGGGCCGACCCCGCTCGGACGCGCACCCTTGGCGGGACCGGCCTCGGGCTGGCGATCGCCCTGGAAGACGCACGGCTGCACGGTGGCACCCTGGAAGCCTGGGGCAGGCCCGGCGACGGTGCAGCGTTCCGGCTCACAGTGCCACGCCGCGCTGGTCAGGAGGTGGGCACCCCGCCGCTGCCGCTGGGACCCGACCCCGCAGAGGAGCCACCGGTGCGAGAGACAGATCCCGCAGGGCCAGCGGCGCTCCCACCGCTGATGACACCGGCACGAGGGGAGTTGCTCGGTCCGTGGGAGGGCAGCGAGATGCCGGGGCAGGCAGTGGAGGAGGACCGATGAGGCAGGCGCGTGGCACGGGGGAGTACTGGCCGGTTCGTGCAGTGGCTGCCGCGGCGATCGCGGCTCTGCTGGTGCTCTCCGGATGTGCACGCGTGCCCACCTCCGGGCCTGTCGAAGAAGGAGTGGAGGCGGGTATCGACGAGGGGGTCGGGTACGTGGCCGGTGAGGCCCCGAACCCGGGCGACCCACCGGCCAGCATCGTGCGCGGCTTCCACTCGGCGGCCGTGGCCGGCAGCTCCGACGACTACGTGCAGGCGCGTGAGTACCTGACCGATGCCGCGAAGGGGCCCTGGGCGCCGGCAGCGCAGGTACTCATCTACGACGGCTCCGCACCGCTGAGGTTCGCTGAGCCCGAGGAGGGCGTGATCGAGGTGACCGCCACAGTGGCAGCCACCGTGGACGCCGTCGGGGTGTACACGCCGGCTAGCCCCGGCGCCACCAGCACGCTCACCTACGAGCTGGAACAGGACGAGGACGGGGAGTGGCGGATCGACACGCTGCCTGACGGGATCCTCATCTCCGAGGTCAACTTCAGCACGCTCTACCGCCAGACCGCGCTCTACTTCGTCTCCTCCGACCAGACGGCGCTGGTGCCGGACGTGCGCTGGTTCCCACAGCGCAACGCCGCCACGTATGTGATGCGCAGCCTGCTCGCCGGCGTCTCCGAATGGCTCAGCCCTGCCGTCGTCTCCGCGATTCCCGCCGGTACCGCGCTCTCCATCGATTCGGTCACCGTCTCCGGCGGGGTGGCGACAGTACCGCTGACCGCGGAGGTGCGTTCGGCCGGCACCGATGACCGCGGCCTGCTGCTGGCCCAGATCAGCCGGACCCTCACCGCCTTGCCGCAGGTTCAGTCGGCCACTGTGACGGTCGACGGCGTCCCGTTGGACGGCCAGGAGCGCACCGACCTCGTGGTGAACCGGCCCGCCGGGCGAGCACCCCTCGTGCTCACCGACGAGGACGTGCTTGCCACGTTCAACGGCTCAGAGCTGGTGCCCGCTTCCGACGCTGTCGACCTCGGGCAGCTGGCACTGACCGATCCGGCTGTCCCCTACGACGACGGGCCCGTGGTGGCGTTGGCCAGCGGCTCGGTCCTGCTCACCGTGCCCTCGGCCGACCGGGGCGCGGAGCAGCTCTACACCGGACGGGAGCTGCTCGCCCCC
This sequence comes from Ruania alkalisoli, assembly GCF_014960965.1. Taxonomy (NCBI): domain Bacteria; kingdom Bacillati; phylum Actinomycetota; class Actinomycetes; order Micrococcales; family Ruaniaceae; genus Ruania; species Ruania alkalisoli. The sequence goes on along the minus strand of NZ_CP063169.1, from coordinate 3,084,666 downwards.
TCCTACGGGCCCGGCGGATGGATCTGGACCGGGGAGCAGGACAACCCGGGCGAGCTCGTCGTGGTCCGGCCCGGGGGAGGATCCCTGACGGTGACTGCTGCCACGCTTGAGGACCAGCACGTACGTGCACTGCGCGTCAGTCGTGACGGCGCCCGGCTCGCCGTCGTGGTCGAGGATGAGGGGGCAAGCCAGCTCCTGGTGTTCTCCGTGGTGCGCTCGGCCGACGGCGTCCCCGAGGGGCTCGGGGCCTCACTGGCCCCCGCCCGCGGCATCGAGGAGATCACCGACGTCGTGTGGGTCGATCCGGTCACCGTGGCGGTGCTCGGCACGAGCCGTGAGACCGAGACGGTGCACCTGGTGACGCTCGGCGGTCCCCTCACTCGGTTGCCCAGCGTGGCGGGCACGGTCCGGATCGCCGCCGGTAGCGGTGAACGCGAGCTGTTCCTGACCACCGAGGACGGGATGCTCTACGGCCGGTCGGGGAACGGGTGGGCGCAGGTGGCCTCCGGGGCGCACGACCCCACCTTCGCCGGCTGACCGGATCGACCGGGATACGTCGGCCCGGGGCGTGTGGTGCCCCAGGCCGACGCATACCGGTCGATCGCGTCCGGGGCGCTCGCCGGCTTGCTTGCTGCACCTGTATCCACAGTGAGCGGGTGGACCAGGGCGAGCTGCGCCGTCGTGGGCCACGCTGACCCCATGACGGCGACCGCTACCGTGGCATGGCTCCTCGCCCCCGTGCGCGACCTGCTCGCGCTCGTGCTGCCGCGCAACTGCCCAGGCTGTGACGCACCCGACGTCACCCTGTGCCAGCGCTGCACTTGCCTGCTGAGTGGGCCGCCGCGACGGTGCGAGGAGGGCACGGTGTTCCTCGGAGTCGATGACCTGCTGCCGGCGCTCGGGCTTCCGGTATGGACTCTGGCCGACTACACCGGACCGGTGCGGCGGGTGGTGCTTGCCTGGAAGTCCGGCGGGCGAGCTGATCTGGACCGGCCACTGACGGCACTGATGGCCGGCGCAGCGGCCGGTCTCGCTGCGGATCTGCTTGCCGATCCGGTGCCCGAACACGGTGATCCGGCGTTGGTGGTGGTGCCCGCGCCGTCGGGCTGGCGGCGGCGGTGGCGGCGACGGCTGGTGGCCCTGACCCTTGCCCGGGCGGTGGCAGCATCATTGGCGCAGGAGTCCGCACGGCCGGTATGGGTGGCTGACCTGTTGCGGCGCCGCGGCGGGTCCGGTCATGCGCTCGGTGCACGTGCTCGTCGGCGCACGACCGCAGCGGCCGTGCGGTGCCTGGGGCCGCTTCCGCCGGGCACTGCGTGCCTGCTGGTGGACGACGTCGTCACGACCGGTGCCACCCTTGACGCCGCCCGGGTGAGCCTGCAGCGGGCGGGTGCGAACGTGGTCGGAGCGGTGGTGCTGGCGGCCACTGCGGCGCCCGGTGAGAATGCGTCGGCGCTTCGACTGTCGGATCGGCCCGGTGTGGACTAGCGTCATGTCATGGAGCTCCACCCCGCTACCGAGATCGGCACTTCTCGCCGCCGGAGCCGGGGAAGGGGAGGTGATGCCGTCTAGTACGACGCCGCGTCACCAGCACGCGGCGATTCACACGTCCCGGGGTGAGCAGCCCGCGGGAACGCCAAGAAAGACCTGTGGAGGTTCGTCATGGAGATCGTTGTGGTCAGCCGTCACACCGAGGTGCCGGAACGCTTCCGGCGCCACGTCGAGGAGAAGCTGGCCAAGGTGCCGCAGCTGTCTCCCTACGCTCAGCGCGTCGACGTCGAGGTGTCCCACGAGAACAACCCGCGCCTGGCGGAGCGGGCCGAACGTGTGGAGCTCACCGTCCGGGCCAAGGGTCCGGTGGTGCGGGCGGAGGCGGCAGCGTCGGATAGGTACGGCGCACTCGATCTGGCCACTGCGAAACTTCTCGAGCGATTGCGACGCGCTCGGGACCGGCGCAAGTCCCACCACGGACGGCGCCCCGAAGCAATGCCTGCACCGGACCTGGAGGCGCTCACGGACCTGGAGTCGCTGACTCAGGAATCGACCAACCATGTTCCTGAGGACGAGGATGCCTTCACCCCGCATGCTCCGACGGAGCCCGGGGTGGCGGTCGAGGCCCAGCTGGGCGACTCACCTGTGGTGATCCGCCAGAAGGTGCACGAGACCGCGCCGATGACCGTCGACCAGGCGCTCGCGGAGATGGAGCTCGTGGGGCACCCGTTCTACCTGTTCGTCGATTCCGAGACGATGCAGCCGTGCGTGGTCTACAACCGCCGTGGATGGACCTATGGCGTGATCCGGCTCAACTACGAGGCCACCGAGTTGGCGCACGTGGAGGCCACAGCCTGACGCTCGGCTCTGACGTGCCCGGCGGCGCCGGTCGATCCGCGAGGGTCGGCCGGCGCCGCTGCGTGTCACCGGCAGCATCCTCGCCCGGGGTGAGGATGACGTCGGTCCTGGCCCGATCATCGACGGTGCACTCACCCCGGGTGAGGTTGGTGTCGGTCCTGGCCTGATCATCGACGGTGCACTCACCCCGGGTGAGGTTGGTGTCGGTCCTGGCCTGATCATCGACGGTGCACTCACCCCGGGTGAGGTTGGTGTCGGTCCTGGCCTGATCATCGACGGTGCACTCACCCCGGGTGAGGTTGGTGTCGGTCCTGGCCTGATCATCGACGGTGCACTCACCCCGGGTGAGGTTGGTGTCGGTGCGATCTCCTACTGTGGCGCCCATGCCCCGCACCCTCACCCTCGGCCAGGCGCGCCGCATCGCCGTGGCCGCGCAGTTGCTCGACCGATCCACACCGCGGCCGCCGCTGCCGACGATGGCGCACCTGCAGCGCACCATCGACCGGCTGGGAGTGCTGCAGATCGACTCGGTGAACGTGCTGGCACGTGCCCATCTACTGCCGCTACAGGCGCGTCTGGGCAACTACGACCCCGCCCTGCTGGACCGGGCGATGCGGGGGACGCCCGCCCGACCTCGGCGGCTCGTGGAGTACTGGGCACACGAGGCCTCCTACGTCTCGCCGAACACCTACCAGGCGCTGCGGTGGCGGATGGACTCCCCGCGGATGCGGCGATTGGACGACCGACTGTGGGCTGAACATCCCGAGACCATGACGGTAGTGCTCGACATCGTCGGTTCCGACGGGCCGCTGACGGCGGCGCAGGTGCACGAGCGCCTCGGTCACCGCAGCGGCCCCAAGGTTCATTGGGGCTGGAACTGGACCATCGCGAAAGAGGCGCTGGAGGCACACTTCGCGCGTGGCCGGGTGATGGCTTCCCGCCGCACCTCACAGTTCGAGCGGGCTTATGACCTTCCCGAGCGGGTACTGCCGCCGGCTGTGCTCGCCGCACCTGTTCCGGATCGCCCGACGGCGGTGCGCACCCTGGTGGAGATCGCGGCACGTGCGCACGGGATCGGGACCGCGCGCTGCCTGGCGGACTACTTCCGGGTGCCCGTGGCCGATGCGCAGCGGGCGATCGCCGAGCTCGTGGCTGACGGCGTGCTGGAGGAGGTGAGCGTGCGTGGATGGGAGCGCTCGCTTGTGCTGCACCGTGAGGCCCGGGTTCCGCGCCGCACCCGCGGCCGGGCACTGCTCGCCCCGTTCGACCCGCTCGTCTTCGAACGGCGCCGGCTGCTGGAGTTGTTCGGGATGCACTACCGCATCGGCATCTACACCCCGGCCGCGGAGCGCACTCATGGCTACTACGTGCTGCCGTTCCTGCTGGGAGACCGGCTCGTGTCCCGGGTGGATCTAAAGGCCGACCGCGAGCGTGGCACGCTGCTCGTGCGAACCGCGTTCGCCGAGCCCGAGGCTCCGGGCGAGACGGTCGAGGAGCTCGTGGCCGAACTGCGGGAGATGGCCGGGTGGCTCGGGCTGGACCGGGTGCTGCCGGATTCCGACCTGCGGGGCGATCTTGCAGGGGCGGTCGGGCGGGCGCTCGCGGCGGCGTGAAGGTTCGGTGACGGCACCGGCTGCCTCCACTCAGGCGCTGACCCGCTTGCAGCCCGAATGCCGTGCTGGGCGCGGATATCGACGCTCATGCCGCCCACGTTCCGGCGAGCTCGTGGCTTCAGCGGAAGACGTCGTTGAGGGTGGGGGCGGTGAGGATTCGGTCGGTCCAGGTGTCGAGCTCGTCGAGGCTGGCGTGCTGGATCCGGTCCTGATGGTGTTCGGGGAGGGGGCCGAACTTCTGGGTCAGCAGACGGGTAAGGGTTTCGCCCCGGCCTTCGACCCGACCTTCGACCCGACCTTCTTCCAGGCCTCGTTGGATGTACTGGTCGGCGGTGCTGGTCATGTAAGCCTCCCGTGCGGTCGGTCCGATGCGGGTGAACAACGCTTCGTAGTCTTCTGGTGGTGCTTGGCCGACCAGGAGGACGTATCTCATGATAAGTCCGAGCAGGCCTTCTTCGCCGGAATCATTCACACCAGAACGTCCGACGATCGCAGCCAGGTCCTCGATGAAGGTCTGCAGGTCATCCTTCAGATGAGGATCACTGCTGGCGTTCCTGAGGACCACCAACGTCAGTCGCGCCTCCGGAGTCAACGGCTGCCCACGCAACGCCTCCACGTCGACGGTGGCGAGGTCGTCAAGGAGGAACTCCAACCGGGGCAGGTGCGGTGCCATCGCCTCCGCAGTACCTGGTTCGAGGTCGAGAACGTCAGTCAAGCTGGTTGGTGCCGACCAGGGCCGGTCGGGATGGTTCGGGTTGTGAGCAACCACGACCGGAAGCACGGCCGGCAGCCGGGTGGCGTTCCGGTGTCGGTTGAGGTGGTGACGCCAGATCCGGACCGTGTACTCCAGCAACCGGAACGCCATCAATGGATCTGGACGGGACTGGTGCTCAATCAGCACATACACGTAAGCCTCACGCTCGTCGACGGGGGCGGTGAACAGCACGTCGGCGTGGCGCCACTTCATCCGGGCATCGACGAAACTGCCCGACACCTGGGTCAGCCGGTCGAGGTCGATCCGAGCACTGAGCGCCTCGGGGAGGACCGTGCGCAGCAGCGAAGCCGCGTGCTCAGGTCGCCCGACCACACCACGGAAGACCGCATCGTGGGGGCTCTCTGGCCTGGTCGGCCCGCCGGTACGCGGCTCGTTGGTATGCGGCTCGTTGGCGTGTGGTGGCTCGGTGTGAGGGTGGTGGTCATCGGGCATTCGCTCACCGTAGGTACCCGGGCCGACCGGCCGCTGATCGAGTGCCCGGGGGCTGTGAACAACCAGTCATCACGCCGCCGCCCCGCACCGCGGCCGGATCCAGCGCGCCAGCTGCGGCAAACCCCACTGTCCTGGCCCAACGAGTCAGCCGTGCTCCAGGGGCCAGAGAATCAGGACGAAACCGGAGAAGGGGTCGAAAGATCGGCCCTTGAGGACGGGACCCGGTCGGCGCATTGCCAGGATCGGGCGAACTGGAATACTCGAGCAGGTGATCGAACCGGCTCCGCTGACACCGACCGCCTGTCTGGCCGCGGTGCTGACGCCGACGGCGGCCGACGGTTCGATCGATCGTGAGGTGGCACGGGATTACTTCGCCAGTGTGGTCGAGGACGGGGTCGATGGACTGGCAGTGGCTGTGCACACCGGGCGTGGCGACCGCCTGGGCATCGAGGCACGCTCGGAGCTCATCTCGTGCGCTCGCGATGTCAGCGGCCAGGTGGTCACGGCGGTGTGGCCGGGTGACGACCCGGCGTGGCCCCATGAGGCTGCGCGCGCTGGGGCGACCGCACTCCTGATCGCGCCCGAGCACACGCTCGACCCCGGGAACGAGGTGCGGCGGCTCGACGAGATCGCGCAGTCGAGTGGGTTGCCGTTGATCGGCTTCGACCTCTACCTGCATCCCTACGACGATTCGACGCGCGCGGCCGTACTGGCCCACCCGGCTGTGCGTGCGTTCAAACCCGCGCGGATGCACGACGCGATCGCCTGCCAGAGCGGGATCCGCGCAGCGCAGCGACAGGGTGTGCCGGTGCTGACCGGTGAGGACAGGATGTTCGTGCCGTCCTTGCTCTGGGGTGCTACCGGCGCGCTCGTCGGCCTGGGCGCTGCGGCGACGAGTGTCACCGTGCGCGCACTGCGGGCGTTCCGCACGGGGGAGGGGCTCGTGGGCACCTCCCGCGCACTCGATGCGCTCGCCGAGGCGACTTTCTGCGACCCATTCGACGGGTATGTCCAGCGCATGGCGTGGATCGCTGCTGCCGAAGGCCGCATCCCGGCCGAGTTCGCGCATGATCTTTCGCGTCCGGATGAACTCAGCGATAGCGAGCGGGACCAGGTGGTGCACGTCGCCGCGTGTGCGGTGCGCGGGGTCTGACCCTGCGCTGACCCTGCGCTGACACCGAGCGGTCGTTGACACGGCTCCATAGGATCCGCTAATTTCGGTCCGGACCGTTAAACCCAGACTCGGCGTGATGCGGTCGCACCGCAGTCGATGACGACGAAGGAGTGCAGTATGAGAATCCGCCCATCCACCACGATCGCGTTGGCAGCCTCGGCCGCCATGCTGATCGGGGCCGCCGCGCCGGCAACGGCGAACTCCGGGCCACCGCCTGCGGTGAGCACCGAGGTCGCAGCCAGCGATCCGGTCACTCACCTCGGGGAGGCCGTCCGCAAGACCCAGGTGCTCGCCTCAGCCACCGATATGGGTCCCGACGGCGTCCCCTACGGCTACTACGTCGTCTCCGGAAACCAGAACGTCACGGCGGAGTTCGCCGTCGTCGATCTGCGTACGGAGGAAACCGTGATGCGCACCCGCCTGCCCTATGGTGCGAGCAGCCAGCGGGCTCTCGACGTGTCTCCGGTCGATGGCACGGTCTACTTCGGCACGTCCGACGTCGGCCATGTCTACCGCTATGTGCCGGGCGCTGATGATGTCGAGCACCTGGCCGAACTGCCCACCGGGGTCCGGGCGTGGGGGCTGGCGGTCGATGAGGACGGCGTGCCGTGGATCGGCGGGTACCCGACCGGAGCCCTGTACTCCGTCGATCCGGATTCGGGAGTGCTCACCAACCACGGTCAGGCGATCGCGGGTGAGCAGTACATCAACTCGATCGCCCCGGTCGGTGACACTATCTACGTCGGCACGAACGCCAACGCCAAGCTGGCCGAGTTCGACCGGACTACCGGTACGTTCACCGAGATCGCCATGCCTGCCGGGCACAGCGGGAACAACATCACCGCTCTCGACGTACGGGGCGATCTGATGTTCGTCAGCACCACCAGCATGTACGTGCGCAACCTCGTCACCGGCGAGTGGGTCGATGAGATCACCGACGCCAATGCCCGGGTCTCACCGGTCTCACCGACGGATCCGGACGCCGTCTACCTGCGCCAGGGGCGCGAGGTGAAGCGCTACGACCTCGCCACCGGGGAGATCACCGGAACGGGCAAGTTCCCGAACGCCACGCCTGAGTCCTGGGGGTGGATGGATGTCGACGGAACCGGTCCCTACCTGACGCTCACTTACTGGCGTGACGGCCGCACCTACGGCTGGAACCTGGCCACCGGGGCGGGCTTCTACCTCGTCCCCGACGTCGAAGGCGCAGGTGCACCACTGATCAGCCTCGGCGCCGGGCCCCTGGGCAACATCTACGCCGGAGCCTTCCTCAGCCCGCCCGGATCGGGCAAGTACGACCCCGACGGCGAGGGCATCGCGCTGCTTAACGGCACCAGCCAGGTCGAGGGCTGGGGCACGTTCGACGGCAACGTCATCTTTGGCCGCTACCCGCAGGGCTCGGTCTACCTGTACGACCCGGAGCTGCCCTGGAACTACGGCAGCAACCCCGACACTCCGCCGCTGGAGCTCGGCAACGGAGTGAGTCGCCCGCAGTCCCTCATCGAGCTGACCGCCGTCCCGGACACCGTGGCCGTGGCTTCCGTGCCAAAGCCCGGGGAGCACGGCGGGGCGATCACCTTGTGGCAGCCCTACGCGGGCACCCACACCGTGTACCGGGACGTGGTGCCCGACCAGACCCCGGTCGGCTTCGTCCAGCACGAGGGAATCCTCATCGGCGGTACCTCTATCGAAGGCGGGTACGGCATCGACCCGGTCACCGATGAGGCCGTGGTGTTCGCCTGGGACCCAGTGAGCACGGAGACAATGTGGACCGCCACGCCGATCCCGGGGGCTGAGACGCTGGCTGGCTTCGCCATCGACGCCGACGGCCACCTCTGGGGCGTCGCGGACAGCCGGACCGTCTTCGAGTTCGATCTGCAGACCCAGTCGCTCCTGCGCACGGTCACGATCGATTCCGACGCCCCGATCGACCGCTTCGGCGACAACGACCGGCTGCTCTTCGATCACGGCCGGTTGTTCGGATCGGTGGCCGACCGGCTGTTCGTTCTCGACCAGGTCACCGGCGAGGTCACCAGTCTCTATGGGGCCGAGAGTGGCCGCAGCGACGGCGTCACGCAGGTACACGAGCTGGCTCAGGATCGCTACGGCGATCTGTACGTCATCAGCCAGGGCACTCGCCTCGCCCGCTACGACCTGCCTGAGGACGTGACAGCCCCCGAGGTCACGGTCGACGCGCGTGGAGCGGCCGTGTGGCTCACTGCGACCGACGACCAGGACGATGCGCCTCGTATCGACTACCGAGTCGACAACGGCGACTGGCAGTCCTACGACGGAGAGGATCCGATCGTGGTGGTCCCCGGCGCGGAGCTGGAGTACCGGGCCATCGACGACGCGTGGAACTCCTCGGAGGTGGGATACCACTCGTTCTGGTGAGGACAGCGCTCGCGGTGCCCGGCAGGGCGACGGAACTCGTCGCCCTGCCGGGCGCTGCTGTCCGGCCCCGCAGTCGGCGGGGTACCGCGGGCGACGGCGGCGCGTATGGCACGATGAACGGCACCTGCAACAGTCGCAGAACGGGGGACACATGACACCGGTCGTGGGCGTCGTCGGCCCGGCCGATCTCGCACCAGCCGTGGCCGAGTCGGTCAGTGAGATGTCGGGACTCGATGCCGTCACGCTCCCGTACGCCCACGAGTCCGAGACGTCCGACATCGTGCGCGAGAACGCCTCGTCGGTCGATGCCTGGCTGTTCACCGGCATCGTCCCCTACACACTCGCCAAGGGATCGACGAGCCGGCCGGCCGCGTTCGTCGACTACACCCGGGAGACGGTGCTGCGATCGTGGGTGCGCCTGGCCCGGGAAGGGCGCGATATCGCCCGTACCTCCATCGATACGGTGGGCATTCCAGAGCTGCGGGAGATCGCGGATGCGGTGGGCTTGCCCCCGGACCGGCCGCGATCCCTCCCGCACCGGGTGGACCAGCGGGTCTCGCAGTTGATCGATTTCCATCGCTCCAACCCGGATGACTCCTGGACGGCCATCACCTGTGTCTCCAGCGTGTACGAGGCACTCCGTGAGGAGATCTCCATCATCCGGCTGGTGCCGTCGGAGAACGCGATCCGGACGGCGATCAGCCGGTTGACGTTGACGATCAACAGCCAGGTGAGCGAGGACTCACAAGTGGCGGTGGGGCTGCTGGCCGCTGACGACATGACCCGGGCGGCTCCGTTCCTCAGGGCACAGGCCACGGCACTCGCGGGCACGGTGGCCATGGCTGAGACGGGGGAGATGCTCCTGGTCACCACACGTGGCGCCCTGGCGATCGCCTCCTACCAATTCTCCCAGCCACCGCTGCTACGGCGGCTGTCGGAGGCCGGCATCAGTGCCAACGCCGGGTTCGGCGTGGGACGCACGGCGCTGGAGGCCGAACAGCTGGCGCGCCGGGCACTCAACCGCGCCCGAGCACATCCGGGTCCGACGGCGGTGGTCTCGTTCCGCAACGATGTGGACCTCGCTCTTGGTGCCGGTTCCGAGAACAGTGAGGCGCCCGCGGAGCAGGAGGCTCCGGCACTGGGCACCATCGCGACCCGGGTGGGCGTGGCGCTGCAGACCTTGACGCGTCTGCGCGAGCTGGCTCACAGCCATCCGGACGAGCCGCTGACCTCCCGAGTGGTTGCCGAGGCGCTCGACGTGCAGCTGCGGACCGCACGGCGGATGCTGCAGCGGCTGGAACGCGGAGGGTATGCCGAACGGGTGGGAAACGAGGCACGAGAGTCCAGCGGGAGGCCGCTTACGCAGTACCTGCTGCATCTGTAGTCCACGAGTTCCGGAGACCATGGATCCGGTGCGTGCATGGAAGCGCCCGGTGAATCGACGATGAGGGAGATGCGATGAAGCGCGCCATCATGCTGATGTTCGACAGCCTGAACCGGCACATGCTGCCGCCCTACGATCCGCAGACGTGGGTACAGGCGCCGAACTTCGCGCGGCTGGCCCGGCGTGCTACCCGGTTCGAGAAGTTCTACGCGGGATCGCTTCCCTGTATCCCCGCTCGGCGTGAGCTGCACACCGGCCGGTACAACTTCCTGCATCGCAGCTGGGGGCCGTTGGAGCCGTTCGACGAGTCGATGCCGCAGATCCTCCGGGACGCGGGCGTGCACAGCCACCTCGTCTCCGATCATCCCCACTACTGGGAGGACGGCGGAGCGACCTATCACACGCGTTACACCACCTGGGACTTCCATCGCGGGCAGGAGGGTGACCCGTGGAAGGCGGTCGTGCAGTCCGGACCGCGCGGTGCTGGCGGGCATGAGCGGGCCAGGGTGCAGGACCGGATCAACCGCACCTACATGCCCACCGAGGCCGAACATGTGCAGACGAGGACGGTCGACGCGGGGCTGGAGTTCCTCGAGGCGAATCACGCAGCGGACGAGTGGCTGCTCCAGCTGGAACTGTTCGATCCGCACGAACCGTTCTTCACTCACCAGCAGTACAAGGACCTGTACCCAGCGGATCATGACGGCTCGGCGTCGCCGGAGGCGGGGACCGACTGGCCGGAGTACCGGAAGGTCACCGAGCCGGCGGACCAGCTCGAGCACGTCCGCCGCGAGTATGCCGCCTTGGTCTCCATGTGCGACCGCTCGCTGGGCCGGGTCCTCGATGCGATGGATGAGTATGACCTCTGGGAGGACACGATGCTCATCGTCAACACCGACCACGGGTTCCTGCTCGGTGAGCACGGCTGGTGGGCCAAGACCGTGATGCCCTGGTTCGAGGAGCTCGTCCACCTGCCGTTCTTCCTATGGGACCCGCGCTCACCTGGGGGATCGCCGCCCCCGACGGCGGTGGCTCAGACCATCGACATCGCCCCCACATTGCTGCGCTACTTCGGGCTGACGCCACCGGAGAGCATGCAGGGCAAGGATCTGGGACTGACCAGTGCAGTGGGCGAGGCTGGTGCAGTGGGCGAGGCTGGTGCGGATGGCGGTGCCGTTCGAGCCGCTGACGCGGGTGCCGGCACCCTCGCCGAACGCGAGGGTGGTCTGTTCGGCATCCACGGCGGACACGTGAACGTCACCGACGGCAGGTACGTGTATATGCGCTCGGCTGCGACGCCGTCGAACGCCCCGCTGGAGCAGTTCACCCTGATGCCCACGCACATGCACGAACGGTTCCCCGCGAGCGAGCTGGCCGCGTGGGAACCCGCGGAGCCGTTCGCGTTCACCCAGGGGCTGCGGACGATGCGCATGGAGACGCCGACCCGGTGGATGAACCCGTGGCCGCACGGGACGTTGCTCTTCGACGTGGAGCGCGATCCGCAGCAGCGCGAGCCACTCCTCGACGACGAGGTGGAGTTGCGCATGCTGGATCTGCTGGTGCGGCTGATGCGTGAGAACGATGCGCCGGCGAGTCAGTTCGCCCGGTTGGGGTTGCCGGCCGAGGGGCCCGTGGGAACCGAGCACCTCATGATCGGCCGCGACGCCGAACGCGCCGCCGCCACCGCGCAACCACTGCCCGATCTGAACGGGCATCCGGCTCGCGCCGACCTGGACCGCCCGGTCGCGGAGATGCTGGCCGAGCCACACACGCGCGACACGCTTGCCGCACATGCGCCCGGCCTGGCACAGACCGAGCTGCTGACGGTCTCACCGGTCACCACACTGATGGACCTGGCTGCCTCAGGCACGCTCCCGGCGGCCGCACTCATAGCGATCGCTGACGATCTGGCCGCGCTGGCCCCGTTGCGATGACCGACGCCGAAGGAAGGAGCGCCGTGACCGAACGTCCCAACGTCTGGTTCGTGATGACCGACCAGCAGCGGTGGGACTCGATGGGCTACGCCGGTAACACCGTCGTCGAGACTCCTAATCTCGACCAGCTCGCCTCCGAAGGGAGTTGGTTCGAGCATGCCTACAGTGCGACCCCCTCGTGCATCCCGGCACGAGCGAGCCTGATGACCGGACAGGACCCCTGGCATACGGGGATCCTCGGCATGGGGGAGGGGCAGGGTCCGGCGCAGTGCCTCGAGAACACGTTGCCCGAGTCGCTGGCACGGGCCGGCTATCACACGCAGGCGGTGGGCAAGCTGCATGTGCACCCGCAGCGCGACCTCATCGGCTTCCATCACACCGTGCTGGACGAGTGCGGGCGGCGCGAGCACCCGGACACGCTGTCGGACTACGACCGTTGGCTGCAGCGTGAGGTGCCCGATGCGAGTGCGGACTCACACGGCGTCGGCTGGAACTCGCTGCACAGCCGGGCGTGGCACCTGGCCGAGCGTCAGCATCCGACCTACTGGACGGCGACGGAGTCGATCGATTTCCTGCGGCGGCGGGACCCGTCGAAGCCGTTCTTCCTGATGACGTCTTTCGCCCGGCCGCACTCACCGTACGACCCGCCGGAGCCGCTGCTGAACCAGTACCTGGATGCTGATCTGCCCGAGCCCTGGATCGGGGACTGGGCAGCAGCCCATGCCGTGACCAGCTGGGCACCGGATGCGTGGCGGGGAGTGCGCAGCGCCGAGCAGGTGCGCCGCAGCCGCGCCGGCTACTACGGCACGATCACCCACATCGACCAGCAGATCGGGCGAATCCGGTTCAATCTCGCTCGCCAGGGACTCCTGGAAAACACCATCATTGTGTTCACCTCCGACCACGGTGACATGCAGGGCGACCACCATCTGTGGCGCAAGACCTACGCCTATGAGGGGTCGGCCCACATTCCGTTGTTCGTCGTGCTGCCGCAGGCGATCCGGGAACAGTTCGGTATCGAGCCCGGGACGCGGAGCGAGGCGCCCGTCTGCCTCCAGGACGTGATGCCGACGATCCTCGAGGCCTGCGGGATCGAGGTTCCCGAGAGTGTCGATGGCCGCAGCGTGCTGCCGGTGCTTGCTGATCCTGGTGCCCCGTGGCGGGAGGCGGTCCACGGTGAGCACTCCACCTGTTACGACGCCAGCCAGGAAATGCAGTACCTCACCGACGGCAAGCAGAAGTACATCTGGTTTGCCCAGGACGGCGCCGAGCGGCTGTTCGACCTGGTCAATGACCCGCACGAGGAGAGGGACCTCGCCGCAGACCAGGCGCATACGGACGCACTCGAGCATTGGCGCCGCAGGCTCGTGGAGATCTTCGAAGCACGCGACTGCGGCTGGACCGAGAACGGACGGATGATCCCGCGCGGGGACGGCCCGCCACTGGTCTCACCCCACTACGCCCAGCGCCTCGCCCGGCACGGGGTCTGACTCGGCGGCTGGGTGCCGGTGGTCATTTCCTCACCCTGTCTAACCCTGTCGGCCACGAACTCATCGAGGTCGAACGGCTCCGCCTCGCCGCTCTGCTCTCCGCTGATCAGGGCCGAGCGGAGTGCTCCCAGCTGGGTCTTCCCGTCCTCCAGGAGTCGCTTGGTGACCATTGTCGAACGGTACCAAGAGCGTTGCTTGAGGACTGTCAGATCGTCGCCTGCGGATAACGGCAGCGTCCATGAGTGATGCCGCCTACGGTATCGACATGACCGAGCGACATGAGGGGACCAGCCCCCATGATGGGCTCTTCCGCGGAGTGGTGGGCGTGCCGGTGAATGCTGCCTCGGTGCTGGCGTCGGTGCTTCCTGCGGGCGTGAGCGATCGTCTGGACCTGGGAAGTCTGCGGGCCTCGCCGGCAAGCTTCGTGGACCCCGATTTGCGGTGGTGTCACAGTGATCTGCTATTCACGGCCGACGTGGACGGGCGCAACGGATACGTGTACGTCGTCATCGAGCACCAATCCAGCGCGGATGCGTTGATGCCCCTGCGGATGCTGGAGTACACCACCCGAATCTGGCGCCAGCATCTCTCCGGGCTGGAGGGGCCGCCGCGACTACCTCCGGTGTTGCCGGTGGTGATCTACCATCACGCGTCGCGACGGTGGTCGGCGCCCACGAGCCTCGACGGCCTGTATGACGTCGATGCTGAGATCGGGCAGGCGTTGGAGCGGTTTCTGCCGCGGTATGAGTTTCTGCTGCAGGATCTGACGCAGGTTGACGCTGCGGCGCTCAGGGGCGCGCCGTTGACCCCGGAGGCCCGAGTGACGTTGGCGATGCTCACGTTCGCACCCGGAAACACCAACCTCGTCCGGGTGCTCGCCCGGTTCGCTGCTGACCTGCAGGTGCTGGTGCGCCGAGACCGCGTGGACGGGACCTTTGGACGTATCATTGACTACGTGGGCCGGGTGAGTGAGACCCCACCAGCGGCGTTGCGGCAGTTCTTTCGTCAGCTCGGGCCCGATGCACAGGAGGCATACATGGCAACCACACTGGAGCAGGGAATCGCCCTTGGCCGAGCGGAAGGGCAAGCCGCGACCTTGGCCCGCCTGCTGACCCAGAAATTCGGCCCGCTCACCACGGAGCAGACGGCCCGCATTCAAGGGGCGTCGATCGATCAGCTCGAGACCTGGACCGACCGGATCCTGACCGCGGACACCATCGAAGCCGTCCTGCGCTGAAGGAGCTATCCGCCGACTACGCGGCCAGGCTCCGCACCTCGAGATTCGCGTACTCGGCGATCATCGGGGACATCTGCCGGAACCCGAACCGCCCTCGCCCCAGAGCGGGCCCACCGGTCGATCCGTCGTCGTGCCACGTCAGCACCGGTAGATCGTCGACGAACATCGCGACATCCCCACCGGCGTGCCGGATCCGGATCCGGTACGGCGCCACCGCCGTGGCCACGGGCGGGATCGGATCGGGCGCCGAGGCGACCAGGTGAAAACCGTGACTCTTCCGCAGGTTGCACGTATGCAGTCGAGGATCGATCCGCCGTCGGAAATAGGAGAGGTGATAGGCGTCGATGTCTCCGGAGTGGTACTGCGGATAGTCGCCATCACGCGGGGTGAGCGTGGCGTCGAACAAATCGACACCTCCTCGCCCTCGTGCGGCGAAGAACACGATGCACAGCCCGGGCTCCCGGATCGGCCAGAAGTCCCAGGAGTACTCCACGTCCGGCCCGAACTCCTCCGGGCACCACAGCACGAAGTTGCCCTGGGTGGAGTCGTCGCTGAGCACGGTGCTCTCGACCCGCATCCGGCGTTGCGGGAAGCTGAGCGTGACCGGCCCTTCGGCGCGGAAGCCGGCGAGATCCGACTCGCATGCGAGCGGGTTGCGATAGAGCGTCTCGATGCCCTCCTCCGTCACCGTGCCCTCCGTGGTCGCGTCCGGCTCCGCCACGCTCCCACCGCGTGTGGTCATCCCTTGATCCCGCTCGCTGCCACGCTGTTGACGATGTAGCGCTGCAGCACCGCGAACACCACCAGGCAGGGGATCACGGTGATTGCCGCAGCCGCCATCAGCCGGGCCTGGGAGACCGCCTCCTGGTTCAAGCTGGCCAGACCCACGGTCAGCGTCCGCATCTCGTCGGTCTGGGCGATGATCAGTGG
The DNA here is from genome assembly GCF_014960965.1 of Ruania alkalisoli. Classification (NCBI taxonomy): domain Bacteria; kingdom Bacillati; phylum Actinomycetota; class Actinomycetes; order Micrococcales; family Ruaniaceae; genus Ruania; species Ruania alkalisoli. The sequence continues at coordinate 3,068,954 of NZ_CP063169.1, read as the reverse complement.
CCACAGGAAGTCGTTCCAGTGCCAGAGGAAGACGAAGATCCCGAGCGTGGCCAGGATCGGCGTCGTCAGCGGGAGCACGATCCGCCAGAAGATGCTCCACTCCCGGGCGCCGTCGATCTTCGCGGCTTCGAAGAGCTCGTCCGGCAGACCCATGATGAACTGCCGCATCAGGAACACCGCCTGGGAGTTCGCCAGGGTCGGCACGATCAGCCCCCAGAACGTGTCGATGCCCTCCAGTCTGGCGACCAGCACGAACAGCGGGATGATGGTGGCCTGGGTGGGCACCATCAACGTGGCCAGGAACGACCAGAACATGATCTCCCGGCCCGGGAAGCGCTTCTTCGCGAAGGCGTATCCGGCCATGGCTGCCGTGATCAGCACCAGCACCACCGACACGATCGAGTAGATCGTGGTGTTGAGCGTCCAACGCAGGAAGTTGCGTGCGGTCAGGACGGCGATCAGGTTGTCGAGCGTCCACTCGTCCGGCAGCTGGAACGGGATCGTGCGGGCGCCCTCGGGACTCAGGGCGAGGATGAAGACCGCGAGGAACGGCACGATGGTGCCGAACGCGAGCAGCGAGGCCACCAGGATCGTTCCCGGCCTGATGCGGTTGCGGCGTCTGCGGCGCGCTGCAGCGGGTGTCCCATTGGTCTCGGTCCCGGGCCGCGTGAGCGTGGCGGTCATGTGTTGCTCCGATCGAGGAAGCGACGCTGGATCAGCGAGATGACGAAGACGAGTAGGAAGATCGCGACACCGATCGCGGCGGCGTAGCCGAAGTCGAAGAACTTGAATCCCTGGTCATAGAGGGCGTACACCAGCGAGTAGGACGCACGGGAAGGCCCGCCGCCGGTCATGACGTAGATGGTGTCGAAGACCTGGAACGCGGCGATCGTCTCGATCACCAGCACGAAGAACACCACCGGTCGCAGCAATGGCAGCACGATCCGGAAGAACCGCTGAGTCGCGTTCGCGCCGTCGAGGGTGGCCGATTCGAGTAGATCGTCCGGGATGTTCTTCAACCCCGCGAGCAGGATCAGCATCGAGTACCCGAACCCTCGCCATGCGGAGACGACGGCGAGCGAGGTGAGCACCTGTGCCTGGTTGCCCGTCAGGAAGGGATAGGGATCGACTCCCGCTTCGGTGAGCAGCCCGTTCACCAGCCCGTCGCTGGCGAAGATCCACAGCCAGATGACAGCCGCGAGCACGAACGAGGTCACGTATGGAAGGAACAGTGCACCGCGGAAGAACCCGGTGCCCCACACCAGCCGGTTGAGCACCAGGGCGGTCACCATGGAGACCACGACGACGAGCGGAACGTAGATCGCGGCGTAGACCAGGGTCGTGGTCAGGGCGCCGAGGAACACATCGTCGGCGATCATCCGCGTGTAGTTGTCGAACCAGACGACGGAGTAGTCGCCGCTGAGCTTGTAGTCGGTCAGGCTCATGCCGATCGCCCCGAGACTGGGGACGAACCGGAAGATGACGAACAGCACCAGCATGGGGAGCACGAACAGGATGCCCGCCCACATGCCGCTGCGTGCGGCGGTGGTCGAGCCGCGTCGCTTCTGCCTGCCCAGTGCTGAGACGGGGGTGGTGGAAGTCATGGTCTCACTGTCGATTCGAAGGAGGTAGGCGATCGAGTGCTGTGGGGCGCACCGTGGTGCGCCCCACAGCGGGAGCCGTTACAGGCGGGAGATGGCGTCCCGCGCCTCTGCTGCGGCGTCGGCGATGGCCTCTTCGGCGGTCGCCTGACCCTGCAGGGCGGACTGGATGTGCGTGGCGAGGATGGACATCACCTGCCGCGCTCCAGGTGCAGCCTCTCCCGGGTTGGAGACGGCCAGGGAGTCGAACAGCGCCTGGGTGGCGTCGTCTTCGATCGTGATCTCGGCATCCTCACGGGAGGGGAACCAGCCCGCCGCTTCGAACATCGCGGACTGCGCTTCCGGCGCCGCCAGGGCACGGGCTACTTCGAGAGCTGCTTCTTCATCCTCGTTGATCGTGGTCAGGCCGATGATGCCCGGTGTGCCGAAGGAGGCCTGGACCGCACCAGTGAGCGGAGCGCCGACGGTGACGTTCTCCTCGCCGACGGCCGCCTCGAGCTGGTCGATCGTGGCGCCGGACATCCCGTACGACATCGCTGCTGTTCCCAGGCCGAGCGGACCACCTTCCACGGCGGTCGTCTTGGTGGCAGCATCGGCCGGGAGCCCGCCTGCTTCCTGCAGGTCGAGCAGGAACTGCAGCGCCTCGACGCCTTCGGGGCCGTCGAAGGCGATGTCGCTGCCGTCCTCGGTGAACACCGAGCCGCCCGCCTGCCACAGCAGCGGGTAGAAGGAGATGTTGAGCGTGGTCTCGGCCGAGCCGGAGTAGTCGAGCACGGAGACGCCGTTCTCGGCGAGGGCAGGCGCGGCGTCCAGGATCTCGTCCCACGTCTGCGGGAGCTCGGTGATGCCGGCCTCCTCGAACAGTGCCGTGTTGTAGGCGGTGGTGTTCGCCGTCTGGTAGATCGGCAGGCCGTAGATCTCACCGTCGAACGTGCCGCCGGCGAGGGCGCCCTCGAAGTAGACGCCCGGGTCATCGATGGCGCCGTCGATGGGCTTGAGGCCACCGGTGTCGTAGAAGTTCCTCGCCAGGTCAGGGACCAGGAGCACCAGGTCGGGGCCGGTACCGGCAGCGATCGCCGTGCCGATCTTCTCCTCGCGATCGGCCCAGGGGAGGAGCTCGATCGAGAGGTCGATGTCGGAGTGCTCGGTCTCGAAGTCCGCCTCGAAGGACTCCCAGTAGTCGCGGCTGGCGTCCTCATCGGCGATCACGGGGTACATCCAGAGCGTGATCTCGCTGGATCCGCCGTCGGCTGAGCTATCGCCCGAGGAGCAGGCAGTCAGCGCGAGCGCTGCCGCCGCTCCGACGGCGATCGTGGCTGTGGTTCGGGTTCTCATGAATCCTCCTGGGGGTGGGATGATGCGTCCTCGCATCCGGGTGGTCATCGCAGCCACTCGCTGAGACGATCCGCGATGAAGTCCTTGTCCGAGGTCCACGGGTAACGAGCGAGCGCTCCGCGGATCCGGTCTTCCTGTCCCGGCGAAAGCACCTCGCCGGGATTCAGGCAACGCATGCTCGGCAGCAGTCCCTGCCACCAGAGCACGGCGTTCACTCCCGCGATGCAACCGCGGAAATTGTTCTCGGCGTCGAAGACGGCGGCGTTCAGCTCCGTGAGCTCTGGGGCGCGGGCGGTCAGCTCTCGTACCGCCTCATCCTCGCCCGCACGCGCCGCGTGCACCCTGGTCATCAGGCCGGCAGCTGCGTGGGTGCCCACTGCCCACTGCCCCAGCAGGCCGCCGTCGATCCAGCGGCCGCCGGTGAACGGCGTGATCAGATCGCCGATGATGTTGTCGTCGTTGCCGGTGTAGAGAGCGATCTGGTCCGCGCGGGAGGAGCTCAGCACCGCCGAGACCACGTCCAGGGTCCGGTACCGGTCGAACGGAGCGATCTTCACGGCCACGACGTTCTCGATCTCGGCGAACTCCCGCCAGAACGCAGCCGACAGCCGCGGCCCGCCGATCGCCTCCTGCAGGTAGAAGCCGATCACCGGGATCACGTCTGCCACGGAACGGGCCCGGGCGAGCATCTGCGTCTCGTCCGTCGCGCCACTGCGCGGCGGGATCAGCAACACGGCGTCATAGCCGAGGCGGGCGGCGAGCTCGGCCTCGGCGACCGCGGTCTCCTCGTCCCCGGCAACACCAGCGATCTTCAGTAGACCGGTCTCGGCCAGCACCTCGGCGGTGAGCTCCAGCACCGGCTCCAGCAGCCGGGTGCCCGGGTCGCGGATCTCGAACTGCGTCGTGTGCACCGCCGCTGCCACACCACCGGCACCCGCTGCCGCGTAGTAGCGCACGACGGCGGCCTGGTACCTCTCGTCGAATGTGCTGTCCTCCCGTAGTGCCAGGGGGAGTGCAGGGATGACCAGCCCTTCGCGCAGCCGCGCGGTGATCTGCTCGCGGGTGCGACGCGGCGTGGTGGCCTCCATCGTCAGAACTGACCGTCGCGCCGCTGGAACTTCGTCGGCTTGTCCCACAGCTGGCCTCCCTTCTCGATCCAGTCGGCCTGCCAGCCGATCAGCGTGCGAGCGGGTACGTCCGGGTAGCCGAACAGCTCGTGGCAGCGGGTGGCGTCGGCCAGCAGGGCGCTGTCGGATTCCTGGCCCTCGAATGTCACCTCGGTGCCGAGTGCTGCGGCGAGCGTCTCGGCCGCGGTGCGCACCGAGAGCGTCTCGGGGCCGGTGAGGTTGATCCGGAACGGCTCCGGCGCGCTGGCGTGCAGCAGCGAGCGCAGCACCACCTCGTTGGCGTAACGCTGCCAGACGACGTTCACGAAGCCGGTCGTCAGGTCCACCGGCCGACCGTCGAGGATGGTGCGCGCGAGGTCGGCGAAGACTCCATAGCGCGGTTCGACGGCGTAGTTGAGACGCACCAAGGCCAGGCGGGTGCCGCGGGTGGCCGCGGCGGCCTCGAAGACGCGCTCCCGGCCCAGGCAGCTCATCGCATACTCACCCACCGGCCCGGTCGGTGAGGTCTCATCCGGTGCGGGCGAGCGCAGATCGGTCAACGGGTAGACGTTGCCGGTCGAGAGGGCGGAGATCCGGGCCTGCGGGTAGCGCTGCGTCACGGTGTGCGGGAGGGCGGCGTTGGTCAGCCACGCCCGGTACTCCTGCCCGGTGACTCCGAACTTGGCGCCGACCATGAAGACCACGTGTCCGCCGTCGGGAAGCTGTGACTCGACTCCGGGCGAGGCGAGATCGGCGACCACGGTGGACACTCCCGCGGACTCGAGCCGCTCGCGCACCTCGGTGTCGCTCCACCGCGAGACAGCGTGGACGGCTACGTCGCGGCGTCCCGCCTCGTCCAGGGCGCGGCGGGCCATCATCGCCAGTGTCGGCCCCATCTTGCCGCCCGCGCCGAGGATGACCAGGTCATCGTCGATGTGCGCGGCGTCCTGGACGAGCGCGGGGGACGGGGAGGAGAGTCGGTGCTCCAAGGCCACATCGTCACTGGGGGCACCGGATTCGGTCGTCATCGCTGGAGTTCCTCCGCTGGGGCGTCGTCGGCAGTTGTTTCATATTTACGGTCCGGACCGTTATTGTCAATCCATCACGGATGACGATCACGTAACGGAAGGACGGCAGATGCGGATCCTGCTCATCGGAGGAGGCGGCGTCGTCGGGACCGCCCTGGCTACACGTATGCGGGCCCGCCACCAGGTGACCATCCTCGACGTCCGGCCCGTCTCCATTCCCGGGGTGCGCAGCGTCGTCGCGGACGCGAACGAGTACGCGAACCTTGAGGCGCACGTTCCGGAGGCCGAAGCGGTCGTCCACCTCGCGGCGATCGTCCCGCGCGGCGCTGAGATGGCTCGCCAGATTGATGCAGCGGTGCGTCTGAACGTGGGCAGTGTGGTTCAGGCCCTGACGATGAGTGTGCAGGAACACGTGCGGTCGTTCGTGCACATCAGCTCGTTGTCGGTCTTCCACGAGTTCGGCCGTCACCCGATCCGCGCCGGTGCGCTGCCGGACTCCACGGCGCCGTACGGGCTCACCAAGCGCCTGGCCGAACATGCCTGCGCCGCGCTGGCCGCCGAACCGACCACAGTGACCTCGCTGCGACTGGCCTTTCCTGCACAGGAGCGCGACTGGCCCCGGTGGCGCTCGCCGTCCAACCCTGATGCCGAGGGGGCCCGCGCGCTGCGGCTCGAGGACGGCACCTCCTATCCGGCGCTCCACCCCGATGACCTCACCGACGCGGTCGAGCGAACCCTGACCCGGCACGGAGAGTATGCGGCCATCGCACTGGCCGCCGACCCGCGGACCATTGACGACGACAGTGCTCAGCGGCTGCTGGGATGGTCGCCGCTCGCCAGGAACGTAACTCTGGACGCAGTGGGCCGGGCGCGCTGACGAGGATCTCCTCGTCAGCGCAGCTGATGCCGCGGGATCTGGTTCAGATCCTGGGGCTGGTGCTCAGCGCGATCGCCTCGGCCAGCAGATCCACCACCGCCCGGGTCTGCTCCCACGGCACCGGTGACGGCGCGGCGTCGTCGACCATCGCCACCAATCGTTGCGTCGTGGCCCGGTAGCCGAGCGCGTCGTCACCGCTGGCAGGTAGGCGCACCTGCCGGGGGCCGTCGACGGTCTCCACGTCGATCTCGTATCCCTCGTGCTCGGTGACCCCGACGATCGAGATCGTCCCGAGGATCCCCGCCTCCCAGCGGATCGTGACTGCTCCGGTATCACCGCTGATCAGGCCGTGGTGCCACCGGGTGGATACCTCGCTCGAGACCACGGATGCCCGCGTGCCCAGCAAGGAGACCAGCAGCTCGATACCGTGTAGCCCCATCGTTCCGATGAGCCCGCCGCCCACGGCCGGATCGTCCTGCCAGGGCGTGGAGCCACGCGTCCACCGGCCGACGTCGTGGCGGACCGTGACGTGCGCGGAAAGCGCGCGCGTGTGGTCGAACTCGGCCCGGAGGGTTTCCACCTCGGCAGCGAACCGCAGCACCGAACTGGTGAACAGCCGGGTGGCTGCCGGAGTCCACAGCGGCTCCAGTGCGTCGCGTTGAGCCCCGGTGACGGCGACCGGCTTGTTCACGAAGGCCGGCACCTCGCGCTGGATCACCCGGGCAACCACCTCGGCCACCTGGTGCGGGCGGACCGTGACAACAGCTCCCGCTGCCCCGGCGAGCGCGTCCTCGACCCGGGTGTGGAGACGGTGGCCGGGAAACCGCTCGTTGAACATCGCACGCCGCCCGGCCTCGGGCTCCCAGACGTCGAAGACCGTACCCGGTCTCAGGTCCAGCAGCGTGGCGGCATCGGAGAAAGGGTGGCTCGTGGCCAGCCCGAGGAGTGCGATGGGGGCTGGGGGCATGGCGGTGAGTCTGGCACACCGCCCTGTCCTGACGGCGGGCGTTGTTCCCGGTGCTGTTTCTCAGGCGGCCCGCCAGGTGTGTAGCTCGCCACCCTGCCCCAACATCAGCGAGGCCGGTTGTACGCGGATCCGAGTCGGCTCCAGTCGCAGAATGCCGAAACTCGGTGCCTCTGGACCGGTCCATCCCGGGATGATCCGTGGGTCGTAGCCGACGGGCTCCGGCGCATCGGTGAAGCGTTGCCATCCTGCTGCACGCTCATCCTCACCCAGTTCCCAGACGGCGCGGCAGTCGGTGGTGCAGGTGTCATGACTGGGATCCCAGTAGGTGATCGACATGCGCGCTTCGTGCTCCAGATGACGCGCCTTCGGCGACAGCGGAGACGTCGCGACCCATCCGGTGAGGCGCTCGCCGTCCCACTCCCACACCGGGTGCAGGATCCGGGTGCGCGGGCCGCCGGAGGGGTCGACAGTCGCGGCCGTCGCCCAGACGATGCGGTGAGCGATCTCGATGAACGCGGGGGCAGTGGTCGCCAGGTCGGCCATGGTGCGAAGTCCCATCGTGAGTTGATCGTGAGCCCGGGGCGCGCTGACCGGAGCAGGGATTCCCCAGCCGTGCAGCGCCAAACCACTACAGGTGTAGTGACATGTCGATACAGTAGCGGCATGTCACCTGGAGCACCATGGGAATTCGCGTGAATGCCGCTGCGTCATCGCGCCGGATGAGCCGGCGGCTGGTGCTGGCTGATGCTGGGCTCGCGGTGATCGCCGAGGAGGGTATGCGTGGCCTGACCCACCGTGCCGTCGACCGCCGGGCCGGCGTGCCGCCGGGCACGACATCGAACTACTTCCGGACCCGCCGCGATCTGATCGTGGCGCTCACCGAACGTCTCTATCGACGACTCACGCCTGAGGACGCCGCACTCGTCGAGGCTGCTGCGCGCGAGCCCACCCGCGACCAGTGGGTGCGCCTGATGGTCGAACTGGTCGAGCGCGCGCTCGCGCAGCCAGCACTGCACGTCGCGCTCTGGGAGATTCGGCTCGAGGCCGTCCGGCGACCTGAGCTGATGCCGGTGCTCACCGAACTCGTGCGCGGGGGCTTTCGCGCCGACGTCGCGTTCTTGCATCGGTCACGATTGCCGGGGACTGCTCATGAGGTGCGGTTGCTCCACCTCGCGATCAATGGGCTGATTCTTGAGCTGCTCACGCTGCCCGATGCGCTCGAGGTCGGCGACTGGCCCGCGATCGCTGCCGACCTCGTGGACCGGATCGTGTACGCAACGCCAGGTGCACGAGTTCCTCTGGGTGACATCGAGCGCTGACCTGGGCAGGGGGTGCCCAGGCCGCACGGCACCTCGCCCGACGGGGGCTCGTTCCGCTGCCAGCGATCACGGGTGCGGTGACCGCAGCAGGCTCGCATACGATGGAGGGTGCGTCGGTGCCGCTTGGCGCCGATCGGACCGACCCGGGAGTGTGCGTGCCTTCGATCCTCGACAAGATCCTGCGCATGGGTGAGGGCAAGATCCTCAAGCAGCTGCAGGGACTGACGGCTCAGGTCAACGCCCTCGAAGCGGTGACCAGCGACCTCTCCGACGACGAGCTCCGCGCCGAGACAGACGCGTTCAAGGAGCGCATCGCCGATGGCGAATCCCTGGACGCTCTGCTCCCGGAGGCGTTCGCGGTGGTGCGCGAGGCTGCGGTGCGCACCCTCGGCCAGCGGCACTTCGACGTCCAGATCATGGGTGGCGCCGCCCTGCACCTCGGCAACATCGCCGAGATGAAGACCGGTGAGGGCAAGACCCTCGTCGCCACGCTGCCCGCCTACCTGAACGCCCTCTCGGGCAAGGGCGTGCACATCGTCACGGTGAACGACTACCTCGCCAAGTACCAGAGCGAGTTGATGGGCCGCGTGTTCCGTTTCCTCGGCTTGACCACCGGGGTGATCCTCTCTGGGCAGAAGCCGGATGAGCGGCGCGAGATGTACGCCGCCGACATCACCTATGGCACCAACAACGAGTTCGGCTTCGATTTCCTGCGCGACAACATGGCGTGGTCGACCGCCGAGCTGGTCCAGCGCGGGCACAACATGGCCATCGTCGATGAGGTGGACTCGATCCTCATCGACGAGGCCCGCACACCGCTGATCATCTCCGGACCCACCTCCGGGGACGTGAACAAGTGGTACACGGAGTTCGCGCGGATCGTCCGTACGATGACGGTCGACGAGGACTACGAGGTGGACGAGAAGAAGCGCACCGTCGGCATCCTCGAGCCCGGCATCGAGAAGGTCGAAGACCATCTCGGCATCGACAACCTCTACGAGTCCCTCAACACCCCGCTGATCGGGTTCCTGAACAACGCGGTGAAGGCCAAGGAGCTGTTCACGCGCGACAAGGACTACGTGGTGATGAAGGGTGAGCTGCTCATCGTTGACCAGCACACCGGACGCATCCTGCCGGGCCGCCGCTACAACGAGGGTATGCACCAGGCGCTGGAGGCGAAGGAAGGGGTGACGATCAAGGCCGAGAACCAGACCCTGGCCACGATCACCCTGCAGAACTACTTCCGCCGTTACGACAAGCTCTCCGGGATGACCGGTACGGCCATGACGGAAGCGGGGGAGTTCCAGGGCACGTACTCGATCGGTGTCGTGCCGATCCCGCCGAACCGCCCGATGGCCCGCATCGACGCCTCCGATCTGGTCTACAAGACCGAGCTGGGCAAGTTCGAGGCCGTCGTCGAGGACATCGTCGAACGTCACGCCGCCGGGCAGCCGGTGCTCGTGGGCACCACCAGCGTGGAGAAGTCCGAGCTGCTGTCGAAGATGCTCAAGAAGAAGCGCGTGCCGCACGAGGTGCTCAACGCCAAGCAGCACGAGCGTGAGGCGTCCATCGTGGCCATGGCCGGCCGCAAGGGCGCAGTGACGGTCGCGACGAACATGGCCGGTCGTGGTACCGACATCATGCTGGGCGGCAACGCCGAGCACATCGCGATCGATGCCCTCGCCGAGCGAGGACTGAATCCGCACGACACGCCCGAGGAGTACGAGGAGGCGTGGTCGCAGGCGCTGGAGGAGGCGCAGGAGTCGGTCGCTGCCGAGCACGACGAGGTCTCCGAGGCGGGCGGTCTGTACGTGCTGGGCACCGAGCGGCACGAGTCGCGCCGGATCGACAACCAGCTGCGCGGGCGGTCGGGGCGTCAGGGTGACCCGGGGGAGTCCCGGTTCTACCTTTCCCTCGAAGACGACCTGATGCGGCTGTTCAACTCCGGGCTGGCCGAGCGGTTCATGAGCTCGACATTCCCGGAGGATGTGCCGCTGGAGTCGAAGATGGTCAGCCGCGGCATCGAGAGCGCCCAGGGGCAGGTGGAGCGGCGCAACCAGGAGATCCGCAAGAACGTCCTCAAGTACGACGACGTGCTCTCGCGTCAGCGCGAGGCGGTCTACAGCAAGCGCCGCGAGCTCCTCGAGGGCGGAGACCTGCAGGAGCAGACGGCCTCCTTCATCGAGGACGTCATCACCGGCGTGGTCACCGAAGCCACGACGAACCCGCACCCGGAGCAGTGGGACCTCGAGCAGTTGTGGACCGATCTGGGCACCGTCTACCCGGTCTCGATCACGGCCGAGGAGCTGATCGAGGAGGCCGGTACGGTCACCCGGCTGACCACCGAGCAGTTGGTGGCTGAACTGGTCTCGGATGCCAAGGTGGCCTACGCCGCCCGCGAGGAGGAACTCGGCAGCGAGATCATGCGCCAGCTGGAGCGACGGGTGGTGCTCTCGGTGCTGGACCGCAAGTGGCGTGAGCACCTCTACGAGATGGACTATCTCAAGGAGGGAATCGGCCTGCGCGCGATGGCCCAGCGCGACCCGCTGGTGGAGTACCAGCGCGAGGGCTACCAGCTCTTCCAGGCCATGAACGAGGCCATCAAGGAAGAGGTGGTTGGCTACCTGTTCAACCTCGAGGTCAAACGCAAGGAGCCCGAGGGTGACGGCGCAGCCTCCGAGTCCGAGTCCGACGGCGCCGAGGTGGTCACCTCGAGCAGCGCCGCGGCGACGGCCGCGCAGGCGGGCGTCGGTGCCTCGAGCGCTGCGGCGGCGAGCGGCCGGCGCGCCGGACCCAAGTCCGCCCCTGCTGCCAGTGCGCCCACGGCGACTGTCGAGGACCCGCTCGGTCTCGGTGCGCCGGAGCGGGCGCAGGCCCTGCAGTACTCGGCTCCCAGCGAGGACGGTAGTACGGTCGTGCGCGGCCCGGGCGGTTCCGAGCGGCCTTCGCAGTCGTCTGGCGGCGGGCAGTCGGCCGGCAGCGGGAACCGGGAGCAGCGCCGCCGGGCAGCGAAGGCGGCGAAGAAGCGCCGCTGAGGAATCCTCACCCAATGCGCAGCGCGGTCGCGCGCCAGCGGCCGCGATGATCCTCGAGCCGTACAGCGACTCCACGCACGCGGGCGCCGTCATCGAGGATCACTGAACCTTCCCACACGGCCTCGGTGACGGCGCCGCCGATCACCCGGCGTACCGTGATCGGCCGGGGGAGGCGCGGCCTGCCACGCAGATCCATCGCCAACGCACTGCGCCGACTCAGAGCGCTCCAGACAGCCGGGTCGAGCCAGCGGTTGAGCTGAGCGGCCGGGCGTACGCCGATCAGAGCTTCGGCGCACGCGCGGACCAGGACCCCTGCCCATTGCTGCGGATCCGTGCGCTCAGGGGCGCGCCCTCGTGACCAGACCAGACGGGGCGGGGCGACTGGGACGGGTCCGATATCGGTAGCGGTGCCCGCGACGGTGTCCGGCTCTGAGTTTCGTGGCTCGGCGGCCGCGTCGAAACGTAAGCGATCCCACCCGGTGGATGTGGAGTCGGGTGCGCGCGCCGGGCGCAGGGGCGAGAGTGCGGGGGCGATGCTCATCGGGTGTTCTCCTGTGTCGGTAGGTACAGCTCGTCGCCTGGGTGGATGAGGTCGGGATCGGGGCCGATGAGGTCGCGGTTGACCGTGTACCACTCGGGCCAGGCCGTTCCGATGTCGGCGGTCGTGGCTTCGGGTCCGAGCGCGTCGGCGGCGATCGACCAGAGCGAGTCGCCCGGCTGGACCTGGTAGCTCTCCCGTGATGTACCGGGGGAGATGGTCTCGCTCGCCGGCGCCGGATCCGGAGCCGGCGCCTCCTGATCGGCAGCCGCATGCCTGTCGGGTGCTTCACGTGGCGCGCCCCCGTCTCCCGCGGGTGCGGTTCCGGCGCCGGCCAGCGGGGTCTCGTCGTGGAGTGGGCGCGGCGCCTCCTCGGCGGTCTCGCTGATCGAGGCTCCCCAGGTGAGGTCGTCCGGCACCTCATCGACCGTCGCGTGTGCCGGACCTGCCACGAGCGCTGCGGTGAGCACGGCCCCCGTCCCGGCGCCCAGCAGCCGGGCGACCCCAGGGGCGCCGTGGCGCCGCAGCGCCTGCTCTCCGGCGTTCCAGACTCCGCCCAGTCCGCGCAGCAGCAGACACACGGTCCCGGCCACCGCACTGATCGCGTACCAGAGCGCGACCAGCGCCCCGGCGGACGTGAGTACCGCGGCGGTGAGGTCGTCCACGCCCAGGGGTGCGTTCTTCTGCAGCGTGGTCATCGTCTGGTGCGCGAGTGCCAACCCGGCGGCGGTGGCGAGCGTCGCTGTCAGCAGGCCGACGGCGAGGGGCCGCAGGGTGCCGGTCACCATCTTCATGTACATCTCATTTCATGTCAGTTCGTGTCGGTACGTGACAATGCGTGGAACTACATGTACATGGGTTGTGAGCGGATGTCGAGTTCACCGGATGCGATGTGGACAAGTCCGTACCCTGGTCCGATGCGCTGGGACGACGTTTTCGCCGAGCTGCAGGCGCAGTTCGACGCCGCACTGCAAGCCGACTCCGACGCCGAGCTGGCCGAACTGGTTCAGGCCGAGGTGGCAGGGATCGAGTGGATCGACCGGTGCCGCGCTCGCCGCGGGGAGGTGTTGACTGTGCGCCTTGCCGACGGGTCTGACAGATCCGGCACAGTGCTGGAGGCCACCCGATCCTGGGTGAGGCTCGCGCTGGGTGAGCGACGGTGCCTGATCCCAGCCCACGCCGTCGTGGCTGCCTGGCCGCTCGGGCCACGAGCGCCTGAGCCGGGCCCGATCGAGGCGCGCCTCGGCCTCGGGCACGCGCTACGGGCGCTCGCCGCCGATGGAGCGGATGTCATGGTGCGCAGTCTCGCCGGCGACCACCGCGGTCGGTTGACCCGGGTGGGGGCCGATCATCTGGACATGCTGACAGCGCATGCCACGGTGACCTTGACGTGGTCGGGGCTGCTCAGCGTCGAGTCGACCTGACGCCTCAGTCGATGCCGGAGTCCCCGGAGCGCAGCCGATCGGCGGTCTGCGCGTACATGCGCTCGATGTAGGCCTCCAACTCGGAGTTCTCGACCCGCCAGACTCCCTTGCCTCCGATCTGGATGGCGCGGAGCTCGCCGCTGCGCACGAGAGCGCGCGCCTGCGACATCGTGATCTGCAGGATCTCGGTGACGTCGGCGAGGGAGAGGAACCGCTGGTCCATGGTCTCTAGTGTTCCATCTGAGCGAGGTCGCGCGGGACGCCATCCTTCCTTCCTGTGGACAACTCGGGGGTTGCCCACACGGAGGGGTCGCTCTTTGGCACCATGGGTGGCCATTGACCGACGTGAGGGGGAGCGATGACCACGACGACGACCACGGGTCTGCGGCGACCGAGCTGGCGTGATCCACGACTGGGTCTGGGTGTGCTGCTCGTCGCCGGGTCGGTGGCACTGGGTAGCTGGATCGTCGGCGAAGCGAACCGGACGGTTGAGGTGTATGCCGCCCCCGAGGTGCTGACGCCGGGGGAGCCGCTGGAGGTCGAGGACCTGGCCGTCATCCAGGTTGGGCTCGCAGGCGCACAGGACCTCTACCTCCTTCCCGGCCAGCTACCCGAGGAGGAGCTCGTCATCACCCGCACCGTGCACGCCGGTGAGATGGTTCCCATGTCCGCGGTCGGACCGGCAGCCGGCGTGGACGTACGCACAGTGGCCGTCCCGATCACCGCGGCCCTGGCGGAGACGATCGCACCGGGCTCTCAGGTCGATCTGTGGGTGACCATGCCCGACGACGCCTCTGCTGGCGCTGCCGCGGAAGGAGAGCCTGAGCTGCTGGTAGAGGCTGTCGAGGTGGCGGCCATCGCCGAGGACACCTCCTTGTTCGCTGGACCTGGAACCATGCAGGCTCACCTCCTGGTCGACGTCGCGGACCTGCCGGGCGTGCTCGCCGCGACCAGCGCCGACGCGCCGATCGCGGTGGTGCCGCTGCCCGGGAGCGGCGCGGCGTGAGCACGGGTGTGCTGCTGGCACTCTCCGGCACCGTTGAAGCGGATCTGCTCGGACGCATCGAGCGGCGCAGCGACCTGACGGTGGTGCGCCGCTGCGCCGACCTCACCGAACTCGTGGCTGCCGCCGCGGCGGGACTGGGTGCCGTGGCCGTGCTCGATGCCGACGATCCGGTGGACCGCCGGATCGTGGCTCGGCTTCGATCGGCCGGCACCTCCGCCGTGGTGCTCTGTGACGAGAGGGAGCGCACCACCTACGCCGATCTCGGGGCGATGCCGGTCGTGCGCGGGGCGGACCCGCTACCGGCGATCGAGGCACTCGCCGCCGGGGTTCCGGCTCGGGTGCCCGACCCGGCAACCGGCGCGGACGCCGCCGCCCCGGGCACGGTGCCGGACGCGATGGTGGACGATCTGCCCGGCCCCGGTGAACCGGAGCCTGAGTCCGAGACGTCAGCGGAAGGCAGCGAACCGATACCGCACGGTGAGCGTGAGCCCGCTCGGATGGTGGTCGTGACCGGTGCCCCTGGATCTCCCGGGCGCACCACGCTCGCGGTCGCCCTGGCCGACGAGCTCGCCGCCGCCCGCCACGAGGTGGTACTCGTCGACGCCGACCTCTGGGGTGGGGCGATCGCCCAGACCCTCGGATTGGTCGCCGACACCGCTGGCTTGTCTGCCGCGATCAGGTCCGCCGACCGTGGCAGCCTCGACCAGGCCGCTCTGGAGCGCCTGCTCGTTCCGGTCGGTGACCGGCTGCGCGTGCTCACCGGACTGGCTCGGGCCGCACGATGGCGCGAAATCGGGCCCGAGAGCCTGGAGGTGGTCCTGGCCGAGCTGCGCTCACGCGTCGACTGGGTCGTGGTGGAGGCGCCGGTGCTCGTGCCCGATGACGAGGCGGGGTTCGACTTCGGTCCCGGTCGCAATGCGGTGGCCCACGCCTTGTACGCCGGTGCGGACGACCTGCTGGTGGTTGGTGCGGCCGAGCCGATCGGACTGGAACGGCTGGTGCAGGCACTACTGGATCTCGACGACGTCCCTGGCCTCCCTGACCGTCGTACCGTGGTCAACCGGTTGCGGCTGTCCGCCGCCGGACCGCATCCGGAGCTGTCGGTGGCCGAGGCGCTGCATCGCTTCGCCGGGGTTGCCGAGCCTGTGCTGGTGCCGGACGATCGGGCCCTGGCCGACCGGGCGTTGCTGACGGCCAGTACCTGGCGCAGTGCTGGGCCGATGTCCCCGGCCCGGCTGGCGGTGCGCGATCTCGCCCGCCGGCTCACGGACGAGGCGGGCCGACCCGCGCCACTGATGGGACGCCGTCGGGAGCGGCGGGAGAACCGTGGCCGGCTCTGGCGGCGCCGTAGGGCAGACTGAACCCATGCGCGTCTACCTCGGTGCCACCCTCGACGACCTCGACAGCTCTGACGGGCTCATCGCACGTCCGGCCCGAGCGGTGACCACCTCCCTCCGCCAGGCCCTCGGCACCGACGCCGACGAGGAGATGGCCGAATATGCCGCCCTGGTCCTCGCTGCCGAGGACTCGCTCCGCCTGCTCGCTGACGGGGCGCCGTTGCGGCGGGTCGTGGCAGCAGCCGATGTTCCCGACACCGCGGCCACACCGGGTGAGGAGCTCGCCCGAGTGCACGTGCCTGATCTCACGTGGACCGACGTCGTGAGCTTTCACGTCGACTCCGGCGAAGCGCACGTGCGGGACCTGCTCGAGCGCGCGGTGGCCGGAGAGGCGCAGGCGATCAGCGCCGTCGGGGAGGAAGACCTGCTCTGGTATGACGTGACCGAACGCGAGACGCTGCTCGGCGAGCGGTGAGGTCAGTGCCGGGTGAGCTGCGTGAGGGCTTCCTCGTGCAGCAGCCCGTTGGTGGCCAGGGCGTTGCCGCCGAACGGGCCGTCGACTCCCTCGAGTGAGGTGAACCGGCCGCCCGCCTCGGTGACGATCGGCACCAGCGCAGCCATGTCGTACAGCTCCAGCTCCGGTTCGCAGGCGATGTCCACTGCGCCCTCGGCCACGAGCATGTAGGACCAGAAGTCGCCGTAGGCGCGGCTGCGCCAGCAGCTGGCCTCCAGCATCAGGAACTCGTCCATCAGGTTGAGCTGCTCCCAGCCGCCCAGGCTGGAGTAGGACAGCGAGGCATCGGTGATCTCCCGTACCCCGGAGACGTGCAGACGCGATGCCTTCGACAGTGACCGGCCCGTCCAGGCGCCGGAGCCGAGGGCAGCCCACCACCGGCGGTTCAGAGCCGGTGCGCTCACGACGCCCAGGACCGGCTGGCCGTCGTCGATCAGCGAGATCAACGTGGCCCAGACCGGAACCCCGCGGACGAAGTTTTTCGTGCCGTCGATCGGGTCGATCACCCACTGGCGGGGTCCGTGGCCGGTGCTGCCGAACTCCTCACCCAGAACGGCGTCGCGCGGGCGTGCGCGTGCCAACTGTGAGCGCACGATCTCCTCGCCGGAGCGGTCCGCATCGGTGACCGGGGTGGTGTCGGGCTTACTCTCCACGGTCAGGTCGAGCGCCTTGAAGCGGGACATCGTCTGAGCGTCCACCTGGTCGGCGATCACGTGCGCCAGCCGGAGATCGTCGTCGTAGCGGGGGGCGTCATTCGTGGAGGCCATGGCGGCAACGTATCGCGGGGGAAGGCGGGGGACGGACAGGCGCACGGGCACTGCGTGCAGACACCGCCGAACTCCCTTGTCCGCCACGGACACCACCGCGGCGCCGGTTCGACCCTGGTTCGCCTGGGGCAAGGGGTTTGGGGGTCAGCGCAGGTGGGGACTTGTCAAGCGAGTGATCAAGTGATGTGATGACTTAGTCATTTCTCGTGTTCCATCTGGCAAAGGAGCCATCTTCATGCGATATGCCCGAGCCCTCGGTGCTGCGGCGGTCGGCGCGACCGCCCTGGTTGCCGCCATCGCGGCACCCGCGTCCGCGGACAATGATCGACCCTCCGCCCGCTGCGATCTGGTGGATGCTGACATCGCCACCAGTGCGACGGTGCATGCTGACCTGGAGGCTGACTTCGCCGACTACGGCGATTCCGGTGTGGGCTGGACCGGCGGGGACTCCACGTACTCCATCCCACTCGCGGACGGCCGCACCGTATGGGTCTTCTCTGACACCTTCCTCGGTCCGGTCCACGAGGGTGGGACGCGGCCGCTGGAGACGCCCTTCCTGAACAACAGCTTCGTCGTGTCCGATGGCGGGAGTCTCACCACGGTCACCGGGGGCACGGACGAGAACCCGGCCTCACTGATCGAACCGCCCGAGGACGGCGGGTGGTACTGGGTCGGCGACGGGCTGCAGGCCGACGACGGCACGATCCAGCTCACGGCTCTGCAGTTCTGGTACGGCGGGGGCGGCGCCTTCGATTTCGGCTGGGAGAGCAACCACTTGGCCCGGTTCGATCCGGACACCTTCGAACTGCTGGATCTGACCGACCTGCCGTCGGAGTCCGGGGTGCAGTGGGCGAGCTGGATCGAGCCGGCGGGCCGGTACACCTACATCTACGGCGTCGAGGACCTGGGTGCGGAGAAGTACCTGCACGTGGCGCGGGTGCGGGGGGCCGACCTGACCCAGCCCTGGCGGTTCTGGGCCGGTAACCGGTGGAGCTGGGATGAGTCCCGCACTACCCGGCTGATGGACGGCGTGGCCAACGAGTTCAGCGTGGCCGCCCTCGCGGACGGGTACCTTCTCCTCACCCAGGACACGCACGAGATCTTCAGCCGGAACATCGTCGGCTACGTCGGATGCTCACCGACCGGCCCGTTCGAGCCGATCGGCACGGTCTACGAGATGCCGGAGGTCGGTGCAGGCGGCAGCTACGGGAACCCGAACATCTTCGCCTACAACGCTCACGAGCACCCCGAGCTGCGGACAGCCGACGACGATTCCTTCACCACGGTGCTGACGTACAACGTCAACAGCTTCGATTCCTCCGAGCTGTACGAGGACGTCACGATCTACCGGCCGCGGTTCGTGGAGCTGTCCCTCGACCTCGAGTAGTGCGCGTCACCGATCGTCGCTCACAGTCGGGCTGAGTGACGATCGGTGGCACCTTGCCAACTTCGTCCTCAAGTGATTAGATGACTTTATGACTTCGGTTCATTCCTTTCGGCGCACGCTCTCCAGCGACCTGGCGCAGGCGGTCGTCGCCCTCGTGGAGAGCGAAGGACTGCGCACGGGCGATCCGCTGGAGTCGGTGAAGGCGCTCGCCGCCCGGTTCGACGTCGCCGTTCCGACGATGCGAGAAGCCCTGCGCCGCCTGGAAGGTCTCGGCATGGTCGACTTCCGGCACGGGTCCGGTATTTACGTCGGACCCAACGCCGGACGCCGGGTCCTCGCCAACCCGCTGCAGTCGCGCCCCGACGCCGATCAGTTGGTCGAGTTGCTGGAGGCACGCCGGCAGATCGAGCCCTCGCTGGCGATGCTCGCGGCCGAGGTCCGCGACCCCGCGGGGATTGCGCTCATGGACGAGACGCTCGCCCAGGCGCAGGCCCAGATCGCCTCCGGGGACGACCGCCTGTGGCTGACCAACCTCGACTTCCACAGGGCCGTGGCCGCAGCCGGCGGGAACAGCGTGCTCGTGGAGGTGCTGGACTCCATCGTGCTCATCCACGCCGAGGACCAGCGCGAGATCCTTCGTCTGCACGGCGACGCCGACGATGACCACGCCGAACATGCCCACCTCGCCGGCTGCGTGCGGCGCGGCGAACCCGAGGCGGCCCGTGACGCCGCCTACTCCCACCTCGACCACGTCGTCGAGGTGATCCGAGCCCGGCGTCGCTGAGCTCGCGACCACACCACATCCACACCACTGCCGGGGCCGGACGCCACGGCGGTAGTCCAGCGAACCCATCCACGTCCGCTCACACGAAGAGGTGTCAGACACATGAGAAGCAGAACCACGACCGGCCTCGCCCTGCTCACCGGGGCAGCCCTCGCCCTGTCCGCATGCTCCGGCGGCGATGTCCCCGAGCCGGGAGATGGCGGAAACGGAGACGGAAACGGTGACGATGGCAGCAGCGCCGAGGTCACCCTCGACTTCTTCACCGACAAGGCTGCCTGGGAACCCTCCTTCGAGGACATGAACACTGCCTCGGATGGCCTCGCCCCGCAGCTGTCGTTCACCGGCTACTCTGACCCGACCGCCTACGACGCGTTCATCAAACAGTCCTTCCGCACCGATGAGCGACCCGATCTGTTCACCTGGCACACCGGGGATCGACTCGGCGAACTGGTCGAGCAGGGCCTGGTGGCTGAGACCACCGACATCTGGGACCAGGCGATCGCCGACGGCTATGTGAGCGAGGATCTGGCCGCGAACTACACCTACGACGGCAAGCAGTACTGCGTGCCCCTCAACGTCGTCTACTGGGTCATCTACTACAACCAGGACGTCTTCGACGAGCACGGACTGGACGTGCCGACCACGTGGGAGGAGTTCACCGCGGTCGCTAACACGCTCGTCGACGCCGGGGTGGTTCCCCTGCACCAGATGAACATCATCTTCGAGTTCGTCTGGTTCCAGGCGATCCTTGCCGGGATGGACCCCGAGGCGTACGACGGCCTGTCCGACGGGTCGGTCTCCTACACCGACCCGACAGTGGTCGAGGCCATGGAGACCTGGCATCAGATGCAGTCCGATGGCTACTTCATCGACCCGGGCGTGACCACCGACCCGCAGACACTGCTGCAGACCGGTGAGACCGCGATGGCCTACTTCGGCACATTCTTCACCGGTCAGCTCACCGACCTCGGGATGGTCTCCGGAGAGGACTACGGCATGTTCGTCCTGCCCAGCGTCGACCCCGGCCTGGCTGACACCCCCGTCGTCGTCGAGACTGGACCGCTGTGCGTGGGCACCGACAGCGAGAACGAACAGGCTGCCCTCGACTACAGCGCCTGGTGGATGGGAACGGACGCACAGTCCGCCTGGAGCGACTCTCGCGGTGACGTCTCGTTCAACCCGAACGCGACTGTGACCGACGAGGCGCTCGCGGAGATCACCGCGCAGGTCACCGGGGACGGGTATCAGCAGCTGCGCCGCTACCTGGAAGCAACCCCGACGCCGATCTACACGGTGGCGGCCGAGGAGTTCGGCGCGTTCGTCACCAACAATGACGACCCGATGGGGCACCTGGAAGCCATCCAGGCCGAGGCCGACGCGTACTGGGCCGACCAGGGCTGACGGCCAAGGTGACCGCTGCGGTGCCGGGCCGGACCATCCGGCCCGGCATCCGGACACTCCCTGCCCCGGCCGCTCTCAAGGAGGAGACCCCGCCGTGACCATGCCCACCCCCCGGCAGGCCGAGCTGCAGGCTGCCAGCCGGCCGAAGAACGCCTACCGGCTCTCGAGTATCGGCTTCGTAGCGCCGTCGGTGCTGCTCGTGGCCGTCGTCCTGTACCTGCCGTTCATCTGGACCACCTACATCAGCTTCACCGAGTACAACGGTCTCGGTGATCCAACCTGGGTCGGGCTCGAGAACTACCGGGAGATGTTCGCCGATCCGGAGTTCCTCACCTCGATCCGCAACACGCTGTTCTGGGTGGTCGGCACGATCGCCCTCCCCGTCGGCCTGGGTCTGCTCATCGCCACGCTCAGCCACGGCATGCCCAAAGCCACCTGGTTCCGGCTGCCGTTCCTGATCCCATACGCCGTCTCCGGGGTCGCCGTCGGAGTGATCTGGTCCTTCGTGCTCCAGACGAACGGCGCGCTCAGCCAGGCTCTGGAGTTCCTGCACCTGCCGGGTTCGGAGCTGCGATGGCTGTTGGACGGACCGCTCAACACCTTCGTGATGATCGGCGCCTCCACCTGGCAGGGCGCCGGCGTCAACGCGTTGCTCTTCGGAATCGGCCTGCAGTCCATCCCGAAGGAGCCGATCGAGGCAGCCCGGGTGGACGGCGCCAGCGGATTCACACTCTTTCGCACCATGACCTGGCCGATGCTTGCCCCGCTGACCACGGTCGTGGTGGGGTTGGCGATCGTCGGGAGCCTCAAGACGTTCGACGTCATCTGGGGCATGACCAAGGGCGGTCCGGGACGGGTCTCGGAGACCCTCGCGCTGACCATGTTCAAGGAGACGTTCGTGAACAACTCCTACGGGCTCGGCGCCGCCGTGGCCCTGTTCCTGACCGTGGTGACGGTGCTGGCCTCCATCCTGTACCTGCGCCGTCAGCTCGCCGACTCCCGGGGGGCATGAGATGGCATTGCGACGACTCATTCTCGGGATTCTCGGCATCCTCTGGCTCGTACCGGTCTACCTGCTGCTCGCCAATGCTTCCAAGCTGCCGGCCGAGTTCGGTGACTACGGGCTGTGGGAACCGGGAACACTCGGCGGGCTGTGGGCCAATTTCGCGGAGGCTTTCGAGCGCGGCAAGCTCTCCGGTGGTCTGCTCTCCACCGCCACCTACGCGATCGTCTCCCCGCTGATCGCGGTGATCGTCGGCGCTGCGGCCGGATTCTCGATCGTCGCTTTGCGGCTGCGGCACGGATTCGCCTGGTTCGTGGTGATCTTCGCATCCTCGATCTTCCCGCTGCAGATGATCCTGATGCCGCTCTTCGTCGGCTACGCCGAGACGGGCCTGTTCAACACCCGCGTCGGGATGATCCTCGTGTACACGGTGATCGCGGTTCCGTTCTCGGCGTTCGTGATGCGCAACTTCTTCACCGGGATCGCCCACCAGGTCTTCGAGGCCGCGGTGGTGGACGGTGCCTCCACACTGCGGATCTTCGTCGCCATCTACCTGCCGATGGCCCTACCGGCGCTGATCGCCGTGTTCATCCTGCAGGCCACGTTCATCTGGAACGACCTGCTCCTCGGCCTCACGCTCACCCAATCGGCCGAGGTGCGCCCCATCATCACCGCGCTCTCGGCCCTGCAGTCCACCTACGGCGGGTCGGCGATGTCGACCGTGCTGGCCGGTGGTCTGCTGGTCTCATTGCCCACCGTGGTGCTCTTCCTCGCGACCCAGCGTGTGTTCACCCGCGGCCTCTCCCTCGGCCAGTTCTAGGAGGTTCTCGTGACAGACACCCACACCGGATCGGTCATCGTGACCGGCGCAGGTGCCGGGATCGGCGCAGGCGTCGTCGGCCGGCTCACCGACGATGGCCGCCGCGTCTACGCCCTCGACCGTGACTCCGGCGGTGTGACGGCGCTCTCCGCCAGTACACCTGAGCAGGTCGTGCCCGTGGTGGCGGACGTCACCGAGGCGACTTCGATGCGCCAGGCATTCGTCACGATCGCCGACGACGCAGCTCACCGTGGCGAGCCCGTCCAGGGCCTGGTCTGTGCGGCCGGTATCCAGACGTATGGCACGGTCGCGGACGAGGACGCGATGGCCACCTTCGACCGGGTGATGGCTGTCAACGTCCGTGGCGCCTTTCTGGCGGCGCATCTGGCCGTGCCACTGATCCGCGATGGTGGCGGCGGAGCCGTCGTGCTGGTGTCCTCGGTCCAGGCCTACGTCGCCCAGCAGCAGGTCGCCGCCTATTCCGCCACCAAGGGTGCACTGCTCTCCCTGACCCGGGCGATGGCCATCGACCATGCCGCCGACGGGATCCGTGTGAACGCCGTCTGCCCAGGGTCGGTCGATACACCGATGCTGCGGTGGGCGGCAGGATTGCAGGTCGCGGGCGAGGGTCCGGCAGATCCTTCAGCCGTCGACGCGATCGTGGCCGACTGGGGACGTGCGCACCCCCTCGGCCGGGTCGCACGCCCCGAGGAGGTCGGTGACGTCGTCGCCTACCTGCTCAGCGACAGGTCGTCGTTCGTGACCGGTGCGGACGTGAAGGTGGACGGTGGGCTCACGGCGGGCAACGCCGTCGCGCTCGGCAAGGAGGACTCATGAAGATCGCCGCCATCCGGGCGACAACCGTGACGGTCCCGTTGGAGGCACCGTTGCGGCACTCCAACGGTGCTCACTGGGGCCGCTTCGTGCGCACCATCGTGGAGGTGGAGGCCGACAACGGCCTGATCGGTCTCGGTGAGCTCGGCGGCGGCGGACAGAGTGCTGAGGCTGCGGTCACCGGCTTGACCGACTACCTGGTGGGGCACGATCCCGCCGATACCGAGGCCTTGCGGTTCATGATCGCCAACCCGACAGCGAGCCTGTACAACAACCGCACCCAACTGCTCGCCGCGATCGAGTTCGCCTGCCTCGATCTCGTGGGCCAGCAGGCGGGCCTGCCCGTGCACGCCTTGCTCGGCGGGAAGGTGCGCGAGGAGGTGGAGTTCGCCTCCTACCTCTTCTACCGCTATCCGGGCCCGGACGGCACCGGTGAGGTACGAACGAACGAGCAGCTCGTCGCCGAGGCGCAGCGCCTGCGGGAGGATCACGGATTCCGGGTGCACAAGCTCAAGGGTGGCGTCTTCGACACCGACCACGAACTGGCGGGTTACCAGGCGCTCGCCGAGGCGATGGGACCGGCGGACAAGCTGCGCTACGACCCGAACGGGGCCCTGAGCGTGGGGGAGTCGATCCGGTTCGCGAAGGCGATCGAGGATCTGCCCAACGACTACCTCGAGGATCCGGTCTACTCGCTGCCGGGGATGCGGCAGGTACGCGAGAACACCCACATCCTGCTCGCCACCAACACCGTGGTCGTCAACACCGAGCAGCTGGCCACCACCATCCTCAACCCGGCCGTCGACGTCGTCCTGCTCGACACCACCTTCTGGGGCGGGATCCGGCCCTGCCTGAAGGCCGCCGCGATCTGCGAGGCGTTCTCCCTCGGCGTGGCCGTCCACTCCTCCGGCGAGCTGGGCATTCAGCTCGCCACCATGCTGCACCTGGGTGCGGCCGTGCCGAACCTGACCTACGCGGCCGATGCCCACTATCACCACCTGCTTGACGACGTCGTGCAGGGAGGCAAACGCCCGTACGTGAACGGGAAGATGACCGTCCCCACCGAACCCGGGCTCGGGGTGAAACTCGACCGGGACAAGGTGGCCGAGTACGCCGAGCTGTACCGCGAGCTCGGCGACTACCCCTATGACCGCGACCCCGGCCGCCCGGGCTGGTACCCGCTGCTTCCGAACACCTCCTTCGCCGACCCCCGCGAGGACCGCCTGCCGGAGGCGCTCGCGGCCGAGTACGCGAGGCGCTGATGACACTGTTCGATCTGCCGCTCGAGCAGCTGCGTACCTACCGGAACCAGCGCCCGGCACCAACGGGCCTGGAGGAGTTCTGGGACCGCACGCTTGACGAGGCGCGCTCGGCCGGCGGAGAGGTGGAGTGCCTGCCTGCGTCCTCGGGTCTGATGACCGTTGACGCTTACGACGTCACCTTCCCCGGCTTCGCGGGCGAGCCGGTGAAGGCATGGTGGCTGCTTCCGCGAGGTGTGCCGGGGCAGCGCCCGGTCGTGATCGAGATGCTCGGCTACGGCGGCGGCCGCGGACTCGTGCATGAGCGGCTGCACTGGGTCAGCCACGGGTTCGCGCAGCTGGTCATGGACACGCGTGGGCAGGGCAGTACCTGGAACGCCGGTGCGACAGCCGACCCGCACGGGTCCGGCCCGGCTGCCCCTGGGATGCTCACCCGCGGGGTGGACCACCCCGACCACCTGTACTTCCGGCGGCTGGCCACCGATGCGGTCCGTGCCGTGGACGCCGTCCGGCACCTGCCCGGAGCAGACCCGGCCCGGATCGCGACGGTCGGGCACAGTCAAGGCGGTGCGCTCGCCCTGGCCGCGGCCGCGCTGCACCCGCTGGTGGCTGCTACTGCGGCCCGGGCGCCGTTCCTGTGCGGAATCGCCCGTGCCGCCTCGCTCACCGATCTGCCGCCCTACGGTGAGCTCTCCGGGTACCTGGCGGTCCACCGCGGCACGGCTGAGCAGGTGCTGGCCGTACTCGAACACATCGACGTCTCCCACCTGGCGCCCCGGATCGCCTGCCCGGCCTGGGTCTCGGTGGGGCTGATGGATGCCACCTGCCCGCCGTCGGGGATCTTCGGGGCGATCAACGTCATGCCCACCGCCCCCGAGTTGCGGGTGTGGCCGTGGAACGGCCACGAGGCGGGAGGTGCCGACGACGACGCGCACCTGGCCGCCTGGCTCACCGACCTGCTCACGTGATTGCGAGACCCATGAACCCGCTCATCCCCACCTGCGCCGACCTCGCATCCGAAGAGGTGCTCGACGCCTTCGACGACATGGTGAATCCGCCCGGGCTGACCAACCACTGGGCCACCGCCCAGGTCGACCACGACGTCCTCGCCGTCCGCAGCCTCAACGTGCCACCCGTGGCTCAGGGAGACACCATCACCGGGCAGCTCTACCTCGGGGGGAGGCTCGCCCGCTCCTACGGGCAACCGGTCCACACCCGGTGGCGCCCGGACCGGGTGGATCGGCGCACCACGATCGAGGGCTGGGAGCTGCGCACCGCGACCGTGTGCCCCGCCGGGCAACCAGGAGTGCACGTGCGGCTCGAGGTCACCAACACGGCCGCACAGGAGCGGCAGTTGCGCCTCGGCGTGTGGCTGGCCACTGCCGTCACGCAGGCCGCGCCGTGGAGCCGGGCCGAGCCACCGCACGCACCCAACCGGGTGGAGCGTACGGGAACCCGGGTCACCGGCACCGACGGCAGTGCCTGGGCCGTGCAGGAGCTGGTGGTTCCCCAGGGTGCCGAGGTGATCCCCGGGGGAGCGCGCGTGGTGGAGGCGACGGTGAACGTCGGTGCCGGCCAGAGCCTTACCTGGGACTACGTGCATGCGATCTCGGCACAGGAGGAACACGCCCGGGCCGCGGCCGATGCGATGGTGGCCGGCGCCTCGCAGGCGGTGGCGCAGAGCGAGACGTCCTGGAACTCCTCGCTCGCGGCGCTCTTCGATCCGACGAATCCTGAGTTCTCCGGCGCACTTCCGGTCCTGGACACCAGCGACGCGGACCTGCGCCGGCTCTACTGGTGGGGCGCCGTCGGGGTGCTCTGGTTCCGCCGGGACAACCCGGCCTCGGTGCTCGGGCGCACCTACGACACCCTGATGCCCCGGTACTGGCAGACCACGACGTTCATCTGGGACTACTCCCTCTCCTCCCACGTTCACGCCCAGCTCGACCCGGCCGTGATGCGCCGTCAGATCGCGCACTGGGTGGGCTTGGACATCGAGCAGCACTTCGGCACCGAGTGGCTCACCGGCGGCCCGGTCGGCTACTGGTACTCGGTCAACCACTACGCCATGACCCGACTGGTGCGGGACTACCTCGCCTTCACCGGCGACCGGGCTTTCTTGGATGAAGAGCTCACCACCCCCGACGGCGTCACTCGCCCCCTGCGTGACCATGTGCGTTCCTGGGCGCGCCACTGGCACACCCTCCGCTCGGCCAGCGGCCTGGCCGACTACGGCGAGATCGACAACCTGCTTGAGTGCGTCAGCTCCTACGTGCACGAGGTAGCCAGCCTGAATGCCGCCAATGTGTGGTGCCTGCGGACGGCGGCCGAGATCGCCGATCTGGACGGCGAGACGGCCGAAGCCGCGCGGCTGCGGGCCGATGCCGAGGACCTGGTGGCACTCGTGCGCGACCTCTACATCCCCGGGGCGGGCCACTTCCACGCCCGGCAGCCGGACGGCACCCTGGTGCCCACCAAGCACTGTTACGACTTCGCCACCGTCGGCACGACCATCGCAGCAGATCTGCCCAAGCAGGTGCGCGAGGAGATGGTGCGCTTCTTCGACACGGAGCTGCGCACACCGTCGTGGATGCGGGCGCTCGCACCCTCGGACCCGGACGCGGGCTACTCGCTGCGAGCCGACCACCAGTGGAACGGTGCCTACCCCGCCTGGCCGCCGGACTCAGCCCGGGCAGCGATCGCCCTCGGGCACCCGGAGGTGGTGGCGGACTGGCTGCCGGGCCTGGCTCGCACCGCCAATCAGGGCCCGCCCGGGCAGGCGCACTTCGTGGAGGAGGCAGCGCCGCCGGTCAACGGTGGAGCACGTAAGACGCCGCCTCAGTTCCCGTACCTGATCGACTGGTCATGCTCCTCGGCCGGGTCGTTCGTAGAACTGGTGATCGGCGGGATCTTCGGCGTGCACGTCGGCATGGACGGGAGCGTGTCCACCGACGGCTGGGTGGACCAGCTCGATCCGCACGCGGCACTACGCGGCCTGCACGTGGCCGGCACGAGCTACGACATCGTCGGCGGCCGGGCCGTTGCGCACACCAACGACCGGAAGGAATCCTGATGACCGCGCAGGTGACCGAGACCGACCTCGGCAACGGATGGACCGGGCTGCGCCTCAGGAGTGACGATCTCGAGGTGACGCTGCTGCCCCAGCAGGGCTGCGACGTGCACGCCCTGATCGACCGCCGCACCGGCGTGGACGTGCTCTGGAAGACCCCGTGGGCAATGCCCCCCTACGGTTCCGGACGCTGGAACGCCGAGGACGAGGCCGAGTGGCTGGAGCGCTACTGCGGTGGCTGGCAGTTGCTGTGCCCCAACGGTGGCGACGCGAGCGAGGCTCCCGGCGGACTGACCTGGGGCTGGCACGGGGAGGCCTCCCGGATCCCCTGGCAGTTGGTGGATTCCGGCGCTGCTGACGGCGAAGCGTACGCCCGCCTGCGCACCCGATTGACCAGGGCTCCCTTGCAGATCGAGCGCAGGGTCGCCGTCAGTGGGCCCGTGCTCAGTATCGACGAGGCGGTGACGAACACGAGCCCCGACCCGATCGAGATCATGTGGTCCCACCACCCAGCATTCGGCGCCCCGTTGATCGGGCCGTCCACCCGGATCTACACCAGCGCCACCACAATCACTGCCGACGCCTCCGACGCCGGTGCCGATCTGCAGCCCTCGGCGAGAGGCGACTGGCCGCATCCGGTGCCACCGGCGGGCCGGGAACCGGCCGACTTCTCCCGCATCCCCAGTGCGCCGCGGGCCACCCTCGCCTATCTGGGCGACTTCGCTGGCGCCGGCTGGTACGCGATGGTGAACCCCGAGATCGAGCTCGGGGTGGGGCTGAGGTGGGATGCGGAGCTGTTCCCGCACGCCTGGTACTGGCAGGAGCTGCGGGCCAGCGGCGGTGCGCCATGGTGGGGCGAGGTATACGTCACGGCGATCGAGCCGGCGTCGACGATCCCCGGCCACGGCATCGCCCACGCGAGATCCCAGGGTGCGAACCTGGTTCAGCTGGCCGGGGGAGAGGCCCGGTCCACACGGATCGAGGCCACCACGTTCGTTCCCCACGGCCGGGTGCGGCTGGTCGGTCCCGGCGGCACCGTCGATCAGGTCTGAGACATGGCGAGCGCGAGGGTCTTTCACGACGGCACGCTCTCGGAGCCGCGGCTGGACCACCCGGAGGGCGTGGCGGTGCACCCGGACGGCAGCATCTGGTGCGGCGGCGAGCGGGGGCAGCTCTACCGGATCTCCCCGGATGGGGGTCAGCGCGAGCAGGTCGCCAGTACGGGCGGATTCGTGCTGGGCGTCGATATCGACCCCACAGGTGATGTGTACCTGTGTGATCTGGCCCACCGGGCGCTGTACCGATTCGCCGGTGGGCTGGAACAGCTCACGGGTGGGGGAGCCCGGCCCTTCGTCACTCCCAACATGGTGCGCGTGGCGCCGTCAGGGTCGGTGTACGTGACCGACTCGAACGTGCAGGGTGAGCCAGGGCCAGGGGTGTACCGGTTCGATCGGGACGGGACCGGTGGGCTCTGGTACGACCGTCCGCTCGACATCGCCAACGGCCTGGCCGTCCCGGATGATGAGAGCTGCGTCTACGTGGTCGAGACGTTCGCCTCCCGTCTGGTGCGGATCCCGATCCATCCCGACGGCGGCCCCGGCCCTGCCGAGACCGTGGCAGTCATGCCCGGGGTGCTTCCCGACGGCGTCACGATCGGCCCCGACCAAATGCTGTACGTCGGGTGTTACGAGCCCAGCCAGGTGCTGCGCGTGGATCCCGCGAGCGGGGCAGTCACCACGCTGGTGGCGGACGAGACCGCTCACGTGCTGTGCCATCCGACGAATGTCGCTTTCCGGGGAGCGGACCTGTTCACCTCCAACCTCGGGCGCTGGCACGTGAGCGTGATCGACAGCGCTCTGGACGCGGGGTGACGGGGTTTTTGTGATGAGAATCGTTCATATCTCGGTGTTGTCTCGGTGTGCCGGTGACGGTGCCTGAGTGCGCGAAGTACTCTCCAGAGGCGTTAGGTTAGGGGCCGTGGCAACGCGAACGGTGACTTCGTCCTCCCGAACCCCGGTGTGGCGATCGACCGTCGTCCTGAAGGTCGCGATGGCGATCAGCGGACTCGTGCTCGTGGGCTATCTGGTCGCTCACATGTACGGGAACCTGAAGGTCTTCGCAGGTCAGGAGGCGTTCGACGAATACGCACATCATCTGCGCGAGCTCGGTGAGCCCCTGCTCCCCTACGAGGGTGCACTGTGGCTGATCCGGATCGTCCTGCTCGCGGCGATCGGGGTGCACATCTTCTCCGCCGTCACGCTCTGGCGACGCTCCCGGGCGGCCACCGGAGGCAAGGGCAGCCAGCGCTACGCCAGTTCGAAGGCGCCGCGCGGTAGCCAGCGCAGCTATGCCTCCTTCACGATGAGGTGGGGCGGCGTGGTGATCATCCTGTTCGTGATCTACCACCTCATGCACTTCACGTGGAACACGATCGCTCCCGGTGGTGCCTCCGACAGCCCCTACGAACGCGTGGTGAACGGCTTCGAGATCTGGTGGGTCGTGCTCAGTTACACGATTGCGCTGCTCGCTGTCGGGTTCCACCTGCGGCACGGCGTCTGGGCCGCACTGGCCAGTCTCGGCGCGAACACCAGCCAGCGTCGTCGGCGCAACCTCAACATCTTGGCGACCCTTGTCGCCCTCGTCATCATGGTGGGCTTCCTGCTCCCGCCGTTCGGCATCTTCTTCGGATTGGTCGGCTAAGTGAGCGTCACTCCCGAGCACGTAGACAACTCCGGGTCCTTCTACGTCGACGGCGACCCGATCGCCGACGCCAAGGCCCCCGACGTCCCCCTGAGCCAGAAGTGGGACCAGCGCCGCTTCGACGCCAAGCTCGTCAACCCGGCGAACCGGCGGAAGCGATCGGTGATCATCGTCGGCACAGGCTTGGCTGGTGGGGCCGCCGCCGCCACGCTCGGCGAGGCCGGCTACCACGTGAAGAACTTCTGCTACCAGGATTCCCCGCGCCGGGCGCACTCCATCGCAGCGCAGGGCGGGATCAACGCGGCGAAGAACTACCGCAACGACGGCGACAGCATTCACCGCCTCTTCTACGACACGGTCAAGGGCGGCGACTACCGCTCTCGCGAGACCAACGTCTACCGCCTCGCACAGACCAGTGTGGAGATCATCGACCAGTGCGTCGCTCAAGGTGTGCCGTTCGCCCGTGAATACGGTGGCCTGCTCGACAACCGCTCTTTCGGTGGCGTCCAGGTCTCGCGTACCTTCTACGCCCGCGGCCAGACCGGTCAGCAGCTCCTGCTGGGCGCCTATCAGGCCCTTGAACGTCAGATTGCCGCCGGTACCGTGGAGATGTACACCCGCCACGAGATGCTCGACGTGATCATCGTCGACGGTCGTGCCCGCGGCATCGTCGTACGGGACATGGTCTCCGGTGAGATCGAGACCCACATGGCCGACGCCGTCGTGCTCGGAACCGGTGGGTACGGCAACGTCTTCTTCCTCTCGACCAACGCGATGGGCTGCAACGTCACGGCCTCATGGCGGGCGCACCGCAAGGGCGCCTACTTCGGCAACCCGTGCTACACGCAGATCCACCCCACCTGCATTCCCGTCTCCGGCGACCACCAGTCCAAGCTGACCCTGATGAGTGAGTCGCTGCGCAACGACGGCCGCATCTGGGTGCCCAAGGACGGTGACGACAAGCGCGATCCGCGTCAGATCCCCGAGGACGAGCGCGACTACTACCTGGAGCGCCGCTACCCGGCGTTCGGGAACCTCGTTCCTCGTGACGTCGCCTCCCGCGCTGCGAAGCAGGTGTGCGACGAGGGTCGTGGCGTGGGTCCCGGCGGATTCGGCGTCTACCTCGACTTCGCTGACGCGATCAAGAGGCTCGGTCGCAAGGCCGTAGAGGCCAAGTACGGCAACCTGTTCGACATGTACGCCCAGATCACCGGCGAGAACCCGTACGAGGTTCCGATGCGGATCTACCCGGCCGTGCACTACACGATGGGTGGCCTCTGGGTCGACTACGACCTGCAGTCCAGCATCCCGGGGCTGTTCGTGGTCGGAGAAGCGAACTTCTCCGACCACGGTGCCAACCGGCTCGGGGCCTCGGCGCTCATGCAGGGCCTGGCCGATGGCTACTTCGTGCTCCCGCCGATGATCAGCAACTATCTCGCTGACGCACCCTTCGAAGCGGCCGACGAGAACCACCCCGAGGCGGTCGCCGTCTCACAGCAGGTGCAGGAGCGCGTCGCCACGCTGCTGTCGATCAACGGTTCCCGCACGGTTGACTCCTTCCACCGCGAACTCGGCCACATCATGTGGGAGTACTGCGGTATGGAGCGCACCAAGGAGGGGCTGACGAAGGCGATCGGGCTCATCCGGGAGTTGCGTGAGGAGTTCTGGCGCGACGTCAAGGTCACCGGCGTCAATGAAGAGCTCAACCAGACCCTCGAGAAGGCCGGCCGGGTGGCCGACTTCATCGAGCTCGGCGAGCTCATGTGCATCGACGCCCTGCATCGCGAAGAGTCCTGCGGTGGCCACTTCCGGGCCGAGCACCAGACCGAGGACGGCGAGGCGTTGCGCGACGACGAGAATTTCGCCTACGTCGCCGCCTGGGAATTCGGCGGAGATGGTGGCCAGCCGATTCTGCACAAGGAAGACCTCGTGTACACCGAGATCGAGATGAAGCAGCGGAGCTACAAGTGAACATCACCCTGCGCGTCTGGCGTCAGCAGAACGCCGATACCCCCGGTGCCATGCAGACCTATCAGGTGGCCGACGTGTCACCGGATATGTCGTTCCTGGAGATGCTGGACGTCCTCAACGAACAGCTCACTCTGGCTGGGGACGACCCGATCGCCTTCGACAGCGATTGCCGTGAGGGGATCTGCGGGATGTGCGGTCTCGTGATCAACGGGCTCGCACACGGTCCGAACGAGCTCGTCACCACCTGCCAGCTGCACATGCGCAGCTTCAGCGACGGTGACGTGATCGACGTGGAGCCGTGGCGTGCGCAGCCGTTCTCGGTGATCAAGGACCTCGTGGTCGACCGGTCCTCCTTCGACCGGATCATCCAGGCCGGCGGGTTCATCAGCGCTCCCACCGGGACCGCCCCGGACGCCCACGCGGCTCCGGTGCCCAAGGCCGACGCTGATGCTGCCTTCGACGCTGCCACCTGCATCGGCTGCGGCGCCTGCGTGGCGGCCTGCCCGAACGGGTCGGCGTCGCTGTTCGTCGCTGCGAAGATCACCCACCTGGGTCTGCTTCCGCAGGGTCAGCCCGAGCGCGACTCCCGCGCCCTGGACATGCTCGCCCAGCACGACGAAGAGGGCTTCGGTGGCTGCACCCAGATCGGTGAGTGCACGGCCGCGTGCCCGAAGGGTATCCAGATCGACCTGATCTCCCGGATGCAGCGCGACGTGCTCGGGGCCCTGTCCCACCGTCGTTGAGGTCAGCCCCTTCAGGGGCCGGGCCCGTTCCACGGGCCGAATAATTGACCCCTTCTCGGGTTTCACCCCGAGTTTCGGGCCCTTGCACGCCGCTGCCGCTCGCGGGCCCGCTTCCCGGGCCGAATAATCGACCCCTGAAGGGGATTGACCCCGAGTTTCAGGCCCATCAGTGGCGCGTCATCGCTGCTGCCAGGAAGCGTCGACATCGACGGCACAGCCGAGTGCTTCGGCGAGTGTGACCAGGAACTTGTGTCGCTTGGCCTTCTTGTAGTGCGTAGCGGCGACAATCTCGATGTAGGTCCAGCCGCTCGCAGCGGCGTTGTCGCGCCGGTCGATGTCGGCTGGTCCGCGTTCCGGCGTGAAGTGATCCTTGCCCTGGTACTCGACAACGACCCGCTTCTTCCTCCACACCATGTCGCCGTCGCCGATCCAGCCGCCGATCTCGTCGTCGAGGGTGACGTTGAGCTCGGGTTCGGGGAGCCCTGCCCACACGATGGCCAGGCGTACCCGTGACTCCATGTGGGACGCCGAGCCCAGGCGTACCCAGCGGGCAGCTCGTCGTAGCCGGTCAGCGTCGCGGATTCTACGCCGGGCCAGAGACTCGTGCAGCTGGTCCACCGATCCGAGCCGGTTGGCGATCGAATCACCCATGACCACGAGATCTTCGATACTCATCTCGGCGGCGAGATCGCACCACGTGTCGACGAGGTCAGTCACTCTGATGCCGTCCACCTCGGTGGTCTCGCGGAGCTCGAGGCCCTTGTGATGTGTGCATCCACGTCGGCGGATTCGGGCCCGGTTCGTCTCTCGCATCACGTCGAGATCGTCGTCGGTCGTGGGGCGCTCTGGAAGTCTCAGCCTGTGAATCTCCGCGGCAGTGCGCCTGGAGAACACGACGTCGTCGGGAAGGCCCGTAGCTGTTGCCTCTGCCAGCTCACTGACCGTGGACGGCTCACTAGTTGTGCGGACCCCGTGGGTGGGGCGGCTCAGGTGGTCGTCGTAGAGTCTGCTCTGCCCAACTCCCAGCTGTTTCGCCTCACTCACCGTGAAAGCGCGCTGTTCGAGTTCGGCCGGTAGGGGTGTACGTCTCATGCGGTCCAGAATTGTCGAGACCGTCGGTCGCGTGCAGCGGCTATCCACAGGTGCGCTGAGGGGCCCGAAACTCGGGGTAGAACCGGCTCAAGGGTCGATTATTCGGCCCGGGAAGCGGGTCCGCGAGTTACGGCGCCGGGAAGGGGCCCGATCTTTGGGGTTAAACCCGAGAAAGGGTCGATTATTCGGCCCCTGGAGTGGCCGGGCGACGGGCGGGGACATCCCCCGCCGCGGTGATACCCGGCTCCCGGCAACGCCCGACCCAGCTACCCCTCGACTCCCTGCCGGCTTGCGAGCAGGCGCCGGAAGGAGTCGAGCCTGGCCCGGTCGGTGGCTGTACCGGACTCGGCCCAGGGGTCCAGGGCACAGTCGGGTGCGTCCTCGGTGTGCGTGCACCCACGCGGGCACTGGGCCGCCACCTGGGCCAGATCCTCGAATGCGGTCACGAAGTCACCCGGATCGACGTGCGCGAGCCCGAAGGACCGCACGCCCGGGGTATCGATGATCCACCCGCCGGCTGGAAGCGGTAGCGCCACCGCAGAGGAGCTCGTGTGCCGGCCGCGGCCGGTGACCTCGTTCACGTCGCCCGTAGCACGGTCGGCGTCCGGCACCAGCGCGTTCACCAGCGTTGACTTCCCGACGCCGGAGTGACCGACGAGCACGGAGACGCGCCCGTCCAGGTGCTCGGCTACCGTATCGACCCAGGCGGAACTGCTGTGGTCGCGCCGGGTGGCCACGGCCTGTACATCGAGAGCACCGTAGCGGCTCACGAAATCGGCCACGAACGCCTCGCTCACCAGATCGGACTTGGTCAGTACCAGCAGGGCGTCCATCCCGGCATCGAAGGCGGCCACGAGGAACCTGTCCACCATCCGCGGCCGCGGCTCCGGGTCCGCCAGCGCGGTCACGATCACCAGCTGGTCGGCGTTCGCGACGATCCCACGCTCGGTGGGGTCGGTGTCGTCGGCACTGCGGCGCAGCAGGGTACGCCGATCCTGCACCCGCACCACCCGTGCGAGCGTGCCCTCGGCTCCGGAGACGTCGCCCACCAGGTCCACCCGGTCTCCGACCACCACGGCGCCACGGCCCAGCTCACGTGCCTTCACCGCCACCACCGGCACACCGGCATCGGTCAGCACTTGATAGCGCCCGCGATCGACTGCCGTGACCAGCCCGGGTACGGCATCGGCGTGGTCGGGACGTTGCTTGCTGCGCGGCCGTGAGCCCTTCCGGTTCGGGCGGACCCGTACGTCGGCCTCGGTGTAGGAGCGCCGCCTCGCCATCAGTCCTCGCCGAGCATGCGCTGCCACATCGACGGGAAGTCAGGGAGCGTCTTCGCCGTCGTACCCACGTTCTCGATCTCGACCCCTGGGACGGCGAGCCCCACGATCGCGGCGAAGGTCGCCATCCGATGGTCGTGATAGGTCGCCACCTCGGCGCCGTGCAGGGCGCCCCCGCGGATCAGGAGGCCGTCGGGAAGCTCCTCGGCGTGACCACCCAGACGGGTGATCTCGGTGACCAGGGCCGCTAGCCGGTCGGTCTCGTGCCCGCGCAGGTGCGCGATCCCCGTGAGCCGAGACTCCCCGGGAGCCAGAGCCAGCAAGGCAGCAATGGTCGGGGCCAATTCCCCGGCTGCGGTCAGGTCCAGGTCTGCCGGCTGCACCACGCCCGATCCCGCCACGGTCAGCGTGCCGTCCGCCAGCGTGACCGACCCGCCCAGCCGCGTCAGGAACTCCGGCAGCAGTGCTCCCGGCTGCGTGGTCGAACTGGGCCAGTGCGGCACACTCACCCGCCCGCCTGCCGCCAGTGCCGCTGCGAGGAATGGTCCCGCATTCGACAGGTCCGGCTCGATCACCACGTCTCCACCGCTGATCTCACCCGGCTCCACCCGCCACTTGCCGGGAGCGACGTCGTCGACGTCCACACCTCGGTCGCGCAGCACGGCGATCGTCATATCGATGTGCGGCTGGCTCGGCAGCACCTCACCCACGTGGTGCAGCGTCAGGCCCGCCTCGAACCGCGGTGCGGCCAGCAGCAGCCCGGAGACGAACTGGGAGGAGGTCGACGCGTCCACCTCGATCTCCCCGCCGCGCACGCGCCCGGCACCGTGGACGACCACCGGCAGGAATCCGGGAACATCCCCGGAACCGTCGGCGGCATCGTCGGGCCCGGTCACCGGCACCCCGAGTGCAGCGATCGCTCGCAGCACCGGTCCCATCGGCCGCAGGCGTGCCCCCGGGTCACCGTCGAGCAGCACCGGGCCGTCCGCCAGCGCAGCCAGCGGCGGGACGAACCGCATCACGGTGCCGGCCAGTCCACAGTCGATGGGTGCTCCTGCCCGCAACGGCTGGGGCACCACGCGCACGGTCGTGCCGTTGTCGGAGACCTCCACACCCGCCCCGAGGCTGCGCAGCGCGCCGATCATCAGGTCCGCATCCCGGGAGTGCAGGGCACCCCGGATCGTGGTCGGAGCGCTCGCCAGCGCCGCCAGCGGCAGCGCCCGGTTGGTCAGTGACTTCGAGCCAGGAACAGCGACGACGGCCTCAAGCGGTCCGGTCGCGACAGGAGCGGGCCACAGGTCAGGAGTGTTCACCACCCCTCCAGCCTACTGGCGCCCAAACGGGGTGGGCGTGAGGGGGTGGGTGAGCTGCGTCGTCGGGAGATGCGTAGAGTACCGACGGCGAAAGGACAGGTGCGTGGCCAAGCTCTACTTCCGGTACGGGGCAATGAACTCCGGCAAGTCCACGGGACTGCTGCAGGCGGCGTTCAACTACGAAGAACGCGGCCAGCGGGTCCTGCTCGCCAAACCTGCCGTCGACACCAAGGGTGATGCCGACATCATCTCCCGGCTCGGCATGACCCGTCGCGTTGACTTCCTCATCGGCCCCGGCGAGAGCGTGCGCGACCTGTTCGCAGCCCACGCCACGGGACAGGAGCCGGGATCTCTCGCGGCGATGGAGCTACCGCCGGTGGCATGTCTGCTGGTGGACGAAGCCCAGTTCCTCACCGGTGAGCAGGTGGAGGATCTGTTCCGGCTCGCCGTCAGTGACAATGTGCCCGTGCTTGCCTACGGAATCCGTACCGACTTCCGCACCCGTGCGTTCGCGGGCTCGGCCCGGCTGCTGGAGCTTGCGCACACGCTGGAGGAGCTCAAGACCATCTGCCGGTGCGGGCGCAAGGCGGTTCTGACCACACGCACCGTCGGGGGACAGGTGGTGCTCGACGGAACCCAGGTCGCCATCGACGGTCAGCAGGTGGCCTACGAATCTCGCTGCGGGCGCTGCTATCTCGAGGTCTCGGAAGGCCGGTTCGGGTAGCCGTGGCCGCGCACCGCCGTCAGGAGATCTTTGCCTGCACCCCGCGCAGTCCCGACTTCAGCTCAGCCTTACCTGCCTTGATCTCGGCCTTGGCGATCCGCAACTGATCCTCGAGGTCGGACTTGACGTCGGACAGGTCGCTGCGGTGCTCGCGCCAATTCTCCACCTGCCACGCCAGCGACGGCTTGCCGCGGCGGTCGTTGGCGGCGAACACCAGCCCGGCCACGAGTGCCGCATTGCGCATGAACCCGGTCAGCTTCTCCCTCCGGTCAGCGCCCTTCGCGCTCCAGAACGGGTACCGCACGACTGTCTGCTTCAGCGCGATCACGGCCAGCACGCCTGCGGCGAGCCGGGGAGCCTTGCCCGAGGCAAGCAGGACTCCGGCTGCCACGCTGGTGCCGCCCATGATCCGCACCAGGGTCGTCCGCTTCTGCGGCATCGCCGGAACCTTCTCCGAGACCTTGTCGAGCAGCGGCTCCCATGGCTCGAGCAGCGCGGCGTGCTCGTCAGCATGGCGGATGGCGTCGATACCGTCCACGACGAAGACGGACGCGAGCAGGGGACGGGCAAGAGCGCGCACGGGATCCATGAGTCATTGCTACCGCAGATTCGGCCCAGGTGCGAACCGTCCGGAGCGCATGTCGAGCTTCACCTTGCGGCGAGCCCGGTCTGCGGGCCCGGAATGCTGACGCCACGTCCGGTGTTGTGCCGGACGTGACTGCAGCAACCGTGACCGTCGACGCCGCCCGGCGCGCCCGCCGCTCCGGGAGCGCTCGCGGAGCCGTTTCGGGGCGTCCGCGTCAGCGCTCGGTCTCCCGAACGCCGATCCGCGGACTAGGCTCAGGGGTGATGAGTGAGGACAACGAGCGGGCACCCCAGACCGAGACTGCGGCCGAGAGAGACCGCAGGTTCGAGTCTGAGGCGATGCCCTATCTCGACCAGCTCTACGGTGCGGCCCTGCGGATGACCCGCAACCCGGCCGACGCCGAGGATCTGGTGCAGGAGACATTCGCGAAGGCCTATGCCGCCTTCGCGCAGTACAAGCCGGGCACCAACCTCAAGGCCTGGCTGTACCGGATCCTGACGAACACCTTCATCAACACCTACCGCAAGAAGCAGCGCACCCCGCAGCAGTCGGACGCCGATCAGATCGAGGACTGGCAGATCCACCGTGCCGCTTCGCACACCTCGACCGGGCTGCGCTCGGCCGAGACCGAAGCCCTCGACTCCCTCGGCAGTTCCGAGGTGAAGGACGCCTTGGCAGCACTGCCGGAGGACTTCCGCCTGGCCGTGTATCTCGCCGACGTCGAAGGCTTCGCGTACAAGGAGATCGCCGAGATCATGGACACCCCGATCGGGACGGTGATGTCCCGTTTGCACCGCGGTCGAGCCCAGCTCCGGCAGATGCTCACCGACCATGCGCGGTCCCTCGGCATGAAAGTGGGAGAGAAATCGTGACGTCGCCCAGTGAGAACAACGGTGCGTGCCATTGCGAGGAAGCGCTCGAGCACCTGTATGAGTACATCGACCGGGAGATGTCCCACGGTGATCTGGAACGGCTGAAGGCGCACATCGCCGAGTGCGAGACCTGCCTGGACGCCGTCAGCCGGGAGCAGGAAGTCCGGGTGATCCTGCGCAAGTCTTGCGTCGAGGTCGCTCCGGACGAGCTCCGGATGCGCGTGCGCACCCAGTTGACGTTGCTGCGTCAGGGCCGTTCCTGACAGACCCGCTCCCGGTACAGCAGAAGGCCCAGGTCCCGCTCGGGGCCTGGGCCTTCTGCTCGTCCTGAAGGATTCAGGAGTTGGGGCGCTTGCCGTGGTTGGCGGCGCCGTGACGGCGTGCCTTGCGCTTGCGTCCGCGCTTGCTCATCGCAGCTCCTCGGGTCTCGGGGGTCAGGGCCAGGAGACATGATCCCACATCCGCACGCTGCCCCCCTTCCTGGTGGGTGCACGCAGGCGTAACGTTGGTGGATGCGAGCCGTCTACGCTGCCCGCCAGGACCCCGGCTCCCCGCTGACGGGGCTCGAGACGGGGGACTTGTCAGACCTGCCCGATGTGCCTGCGGACTGGGTACCGGTCCAGGTGCGGGCTGCAGCGCTCAACCATCACGACCTGTGGAGTCTGCGCGGAGTGGGGTTGCGGAGCGAGCAACTGCCGATGATCTTGGGGACGGACGCCGTCGGCCTGGACCCGGACGGGCGAACCGTACTCGTGCACGCCGTGATCTCGTCTCCGGACTGGGTGGGGGACGAGACGCTCGACCCGCGCCGCAGCCTGCTCTCCGAGAAGTTCCCGGGCACCCTGGCCGAACGGGTCTGGGTACCGGCGCGCAACCTGGTGCCCGCGCCGGCATCGCTCACGCTCGCCGAGGCAGCATGCCTGCCGACGGCGTATCTCACCGCCTACCGGATGCTCACCACGGCAGCGGGTGTGCGTCCCGGTCAGCGGGTGCTGATCCAGGGCGCCGGGGGCGGGGTGGCGACGGCGGCCCTGCTGCTGGCTCGAGCGGCTGGCGCTCATGTGGTGGTCACCTCACGGTCCGAGGCGAAGCTGGAGCAGGCGAGGGCCTTCGGCGCACAGGAGACGGTGCACACCAGCACACGGGTGGCGCCGGTGGACGTGGTGATCGAGACCGTGGGTCAGGCCACGTGGGAGCATTCGCTGCGATCGCTGCGCCCGGGTGGGGTGGTGGTAGTCGCGGGTGCGACCAGTGGCGCCGCACCGTCTGCCGAGCTGAACCGGGTCTTCTTCCGCAGCCTTCGGGTGATCGGCTCCACGATGGGCACTGCAGCGGAACTTGCGCAGCTCGTGGCGATGATCGACACGTGTGGCATCCGGCCGGTGATCGACAGCCAGTACGGGTTCGACGATGACGCCGAGATCCACAGGGCATTCCGGCGGCTGGACTCCGGTGAGGCGTTCGGAAAGGTCGTCCTCGTGCGGTGATCTGGCGCTTCCGGATGCCGGATCGGCGCGCCGGGGGTAGCGTGTGCGTGATCTCACACCTGAAGCGTTGCCAGGTGTGTGTGGGGTGAACGCGTCGTCTCAGTGCGAAGAAGGACTTCAGATGAGCGAACGACAGCAATTCAAGGGGCGGCGAGCCTTCATCTTCGCCGCGATCGGGTCCGCCGTCGGGCTCGGCAATATCTGGCGCTTCCCGTACGTCGCCTATGAAGGCGGGGGAGGTGCCTTCATCGTCCCCTACCTGGTGGCACTGATGACTGCGGGCATCCCGCTGTTGTTCATGTACTACGCCATCGGGCACAAGTTCCGCGGATCGGCGCCCTTGAGCTGGCGCCGGCTCGGTGGTGGTGCCGAGTCGATCGGCTGGTGGCAGGTCGGGATCTCGTTCGTGATCGCGGTCTACTACGCGGTGATCATCGCGTGGGCGGTGCGTTACATCGGCTTCTCAGCGACCGAAGCGTGGGGTGAGGAGCCTGGCGCCTTCCTGATCGGGCAGTTCCTGCAGCAGGCAGAAGGAGACGCCGGATTCGACGTGGGGCTGACCCTGGTGCCCGGGGTGGCGATACCGCTGGCGTTGATCTGGGTGTTCGCCCTCCTCGTACACTGGCGGGGAATCCAGGGTGGGATCGCGAGGATCTCGATGATCTTCATTCCGTTGCTGGTGGCGATCTTCCTGGTGCTGGTTGTCCGGGCGCTTACTCTCCCCGGTGCGATCGACGGGTTGGACGCGTTGTTCACACCCGACTGGTCTGCCCTGACCGATGCCGACGTGTGGGTGGCGGCCTACGGCCAGATCTTCTTCTCCCTCTCCATCGGCTTCGGCATCATGATCACCTACGCGGCACACTTGAAGCAGAAGACCAATCTCACCGGCTCCGGACTCACGGTCGCGTTCTCCAACTCCGGGTTTGAGCTGCTTGCCGGGATCGGTGTGTTCGCCACGCTCGGATTCATGGCGCAGGCGGCCGGTGTGGGGGTCAGCGAGGTCGCGGATTCCGGGATCGGGTTGGCGTTCATCGCCTTCCCGACGATCATCTCCACGATGCCCGGTGGCGCCTTCTTCGGCGTGCTGTTCTTCACCGCCCTCGTGCTGGCGGGGATCACCTCATTGGTCAGCATCGTGGAGGTGGTGCTCACGGCTATCGAGGACAAGTTCGGTCTCAGCCGGAACGCATCGGTCTTCGGGGTCGGTGGAGTGATGGCGATTGTCTCGCTGCTGTTGTTCCCCACCACCACGGGCCTGAACCTGCTGGACGTGCTGGATGCTTTCGCCAATAACTTCGGCATTGTCGGTGCCGGCCTCGCTTCGGTGATCACCCTGGCGTGGGGGCTGCGGCGCCTCGGCATGCTGGGCGATCATCTCAACGAGGTGTCCTCGTTCAAGGTGGGACTGCTCTGGAAGCTGATGGTGGGCCTGGTCACCCCGCTCATCCTCGGGTTCATGTTCGTGTCCCAGGTGATCAGCAGGATCCAGGACGGTTATGGCGAGATGCCCTCCGGCTACGTCGCCCTCTACGGCTGGGGTTCGGCCATCGGCCTGCTGGTGATCGCCGCGATCATGACCGTGATTCCCTGGCGCAAGGGCGTGGTGGCCGCTCATGACGCAGGGCAGGGGAACACCCCAACGCCCGGGAAGGAAGCATGATGGACGTCTCTGCCGTGATCATGATGATCGTCGCATTGGTTCTCGTCTGGGGTGGTCTGGTGGCAGCAGTCGTGCACCTGAGCCACCATCCGGAGGAGGTCGATGCCTATGACATCGACGACGACGGCAGGCCGGACACGCCGCCATCGACCTGACGTAGCACTCAGCGTTCGCGCATGTGGTGACGTCGTCAGCTGTCCTGAGGTAGGCCCAGCCACTCGTGCCAGCCGTTGTGCAGCACGAGCCAGGCGAGCAGACCGTATCCGGCCTGCTCCGGGTGCCGCCCGCCGGTGGAGGCCAGGTCTGCGAGCCACTGTTCGTGGTCGTGCAGCGGCTGGTAGGTCTCCACATACGGCACCCGGCGGCGTGCGCAGACATCAGCGAACGCGGTCGAGAGCTCAGCGAGCTGGCCGGGATCGACGTCGCTGCGCGGTGGTGGGCCCATGACGAAGGCGCGGATGTTCCGGTTCGAGGCGTCATCGAGCACGTTGGCGAGGTTGAGCCGGCTACGGGCCAAGGACACGCCCTGGCGAAGGTCCGCCGAACCCGGCGCCACCACCAGACGGTTCTCCCCGGTGCCGAAGCGGCGGTTGCACTCACTCTCCCAGCGACCCGAGAGCGCCGTCGTGGACTCGTCCGGCACGGGGAGGCAGAAGAGTTCGATCGGGTCCTCACTGCGGGTGCGGGCGGCGACACGACCGGTCCACCCCATCCCGCGGGCATCACCGATTCCGGCAACGAGCTCGTCGCCGACCACGCAGATCCGCCACCGGTCGCGCGCTTCCGGGGCGCGGCTGCTCACTGGGCGAACGCCTCCTCGAGCAGGGTTGCCTGCTCAGCCTGGTGCTTCCTCGCCGTGCCCGCGGACGGTGCTGCCGAGGCCGGACGGGAGATCACCCGCACGCCGCGCTCGGCCACGACCGGCGCGTAGGCGGGCATCCGGGTGATCAGGTAGGTCCAGGCGCCCTGGTTGCGCGGCTCGTCCTGCACCCACACGAACTCGGCGTTCGGGTAGCGCTCCAGTTCGGCCTGGATGGCCCCGGCATCGAGCGGGTACAACTGCTCGATCCGTACCAGGGCGACGGATTCGTCCTCCCGCTTGGTGCGCTCGGCGAGCAGGTCGTAGTACACGCGCCCACTGCACAGCAGTACCCGGCGGACGTTGCCCGGATCCACGGCGGTGTCGCCGATAATCGGCTGGAACGTGCCGGTGGTGAAGTCCTCCAGCGAGGAGGTGGCCGCCTTGAGCCGCAGGAGCTGCTTCGGGGTGAACACCACCAGCGGGCGGCGTGGTCGCTGGTATGCCTGCCGCCGCAGCAGGTGGAAGTGGTTGGCCGGGGTGGAGGGCTCCGCCACGATCATGTTGTCCTCGGCGGAGAGCTGCAGGAAGCGTTCCTTGCGTGCCGAGGAGTGGTCCGGGCCTTGCCCCTCGTACCCGTGCGGCAGGAGCAGCACGACCGACGACGTCTGCCCCCACTTCTGCTCAGCGGAGGAGATGAACTCGTCGATCACGGTCTGGGCGCCGTTGACGAAG
The DNA here is from genome assembly GCF_014960965.1 of Ruania alkalisoli. Lineage (NCBI taxonomy): Bacteria > Bacillati > Actinomycetota > Actinomycetes > Micrococcales > Ruaniaceae > Ruania > Ruania alkalisoli. The sequence goes on along the minus strand of NZ_CP063169.1, from coordinate 3,025,577 downwards.
TCACCGAACTGGGCCTCCCAGAGGACGAGCGCGTCGGGGCGCTCCACCGAGTAGCCGTACTCGAACGCGAGGCAGGCGTATTCGCTCAGCGAGGAGTCGTACGTCCAGAACTTCGCCTGATCGGGTGTCAGGTACATCAGCGGCGTCCACTCGGCGCCGTTGAGACGGTCGTGCAGGACGGCATGCCGCTGCACGAAGGTGCCGCGACGGGAGTCCTGGCCGGCGAGCCGCACCGGAGTTCCCTCGATGAGGAGGCTGCCGAAGGCGAGGATCTCGCCGAACGCCCAGTCCACGGCGCCTTGTGTCGACATCGTGGCACGCTTTTCCAGCAGCTGGTTCAGCTTGGGATGGACGTTGAAGCCCTCGGGTGGCCGGGTATGCGCGGAGCCGATGTGCTCGACCACCTTCGCCGGAACGGCCGTCTGCCAGCCCACCATCACCCCGGCGTCTTCGAGCTGAGACTCCGGCGGCTCGAGGCCGGCGACCTGGGTGCTGGTGGAACGCTGAGTGCCGTCGCGTGCCTCGGTGAAGACACGCTCCAGCTCACCCTTGTAGTGCTGGAGGAACTCCTCGGCCTCGTCGGCGGTGATGTCGCCGCGGCCGACCAACGCCTCGGTGTACAGCTTGCGGACGCTGCGCTTCTTCTCGATGAGGGAGGTCATCACCGGCTGCGTCATCGACGGGTCGTCGCCCTCGTTGTGCCCACGGCGGCGGTAGCACACCATGTCGATGATGACGTCCTTGTTGAACTGCTGCCGGTAGTCGAATGCCAGTTCGGCCACGTGCGCGACTGCCTCGGGGTCGTCCCCGTTCACGTGGAAGATGGGGATCTGCAGCCCCTTGGCGACGTCGGTGGCGTAGAGCGTCGATCGTGAGGCGGAGGCTCCGGTGGTGAACCCCACCTGGTTGTTGATGAGGATGTGCACCGTGCCGCCGGTGCGGTAGCCGCGCAGCTGGGACAGCTGCAGAGTCTCGGTGACGACGCCTTGCCCTGCGAACGCGGCATCGCCATGGATGAGGATCGGCAGCACCGAGAACCCGGCGCCGCCGAGGTCGATGCGGTCCTGCTTGGCGCGGACCACGCCCTCGAGCACGCCGTTCACGGCTTCCAGGTGCGAGGGGTTCGCGGCGAGGTAGACCTTCGTGGTCGCTCCGGAGGAGGCGGTGAACGTCCCCTCGGTGCCGAGGTGGTACTTCACGTCTCCGGAGCCCTGCACGGTGCGCGGGTCCTGGTTGCCTTCGAACTCCGCGAAGATCTGGGCGTAGGACTTCCCGGCGATGTTCGCCAGGACGTTGAGCCGCCCACGGTGCGGCATCCCGATGCCGACCTCGTCCAGGGACTCCTCGGCCGAGCGCTCCAGTATCCGGTCCAGCAGCGGGATCAGTGACTCCCCACCTTCGAGGCTGAAGCGCTTCTGGCCGACGAACTTCGTCTGCAGGAAGGTCTCGAATGCCTCGGAGGCGTTGAGGGTGCGCAGGATGCGCCGCTGCTCCTCGACCTCGGGCTTGGCCCAGCCGGACTCGAGTCGCTGCTGGAACCATCGCCGCTGCGCACCGTCGTGCAGGTGCATGTACTCGGCGCCGATCGTGCGGCAGTAGGAGTTGCGCAACAGCCCGAGGATGTCCCGCAACAGCATCCGCGGTTTCCCGCCGAACCCGCCGGTCGGGAAGGTGCGGTCAAGGTCCCACAGCGTGAGCTGATGGTTCTGCACGTCCAGGTCGGGGTGCTTGCGCTGGCGGTAAGCCAGCGGATCGGTGTCGGCGAGCAGATGACCGCGGGAGCGGTAGGCGTGGATGAGCTCGGCGACCCGCGCGGGCTTGCCGAGGTCATCGGGGGAGTCAGCCGAGACGTCGGTGGTCCACCGCACGGGCTCATATGGCACGCGCAGGGCCGCGAACACGCGGTCGTAGAAGCCGTCCTCACCGATCAGCTTGCTGTGCACGATCCGCAGGAAGTCACCGGACTGGGCGCCCTGGATGATCCGGTGATCGTAGGTGGAGGTGATGGTGAGGATCTTCGAGATGCCGAGTTTGGCGATCGTCTCCTGGGACGCGCCCTGGTACTCGGCCGGGTAGTTCATTGCCCCGACGCCGACGATCGTGCCCTGGCCCTCCATCAGGCGGGGTACCGAGTGGACCGTGCCGATGGTGCCGGGGTTGGTCAGGGTGATGGTGGTTCCGGCGAAGTCCTCGACGGTGAGGTTGTTGTTGCGTGCCTTGGCTACCACGTCCTCGTAGGCCCGCCAGAACGCCGCGAAGTCCATCGACTCCGCACCCTTGATCGAGGGGACCAGCAGCTGGCGAGTACCGTCCGGCCGGGCCAGGTCGATCGCGAGACCGAAGTTGACATGAGCGGGACGCACTTGCCCGGGCTTGCCATCGACGGTCCGGTAGCCGGCGTTCATCTCGGGCATGTCGCCCAGCGCTTCGACCACCGCGAAGCCGATGAGGTGGGTGAAGGACACCTTCCCGCCACGGCCACGACGCAGGTGGTTGTTGAGGACGATCCGGTTGTCCACGAGGAGCTTGGCCGGCACCGTGCGCACACTGGTGGCCGTGGGGACGGCGAGGCTGGACTCCATGTTGGTGACGACGCGAGCTGCCGGCCCCCGCAGCCTGGAGACCTCGTCGTCACCTCCGGCATCGCGGGGTCCGCCGCCGGTCATCGAGCGTGTATAGGCCGCCGTGGGCGCCTCTGCTGTCGCCAGCGGCGGCTCGGGCGGGACATCGCCCTGCACGGTCAAGGTCGGTGCCGTGGTGTCGTTCGCCTGCGCAGTGCTGGCCGGAGCGGGTTCGACCGGGTGGGCCGGGACCACCGCCGGGGTGCTCGGCGCCGGGGTGGCGGGCGCCTTCGGCGGTGTCGGAGTGTCTGCGGGCCGGGCGCTACGGTGCGCCTCGGTCTGGCCGGACCCTTCGCCCTCCCCATAGGAGGCCGGGTTCACCTCGCGGGGCGAATAGGACTCGAAGAAGTCCCACCAGGCCGGATCCACCTGCGACTTGTCCTCGCGGTACTGGGCATACATCTCTTCGATGAGCCACTCGTTACCGCCGAAGGCCGCAGATGCTGACGTGTCGTCGTGGGGTGCCTGCTGGGACACTCGGGGATCGCCCTCTTTCACGCTGGAATCGCGATGTGGATGTGTTGGCCACCAGCCTAGGCGAACGACGGTGGTGGGGGCGCCCATTCCCGGCGCGTTTGCGCGATCAGTCCCGGATACTGACACCCGTCCGGGTCGTGGTGCCAACCGTTCGTCAACAGTCGGTCACGGGCTGGCTGGGCGATGTCCAGTTCCGGGACTGTCGGCCGACCGGGAGGGCCCAGCTGCTGGCAGCGTCACCCGGATCATCGCCCCGGACCCGTGGGGCGGGTCGACGACCGCGATCGTCCCACCGTGCAAGGTCACCGCCCAGCGCGCGATGGCCAGCCCCAGCCCTGTGCCGCCGGTGCTCTGGCCGCCGCGCTGCCCGGGTGCATTGCCGCGTTCGAACCGTTCGAACACCTTCTGCCGGTCCGCCACCGGGATCCCTTGCCCTTCGTCCAGCACCTCGATCACGACGGCGGCCCTCGCCCTGTCCGCGCGCGCGGACAGCCAGATGGTTCCGCCGGGCGGGGAGTGCCGTGAGGCGTTCTGCAGCAGATTGAAGATGACCTGCCGGAGGCGCTCGGCGTCCGCGCGTAGCCGAAGGCTCGCCGGTTCGACGCCGACGTGCCAGTGCAGACCGGTCTCAGCTGCCGGGCGGGCCTGAGCGGCGGCGTCCTCGAGGAACGGCAACACCTCCAGATCGCTCAGATCGAGGTCGGCGGCGCCGGCCTCCAGGCGGGACAGGTCGAGCAGGTAGGTGATCAGCCGGGAGAGTCGTTCCACCTGAGTCAGGGCGGACTCGAGCGCCTCGGGCTCGGGTGCCACCACGCCGTCGGCAAGATTCTCCAGCTGGGCGCGTAGCGCGGCCACCGGGGTGCGCAGCTCGTGGGAGACATTGGCCACCATTTCCCGGCGCTGGGTATCGAGAGTGTCCAGGTCCTGAGCCATGGAGTTGAACGCAGCGGCGAGCTGACCCACCTCGTCCTGGCTGTCGGTGTGCACCCGCTGGCTGTAGTCCCCGCGTGCCATGGCGCCCGCCGCGCTGGTCATCTCCCGCAGCGGCCGGGTCATCCCGCGTGCGAGGATCTGAGTGAGCACCAGCGAGCACACCAGGGCCACCGGAAACGTCCGCAGCACCCCGAACTCGAAGCGGTCCCCGATCCAGGTCACCACCGTGAACAGGGCCACGGTGGCGCCGATGATCACGATGAGTTTCATCTTGATCGAGCGCACCGGATCCAGCGGGCGCAGATCCCCGTAGATGCCGTCCAATCGGTCACGCCAACTGACGGCGCCCCGTGCGTGCCGTAGTCGTCCCGCCCGACTCATGGGGCCGGTCTCATGTGGTCGGTTCGAGTGCGTATCCGACCCCGTGCACCGTCCGGATCAGATCCGAACCGAGCTTGCGGCGCAGCGCCTTCACGTGCGAGTCCACGGTGCGCGTGCCGGAGGCGTCCACCCAGTCCCAGACTTCGGCGAGCAGTCGTTCGCGGGAAAGCACCGTGCGCGGGCTCTGGGCGAGGCAGGCGAGCAGGTCGAACTCGGTGGGGGTCAGATGGGCTTCGTTCCCGTTGCGGATGACTCGTCGAGCGGCCCGGTCGATGACCAGGTCGCCGAGTGCGAGCGGGGCATCAGCCACCCTGTGCTCCCCGTTCGGCGGCGCCTGACGGGCGCGATCGACCCGCCGGAGGAGGACCTTCAGTCGGGCGAGTAGCTCGCGCATCGAGAACGGCTTGGTCAGGTAGTCGTCGGCTCCCACGCCCAGCCCGATGATCATGTCGGTCTCATCGTCGCGTGCGGTGAGCATGAGGATCGGGGGAGCGGTGGTGCCGGCGCCGGCGTGACTGGCCTGGATCCGGCGGCACACCTCCAGGCCGTCGATACCCGGAAGCATCACGTCAAGCACGATGAGGTCGGGTCCGAGTTCCTCGGCGGCCCGGACGCCGTCGGGCCCGGTTCCCGCGATATGCGGGCGCCACCCCTCGGCCTCGAGGCGGCGAGCGATCTGGTTCGCGATCTCCGGCTCGTCCTCGACGACGAGCACGACGGTCGCGAGAGTCCCTGCGGCTGCGGCAGTCATGGTGAAACTCTCGCACAGGTGTGGTGTGAGACGACTCGCACACGCGGCGCGGGTGTGGACTCTTGACGGCGCTGTCCGTTATGCTTTCGTGATCTGGTTTGCTTGCTGTTCACCACCGGTGGACTCGACGTAGACTGGCCACCTTCCCTGACGTATGAACGTGGGTGCCACGTGCGCCCGAACCACTGTCCATCCCCGTCCGACCCCCGTCCGGAGGCCGTGTGAGTCCTCAGCGTGTGTCTTCCGCTGACGCGCTCCCGACTCGGCGACAGCTGCGCCTCGCCGCGCAGCGTGAGCAGGGTGGCCCCGCCTCCGCTGGGTCACAACGGGAGCGGCCGCTGACCCGCCGGGAGATCCGGGCGCGGGAGCGTGCTGCGGCCGCCGAGCGTGCTGCCGATGGCGCGCGCGAGGACGTGGCGCCTGATCGTGATGATCGCGCGGACGCACCGGGCACGAGTGCACAGCCGATCTCGGACGAGCAGATGGCGTCCGGCGCGGAGGCGGTCACCACAGGGCCGGTCGTGCTGGGCGAGAACCAAGACCAGGTCCAGGATCGTGACGCGGTGGCTGTTGTGCCCGTCGACGTCGCAGGCGAGCACGCTGCGATGGATGCGCATGTGCCGGGTGATGCTGCAGCGCAGAAGCCATCCACCTCCGCCCATCCTTTCGGTGAGGTTGTCCTCGGTCAGAGCGCGAGCAACCGCGAGCAGCGCCGTGCTGCGCGTCGGCGGTCTGCTTCGCAGCGCGGCGGGACGACCTACCGGTGGCTACCGCGCCTGGCTGTCCTCGGCGCGCTCGGCGCGCTGACCACGGTGGTGCCGCTGAGCGGTGCGGCCACACCCGCCACCTCCACGGAGATGGCGACCGGCAACCCGGTGGCCGCGAACAGCGCATACGACGTCCTCACCTCCGGTGGTACCCCGGACTTCTCTGGCGCATCCACTGCGCTGGCGGCTGATCCGTTGGCCTCGCTGCGCTCACTCGTCTCGGCGAGCCGGAGCGGGACCGAGCGGATCCCCAGCTCCTGCGTCACGACTCCCGTGCAAGCCAACGGTGTGCTCGCCTCCGAGGTGGAAGCGACTGCACCACCTATCGTGCAACCGCTGGTCGAAGGCAACTACCAGCTCACGTCGCGCTATGGCAACCGGGTTCACCCGATCTGGGGGTCCTACGGTCAGCACACCGGTCTGGACATGTCAGCGGCCGCCGGAACGCCGATTCACGCTGTGGCCGATGGCACCGTCACCTACGCCGGGGTCGGGCGCGACGGTCGGTCGAGCATGTTGGTGATCATCGAGCATGAGGTCGACGGGGAGAAGTTCTGGACCTGGTACGTGCACATGTACCCCAACGGTGTCTATGTCCAGGCCGGCCAGCAGGTCTCCGTCGGCGAGACGATCGGCGCGGTCGGTTCGTACGGCAACTCGACCGGACCGCACCTGCACCTCGAAGTGCACCTGGATGAGTCTCTCACCACGGTCGACCCGGAGCTCTGGCTCGCCGAGCACGCGGTGCCACTGACCTCCGAGACCCTGCAGTGCACGGAGAACTGAGCCCGTAGCGCCGGCGAGCAGGGCTGGTGCGGTGCTGGCAGCGGGGGCCGTGACCTACAACAGGTTCATCCCCCACGTCACGCTGTGGCTGGAACCCGGAGCGAGTCGCACGAGGTCACTACCGGTGCGGAACGCGTCAGCGATGCAGCTCATGGGTTCGGCTGCGAGTCCGGTGCGCTGGGCAGAGACTGCGGCGACGTGGTCCCCGGTGCACATCTGCCAGCAGCCCATCGACCGGTCCATCCACACCGCGGCGGTGCGACCGTCTGAACCGCGCAGACGTAGCCATGACAGGCCGTCTGCATCGTAGGTGGCACCGACGAACGCGTCGTCGAGCTCGGTCCGCGCCAGGCGGCGTGGCTGACGGAAGTCCAGCTCGGCGGGTAGGTCCGCCACTCCGGTCGGGAGGAGGCGGTCGTCGGTGGGTATCCACCGGGTGGCATCGAGCTGCAGCTCGGCGTCGTCGAGCGATCCGGGGCCGGGAGAGAGCCACGGATGGAAGCCCACGCCGTAGGGGGCATCGGCTGTTCCGGTGTTCGTTGCCGTGGTGGTGATGTGCAGGCCGTCCGCTCCGAGTGCATAGCGGACGGTGAGCGTCAGCGCGAAGGGGTATCCCGGCGTCGGAGGGAGGTCGAGCCTCAGGAGGACGACGTCTGCGGTGTGCTCGTCCACGGTCCAACGCTGCCAGCTGGCCAAACCGTGTAGGGCCGTGCCCCGCGCGGGCTCGGTGATCGGTACCTGGTAGTCGATACCGTCCCACGTGTACTGGCCGTCCCGGAGCCTGTTCGGCCACGGCGCCAGCACTGCTCCGTGGGAGGCCGGTGGCAGATCGTCTGCCGAGAACGGGACGACGACGTCGCGTCCTCCGACGTGGAATTCGCGCAGGTGAGCGCCTACCTCGGTCACGGTCGCGACCGCCTCGCCGCTGGTGATCTGAAACTGCTGTCCGGTGGGTGAAGTGGGCTGCACGGCCTCACCCTACTGCGCTCACTTCTGCCCGTGGCGCGAGGACCGGATGATGGGCCCTCGCGCGGAGGTGCTGGGACCAGGCATACTGGACGGACGATCAACGGCTGACCATCGGGGGAACGATGCGCACGACCACGCCGCTCGAGGGCGCCATGCCGCAGTCCGGCGAGACTGCCGAGCGCATCGAGGACGCTCTGACGGGGCTGGGCCGGCAGTCCCATCAGCTCATCGCGCGGATGTGCCAGGAGGGTCAGTCGCTCGAGGATGTCGCGGCAGAGCTCGATCTGGACGTGACCACCGTGGCGGCTCGTGCTGTCCATGCCGACCGGCAGTTCCGGCGCGCCTACATCGCCCCCGCCATCGCCGCTGCCGACAACGTGGTGTGCGATCGGTATCGCAAGCGGCTGGTCGCCGCGGCAGTCAGCGTCCACGAGCTGCCGACCTCACGGCATGGCCGCACGTGCAGCGGCTGCCGGGCACAGACGGCCGCCATCGCCGCGGCCGCATCTCAGGCGGACACATTTCTCAACCCGCTCGCCTCGACCATGTTCCTCGCTCCAGGTGCGGTGGTCCTCGCGGATGGCGGTGACGAGCCTGAGGAGCGACGGCGCGGGGTGCCGTGGCGGATCCCGGTTGGTGTGGCCTTCCTGCTCCTCGGACTGCTGGTCCTCGTACTGCCGTCGGCTTTGAGCCCGCTCGAGGCTCCCGCGCAACAGGCCGGTCAGCAGATTGGTGCCGGGAGCGACGGTTCGTCCGATCGGGTCGGCGAGGGCGGCAGTGGCCTCGCGCACGAAGCGGGCGGGCTGAACGAGTCGGAGAGTGGAACCGCCGAGCCCACGAAGGAACCCAGCGAGGATCCGACCGAGTCGCAGGATGCTCCGGCGGGTGACCCTGGCACCACTGGTCCGGGCTCGACTGATCCGTCGGCGACGGGCAGCACCGGATCCGGGACCACGACGACAGGTGGGAGCTCCCAACCGTCGTCCTCGCCGTCGGCGGGTGGGACGACGCCGCCCAGTGAGCCGTCGCCCTCGCAGCCGGCCCCCAGTCAGCCGTCGCAGCCCTCTCCTTCGCAGCCTGCGCCGTCTGAGCCGGAACCGACGCAGCCGAGTCCGACACCCGCTCCCAGCCCGACCCCGACCCCTGCACCCACGACGCCTGCCCCCAGCCCGGATCCGGAGCCCGAACCCGAGCCGGAACCGGAGCCCGATGAGGAGGAGTCCGGCGGCCTGGTGGGCGATCTAGTGGGCATCGTCGACGACCTGCTGGGCGGCCTGCTCGGGACTCCCTGAGCAAGGGGGCTGAGAGGCCGGAATCAGCGAATCCCGGCGGGAGCCGTCGCTACGCTCGTCGGCGAATCCACTCGGGAGCACAACGGCGCAAGCGCCTCGGTGCCCCCGGCGGGATTCGAACCCACGACCTTCTGCTCCGGAGGCAGACGCTCTATCCACTGAGCTACAGGGGCGGACGCCCACTGGAAAACCAGGGGCTGACACCGCAGTGGAGACTACCAGGGCACCGGTCCAGGAAAGAAATCGGCCCGGTTCGTCTCGCAGCGCTCGCGACCACCCACCCACCGGTACCCGGTACGTGCTGCTTCCTGTGATGAAACAATGGTGAGCACACCATCGAGAGGATCCGTCGTGACCACCGATCCCAGCAGCCGACAGCCGTCGGACGCGCCGCCCCCGCCAATCTCGCCCCAACGTGGGGGACGTGGTGCGCTCGGGGTGATCCTCGCCGTCGTCGGGGGTGTGGTGGTGCTCGCAGGCCTGATCGTTGGAGCGATCCTGCTCATCGACGCCGACGACGACCCGATCCCCACGACCGCCCCGACCTCGTCTGAGGCCTCCGAACCCACCCCGACCCCGTCGACTGCTGAGACGAGCGGTAGCGGCGAGCTGCTGGAGTTGTTGACCGCCGAGGCGGACGTGATCGTGGCCAGCGACGGGACCGCCTGGCTGCTCGAGGGTGGCTGGGTCGATGCTTCCGAGCTCAGCGATCAGTCGCAGGAGGCGTACTCCGGCACGTTCACCTCCGAGGTGGGCACCGTGACTCTGACCGCGCTCTCCTTCGATGGCGAGGACCCGGCGGCCGACTACCTGGCCGGCGTTCGGGCCGACCGCGGCGACCCCGACTACGAGGGCTCGGTCTGGGAGGACGGTTCCGGTACCCGGATCGACTACGCCGGCGCCGAGGACTACGACATCTTCTGGTACGACGAGGCTGCGATCGTCTTCCAGGCCACGGGACCCGAGGGTTCGGTGGAGGACTTCTATGGTTCGCTGCCGTTCTGAGGTGTTGAGCTGAACACGCCCGCTCACATCGTCTGGCCCGAGGACCTCGCGCGGACCATCGTGGCCGCGCTGGACCTGCGCGGCGCGAAGGTTCCCCTGCGAGCGGCGACCCGGGGCAGCGCCGACTGGCACACCGACGTTGCCCGCACACTGCCGGGAGACCCCGCAGCGAGCGCAGAACAACTCGCCGCTGCCCTGCGCCGTCATCCCGACGTGCGCGAGTGCGATGCGCATGGCCCCACCGTCAGCATCGGGCTGACGGTGGCGAGTCTGGTGCGGGTGGTGCCGGAGATCCTGCTCGGTGGTCTGCCTGCGCCCGCCGATGGGACCCCGCGAGCCGCCGGACCGGAACTGGTGCAGCGGCTGCACCCGGTGCGCTTCGCTCATGCCCGGGCGCGTTCAGTCTCGCGCTCGGCCCGTGAACACGGCGTCCGACCCGACACGGCTGAGGGCAGCCTCGACGAGGCGACCGCCGCCGACCGGCGGCTCCTGACCACCCTCGCTGGAGCACCGGCAGTCCTGCGCAGCGGACGGGACCGGACGATCCAGGCGCACGCCCGCGGGCTCTCGTCCGCCTTCCAGGCCTGGTTCGCGGCCACCCGGACATCTCCGCGCGGTCTGGAGGAGATAACCTCGACCCACCGCACCCGCCTGGCCATCAACGACGCGGTCGCGCTCGCGCTCGCCGCCGAGCTGACCGCCGTCGGCCTCGACGCCCCGGAGCACCTGTGACCCATCCGACCAGCCCGCACCTGTGGCCGGAGAACACCGACGTCCACGACGGTGTCCTGCACGTGAACGAGATCCCGGTGACCGAGCTCGCCGCTGGCTTCGGTACGCCCGCCTACCTGCTCGACGTGCCTGGCCTACGCTCCCGGGCCGCCCGCTACCGGCGAGCCTTCGAGGAGGCTTTCGCCCCGGCACAGGTGTCGGTCTACTACGCCGGCAAGGCCTTCCTGAGCCGCGCCGTCGCCCGCTGGGTGCGCGATGAAGGACTGCGGATCGACACGGCGTCGGCGGGCGAGCTCGCCACGGCCCTCGCGGCCGGTATCGACGGTGCGGAGATCGGTCTGCACGGCAACAACAAATCCGTCGAGGAGATCGATCTCGCGCTCGAGAACGGGATCGGCCGCCTCGTCATCGACTCCCTCCCGGAAATCGACCTGGTGGCCGCACGTGCAGCGGCACGTGGCCAGCGCGCCCCCGTCATGGTTCGCGTGACCACCGGGGTTCACGCCGGCGGGCATGACTTCATCGCCACCGCCCACGAGGACCAGAAGTTCGGTCTGTCCCTCGCGAGCGGAGCGGCACTGCAGGCGCTGGAGCAGATCGTTGCCAACGAGCACCTGGAGCTGCTCGGCCTCCACTCCCACATCGGATCCCAGATCCTCGACCCCGATGGGTTCGCGGCCGCGGCCGCTGCCCTGCTTGGCCTGCGCGCCACGCTCGCCGAGCGCACGGGGCACCTTGCCGCCGAGCTCGACCTCGGGGGTGGCTATGGCATCGCCTACACCCCGCAGGAGCAGGCGGTCGACATCGAAGCGCTCGCCGCATCCCTGGCGCAGGCGTGCCGGCGGGAGTGCGAGCGGCTCGGAACGCCGCAGCCGGACTACTCCTTCGAACCCGGGCGGGCGATCGTGGGCCCGAGCATGGTCACGCTCTATCGCGTCGGCACCGTCAAGCCGGTCGAGCTCGAGGATGGCGGCTCCCGCTTGTACGTCTCCGTGGACGGGGGAATGAGCGACAACATCCGCCCGGCCCTGTACGGGGCGGACTATCACGCCGAGCTCGCCGGGCGCACCTCGAGCGCCGATCCGGTCCCTGCTCGGGTGGTGGGCAAGCACTGTGAGAGCGGGGACATCGTGATCCGGGACGTCAGCCTGCCGGGGGATATCGCCGCCGGTGACCTGCTCGCCGTACCCGCCACCGGGGCGTACGGACGCTCGATGGCCTCCCAGTACAACCTCGTGCCGCGACCGCCGGTCGTGGCACTCGGGGACGGCGCGCCGCGCGAGATCGTGCGGCGGGAGACGGTGGACGATCTGCTCGCGCTCGACCTGGGCTGAGCACCAGAACGCCCGGGACGTGGGACGCGGCACAGGCACAGGCACCAAGACCTCTATTGTTGAGATGCCTGCGAGCGGGCGAAGGTCCGACGAACCTGCGCTCCACCAGAAGACGTTACGAAGGAGACCATGAACGACGGCGCCCCCGCCACCCTCCGGGTGGCAGTGCTCGGATGCGGAGTGGTCGGGACCGAGGTGGTCCGCCGCCTCCTGACGAACGCGTCCGAGCTGCATGCACGGACCGGTACTCGCCTCGAACTCGTCGGGATCGGGGTCCGCTCCACGGCCACGCCGCGTGATCCCGTCGTGCCGACAGAGCTGCTCACCGAGGATCTGCGGGGGTTGGCCACCAGCGCCGATATCGTGATCGAGTTGATGGGCGGGATCGAACCGGCCCGCGGGTTGGTGACTGGCGCCCTGGCCGCTGGTGCCAGTGTCATCACGGCCAACAAGGCCCTTCTCGCCCAGCATGGCCCGGAGCTCTACGAGGCGGCGGACGCTGCCCGGGTCGACCTGTTCTACGAGGCTGCGGTCGCCGGCGCGGTTCCCGTGGTCCGTGGTGTGCGCGAGTCTCTCGCGGGGGACAAGATCACCCGCGTCCTCGGCATCGTCAACGGCACCACCAACTACATCCTCGACGAGATGACCTCGGGTGGTCTCGACTTCGAGAAGGCGCTCGCCCAGGCACAGGAGCTGGGTTACGCCGAGGCCGACCCGACGGCCGACGTCGAGGGCCTGGACGCCGCCGCGAAGGCGGCCATCCTCGCCTCGCTCGCATTTCACTCGCGTACCTCCCTCGATGACGTTCCCGTGCAGGGCATCACCTCGATCAGTCCCGAGGACATCGCCTCGGCCGCGCAGACCGGGCATGTGATCAAGCTGCTCGCTATCGCCGAGCAGGGCACCTATGACGGCGTCGGTGGCCTGGCCGTGCGCGTGCACCCGGCCCTGGTGCCGGTCGAGCATCCGCTGGCGAGCGTGAGGGGTCCGTTCAACGCCGTCTTCGTTGAGGCCGAGGCGGCGGGCACGTTGATGTTCTACGGTGCCGGAGCCGGGGGAGAGGCGACCGCCAGCGCGGTGCTGGGGGACGTCGTCGCCGCGGCGAGGCACCGCGTGAACGGAGGCAAGGCACCTTCGGAGTCCGCGCACGCGGCCCTGCCGCCGATGCCCGCCCAGGCGGTGCACACCCGGTACCAGATGCGCTTGGACGTGCTCGACGTGCCCGGCGTGCTCGCCGAGATCGCCGCAGTGGTCGCCGCGCACGGTGTCTCCATCGAGACTGTCCGTCAGGGGATGCGCGACCCCGACGAGGGGGCGGCACTGGTCATCGTGACCCACTCGGCCAGCGAATCGGCCCTGGCGGCCACGGTGGCCGATCTCGATACTCTTGAGGTGGTCGAACGGATCACCTCGATCCTGCGTGTGGAAGGAACCTGATGGCCAAGCCGTGGCGCGGCGTGATCGCCGAGTACGCCGACCGACTCCCGATCGAGGACGGCGACCCCGTCGTGACGCTGGGAGAGGGCGGTACCCCGCTGGTGCCGGCCCCTTCGCTCTCGGCGGCGACCGGCGCGCAGGTGTATCTCAAGGTGGAGGGCGCCAACCCCACCGGCTCCTTCAAGGACCGTGGCATGACGATGGCGATGAGCAAGGTGGCCGGGACGGGTACCGAGGTGGTCGTGTGCGCCTCGACCGGGAACACCTCTGCCTCCGCTGCGGCCTACGCCGTCCGGGCCGGGCTCGGGTGCGCCGTGGTGCTGCCGCACGGGAAGATCGCTGCCGGCAAGATCGCGCAGGCGATCGTGCACGGTGCCACGCTGCTGGCCGTGGACGGCAACTTCGATGACTGCCTGCGGATCGTGCGCGAACTGGCTGAGGCCTATCCGGTGGCACTGGTGAACTCAGTGAACCCCTACCGGCTGCAGGGGCAGAAGACCGCTGCCTTCGAGGTGGTGGACGCTCTCGGGGAGGCGCCCGCCATTCACGTGCTGCCGGTGGGGAACGCCGGGAACATCTCCGCCTATTGGATGGGTTACCGCGAGTACGCCGCCGATGGACTCGCCTCCCGCACTCCGCAGATGTGGGGTGTCCAGGCCGACGGCGCAGCCCCCCTGGTCAAGGGGGAACCGGTGGAGTTTCCGGAGACCGTCGCCACCGCGATCCGGATCGGTAACCCGGCGTCCTGGCAACTCGCTGTGGCGGCACGGGACGACTCGGGCGGCCGGATCGACGCCGTCAGCGACGCGCAGATCCTTGATGCACAGGCGATGATCGCCTCCGAGGTGGGGGTCTTCGTCGAGCCGGCTTCCGCGGCCAGCGTGGCTGGGCTGCTCGCCCGTGCCGAGGCGGGGGACGTGCCTGAGGGCGCCACCGTCGTGTGCACGGTGACGGGCAACGGGCTCAAGGACACAGCCACCGCACTCGGCGAACGTCCGGTGGATCCGCAGGTGATCGGGACGGACGTCGCAGACGCGGCGCGAGCCCTCGGCCTGGGCTGACATGCGGCTGGTTCACGACGAGGTGCGGGTGCAGGTGCCCGCCACCAGCGCCAACTTGGGGCCGGGCTTCGATTCCTTCGGCCTGGCCCACACGATCCACGACCGCGTGCGCGTGCGGGCCACGACCGGACGTACCGAGGTGCGGGTATTCGGCGAAGGTGCTGGGGAGGTGCCCGACGGCGACGATCACCTGGTCGTGCGTGCGCTGCGCGCGGGACTGGACCACGTCGGCGCCCCGCAGGCCGGCTTCTCCCTCGACTGTGAGAACGCCATCCCGCATGGCCGCGGTCTCGGTTCCAGCGCTGCTGCCGTGATCGCCGGGCTGGTCGCGGCCCGTGGGCTCATCAGTGAACCGGAGGCACTGGCTGACGACGTGCTGCTGCAGCTCGCGACCGAGTTCGAAGGCCATCCCGACAATGCCGCCCCGGCCCTCCTGGGTGGTGCGACCGTGGCGTGGATGGACGGACGTCAGGCTCGCGCCGCTCGTCTCGAGGTCGATCCGCGGATCGAGCTCACGGTGCTCATTCCCACCGAACGACTGCCGACGAGCCGGGCGCGTGCCGCGCTCCCGGCCACGGTCTCCCATGCCGATGCGGCTTTCAACGCCGGTCGTGCCGGTCTCCTCACCCTGGCGCTGACCTCGCGCCCGGACTTGCTCCTGCCCGCCACTGCGGACCGATTGCACCAGGCGCAGCGGGCCGATGCCATGATGGCCAGTGTCGCCCTGGTGCGGCGGCTGCGTTCGGAAGGGCACCCCGCGGTCATCTCGGGAGCGGGACCGACCGTGCTCGTGCTGTCCGCGCTGGACGGTGCCACCGTGGCCGGCCTCGGGCCGGAGTGGAGCGTGCGACGCCCAGGGATCGACACCGACGGCGTCCTGCCGCTCACTGCAGGTTCGGGCATCGAGAACTCCCGTTAGGAGTCCGGGCCGGTCCTCTGGTCTCGTCCCGCTCGTCGTCCCTCGGTGCTAGGCTTGTGGGGCATACCATCTCGGGGCTCAGGCCCTGGTGGTCGTGCCCGTCCACGTGCGGCGATGCCGCGGGCGTGGCCCCATCCACTCCGGCCCGTCGTGGCCGATGACATCTGCCGCACCGGACATATCTGATCGGGTGCGTGTCGAGAGAAGGAACCTCGTGCCAGAATCCACCTCCACGTCCGCCACCGGTCGCAGCGGGGCGCTGTCCTCATTGCGCCTTGCCGAGCTTCAGGCCATCGCATCTGAGATGGGCCTCAAGGGCACCGGCCGGATGCGCAAGAGCGACCTCGTCGCGGCGATCCGTGAGGCGCGTGGCGGCTCCGGCCGGGCCACGAGCAACGGTGAGCGCTCGGCTCCGGCCGCTCCGCCGGCGGCGACCGAGAAGCAGGACAAGCCTGCGAAGAGCGACAAGCCTGCGAAGCGCGACAAGCCTGCGAAGCGCGACAAGCCCGCCACAGGCGGTGTGACCCCTGACAGTGCTGGACAGGCTGACAGTGCTGGACAGGCTCGGCGGGCTGAGCCTGCTGCCGCCGAGGGGCGCACCCGGAACCAGGACCGTGGCCAGCGGGCCAGGACGAAGCCAGCCCAGCAGGACCAGGGCGAGCAGAACCAGGTCCAGAAGGACCAGCAGGCGCGCGGCCAGCACGATCAGGGTCAGCAGCGTCAAGGGTCATCCGAGGAGTCTCGCGGTGCACGTGACTCCGGCGGAAGCGGCCCGGACCAGGACGGTGGGCCGCGTCGCAACCGCCGTGCGCGCTCCACCGGGCGTCAGCCGCAGCTCGACCTGCCCGGCTCCGGCAAGCAAGAAGACAGCGAGGCTGCGCGCAAGCCGTCGCTGGATGACATCCGCCTCCCCGAAGGGCGCCGACCGGAGGGTCAGCAGGAAGAGGAATCCGGCGGGCAGAAGCAGGGCTCCGGCCGTGACTCGAGCCCGCAACGTGGTGACTCCGAGGACGAACGGTCCGGGCGCCGTCGGCGGGGACGCGACCGCTACCGTGACCGCAAGCGCCGTGGGCGCGGCCCGGAGCCGGTCGAGGAAGAGATCGAGATCACCGAGGAGGATGTGCTCCTCCCGGTCGGCGGGATCCTCGACATCCTCGACAACTACGCCTTCGTGCGCACGAGTGGCTATCTGCCCGGTCCGAACGACGTCTACGTCTCGCTCGGTCAGGTCAAGAAGTACGGTCTACGCCGCGGCGATGCAATCCTCGGGGCTGTCCGTCAGCCACGGGAGGGCGAGAACAACCAGCGGCAGAAGTACAACGCGCTGGTGCGCCTCGATCAGGTCAACGGCGTGCCCGTCGACGAGGCTGGTCCGCGCCCTGAGTTCTCCACGCTGACCCCGCTGTACCCGCAGGACCGGCTGCGCTTGGAGAGTGGCGGCAAGGACCTCACGCCCCGGATCGTGGACCTCGTGGCCCCGATCGGGAAGGGACAGCGCGGCCTGATCGTTGCCCCGCCCAAGGCGGGAAAGACGATCGTGATGCAGCAGATCGCCAACGCGATCACGGCCAACGATCCCGAGGTACACCTGATGGTGGTGCTCGTGGACGAACGGCCGGAAGAGGTCACGGACATGGAGCGCACGGTCTCCGGTGAGGTGATCGCCTCCACCTTCGACCGGCCGGCCTCCGACCACACCATCGTGGCGGAATTGGCGATCGAACGCGCCAAGCGACTGGTCGAGCTCGGGCAGGACGTGGTGGTGCTGCTGGACTCCCTCACCCGCCTCTCGCGCGCCTACAACCTCGCGGCACCGGCCTCGGGACGGATTCTCTCCGGCGGCGTGGACGCCTCCGCGCTGTACCCGCCGAAGAAGTTCTTCGGTGCGGCACGCAACATCGAGCACGGCGGGTCGTTGACGATCCTCGCCTCAGCCCTGGTCGAGACCGGGTCGAAGATGGACGAGGTGATCTTCGAGGAGTTCAAGGGCACCGGCAACATGGAGCTGCGCTTGTCCCGTCACCTGGCCGACAAGCGGATCTTCCCGGCGGTCGACGTCAACGTCTCCGGCACCCGCCGTGAAGAGCTGCTCGTTTCTTCTGAGGAGCTCGCCATCGTGTGGAAGCTGCGGCGTCTGCTGGGGTCGCTGGACCAGCAGCAGGCAATCGAGCTGGTGCAGTCCAAGATGCGCAGCACCTCCTCCAACGCGGAGTTCCTCCTCACCGTGAACAAGACCACCCCCGCGCACGGTTCCGATTAGCACGTGAGTGCCCGGCTCTGACCCACGAGGGCGGAGCCGGGCACGTCGCGCACAGGCAACCGGCGTCGAGGGAAGGGTGCAGATGAGCGAGGTGTTCATCGCGGTGGATCCGCTACTGGCGGAGTACGCGGAGATCGAGGCCGCGCTGGCCGATCCGCAGGTGCACGCCGATCAGGCGCGCGCTCGCACCCTCGGCCGGCGGTATGCCGAGCTCGGCCGGGTCGTGGCGGCCTACCGTGCCTGGCGCGGTGCGAGTGAGGATGCCGAGGCCGCCGCCGAGCTGGCCGCCGACGATCCCACCTTCGCTGAGGAGGTCGAGCCGTTGCAGGCGGCGGCCGCCGAGGCTGCCGAGGTGCTGCGGCGGGTACTGATCCCACGTGACCCCGACGACGGACGCGATGTCATCCTGCAGGTGAAGGCCGGTGAGGGCGGTGAGGAATCCGCACTGTTCGCCGCCGACCTGCTGCGGATGTACCAGCGTTTCGCCGAACGCCAGGGGTGGACGACACAGATCCTCGATGAGACCCACTCCGACCTCGGCGGCTACAAGGACGTCTCGATGGCGATCAAGTCGAGGTCGACCGACCCGGCCGAGGGAGTGTGGGCCTTCCTGAAGTACGAAGGTGGCGTGCATCGGGTGCAACGGGTGCCGGTGACAGAGTCGCAAGGGCGGATCCATACCTCCGCCGCCGGCGTGTTGGTGTTCCCGGAGGTCGAGGACGCGGGCGAGGTGGAGATCGACCCGAACGACCTGCGCATCGACGTCTTCCGTTCATCCGGTCCCGGAGGGCAGAGCGTCAACACCACCGACTCGGCCGTGCGCATCACCCACGTGCCTACCGGCATCGTGGTCTCGATGCAGAACGAGAAGTCGCAGCTGCAGAACCGCGAGCAGGCGATGCGGGTGCTGAGAGCACGGCTGCTGGCGGCCCGCCAGGAGGCCGCCGATGCCGAGGCGGCCGAAATGCGCCGCTCTCAGATCCGGACCGTGGACCGGTCCGAGCGGATCCGTACGTACAACTTTCCCGAGAACCGGATCGCCGACCACCGCACGGGGTACAAGGCCTACAACCTGGACCAGGTGCTTGCCGGTGATCTGGGCCCTGTGGTCGGTTCCGCGATCCAGATGGATGAGGCGGAGCGGCTCGCCGGTGCCGCAGACGCGTGAACGAGCACGCCTGCAGGCCTGAGCCGACGTCCTCGCCGTCCTTGCGGCAGCTGGTCAGCGGGGCGACGGCGGTGCTCACCCAGGCGGGAGTTGCCTCACCTCAGCAGGACGCGCTGGCGCTGGCCGAGTTCGTCCTCGGCGTGGACCGCCTCGTGCTTGCCCTCCCTCCGGAGTTGCCGGCGGACTTCGGGGTGCGGTACGCCGCGGTCGTCGATCGTCGGCGGCGACGGGTGCCGTTGCAGCACATCACCGGAGTCGCCCACTTCCGCTATCTCGAGCTGCAGGTGGGGCCGGGGGTGTTTGTTCCCCGGCCGGAGACCGAGATCGTGGCGGGAGTGGCGATCGACGCCGCTGCCGAGCGCGCGGCAGGGGATGCTCCCGTCGTGGTGGACCTGTGCAGCGGCAGCGGTGCGATCGCACTGAGCGTGGCCCGCGAGGTGCCCTCGGCGCGGGTTGTCGCCGTGGAGCTGGGTGAGGAAGCCTGCGCTGCGATCGCAGCGAACGCCCGGCGACTCGGCCTCGAGGTGCGTGTGCTGCGCGCCGACGCCACCGCCCCGCAGACGCTGGCGGATCTGGACGGCGCGGTCGACGTGGTCGTGACGAATCCGCCCTACATCCCGCCCGATGCCGTACCGGTCGATCCGGAGGTGCGTGACCACGATCCGGACCTGGCACTGTACGGAGGCGGCCACGACGGGCTCGATGTGCCACGCGGGGTGTTGCGGCGCGCGCTCACGCTGCTTCGCCCTGGTGGGACGTTCGTGATGGAGCATGCCGAGGTCCAGGCCGCGGCCGTGCGTGAGCTCGCGCGCGAGACGGGCGAGCTCCAGGCGATCAGGACCGGTGCCGACCTCACGGGCCGGGACCGGATGCTGCTGGCGCGACGGCGGTAGGTACGCAGCACCCCCGCGGTCAGCGGCGCAGCCGGTGCCGCGTGATCATGGAGGCGACGTACCAGCCCAGCGCGATGCCGGCGATGTCGGCGACGATGTCTGCCAGGTCGCCACTGCGGCCGGGGAGCAGCAGATGCTGGACCAGTTCGCTGACACCGGCGTGCACGAGCAGCACGGCTGCGAGCGGTACCCCGGGCAGAGGAAGCAGCCGCCCGGTCAGCATCACGACGGCGAAGACGAGCACATGAACCGCCTTGTCGGCCCCGGGAGTGCTGGGCGCACCGTCGGGCGTTGCCGGCAGGTACAGCACCACCAGCTGGACCAGGATCGATCCCGCGAAGGCTAGACGGACGAGCCAGGTGCTGGAAGGAGTCGTCCCTGGGCGCCTGCGGGAGGCGCTCGGTGGGGTGGTGGCGGAGTCGGGCACGGGCTCAGCCTGCCACGCCTGCGAGGGTGGGCTCCGCCGTCGGGATGACCGAAGCACGGGCAGATGGACCGATCGGTGCCGAGACGTGACAGACTCAGACCTCGTGAGCGAGGTACTTCTGAGGGACTGTTCCGACGCCGGGGCCCGAGCGGGCCACCTGGACGAAGCCGTCAAGACGTTGGCGAGCGGGCAGCTCGTCGTGCTCCCGACCGACACGGTCTACGGCATCGCAGCCGACGCCTTCACACCGAAGGCAGTCTCCGCGCTGCTTCGCGCCAAGGGACGCGGCCGGCAGATGCCGCCGCCGGTGCTGATCGGCGACGTGAGGACGCTGGACGGGCTCGCCACGGAGATCCCGCAGGCGGTGCGGGATCTGGTGACCGAGTTCTGGCCGGGGCCGCTGACGGTCATCCTGACCGCGCAACCCAGCCTGCATTGGGACCTGGGGGAGACCCACGGCACGGTCGCCCTGCGGATGCCCGACGACGAGGTGGCGCTGGCGCTGCTGCGGCGCACGGGGCCGCTGGCCGTCTCCAGTGCGAACAAGACGGGGCAGGATTCGGCTACCACGTGTGCCGACGCCGCCGAGCAGCTGGGCCGTGCCGTGAAGGTGTACCTCGACGGCGGAGCGACCCCTGGTCCGGTGCCGTCCACCATCGTGGACGCGACCGGGGCGCAGATGCGCATCGTGCGCGAAGGTGCGCTTACCGCCGAAGAGCTCGGTTCGATAGCACCGGAGTTGCTGCCGGAGAACCAGCCGGCCGAGGTCGGTGACGGGCCCGACGAGGGCGACGAGGCTGTTGGCGATGAGGCTGACGGTGACGGTCAAGGCACCCCGGGCGAGCACGAGGCTGACCAGCCCAGCACTGACGAGCCCGGCACCGACGAGCCCGGCACCGAGGACACTGACACCGAGGACACTGACACCGAGGACACTGACACCGAGGAGACTGACACCACCGGTGGTGCCACCCAGCCGTGAGGGTCTACCTGCTCGTGCTAGCCGTCGCGGCGGCTGTCACCTACCTGACCACACCGCTGGCGCGTCGCCTGGCCCAGCGAGTCGGAGCCGTGACGGCGGTCCGTGCGCGCGATGTGCACACGGTTCCGACGCCGCGGCTCGGGGGAGTGGCGATGGTGGCCGGACTCGGGTGCGCGCTGTTGTTCGCCTCCCGTACGGAGTTCCTGGGTGCTGTCTTCGACGACACACTGCCGTGGGCGATCCTCGTGTGCGCCACAGCACTCTGCCTGCTCGGTGTGGCCGACGACATCTGGGACCTGGACTGGGTGACCAAACTGATCGGCCAGATCCTGGTAGCCGGCGTGCTGGCCTGGCAAGGAGTGGCGTTGGTCACGCTGCCGATCTTCGGCCTGACCATCGGTTCGGACCGGCTGATCCTGTTCGCGACGGTGCTCGTGGTGGTGATCGCGATCAACGCCGTTAACTGGGTGGACGGACTGGATGGACTGGCGGCCGGGGTGATCGCCATCGGCGGATCGGCGTTCTTCGTCTACACCTACCTGCTGACCCGCAACAACAACCCGACCGACTACTCCGATCTCGCCACGGTCGTGATCGCAGCGCTCGTGGGGGCCTGCCTGGGCTTTCTGCCGCACAACTTCCATCCGGCAAGGATCTTCATGGGCGACTCCGGCGCGATGCCGCTGGGCATGACGATCGCCGCGGCATCGATCGTGGTCACCGGTCAGATCGACCCCGCGGTGCTGGAGTCCCGGCAGGCGTTGCCCGCGTTCGTCCCGATCGTCCTGCCGGTCGCGGTGCTGCTCCTGCCGTTGCTGGACGTCGCCGTCACCAGTCTTCGCCGGTTGATGAAGGGGAAGTCCCCGTTTCATGCTGACCGGACACACCTGCATCACAAGCTGCTCGACCGCGGTCACTCTCACCGGCGGGCCGTGGCGATCATGTACCTGTGGACCACGGTGGTCTCCTTCAGCGCCGCCGCGCTGGTGATCTTCCCGGTCCCGCAGGTGCTCATGGGTGCCGCGATTGGTGCTGTGCTGGCGACCGTGATTACCGTGGTGCCCATCCCCACACCATCGTTCCTCAAGCAGCGCACCGCCGGCCAACGTCCGAGCTGAGGACCTGATCTGAAGGACGCACCCGTGCCCGAGCCTGCCTTCCTCAACGACCGGTACATCCGCACCGACGCGGTGCTGGCCCTGATCCGTACCGTGTTGCGCCGGCTGCTGCTGGCCGCGGCAGCCATTGCTGCGGTGTCGGTGCTGGTGGGCGCGCTTGTGGCCGGCCTGGCGGGAGTGTGGGCGGGTCTCCTGGCCGCCGGGATCTCGCTCGTGTTCACGGCGACGACGGTGCTCGCCCTCTATCTGGTAGCCGGACGCGGCCCGGAGCTGCTGCAGATCGTGCTCCTGGGCGGCTGGCTGGTGAAGATGGCCCTGCTGGCCGTGGCTCTGCTTTGGCTCCGGGACCAGGACTTCTACCACCGGGGTGTGTTCCTCGGCACACTGTTCGTGGCCGTGATCGCCGCCGTGCTGGTCGAGTTGATCACGGTGGCGTCATCGAAGGTTCCCTATGTCACCCCGCAGTCTGCGGTGGCCTCGCAGGATGGTTCGCAGGCCGATGTGGGTCCTGCTGATGACCGGGCGGATGCACCAGCAACGGAGCCGGTCGATCCGCGCCCGGATTCGAGGGACGAGCCTTCACAGGAGCGTCACAATCCACGTGCATGATCAGGTAGGCTGACCTCAGTCACTTCCAGCCCACCTGAGTTCGGTCCCTGCGATGCTGCCCGGAGCAGTTCGGCATGGATACGAGCCCGATGTTCCTGGGGAGTTCACCCTGTCCACCGCAGCGATCGCCGTGCCAATTCTTGCCGAGGGCGAAGACGATGGCGGCTTCCACGCCCCCGGGATCGAAGAGTTCTTCCCGGACGCCATCTTCGGCAGCACCGAGCTGGGCTCCTTCTTCGGCTTCGACCGGATCATGCTGGTCCGTCTCGTCGTCGTCGCGGTCCTGCTCCTGCTGTTGTGGCTGGCCACCCGACGCGCCTCCCTGATTCCCAGCCGTGGCCAGAGCATCGTCGAGCTCGGCGTCGGCTTCGTGCGCAATCAGATCGCCGAGCAGATCCTGGGCAAGGAGCGCGCTCGCCCCTACCTGGCGATGCTCACCACGATCTTCTTCACGGTGCTCGCGATGAACCTCGCCGGGATCGTGCCCTTCCTCAACATCGCCGGCACGTCCCGGGTCGGGCTGCCGCTGGTGCTGGCCCTGTGGGTGTTCATCGTCTACCTCTCGGCGGGTGTGCGTAAGCACGGTCTCGGGAAGTACCTCAAGGCCCAGCTCTTCCCGCCGGGGGTCCCGTGGCCCGCCTACGTGCTCATCACTCCGATCGAGGCACTGCAGGTGTTCGTGCTCCGGCCGGCCACGCTGACGATCCGGCTCGTGGCGAACATGATGGCCGGGCACCTGATGCTGGTGCTGTGCTTCGCGGCCACCCACTTCCTGCTGCTCGAGGGCGGCGGGCTCATCAAGCTGACCGGTCTGCTGGCCTTCGCCGGCGGGCTGTTCATCACCCTGTTCGAGGTGTTCATCGCCTTGCTGCAGGCCTACATCTTCACTCTGCTGTCCGCGATCTACGTCAACTTCGCCCTCGAAGAGGAACACTGATCCTCAGTCGTGGGCGTGGTCGCGGACCACGTACTCACCCGTAGCACCCACACCCGACGCTCACCCGAGCGCCACAGGAAGGAAATGCAGTGGAAGGCAACCTCGCAACCATCGGTTACGGTCTCGCCACGATCGGCCCCGGTATCGGTCTCGGTGTCATGATCGGCCAGACCCAGGCCGCCACGGCCCGCCAGCCGGAAGTCTCCGGACGGCTCTTCACCAACATGATGATCGGTGCAGCCCTCATTGAGGTGCTCGGTCTGCTCGGCCTCGTCGCCGGGCTCATGTTCTCCTGATCGACCCCTGACACCTGGCGTTGGGAGCCATCATGATCACCGCAAGCGAGACGCCGAACCCGCTTCTGCCGGCCGGCTACGACATCATCTGGTCGCTCGTCGTCACGGTCGTCATCGCGTTCTTCTTCTTCCGGTACCTGCTGCCGAAGTTGAACGCGATCTTGGACGAGCGTGCGGCGAAGATCGAGGGTGGACTGCAGCTGGCCGAGCAGGCCAAGGCCGAGGCGGCCGAGTCCAAGGCCGAGGTCGAGCGTGAGCTCGTCGCTGCCCGGAAGGAAGCGGCCGGCATCCGTGAGGAGGCCACGGCCGACGGCGGGCAGATCGTCGCCGAGGCCAAGCGCAAGGCCCAGGCCGAGGCGACCCGCATCGCGGAGAGTGCTCAGCGTCAGATCGAGGCCGAGCGTCAGTCGGCGGTCGTCTCGCTGCGGTCGGAGGTGGGGGAGCTGGCCACCGAGCTCGCCTCCCGCATCGTCGGTGAGTCCCTCGCTGACGACGCTCGCCAATCACGCGTGATCGACCGTTTCCTGGCCGAGCTCGACAGCACGGTCGACAGCCCCGTGGGTGCTGGCGCCCAGTCCTCGGCGAGTTCGACGGCATCGTCGCAGTCGGAGGCGTGATGCGGGCGAACAGTCAGGCCACGACCGACGCCGCACGGGAGCGTTTTGAGCCCGTGCTGCGTACGGCCGGTGCCGGCGCCGACCAGTACGGCAGTGAGCTGTTCGCCGTCGTGGATGTGCTGGATGCCTCAGCCGGTCTCCGCCGGGCGCTCACGGACCCCTCGCGCGAGGGGTCCGACAAGGCCACGGTGATGACCTCCGTCTTCGGCGGCAAGGTCAGTGAGCAGGCCGTGGACCTGCTCGCCGGTCTGGCACGTGGGCGATGGTCGGCGGATGTCGACATCGCCGACGCCGTCGAGACTCTCGGCACCGACGCCGTCCTCGCGAGTGCGGAGGCGGCCGGAGCGCTGCTCGAGGTCGAGACGCAGCTGTTCTCCGTGATCCGGCTGCTGGCCGGCAACCGCGACCTCCGGCTGGCACTCTCGGACAAGAGCCGTACGGTCGCCGAGCGGATCCAGCTGCTGGAGACGCTCGTGCAGGACAAGGTCGAGCCGCAGACAGCCACGCTGCTCTCGCGGGCGCTCGGCAACCGCCGCTCCACGACATTGACGGCCGGTCTGGTCCGGCTCAACGAAGCGGCCGCGGCTCGGCGACAGCAGCTCGTGGCCACGGTCACCGCTGCCGTCCCGCTCACCGCCGCCCAGCGGGAGAAGCTGAGTGGCATCCTCCAGCGCGCCTACGGGCGTGCCGTCCAGCTGAACGTGGCCGTGGAACCGAACGTCGTGGGCGGCGTCCGGATCCAGATCGGCGACGAGGTCGTGGACGCGACCACGCTCACCCGACTCGACGAGGCTCGCCGACGACTCGTCGGCTGACCCGCCCCCCATCGCTGAAGAACGAACCGATCGCCACCGCCCGGCGGTCTAAGGAGAAGGACGCACAAGATGGCTGAACTGACGATCAAGCCCGAGGAGATCCGGGCTGCGCTGGACAGCTTCGTGAACTCCTACGAGCCGTCCGCGAGCGCGGCCGAGGAGGTCGGCACCGTCACCCTGGCGGCCGACGGTATCGCGGAGGTCGAAGGTCTGCCCGGCGTGATGGCGAACGAGCTGCTCACCTTCGAGGACGGCACGCTGGGCCTGGCCCTGAACCTCGACGTGCGCTCCATAGGTGTGGTGGTGCTGGGTGAGTTCAGCGGCATCGAGCAGGGCCAGAGCGTGCGCCGTACCGGCGAGGTGCTCTCGGTCCCGGTCGGTGACGGCTACCTGGGCCGTGTGGTTGACCCGCTGGGCAACCCGATCGACGGCCTCGGTGAGGTTGCCACCGAGGGGCGCCGCGCACTCGAGCTCCAGGCCGCCGGCGTGATGGAGCGCAAGAGCGTGCACGAGCCGCTCCAGACCGGTCTGAAGAGCATCGACGCGATGATCCCGGTCGGGCGTGGACAGCGTCAGCTGATCATCGGTGACCGTCAGACGGGTAAGACCGCGATCGCCCTCGACACGATCATCAACCAGAAGGCGAACTGGGAGAGCGGCGACCCGGAGAAGCAGGTCCGCTGCATCTACGTCGCCGTCGGTCAGAAGGGTTCGACCATCGCCTCCGTGCGCGGAGCCCTGGAAGATGCGGGCGCTCTGGAGTACACCACCATCGTGGCCGCTCCGGCGTCGGACGCCGCGGGCTTCAAGTACATCGCCCCCTACACCGGCTCGGCCATCGGTCAGCACTGGATGTACCAGGGCAAGCACGTCCTGGTCGTCTTCGACGATCTGTCCAAGCAGGCTGAGGCCTACCGTGCGGTCTCGCTGCTGCTGCGGCGCCCGCCGGGGCGTGAGGCCTACCCCGGCGACGTCTTCTACCTGCACTCCCGTCTGCTGGAGCGCTGCGCGAAGCTCTCCGACGCCCTCGGTGCCGGCTCGATGACGGGTCTGCCGATCATCGAGACGAAGGCGAACGACGTCTCCGCATACATCCCGACGAACGTCATCTCCATCACCGACGGGCAGATCTTCCTCCAGTCGGATCTGTTCAACTCCGGCCAGCGGCCGGCCGTGGACGTGGGTATCTCCGTCTCGCGCGTGGGTGGTGACGCTCAGATCAAGGCCATGAAGAAGGTGGCCGGAACGCTGAAGATCGACCTCGCGCAGTACCGCTCGCTCGAGGCGTTCGCAATGTTCGCCTCGGACCTGGACCCGGCGTCACGCCGCCAGCTCACCCGCGGTGCCCGGCTGATGGAGCTGCTCAAGCAGCCGCAGTACACCCCGATGGACGCCGAGGATCAGGTGGTCTCGATCTGGGCCGGAACCAACGGCTACTTCGATGACGTCGACCTCAAGGACGTCCGCCGGTTCGAGGGCGAGCTGCTCGACCACGTGCGGCGCCACACCGGCGTGCTGGACGCGATCCGCAGTACCGGCAAGTTCGAGGACGAGACGGCCGACGAGCTGCGTTCCGCTGTCGAGAAGTTCCGCGACACCTTCCTCGGTTCCGAACCCTCCGCCCCGGTGGGCGATGAGGTGGACGACTCCGAGGACGTGGACATCGACCAGGAGCAGATCGTCCGGCAGAAGCGGGGCTGAGCATGGGCGCCCAACAGCGGATCTACAAGCAGAGGATCAGGTCCACCCAGACCCTCAAGAAGATGTTCCGCGCCATGGAGCTCATTGCCGCCTCCCGTATCGGCAAGGCCCGGGACCGGGCCGTCAAGGCGAGCCCCTACGCGCGGGCCATCACCCGAGCGGTCTCGGCCGTGGCCACCCACACCGACGTTCAGCACCCGCTCACCACGGAGCGGACCGACACCACGCGCGCCGCTGTGCTCGTCGTGACGGCCGACCGTGGACAGGCCGGTGCCTACTCCGCCTCCGTGCTTCGTGAGGCCGAGCGGCTGCGACTACAGCTGGAGGACGAGGGCAAGGAGGTCGCACTCTACGTGACCGGTCGCCGCGGCGTGAGCTTCTACCAGTTCCGGCGCCGCGAGATCGTGCAGAGCTGGACCGGCAACTCGGACAGCCCGGCGCTGGAGACAGCCCAGGAGATCGGCAACACCCTGCTTGACGCCTTTCGGGCTCCGGCCGAGGACGGTGGCGTCGCCGAGCTGCACGTGGTCTTCACGCAGTTCAAGTCGATGGTGTCCCAGGAGCCGCAGGTGATTCGCCTGCTGCCGCTGGAAGTCGTGGACGGCGTTGCCCCGGTCGGGGAGAAGCCGTTGCCGCTGTACGAGTTCGAACCCTCGCCCGAAGCCGTGCTGGATGCGCTGCTGCCGCGGTACATCCGCAGCCGGCTCTTCAACGCGCTGCTGCAGGCGGCGGCCTCCGAGCTGGCTGCACGGCAGCGCGCGATGAACACGGCGACCAAGAACGCCGAGGACATCATCCGTAAGTACACCCGGCTTGCCAACCAGGCGCGGCAGGCCGAGATCACCCAGGAGATCAGCGAGATCGTCTCGGGTTCCGACGCCCTGGCCGCCAGCTGAGCACCCACCCACACGAAGGAACGCACTGCAATGACTGCTACCGCATCCGAGGCACCGGCCAGCGGCGCTGGCGAGCCGGGCGTGGGCCGGATCGCCCGCGTCATCGGCCCTGTGCTCGACATCGAGTTCCCGCCGGACGCCATCCCGGAGATGTACAACGCCCTGACCACCCGGGTAGACCTGCCCGGTCAGGACGCCTATGACATGACGCTCGAGGTCGCACAGCACCTGGGTGACAACATGGTGCGCGCCATCGCGCTCAAGCCCACGGACGGACTCGTCCGGGGCGGTGAGGTGAAGGACACCGGTGCGCCGATCTCGGTGCCGGTTGGTGACGTCACCAAGGGCAAGGTCTTCAACGTCACCGGTGAGGCGCTCAACCTGGCCGAGGGCGAGACCCTCGAGGTGACCGAGCGCTGGCCCATCCACCGCCAGCCGCCGGCCTTCGACCAGCTCGAGTCCAAGACTCAGATGTTCGAGACGGGCATCAAGTCGATCGACCTGCTCACCCCCTACGTGCAGGGTGGAAAGATCGGTCTGTTCGGTGGTGCAGGTGTCGGTAAGACGGTGCTCATCCAGGAGATGATCTACCGCGTGGCCGCCGATCACGGTGGTGTGTCCGTCTTCGCCGGTGTCGGTGAGCGCACCCGTGAGGGTGGCGACCTGATCGACGAGATGGATGAGGCGGGAGTCTTCGACAAGACCGCACTCGTCTTCGGCCAGATGGATGAGCCGCCGGGCACGCGTCTGCGGGTCGCTCTGTCCGCGCTGACAATGGCGGAGTACTTCCGCGACGTGCAGAAGCAGGACGTGCTGCTGTTCATCGACAACATCTTCCGCTTCACTCAGGCGGGTCAGGAAGTATCCACGCTGCTGGGCCGCATGCCCTCAGCCGTGGGTTACCAGCCGACGCTGGCTGACGAGATGGGTCTGCTGCAGGAGCGCATCACCTCCACCCGCGGTCACTCCATCACGTCGCTGCAGGCGATCTACGTGCCCGCCGATGACTACACCGACCCGGCGCCGGCGACAACCTTCGCCCACTTGGACGCGACCACGGAGCTCTCCCGTGAGATCGCCTCCCGTGGTCTGTACCCGGCGATCGACCCGCTGGCTTCCACCTCGCGCATCCTTGACCCGCAGTACGTCGGCGAGGAGCACTACCGGGTGGCGAACCAGGTCAAGGCCATCCTGCAGAAGAACAAGGAGCTGCAGGACATCATCGCCATCCTCGGTATCGACGAGCTGTCCGAAGAGGACAAGGTCACCGTCAACCGCGCCCGTCGCATCGAGCAGTTCCTGTCGCAGAACACCTACATGGCCGAGAAGTTCACGGGTGTGAAGGGGTCGACGGTGCCGCTGTCGGAGACCATCGAGGCGTTCAGCAAGATCGCCGGTGGCGAGTTCGATCACGTGCCCGAGCAGGCGTTCTTCAACATCGGTGGTCTCGAGGACCTCGAGCGCAACGCTGCCAAGCTCAGCAGCGAGGACTGAGATGCCGCTGAAGGTGGAGATGGTCTCGGCCGACCGCACCTGGTGGTCGGGCGAGGCGCAGAGCGTGGGCGCCCCCGCAGCTGATGGTGACCTGGGCATCCTGCCCGGGCACCAGCCGGTGCTGGCTGTGCTGCGCCCCGGCACGGTGAGGGTGCGTCCGTCCGGCGGCGAGCCGGTCACCATGGACATCAGCGGCGGCTTCCTCTCGGTGGATTCCGATGACGTGACGATCGTCGTCGACCCCACCACGTCGGAGGACGCTGCCGGCATCGTCGAGAACTGAGCGGGAATGAGGTTGGTGATCGTCGCCGTCGTCACGGTGATGATCGCTGCCCTCGTCCTCGCCGCCCTGTTCTTCTGGCGCCTGCACGCGTTGAACCGTCGCGTCGGCTCTTTCGAGTGCTCCGTGCACGCGGGTGCGCGTTGGATCTCCGGGATCGCGGACTACACACGAGACCACCTCGACTTCTACGAGGTGGTCTCGTTGTCGTTGCGGCCCTCGCGGCGATGGCGCCGCCGCGAGCTGGACATTCTGGCGCGCCGGCGTCGGCACCTCCAGGACCACCCCGAACCGATCAGTGAGGCACGCTGCTCCTACCGAGGTGAGGAGTTCGTGCTCACCGCGGCAGACGGTGCACTCGATGGCCTGCGCTCCTGGCTGGAGGCCGCACCCCCGGACCCCAGTACGTCCCGTATCGTGTAAGCGTGAGGATCGTGGTCGCGGCATGCTCGGTGGACTACTCGGGAAGGCTGACGGCGCATCTGCCGCTGGCGCCGCGGGTACTGATGCGCAAGGCGGATGGTTCGGTGCTCGTGCACTCCGACGGCGGGTCCTACAAGCCGTTGAACTGGATGACGCCGCCCTGCGCTGTGACGGAGTCCGAGCCCACTGACGACCAGCGGGAGCAGGGCGTGCGTGAGGTGTGGACGGTCCAGAACACGAAGTCCGACGATCGCCTGATCATCTCCTTGCACGAGATTCAGGCCGACCACAGCTTCGAGCTCGGGGTCGATCCGGGGTTGGTGAAGGACGGCGTGGAGGCGCACCTGCAGAAGCTGCTCGCCGAGCAGATCGGTCTGCTCGGAGACGGTCACGCCCTCGTGCGCCGCGAGTACCCGACGGCCATCGGGCCGGTCGACATCCTCGCCCGAGGGGACGGTGGCCATGTCGCGGTGGAGATCAAGCGCCGCGGTGACATCGACGGTGTCGAGCAGCTGACGCGCTACCTGGACCTGTTGAACCGGGACCCGTTGCTGGCACCCGTGGAAGGCGTGTTCGCGGCGCAGGAGATCAAACCGCAGGCCCGGGTGCTGGCGACCGACCGAGGCATCCGGTGCCTGGTGCTGGACTACGACGCGATGCGCGGGATCGACGATGTCGACTCCCGCCTGTTCTGAGAGGAAACCCAGCCATGGTGCAGGCAGTACGTGGGCGTATCGTCACGCCCGAGCAGGAGATCCCTGATGGCATCGTCTGCTGGGAGGGAGACCGGCTCAGCTGGGTGGGGGCAGCCGACCAGGCGCCCACCCAGATCGCCGAAGAGCTGGCGCAGCTTCCGGAGGGTCCGCAGGGATACGTCCTGCCGGGCTTGGTGGACGTCCACAACCATGGCGGCGGTGGAGCAAGCATCCCGGCGGTGACCGACACGGCTGAGGCGATGCGAGCCGTGACCGAGCACCGTCGCTACGGTACGACCCGCATGCTCGCATCCCTGGTCACTGCCTCTCCGGAGGTTCTGCTCGCCCGGGTGGCGGTGCTCGCCGAGCTCGCCGACGCCGGGGAGATCGAGGGCATCCACTCCGAGGGCCCCTTCCTCGCGGCGTCCCGGTGCGGCGCCCAGGACCCCGCGTACCTCATCGACGGCGACCCCACGCTCGTGGAGCGGATGGCTGAGGCGGCCCGCGGTCACCTCGCGACCATGACCGTCGCGCCCGAGGTCACGGGCGCGAACGAGGCGATCGACGCCCTGCTCACCGCCGACGCACTGCCGTCCGTGGGCCACACCGATGCTTCGGCACCGGACACCCGCGCCGCCGTCGAGCGTCTTGTCGAGCGCCTTGCCACCAGTGGCCGGCGCGCGACCGTGACCCATCTGTTCAACGGGATGCGCCCGCTGCATCACCGTGAGCCCGGTCCCATCCCGGTCGTGCTCGCCGCCGCCCGCCGCGGCAAGATCGTGCTGGAGCTGATTGGTGACGGCGTCCACCTCGACCCCGAGCTCGTGCGTGACATCATCGCCACCGTCGGCCCGGAGAATGTCGCCCTGGTCACCGATGCCATGGCCGCGGCCGGGATGGCGGACGGTGAGTATGTGCTCGGCAGCCTCGATGTGCAGGTCTCCGACGGCGTCGCGCGGCTCGTCAACGGCGGGTCGATCGCCGGGGGCACCGCCCACCTCATCGATGTCGTACGGACCACCGTCGCCGGTGGCGTGCCCCTGGTGGACGCCGTCCGCTCGGCCTCGCTCACCCCGGCTGAGGTACTGCGATCCCGTGGCCAGGAGGAAGGCGCTCCCTACGGTGCGCTGCGGGCCGGCTATCGCGCCGACGTCGTGGTCACCGATGCCGATCTGCAGGTGCAGCGCGTGATCCGCGACGGCCAGGACGTCACCGACTAGCTCAGGCGAGGGCCGCGGCCACCCGCTCGCCGTGCACGGCCGCCAGGTCGGCCCGGCCCACCGTGTGCAGCCAGGCGGCGTGGCGCTGCCAGAGGCGATGGACATCCTCGGGTCGCTCTGCACTCAGGTCGCGCTCCTCGGCGAGGTCGGCGGCCAGGTCGAACAGGTGCACCCCGTCGCCGACCTCGACATGTTCGACCGTCAGCACGCCGCGGGCATCCTGGTGGTCGCCATGCGTGATCCGCAGTTTCAGGTCGCCGACCCGCACAGCGGACTGGAAGCCAGTCTCCCAGTGCAGTGACTCGTGCCCGGCCTTCGTCTCACCGCGCCACAACGTCCCCTGATCGGTGCCATCGACATCGAGGCTGTCGAGGACCTCGTAGCCGGCGGCGGCCAGCAGCGTGGGGTAGAGGTCCATCGAGCTGACCAGCCCTCGTTCGATGCGTCCACCGTCCCAGCCGCCTCCGGGCCAGCGCACGAGATAGGGCACCCGCACACCGCCTTCGGCGAGGGTGTACTTGGTGCCACTGAGCGGGGTGTTGTCGCCGTAGTTGCAGGTGGAACCGCCGTTGTCGGTCAGGTAGACCACGATGGTGTTCTCGTCCAGTCCCCGGTCGTGCAGGGTGTCGAGGAAGAGGCCGATCTCGGCGTCCATCAGTTCCAACTGGGCGAGGTAGTACTCGCGCCCGTGCTCGAGGTTCGGCGCGATCGCGCCGTCGTACCAGTCCTGGTAGCTGATGTCGTCGGTGTCGTGCCAGTCTGGCTTGGCGGGAAGCCCCCGGCGCTTGAGCTGCTCGGCCGGCAGCTGCCAGCAGAAGTTGTGCACGGCGTTGAAGGCGACCATCGTGAAGAACGGCTCCTCGGCGGACGTCATGAAGTCTCGGGCGCGCCGTCCGATCTCGGCGGTGAGGAATCCGTCCAACTCCTCCGGCTCGCCGTTGTGCAGCATCGGCTGGACGGCCATCCGCCACTGCGCCTCCGGGCCGTACTCGGCGACCGCCTCCTCACTGTGTATCAGGTAGTTCAGGCGCCCCTGCTGCTGGCCCGCAAGACCGTAGTAGGACTCGTCGAAGCCGTGCTCGGACGGGCAAGCCCGGTCGCCGGGCTCTTCGGGCCCGTAATGCACCTTCCCGAAGTAGCCGCACGTGTACCCGAGCTCGCCGAAGCGCTCAGCCAGGGTGGTGCGCTCGTACGGGAACCGGGTGTCGGAGAACCACGTCGAGCCCCACCGCGCCGGGTAGGAGCCACTGATGATCGCCCCGCGCGAGGGGTTGCAGATCGGAGCGGCGACGTAGGCGTCCGAGCAGGTCACGCCGTCGGCAGCGAGCCTATCCAGCGCCGGGGTCCGGACCGCGGGGTCGTGCCCGAGGGCGGAGCGGTCACCGTAGCCGTGGTCGTCGGAGAGGATCAGCAGGACGTTCGGTCGGTCCTGGCTGGCGGACGGCATGGCTCTCTCCTCGTGATCAGGCAGCGGTGACGTGCCAGGTGCTGCCCGGCCGCGTGCGGACCACGGCGACCTCACCCGACTCCAGCACGATACCGCCGTCCGTGGGCCGATCGGTGAGCAGGTCATGACCCGGGCCAGACACGCGCAGTGCCCGGTCGCCGTGGTGCAGGCAGAACAGGTAGTCCGCGTGCGCGCCCCGCCGTCGCACCACCTCCAGGCCGGTCCCGACGGCGTCCGGCACCTCTGGCGCGATGCCTTCGCTCGCGCACAGGTGAGCCCAGAAGTCATCCCGTGCCTCCTGTCGCAGCCGCGCCGAGAGGTAGGTGGCACGGCCACTCCCGACGGCGTGGCGCGCGATCGCAGGCAGGCCCGCCAGGTCACCGCTCGCGTAGGAGGCGATCTCCTCGGCGCCGGTCAGTGCCATCCGCTCGGTCCACTGCTCGATGGTGGAACCGTCCGAGAGCGTGGCGGTCTCGCCAGGATCGAGTGGCCGGATCTCCTCCACCCGCACGCCGAGCAGGTCACGGATCCGCCCGGGGTAGCCGCCCAGGGCGACCCGCTGGTTCTCGTCGGCGACCCCGCTGAAGGGGCCGACCACCAGGTGACCGCCTGCCTCGACGTAGCCGCGCAGCCACGTCACGGTCGCGTCATCCATGGCGAACAGGCTCGGGATGGCGAGCACCCGGTAGCGGGAGGTGTCGGCACCCGTCCGGACGAAGTCTGAGGCGATCCCGGCCCGCCACAGTGAGCGATGCGTAGCGCGTACTTCGGCAGAGTAGTCGAGAGCCTCGTTCGGCAGGTGCGGGGTCTCCAGCGACCACCAGCCGCCCGCATCCCAGACGATGCCGACCTCGGCTTCGACCAGTGGCCCCTGAGCAGGCGGCTCGGCCACCTCGGAGATTCGCTCGAGCATGCCCCCGAGAGCCACAGTGGCCTCGAATCCTCGACTCTCCGGCCCCACATGCGGCACCAGTGCGCCGTGCCAGGACTCGGCGCCAGCGGCCGAGGCACGCCACTGGAAGAACAGCGAGCCCTGCGAGCCGCGGGCGATGTAGCCGAGGGAGTGGCGGATCATCCGATCCGGATCCTTGACGAAGGTGCGATCGCCCACGCGGATGCCGACGGCATTCTGCTCCATCAGCAACCACGGTCCGCCGGCCCACGACCTCGTGAGGTCACCGGCGTAGGCCACGTGCGTCTCGCCGTCGGAGCCTGTGGTATCGAGGTAGTGGTCGATCGAGACCAGATCCTGGTGGGTGGCCCAGTCCCACTGGTCCAGGTGGTTCCAGGTGGGCAGCATGAAGTTGGTCGTCACCGGAGCTGCCGATCCGGCCGCCCGGATCTCGGCCACTTGCTCGTCGTAGGCGGCGAGCATCTCGTCGGAGCAGAACCGCTTGAAGTCGACTACCTGGGCCGGGTTGTGCAAGTACTGGGTCTGCATCGGCGGCAGGATGTCCTCCCAGTCGCCGTAGTGCTGGGACCAGAACGCCGTGTACCAGGCCTCGTTCAAGGCCTCCAGGGTGCCGTACCGCGCCTGCAGCCACCGCCGGAAGGCCGCTGCCGCGTGCGGGCCGTGGTCGATCGTGCCGTACTCGTTGTGCACGTGCCAGCCGCGCAGCCGGGGATGGTCTCCGTATCGCTCGGCGAGCATCCGCGCCACCCGCCGGGAGGCCGCTCGGTAGGCGGGGGAGCTGATGGCATAGGTGTCACGAGACCCGTGCAGCACCCGGGTGCCGTCGGGGCGCACCGGTAGTGCGTCCGGGTGGGCGCGGGTCAACCACGGGGGAGGGGACGCCGTCGGGGTGGCGAGGAAGAACGAGACCTCGGCCACATCGAGGGAGTCGATCGCCTCGTCCAGCCAGGCGGTGTCGTACTCTCCTTCGCGGGGTTCGAGCAGCGCCCAGGAGAACACCCCGATCGTGGCGGTGTTCACCCCGGCGCGGCGCATCAGCTCACGGTCCTGCGCCCAGACGTCGCGCGGCCACTGCTCGGGGTTGTAGTCGCCGCCGAACAGGAAGCCGCTGGCGCCGGTGAGGATGTCGGTCATGGGTGCTCCTTGAGGTCTTGTCAGCCCTTGAGTCCGCCGCTGATCAGGTCCAGCCGCCAGTAGCGCTGCAGGACCAGCATCATCACCACGAGCGGGATGATCGCCACCGCCGCACCGATGATCGCCAGGCTGTACAGCGACGGTGTACCGGATCCCTTCGACAGCAGGGTGTAGAGCCCGACGGTCAGCGGGTACATGCGCTCGTCGGAGAGCATGATGAACGGCAGCAGGAAGTTGTTCCAGATGCTGACGAACTGCAGCAAGAAGATCGTCACCATCCCGGGAACCAGCATCGGCAGTGCGATCGCGGTGAACACGCGTGCGTCACCGGCGCCGTCGATGCGGGCGGCTTCCATGGTCTCGCTCGGTACGGCCGCGCCGGCATAGACCCGCGCCAGGTAGATGCCGAATGGGGAGATCAACGAGGGCAGCAGCACCGACCAGTACGTGCCGGCCAGGCCGATCTCGGACATCAGCAGGTACTGCGGGATCGCCAGCGTGATGCCGGGCAGCAGCACACCGCCGAGGATGGCGTAGAAGACGATCTGACGCCCGGGGAAGGTGTACTTGGCCAGGGCGAACCCGGCCATCGTGGAGATCAGCGTGCAGGCCACGGAGCCGAAGCCGGCGAAGATCAGGCTGTTGAGCGCCCACTGGGCGAACTGCCCGCCGCCGTAGCTGAACAGGTCCCGCAGGTTGTCCCACAACCCGGACCCGGGGGCGAAGGTGAACGTGGTGAACAGCTCGGAGTTGGACTTGGTGGAGGCGATGACCACCCAGGCGACCGGGACCAGGCAGTACAGGGCGCCGATCAGCAGCACCAGAGTGGGCACGATGCGCCGTGGGTGAGCGGGAGCGCCGGGGCGACCGGTCGCCGTCGGGAGGGGGCGGGTGGCGGGGGAGACGGTGGTCGTGGCCATCAGGACTCTCCGAAGGTTCGCTTCTGGGTGATCCGCAGCAGCAGCACCGACAGCACGAGGGTGCCCAGCGCCAGCACCACGGAGGAGGCTGCCGCGAGGGACAGATCATCGCGGACGAAGGCGTCGCGATAGATCTTCATCAACGGCACCCAGGTCTGGGAGATGGCGTTGGTCATGGGCCGCAGGGTGGTCGGCTCGCCGTACACCTGCAGCGTTCCGATGAGGGCGAAGAGCCCCGTCAGCACCAGCGCCGGACCCACCAACGGGATCTTGATGCGGTAGGCGATGTCCCACTCCGAGGCGCCATCGATGCGCGCAGCCTCGTACACATCGCCGGGGATGCCCCGCAGCGAGGTGTAGATGATGATCATGTTGAACCCGACGCCGCTCCAGATCGCGATGTTCGCCACCGAGCCGAACAGGATGCCGCCCTCGAGGACGACGAGTTCGGGCAGTCCGAGTTGCCCCAGCAGCCAGTTGGCCGGGCTCGTCGAGGGTAGGTAGAGGAATCCCCACAGCAGGGAGGCGACGACCCCAGGCACCGCATACGGGATGAAGATCGCGGTGCGGGCGAACCGCGCGCCGCGCACCCGGGGAAGATCGAGCAGCAGCGCGAAGGTCAGTGCCAGCCCCAGGGTGACCGGCACGGCGATGACGCCGTAGATCGCCAACCGCCCGAACCCGGCCAGGAACTCCGGATCTGTGAAGGTCGCGACGTAGTTCGACAGCCCGACCCAGGTCTCTTCCTGGATCCCGAACGGGCCGTCGCCGGTCACCCTCAGCCCGCGGAAGCTCAGGTACAGGGCGTACACCATCGGGATCGCCAGGAAGGCGATGAACAGGATCCCAGCCGGCAGCAGGAAGGTGTACGGGGCCACCCATCGAGCCCGCTGCCGGCGGCGCGTGCGGCGCTCCAGCGGGGCCGCTGTCGTCTCTGCGCTCATTCTCTGCACCGTCGCGGTCGGTGACTCAGTCGGTCTCGACGGTGAAGCCGGCGGTCTCCATGTCCTCGACCACGGCCTCGTGTGTCGTGGCCAGGGCTTCCCGCAGCGGGGTGCCGTTCTGGACAGCGGCCGACATGGCGTCCTGGAAGGCGCTGGAGGCGACGTTCACATTCGGTCCCCAGCTGATCTCGGGCACCGTGTTGGCCGCGATCTCAGCGGCGACGGCCCAGTAGTCCTCCTGCTGGGGCATCAGCAACGGCGGATCGGACTCCAGCGTCAGCTCCTGACCGGCCAGCGAGGCCGGGTACTGGCCCTGTTCGATCTGGATCGCGGCCGCCTCGTCGGAGGCGCCCATCCACGCGGCGAACTCGGCCGCGATCTCCGGATACTCGGCCGAGGTGGTCACCACGACGGCGGAACCTCCTTGGAAGGCGACCGAGGAGTTGCCCTCCTCCCATTGAGGCAGCGGGGCCATCGCCCAGTCCCCAGCCATCTCTCCGGCGACGCCATTGAGCACGCCGGCAGCCCACAGGCCAGCGGGCCAGGAGAGGATCTCACCGTCGTTCAGGGCAGCGTTCCATTCCGGCGTCAGCAGCGGCTCGGCGAGCACGAGATCCCGGTCGATGAGGTCCTGCCAGTAGTCGGCGACCTCGAGCGAAGCATCGCTGTCGATGCCGACGGTCCAGGTGTCGCCGTCGACGGTCCACCACTCGGCACCCGCCTGCTGCGCCAGGCCGGCAAACCCGCCGAACTCGGCCGGGGCGAAGGTGGTGATGTACGTACCCGGGTCGGCTTCGCGGACGGCCTCGGCTGCCTCGGCGAACTCCGCCCACGTGGTGGGGACCTCGATGCCGAGCTCGTCGAATCGCGCCTGGTTGTAGGTCAGGGCCATCGGCCCGGCATCCTGCGGAACCCCGTAGCTGGCGCCGTCGAAAGTGGCCTGGCTCCACACCCCCGGTGCGTACTCGCTCTCCAGGTCGCCGGTGTACTCGCTGATGTCGGCGGCCACTCCGGCCACGATCATCGCAGGGAGGGTGTTGTACTCCACGATCGCCACGTCCGGAGCGTTCTCGGCCCGCGTCGCCGTCACGAGCTTGGCGGAGGAGTCACCGCCGCCGCCGGCGTCGGTGTGCACCACCTGGATGTCCGGGTGCGCCTCGTTCCACGCCTCGACCATCGGCTGCTGAGCCGTGCCCCACGCCCAGTAGTCGAGCGTGATCGGTCCGTCCGGCGTGCTCTGGTCGCCGTCGGAACCCTCTGCCCCGTCCGAAGAGCAGGCAGCCAAGGTGAGGGCGGCTGCCGAGAGGGCGGCCACGGCCAGGAATCTTCTACGCATCTGTCGCATCTCCTTCGACGTCAACGAAGCGGGCGATCTCGTCATCACCAGTTGAAGCGCTTCGACACAATGTCTCGATGATGACCGGTCCTCGCGAGTCTGTCAAAGGGTAGTGATCATCGGCGTCGTGAGTGATCTGTGGCCAGCTCACGCATATGGCCGCTGAGATGTGCGGGCGGTGATGATGCTCAACGCTGTCGAAGCGCTTGTTGGCGCCGAACGGCGACCGGCGCCTCAGGCGGACGGCTTGGCGGTGCTCCCGCGATCGGTGAGGCTCGCCCGCACCAGCCGCGTCTCCGACGTCCCCTCGCCCCGTATCGCCGCCATGGCCATGTCGACGGCCGTGGCGCCGATGGCCTGGGCCGGGACCTCGATCGAGCTCAGCGGGGCCGCCTGCTGCTCGGCGATGCTTGGCGGTGCGACGGCCACGACCGAGATGTCGCCGGGGATGTGCCAGTCGCGGTCGCGCAGCACGTCGAGCACGCTCGGCAGTGCTGCCTCGTGGTGGACGACGAGCGCCGTCGGGCGGTCGTCGCGGTCGAGCACCGGGGCGAGCGACGCAGCAACAGCGTCCCGCCGGGCAGCGGTGGGAACGACGCTGAACTTGACGCCGGCCGAGGCGGCTGTCTCGCGCATCCCACGCACGATGCGCTCGGCAAAGGACATCCGGCGTTCGAAGGTGGTGGCCGGCGGTCCGACCATGACGATGTGCCGGTGGCCCTGACCCGCGAGATGGCGCACCGCGAGGCGGCCGGCGTTCTCGAAGTCGAAGTCGACGCAGCTCAGGCCGTGGGGGTCCTCCGGCAGCCCGATCAGGATCGCCGGCATCTTCGCGCGGGCGAGTGCCTCCGTGCGGGGGTCCTCGGCCTGGACGCTCATCGCGATGATGGCGTCGGCGGTCGAGCCCGCCCATACGCGTTCCGCGGCGCCGGGGTCGTCATCGGTCACCAGCAGCACGTCGTACCCCTGGGACCGGGCGCGCGGCGCGATACCGGCAACGAATTGCATCAGCACGTTGACGTCGACGTCCGGCCGCAGGGTGGAGGTGCCCGGTGCCATCGGTAGTGGCACCATCAACGCGATCACCTGGGTGCGGGCAGAGGCCAGTGCCCGCGCCCCGGCGTGCGGGTGATAGCCGAGCTCGGCGATCGCCGCTTCCACCCGGCTGCGGGTGGCGGGGGAGATGGATCGCTTCCCCGAGAGGACGTAGGAGACGGTCGAGGCCGCGACGCCGGCGCGGCGAGCGACATCGTCGATCGTGGCCACGGGGAGATCCTTCCGTCACGTTGCACCGGGACCTGGATGCCCCGTACAGTGCCGACGGTACCGTGTTGAAGCGCTTCGACAAATCGATGACGCCGTTGGTCGACACCGCTTCACCGAAGCCTGGCTGCTCGCACACCGAGCAGCATGTCCGGGGCATCGCCCGCGAGGAGACGAGCATGAAGTTCACCGACGGCTACTGGCTGGCACGCGAGGGAGTGCAGATCCTGCGCCCCCGGGAGGTCGAGAGCGTCGAGGACGGCGGCGACCACCTCCTCGTGCACGCGGCCACGGCGCCGTTGCGTCATCGTGGAGACACGTTGAACCGCCCGATGATCACCATCCGGATCGACTCCCCGGCCGAGGGCGTGGTCGGGGTGCGGATCGAGCACTTCGCGGGCCGTCGTCCACGCACCCCCCGGTTTGCCCTCGCCGCCCAGAGCGTGCCGGTGCACACCAACGTCCCCACCGAGGGCTCGAACGGCTCGAACGGCTCGAACGGCTCGAAGGGCTCTGCCACGCTGACCACGGGCGCTCTCACGGCCCGGGTGGCGACCGAGGGCCCCTGGCGGCTGGAGCTGGTCCGCGCCGACGGATCGATCCTGACCACCGCGACCGCTGAGGGAACGGCGATCATCGATGCCCCGGACGGGCCGTTCGTACGTGAGCAGCACGACCTGGCCATCGGTGAGCATCTGTACGGGCTCGGGGAGCGCTTCGGCCCCCTGGTCAAGAACGGCCAGAGCATCGACGTCTGGAACGCCGACGGTGGCACGTCCTCGGAGCAGGCGTACAAGAACGTGCCCTTCCACCTCTCCGATCGCGGGTACGGCGTCTTCGTCGACCACCCCGAACGGGTCTCCTACGAGATCGCCTCGGAGGTGGCCTCCCGCACCCAGTTCTCGGTGGCCGGCCAGCACCTGCAGTACTACGTGATCGACGGACCGGACCCGAAGGACGTGCTGCGCCGTTACACCGCTCTGACCGGCCGCCCGGCGCAGGTACCGACGTGGTCCTACGGACTGTGGCTGTCCACCTCCTTCACCACCGACTACGACGAAGCCACCGTCACCTCCTTCATCGACGGGATGGCCGAGCGTGACCTGCCGCTGTCGGTGTTCCACTTCGACTGCTTCTGGATGCGGCAGTTCCACTGGACCGACTTCGTGTGGGACCCGGCCACCTTCGCTGACCCCGACGGGATGCTGCGCCGTCTGCACGAGCGCGGCCTGAAGGTGTGCGTGTGGATCAACCCCTATATCGCCCAGCGCTCGCGCCTGTTCGCCGAGGGGGCCGAGAAGGGATACCTGGTGACCACGGCCGAGGGAGACCCCTGGCAGTGGGATATGTGGCAGGCCGGGATGGCACTGGTGGACTTCACCAATCCCGAGGCCTGGGCGTGGTACCAGGAGCATCTGCGTGCACTGCTGCGTCAAGGGGTCGACGCGTTCAAGACCGACTTCGGCGAGCGCATCCCCACCGACGTCCGCTGGCACGACGGCTCGGATCCGCAACGGATGCACAACTACTACGCCCAGCTGTACAACCAGTGCGTCTTCGAGGTGCTGGAGGACGAGCGGGGTCGGGGCGAGGCTGTCGTCTTCGCCCGCGCGGCCACCGCAGGCGGGCAGCAGTTCCCGGTGCACTGGGGTGGGGACTGCGAGTCCACCTTCCTCGCGATGGCCGAATCGCTGCGCGGCGGGCTCTCCCTGGCGGCCTCTGGATTCGGGTTCTGGAGTCATGACATCGGTGGCTTCGAGGGAACCCCTGATCCGGCGGTCTTCAAACGCTGGGTCGCCTTCGGTCTGCTCTCCTCGCACAGCCGCCTGCACGGCTCGAGCTCCTATCGGGTGCCGTGGGCGTTCGACGAGGAGTCGGTGGAGGTCACCCGCATGTTCACCCACCTCAAGCACCGGCTGATGCCCTATCTCGCCCGCGCCGGGCAGATCGCCTCGGCCGAGGGTGTGCCGGTGATGCGCCCGATGGTGATGGATTTCCCGGCTGATCGGTCCGTTTCCGCCGCCGACACCCAGTACATGCTGGGCGGGGATCTGCTCGTGGCTCCGGTGTTCGACACCAGCGAGGTGGAGTACTACCTGCCCGAGGGCACGTGGACGCGGGTGCTGACCGGAGAGCGCGTGGCCGGTGGCCGATGGGTGCGGGAGCGGCACGGCTTCGATTCGGTGCCCCTGCTGGCGCGGCCAGGCAGCGTGATCGCTTTCGGCTCGGTCACCGACCGCCCGGACTATCCCTACGCCGAGAGCGTCGAGTTGCATGCCTTCGAACTGGCCGACGGCGCCGAGGTGGCCGTGCAGGTTCCCACCCCCGACGGCGTCGCGTGCGCTGCGGAGATGTCCGTGCGCCGTTCCGGCGACCGGTTGGAGGCCACGTTGGTGCGCGGCCAAGCGCCCGGCTGGGTGCTGGTTCACCGAGGCCGCCGATACGAGCCTTCCGGAAGCACCGTGACCGTCACGATCACCGACTGATGCCTGTGTTGGAGGAGCAACTATGACCACTTTCGGACCCGATTTCCTCTGGGGTTCGGCCACGGCCGCCTACCAGGTGGAAGGCGCCGCTTCCGAGGGCGGTCGAGGCCCCTCGATCTGGGACGTCTTCTCCCGCACCCCGGGAAAGACGCTCAACGGTGACACCGGTGATGTGGCGATCGACCACTACCACCGGATGCGTGAGGACGTCGCCCTGATGGCCGAGCTCGGCCTGCGGGCCTACCGCTTCTCGATCTCCTGGCCCCGCGTCCAGCCCGGTGGCCGCGGACCCCTCAACACCACCGGCGTCGCGTTCTACTCCGATCTCGTGGACACGCTCCGCGAGTACGGAATCACACCGGTGGTCACGCTGTACCACTGGGACCTGCCGGCCGAGCTGCAGGAGACCGGCGGCTGGACCGACCGCGAGACCGCCTACGCCTTCGCCGAGTACGCCCGCCTCATGGCCCGTGAGCTGGGCGACCGGGTGGAGATGTGGACCACGCTGAACGAACCCTGGTGCACCGCCTTCCTCGGCTACGCCTCGGGGGTGCACGCCCCGGGGATCGCCGACCCGGTCGCTGCCCTACAGGCCGCTCACCACCTGAACCTGGCGCACGGACTGGCCACCAGCGCCATCCGCGGCGAACTGGGTCCGGGTGCGAAAGTGGCGGTCACCCTCAACACCCACGTCAACCGCCCGGCGGATCCCGGTAACCCGGGTGACGTGGACGCCGTGAGGCGAGTGGACGCCGTCGGGAATCGGATCTTCCTCGACCCGATGCTGCGAGGGACGTACCCGCAGGACCTGATCGAAGACGTCGCCCACCTCACCGACTTCTCCTTCGTGCGTGAGGGCGACACGGCCCTCATCCACCAGCCGGTCGACGTGCTCGGGGTGAACTACTACTGCACGGGTATCGCCCGGGCATACGCTGCCGACTCGGGCGGCGAGCGGGAGACCTCCACGACGCACGGCGACTCCGCACACAGCCCGTGGGTCGGTGCGGACGATGTGGAGCTTCCGCCGGTGCCCGGGCCGCACACCGCGATGGGCTGGAACATCGATCCAGATGGGCTCGTGGAACTGTTGCTGCGGTTGGACCGTGAGTACGGGGTGCCGCTGATGGTCACCGAGAACGGAGCCGCCTTCGA
Source organism: Ruania alkalisoli (assembly GCF_014960965.1). Classification (NCBI taxonomy): domain Bacteria; kingdom Bacillati; phylum Actinomycetota; class Actinomycetes; order Micrococcales; family Ruaniaceae; genus Ruania; species Ruania alkalisoli. The sequence continues at coordinate 2,981,683 of NZ_CP063169.1, read as the reverse complement.
CGACGAGGTGGGCGGGGACGGGGTGGTGCATGACGCCGACCGCATCGGCTACCTGCACGGTCACATCGACGCCGTCCGGCGGGCGCGGGCGGCGGGTGCGGACGTGCGCGGGTACTTCGTGTGGTCGCTGTTCGACAACTTCGAGTGGGCCTACGGCTACGAGCGCCGGTTCGGGATCGTCCGGGTGGACTACGACACCCAGGAGCGCACCCCGAAAGACTCAGCCCGCTGGTACGCCGAGCTTGTGCGCACGGGGGTGCTGCCCGCTGCCGAGACCCCGGCTCCTGTGATGTGATGGAGCGATGGCCCGCCAGTCCCGCAAGCGTCGCTACGCCGAGCCACACCCGGAGCTCGACGTCGACGCCGTGCTGCGCGGCCGGCCCCGGGTGGAGTCCGGCAGCGATGGAAGGCGCTGGAACGTCCGTAACGTGGCGGGATCGGAGAAGATCTACCGGTGCCCGGGATGCCTGCAGGAGATCGCTCCCGGTACCGCGCATGTAGTCGCCTGGGGTGAGGACCACCTGTTCGGTGCCGAGGCCGCGCTGGCCGAGCGCCGTCACTGGCACCGTGGATGCTGGCAGGCACGTGGGCGCCGCGGTCCTCGTTGACGGATGAGGTGAGCCCTCAGTCGGGGATCTGCCAGGTATGCACCGGTTCGTTCGCGTGCATGCCGGTCAGGTACAACCGGAGCATCTCGGCGAGTGCAGCCGGGCGGTCCAGGCCGCTGCGCTCCAAGGCCGTCACCGTCTCGGTCTGCCACCAGGCGCCGTTGCGGCGCCACTTGCATCGCGCCTCGATGATCGGCAGATATCGGTCCACCACGGACGCAGCGACCCCCCGTCGCGCCAGGCCCTCGGCCGCCAGTGGCAGCAGATGGCGCAGCACCAGCTCGTCCCATGGCACATCCCCGTAGCCGGGCCAGTAGAACTGCGCTTCGACGCCGTCGCGTGCCCCGGCCGTGAAGTTGCTGTGCGCCGCGGCGAAGGAGATCCGGGTCCAGACCGGGCGCTCGTCCTGCGCGAGCATCTCCAGTGCCCCGTAGTAGAAGGCGGCGTTGGCGAGTGTGTCCACCACTGTCGGCCCGGCCGGGAGCACCCGGTTCTCCACGCGCAGGTGTGGTTCGCCGTCCACGACGTCGTAGATCGGGCGGTTCCAGCGGTACACGGTGCCGTTGTGCAGCCGCAGTTCGCCCAGTTGCGGGGTGCGACCGGCAGCGAGCTCGGCCTCGGGATCCTCGTCGGTGCACTCAGGAAGCAGTGCCGGGAAGTACTGCACGTTCTCCTCGAAGAGGTCGAAGATCGAGGTGATCCAGCCGTCGCCGAAGTAGACCGGCGGGCGCACTCCCTGGTTGCGCAGCTCCGGGGAACGCGTGTCGGTGGCCTGCAGGAACAGTTCGGTCCGGGTCTCGGCCCATAGCTGGTGACCGAAGAGATAGGGCGAGTTCGCACCCAGTGCCAGCTGCGGACCGGCAAGCAGCTGGGCAGCATTCCAGTGCGCGGCGAAGTCGGTGGGGGAGACCTGCAGGTGCAGCTGGACCGAGGTGCACGCCGATTCCGGCGCGATCGTTCCGGTGGTCATGCGCAGGGGTTCGGCGCCGGAGATGTCGAGGTCAAGATCCTCCCGGCGCGCGGCGAAGACGGCGTCCTCGAGTGCTCGGTACCGGGGGTTGGGACTCATCCAGTCGCCCGTGAGGTGCTCGGGCCGCAGGGTGGGCAAGATCCCGATCATCGCGATCGCGGCCCCGTGCCTGCTGGCGCGCTCCTCAGCGTGGTTGAGGTCCTGGCGCAGCTTCTCCTCCAGTTCGAGCACGGCATCGCCGGGCAGCTCGGCGGGTGGGACGTTCAGCTCGATGTTGTACCGGCCGAGCTCGGTCTGGAACGCGGGGTCGGCGATCTCGCGGAGGACTTCCGCGTTCTTCATCGTCGGCTGGTGGTCGGAGTCGACCAGGTTGAGCTCGATCTCCAGTCCGGTGCGGGACGGAGCATGTTCGAAGTGATGTGTGCTGAGCATCTCCTCGAAGACGTCCAGGCACCGGCGCACCTTCTCCCGGTAGCGCTGGCGGTGCTCCCGTGAGAACGACGGTGTGGTGATGTCCTCGCCCATCGCGAGCTCCTCAGGTCGGTCTGCGCCGTCCGGCGTCTTCACATCCCATCACCGCTGGGTCTGCTCCGCTACCGGTTTCGGTGCTGAGTACCCTCGGGGAGCGTAGGTTCGAAGAAGGGACTCTCATGCTCTCCGTCACCGCTCATGGTCCAGCAGCCGATCTCCCACTGGTGCTGCTGCACGCCTTCCCGTTGGACTCGGCGATGTGGGCCGGCGTGCTCGAGGCGATGCCCGAGGTGGGAGTCCTCACTGTGGACGCGCCCGGGTTCGGCGGATCGGCACCCGTCGAGGGCGGGCTGGAGGCCTATGCCGATGCCATTGCCGAGACGCTGGCGAACCAGGGCATCCACCGGGCGGTGGTGGCCGGTCTCTCGATGGGTGGCTATACGGCGCTTGCGCTGGCCGAACGGCACCCGCGACTGCTCGCCGGCCTGGGCCTGCTCGACACCAAGGCCACAGCCGACCCCGACCCCGCCCGCCGGAAGCGACTCGAGATGGCCGAGGCAGCCCTCGTCGATGGTGCCACGGTGGTGGCCCCGATGATCGACGTGCTGCTCGCTCCCGGGGCGCCCGAGGCGACCCGCGCCCGGGTGCAGGACTGGCTGGCGCAAGCACCGCCGTCGGGGATCGCCTGGGCGCAACGGGCGATGGCGGAGCGTCCGGACCGGCTCGCCGTATTGGACGGGCTGGAGGTCCCGGCTCTGGTCCTGCGCGGATCTGAGGATGGGGTCGCCACGGGCGACGATCACGAGCAGATGGCCCGCACGCTGGGCGCCACGGTGGTCGAACTCCCCGCGGCCGGGCACCTGAGTGCGGTGGAGGCTCCGGCTCCCGTGGCCCGTGCACTGGCCGATCTGGCGGGCCGGGCTACCGCGCCACGATGAGATGATTGTCACATGTGTCCGATTTGTGACTCACTTTGTTCGAACAAACCCTTGAGATTCGAAAGGTGTTGTCCTAACCTGACCTGGTAAACGCTTCCCTGCGCCCGGTGCCGGCCCCACGCCACCAGACGCACTCAAGGACGAGAGGTGCACTCATGAATCCCGTACTCAATCCAGTCATCGGCCGCCGCCAGCTGATCGCCGGCGGCCTCGCCGGTGGTGCCGCCGCGGTGGGACTGTCCGCCTGCTCCGATGGCGGTAGCGATGGCAGCGCCGAAGGCACCACACTGCAGTTCTACCTCTCCGGTGACGCCAACCAGGGTGGTGGCTACCAGCACATGGCCACCAAGTACGAAGAGGAGACCGGCGTCCGCATCGAGATCGTCGATGTCGCCAACGACGATCTGCAGACCCGGCTGCGCAACGCCGCCCTCGCGAACGACCTGCCCGCACTCGCCCGGCCAGGCGGGTTCGACCCGCAGTGGAAGGACGCCTGCCGCGACCTCAGCGAGATCGCCGAGGCTTCCGGTGCGATGACCGACCTTTCCGTGATCGACGAGTCGGGCAAGGTGCTCTCCCTGCCAAGCGATGTCACCGCGGTGGGGCTGTTCTTGAACAAGACTCTCTTCGACGCTGCGGGTGAGAGCTACCCGCAGTCGGAGGACGAGATCTGGACCTGGGACGAGTACGTCGCGACCGTCAAGCGGGTGCAGGAGGCGGCGGACGTCAGCTACGGCATGGTGATGGACCGCACCTCGCACCGGCTCAAGGCCTTCCTGTACGAGTTCGGATCCGATGCGTTCCTGGCCGACGACAACAATGAGTACCAGACCAACGAGAACACCAAGCCGGCGCTGGAGTACTTCTACAGCCTGAACGATGACTCCTTCATGCCGCGTTCGGTCTGGCTCTCCGACGGCGACCCGAACGCCCTTTTCAAGAGCGGTGACGTGGTCTCCTACCTCTCCGGCTCGTGGCAGATCGCCGACTTCGCGGAGAACATCGCTGACTTCGAGTGGGTCTCGGTCTACCTGCCCAAGCAGCCGGTACGCGCCACGAACTTCGGTAACGCCGCCAACATCGTGGTCTTCGAGGGCGACCAGTCCGATGCGGCCTACGACTTCATCAGCTGGCTGTACCAGCCGGAGAACTACACCGAGCTGAGCGAGACCTCTGGGTTCCTGCCGGCTGTGGAGGGACTGGAGATCTCCTACGAGAGCAACCAGGAGTTCTTCGACCTGTACAACGCCGAGATTGCCGCGTGCGACCCGATCGCCGGAGAGGTGAAGGCGCAGGAGCTGATCTTCCAGGCCGAGGGCCTGCAGCTCGAGGGCGACCCGCTGCGTGATGAGGTCGTGAAGTACCTCAACGACGAGCAGGACGTCGACGCCACGATCCAGAACATCAAGGACCAGCTGACTCAGGCGCTGACCTCGATCCGTTGATACTCCGGGTGCGCCCGGCCCGACAGCCGGGCGCACCTGCGATCCTTCGAAGGAGCCACATGACTGCGTCCACCGCCGAGCCGGTCGAGCAGACCGCACCGGCCCCCCAGCATCCTCGACGCCGGCGCAGCTCGATCCGCCGTGGTCAGACGATCGCACCGCTGATCTTCATCGCCGCGGCGGTTGTGCTGTTCGCACTGTTCTTCGTCTGGCCGGGTGTCTTCGGCTTCATCTACTCGCTCTCGGACTACCGCGGGTTCGGCACCCCCGACATCATCGGGTTCGACAACTACACCCGGCTCTTCGGCGATCCCGAGTTCTACAGCGCACTCGGGCGCACGTTCCTGTTCGTCGGGCTCTCGGTGCCGCTGCACTTCATCATCCCGCTCGGTCTCGCGGTGCTGCTGACGACGAAACTCGCGCGCGGGCAGACCGCGGCACGTGCGGTGTTCTTCCTCCCCTGGTTGATCTCCCCGATCGTCAACGGTGTGATCTGGCGATGGCTGTTCGGGGAGAACTTCGGCTTCTTCAACTACTTCCTGTCGATCTTCGGGATCGGCCCGGTGCAGTGGCAGACCAACGGTGAGCTGGCACTGGTGGTCGTGCTGATCGCCGGCACCTGGGGCGGCACCGCGTTCACGATGCTGTTGTTCATTGCTGCGCTGCGGAACATCCCGCAGTCGTACCTGGAAGCAGCAGCGATCGACGGTGCCATGGGCTGGAAGCGGTTCCGGAGGATCACCCTGCCGCTGCTGGCGCCCACCTCCTTCCTGGTCGTTCTGCTGACCACGATCGGCGGTATGAAGGAGTTCGCGATGATCCAGGCACTCAACGGCGGAGGCCCGGGCACCGAGAACGTCCTGATGGTGCAGTACATCTATCGCACCGGGTTCGAGCGAGGCGATATCGGCTACGCCAGTGCCGCCTCGATGGTGCTCATGGTGATTCTCATCGTGATCGCGCTGATCCAGATGCGCTTCGACCGGAAGGACGTCCAGTGAGCTCGACGCAGACGCAGACGCAGACGACTGCTGTGCCCGTGCGGGGCAAGAAGGCCTCAGCGACGCCCGGAACGATCATCCTGTGGGTGCTCGCAGCGCTGTACGCGTTCCCCCTGCTGTGGTTCATCCTCAGCTCTTTCAAGCCGGGGAGCGAGCTGTTCAGCCTGCCGTTGTCGATCCTGCCCGAGACCTGGACCCTCTCCGGCTACGAGAGCGCCTGGAGCCGGTTTAACTTCGCCCGGTACTTCGCCAACACCGGCATCGTGGCGGTCGTGACGACGGCACTGACCGTTCTCGTCTCCTCGATGACCGGGTATGCGCTCGCCAAGTACAAGGCGTGGTGGCTCAACGTCTTCTTCATGTGCATCCTCGCTACCACGATGCTGCCGACCGAGGTCATCATGCCCTCGACGTTCGTGGTGATCCGTGACCTGGGCCTGTATGACTCGCTCCCGGGCATCATCATCCCCTCGATCGTCACCGCGACCGGTGTGTTCATGTTCCGGCAGTACTTCAAGACGGTCCCGGACGAGTTGCTCGAGGCGGCGCGCATCGACGGGGTGGGGGAGATCCGGACCTTCTTCTCCATCATGCTGCCGCTCGCCAAGCCGATGGCCGTGACGTTGGCGATCTTCTCTTTCCAATGGCGGTGGAACGACTACATCTGGCCGTTGCTGGTGCTCAACGACCCGAACCAGTACACGCTGCAGATCGCGCTGCGCTCGATCGTGGGTGCGGACAACATCGACTGGTCGGTGCTGCTGGCCGCCTCAGTGATCTCACTGCTGCCGATGATCATCCTGTTCCTGATCTTCCAGCGCCAGATCATGAGCGCGGACATGAACTCCGGTCTGAAGGACTGATCGATGCCCGCGGAGTACGCGACCCGGATCACCTCGGCGGCCGACGAGGTACTGGCCTCGCTCCTCGACGATGCGCCGCCGGCGACCGCCCACCGGGAGGTGATGCGCCGGATCAAGACGGCCGCCGCCTGCGCGCACGCGCCACATTCGCGTTGGCACCGGCACCCCGACCCGCTCCGAGCAGCGAGCGAGTGGCTGGTCCAGCTACGCGGCCTGCAGGCGGCCAGCGGGCTGTTCACCTCGGGTGACAACGTCGACTCACCGCCGGACTCGAGCTTCACACTCAACGACCTGGTGATCACCCGTGACTTGCTCGACCATGCACCACAGCCGGCGTGGGCCGAGGTGAGTCACGGCCTGGGTGAGATTGCCGCCCAGGCTGCCGGCGCCGTCGTCGATGGGGGAGTGCACACCCCCAACCACCGGTGGGAGATCGCCTCCGCCCTGGCCGGACTTGCCCGGATCACCGGCGATGAGCGTGCCCGGGAGCGGGCGAGGCAGTGGCTCGCGGAGGGTGTGGACGTCGACGAGGACGGCGTGTACTCGGAACGGTCGGCGAACTATGCAGCGTACGTCTCCAACCCGAGCCTGCTGACACTCGCCGCCGAGCTGGACCGGCCCGATCTGCGCGACATCGTCCACCGCAACCTGCACGCGATCATCGACCTCACCGATGAGGGCGAGGTGGAGACCGTGCACTCGCGCCGCCAGGATCAGCGGGAGGTCTTCGTCACCGGCCCCTTTGCCACCCAGTGGCGACGGTTTGCCGTGGGGGGATGTTCCCGCTGTGCTGCGGCCGCACGTGAGGCCGAGAGCGCCGCGAGATATGACCCGGTGGATGCGCTAGCGCAGACCCTGCTCGAGCCAGAGCTTGCCACCGGCATTCCCGACGGCGTCACGGCCCCGGTGGACCGGCGGTTCGCCCTGGGACTGTGGCGTCAGCGGAACGCCGATCGCATGCTCACCGTCCACGGCGGCTCCGACGTCCCCCACGCGGGGCGGGTGGCCTCCGGACTGGCCTGCAATCCGACCGTGCTGCGGCTGCGGCACGGGAGCGTACTGCTGGACTCGCTGCGTCTCTCCCGTGACTTCTTCGGTCTCGGTCCCTTCCGCGCACAGCGGGCCCAGGAGTCCGACGGCGTGATCACACTGACGGAGGACCTCTCGGCGGGGTACTACCAGCCGCTGCCGGAAGCCGAGCGGCGCCCGGACGGGGACTACCCGGTCGAGTTCGAGGGCCGGTTCGCCGCGGCGATGGCCTTCTCCCGCCGGGCCAGTGATCAGGTGCGTCTGCAGACCACGATGCGCGTGCGGCCCGAGGCGGACGGTGTGCGCCTCGAGGTGGACTTCACCGGTGCCGACGTGCCCTATGCCGTGGAGCTGGCATTCCGCCCCGGTGGGCAGCTCACTGGGGGCCGCGATCTCGGAGGTGGGGTGGTCGAGCTCGTCGAGGGTGTGGCGACCTACCGGGTCGGCGCCGACGAGATCGTGGTCGGCCCGGGTAACGGAACCGGTGCGGATCGTCCACCTGCCTACCATCCGGGGGAGGCATACACCTTCCTCGGGGGCACTGATGCTCTGACCGGTCCGCGCGTCTACGTGACCGGACGGACGACGAGCCGCCTGGTCCTCACGATCCAGGGGCGCTCTCGTGGGGCTGGTCCTGGTCGTTAGCCCACCCGGGTAGCAGCCGATCGAGGGCGTCACGCAGGTCGATCGAGTCGCCGTCCTTGCCACCGGCGCCGAGAACCAGCGGGGGCGGCTTGGCCTCCGGCTCCACTCCACGCAGCCGGTCCCACAGGCTCAGTGGTGCGGTAAGCACGTAGAAGGAACCGTCCGTCCCGACGGCGGCCGTGCGGTCCACCCGCAGGTACCAGCCGCGTCGCGGCGTGCGTGCGCTCCCGCGGCCACCGTAGCCCTGGACCTCGAGCCGGTGGGCGGGCAGGCCCGCCTGCTCCGCGGCACGGACGAACTGATCGAGCAGCCGCTGGGCCCGCGCGTTCTCGGACGCCTGGCGGGCGACCAGACGTCGCTCGTGCTCGGCCGCCGCCTCCCTGCGCTGGCGTGCCCAGTCCTGCTCGGTGCTCATCGACCCAGCCTAATGGGCGCGAACGTGCGGTCTGGGACTCGTAGAGTGTGCTGATGACGTCCGCTCGGATCCGTGCCGCTCACGCCGGCGATGCCGCTGCCCTGCACCAGCTGCACTGTGCCACCTGGCGCGAGGTGTATGCGGATCTGGTGCCGCCGGAGGTGCTCGAGGAGCGCGAGCGAACCGGCCTGGCCCGGTGGGAGCAGGTCCTGACCGACGAGGGTGGAATGACCGTCTGGCTCGCGCACCGGGACGGCACGCCCGTGGGGTTGGCGCGTGCGGAGGCTGCGGGAGTGCAGCAGGTGCGCTCGTTGCAGCTGAGCGAGCTCTACGTTCTCGCGAGCGAGTACGGCCGAGGGACCGGTGCTCACCTGCTCGAGCTCGCCGTCGGCGATGCTCCCTGCATGCTCTGGGTGGCCCGGGATAACGCTCGTGCGGTCGCCTTCTACCGCAAGCACGGGTTCGAGGCTGACGGCGCCGAACAGCAGGTCGAACCCTGGGGTGCGCTCCCGATTATCCGGATGGTGCGCTGAGATCGCGCGACCTCTCGGGCGATCGCGCCTAGTTCCGTACGGGATCGATGACCTGCGTCTCGTCTTCGTCTTCGTCGGCGGGCTCGGGCGCACCATCGGGCTCGTCACCATCGTGCGCCGCAGGCTCGGTGGTTTCGTCCTCGGTGTCCTCGGTGTCCTCGGTGTCCTCGGTGTCCTCGGTGTCCTCAGAGCCGTCGCTTGCTGCCAGCTCCGCTGCCTGGGCGACCTGTCCTGACCCGAGGAGTGCTCGCAACTCGTCGAGATACCCAGTGATCGACTCGCGCTGGCGGTTCAGGTCATCCACGTGGCGCTGAGCATTGCGGCGCTCGCGGTCCGTCTGAGCGGTGGTATCGGCGCGCAACCGGTCCGCGTTCTCGCGCGCCCCCTGCAGGAGGCGCTCCGCGCTGGAGCGGGCGTCGTCGAGGATCTGCTCGGCCTGCGACTCGGCTCCCGAACGCAGTTCCTCGGCCTTCGCGAGTGCCTCGGCTACACGAGACTCCGCCTCCTGGGCGTGTGCCTGCGCGTCGGCAACCATGGCATCGGTGTCCGCCTTGGCCTGGGCATGCATCTGGGCGTCGGATTCCTCGGAGGCAGCGCGGCGGGCAGCGACCTCCAGTTCGGCCTCTTCGCGCATCTGGGCGACAGAGCGGCGGATCTCCTCCGCATCGGCGTTCGCCGTCCGCAAGATCTCGCCCGCCTGTTCTTCTGCTGAGGCGATCGTCGTGGACGCAGTGCGCTCGGCATCCTCGCGCAGTGCCTGCGCTTCCGCCTTGGCCTTCTCGCGCAGCTCGGTTGCCTCGGTCTCGCTCGTTGAGCGCAGCTCGCGAGCCGCCCGTTCGGAACTCACCTTCAGCTCGGCGACTTCCTGTTCGACCGTGGCGCGCAGGGTGCCCAGCTCACGTTCAAGGCTCGCCTTGCGCTCGCTCTGCTCGGTGGTTGTCACACTCGCGATGCGGGCCGCCTCACGCTCGGCGGAGCTGACGAGCTCTTCGGCGTTCCGCTGGGCGGAGAGCAGGATGCCCTCAGCCTTGGAGGTCGCACGTTCGATCGCGCTCTCGGCATCGCGCCGCGCGATGGAGAGTCGCTCAGCTGACTCGTTCTCGGCCTGCTCGGTGAGCTGATCGGCGCTGGCCTGGGCGCGCTCGAGCAGTTCCTTGGCCTGCTGGTCCGCCTGCGTGACAACATCGCTCGACTGCTCCTCGGCAGAACGCAGTAACTGCTCGATCCGGGCACCCAGGCCCGCATAGCTCGGCTTCTCCGCCTCACGCAGCTGTGCCTGAGCGTCGGCGAGCTCCCCCGAGACCTGCATCACGGAACTGTCGAGCGATTCCACCTGGGCACGTGCCTCGGTGAGCTTGCGCTCGGAATCGCTGAGCTTACGCTCCAGGGAGTGGATGTGCTGGTCGACCTGAGCGCGGTCGTACCCGCGCATCACGACGGGAAAGGACGAGGTGTCGTCTGCCACGGATACTCCTGCCAGGCTCGAGCATGGATTCCCGGCCAGCGTACTGCGTCTGCCGAGCGGCTGGTGAGAGCGGTCGAATGTGGGACCGGTCACCAGGACGTGAAATATCACAGAAGGGTCACGTACCCTGGGAGGCTGGCAGCCTTCCACCTTCAGAAGGGCGACAACGCGCGTGCTAGGACGGATCTTCGCGATCCTGCTCATTGTGCTCGGACTGGGCACGGCAGCAGCAGGGATCGCCTCGGGTACCGTGTGGCGGCCCGACGAGACGGTGACCGCCACACTTCCGCAGGAACCCGAGGCGCCGGTCGTGCTCGCCCGGACCCATGTGCTGGCCACCGTCAACCCCGACGTGACAGTCACGGTGACCGGGCCCGACGAGGACACCCCGCTGGTGCTGGTGATGGGCCGCACCGCTGAGGTCCACGCCTGGCTCGATGATGCTGATGCCGTGGAGATCACGGGGTTGACGAGCTGGGAGACGTTGCGTGTTGCCGATGCCGATGCCGATGCCGATGCCGATGGCGATGTCGCGAGCGAGGAATCGACGACGGACGAGACGACGAGCCCCTCCACCGATGATGCGGAGGATGCCGAGGAATCGGAGTCGCCCAGCCCAGAGGAGTCGGAGTCGCCCACCGAGGAAGAAGAGGAAGCGGAGGCAGCCAGCACGGTGCCCAACCCGGCTGGCTCGGATCTGTGGATCGAGGAACTCACCGGCACCGGTGAACTGACCTATGAGTGGACGCAGGTTGAGGGTGACTGGACGATGCTGGTCGCCACTGACGGTACTGAACCGGCTCCAGCCGTGTCTCTCACCTGGGACCGCGAGGTCACGACCCCGCTGATGATCCCTGGCATCGTCGTCGGCTCGGTGCTCTTCCTCATCGGTGCGGTGTGGCTGACGATCCTGCTGCTCATGGCACGCGAGGAGAAGCGAGCCCGGGAACGCGCCCAGAGCAATGACGAGGAGTCCACGTCGACGACCACGACCACACTGACGGCGGTGGACGGCACGACGCTGACGCGGCGTCAGTTGCGCGAAGCCGAGCGTGCTGAAGCCCGGCGTTCTCACGGTGGTGGAGATGCTGCTGGCGATACTGACGCGGGTGCTGAGCATGACGACGAACCCGAATCTGAGGAACCCGATCGTGCTGCCGGTGCCGATGGTGCTGGAGACCTCGACGCCTGGGTCCGTGGGGGAGGGAGCGAGCAGGCTCCGGACGATGATGTCGACCATCCTGAGGGCACCGACGACGCCTTGTCCGAGACGACCTCGGAAGAGGAGCAGACGGGTCAACTCCCGATCCGCCGTCAGTGGTGGCGCCGCCGACGCTCAGACGTGCCGGAGGTGACCGAGAACGAGAACGAGTCCGAGAACGAGAACGAGAGCGAGAACTCGCTACGCAACCTCTCGTCCTGGGGAGCGCCGACCATCGGAGCTGCTGGCACCTCGGAGCATGCGGGCTCGCAGTACCGGGTGGAACGTGCTGAGCCTGCTGGCGAGATGCACGCAGACGAAACGAATGCCCAGGCGTCCGGTGCGTCGTGGCGCCAGACCTGGGGTCTGGGGACCACCACCCCGGAACCGGCAGACGAGGCCGACGCAGACCCGGCCGACCCAGAGGAGGAGCGGTCATGAGGCGACCCAACCGCGCGCTGACCGGGGCCGCTGCCCTGCTCACCGCCGGCACCCTGCTCGGCGCCTGCGCCATCGAGGTTCCTGAACCAGCAGACCCACCTGAGCAGACCGAGACCCTTCCTGTCCTGGACGGTCCTCGATTGGAGCGTGTGCTGACCGATCTCGGTGACGTGATCGCCGCGGCGGACGAAGCCCGCGACGCCGAGTCACTCGAGCCGCGGATGGACGACCCCGCCCTGAGCGTGCGGGCCGCAGAGTACGCCCTGGCTGCTGAGACCGCGGACGCGGAGAACCCCTACACACCACAGCCGCTGACGGTCGCCTCGGACGTCGAGATCGTGGCCCTGACCGATACCTGGCCACGGACCGTCATGGTGATCACCGAGATCCCGGACGAAGCGAACGGGCCGCTGCTGCTCACGCTGCGGCAGGCGAGCCCCCGTAGTCAGTACGTCATGCACAGCTGGGTACGCCTGCTGCCGGCGGTTGAGATGCCGGCGACCGCGATCCCAGGAGAGGGCAGCGCGCCAGTTGCCGACGATGCCGAGGGCTATCTGTACTCGCCTGAGGGTGCGATGGCCGCCTATGCGGAGGTGCTGAGCAACTCCGGTGCCGACGCCGCCGAGAACTTCGCCGACGACGTCTTCCGCACACTCGTCGGCGAACGACAGGATGCAGCGACGGAGGCAGCCGAGTTCGAGGAAGCCGGCGAGTTCGAGCACTCCACCAGCGTCCCGGATCAGGAGATTTCCACGTTGGCCACGGCCGACGGTGGATACATCGTGGTGGGCGCTTTGACCACCCGCGAGTCCTACACCAAGACCGTCGAGGGCTCTGAGCTCACGGTCGGAGGCACGATCGGCATGCTCGACGCCGACGGCGGGGAGATCGCGGACGTCGGGACGTCCATCAACGCCGACTACCAGCTGATGGTCTCCCTCTACGTACCTCCGGAGGGGGAGGACGGGCAGGTACGAGTGCTGGGGGCCGAAGAGGTGCTCTCCGAGGTCACCCGGTCCGAGACCGAGGACGAGTGATCAGGCACTGCCGAGCGGAACTAGGATCGAGAGCATGAGTCAGCCAGACACCCCGGTCAATCTGCACGGAGCCGTCGACCTGTCGGCGCTCGCAGCCCCGAAGCCGCCCGCCCCCTCGGAAGACACCCCTGCCGGTGTGGTCGTGGACGTCAGTGAGGCCACGCTCAACGACGTGGTGCAGCAGTCGATGACTGTTCCCGTGGTGGTCATGCTGTGGCAGGTGGGTGAGGGCAACAGTCTCGAGCTCGGCCCGACCATGGAGTCCCTCGCCGGCGAATACCAAGGCAAGTTCCTGCTCGCCCGCGTCGACGTGGCCGCCAACCCGCGTGTGGCGCAGGTCTTCGGCGTCCAATCGATCCCATCCGTGGTGGCCATCATCAAGGGGCAGCCCCTGCCGCTGTTCCAGGGCTCCTATCCGGCGGAGCAGATCCGGGCAGTCCTCGACCAGGTACTGCAGGCCGCGGCCGAGAACGGCGTCACCGGCCGGGTCGAAGCCGCTGCTGGTGAGGACGCTGAGGCAGCGAACGGGAGCGAACCCGAGGAACCGCCGTTGCCGCCGCACATCCAGGCCGCCTATGACGCGATCGAGCGCGACGACCTGGACGGCGCGGCCGCCGCGTTTCAGGACGCCCTGAACCAGAACCCACGTGATGCCGAGGCCAGTGCCGGACTGGCTCAGGTGGAGCTGCTGCGCCGGATCACCGGACTGGACCCGCAGGCCGTGCTCGCCGCGGCCGAGCAGGCCGGCCCCGGTGACATCACGGCCCACCTGCCGGCCGCAGACATCGACGTGGCCTCGGGTCGCCTAGCCGACGGATTCGCGCGACTTCTCGGCGTGATCAGGGTGACCGCGGGCGAGGATCGGCAGACCGTTCAGAAGCGCCTCGTGGAACTGTTCCAGCTCGCCCCGGAGGACTCGCCCGAGGTGATCAAGGCCCGCCGGGACCTTGCCCGCGCCCTCTACTGAGCGGCACCGCTCTACTGAGCGCACCCGCTACTGAGCCGGGCGCAGCACCGTCACGCCCATCGGCGGCACTCGCAGCAGGACCGACTGCGCCCGGCCGTGCCACGGCACCTCCTCGGCGACGACCTGGCCGTTGACGACACCGCTGCCGCCGAAGTCGCTGTGGTCGGTGGTGAACACCTCGGTCCACTCCCCACCGCAGGGCACGGCGACCCGGTAATCCTCGTGGGTGGTCCCGGCGAAGTTCGCCACCACCAGGAGCTGCTCGCCGCGGCCCTTGCGCAGATAGGCGAGCACATTGTGATCGCCGTCGTTCGCCTCGATCCACTCGAAGCCCTCATGGGAGAAGTCCTCCGCCCACAGTGCCGGGCTCGCGGTGTACAGGTGGTTCAGGCGGCGCAGCATCTCCCGCACCCCGGCATGCGGTGCGGTGTCGCTGAGCCCCCACTCCAGCGACCGTGACTCCGCCCATTCGCAGTTCTGGGCGAACTCCCCGCCCATGAACAACAAGTTCTTACCAGGGTGGGTCCACTGGTAGGCCAGCAGCAGGCGCACGCCGGCGAGCTTGGCCCACAGGTCTCCCGGCATGCGCTCCCACAACGATCCCTTGCCGTGCACCACCTCGTCGTGGCTGAGCGGCAGGACGAACTGCTCCGAGAATGCGTACACGAGGGAGAACGTCAGTTCGCCGTGGTGGTAGCGGCGGTTGATCGGCTCCTGCGCCAGATAGCGCAGGGTGTCGTTCATCCAGCCCATGTTCCACTTCAGCCCGAAGCCGAGACCGCCGTACTCGGTCGGCGTGGTCACCCCCGGCCAGGCGGTGGACTCCTCGGCGATCATCATGATCCCCGGTGCCACTCGGTAGGCGGTGGCATTGGTCTCCTGCAGCAGTGCAATGGCTTCCAGATTCTCCCGCCCGCCGCGGGCATTGGGCCGCCACTGCCCGGCCTCGCGGGAGTAGTCGAGGTAGAGCATCGAGGCCACCGCATCCACCCGGAGGCCATCCACGTGGAACTCGGTGAGCCAGTAGAGCGCATTCGCCACCAGGAAGTTGCGCACCTCGTTGCGGCCGAAGTTGAACACATACGTGCCCCAGTCCTTCTGCTCACCGCGCAGCGGATCCGGGTCTTCATACAGGGCGGTCCCGTCGAACCGGGCCAGCGCCCAGGCGTCCTTGGGGAAGTGTGCAGGAACCCAGTCCACGATCACGCCGATCCCAGCCTGGTGGAGCGCGTCGACCAGGTACCGGAACTCGTCCGGGCTGCCGAACCGCGACGTCGGGGCGTAGTAGGACGTGACCTGATAGCCCCAGGAACCGCCGAACGGATGCTCGGCGACGGGCAGCAGCTCCACATGCGTGAATCCCATCCACTGCACGTACTCCACGAGCTGCTCGGCCAGGTCGCGGTAGCTGAGTCCCTGCCGCCAGGATCCCAGGTGCACCTCGTAGATGCTCAGTGGCCCGGTGTGGGGATCGGTCGCGGCCCGCGCGCGCATCCAGTCCCGGTCGTCCCAGCTGTAGGTCGACTCCTCCACCACCGACGCCGTCGCGGGCGGAACCTCGGTGGCTCGCGCCATCGGGTCTGCCTTCATCTCCCAGGAGCCGTCGCTGCGGCAGATCTCGAACTTGTACCGGTCCCCGGCGCCCACGCCGGGGAGGAACAGTTCCCACACGCCCGAGGATCCGAGCACCCGCATGGCCGCGCCACGCCCGTCCCAGCGGTTGAAGTCGCCCACCACCCGGACCGCCCGGGCGTTGGGGGCCCACACGGCGAAGGAGGTGCCGGCGACCTCACCCAGGGTGGAGGGGTAGCGGCGCACCCGTGCGCCGAGCACGCTCCACAGCTGCTCGTGCCGGCCC